>NZ_JAIOJZ010000019.1 GCF_020404845.1 Streptomyces hyderabadensis | reverse complement strand
GGCTCCCGGGATCCAGTCGACGTCGTCCCAGAACCGCAGCTGCGCGAGTTTGGGCAGAGTCCCGACGCGGGCGGTCCCGGGGCCGCCGAGGATCAGGGCGCTGGGACGGTCCGGACGGAACTCCGGCCACGCGGGCGTATGGGCACTGGTGGGTGCCTCGCCCCGGGCGAAGGAGGCCACCAGGTCGACGAAGGCGTCCGACAGGCGTCGTTCCAGCGGGCCGTCGCCGAACTGGTCGACGAAGGAGGGGTGCGCGTGCGAGCCGAACAGGAACTTCGAGGTGGCGTCGTGCGGCGTCCCGAAGTGCGGCGAGCGCACGGGATGGGCGAATTCCATCACGTACTGGGGTGTCCGGCCGTGTGACGCGTGCCGCTCGGCGAGCCGCACGATCTGGTACCGGAAGACCGCGTCGCCCCAGATCTCGGTCCACAGCGAGAGCGGGTCTGCGGGCCGGCCCTCCTGCGCCGCGGCCGCGCGATAGACGGCGAGGCAGGCCGCGGGCAGGTCCTCGGCGACCCGCGGGGTGCACTTGAGCATGACCTCGCGGACGGCGGCACGCAGTTCCGCCTCGTTCGCGGGTGCGGGCGGGGCGGGCGGGAACGAGATGCTGTGCGGATCGGTGAAGAAGGATCCCTCGGTGTGATTGTGGACGGACAGCACCGGCACGGGCGGCACGACCGGTTCCGCCGCCACCCAGGTCGCCGGGTCGGCCACCGGTCCCCGGTACTCCCTGCCGCTGACCAGCCGACGGCGGGCGGGCGGTCCCTCGAAGAGCTTCGTCCACATGTCCTGCAGGTCGGGCGCCGGGACGTGCCGCAGGCCGCGCACCGTCGTGCCCAGCCCGGTGGCGATCCGCTCGTAGGCGCTCCTGGCGTCCTGCGGGGTCAGGGCGAAGGTCGGCGCCCAGGGCCGGCTGGCGCTGATGACGACGAGCCTGCGGGCGATGCCGCGGGTCGGCTCGGCACCGGTCAGCAGCCGGGCGGTGACCGCGCCCGCCGAGGTGCCGCACAGCGTGATGTTCCCGGGGTCGCCGCCGAAGGAGGCGACGTTGTCCCGCACCCACCGCAGCAGGGCGGCCTGGTCCTGCAGACCCCAGTTGGCGGCGAGACCGGTGTCCGGGTCGGTGAGGTCCTCGTGCAGGCCCCAGCCGAAGACGCCCAGCCGGTAGTTGAAGTTGACGACGACGAGGTTCCCGAGCGCCGCGGGCTTCGCCCCGTCGAAGGTGGGGACGCTCCCGGCGCCCACCTGCCAGCCTCCGCCGTGCACGTAGACCAGCACCGGCAGCCGTCCCGCCAGGTCGGGCGACCACACGTTGGCGTACAGGGCGTCCTCGCTGCTCGCGGGGTCGCCGGGCTGGAGGAAGGCCGGGGAGAAGGCGACGGCGTCACGGATGCCGGACCAGGGCCGTACGGGCCGCGGGGAGGTGAAGCGGAGGTCCCCGGCGCGGGATTCGGCGTAGGGGATGCCGCGGAAGACGTACAGCGGGCGCTGCCGGTACGCCTCCCCGGTCCCGCGCAGGCGGCCCGCGTCGATCCGTACGACCGGGCCGGGCCGGGCCGGGCGGCTGGCGCGCGGTGTGGCGCCGGAGAGTCGGGACGGCATGGGATCACTCCTGTGGGTGGGGCGCTGACGAGGGGGCACCGGCGGGGGCCGTCAGCCCTTCAGCAGCAGCGCACGTGTCTCGGCGAACAGCTCGTACTGCTGGAACGTGTCGTCGTCCAGGGGAACGAGCACCAGGTGGCCGGCGCCCGCCTCGACGTACTCCGACAGCCGCTCCGCCACCTGCCGGGGGCTGCCGCCGACGGTGACCGCGGCAGCCGCCTCCCGGTCCAGCCCGTACAGGGCGCTGAGCCGGTCGGCCGCCGCGGTCGAGGCACCGGCACCGGGACGTTCGGTCATCCGCACGAACACGTTGGTCCCGGCGTCCGGCACGGGCACCTGCCGTTCGGCCGCGAGGTCCGCCAGGCCGGCCGTGGCGCGGGCGAACTGCTCGGGCGTCTTCATGGTCGACAGCCAGCCCTTGCCGTGGACCACCGCACGGCGCAGGGCCGTGTCGGACGTGCCGCCGATCCACACCGCGGGCGCCGGTGCGGGCGGTCGCAGCGCGACGCGGGGCCGTCCCGGCATGTCGGTGAGTTCGGTGGGCTCGCCGGCGAGCAGTCCGGGCAGCAGGGTGAGCAGCCGGTCGGTGCGCTCGCCGCGCTGTCGCGGGGGCACTCCGGCCGCCGCCCACTCGGCCTCGTCCCCCGACCCCACGCCGACGCCCAGCAGCACCCGGCCGTGGGAGAGCCGCTGCAGAGTGCCGATCTGCCGGGCGGCCCAGGCCGCGGACCGCAGCGCGAGCAGCATGACTCCGTAGCCGAGGGCGATCCGCTCGGTGGCGGCGGCAGCCGTGGCCAGCACCAGTGAGGAGTCCAGGACGGGGAAGGGCGCGCTCAGCCGGTCGCCGGTCCACACCGAGTCCAGTCCCACCGCCTCGGCGTGCCGCGCCACCGCCGCCAGGTCGACGTCGCCGCCGTGACCGGGGATCGAGTTGACCGGCAGCTGGGCTCCGACGTGCAGGGTCATGACGTGCTCCGCGCACGGCGTACGAGGACCGTGTCGAGTTCCCGCTCCAGGCGGTTGAGGTCCTCCTCGTGGCCGTGGGCGGCGATGTGGCCGTCCGGCCGCAGCAGGTGGTAGCCGTGACGCCGGCATCCGGTGGCCGCGCCGATCGAGCGCCGGGGCACCGGCACGACGCGCAGCTGCGGCCACCGGGCGGCGATGTGACCGATCTCGGCACGCCACCGCTCCCCTGCGCGGGAGGTGTCCGTCACGGCGAGCGTCCAGGCCGTGGGGTCCACGCCGGGACCCGCCAGGCCGTGGGCGCGGGCCCGTTCGCGCGGGAAGAGGCCGCCCACGCCGATGCCCCCGGGAAGCCTGCCCGCCACCTGGCAGGGTGACCAGCGGGAGGGCGACTGGGTGGCCCGTACGGGGGTGTAGGTCTGGCGGCGCCCGGCGAGGACGGGAGCGTAGAACCGGGCGACCGCGCCGGTGCGGTCGGCGAGGCGGAAGCCGGCGTCGCGCGCCCACAGCTTCGCCTTCCCCTTCACCATCCAGGCCTTGGTGTGCGCGTCCGTGTCGCGGACGCTGCGCCTGGTGGCCTCCGTCCGCTCCGGGCCGTAGGTGGCCAGCAGGGACGTGGGCGAGTCGCCGCGGATGACGGAGGCCAGCTTCCAGCCGAGGTTGTTGGCGTCCTGAAGGCCGTTGTTCATGCCCTGGCCCCCGGCCGGGCTGTGCACGTGGGCGGCGTCGCCGATGAGGAAGACCCGGCCGAGCTGGAAGTCGGCGGCCAGCCGGGCGTGGACCCGGAAGACGGTGGTCCACACGGGTTCGGTGATGCGGACGCCGCGCGGGCCCCGCTCGTCCACGATCTCCTGCATCATGTCCACGCCCGCGGTACGGGAGCCGGGGGGCAGCACGGACAGGAAGCGGAAGACGCCGCCGGGCTGCGGCACGACGGCCAGGGTGCCGGTCGGATCCTGGAAGTAGAGGATCTCCTCCGGGTCCAGCGCGCCTTGCACCTTGGCGTCCACCAGGGCGAACTCCAGGCCGTACGTGGACCCTTGGAAGCCGATGCCCAGTTGCCCCCGCACCGCGCTGCTCGCTCCGTCGGCTCCCACCACGTACGGCACGGTGGCCCGCTCGACGGTGCCGTCGGCGCCTTCCAGGACAGCGGTGACATGGGGTGTGCCGTCGATGCGGCCGCTGTGGTCGACGTCCTCGATGCACAGGAGCCGCACTCCGCGCTCGACCTTGCCGCCCAGGCTCTCCAGCCGCTCGGTCAGGATGCGCTCGGTCTCGTACTGCGGCAGCACCCGCGCCGCGTGCTCCTCGGGGATGCGGAACGACGCGAGGTGGTTGCGGTCGGAGAAGTAGCTGAGGGTGCGGATGGCGCCCGACACGTCGAACACCGCGTCGCGCAGGCCCTGGTCCTCGAGGATGTCCAGGGCCCTGGGGTAGATGGACAGCGCCCTGGGCACGCGCATGGGCTCGGGGGCCCTGTCGACGATGCGGACGCGGACCTTCCTGCTGAGCAGTTCACAGGCGAGGAGCAGACCGGAGGGTCCGGCCCCGACCACGAGTACGTCGAAAACCGTATCGGAGGGTGTGCCGCTCTTCATTGCCTTCCACTTTCTTGGGTCGTTGGCACGGGACGTGGTGGCCGTCGCTCACGCGGGCTCGTCGGCCGGCCCGGGGGGCAGATGGGGCAGTCGGTCCAGCTCGATGCCGAACCAGCGCCGGCACGCGGCGGCGAAGGCCTCGTCGTCGAGCACCTCGCGGACCAACTGCCCGTTCTCCACCCGGGTGAGGGTGCGGTCCAGCAGGGAGACCCGGCCGTCGTCGGTCACCAGGGACGCCCAGACCGAGCCGGCGCTGACCGGGGAGTCCGGGGAGGTGCAGAACCACCAGAGGGTGGGGACGAAGTCCTCGATCTCCCGCTCCCTCGTCTCCAGCCGGATCCGGGGCACACCGTTGTGGACGATGACGACGTCGCCCTCGTCCCCGTCGGTGAGGAGGTACTCGCCGTTCTCGTCCTTCTGCCGCCGGCGGTCCGACAGCCGCAGGGGATGCCGGCTCGCCCACCTGAAGCCCACGTCGGTGAGCCACGACTCTCCGTCGGCCTCGACGCGCAGCATCATGTGCCCGCTGTGGGCACCGAGGACTTGCCGCTGACCGTTGTGCAGCGTGCGCCCGGGCAACAGGGCCACCGGGAAGCCGAGTTCCCGCAGCAGGACGGCGAAGGCGGTGTTCAGCTCGTAACAACCGCCGCCGCGACGCCGGTCCACTATCTTCTCCACGGCCTCCTCGCCCATCCCGATGGGCAGGCCGAGGTTGAAGTCGATCGTCTCGAACGGGACCGACTTCTGATGACGTTCCTGCAGGTGGGCGAGAGTCTGGAGATCCGCTCGCACGGGTCCCGCCACACCGATCCGCCGCAGGTACGCTGCCGCGTCGACCATGGTCATACCCCGATTCCTCGTGTCGCCCGCCGAATTCCCGGACTTCACCACTCCGCCAGCGCGTAACCGAAGGAGAAACCGCCCCCGAAAGCGGTGAGCAGCACCTTCTCGCCCGGCCGCAGACGCCCTGCCCGCGCGGCGGCGTTCAGGGTGACGGGAATGGAGGCCGATCCCGTGTTGCCGAATTCGCTCACCGTGGTGTGAAGCTGGGCGAGCGGGAAGTCCAGTTCCTTCTCCACTTCCTGGAGCATCACCGCGTTGCCCTGGTGCGGCACGATGTGCGCCACGTCCTCCTTCGACACCCCGCATTCGTCGAGGAAGGCGGCGACGGTACCGGGAAGGTTGGCCGAGACGATCTCCTTGACGCCTCGTCCGTTCATCGCGAAGTAGTGCAGTCCGTTCGCCACCGTCTCGGCGCTCCAGCCGAGACGGGTACCGCCCGCCGGCACCCGTACGAGGTCGCGGCCCTCGCTGTGGGTGAGCAGCCGGGTGGCGTGCAGCCGCCGTCCCGCCCGGGCCGGCCCGAGAACGACCGCCCCGGCGGCGTCGCCGAACAGGACACGCGTGCGCCGGTCGGCGGGATCGGTGACCCGGGTGTACAGGTCGGCGCCGATGACCAGGGCGTGACCGCCGTCGGCGGCGATCATCCGCTGGGCCGCGGCGAGCGCGTAGACGAAGCCGCTGCAGACCGCGTTGAGGTCGAAGGCCGCGGCGGTGGTGGGGGCCCGCAGCAAGTGGTGCACGAGCGCCGCCGTGGGGGGCTGGGGGGAATCGGGGGTCGAGGTCGCCACGATGATCAGGGACAGGTCCGAGGCGGGGATCCCCGCGTTCTCCAGGGCACTGCGGCCCGCGGCGGCGGCCAGGTCCGAGGTCGCCTCGTCGTCGGCGGCGTAGCGACGCCGGTGGATGCCGGTCTTCCGTACGATCCACTCGTCGTCCACACCCGCGGGTGCGCCCACGATCTCGTTGGTCACCACGCGGGACGGCAGGTAGGACCCCGTTCCCAGGATTCCCACCGGGGGTATGTGCGCGCGCTCTGCGTGTTCCGTCTTCATGTCCGGCTCCCTCGGCCTCGACGGCCTTTCGGCAGACGTGAGAAGTGCCTCCGCCGGTGTGCGGTATCGGCGCCGAAGACCTTCTTCTCCCTTGTTTCACCATCATGGGACGGCTTTTCGCGACCGGACAACGGGCGATCCGATAATCCGTCAGGTCTCGCACACCCGTGGTTCCGGCAAAAAAGACACCGCCCTTCGCATCGAAGGGCGGTGGAGGAAAAAGGGGGAATTCACTGTCGCAGGAAGAGAATTCCGGGACCGGCACGACGGGGGAGACGGAGCCGGTCCCGGAAGTGTCAGGAACGGGCGATCCGGGCGGACAGCGCGTCGACCAGCTCTCCGATCAGAGAGATCGCGAAGGTGTCCGTGAGGTTGCCCTCCGCGTCGAAGCGCTCGTGGCAGTGGAAGACGGACACGTCGGGCTTGGCAAGGACGTCCGCCCCGATGGAGGCCAGGATCTGCCGGAGCGCCAGCTGCGCCCGCGCCGACCCGAAGGCCCCCGGGGAGGCGCCGGCGACGGCGACGTGCTTGCCCACCAGAATGCCGCCGGCGGGCTCGGTACTGGCCCAGTCGAGGGCATTCTTCAGCGCGGCCGGAACGGAAGCGTTGTGCTCCGGGGTGACGATGAACAGCCCGTCCGCCGCCGCCACTCGGCTCCGCCACTCGACGACCTCTTGCGGCGGGGTCGCGTTGTCGTGGTCCTGGTTGTACATCGGCAGCAGCGCGAGGTCCTCGTAGACCTCGATGGCAGCGCCACCGGAATTGTGCTTGACCGCAGCCCGCACCAAACCCGTGTTGTACGACTGCGCCCTCAGACTTCCCGATAAGGCGAGGATGGTTGCCTGCTTGCTCTGGGCCATGGGGGAATCCCGTCCTTCAACATATGACGCATGGTTCGAGGGGGGCGGCCGTCCGCGGGTTGGCGGGGACCCGCCGCCCCCCTCTACGCTCCGTACCCCATAGCATCACCCTGGTATCTGACTGTCAAGTCTCTTACCATTCAGATAAATTTGAGGAGCCGACATGGCCGACGCAGTGGACATCATCAGAGAGCTGTGGCGCAGCGAGCGCCCGGACCTGGACACCTGGCCGGTGAGCATCGTGGGGCGGGTCCAGCGACTGAGCCGGATACTGGAACGGGAGTTGAAGGCGTTCGACAACCGACACGGCCTGGAGTCCGGCGAGTTCGACGTCCTCACCACGTTGCGCAGGTCCGGACCGCCCTACCGGATGACCGCCGGAGCCTTCCTGAAGGCGTCCATGGTCACCTCCGGAGCCATCACCAAGCGGATCGACCGCATGGAAGCCAGGGGGCTGGTCGAGCGCGTGCGCCTGCCCGCCGGCGACCGGCGCTCGGTGCAGATCAGACTCACCGAGAAGGGGATCCAGCTCATCGACGAGCTGTTCCCGCTGCATCTGGAGAACGAGATGAGGCTGCTGCAGGCCCTCAGCGCGGAGGAGGCCGAGCAACTCGCGGGCCTGCTGCGCCGCCTGCTGGAGTCGTTCGGGGACACCTCGCTCAACTGACGCGCCGTCCGGCGGGCCGGCCGTGGGCCCGCCGTCAGTCCTGGGCGCGGTAGAGGCGCAGGAAGGCGTCCACTCCGTCCACCACGATCTCCGCCGCTTCGGCCTCGGGCAGCGGCAGGGCCCCGTAGAAGGTCCGCTGGTTGACGTCGGTGATGGTCAGCAGGTTGAAGTGGTTGGCCGCGCGCTCGGCGTCGTCCAGCACGAGCAGGCCGCGATCGGCGATCTCCCGCAGGTACGGCGCCAGCTTCTTGTGGGAGGACAGCGGACCGACGTCCTTCCACACCTCCAGCACGATGGGCGGGATGCGCGTGACCTCGGCCTCGATCGTGCGCACCAGGGCGAAGTGGTCGGGGAACTCGGCGACCGCCGCGACCCGCTCGAGGCCGAAGGCGATCAGGTCCTCCCGCAGGTCGACGATCTTGCGGAGATGCCGTTCCAGCAACTCCCCCACCGCTTCGGTGACCTGCTCGGCCCCCTCCAGCGCGACCGTCTGGAAGAGCTGCTCCTTGTCGGCGAAGTGGTTGTAGATGGTCCGCTTGGACACCCCGGCCTCCAGGGCGATGGTGTCCACGCTGGCGCGGGCGTAGCCTTCACGGCCGAAGACGGCGCGCGCCGACCGCGTGATGGCGCGCCTCTTCTCCGGCATGCCGCGCCGCGAACTCACCGTCATCGCGCCCGTAGTCATGGCAGCCCTCCCGCCGCTCCGCTTCCCGGCAGCGTACTCCGCCGCCCGGCCCCGATCGGCCGGCCGCCGATCACACGGTCACCATATTGCACTGGTCGGTGTAATGATTACACTACACCGTGTAGGTCAATCTCTTGTTTCGGTCCCGCCCGCAAGGAGGCCGCCCCGTGGAACGCTCGCCAACCCCCGACCAGAAGCTCCGCGCCGACGCACCGGTGCCCGAGCCCGATCCCCCGGCCGCCCGGGGCGGCGACTCCGGCAGGCGAATATCCGCCGCCACCCTGGGACTGCTGGCCACCCCCACCGCCCTGAGCGCCAACGCCACCACGACGGCGCTGCCCGACATCGCCCGGGACGTCGGGGTCCCCGTGAGCACGGCGACGTGGATCGCCACCGTCTTCGGGCTCGCCGTGGCGGTGGGCACCCCGCTGGCCGCGGCGCTGCTGCGCCACCGCGGCGTGCGGGCGGCGGTCCTGGCGAGCACGGGGCTGATCGTCCTCGGCACCGTGGCGGTGGCGTTCTCGGAGACGATGCCCGGTCTGCTGGCCGGCCGCGCCGCCCAGGCACTCGGTGGCAGCGGTCTGGTCACCACCGCCATCAACCTGGCCGGCACCCCCCGCCGCATGGGCGTCATCACCGCGGGCAGCGGCATGTGCGGAGCGCTGGGACCGCTTGCGGGATCCCTGCTCAGCGAGCACGCCTCCTGGCACGTGGCTCTCTCCCTGTCGGCCCTCGCCCTCCTGGCCGTGCCCGCCACCCTGCGCCGCGCGCCCGCCCCCTCGCCGGCCCGCACCGCGTTCGACCCGGTGGGCGCCGCCCTGTCGGTCGCGCTGATCAGCGCGTTGGCGTTCCTGACCCGGTTCCCCGTGCCGGCGCTGGTGTGCGCGGCAGTGCTGTCCCTCGCCCTGACGGCCTGGATCCGGCACGAGCCGGACGGCTTCGTCCCCGCGGCGGTGCTGCGCTCCCCCGCCTTCGTCATGGCGAGCAGCGTGGTGTGCGCCCTGGCGACCACGTACTTCGCGCTGCTCTACACCGTGCCGCGCCTGCTGGAGGACGACGCGGGCTGGAACTCGTCCCAGATCGGGGCGGGCAGCCTGGTGGCACTCCTGATCGGCTCCGCGCTGTCCT
The DNA here is from genome assembly GCF_020404845.1 of Streptomyces hyderabadensis. Classification (GTDB taxonomy): domain Bacteria; phylum Actinomycetota; class Actinomycetes; order Streptomycetales; family Streptomycetaceae; genus Streptomyces; species Streptomyces hyderabadensis. The sequence continues at coordinate 129,529 of NZ_JAIOJZ010000019.1, read as the reverse complement.
GGGGCATGGCCGCCTACGCCCACCGCCTGAGCGTCTCCGCCGTGCTCACGGTGCTGCTCGTGCTGGGCGTGCTGGCGCCGGTCACGGCGGTCCTCCTCGCGACGCCCGCCGTGCTGCTCGCCGCGGCCGGGGTGGCCGTGTTCGTGGCGGCGTCCGGCCAGGCCACCCTGTCGGTGGTGGCCGGCAACGCCGTCGCCGAACGACAGCGCACCACGACCCTCGGCCTGTTCACCCTGTGCTACCAGCTGGGCGGCGCGTTCGGCCCGGCGATCGCCGCCTTGCTGCTCGCCTGACCCCGCGCGGCGGCAGCTGCCCACCCGCGTCGGCTGCCTCCCCCTTCACCCTCCGGCCCACCAGCGCCTCCCGGCCGGTGGTGGGCGCGCCACACCCTCCCCTGTGGCGCAGGTCGCACCCGGCCCGTGCCGCGTGCGACCTGCGCCACAAGGGGCCGCCGGGGTGTGGCACGGCCACCGCTCCCGGACGCCATCAGGTGGCCGGGGCCCCTCCTCGTACCTGCGCCACTCGGCGAAAGGTGGGCCGGGCGGCACGGCCCAGGCGCCCTGCACGCAGTGGCCGCGAACCGAGGGGATGAGACGGATGACCAGCACGTCGTTCACGCACACCACCGCGACCGGGTGCACGCACACCACCGCGACCGGGTGCCGGCGCGCGCACCCGTTCGGCCCGGCACAGGACGAGGTGTTGCGGGAACTGTGTGCCGCGGTGTTCGGCTCGCTGCCCCGCAGCGACCAGCGCCGCCGCGCCGAGGAGTACGTACGCGGCCTGCTGTGCACGCCGGGGCGCAAGTCGATCCGCAACATCGCCGCGCACATGGGCGGCGGGTCGGCGACCGAGCAGCGCCTGCAGCACTTCGTCACGAGTTCCACCTGGGACTGGCGCCCGGTACGCGCCGCGCTGATCGCCTGGCTGGAGGCGGCCCACCCGCTGTCCGCCTGGGTGGTGCAGCCCATGCCGATACCCAAGAGCGGGGAGCACTCGGTGGGGGTCGGTCGGCGCTTCGACCCCCACCTCGGGCAGGTGCTGCGGGGACAGCAGTCCTTCGGGGTCTGGTTCGTCGCACCGGGGACGGTCACTCCCGCCGGGTGGCGGCTGTTCCTCCCGGCTCAGTCGTCCGGCGCGGCTCCCGGCGCACCGGGAGGCGAGAGCTACGAGGAGAGCATCACGGCCGCGGTACGGGAGACGGTGGGAGCCGCGACCACGTCCCGGCGCCCCGTCGTCCTGGACGTCCGCGGCACGGACGCCCGTTCGGCCATGAGCCGGCTCCCGCTGGCGGGGCTTCCGGTGATCGCCCGGACGCGTGCCACCACCTCCCTGCGGGTGGCCGATCCGGCGATGCCCGGACACGGTGCCGGTCCCCGGTCGGCCCGGGACATCCTCACGTCGGTGACGGCCCTGCGCCGCCCCGTGGAGTGGCACGACGGCGCGACCGGCGGGGAAGCGCGGGTGTCGCTGGCCGCGGCCATGCCCGTGACGCCGTACGCCGCCGTCACCCGCAGGCCGCTGGTGCTGCTGGGCGAGTGGGCGGACCCCCGGCGCGCCCCCGCGCAGTTCTGGATCACCAACATGTGCCACCCCGCGCCCGCGCTGCTGCGGCTGGCCAAGCAGGGGGACCGGGTCGGGCGGGCCGCGGCGCAGTACGCGCGGCAGGCGGGTCTCCGGGACTTCGCCGGCCGGTCGCTGTCCGGTTGGCACCGTCATCTCACGCTGGCCTCGGTCGCGTGCGCGGTCGGCTCTCTGACCGGTACCGCCGACGAGCCCGTGCAGGCACCGGCCGCCGCACTCACCGGCTGAGCTGCGCTCGGCGGCCGCCCGGAGCGCCGGGCGGAGACCTGACGGACTGCCTCCGCCCGGATTGCCCCGCCCTTCCGCCGCTCCGCAGGATCCGACCCATGGCCAAGGACGACACCGTGCTCATCTCAGAACCGCCTGCCGCCCACCCGGACGAATCCCCGTGGGGCGGGCACCTGCTCGATCTGGACGCCTACCTGGGGCGCACCGGCTACACGGGACCGCGAGCGGCCACCCTGGCCTGTCTGCGTTCCGTGGCGCGGGCCCATCTGGCCGCCATCCCGTTCGAGAACGTCGACGTGGCCCTCGGCCGGGACGTCTCCCTCGACCTGGCGGACATCCAGCACAAGCTGGTCCGCTCGGGCAGGGGCGGCTACTGCTTCGAGCACAACCTGCTCTTCGCGGCCGTGCTGGAGCGCTTCGGGCTGCCGGTCACCCGACTGCTCGCCCGGGTGCGGCAGGGCAGGCCCACCGTCCGGTACCGGGCCCACACCACACTCCTGGTCGAGGCCGAAGGCCGGACGTACCTGACCGACGTGGGCTTCGGGGCGGAGGGACCGCTCGCGCCGCTGCCGCTGGCGCACTGCGCCACCGTGACGGTCGGCGGCTTCCAGTGGCGGCTGGTACGCGAGAGCGACCAGTGGGTGCTGCAGTCGCTGCACGACGACGGCTGGTTCGACCTGTACTCGTTCCGCTTGGAGCGGCACCACTCCGTCGACTTCGACGTCTCCAACTTCTACACGGCGCACCACCCGCGCTCCACCTTCACGGGCAAGCTCGTCGCGATGCGCGGTGACGAGACCGTCCAGCGGACCCTGACCAACGGCAGCCTCCACCTGCGCCACGCCGACGGGCGGACCGAACTGGTCCACCTGTCCGCCGACGAGGCGATCGAGGCACTGCGCGAGACCTTCGCCGTCCGCCTGGGCGACTCCGACGCGCGATCGCTTAAGGAACGTCTGTCCACCAGCTTCTCTTCCGTTCAGGAGGCATGATGGTGCTCCACCTGCCCGCCAGCAAGAAGCCGCTCCGGCTGGGCCTGATCCCCGAGGAGGCGGCCGCCCGGCGCCCGGGAGTGCCGGTCACTCTCGATCACGACATGGACGTCGCGCCCGAGGCCGGCCGGGAACTGACCTTCGCCACGCTCGCGGACCTCGTCGACGACATGGCGGCGCGGCTGTGGGCGGCGGGCGTCAGGGCCGGCGAGCACCTGGCGCTGTACAAGCGTCACAACTTCGACATCTACGTCCTGGCGTGCGCGGCCTCCCGGCTCGGCGCCGTCCCCGTGCTGCTGTCGCCCGCCCTCGACGGGACGACGGTGCGGGCGCTGCTCGACCGTCTGGAGCGGCCGCACCTGCTGACGGACGAGACCAAGCTCTCGGCCGAGCTGGCCGGTCTGCCGCTCTCCGACATCGCGGTGGGCGTCATCGTGCCGCACGGCGACCGCCCGGGCACGGTCGGGCTGGACTCCCTCGCCGGCGCCCCGCGCCGCACCCCGGTGCGGCTGGACGGCGACCAGCCGGCCCTGATGACGCACACCTCGGGCACCACCGGCGTGCCGAAGCTCGTCGTGCACACCGCGCTGTCGCTGCGCGGACGCTACCGGCCCCAGGAACGGCTGGTCAGCCTGATCCGCCGCAGGGAGACCTACGCGGTGCACGTGTCCTTCGTGCACTCCCGGCTGTACATGGCCCTGGCCGTGATGCTGGAGCACGGCATGCCGATCGTCGTGGTCGACCACGGCGAACCGGAGCGTGTGGCACCGCTGTTCGCGCGCACCCGGCCGGGGATCGTCGAGACCCACCCCAACTCCTTCGTGGAGTGGGAGGAACTGGTGGACCACCCGCTGCGTCCGCTGTCCAACGTCAAGTACTTCAGCGGCACGTTCGACGCCATCCACCCGCCCACCATCCACAAGCTGCTGTCGGCCTCGCTGCGCCGCGGCCCCGTCTTCTTCCAGTTCTACGGACAGAGCGAGTGCGGCCCGCTCGTGGCGCGGTGGTACACGCAGCGCAACGCATTGCGCAGCAACGGCCGCTGCCTGGGCTACCCTCTGCCGGGCATGACCCACCTACGGGTGGTCCCGCGCGGCGGGCAGCGTCCCTCGAAGAAGACGCCCGGCTACATCGAGGTGATGAGCGACGGCCGCGCGGTCACCTACTACGCCGAGGACGAGCGGTACGGCAAGGAGTGCAACGGCCGCTGGTGGCGGACGGGCGACGTCGGGTACCGCGACCGCTGGGGCCGGGTGCACGTCCTGGACCGGGCGGTCGATGTGATCGAGAACGTCGACTCGACCCTGGAGGTCGAGGACACCGTGCTGGGCAGGCTGGACGAGCTGGTGGAGCTGGTACTGGTGGCGGGCCCGGCCAACGAGCCGGTGCCCGTGGTGTGCACCAGGAACAACGTGCCGCTGGACCCGGACCGGTGGCGGCGTGCGGTGACCGACTTCCCGCAGCTCGCCGAGCCGGTGGTACTGCCGCTGTCCGAACTGCCGCGCACGGCCACCATGAAGGTCCAGCGCATCGAGCTGTCGCGCCGGCTGCGGGAACGGCTCGAGCCGGCCTGACGGCAGCGGGGCCCGGCGCCGGCCCCGTGGCCGGGCCCCGGCGCCCGGAACGCCACGCCGTCCGCCGACTTCGGGTTCTCGTGTGCCGCGCGGCCCACGACCATCACGGCCCCCGCGAACCGGCCTGCCGGGCCTTCCCCGTGACCTGCGCCGTGTGCGCCCTCACCGTGCGGGCCGGGTACGCGCGGCCCGGTCCGAAACCGGCCGACGGCGCGCCACTGCCCGCTCGCGAACCGGAGACGCCCCATGTCCGAACCGATCCCGTCGCCCACCGCGCCCGACGGACCGGTCGCCACCCACTGCCCCTACTGCGCGCTGCAGTGCGGCACCCGGCTGCGTGCCGCCGGGCACGGCGACGCCGCGGCCGCCGCACCGGTGGCCGTCGAGCCCGACGACTTTCCGGTGAACGAGGGAGGTCTGTGCCAGAAGGGCTGGACCGCACCCTCGCTGCTGCGCGCGCCGGACCGGCTGCGCACCCCGTTGGTCCGCGATGCCTCCGGGCGGCTTGCGCCCGTGTCCTGGCCCGAGGTCCTGGACACGGTGGCCTCGCGGCTGCGGGCGATCCGGGCGGCGCACGGGCCGGACGCCGTCGCGGTGTTCGGCGGTGGCGGCCTGACCAACGAGAAGGCCTATCTGCTGGGCAAGTTCGCCCGGTTGGCGCTGGGAACGAGCCAGATCGACTACAACGGCCGGTTCTGCATGTCGTCCGCCGCCGCGGCGGGCACGGCCGCCTTCGGCCTGGACCGGGGGCTGCCGTTCCCGGTGACCGATCTGGCGGAGGCGGACACCGTCCTGCTGGCGGGGGCCAATCCGGCCGAGACCATGCCTCCGCTGATGCGGCACCTCGGGCGGGCGGGGGCGCTCATCGTCGTCGACCCCCGGCGGACTCCGACCGCGCGGCGGGCGGCCCTGCACCTGGCCCCCGCCCCGGGCACGGACCTGGCCCTCGCCCTGGGCATGCTGCACATCGCGGTCACGGAGGGGATCCACGACCGGGATGCCGTCGACCAGCGCACCACGGGGTTCGAGGCGGCCTGGCGGCACGCCGCGGCCTGGTGGCCGGAGCGCGTGGAGCGGGTGACCGGAGTCCCCGTCCCGCTGCAGGCCGAGGCCGTCCGGATGTTGGCCGGCTCCCGTCGGGCGTACGTGCTGACGGGGCGGGGGGCGGAGCAGCACAGCAACGGGACCGACACGGTCGCCGGGTTCGTCAATCTCGCCCTCGCCCTCGGGCTGCCCGGCCGGGCCGGGTCCGGCTACGGCTGCCTGACCGGCCAGGGCAACGGGCAGGGCGGCCGGGAGCACGGTCAGAAGGCCGACCAACTTCCCGGCTACCGCTCGATCGCCGACCCGCGGGACCGCGAGCACGTCGCCCGGGTGTGGGGAGTGCCTCCCGGACGTCTGCCCGGGCCCGGGCGCAGCGCCTTCGAGTTGCTGGACCGTCTGGGCACGGAGGGCGGGCCCCGGGCGCTGCTGGTGTTCGGCTCCAACCCGGCCGTCTCCGCCCCGGACGCCGCCCGGGTCACCCGGCGGCTGTCCGCGCTGGACCTGCTGGTGGTCGCCGACTTCGTGCCGTCCGAGACGGCCCGTCTGGCGGATGTGGTGCTGCCGGTCCTGCAGTGGGCCGAGGAGGACGGCACCATGACCAGCCTCGAGGGCAGGGTGCTGCGCCGGCGCCGGGCCGTGAGTCCTCCCCGGGGAGCCCGCAGCGAACTGCACGTACTCAGGGAACTGGCGGTGCGGCTCGGCGAACCCGCGGACCGGTACCCGGAGGAACCGCGCCTGGTCTTCGAGGAACTGCGGCGTGCCTCCGCCGGCGGACGGGCCGACTACTCGGGGATCACCTACGAGCGGCTGGACGCCGGCGAGGCGCTGTACTGGCCCTGCCGTCACACCCCCGACGGCCCGGCGCACCCCGGCACCCCTCGCCTCTTCCTGGACCGCTTCGCCCACCCCGACGGACGGGCCCGCTTCCAGGAGGTGGACCACCGCGGTCCCGCCGAGACGCTGGACGAGCGCTTCCCGCTGTGGGCCACGACGGGACGGCTTCTCGCCCACTACCAGTCGGGCAGTCAGACCCGCCGGGTGCCCGAGCTGATGCGCGCGGCGCCCGAACCGACCGTGGAGATGCACCCGGACACCGCGGCACGCGCCGGCCTCGCCGAAGGCGACCTGGCATGGGTCCAGTCGGCGCGGGGCCGCGTGACGGCCCGGGTCGGGCTGGTGCCCACGCTGCGCACCGACACCGTCTTCCTGCCGTTCCACTTCCCGGACGGCGGGCGGGCGAACCTGCTCACCGGCACCGCGCTCGACCCACGCAGCAAGATGCCCGAATTCAAGGTGAGCGCGGTTCGGGTCGTCCCCGCCGGCCACCGCGCGACAAGGGAGAACACAGGTCCATGAGCGGGGGCAGCGACAAGCGGGACTCGGCGGGCGACGTCGTGATCGTGGGCGGCGGCCCCGTCGGTCACCGCCTCGCACAGCTGATGGCCCGCCACGGCCACGACCACGGGGGAACCCTCACCCTGCTGGAGGCGGAACCCGTCCGCCCGTACCACCGGCCGCTGCTGACGTCCGTGCTGGACGGCGGCCTGCGGCTGGACGCCCTGCGGCTGCCGCAGGTACCGGGCGCACGCTGCGCGCCGGACACCACCGTGACGGGCCTGGACCGCGTCCGGCGCCGGGTGCGGACGGCGTCGGGCGAGGAGTATCCGTACGACACGCTGGTGCTGGCGACCGGTGCGGAGCCCGTCGTCTCGCCGGTGCCCGGCATCCGTACCGCCTCGGGCCGGTTGCTCGACGGTGTCACCACGCTGCGGACGCTCGCGGACTGCGCACGGATCCGCGGGGACCGGATCGTCGTTCTGGGCGGCGGCCCCCTGGGAGTGGAGACCGCGGTGGCGCTGCGGCGCTCCGGCCGGGATGTCGTCCTGGTGCACCGGGGGCCGTACCCGCTGGACCGCCGGCTGGACGCCACCGCCGGGGACCTGCTCGTCCGCCACCTGACGTCCCTGGGCGTGCGGCTGAGGTGCGGCCGGTCGGCCGTCCGGCTCGCGCCCGGCGAACTCGTCCTGGACGACGGTCCGCCGCTGGTCTGGGACTCGTTCGTCTGCTGCACGGGCGTCCGGCCGCGCACCAGGCTGGCCCGGGCTGCGGGACTCGCGGTGCGGGCCGGGGTGGTGGTGGACGGGGCGCTGCGCACGAGCGACCCCCGGATCCGGGCGATCGGCGACTGCGTCGAGGGGTCCGGCCGGGTCCCGGGCCCGTTGGCCACCGGACGGGACCAGGCCGAGGCGCTGGCCGCCGCGCTGACCGGGCATCCGTCCACCGGACGGCGGCCCGCGGACGTGTTCCGTCCCCGCCTCGCGGGGCTGCCGCTCGGTGTGCTGGGCACGCCGGAGACGGCCGCGGCCGAGGTGGTGACCTACTCCGATCCGGCACGAGGCCGGTACGCGCGGGTGTCGGTGGACGCGGCGGGGCGGGTGTCGTCCGCCGTCGTGGTCGGTCTCCCCGAAGCCCTGGCCACCCTCACCCAGTTGTTCGACGCGCACCGGCCGCTGCCCGCCGACCGGCTGGCCCTGCTGCTCGGCAGGGTGCCGGCCGGCCGTCCGGCGGCGGCAGCGGCCACGTCGCCCTCGGACGTGGTGTGCCACTGCAACAACGTGACGCGGGGCGCGCTCGTACACGCCTGGCACGGCGGTTCCCGGGGCGTGCGGGCCCTCGCCGGGGCGACCCGGGCCACCACGGGGTGCGGGTCCTGCGCCGACGAGGTCCGCCGACTGTGCGCTCAGCTCTCCGTCACGGAACCGGCGCCCGCTGCCGGTCCGCCGGCCGACGAAGGAGTCGATGACACGTATGACCTCGCCCCGCACCCTGGTGATCGTCGGCTACGGCATGACCGCGCACCGGTTGATCGAGAAGCTGCGCTCCCGTGACCGGGCGGGCTCCTGGCGGATCCTGGTCCTCGGTGACGAGCCCCGTCCCGCCTACGACCGCGTCGCGCTGTCGGACCGGCTGGCCGGTGCCACCGCGGCGGAACTGGAGATGGCCGGTCCGCACATGCGCGGCGATCCTCTCGTGCAGGCGCGCACGGCGACGAGCGTGGTCGGCCTCGACCGGGACGCGGGCGCCGTCCTGACGGCGGACGGTGCCCGGATTCCGTTCCACGCCCTGGTGCTGGCCACCGGCGCGGTGGCCCGCCGTCCGCCGGTCCCCGGCACCGGTCTGCCCGGCTGCTTCACGTACCGGACCCTGGCGGACGTGGACGCGATCCGCTCCCGCGCCGTCCGCGGGGCACCGGTCGTGGTCGTCGGCGGCGGACTGCTGGGCCTGGAGACCGCCGAGGCGCTGCGCCGTCACCTGGGCATGCGGCCGCACGTGGTGGAGGCCGCTGCCCGTCTGATGCCGGCCCAGCTCGATCCTCCCGCGGCACAGCTCCTGGCCGGGTGGCTGCGGCGCGGCGGGGTGCGGGTCACCTGCGGAGTCCCACTGCGCTCCGTGGACGCCGGGGCGGACGGCCGGGCATGCGGTGTGACGCTGGAGGACGGCACGAGGATCGCGGCGGGACTCGTCGTCCTCTCCGCGGGCACGCGTCCACGGGACGAGCTGGCGGACGCCGGCGGCCCGCCCCGCGGGGAGAACGGCGGCTTCCTGGTGGACCGCCTGGGCCGCACCGGGCTGCCGGACGTCTGGGCCATCGGTGACTGCGCCGCCGTCGACGGGAGGTGCCACGGCACGGTGGCACCCGGCTACCGCATGGCCGACGCGGTGGCCGATCAGCTCCTGGGAGCCCCGGCCGACGACTGTGCGCCCGGCGCGGCGGACACGGCGACCGTCCTGAAGATCCCCGGTGTGGAGGTGGCGAGCCTCGGCGACGCCCACGCCCGGACGCCGGGGGCGGTCACGCTCAGCCATGCGCGGGGGCCCGGCGACGGCCCCGCGGCCCGCTACGGGAAGCTGGTCCTGGACTCCGGTGCGCGCGTGCTGCTCGGCGCTGTGCTGGTGGGGTACGGGCACGCCTGTCCGCGGCTGCGGTCGCTCGTCGGGCGTGAGCTTCCCTCGTCCGTGGAGGAACTGCTGGGCGAGTCCGGCTGAGCCACGACGGCCCGGCCGCGCGCGTTGTCGAGGGTGCGCGAAACCGCCCCTGTCAGCCGAGAAAGCTCAGCCGGACCCGGCGGTCGGGGTTGTCCCGGTTGGTGTCCACCAGGCACACCGACTGCCAGGTCCCGAGTTCCAGGCGGCCGCCGATCACCGGGAGCGTCGCGTGCGGGGGGACGAAGGCGGGCAGGACGTGGTCGCGGCCGTGGCCGGGGCTGCCGTGGCGGTGCTGCCAGCGGTCGTCGGCCGGGAGCAGGGTGTGCAGGGCGGACAGCAGGTCGTCGTCGCTGCCGGCGCCGGTCTCGATGATCGCGATCCCGGCGGTGGCGTGCGGGACGAAGACGTTGAGGAGGCCGTCGCGGCCGGACGCCGCCTCGCGCAGGAAGGACTCGCAGTCACCGGTGATGTCGGCGACCCGCTCCGCCGAGCCGGTGGCGAGGTTGATGACTCGGGTGGTGAACGCATCTGGCATGACCCCATCGTGACACCGGGCCGAGCATGATCCCATCCCGACACCGGGGAAGACCGGGGCCTGCCGCGCCGTTGGTAGAAGCGTGAACAACACACGCGAGGTCGAGGTCGTCGTCATCGGTGCCGGTCAGGCCGGGCTCGCCGCCGCCTATCACCTGCGGCGCACGGGGGTCGAGCCGGAGCGCGACTTCGTGGTGCTCGACCACTCCCCCGGGCCCGGCGGCGCCTGGCAGTTCCGCTGGCCCTCCCTGACGTACGGCAAGGTGCACGGCATGCACGCGCTGCCGGGGATGGAGCTGACGGGCGCCGACCCGGCGCGGCCGTCCGCCGAGGTGGTGAGCGGGTACTTCGCCGACTACGAGCGGACCTTCGACCTGCGGGTGCTGCGGCCGGTCGACGTGCGTGCCGTGCACGAGGGGACGGCGGGGCGGCTGCTCGTCGAGACGTCGGCCGGGACCTGGTCGACGCGTGCGCTGATCAACGCGACCGGCACCTGGGACCGGCCCTTCTGGCCGCGCTACCCGGGGCAGGAGACCTTCCGGGGGCGGCAACTGCACACCGCGCAGTACGCCGGGCCGGAGGAGTTCGCCGGTCGGCGCGTGGTGGTGGTCGGCGGCGGCGCCTCGGGCACGCAGCACCTGTTGGAGCTGGCCCCGTACGCGGCGGCCACCACCTGGGTGACCAGGAGGCCCCCCGTCTTCCGCGAGGGGCCCTTCGACGAGGACGCGGGGCGCGCGGCGGTGGCGCTCGTGGAGGAGCGGGTGCGGCAGGGGCTGCCGCCGAAGAGCGTCGTGTCGGTGACCGGGCTGCCGATGAACGACGCGATCCGGGCCGGACTGGAGTCGGGTGTGCTGGACCGACGGCCCATGTTCGACCGGATCACGCCCGACGGGGTGGAGTGGAGCGACGGTCGGCGGGTGGCCGCGGACGTCATCCTGTGGGCGACCGGGTTCCGGGCCGCCATCGACCATCTGAGGCCGCTGCGGCTGCGGGAGGCGGGGGGCGGCATCCGGGTCGAGGGGACGCGCGCGGTCGCCGACCCGCGGATCCACCTCGTCGGCTACGGGCCCTCCGCCAGCACCATCGGCGCCAACCGGGCGGGGCGCGCCGCCGTGCGGGACATCAGGCGGCTGCTGGCGGAGGGGGAGCCGGTCGCCGCGTGACGCCCCGGCCGGTCACGTGGCGGCCCCGGCCCCGGCCTGCTTCGAGGCGCTCTGCTGGAGTCGGTTGAACTCGTCCACGTTGCGCCGGTGTTCGGCGTAGTCGGCGGTGAAGCGCGTGTCGCCCGGCTTGACCGTGACGAAGTAGAGCCAGTCGCCGGGGGTCGGGTTGATCGCGGCGCTCATCGCCTCGTTGCCCGGGTTGGCGATGGGGGTGGGCGGCAGTCCCATGCGCTGGTACGAGTTGTAAGGACTGTCGATCTTCGTGTCCTTCTCGGAGGTCTTCAGGGTGGAACGGCCCAGGGCGTAGTTGATGGTGGAGTCCATCTGCAGCGGCATGCCGCGCTCCAGCCGGTTGAAGATGACCCGGGCGACCTTGCCCATGTCCTCCTTGGCGGCGGCCTCCGCCTGCACGATGCTGGCGATGGTGACCGCCTGGTAGACGTTCAGGGCGTTGCGCTGGGCGCCCGCGGCGACCGGCGCGGCGGTGAACCTCTTGTTCGCCGTGTCGACCATGGCCGTCAGCAGCTTCTCCGGGGTCGGGTTCTCGCCCAGCGGATAGGTCGCGGGGAAGAGGTAGCCCTCGGGGTTGCCCTCGGCGTCGTTCGGCAGCTTGAGGTCGGCCTTGGCCAGGGATTTCTTGGTGGTGCCCGCGGGCAGGGCGAGGACCTTGTCGACGGCCGCGTACACCTGGGTCGCGCGCCGGCCCTCCGGGATCACCAGGGAGGTGGGACGGGAGGCGCCCTCGTCGTCCGTCGTCAGCAACGGCACCGCCACGGCGGTACCGGCGACGACGGCGCCGACCGCGATCAGGGCGACCCGGCCCCGGCGCGTCAGCCGGACCGCTCTCCGGGGGCTTCTGGGGCCTCTGGGATCTCTGAGTCCTCTGAGGCCTCTGAGACCTGTGGAGCCTCTGAGGCTCCCACGGGGACCTCTGGCGCTCCTCGCGCTCCTCACGCTTTTCGCGCTCCGTGGCGGAGTGTTCATCTGCATGCGGGCACGGTAACCCTCATATGCCCCCAAACCCGGCATATCTTCATCTTGTCGGCTCCAGTCGGGCGTCCCGGCGGGCGAGCGCGGCATACCTCCCGTCCTGCGCCAGCAGCGTCTCGTGCGTGCCCTGTTCGGCCAGGCGTCCGGAGTCGAGGACCACGATCCGGTCGGCGCCCCGCACGGTGGACAGGCGGTGCGCGATGGTGATCGTGGTGCGGTTGGCGGACAGGGCGTCGATGGCGCCCTGCACGGCGGCCTCGGTACGGGTGTCCAGGGCGCTGGTCGCCTCGTCCAGGACGAGGACGGGCGGGTCGCGCAGGATGGTGCGGGCGATGGCCAGGCGCTGCTTCTCACCGCCGGAGAAGCGGTGGCCGCGCTCGCCGACCACGGTGTCGTAGCCGTCGGGCAGGGCGGCGATGTGATCGTGGATCTGCGCCGCCCTCGCCGCCGCCTCCAGCTCCGCGTCCGTGGCGTCCGGCTTGGCGAAGCGCAGGTTCTCGGCGACGGAGGCGTGGAAGAGGTACGTCTCCTGCGAGACCACGCCGACCGCACGGGCGAGGGTGTCGAAGTCGAGGTCGCGCACGTCGACGCCGTCGAGGGTCACCCGGCCGCCCGTCACGTCGTACAGCCGCGGCACCAGGTGACCGAGCGTGGACTTGCCGGCGCCGGTGGGACCGACGACGGCGAGGCTGCTGCCGGCGGGGACGGTGATGTCGATGCCGTCGAGCACCGGGCCGCCCTTGCCGTCGTAGCCGAACTCGACGTTCTCGAATCGGACCTCGCCCTTGATCTCGTCCAGGTGGACGGGGTCCTCCCGCTCGGTGATGTCGACCGGCAGGTCCAGGTACTCGAAGATGCGCTGGAAGAGCGCGAGCGAGGTCTGGATCTGCACGCCGGTCGACAACAGGCTCACGGCCGGGCGGAAGAGCCCCTGCTGGAGCGAGACGAAGGCGACGATGGTGCCGAGGGAGACACCCGGGCCGCCGAGTTGCAGGGCGATGCCCGCGGTCCAGTAGATGACGGCCGGCATGGCGGCCATGACGATCGTGATGACGGCCATCCGCCAGCGGCCCGCCATGTTCGACCGCACTTCCAGGTCGACCAGGCTCTCGGACTCGTCCGCGAAGGCGCGGGTGAGCGAGTCCGACCGGCCCATGGTGCGGCCGAGCAGGATGCCGCTGACGGTGAGCGACTCGGTGACCGTGGCGGCCATCGCGGCCATCTGCTTCTGGCGCCGGGTGGTGATCTTCCTGCGTTCCCGGCCGACGCGGCGGCTGATCCACACGAACACCGGGAGGAGGAGCAGCGAGACGACGGTGAGGCGCCAGTCGAGGACGACCATGGCGACGATCGTGGCGACCACGCTGGTGAGGTTGGACACGAGCGAGGTCGCCGTGGAGGTGACCGTGGCCTGCATGCCGCCGATGTCATTGGCGATGCGGGACTGGACCTCGCCGGTGCGGGTGCGGGTGAAGAAGGCGAGGGACATCTGCTGCAGCCGTCCGTAGACGGCGGTGCGCAGGTCGTGCATGACGCGCTGGCCCACGGTCGTGGAGATCAGGGTCTGCAGCACGCCGAAGACGCTGGTGAGGACGGCGCCGAAGATCATCCCGAGGGCCAGGAGGCTCAGCAGCCCCGTGCGCCCCTCGGGGATGGCGACGTCGAGGATCTCCCTGAGCAGGAAGGGCGTGGCGACCGACACCAGGGACGCGGCGCCGACCAGCAGGCCGACGACCGCGAGGCGGCCGCGGTAGGGGCGGAACAGCTTGAGGATGCGGCGCACCTGCCGGGGCTGTTCCCTGGCGTCGGCGGGTGCGGTCCAGGCGGATTCGCGATCGGGGTGCATGGGCTCCTTCGGAGGCGGCGAGGGGATGCCTGCGAACCCCGGGGAGCGCAGCCCTCGGCGGGCTACCGCAGGCGTTCGCGGACCTTACGGATCATAGGTCATTGTTACCTATACTCACAATGAACGTCATCCTGATATTGTTCGCCCATGACCGCCCCCGATCCCGACGGCCTGCTCGCCGAGCAGCTGCTGCGGCTCACCCGCCGGGTGCACCGCATCCAGAAGCGCCACCTCGAGCACCGCGACCTCGGCATCACCCCGGCCCAGTCCCGGCTGCTGCGCACGCTGGCGCACTACGGCTCGCCCCCGCGCATGGCCGACCTCGCCGAGCGTCTGGAGGTCGTGCCGCGGGCGGTGACGACCCTGGTCGACGGGCTGGAAGCGGCCGGGAAGGTGCGCCGCGTCCCGGATCCCGCCAACCGCCGGGTCATCAGGATCGAGCTGACCGACGACGGACGCGCCGCCCTCCGGGAACTGCGCGGTGCCCGCCGGTCCGCCGCCGAGGAGATCCTGGCCCCGCTGACGGACGAGCAGCGCGCGGTGCTGGGCGGACTGCTGGACACGCTGATCGACGGTCCGGACAGCGGCCGGGACCACCGCCGCACGGCCTGATCCCGGTGCCGCGGGGCCTGTCGTCAGGCCTTCAGGTGCGCCCGGTCCCCCATCACCACCACGGGGTGCAGGTCCGGGTCGAGCGTGCGCAGCAGATACTCCATCGCCGGCTTGGGCAGGGAGACGCACGCCGACGTACCGCTGCCGTGGTCCATGTGCAGCCAGATCGAACCGCCCTTCGCCGTGCCCTCGGGGCGGGTCGGGTCGTTCGGCGGGGTGCCTTTGACGCGGTTGTAGTCGATGGCGATGACGTAGTCGAAGTCGTGCCAGTACGGCTTCGCCCACCATCGCGGGGCCGCGAAGCTCGCCGACCTGGTGTACGGCAGGCCGGTGCCGGGGTCGGGGTCCGGGAGCACGCCCCCGGCGTCGCTGAGCGTGAACACGCCGACCGGGCTGCGCTTGTCGTTCTCGTGGTGGTCGGTCGTCCACCCCTTCGTGCCGTTGTGCGCCGCCCAGCTCCGGGCGCGGTGCCAGGCGGAGCCCTGCTTCGTGTAGAGCACGACCGTGGAGTCGGCGGAATCGCTGCCGTCTCCGTACACCGCGACGACCTGGCGCGAGTCGCCGGGGATGCGCTTCTGGAGCCGGTCGCCGACACCGGGAATCCTCGTCGGGTCGGCCGCCGCACTGCTCCGCCCGGCCCCGCCCGGGGGTCCGCTCGCCCGGGAGTCCGCACCGTCTCCCGACGAGCCGCCGCATGCGGAGAGCACCGCCACCGCCAGCAGGGAGCCAAGGGCCGCCGTCGCGACCGCCGTACGCCGCCGTCCACCACCTCGTGCCATCCGTCCATCGTCGCACCCCCGGCGAGCGTCCCGTCACGGCCCTGGCACACAGGGGCGGGTGGACTGCCGCGGGCACGGACGGGCGGACTGCCGCGGGCACGGACGGGCGGGACGTGCCGGACCGCAGCCGGATTCGTACCCCACCGCGGAAAACCGCTTGATTTTGGGCACGCGGCGACGCGAACCTTTCACGGTTTGCAGCCTCCTGATGCCGCATAGCAACGGCACCCCCTGACACGAGCCACTGGGACGTCATGCAGATCCAAGACCTTCCGTATCCAGACCCGGGCGTGCCGGACGCACGCTCGGGCCCCCGATTCCTGTGGTGGCTGTTCCGCAACCAGCTCGGTGGCCAACTCAAGTCACTGGCCTGGGGCCTGCTGCACTTCGCCTCCGTCTCCGCCCTGCCCTTCTGCGTGGGTCTGGCCGTCCAGGCGGTCGTCGACCGCTCCGGCACCCGCCTCGCGATCGCGGGCGGCGTCATGATCCTGTGCTGCGTCGGCAACGCGCTCGGCGACACCTTCCTGCACCGCGCCGCCGTCACCAACTGGATCACCGCCGCGGCCCGCGTCCAGCAGCTCCTGGCCCGCAGGACGGCGCTGCTGGGCTCGGTGCTGACCCGGCGCGTGGCGGCCGGCGAGGTGGTGGCCGTGTCCACCGGCGACGTCGAGAAGATCGGCTGGTTCGTGGAGGCCGTCTCCCGTTTCACCGCGGCCGCGGTCACCATCGTGCTGGTCTGCGTGGCGCTGGTCGTCTACCAGCCGGCGCTCGGCGTCGTCGTGGTCGTGGGCCTGCCGGTGCTGGCCCTCGCGGTGCTGCCCCTGCTGCCCCGCGCCACCCGGCGGGCCGACGTCCAGCGCGACAAGGCGGGCCGCGCCACCGAACTCGCCTCGGACACGGTCGCCGGACTGCGCGTGCTGCGCGGCATCGGCGGCGAGGAGCTCTTCCTCGACCGCTACCGCGACGCCTCCCAGGAGGTGCGCCACGCGGCCGTGCGCAGTGCCCGGATGTGGTCCCTGATCTCCGCGATTCAGGTGCTGCTGCCGGGGCTGCTGCTGATCGCGGTGGTCTGGCACGGCGTCCACCTGGCCCGCGAGGGCCGCATCGGCGTCGGCGAACTCGTCACCGTCTACAGCTCCGTCATGATCCTCACCTACCCGCTGCGGCACTTCGAGGAGATCGCCATGGCGTACTCCTTCTCCCGGCCCTCGGCCAAGCGGGCCGCACGGGTGCTGTCCCTGGAACGCGCCACCGACACCGGGGGTTCGCGCGCCGCCGAGGTCCCCACCGGGGAGCTGTACGACCCGGCCACCGGTCTCCTGGCTCCGGCGGGCCGGCTCACCGCCGTGGTGTGCGGCGACCCGGACGCGGCCGGGCGGCTGGCGGAACGGCTCGGCGGACATCCCTCGGAGCGGGGCGCGTCCGCCCTGCTGGGCGGGGTGCCGCTGGACGAACTGCCCCTGAAGTCAGCGCGCACCGCGGTCCTGGTCCAGGACAAGGACCCGGTGCTGCTCTCCGGAACGCTCCGCGAGCTGCTGGACGTGCCCGCGTCCGGTGCCGTCGGCACCGAGGACGCGCTGGCCGCGGCCCAGTGCGGCGACGTGCTGACGGCACTCGCGCAGGGCTCGCTCGGCGTCGACGACCCGATGGACGCCCGCATCACCGAGCGGGGACGGTCGCTGTCGGGCGGCCAGCGCCAGCGGCTGGCACTGGCCCGGTCCCTGATCACGGACCCGGAGGTGCTGGTCCTGGACGAACCGACCTCGGCGGTCGACTCGCACACCGAGGCGCGGATCGCGGAGGGCGTGCGGGCGCTGCGCGCGGGGCGCACCACGGTGGTGTTCACCTCGTCGCCGCTGCTGCTGGACCGCGCGGACCGGATCGTGTTCCTGCACGACGGCGAGGTCGCGGCGGTCGGCGCCCACCGGGAACTGCTGCAGACCGAGCCCCGGTACCGGGCGGTGGTGACGCGCGAGACCGACGAGGAGACCGCGCCGCGCCGCAACGGCACGGCGGCCGGGCCGAGCCCCGCGGCGCCCCCGGCCGACGACCGCGGTGACGGCCATGACGGCGACCGTGACGAGGTCCTGGCCGATCGTGACGGCGCCCTGGCCGACCGTGACGGCGTCCTGAGCGACCGTGACGGCGTCCTGGCCGACGACGTACTGCACCGACTGGAAGAGATCGAGGAGAGGGCATGATCGGCGTCGCGCCACCGTCCTACGACCCGGGGGCCCCCACGACCGCGAGCACCCTGCCCGTCGGCGCCCGCCCGACCGTGCGCGCGTACGTGGGAGAACTGCTGCGCCGGCACCGTCGGGCGTTCCTCTTCCTCGTCGTCGTCAACACCGTCGCCGTGATCGCCTCGATGGCCGGCCCCTACCTGCTGGGCGGTCTCGTCGAGCGGGTCTCGGACGACGCACGCGAACTGCATCTCGGCCTCACCGCCACGATGTTCGTCCTCGCCCTCGTCGTGCAGGCCGTGTTCGTGCGCGAGGTGCGGCTGCGGGGGGCCATGCTCGGCGAGCGGATGCTGGCCGACCTGCGCGAGGACTTCCTGGTGCGTTCGGTCGGGCTGCCGCCCGGGGTCCTGGAACGCGCCGGCACCGGCGATCTCCTCTCCCGGATCACGACGGACATCGACCGGCTCGCCAACGCCATGCGCGAGGCCGTGCCCCAGCTCGCGATCGGCGCCGTGTGGGTGGTGCTGCTGCTCGGTGGCCTGGTGGTCACGGCGCCGCCCCTGGCGCCCGCGGTGCTGATCGCGGTGCCGCTGCTGGTGGTCGGCTGCCGCTGGTACTTCCGCAGGGCGCCCTCCGCCTACCGCTCGGAGGCCGCCGGGTACGCCGCGGTGGCCGCCGCGCTCGCCGAGACGGTGGACGCGGGGCGCACCGTCGAGTCGCACCGCCTCGACGCCCGTCGCATCGAGCTGTCGGAGCGCCGGATCAGGGAGTGGACGGCCTGGGAGCGCTACACCCTCTGGCTGCGGTCGGTGCTCTTCCCCGTCATCAACGTCACCCATGTGACCGTACTCGCCTCCGTCCTGCTCATCGGTGGTGTCTTCGTCCTCCAGGGCTGGATCGGCGTCGGCCAGCTGACCACGGCCGCCCTGATCGCCCAGATGCTGGTCGACCCGGTCGGCATCATCCTGCGCTGGTACGACGAGCTGCAGGTGGCCCAGGTCTCCCTGGCCCGGCTGGTGGGCGTGCGGGACATCGAGCCGGATGCCGGTGACGGCACGCTGGCCCCCGAGGGACGGCACGTGCACGCCGACCGCGTCCACTTCGGCTACCTCGAGGGGGTGGACGTGCTGCGCAAGGTGTCGCTGGAGGTCGCTCCCGGGACCAGGCTGGCCCTGGTCGGCCCTTCGGGCGCGGGCAAGTCCACCCTGGGCAGGCTGCTCGCGGGCATCTACGGTCCGCGCGAGGGCCGGATCACCCTGGGCGGCGCCGAACTGTCCCGGATGTCCGCGGAACGGGTCCGCTCGCACGTCGCCCTCGTCAACCAGGAGCACCACGTCTTCGTGGGCTCCCTGCGTGACAACCTCCGGCTGGCCAGGACCGGCGCCACCGACGCCGAGCTGTGGGCGGCGCTGGGCGCGGTCGACGCGGACGACTGGTCCCGAGGGCTGGACGAGGGCCTGGACACCGAGGTCGGCTCGGGCGGCTTCGCGCTCACCCCAGCGCAGGCCCAGCAGATCGCGCTGGCCCGCCTGGTGCTGGCCGACCCGCACACCCTGGTGCTGGACGAGGCGACGTCCCTGCTCGATCCACGGGCCGCACGCCACCTGGAACGGTCCCTGGCCAGGGTTCTGGACGGACGCACGGTGATCGCGATCGCCCACCGGCTGCACACCGCCCATGACGCGGACGTCATCGCGGTGGTCGAGAACGGCCGGATCAGTGAGCTGGGCAGCCACGACGAACTCGTCGCGGCGGACGGCGCCTACGCGGCGCTGTGGCGGTCCTGGCACGGGTAGCCACGCCGCGCCCTTCGAGGGCGGGGTGGTCCCGGAGCGAGTGGCCCGTCCGGACGGGTGCGGGCACGGTCCGGCCAGGTGCGCACCCGGTCCGGCCAGGCGTGGGCAGGGTCCGGACGGGTGCGGACCTCTCCGGGGCCGCTCCGCTCGGGCCGGGTCGAGCGCGCGGCCGTGCCACCGGGTGACTCGGACAGGTCGGACGGGTCGGACGGGTTGGACGGGTCGAGTCGGCCCCCGGCGCGAGGCTGGACGGCCCGCCGGGAGCGGACACGGCCTCCCCGGTGCCCGTGGTGTCGGCGCCGCCACCGGTGCGCAGGCGGTCGGCACGGGCCCCGGTGCCCAGGCGGCCGACGTGGATCGGCCGGGCCGGAGGGGCGGGCCGGGCGCGTCCCCCGGCGGGGTCCGTGCCGTTGCGCGGTCCCGAACGGGAGTGGAAGGCTGGGAGAAGGCACCGGCTCGAGGCAGGCCCGGGAACCGCGCGGTTCCCCGACGGGTGAGGCCTGTGCCCCGTGCAGCGGCGGCCCGCCGCGGTCCACGGTGAGAAGGGGCCGGTCCCCACCCCCTGGAGGTATCCGTGAACAGCGTCGACGGATGGGGAGATGACGTCTACCAGCCCGACGGATCCGAGCAGCGGGAGGACACCGGCCTGCTCGACGGCGAGGACACCCTTGAGGAGGACGGCGTCGACGATCCCCTCGACCGGGGCTGGTCCCCGCCCGAGCGCCCCTGGGCGGTGGAGCACACCGGCGTGACGGCCGCCGAACGCCGCCGCGGTGAAACGCTGGACCAGCGGCTCGCCGAGGAGCGGCCGGACGAGCTCGCGCCCGACGGCGACGGCCTGGGCGATTCCGACGGCACCGACGGGGAACTGCTGGACAACGAGGTGGGCGCGGACCGCTCCGGCCGGCTCGTGGCGCCCGATGAAGGGGCCCACGAGGACGAGGAGCCGGCGCTGGTCGCCATGGACGTGGGCATCGACGGCGCGGCCGCGTCCGCCGAGGAGGCCGCGATGCACGTGGTCGACGAGGACTCCTTGCCGGGCTGAGACCACTCGCGACGGCAGCCCCGTGCCGTCGCGCCAACGAACCGTGCGGTACGAGGAGCAGCCATGCAGCAGGACAAGCACCCCGACTACCGGCCGGTCGTCTTCCGTGACCGCAGCGCCGGGTACGCCTTTCTGACCCGGTCCACCGCGACCAGCGACCAGACCATCGCGTGGGACGACGGCGAGACCTACCCGGTGGTCGACGTGGAGATCTCCTCGGAGAGCCACCCCTTCTACACCGGCAAGGCGCGAACGGTGGACTCGGAGGGCCGTGTCGCCCGCTTCGAGCGACGCTACGGCGCCGGCGAGGAACAGGACACCGGGAAGACCGGCTGAGCCGACCGGGGGCGCCTCGCTCAGATGAAGTTGAGTGCCGCCGCGCCGCCCACTCCCCCGAGCAGCATGAACACCGGCATCAGCACCTTGAGCTCCACCCAGCTGCCGGCCCGGAACCGCATGGCCTTCGGCGGGCCGATGGGATACCACCGCTTGCGGCCCACCGGTATCGGCCAGAGTATCGGGCAGCCCGAAACGGTCAGCGCGTCCCCGATGTCGTGCACCAGCGCGCCGAGCACGATCGGCAGCCCCAGCCACAGGTACTCCTGGC
This sequence comes from Streptomyces hyderabadensis, assembly GCF_020404845.1. Lineage (GTDB taxonomy): Bacteria > Actinomycetota > Actinomycetes > Streptomycetales > Streptomycetaceae > Streptomyces > Streptomyces hyderabadensis. Next base: position 108,565 of record NZ_JAIOJZ010000019.1, on the reverse strand, counting down.
CCGGCGTGGTGAACAGCCAGTCCGCGCCACCGTCCGGCTTGTCCAGGATGCCAGCGAGGATCCACGCGCTGGTCCCGGCCAGCAACCAGACCAGCACGTCGCTGCTGGAGCCGCGGGTGGCACGCCACAGCAGGCCCTCGATGGCCAGCACCATGTGCACGAAGAGGATCGCCAGGACCGCCCACCGGCCACCCGTGATGGCCAGGACCGACGTGCCCGCGCCGATCAGCACCGCCCACAGCCAGGTGTGCGTCAGCGTGCGGTGTCCGCCGGAGCGGCGCGGGTCGCCCCGCTTCTTCGTGGCCTTGTAGACGGCGTAGGACAGCTTGTCGACGATTTCGCACAAGCCCCGTGAGACCGGTCCGAAGGCCCGGGAGATGGTGGCCGCCTTGTGGTCGAGGTCCGGGGCGAGCGCCGCCCCGGCACAGATCAGGGCTCCGGCGAGCAGCACGGGCCAGGGCATCGGGTGCCCCGCGGCGGCGGTCGCCGCTCCGACGCCGAGCCACGCCGCGGCGCCCGACAGTGAGTGTGCTGGTCCCATCATCGCCGTTGCCCGCCCCATTCCTCGTGTGCCGCTGTGCAGTTGTCCGGGTCCGCGGTTGCCGCGTCGGCGACCCAGCGTAGCGTTCGTGATCTTCACGCGGACAGCCGATTCCCCCATCGTGACCCGGGGCAGGCAAGATGGGGGCGTGACCCTCATCGATCAGCTGCCGCGGACCGCCGACCCCGATGCCTTGTACGAAGCCTTCGAGGCGTGGGCCCAGGACCGCGGTCTCACGCTCTACCCCCATCAGGAGGAGGCGCTGATCGAGGTGGTCTCCGGCGCGAACGTGATCGTGTCGACGCCCACCGGCTCCGGCAAGAGCATGATCGCGGCGGGCGCGCACTTCGCCGCCCTGGCCCGGGACGAGGTCACCTTCTACACGGCTCCGATCAAGGCGCTGGTGTCGGAGAAGTTCTTCGAGCTGTGCAAGCTCTTCGGCACCGAGAACGTGGGCATGCTCACCGGCGACGCCTCCGTGAACGCCGATGCCCCGGTCATCTGCTGCACCGCCGAGGTCCTGGCGTCGATCGCGCTGCGTGACGGCAAGCACGCGGACATCGGTCAGGTCGTCATGGACGAGTTCCACTTCTACGCGGAGCCGGACCGCGGGTGGGCCTGGCAGATCCCCCTGCTGGAACTGCCGCAGGCCCAGTTCGTCCTGATGTCGGCGACGCTCGGTGACGTCTCCTTCTTCGAGAAGGACCTCACTCGCCGCACCAACCGTCCCACCGCGGTGGTCCGCTCGGCCACCCGTCCGGTGCCGCTCTCCTACGAGTTCCGCTACACCCCGCTCACCGAGACGCTCACCGATCTGCTGGCGGCCCGGCAGGCGCCCGTGTACATCGTGCACTTCACCCAGGCGCAGGCCGTGGAGCGGGCGCAGGCGCTGATGAGCATCAACATGTGCACGCGCGAGGAGAAGGAGCGGATCGCCGATCTCATCGGCAACTTCCGCTTCACCACGAAGTTCGGCCGCAATCTCTCCCGCTACGTGCGCCACGGCATCGGAGTCCACCACGCCGGCATGCTGCCCAAGTACCGGCGGCTGGTGGAGAAACTCGCGCAGGCCGGCCTGCTGAAGGTGATCTGCGGAACGGACACGCTCGGTGTGGGCGTCAACGTCCCGATCCGGACCGTGCTGTTCACGGCCCTGACCAAGTACGACGGCACCCGGGTCCGCACCCTGAGGGCCCGGGAGTTCCACCAGATCGCCGGGCGGGCCGGACGTGCCGGGTTCGACACTGAGGGCTTCGTGGTCGCGCAGGCGCCGGAGCACGTCGTCGAGAACGAGAAGGCGCTCGCCAAGGCCGGTGACGACCCGAAGAAACGGCGGAAGGTCGTCCGGAAGAAGGCTCCCGAGGGGTTCGTCGCCTGGTCGGAGAGTACGTTCGACAAACTGATCGGCTCGGAGCCGGAGCCGTTGACGTCCCGCTTCCGGGTCACCCACACCATGCTGCTGTCGGTGATCGCCCGCCCGGGCGACGCCTTCTCCGCGATGCGGCACCTGCTGGAGGACAACCACGAGCCGCGCAGGCAGCAGCTCAGGCACATCCGGCGGGCGATCGCCATCTACCGTTCGCTGCTGGACGGCGGCATCGTGGAGAAGCTCGACCGGCCGGACGCCGAGGGGCGCACCGTGCGTCTCACGGTGGACCTCCAGCAGGACTTCGCGCTGAACCAGCCGCTGTCCACCTTCGCCCTGGCCGCCTTCGAACTGCTGGACCCGGAGTCGCCGTCGTACGCGCTGGACATGGTGTCGGTCGTGGAGTCCACACTGGACGACCCGCGCCAGATCCTCGCCGCCCAGCAGAACAAGGCGCGCGGTGAGGCCGTGGCCGCCATGAAGGCGGACGGCGTCGAGTACGAGGAGCGCATGGAGCGCCTCCAGGACGTCACGTACCCGAAGCCCTTGGAGGAGCTGCTCTTCCACGCCTACGACACCTACCGCAGGAGCCACCCCTGGGTCGGTGACCACCCGCTGTCCCCGAAGTCGGTCATCCGTGACATGTACGAACGGGCGCTGACCTTCACGGAGCTGGTCTCCCACTACGAACTGGCGCGCACCGAGGGCATTGTCCTGCGCTACCTGGCGAGCGCGTACAAGGCCCTCGACCACACCGTGCCGGACGACCTGAAGTCCGAGGACCTCCAGGACCTGATCGAGTGGCTCGGCGAGATGGTGCGACAGGTCGACTCCAGTCTCCTCGACGAGTGGGAGCAGCTCGCCAACCCGGAGGAGATGACCGCCGAGGAGGCTCAGGAGAAGGCCGATCAGGTACGGCCGGTCACCGCCAACGCACGTGCCTTCCGCGTGCTGGTCCGCAACGCCATGTTCCGCCGGGTCGAGCTGGCCGCCCTGGACCAGGTCGACGAGCTGGGCGAGATGGATGCCGACGCGGGCTGGGACGCCGACGCGTGGGGCGAGGCCATGGACACCTACTGGGACGAGTACGACGACCTCGGCACCGGCCCGGACGCCCGCGGCCCGAAGCTGCTCATCATCGAGGAAGAGCCGCAGAACGGTCTGTGGCGCGTGCGGCAGATCTTCGACGACCCGAACGACGACCACGACTGGGGCATCAGTGCCCAGGTCGACCTCGCCGCCTCCGACGCGGAGGGCCGTGCGGTCATCCGTGTCACCGATGTCGGCCAGCTGTGAGCACAGGAGAACCCCACCCATGACGAATCCGGCCGAGAGCCTCGTCGCCCTGCTCGACCTGGAGCAGATCGAGGTCAACATCTTCCGTGGCCGCAGCCCCGAGGAGTCGCTGCAGCGGGTCTTCGGCGGCCAGGTGGCCGGCCAGGCACTGGTCGCCGCGGGACGCACCACCGACGGCAACCGCCCGGTGCACTCGCTGCACGCGTACTTCCTGCGTCCCGGACGCCCCGGCGTGCCGATCGTGTACCAGGTCGAACGGGACCGGGACGGACGGTCGTTCACCACCCGCCGGGTCACCGCCGTGCAGCAGGGCCGCACGATCTTCACGCTCACCGCCTCCTTTCACAAGCCTGAGCAGGGGAGTTTCGAGCACCAGCTGCCGCCGGCCCGCAAGGTCCCCGATCCGGAGTCCCTGCCGACGGTCGCCGAGGAGGTGCGGGAGCACCTGGGTGCGCTGCCGGAGCAGTTGGAGCGAATGGCCCGCCGCCAGCCCTTCGACATCCGCTACGTCGACCGGCTGCGCTGGAGCGCGCAGGAGGTCGAGGGCGCCGAGCCCCGCAGCGCCGTGTGGATGCGCGCGGTCGGGCCGCTCGGCGACGACCCGCTCGTGCACACCTGCGCCCTGACCTACGCCAGCGACATGACGCTCCTGGACGCCGTGCGTCTCCCGGTGGAGCCGCTGTGGGGTCCGCGGGGGTTCGACATGGCGTCGCTGGACCACGCCATGTGGTTCCACCGGCCGTTCCGGGCCGACGAGTGGTTCCTGTACGACCAGGAGTCGCCGATCGCGACCGGCGGGCGAGGGCTGGCCCGTGGGCGGATCTACGACACGGAGGGACGCATGCTGGTGTCCGTGGTCCAGGAGGGGCTCTTCCGGGCGCTGTAGGTCAGCAGTCTCTGCGCCAGAGCCTGCCGAAGATGCCGCTGAGCCGTCCGGGCCGCTCCACCTCGCGCGGCGTGGGGTGCTCGGCTGCGGGCGGTTCCGGTTTCGCCCTCTCGCGCGGCACGGGGTCCGGACCGTGCGGAACCGGCACGGCGGGCGCGTGCGCGGCCGCTGCCGGGCGGGGCGCCGGACGGTGCAGGCGGGCCGCGTCCACCGCGGCCGCCAGGTCGGAACGGAGCCAGTCAACCTCGTCCGGGTCGGCAGCCGTCACGATCTCCTCGGCGACCTGCGCGGCCGGTGAGCCCGGCGAGCCGTGCGGGACGGGTGCGGGGCGGAACCGGCGCAGATGGGACCGCTCGTAGGGGTCGGTGACGACGTCCGAGACTTCGGCGGCATCGAGCAGTGACGCCACCGCAGCGGCCCGGGCCCAGGGGTCGTGGGCCTGCCGGAGCAGGAATCCCAGGTGCCTTCCCCGCCAGTTGCGAGGACGCAGGTCCAGCCCCTCGCCCAGCTGGTCCCGCAGACCTCCGGGTGTGCGGCCCGTCAGCAGTGCGGTGTTGCGTTCGTCGGCCTTGAACTGCCGCAGTTCCTCTGCCAGGTACAGCCAGACGACGGCGCGGTAGCGGTTGACGTAAAATTTCACGGGCACCAGCAGCCCCAGCCGTGCGAGGCGGGTGAACCGGGCCGTGGTCACGTCCATGAGGGCCGCGCCCTGGGCGGTCCCGACGACCCGGACAGCGGCCCGGAGCACCTCGGGGAAGCCGTCTGCCGTCCGGATCCGGTCGATCTCGTCGCGGGGGACGCGCCGCCCGCCTCCTCCTTCGTCGGGCACCGTGCGGACCCGGCCGAGGTGCACGGCGAGGTCGAACTCGCTGCGCCTGAGCCCCAGCTCCCGCGCCGCGCGATGGTAGGTGACCGGGGCGACCCGGGTGCTGCCGATCCGCTCGCCGGCCGCGGCGGTCTGGTGGGTGATGGTGTTGCCCGACATGGTTCGTCTCCCCCGTGGAGTGTGTGGGCGGCGCCGTCCGCGCCCGCTGACACAAAAACCGTAGCCGCAGCCGCGACATCCGTGGCTCGCCTGTGGATAACTCTGCGGCCGATCCTGGGGACAACGAAAGTGCAGGTCAGGGCTCCATGGGTGATATCCGCCCGGGCTGCCGCGCATCGACGTCGAGGTGCTCGCCCACCCTGTTCACCAGCAGCGTCATCTCGTAGGCGATCTGCCCGATGTCCGCCTCCGCCCCGCTGAGCACGCACAGGCAACTGCCCGAACCCGCGGCGGTGACGAACAGCACGGCGTCGTCGAACTCGACCATCGTCTGCCGTACCTGGCCGGCGCCGAAGTGCCGCCCCGAGCCCTTGGCCAGGCTGTGCAGTCCGGACGAGACGGCGGCGAGGTGCTCGGCGTCCTCGCGTCGCAGGCCCGTACTCGCCCCGGTCACCAATCCGTCGTTGGACAGGACCAGCGCATGCCGTACGTGTTCGACGCGCGCGGTCAGGTCGTCGAGCAACCAGCCCAGTCCCTGGTTCTGCACCATGATCCGATCTCCCCGTGTCTCCCCGTACGTGTGCCTCCCCCTGGCCGGGGGATCCGTCCGCCAGCCTTCACCACGCCCGTGCTCCGGGCAAGGAGGATGGGGGCATGGCACAGAAGATGACCGATGAGGAATGGCGGGCGTTCGTCTCGGACGGCACCCGCACGGGAAAGCTCTCGACCGTCCGGGCCGACGGCAGCCCGCACGTGGCGCCCGTCTGGTTCCTGCTGGACGGGGACGACCTGGTGTTCAACACCGGCAAGGACACCGTGAAGGGGCGCAACCTGGTCCGTGACGGCCGCGTCGCCCTGTGCGTGGACGACGACCGGCCGCCCTTCGACTTCGTCGTGCTGCAGGGGCGTGCCCGGCTCTCGGAGGACCTCGGCGAACTGCGGCACTGGGCTGCCCGTATCGGCGCCCGGTACATGGGCGAGGAACGCGCCGAGGAGTTCGGGGCGCGCAACGGCGTCCCGGGCGAACTCCTCGTGCGGGTCACCGTGGACAAGGTCCTGGCCCAGAAGTCGGTGGCGGACTGAGGGCGAGGACTGAGCGCCCTCGGTCGTGAAGTCCGTACCGGTCAGCGGACGGAGTCGAGCAGCCGGGCGGTGTGCATCCGCCCGGCGTACTCGACGAGCCTGATCAGCACCTCCTTCCCCGAGTCACGGTCCCGGGCGTCACACAGCACCACCGGCGTGCCCGGGTCGAGGTCGAGAGCGCGCAGGACGCTGTCCTCGTCGTGGCGGCGTGCTCCCGTGAAGCAGTTCACGGCCACCACGAAGGGGATGTGCCGGTGTTCGAAGTAGTCCACCGCGGGGAAGCAGTCCGCCAGGCGCCGGGTGTCCGCGAGGACGACGGCGCCGAGCGCGCCCTGCGCCAGTTCGTCCCAGAGGAACCAGAACCGGTCCTGCCCCGGCGTGCCGAAGAGGTACAGGGAGAGGCCGGAACGGATGGTGATGCGGCCGAAGTCCATGGCGACGGTCGTGGTGACCTTCCGGTCGATGCCGTCGGTGTCGTCCACCAGCCGTCCGGCCTCGCTCAGCAGCTCCTCCGTGCGCAGCGGCCTGATCTCGCTGACCGCGCCCACCAGAGTGGTCTTGCCCACGCCGAATCCTCCGGCGACCAGGATCTTCAACGCCAGCGCGGTCGTGTCGGCGTCCGCGGCGTCGGAGCGTTCGGAGACCATCGATCACTTCTCTCGGTGCGGGTGGTCGTGCACGTGGGTGCCGGTCATGGGTCCTTCGGCCTTCCCTACAGGGCGCGCAGTCCGTCGATGACTTCGCGCAGAATCCGTTCGTCGGGCAGCTGCGCCGGCGGCACGGGGCGGCTGACGGTCACGCACCCCAGTTCCACCAGGTCGCCGAGGAGCACTCTGACGACGCCCACGGGCAGGTCCGCGTCGGCGGCGAGTTCGGCGACCGACTGGGTTTCCGTCCGGCACAGGTCGGTCAGCGTGCGGTGTTCGGGTCCGAGCACGGTGTCGTCGACGTCCGGTGCGCCGACTGCTCGCGTGACGAGGGCGATCAGGTCGAACCGCACTCCCGTGGGACCGGGCCGGGTGCGGCCGCCGGTCATCGCGTAGGGGCGGACGAGGGGTCCGGCCTCGTTGTCGTACCACTGGCTGCCCGGTCCTTCCCGGCCGCCGCCCGTGATGTCGTCGGTCATCCTCCAGGCCCTTCCGGGTCATGCGCCCAGGGGCGGTCGTGCGGCGGCACGCGGCGCGGTGTGCAGGTGCTCGCCGACGCGTCTCACCAGACGTGCCATCTCGTAGGCCACGAGACCGACGTCCGCGGTCACGGCGGTGAGGACGGCGAGGCAGGAACCTTCTCCCGCCGCGGCCACGAACAGGAACCCGTCGTCCATTTCGACCATGGTCTGCTGCACACCCCCGGCTCCGAAGTGCCGTCCCGCGCCCTTGGCCAGGCTGTGGAAGCCGGAGGCGACGGCGGCCAGGTGCTCGGCGTCTTCACGGCCGAGGCCGTTCGACGCGCCCACGGCGAGCCCGTCGTTCGACAGCACCACGGCGTGCCGCACCTCGTGCACGCGTCCGACGAGGTCGTCCAGGAGCCAGTCGAGTTCGCGGGCCGGACGGGCGGTTCCCGTGCCGGGATTCTGGATCATGCGCGGTCTCCTTCGGTGCTGTCGCCGGTCGGCGGCTGCGGCGGTGCCGGGCGGCCGGGGCGACGACCGCCGCCGCGCGACCAGCCGTCGCGGTATGCGGCCATGCGGTCCCGCACGGCCTCGGGGGTGCGCTCCTCGTCGTCGCGTGCCCGGCCGGGCCGCGTCAGGCCCACGGGACTCCCGTCGCGCAGCTGGGGGGCCAGACTCGCCTGCCGTACCCGGCGGGGCAGGTCGTCGGAGTCGCCCGTCGGCTGCGACGGGACAGAGCCGTCCCCCTGCGCGACGGCCCGGGAGGCGTCGGGCACGTCCGGGGACCGGTGCAGTCGCAGGGCGGGCGCTCCCGGGGGCCGGCCCGCGGTGGCGGTGCGTGTCCCCGACGGCGCGGTGGCGGACGTCAGCGCAGGCCGGTCGACCGGTGCGGGGACGGGATCCTGCTGCCCGGCGGGACGGGGCACGCGCGCGTACCGGTGCTCCTCGTCCGGGGCCGTCTGGTGTGCCGCCACGGGAGGAGCCGCCGCGGACTCGCTGTGCAGGAGTGCGGTGGGCAGCAGGACGACCGCGGTGGTGCCGCCGTAGGGGGAGGTCCGCAGGTGCACCTTGATGTCCTGCCGGGCGGCGAGTCGGCTGACGACGAACAGGCCGAGCCGGTCGCTGTCGAACAGGTCGAGCGTCTCGGAGCGGGTGATGCGGTGGTTGGCGTCGGCGAGGGCGTCCTTGCCCATACCGAGTCCGCGGTCCTCGACCTCGATCGCGTAGCCGTTGCCGACGGGTTCACCGGTGACCCGCACGCGTGTGTGGGGCGGTGAGAACTGGGCGGCGTTCTCGATGATCTCTGCCAGGAGGTGGGTGACGTCGGCGACGGCGGCGCCCTTGACGGACGCCTCGGGGAGCTGCCGTACCTCCACGCGCGCGTAGTCCTCGACTTCGGAGACGGCGGCACGGACCACGTCGGTCAGGGAGACCGGCATCCGCCAGGCCCGGCCGGGCGCCGCGCCGGAGAGGATGATCAGGCTTTCGGCGTGGCGGCGCATGCGGGTGGTGAGGTGGTCGAGCCGGAAGAGGTCACTGAGTTCGTTCGGGTCGTCGGAACGGCGTTCCATGCTGTCCAGGAGGCTCAGTTGACGGTGGACGAGGATCTGACTGCGGCGGGCGAGGTTGACGAAGACCCCGGCGATGCCGCCGGCGAGTTCGGCACGTTCCACCGCGGCGCGCAGCGCGGCCCGGTGCACGCTGGCCAGTGCCTCGGCGACCTGCCCGGCCTCGTCCTCGGCAGGAGGCCGGGGCGGTGCCTCGGACCGGATGTCTATCTCGTCCCCCGCGCGCAGCCTGCGCATCGCCTCGGGGAGTTTACGCCGGGCGATCTCCAGTGCGCTGTTGCGCAGACCCACCAGCTCGACCACCAGGCCACGGCCGATGCGGACGGAGATGACGAGCGACGCGGCGACGGCCAGGAGGCCGAACAGGACGGCAGCCCCGGCCGGAGTGAACACCCCGCGGGAGAACGGGTCCGTCCGGTCGGCGACCGAGCGTCCGGCGTCCCGTTCGATCGCCCGCATGGCGTCCCGTACGCGCGCGTGTGCCTCGTCCCAGGCGGACCGGGGTGCCGTCGCCTCGACCGGCCGTCCCTGCGAACCGGTGTCGAGCAGTCGGTCCTCCGCGGCACCCACGGCCAGGTAGGCTCCGCTGCCGGCCAGGTCCCGCCAGGCCGCGCGCTGGTCGCCGCGCAGGTCGGCGACGGCTGCCCCGGTCAGTGTCCGGCGTGTGTCGACGGCGCCGGTGAACAGGCGCAGTCGCCTGCCGGCGAGCCCGTCGGCCAGACGCGCTCCGGCCAGCAGGGCGTCCTCCTGGGCCAGTGCCTCGCCCGCGCGGGCGAACTCGACCAGTACGCGCGCCTCGGCTCCCGAATCGGCGTCCTGGACACCGCTCAGCGCGCCGCCCACGTGGAAGGCCGACGAAATGGCTGCCGTATAGCGGCGGTAGGTCTCTTCCCAGTCCGCACGGCGGTCGAGGACGACGGTACGCAACGGCCCCAGTCGTTCGGCGCCGGTGACGAACGTTTCGAGCCGCCGGGCCACTCCGGCGGGCAGTTCCTCGCTGTCGGCCACGGTGTGGTGTTCGCCGAGCCGGAGCTTTCCCACCGCGCGGTCGGTGCGGGCGGTCAGTGTCCGGAAGTCGCCGCCCGGCACCGACGCCGGGTCGGTGGCGCGGCGGACGGCGGCGAGCCGCTCGGCCTGGAGGGCGGCGACGGCCTCGCTCACGGGGACCCGGACTCGCGTGTCCACGCGTTGGACCTGGCGCAGCCGGGAGATGTCCTGGGCGGTGGTGACGGTGGCGTACGCCCACAGGGCCAGGAGCGAGACGACGGGCACCATCAGGAGGCAGACGATCCTGGCGCGCACGGTGCGGGGCTGTATGCGACCTGGCCAGGCACGCGTGGCGGGCGGGCCGGCCGCCTCGCCGACGGGCTCCGTGGGGCCCTCGTCGGCGGGTGGTCCGGCATGCGCGCGCCGGCCGCGCACGGAGGGCTGGGACGGCGTCTCGACGCCCCCTTCGGGCGCGGGACGTGCTGGGGCGGTACGGGGTGGACGCATGGCCTCCTCGCTCGGGACGGGGTCGGTGCGTGGTCGGGGCCCTGCGGCCGGGGTCGGTTCTCGGTCAGCGTCCTGCGGCCGGGGGCCGTCGCTACTGGGTGGTGCTCCCAGCCGGTTGCTGCCGGGCCGAGGTGGACGCCTCGCGCTCTCCGGCCGTCGGCGACAGCGCGACGAAGGCCGACGTCAGGAAGAGGTAGGACCCGAGGCCGACGGCGAGGGGGAAGATGAACTGCATCGCCGTGGCCCCGGGCAGCGCCTCGCCGGACGGCGTGACGCGCACGCTCACCGCGAACATGCCGGTGTAGTGCATGCTGCTCACGGCCGCTCCCATGATCAGCGAGGCGAGGGTGACCGCGAGGGGCGACTCGGTGTTGAGCGCCGCCCACAGGGCCGCGGTGGCGGCCGCGACGGCTATGAGCACGGAGAGCCCTACGCGGACCGGGTCGTAGCTCACCTCACCGTGCAGGCGCATGGCCGCCATGCCGAGGTAGTGCATGCTGGCGACGCCCGATCCGGTGGTGAGTCCGCCGAGCAGGAGCGCTCGTGCCCGGTTGCGGCCGTAGCCGACGGCGAAGACGCCGGCGCAGACGACGAGCACGGCGACGAGGAGACTCACGAGGGTGAGCGGTACGTCGTACCGGATGTCGGTGCCGCTCACCCGGAAGCCCAGCATGGCGACGAAGTGCATCGTCCAGATGCCCGTGCCGATCGCCGAGGCCGCGGTCAGGAGCCAGTTGCGGCGCGTGTGCCCGGTGGCGGCCAGGGCGCGCACGGTGCATCGCAGTCCGAGGGCTGCGCCGGTACAGGCCATCGCATACGACAGCGCGGGGGTCAGCCAGCCCAGGGCGGCGTGGTCCAGGTGTCCCATGGCCCCGGGACGCTAGTCCCGAACGGGGCGCACAACGGGGGCGCATTTCGAAAGGTGTTGCTATATGACACAGACAGGCACTGGAACGATCGCGTCACGCTCGAACGTGTGCGCTGCGACCTCTTCGGTGGTCTTGGGGGATCATGCGAAGCATGAGCGACGACCACACGCGCGTGCAGGAATTCTTCGGCTCCCGGGCCGCCGACTGGGACCGCCGGTTCCCCGACGACGGCCCGGCCTACGCGGCCGCGGTCGCCGAGCTGGGGCTGCGCGAAGGTGCTCGCGTGCTGGACGCGGGGTGCGGCACCGGCCGGGCCCTGCCTCCGTTGCGTGCGGCCGTGGGGCCGACGGGGCTGGTCGTCGGGGCCGATCTGACGCCTGCCATGCTCCGGGCCGCCGTACGGGCCGGCCGGGACCGTGACGGGCGTCTGCTGCTCACCGACGTGGCCGCGCTGCCACTGCGTTCCGGGGCGCTGGACGCCGTGTTCGCGGCCGGTCTCGTCGCGCACCTGCCCGATCCCGCCGTGAACCTGCGGGAGTTGGCGCGTGTCGTGCGTCCCGGCGGGGTGCTGGCGCTGTTCCACCCGATCGGCCGGGCGGCACTCGCGGCCCGGCAGCGACGGCAGCTCACGCCGGACGACCTGCGCGCCGAGCACAACCTCCGTCCGCTGCTGACCGCTTCCGGATGGGACATGACGGCGTACGTCGACGAGGACGCCCGGTTCCTCGCCCTGGCGACCCGCGCGGACTGAGAGCGGGGCCCTTCAAGCAGGCAGCGCCGCCGCCCGCTGGGCGCCCGGGAGCCGGGCACCTCCTGGGCCCGATGCGCCGACCGCCGGAGGCGAGCGCTTCACTCGGGGGCCGACGAGCCGATGTGCCGGACCGGACAGCCCCGGACGCCGGGGACCGGGTGGGTGCCCAGATCGGCCAGCCGGTAGCCGTTCGGATAGCCCTTGATCTCCCGGTTCTGGCGGGCGTGGTGCGGGGCACGCCTCGGCGGCAGCAGGCGGACCACGCGTCCGCGCAGCCTGAGGGCGCGGCGTACGACCGCGCGGGTGGCGGGGCTCGGCGACGGGTAGCCGAAGGCCCGCAGGAGGGGCTCGTCGAGCAGGGCGAGGGTCCCGGCGCGCAGCAGCGGCGCGAGAGGGCGCGGATACCAGGAGGCCATGAGGTCGAGCGTGGCGTCGGAGACCCGGCGCGCGCCCTCGTCCCAGGCGAAGTGGGCCTCCTCGTAGGCGTCGAGACAGGCTTCGAACTCCTCGTAGGAACCCGGGATGTCCCTGATGCCCATGTGCCGTCCCAGCGTGCGGTAGTGGACGGCCGAGGCGACGGTCTCGTGGCGGGACATCCTGCGCCACCCGTAGGTGTCGATCCAGCGTTTGGGGACCACGACGAAGGTGCACAGGACGTACCGCATGTCGTCGTTGGTGATGTCGTAGCTGCGGTGCATCCGGTTGATGCGCCGGATGGCCGTGCGGCCCTGCACGCTGTCGAAGCCGTGCTCGACCACGGCGTCGAGGAGCAGCGCCGTGTCGTCGTACCTCTTCTGGGGCCGGTCGGTGAACTCCGCCGTCTCGGCGAGCAATCGGCCGATGCTCGGCACGGCGTAGGTGCGGTAGAGCGCCAGCTCCAGGGCACGTGCGAAGTCCCAGGGGAACTCGTGGGCCGAGGACAGCCGATAGATCTCCGAGGCGTCCTCGTAGGGATCCATGCTCCGGATCCGCGCCAGTAGTTCGAACCGCCGCGTCATGTGACCGCCCCCTTCTGCCGCCAGGGGTTCAACTCTACGTTGAGTAGCAGGAGATGCACGGTCAGCCAGGATGATCTCATGGGGAGGGTGGTCCGTTTGTTCGGCAGGATCCGCGAGGCTTGGGACAGATCCCGCACCGCTCGGCGCACGGAGGGGAGCAGGGAGGGGGACGCGGGCGGCGGATCCCGCTCGCACAACCTGTTCGAGGCCGCGGCCGCTTACGTCTCGGCGTGTGTGGACGACGATCAGGACCGGATCGACGAGGCGGCGGGCCGCGTGTCGCCGGAGGCCCTGTCGTTCGGGGTCAACGAACTGGCGTGCCGGGCCGTGATCGCGCTCGCGCGGGAACGGGACGAGCCCCCGCGGGACGTGGCCCGCGCGCTCCTGGGGCTGCCCGCGGTCTGAGGGTCGCGCCTCGGGTGCCGAGTGGTCGATTCGCCCCCGTCCAACCGGAAACCTGCAGCTCGGGTGCGTCTGGGAATCGTGACAAGGGCTTCCCGGGCACACTAGGGTGCCCGCCATTGGACGAACCGATGGGGAGGCTGGGATGGCCGGGACGGACGAGGACGCCGTCGCCGCCGCGGACGATGCGCTCTATGTGCTCACGGCGGTGCTGCTGACGCCGGCGAAGTTTCCGAGTGTGCTGGGCGACGACTACCCGGAGGCGTGTGCCGCGCTCGGTCTCCCGCCGTTGGCCGACGGCTACGGCCTGGTGCTCGGCCAGGACGGTGACGGCGCCCGGTGGACCGTCGTCGTCGACGACGTCTCGCTGGTCGCGGTCGCCGTGGCGTCCTGGGACTGCGGCATGGAGTACGACCTGTCGCCGGACGAGCGATCGGTCGTCACCGCGCTGCCCGGCTGGCCCCTCGCGGTCGCCGTGGCGGCCCCCGGTGTGCCCGTGCCGCACGACCCCGGGCCGGAGTCCACCGACCAGCCCCCGCTGTGCCCGCCGGACACCACTGTCTGGGGACCGGCACAGCGCCGCCTGGGGGCCGACGAGATCGCGCTGCAGTGGGCGCAGTGGCGGGAGCAGATCGACGACGCCGAGTTCCCGACGCCGGACGCAGACGCCGATTCACCGAACGGCGCCCCCGGCGACGGCGCGGGGGCCGGTGCGGTCGGGGCAGCCCGCGCCGCGGACGAGGCCGTTGCCCCGGACGACCGGACCGGCGCCGGGACCTTCCGGCACGGCGGTGTCCGGCGCGTCCTCGCGGAGGCCCGTGCGTACATCGACACGCCGCCGCCACTCGGCCGGGTCCGGTCGTCGTTCGCGCCGGGTGACGCGCGCACGCTGCGTGCCGACGGCCCCGGCTGGTCGCTCGTCGCCAGGACCGACGACATCGCGTTCGTCCTGCTCGACGAGGAACCCGGTGAGGTCCTGCCGGTGGGGCGGGGGCCGTCGCTGCCCGGCCTCCTGGAAGCCCTCGACAGGATGGCCGTACGGCCCAGCTGACGAGGGACACCGAAGGCGCCCCACCGCTCTCGCACACCGACGGAACCGGCCGCCTCGCGAGGTCAGCGCCTCAACGGCCTATCTCCCTGCGCGAGACGCGGCGCAGCCTGCGCCGCTGCGAGGGGTCGAGGCTGAGATAAGCGGCGGCCGGGACTCCCAGAACGATCAGCAGGGCGGCCCACCAGGGCAGCCAGATCAGCAGGATGAGTCCGGCAGCCACTCCTCCCGCTGCGACCTTGGCGTTCTTCGACATGATGTCGCCTCCTTCGCGGCCACTGCCGCTCTCTGTCCTGAAAACGGACCCGCGCTCTGGGCAGTTCCGCGGCGCGACCCTGAGAAGTCCCTGAGGACCGACCCCGACACGCCCCTGAGAGCGCGCCCGCGACCGAGTCCGGAGAGGCACCGGAAGACATCTCCCCAACTGAATAGTGAGCCATGCCACAAACAGATCGCATCCCTCAGCTCCACCGATCACATATAATCGGCCGCCGCATCCTAGCTAGTCAAATTTGAGGAATACGTCATCGCTGCGCAGAACGCCCTTCCGACCCCCTCTGAGATCTCCGCACTCACTGACTGCTGCGCCGTTTTCCTGCCCGGTGATCCAGCCCGCACCGGCACGATCGCCTTCTGGCGGCCCGACGGCGAAGCGCCCGGCACCGTCCCGTCGGGGACCCCGGGGAGCCTGAGGGTCGTCCTGCCCGCCGACGAGGGCGTGGCAGCGGTGAGCGTGCCCGCGGTGCTGCTCCCGGTCAGGGCCGCCCTGCCGGTGCTCACCCGCGCGCGTGCCGACGCGGCCGGACATCGGGCGTCGGTGTTCTGGGGTGCGGTCGCCGTCGAGGCCCTGCACCTCGTGGCATGCGGACGGTTGCTGCCCGGCCTGTCCGCGGCCGGACACGACGCCTGGCGCGCGGGTCCGCTGGACGCGGAGGAGACCGAGCGGGTCCGCCATCTCGCCGCCGCCATGCCGCCCGAGGCGCACGCGGTTCCGGCCGACGGCACCGGTCCCGCACGCCTGCCCGACCCGGAGGGCCTGGTGCGCTCCTTCCTGGACGCCGTCGCGGACACGCTGCCCCGCTCCCCCGCGGCCGGACTGGTGACGGGCGGACCCGTCTACGCCTCGCGGGAGCCCCGGCTCTCGCCCGAGCTGCGCGAATGGGCCCTGGACGTCGCCGCCGGGCACGACACGGGCGTACGGCTGTCGCTGCGTGTCGAGGTGCGGGGACTGTCGGCCGCGGCTCCCCAGGACGCCCGGCCGACCTTCCGTGCGGTCCCCCAGGTGCACAGCGTCAGCGATCCCGCGCTCGTCGCGGACACCGCCCAGGTGTGGGCCGGCACCGTGGCCGCCGCGTTCGGCACGCGCGCGCGGATGGACGCTCTGCTCGCCCTGCGCCGGGCGGCGCGCGCCTGGCCGTCGCTCACGCCCCTGCTGTCGGCGGCCGTACCGGACGCGGTCGAGCTCACCGACGAGGAGATCGCCGAGCTGCTCGGAGCCGGCTCCCGTGCGCTCGCCGGCGCCGGAGTCGACGTGCACTGGCCGAGGGAGCTGGCCCGCGACCTGACCGAGCGCGCCGAGGTGGGGCCCCCGGACGGCGAGCCGGGGGCACGCACGGCGCCGTCCGAGGCCGGCGCGTCGTTCCTGTCCGCCGACGCGCTGCTCGCCTTCAACTGGACGTTCGCCCTCGGTGGCAAGGGCCTCACGCGCGAGGAGCTGGACCTGCTCGCCGAGGCCAACCGCCCCGTGGTGCGCCTGCGCGACCAGTGGGTGCTCGTCGCCCCCGAGGAGGCCCGCCGCGCCCGCGCCCGGCAGGACCACAAGGTCACGCCGGTCGACGCGCTCGCCGCCGCCCTGACGGGCTCGACGGAGGTCGACGGACGCCGCGTGGAGGTGCGCCCCACGGGATGGCTGGCCACCCTGCGGGAGCGCCTCGCCGACCCCGAGGCACAGGAGGCCGTGGCACAGCCCGCCGCCCTTCGGGCCACGCTGCGCGACTACCAGCGACGAGGTCTCAACTGGCTGGTCCGCATGACGTCGTTGGGGCTCGGCTGCTGTCTCGCCGACGACATGGGGCTCGGCAAGACCATCACACTGATCGCCCTGCACCTGCACCGGCAGTCGGACGCGGACGCATCCGGCCCCACCCTGGTGGTCTGCCCGACCTCGCTGATGGGCAACTGGCAGCGGGAGATCGAGCGCTTCGCGCCCGGCACGCCCGTACGACGCTTCCACGGCACCCGCCGCGACCTCGACGGTCTCGCGGACGGCGAGTTCGTGCTGACCACGTACGGCACCATGCGCCTGGACGCGAAACGGCTCTCCGCCGTGTCGTGGGGCATGGTCGTGGCGGACGAGGCGCAGCACGTGAAGAACCCGTACTCCGAGACCGCGCGGCAACTGCGCTCCATCGGCGCCCGCGCGCGCGTGGCGCTCACCGGCACCCCGGTGGAGAACAACCTCTCGGAACTGTGGGCCGTCCTCGACTGGGCCACGCCCGGGCTGCTGGGCCGGCTCGGCAGCTTCCGACGGCACTACGCCCGGGCCGTCGAGGGCGGACAGGACCCGGCGGCGGCGGAGCGACTGGCCCGGCTCGTAGGGCCCTTCCTGCTCCGACGCCGCAAATCGGACCCCGGCATCGCACCGGAGCTGCCGCCGAAGACGGAGACGGACCACCCGGTGTTCCTGACGGCGGAACAGACCGGCCTGTACGAGGCGGTGGTGCGCGAGGCGCTCGCGGAGATCGCCGGGGCCGACGACATGGCGCGGCGCGGCATGATCGTGAAACTGCTCACGAGCCTCAAGCAGATCTGCAACCACCCGGCGCAGTTCCTCAAGGAGGACCGGCCGAAGATCACCGGCCGCTCCGGGAAGCTGGAACTGCTGGACGAACTGCTCGACACGATCCTCGCCGAGGAGGCGAGCGTGCTGGTCTTCACCCAGTACGTGCAGATGGCACGGCTCCTGGAGCAGCACCTGGCCGCACGCGGCGTGTCGTCGATGTTCCTGCACGGCGGCACGTCGGTCACCGCACGGGAGTCGCTGGTGCGACGGTTCCAGGACGGCGAGGTCCCGGTCTTCCTGTTGTCGCTGAAGGCGGCGGGCACCGGGCTGAACCTCACGCGCGCGGAGCACGTCGTGCACTACGACCGCTGGTGGAACCCGGCCGTCGAGGCACAGGCCACCGACCGCGCCTACCGCATCGGTCAGACCCGCCCGGTCCAGGTGCACCGGCTGATCGCGGAGGGGACCATCGAGGACCGCATCGCCGCCCTGCTGAACCGCAAGCGGGAACTCGCCGACGCGGTCCTGGGCTCGGGCGACGCGGCGCTGACGGAACTGACCGACGCCGAACTGGCCGACCTGGTCGAACTGCGAGGAGGTACGCGATGACTGAGTACGACACCGATGCGGAGCGGACCTTCGTCGCGCTGCCGCCCGCCCAGGGACGGGGCTTCGCGCAGACCTGGTGGGGGCGCGCCTGGCTGAAGGCGCTGGAGGACGCGGCGATGGACGCGGCGCAGGTGAAGACGGGGCGCAGGCTCGCGCGCGCGGGAGCGGTCGGCGCGGTGTCGGTGCGGCCCGGGCGCATCACCGCGGTCGTACAGGACCGGGACCGTACGGCGCATCGGGCCGACGTCCTGCTGGAGCGGCTCTCCGACGCGCAGTGGGACCGCTTCGTCGACATGGCGATCGAGCGCTCCGGGCATGTCGCGGCGCTGCTGGACCGCGACATGCCGCCGCACCTGGTGGAGGACGCCGCGGCCGCCGGCATCGACCTGCTGCCGGGCATGGGCGATCTGGAACCGGAGTGCGACTGCGGTGCCTGGGACCACTGCGGACACACCGCCGCACTCTGCTACCAGGTGGCGAGGCTGCTGGACCAGGATCCCTTCGTCCTGCTGCTGATGCGGGGCCGCGCGGAGGACGCCGTACTAGAGGCACTCCAGACACACGGCTCAGCACCCTCGGAGGAGCCCGCCGGTCCACCGGAGGGCGTGGACGCCGCCGAGGCGTACGCGGCGGGACAGGTCCTGCCTCCGCTGCCCGCGCCGCCCGTCCTCGGGGACGGTCCGGGTGTACCGCCGTCCCTGGACGCGGAGACGGCCTCCCCGCCCGGCGTCGATCCGTCCCGCCTGTACTTCCTTGCCTCCCGGGCGGCGGCGGAGTCCCACCGTCTGCTGGCCGAGGCCCTGCGCGGCGGGCACGACCGGCGGCCCGTGCCGCCGGAGCCGACCGCGAGCCAGGATGCGGTGCGCCTGGCCGCCGGGGATCCCGGTCCGGATGTGCTGGACCGCCTCGGTGCGGGTTCGGGACGCACGCCGGAGGCGCTGGCCGAGGCCGTACGCGCGTGGCGGCTCGGCGGTGGCGCCGCGTTGTCGGTGCTCGAAGAGGAGTGGGCGGTGGAGGGCGACGCGCTCACACGCGCGCGTGCGGCACTGGAGTCGGCCTGGGAGGAGGACGAGCGACCGCAGTTCCGGGCCCTGGCCAACCGGTGGACCGTCGTCGGGGCACCGCACCAGCTCCGGCTGGACCGCGAGGGGCGTTGGTGGCCGTACCGCAGGGAGCACGGCCGATGGGTCCCCGCGAGCGGCGCCGACCAGGACCCGGCGACGGCCCTGGCCACGGCGGTCCTCGCGACGGGGGACGAGACCTGACACCCAGCGCCGCCCGGCGCTGGCGGGCCTCAGCCGGCCAGGTCCCGTTTCCGCGCCGTCCCGTCCGGCTCGCCCGGTGCGTCCTGTGGACGACACGCGCGTGCTCCGGCCCCCTCCGCGAGGCAGGAGGCCGGAGCACGCGCACCGGAACCGTACCGGTCAGCGGGCGCCGAGGAGGTGGTCCATGGCGAGCTGGTCGAGGTGCTCGAAGGCCATGCCGCGCGCGGCGGCCGCGTCCACGTCGAAGGCCTCGTAGGCGGTCCGGTCGGCCAGCAGGGCGGCCAGACCGTCCTCGGCGGTCGGGCGGGCCAGCTCGTCCAGCCGGGCCGCGGCCAGCGCCTCCTGCACCTGCGGATCGGCGCGGAAGGCCGCGGCCCGGTCCTTGAGGATCAGGTAGTTGCGCATGCAGCCCGCCGCCGACGCCCACACGCCGTCCAGGTCCTCGGTCCGCGGCGGCTTGAAGTCGAAGTGCCGCGGGCCCGCGTACCCGGCCCGCTCCAGCAGGTCGACGAGCCAGAACGCGGCCCGCAGGTCGCCCGCGCCGAACCGCAGGTCCTGGTCGTACTTGATGCCCGACTGGCCGTTGAGGTCGATGTGGAAGAGCTTGCCCGCCCACAGGGCCTGGGCGATCCCGTGGGGGAAGTTGAGACCGGCCATCTGCTCGTGGCCGACCTCCGGGTTCACGCCGTACAGCTCCGGCCGTTCGAGACGCTCGATGAAGGCCAGGGCGTGCCCCACCGTCGGGAGCAGGATGTCACCGCGCGGCTCGTTCGGCTTCGGCTCGATCGCGAACTTCAGGTCGTAGCCCTGCTCGGTGACGTACTCGCCCAGCAGGTCGAAGGCCTCCTTCATCCGGTCCAGGGCGTCCCGCACGTCCTTGGCCGCGCCGGACTCCGCGCCCTCCCGGCCGCCCCAGGCCACGTAGACGCTCGCGCCCAGCTCGACCGCGAGGTCGATGTTGCGGATCGTCTTGCGCAGCGCGTAGCGGCGCACGTCCCGGTCGTTGGCGGTGAAGGCGCCGTCCTTGAACACCGGGTGCGTGAACAGGTTCGTCGTCGCCATCGGCACCTTCATGCCGGTCGCGTCCAGTGCCTGCCGGAACCGCTTGACGTGCGCCTCCCGCTCGGTGTCGCTCGATCCGAAGGGGATCAGGTCGTCGTCGTGGAACGTGACGCCGTACGCGCCCAGTTCGGACAGGCGCCGCACCGACTCGGCCGGGTCCAGGGCCTGCCGGGTGGCGTCACCGAACGGGTCACGGCCCTGCCAGCCGACCGTCCACAGACCGAACGTGAACCTGTCCTCGGGAGTGGGCTGGTAGTTCATGGTGCGGCTCCTCACTCGCTGCCGGTCAATCGCTGCCGACTATTTCGTCATGGCGCTTTACAAATTAGTATGCACACACGGTCCTGGGAAGGGACAAGGTGTCCCCGAAGGAGTGAAGACCGGGTCCCAGGACCCGCGGAAGAGGGAGAAGCCCGATGTCAGCAGCCGAGGGTCCGCTCGTCGTCGGCGTGGACACGTCGACCCAGTCCACCAAGGCACTGGTCGTCGACGCGGCCACCGGCCGGGTCGTCGCGAGCGGCCAGGCGCCCCACACCGTGTCCTCCGGGGCCGGCCGGGAGAGCGACCCCCGCCAGTGGTGGGACGCGCTGGGCGAGGCCCTGAACCAGTGCGGCGAGGCCGCCCACGAAGCCGCCGCGGTCTCCATCGGCGGGCAGCAGCACGGTCTGGTCACCCTGGACGCGCAGGGCGAGCCGGTGCGCCCCGCCCTGCTGTGGAACGACGTGCGCTCGGCCCCGCAGGCCCGCCGCCTGATCGACGAGCTGGGCGGGGCCAAGGCCTGGGCGGAGCGCACGGGGAGTGTGCCCAGCGCCTCCTTCACGGTCACCAAGTGGGCCTGGCTGACCGAGCACGAGCCGGACGCGGCCCGCGCGGTGAAGGCCGTACGGCTCCCCCACGACTACCTCACCGAGCGCCTCACCGGCGAGGGGACCACCGACCGGGGCGACGCGTCCGGCACCGGCTGGTGGGCGTCGGGCACGGAGGCGTACGACGAGGGGATCCTCGCGCGCGTGGGGCTCGATCCCGCGTTGCTGCCCCGGGTCGTGCGACCCGGCGAGGTGGCCGGCACCGTACGCGACGGCCACGGCCTGCCGTTCTCCAAGGGCACCCTGGTCGCCGCCGGCACCGGCGACAACGCGGCCGCCGCACTGGGCCTGGGACTGCGTCCCGGCGTCCCGGTGATGAGCCTGGGCACGTCGGGCACGGTGTACGCCGTGTCCCGGCACCGGCCCGCCGACCCGACCGGCACGGTGGCGGGCTTCGCCGACGCGCGCGGCGACTGGCTGCCGCTGGCCTGCACCCTCAACTGCACACTGGCCGTCGACCGCGTCGCGTCCCTGCTGGGACTGGACCGGGAAGCCGTCGAGCCGGGCACCGGCGCCACGCTCCTGCCCTTCCTGGACGGCGAGCGCACACCGAACCTCCCGCATTCCTCCGGTCTCCTGTACGGGCTGCGGCACGACACCACCGCCGGCCAGTTGCTCCAGGCCGCCTACGACGGCGCCGTCCACTCGCTGCTCGGCGCGCTCGACCTGGTCCTCGACGCCGACGCGGACCCGTCCGCGCCGCTGCTGCTGATCGGCGGCGGCGCCCGGGGCGCGGCCTGGCAGCAGACGGTACGGCGGCTGTCGGGGCGGCCGGTCCAGATCCCGGAGGCCAGGGAACTGGTCGCGCTCGGCGCGGCGGCACAGGCGGCCGGCCTGCTGACCGGCGAGGACGCGGCCGCCGTCGCCCGGCGCTGGAACACGGCCGCCGGACCGGTGCTCGACGCCGTGGAACGGGACCAGGCGACGCTGGACAGGATCACCGGGGTACTCTCCGACGCGGCACCACTGCTGGAACAGGACGCGTCCGCCCGCTGAGGACGCGCTCGCGCGGGCGTGGCGCGGCCACCGGTGGGCAGTCCACGAACGGTTGTGGGGGCACCTCGCGGGAGCGCCACCGGACCGGGAAGCGCCGGAGCCGCCCGGGGCCTGTCCGGCGTGTCCCGCCGCCGGATCGCAGGCACGGGTGCCGCGACCACACGGGCGCCGCGACCAGTGGTCACCGGCCGCGACCCGGCCGGGCGACGACAGAACGAGGAATGACGGAGGCATGACCGCACCGCCGCACGAAGCCCACCCGGCCCGCCCCGGACGGCGCGCGCTGCCGGACACCCAGCAGGGAATGCGCCGCCGCAATCTCGCGCGGGTGATGCACACCGTCAGCGCCGAGGGCCCCCTGTCCCGGGCCGCCGTCGCCTCACGGATCGGGCTGACGCGAGCGGCGGTGTCGACCCTCGTGGACGAGCTGATCCGCTCGGGCCTGCTGGAGGAACTGGGCCCCGAGCGCCCCGGCCGCGTCGGCCGCCCCGGGTCCGCGCTCGCCGTCAGCGCCCGGGGCCCGGCCGGCATCGGGGCGGAGATCGGCGTCGACCACCTCGCGGTCTGCGCGGTCGACCTGCGCGGCCGGGTACGCGCGCGTGCCGTTCGCTACGGCAGCAATCGGGGCCGTTCGCCGGAGCCGGTGCTCGCCCAGCTCACCGGCCTGGTGCGGCAGGTCGTGTCGGAGGCGGAAGGCGAGGGGTTGTGGCCGGCCGGGCTCGCGGTGGCCGTGCCGGGTCTCGTGGCCCGGGACGGCCGGACCGTCGTACGCGCCCCGAACCTGGACTGGCACGACGCGGACCTGGGCGCGCTGCTGCCCGCGGACCTGCCGCCGACGGTGGACAACGAGGCCAATTTCGGCGCGCTCGCCGAACTCTGGCTCGGCGACGGCACGCCCCGGGACTTCCTGCACGTCTCGGCCGAGATCGGCATCGGTGCGGCCGTGGTGTTCGACGGCCGGCTGCTGCGCGGTACCCGCGGCTTCGCCGGCGAGCTGGGGCATGTGCCGGTCCATCCCGACGGTCCCGAGTGCGCGTGCGGCGGACGCGGGTGCCTGGAGCAGTACGCCGGTGAGAAGGCGGTGCTGCGTGCGGCGGGCGTGGAGCCCGGGGAAGACCGGGTCGGGCTGCTCGCCGGACGTGCGGCGGAGGGCGACGAGGACGTACGGCGTGCCCTGCGCGAGGCGGGCACGGCCCTGGGCATCGCCCTGACCGGAGCGGTGAACCTGCTGGACCCGGAGGGCGTGGTGCTGGGCGGCGCACTGGCCGGTCTCGCGCCCTGGCTGCTGCCGTCGCTGCGGGACGAACTGGCCCGGCGCACGGCCGGCCCCGCCTGCCCGGTGGCGGTGTCGGAGCTGGGCCCGCAGGGACCGCTGCTCGGCGCCGCGCACTCCGTCGTGCGTGCCGTTCTGGACGACCCGGGAGCGGTGGCCGAGCGGGCCTGAACCCCGCTCGCAGGGGTCCCGCCGAGGACCGGACCCGCGACGCCCGTTCACTCGATCGAGTGAGCACAGTGTCCACAAGGCGGTGGCTGTCCACGGAACGGCGCGGCGGCCTACTGCGCAACGCCCGCTGCCCGTACGGTGATTCACGCGGACGCACCTCGCCCCATGGGCGGTCGGACGTCCGCGTCGGCGTTCTGCTCCGCGGTTCGTGTCAACCCGTCATGTCGCTGCGGCATGCCGCCACGGCGTGCCTCTCCGCCCTGTCGAACGGCCGAGCAGCCACCCCCCCACCGGGCCCAGCGCCCCACGACGAAAGGGCAATCCCATGGAAAGGGAAAGGACAGCACCCGCTCCGACCAGGCGGCGGCTCCTCAAGGGCGCCGCGCTCGCCACCGTCCCCTACACCCTGCTCTCCGGCACCCGGGCCGCCGCGCGGGCCGGTGCCGTCGACTACCCCTCGGCGGAGTGGCTGCCGGCGAGCGCGTCGAACTACAGCCGGTCGAGCCGCCCCACGGCCTATCCCGTCGACTACGTGGTCGTCCACGTCACGCAGGAGACGTACGCCGACACCTTGTCCATCTTCCGCGATCCCGAGAGGCAGGTGTCCGCGCACTACGTCGTCCGGTCCTCCGACGGGCACGTGGCGCAGTGCGTCCGCGAGACGGACATCGCCTGGCACGCGGGCAACTGGGACTACAACACCCGCAGCATCGGGATCGAGCACGAGGGGTGGGTGGACCGGCCCGAGTACTTCACCAACGCCCTGTACGAGCAGTCGGCCCGGCTCACCGCGGCGATCTGCACCGCCTACGGGATCCCCAAGGACCGCTCGCACATCATCGCGCACCACGAGGTGCCCGGCAGCGACCACACCGACCCGGGGCCCTTCTGGGACTGGACCCGCTACATCAGACTGGTCAACTTCGCCTGACCCCTGGCCGCCCCTCAGCCCGTGCCTCACCACCGCCTGACCCGTGCCTCGTCCGCGCCCCTCACCCGTCTCGTCACCGGTGTCCGCTCGGAACGCCACATTCGGGTGTCCGGCCGGTCGAAGTGGTTGTCCGCGCGTACCGGCGGAGTCACGATGTCCCACACCGCAACACCGTCCGGGGAGGCCGAGTTGACTGATGCATGGCTGGCTCTGGAACCGGGAGCCGACCCCACCGAGCGCGCGCGGACGCTGCGTCGCGCGCACGAGACCTTCACCGAGGCGGGGACGGTGCCGCAGCCCGTGCGGGCCGTGGTGGCGGAGTCGTGGCGGCGGTCGGTCCGGGCGGGTGTCGGCCCGGACGGTGCCGCGAGCGTGGAGCTGATGGACGGCGACCTCGGCGCCTACCGTGCCGAGCATCCGCTGTCGCGGGTGATGCCGCTGGTCCGGGAGCTGCTGGGGACGTTCGCCTCCGACGGCGAGCACCTGCTCGCCGTGTGCGACGCCCACGGCAGGCTGCTGTGGGTCGAGGGGCATCCGGCCACCCGGCGGCGGGCGGGACGGATGAACTTCGTCCCCGGGGCCCGCTGGTCGGAGTCGGCGGTCGGGACGAACGCGCCGGGCACGGCGGTGGCCGTCGGCCGTCCGGTGCAGGTCTTCGCGGCCGAGCACTTCATACGCCGGGTCCAGCCCTGGACCTGCGCCGCTGCTCCGGTGCACGATCCCCGTACCGGGCGGGTGCTCGGCGCCGTGGACATCACGGGCGGGGACGGTCTGGCGCACCCGCACAGTCTGGGTTTCGTGCAGGCGGTGGCGCGGGCCGCGGAATCGCAGCTGGCGCTGCTCGCTCCGGAGCTGCCGGGGCCCGGGGCGGCCGAGCTGACCGCGCTGGGCCGGGACGAGGCGTTGCTGAGCACGGACGGCCGCAGGATCAGGCTGAGCCGGCGGCACAGCGAGATCGTCGTGCTGCTCGCCCACCACCCCGAGGGTCTGACCGGCGACGAGTTGCTCTGTGCGCTGTACGAGGACGAGACGGTGCCGCCGGTGACACTGCGGGCCGAACTGGCCCGCCTGCGCGGCATTCTGGGGCCCGGCCGGCTGGCCTCACGACCGTACCGGCTCACGATGCCCGTCGAGTCCGACGCGGCGGTGGTCGAGCGCCGTCTGCGGGCCGGTGCGGTGACGGGAGCCGCGACGGTGTACGCGGGGCCGCTGCTGCCCGGCTCCCAGGCCCCGTCGGTCGTCCGACTCAGGCACCGGCTCGCCGACGGTCTGCGCGCAGCGCTGGTCACCTGCGGTGATCCCGACCTGCTGGCCGACTGGGCCCACGCGCCGTGGGGGGAGGACGATCTCGACGTGTGGCGCGCGCTCGCGGCGGTCCGGCCCACGGCGGCGACACGCTCCCGGCTCGCGGCGCTGGAGGCCGAACTGACGGCACCGAGCGCGAGGTGAGCGCACCCGCCGGTCAGCGGCGCTCCTGGGGACCGCGGGCCGACAGGCGACACGCGGCAGGCGACACGCGAAACGGCACACGGCACACGGCACACGGCACACGGCACACGGCAGGCGATACTCGGTACGCGGCACTCGCAACGTCTCTGCAACGTCCCGCTTCCTAGCCTCGCGCGCAGAGCTGTCCAACGGCGGGCAGCGCTCGATGAGGAGGCACCAAGGATGACCCGTTACGCGGCGCCCGGCACCGAGGGCGCGATCGTCTCCTATCAGTCGCGCTACGACCACTTCATCGGCGGCGAGTACGTGCCGCCGGCGCGCGGGCAGTACTTCGAGAACCCGTCCCCGGTGAACGGCCTGCCGTTCACCGAGATCGCGCGCGGCACGGCGGACGACGTGGAGCTGGCGCTCGACGCCGCGCACGAGGCCGCTCCGGGCTGGGGCCGTACCTCGGTGACCGAGCGTTCCGACATCCTGTTGAAGATCGCCGACCGCATGGAGGCGAACCTGGAGCGCCTGGCGGTGGCCGAGAGCTGGGAGAACGGCAAGCCGGTGCGCGAGACGCTGGCGGCCGACATCCCGCTGGCCATCGACCACTTCCGCTACTTCGCGGGTGCGCTCCGCGCCCAGGAGGGGTCACTGGGCGAGGTCGACGACGACACCGTGGCTTACCACTTCCACGAGCCCCTGGGAGTCGTCGCGCAGATCATCCCGTGGAACTTCCCGATCCTGATGGCGGCCTGGAAACTCGCCCCCGCTCTGGCTGCCGGGAACGCGGTGGTCCTGAAGCCCGCCGAGCAGACCCCGGCCTCGATCCACTACTGGCTGAGCCTGGTGGCCGACCTGCTGCCGCCCGGAGTGCTGAACGTCGTCAACGGTTTCGGCGTGGAGGCGGGCAAACCGCTGGCGTCGAGCCCTCGGGTGGCGAAGGTGGCGTTCACCGGCGAGACCACCACCGGGCGGCTGATCATGCAGTACGCCTCGGAGAACATCAAGCCGGTCACGCTGGAGCTGGGCGGCAAGTCGCCGAACATCTTCTTCGACGACGTCTGGGCGCGGGACGACGACTTCCGCGACAAGGCGCTCGAGGGCTTCACGATGTTCGCGCTCAACCAGGGCGAGGTCTGCACCTGCCCGTCCCGGGCGCTCGTCCAGCGCGGCACCTACGCCGAGTTCATGGAGGCCGCCGTCGCCCGCACCGAGGCGATCAAGCCGGGTCACCCCCTGGACACCGACACGATGATCGGCGCGCAGGCCTCCAACGACCAGCTGGAGAAGATCCTCTCCTACCTGGACATCGGCCGGCAGGAGGGCGCCAAGGTGCTGACCGGCGGTGAGCGGATCGAGCACGACGGCGAGCTGAAGGGCGGGTACTACGTCCAGCCGACGATCTTCGAGGGGCACAACCGCATGCGGATCTTCCAGGAGGAGATCTTCGGCCCGGTCGTGTCGGTGACGTCCTTCGACGACTTCGACGACGCGATCAAGACCGCCAACGACACCCTGTACGGCCTCGGCGCCGGCGTATGGACCCGCGACATGAACACCGCCTACCGGGCCGGTCGCGCGATCCAGGCGGGACGGGTGTGGACGAACTGCTACCACGCCTACCCGGCGCACGCCGCCTTCGGCGGCTACAAGCAGTCGGGCATCGGCCGGGAGAACCACAAGATGATGCTGGAGCACTACCAGCAGACGAAGAACGTTTTGGTTTCATACAGCCCGAAGAAACTTGGGTTCTTCTAGAGTCTCAAGTCGGCTGCCTGGAGACGCCGTTACGCTCCAGGCAGTCCGACACCGGAGTCACTCTGGGTAAGCAACAGACTGCCTCAGGTCGAGGGTCGACCTGCACGAGGACTGTCCCCGGACCAGTCACGGACCAGGCTCCCGTCCGGGGTGAGGCAGGCGACAACCCTTTGACACTTGTGGTGGCACGACCTGGCGGGACCGCGCGGGCCCTGGAGCACGCTCCGCGGGCGTGGGAACATGCTTCGAGCCCGACCGCTCTCATCACGTGGCCCCGTGACCATCGCTGGCGGCCACGTGCCTGGCGTGGTGCGTCAACTCACCCCAGAGTGGTGGGGACCGATTACCCGGCGGGCTGTCAGTGCCTGCGCATAGCCTGCCGACATGCCTTCGAATACCGGTGAGCTCCGCCACGTCATGCTCGGCTCGATCTTCAGGCCCGAGGTTCCCCTGGGGTCGGCCCGGGACATCCCCATCGCTTGCCACGCCTCGGCAACAGGCAAGGGCAAGCTCCACGGAAGCCCCGAGTGCAGCGCACTGCGGTCGGCCGCTTCTGTGAACCAGTTCGACATCCCGTTCGGCGAAGCCGTCGAGCGGCTCTGTAAGAACTGCCGGTGGGCTCTGTTCACGGACAGCCCGCTCCTGCCGCTCGGCGCGGCAGTGAACGACGTGGACTCTCTCACCATCTGGCTCGACAGGGACCCCGAGGACGAGGATGACATCAAGGCGGAGCGTGACGCGGCCACCGCCCTCGCTACCGGCGACTACCCACCCCACACCAATGACGTCGGCGACACGGATGAGGACGACAACGAGGCTGGGCACGACGAGGAGTGGGAACGCTATGACCGCGCCCGCAACCTCCGCTATGGACGCCACTCACACTGGCGCCGACTGCACTCCTACCTGATACGGAGCAACCAGGCAGTAGCCGATTACCCGTTCCTCGCCCCTTGGGCCGACGGACTGCAGAGTCGACTCACCGCCGTCCTTGACTCCGAGCGTCGGGCCTTCGCGGCCCTCGTCCAGCCGGCCCATCTGCTGGAGGCGGCTGCCGTACGCGTCCTGCCCACGCCGCGCTTCTCCAACGATCCCGGCTTCGCCGGGTTGGGAGCGGAAGCGGAGAAGACCTTCCGGCGAGCCTGGTATGAGTGGAGTCGCCGAGCCACCTGGTCCTGGCAGCGCCTGGAAGATCATGACTTCTCGGTGTACACCGTCGTCAGCGACGCCTTCGGACGCCGCCGCAAGGGGAAGCCCGAAGCTCACACCGCCTTCCGTCAGCTCAGCGCCGACTGGATCCGCCAGGCGCGCGAAAGAGCCGCCCGCCCCGCCACCACGCCGTGGCAGCTGGTGGCAGTCAAGACACCCGCTCTACCACGCACCCGCCACAACGAGCCGGAACGCGACCCTCTCACCCTCTGGGAGGCATCAGTCATCGCCACCTACCAGGTAGCTTTCAACCGGAAGTCAGGCACCACAGCCTTGCTCGTTCCTCACCTCGTCGCTGAGCAACTGCTCGCCTGCGCCTCCCACGACATGCCGGTCCAGCGACTTGCCTCAGACGGCAGCGCTCTGCCCGCGGAGACGCTGCTGGAGCAGTGGGACCACGAAAGCCTCACCCATTCGTGACCTCGCGCTGTCACCTCGCCGCCAACACGGCCGTGATCAGATCCCAGGCAGCCTGACCGTTGACGGCAGAGGAGTGGAGGAGCACGAACGCCTTGCGGAACAGATCGACCCGGTCCTGGTCTGTGATCGTCTCGGCCCCGCGGGATCCCACGATCTCGACCTTGTGGTCTTCGAAGATCGAGAATCCGCCTCCAGGATAAACTCCGAGGTGGGGCACAGGCCTGGATAATGTCCAGAGGCAGGCCCGGCAGATCCATCGCGTCCAGCAGCCGGTGAAGCTGGCCTCGCATGAACTCGGGCCCGCCGAGATGGGTGTTTGAGCTGTACCGAGATTTGTGGAGTCCCTGATGCCAGGGTTACCGTCCTGGCGAAGGAGAACCACCAGCACCATGGCAGCACCCCGTAAATAGCCTGACGAACTCCGCGAGCGCGCGATTCGCGGGGCCCGCACCACCGGCCGCCCCATCGCCCACGTCACGAAGGACCTCGGCATCCACAAAGAAGCCCTGCGCGGCTGGGTCCGCCAGGCCGAGGTCGACCGCGGCGAGCGGGACGACGGGCTCACCACCACCGAGCTCGACGAGCTGAAGCAACTCCGCAGGAAGTCGCAGAGTTGAGGCGGGCGAACGAGATCCTGAAAGCCGCCTCGGTGTTTTTGCCCAGGAGATCGACCGTCCCGGACGAGACCGAGCAGGTGATCGACCACCTGCGTGGACACGGCCTCGGGGTCGATCCCGTCTGCCGGGTGCTGGAGCTGTCCCCGTCGACGTACTTCGCCCGCAAGAAGCGGCCGAAGTCGGCCCGCCGGCTCCGGGACGAACAGCTCATGCCGCTGATCGAAGAGATTCATGCCGAGTCGGGCGGCACCTGTGGTGCCCGCCGGATCACGCGGGCCCTGGGCGCAAGGGCGTCGAGGTGGCCCGCTGCACCGTCGAGAGGCTGATGGCCGAGCTGGGTCTGGAGGGCGTCATCCGTGGCCGAGGGCGCCGGACCACGGTTCCAGAGCCGTCGGCGCCGCGTCCGCCGGGCCTGGTCGACCGCGACTTCACCGCCAGACGACCTGATCATCTGTGGGTGGCGGACATGACCTATGTCCGCACCTGGTCGGGGTGAGCGTATGTGGTGTTCGTCCTGGACGTGCACTCGCGGATGATCGTCGGGCTGCAGGTCGCGAACCATATGCGGCCCGAACCCCCGCTGGACGCCCTGGAGATGGCCTTGTGGAGACGGAGGATCAAGAAGGACTCCGGGCTCATTCATCACAGCGACCGAGGGTCGCAATACGTATCAATTCGGTATAGCGACCGGCTCGCCAACATCGGCGCCTCCGCGTCGGTCGGCTCGGTCGCGGACTCGTATGACAACGCGATGGCCGAGGCCCTGAACGGCACCTACAAGGCCGAGCTGATCGAGATGCAGGGCCCCTGGAAGGACGTCGACCAGGTCGAGCGGGCGATCTTCCAGCGGATCACCTGGTACAACGAAGAGCGTCTTCACTCCACGCTCGACTACGGGCCGCCGGCCGAGTACGAGGAAGCCTTCTGGCGGAGCCAGGAGCAAACCCCGCGGCGGGCGATCACGCCGCCGCGTAGCTTGCCCGGAACAGGTCCTGCGCCCACTCCACGTCCCTCGGCGTACGCAGCTGCACCTCCAGATCACCCGTCCCGTGGTGACCGAGACCAGACACGTCCCGGATGAAGCCCCGAACAAGGTCGACGTCTTTCGGGTCGACCTTCAGGTAGACCACCCGCTTGCTGCGCTGCGGCGGCACAGGCAGGCGAAGTTCCGCAGTCGCTGATAGGCCCGGTAGGTCTTGCGCTCCACCCGGTTCGCGCCGTCCCGAGCCCGAGCAGGACCTCGTCGACCGCGCCTGCCAACTCGCGCATCGACGCGCCCTGGACATCGGCCGCCGCCCGGCGCCCTGCCCGGCGGGCCACCTGCATGCCGCCGCTCACGGAGGCCACGGTCTCAAACCCGAGCAGGTCGCTGCCGAAGAGTCGGTGGACGGGCCCAGTGCTGTACTCGCTCGCCAGGAATCGGACGCCCAGCAGCGTCTCCATGTGTGCCTCGACGAGACCCTGCACATCGGCCTCGATCTCAGCAAGACGCGGCATGACCTCGGTCATGCCGCTATCCGTCGTGCCCGTGCGGAACAGTCCTCAGGCCCGACACGCTCCCCTCCACGGCTCGGAGGTATGGGATTGTTTCCGCAGGAGGCTTCGGAAGCGTGAAGGTAGCGTGAGACCTTACGAACGGGCCAATCGGGTCTCCCGCGCACTCCCGATCCTGTCCGACTCAGCCGACCACGCAGCGAAGACTGTGCGGAAAGCGGATATGGAACGGCGAAGCTGAACCGACGCGCCCAGGTAGGCCAGCAGACGTGCTCTCCGCGCGAGCGGAGGTGAGCTGCCCATCGCCGCGGAGGAACAAAGGCCGACCTCCAGCGCACAGCCCCGGCCCGCCACGCTGCCCTACGTCGAGTGAAGCCGAAAGAGCCTCCGTCAACCGTGGGAGCGCTCTGGGACTTTTCTGGGACTTTCGGCTTCATCAACTGGCACGAGCGTGAAACAACTGAAAGACCATTCTCCCAGGTCAGCGACCGAATCCCTCTCATCGTCGCAGGTCACCGCGCTGGCTGGTCTCTTCCGCGACATCTGATCTGCAGGACCAGGCGACTACGCTTTGAGCGCCATCAGCCCTCGGCGTTGCCTCGTCACCCGCAGCCTTAACGCCCCCTGACCTGCCCAACGTACGCCTGACACCCCATCAGTACGAGCGTCAAATGAGAGTCACGAGCGTCATTTCAGCGTCAAGATATCGCCCGTAACGCCCACACCGCACATAATGCACACGGGCAAAACCGCAGGTCAGGAGCCCTTCGCGGCCGGTTCGAGGATGGCCACGCACTCCACGTGATGCGTCATCGGAAAGATGTCGGCCTGGACGGAGCGCGGAAAACCCCTGGTCAGGACCCATTTCTCGACTCATAGTCCTTCATGCGGAGCCGTGCAGCGTCAAACGAGCGTCATGCGGGCAAGGACTGCATACCGCCGCACTCGGCGTTCGCTCATCACTTCGTTACTGCCCTCCGACAGCAACCGCGGCATCCCGCACCCGGTTGCGCTCCCGCTCACGACCGTGCGCCATCTGATCAAGTCGGTCGACCGCCACCGGGCGTGGACGCGCATGACCGAGCACGCCAACCTCGTATCACACCGCGGTCAGGTGGGCCCATGCCCCAGCACCGCCGGGCCCACCTGACGGCATACCGCTCTGGGCGCTGCCTGACGCGGAGCCACTCGCGTCGGACGTTCCTTCGGTACAGCCGGTCATGGTCGCCACGCTGGCAGCTCCACCGAGCAGTAGGGAACGGTTCACAACCAGCGGACGGACGGCCAAGCCGAGGAGCGGCGCCTCTGCCGCTACGGAACGGTGCCGCCCCGGTCGTCGGCTCCCTGGTGGAAGCCCTCTAAGATCAAAGCCTTCTATCTACTAGACAGAACATCATTCTGCTCAGTAGGTTCCTAATGATGACCTGGCGTCGACACCCTGGACAACAAGGCCACCCCACCCACATCCGGCTGAACCGTTTAGTTGCTCGCATCTGACGTCACACTGCGCGCCTATGCGGCGGCCGCCCCAGCAGCAAGCAAGGAGTACAGACGTCGATGTTGACGCACGATGCGGTCGCCAGCTGGGACGGATTGCTCGCGACCGGTCTGCTCGACGTCACCAACGACCCCGCGGCACTGGACTCGGAGGGATTCTGGGCGGTGGTGATCGGCTTCGAGGGCGAGGTCATCTGCGCACGGTTCGCGGAGGTACGAGCGTCGACGACCGGGACGGGGCCGGCCCGCTGGCGCGGCCCCGAACCGCAGCGGTGGGAAACTTCGCTCGACCGGGGGCAGTTCACCGCAGCAGTCGGCCGCATACGTGAGTACATCGCGGCCGGGGAGATGTACCAAGTCAATCTGTGCCGCATCCTGTCGGCACCGGTCGCTCCGAACGCCGACATCCTGTCTCTGGCTCACGCGCTGCGACTGAACAATCCCGCGCCACAGGCCGGCGTCGTCCGTCTCCCCGGGCAGCACATCGAGGTGGCGACCGCTTCGCCGGAGCTCTATCTGCGCCGCAGCGGACGAACGGTGACTTCGAATCCCATCAAGGGGACCGGCCGCACCGAGAGCGATCTGCTGGAGAAGGACCACGCCGAGAACGTGATGATCGTGGACTTGGTCCGCAACGATCTGGGCCGCGTCTGCTCCCCGGGGAGCGTCATCGTTCCCGAGCTGTGCGCGGTCGAGAAGCATCCGGGTCTTGTCCATCTCGTCTCCTCGGTGGAGGGCGAGTTGCGGCAGGACGTCGGATGGCCGGATCTGCTCGCCGCCACCTTCCCGCCCGGTTCGGTCACCGGAGCTCCCAAAGAGCGCGCACTGCGGGTCATCGGAGAGCTCGAACCTGTGGACCGCGGTCCGTACTGCGGTGCCGTCGGTTGGGTCGACGCCGACCAGAAACGGGGCGAACTCGCTGTCGGAATCCGGACCTTCTGGATCGACCGTCGGGACGAGCTGCTCCGGTTCGGCACGGGAGCCGGCATCACCTGGGGCTCCGATCCCGAACGCGAATGGGAGGAGACCGAACTCAAGGCCCGGCGCCTGCTACGGATCGCCGCATCAGGGGCTTCGGGCCCCGCGTGGTGTCCGCCGGAGCAGGACGTGCGCGGTGCACCTGCCGCGTGATCCGCAGCCGTTGTGCCGGTGACCCCACGAGTGAGGACTGGCCTCCGGCACCCGTCCGTACCGAGCGAGGCGCAGATGCCCAGGAACCTGTTGACAGTCTCCGGCGAGGCTGCCAGGCAGTACGCACACGACGAGTTGCGGCGGTCGATCCTGCTCGGTGACCTGGTACCCGGCCAGCGGGTGCTGGAGACCGAGTTCGCGGAACGGCTGGGCGTGACGAGGGCCGCTCTGCGCGCGGCCCTGCTCGACCTCTCCGTCGAGGGGCTGATCGAGCGTGTCCCGCGCCGCGGGGCGCGGGTACGGGGGATCACGGTGGAGGAGGCCGTCGCCATCACGGAGTGCCGCATGGTGCTCGAAGGGCTCTGCGCGGCCAGGACGGCGGTGCACGCCACCGACCGGCAGATCGACGAACTCGACGAGCTTCTCGCCCGGATGACCACCGCGGTCGCCCAGAGTGCCGTCGTCGCCTACTCCGATCTCAACCGCAGGCTGCACGCGCGCGTCAACGAGCTGTCGGGGCAGCGCATGGCGTGCGAACTGCTGGACCGGCTCAACGCCCAGCTCGTCCGCCACCACTTCCACCTTGCGCTACGACCGGGCCGCCCCGCGCAGTCCCTTCGTGAGCACCGGGCCCTGGTCGATGCGATCAGGGCTCGGGACCCGCAGGCCGCCGAGACGGCTGCCCGCTCCCACGCGGCCGGCGTCATCCAGGCGCTGCGCAGCACCCTTGCGCCAGCCGCGCCGACCGCCTTCGCATCCCCTTTCGTCAGGAGACACGATCATGACCCCGCCCCTCGGTGACATCGCCCATCTCGGCCATGTGGAGCTGCTCACCCCTGATCTGGAGGCCAGCGTCGCCTTCTTCACCGAGTACCTCGGGCTGACGGTGAACGGCCGCTCGGGTGACTCCGTGTACCTGCGTACATGGGACGACTACGAGCACCACAGCCTGGTCCTGACCGCTCACACCACGTCCGGTGTCCGCCGCACCGCGCTGCGCGCCTCCAGCGAGGAGGCGCTTCTGCGTCGAGTGAAGGAACTGGAGAACACCGGCCACGCGGGACGCTGGACGGAGGACGAACCCGGTCTGGGCCGCCTCTTCGTCACCACCGACCCCGACGGACACGAACTGGCCCTGTACTGGGAGTCCGAGCGCTACCAGGCTCCGGACGCGCTGGCGCCCGCCCTCAAGAACCAGCCGCAGGCGAAGCCCGGTCATGGTGTCGGCGTGCGTCGCCTGGACCACGTCAACTTCCTGGCCTCCGACGTCGCCGCCAACGGCGGCTTCCTCAGCAGGGTGCTCGGCGCCCGGCCGACCGAGCAGATCCGGCTGGACTCGGGCCGGATCGCGGGACAGTGGCTGACCTTCACCAACAAGTCCTACGACGTGGTGTACACCGAGGACTGGACCGGCTCCCAGGGCCGCCTGCACCACATCGCGTTCGCCACGGACTCCCGCGAGGACATCCTGTGTGCCGCCGACCTCGCCATCGACACGGGTGTGTTCATCGAGACAGGTCCGCACAAGCATGCGATCCAGCAGACGTTCTTCCTGTATGTCTACGAGCCCGGCGGCAACCGTATCGAGCTGTGCAACCCGCTCACCCGTCTGGTCCTCGATCCGGACTGGCAGCTGGTCACCTGGACCGAGGCCGAGCGGGCGAAGGGTCAGGCGTGGGGCCTGAAGACGATCGAGTCCTTCCACACCCACGGCACTCCGCCTGTGCGGAGCTGACTGCCGCCGCCTCGCGCCGGCGTTGCACACGGCTGGAGGCGACGCCGGCGGGGGTCAGTGAGCGCGCTGCCGCCTCCATAGCGGTGACTTCCCGACGCAACGGCTCAAGAACGTCGGATGTGCCCGGTGGGGCGCCGAGTACCTCTGCGGGACGAGACGGCTGCTCGGCCGGAGTCCGTCTCAGGCAGTGCGCCAGTCGGCTGATCCGGCATCCGAGGTCGGTGACGTCGGCTTCGGTGGGAGCGGCCGATCCCTGGGTCACCTGGATGCGTGCGGCGGTCGTCGCGTCCACCGCACGCTCGACAGCGGTCACCAAAGGCCACCACGACAGTGCCCTGCTGCCGGCCGGTGCCGGCTCACCCAGCGCGCGTTGCAGTTCCGTACGTACTGCCGAGAGGTCCCGGTAGAGGCGACGGCGCAGTTCTCCCGGCGACGACGGAGCTGTCGCGGAGGTGCCGAGGGACCGTTCCGAATAGCGGGCCAGGTCCTCGACGGCGTCCGCCAGTCGCGCTCCGACTCGGGTGTGCCAGCTTTCCGGCCAGAGCAGGTAGCCCGCGACGAGAGCGATCGCGCAACCGATCGCCGAGTCGAGCAGGCGCGGCAGCACCACCGCCGCACCTTGGTGACTGAGCATGTCCGACAACAGGAGGATCAGCGGGGTGATGGCGGCGGTCTGGTGTCCGTATCCCCTAGGCGTGAGAGCCGGGATGAGCGCGGCCAGACACAGGACGACGGGGACGTCCCACCATCCGCGCGGGATGCCCACGAACACCACGGCTGCCACCGCCAGGCCGGGGACCGTACCCGCGACGCGCAGGACCGCTCGGGAGAACACCGAACCGAAGTCGGGTTTCAGCACGAAGGTGACCGTGAGGGGGACCCAGTACGAGCGTGGCACGGGAACCAGGGAGATGACGGCCTGCGCGAGGCCGATACACGCAGCCAGACGTATGCCGTAACGCCAGGACGCGGCCGGGAGCGCCAAGAACCGGCCCAGGCCGTCGGGGGAACCGGCCGGCCTGCCGCCAGTTGGATCGTTCACCGGCTTGCCGGCGTTCTCCCGGCCCGCGGTGACAGCGGTGTCGGCCCTCTCCCACGGGCGGCCGGCTGCCACGGCGTCGGCCGCCCGGTGCAGCGCGGCCGGAAGGCCGGGTGATGTTTCGCGCGCGCCGATGCGGATGGCGGGGGCGGCTTCGATGAGGTGGGTCAGTGCGTCGAGCCGGGCGGTGAGACGGGCGGGCTCGCTTCCTTCGTCCTGCCGTGGCCGATGAGCCGCCAGCAGGTCGTACGCCTTGTCCAAGGCGTGCGTGAGCTTGCGGCGTGCTTCGTCGTAGTCGGTTTTAGCCGCCGCGCCGTCCGCGCAACAGAACAGCAGTTCGGCGACGGCACGATACGCCTGCGCGACGGCGGCCCGCTCCGGCGCCCACGGTCTCAGTGGCCACGCGAGCAGGGCGAAGGCCAGGACGAGCAGCGCACCGAGCGTCATCAGCGTCGGGGGGAGCCACCATGGTCCGGGCATGGGGAGCCCCGCACCGACCACCGTGTTGAGCAGAAGCAGCAGCCCCGACGCGGAGGCCACGGGGCCGAGAGCGGAGATGAGTCCCGACACCAGCGCGGTGGCGGTCACCACCGCGACCGTCAGCCATCCCCGGCCGAACACCGCGGCGCCCGAGAGCAGGCCGACGGCGCCGGCGAGCTGCGGCAGGGCGATGGCACGGATGCGGGTTCGGTAGCCGGCCCCGTTGTCGCTGGTGATGCCGTTGAGGGCGCCCATGGCAACCAGCGCGCCGTACAGCGGCCGGTCGGCCATGAGTCCGACGGCGAGAGGCAGCGCCGTGGCGAGGGCCGCGCGGATGACGGCGCCGCGGTTGACGGTGGTCGCCCAGCGGTGCCATCCGGGTCCGGAGCGCGGCCCTGCGGCGGTTCTTCGGCGTGGCGGTTCGTGCCCCTCGGCTGTTGACAATTTCGGCTCCCTCTATTGCGCCGGCGTTACCCGCCACCTACTGTTCTATGGAACAGACACACATTCTACTGAGTAGACAGCCGGAGTGCGGCACACGAGGCATGGGCCTGTGGCCACGCCCCCGCACGGACGCTCAGCACGGGAAAGGCGGGACATGAGCCAGGAGAGCGTCGAGCAGGCGATCGAGCGAGCGGGCGGGGCGGTGGCGCTGCTGCGCAACTCCCCGATCCGGCCGCACACGTTTCCCGTCGCCGCGGAGTTCACCAACTGGCGCAGCGAGCAGAGCGCGTGGCGTGACTCCGTCGCCCTGCTTGACCAGTCGCACCACATGACCGACCTGTACATCGAGGGCCCCGACGCGCTGCGGCTGCTGTCCGGCCTCGGGGTGAACAGCTTCGCCAAGTTCGGTCCCGGGCGGGCGAAGCAGTACGTGGCCGTCAACCACGACGGCCAGCTCATCGGCGACGCCGTGCTCTTCCACCTGGAGCAGGACAAGTTCGACCTGGTCGGACATCCGATGGTGCTGGACTGGGTGCAGTACAACCTGGAGA
Source organism: Streptomyces hyderabadensis (assembly GCF_020404845.1). Lineage (GTDB taxonomy): Bacteria > Actinomycetota > Actinomycetes > Streptomycetales > Streptomycetaceae > Streptomyces > Streptomyces hyderabadensis. The sequence goes on along the minus strand of NZ_JAIOJZ010000019.1, from coordinate 70,400 downwards.
CCGGCGACTACAACGCCACGACCGAGCGGGACGACAACTCCTATGACCGCGTGGCCGGACCGCCCAAGGTCTACCGCTTCGAGGTGCAGGGCCCGAACGCTGTGGGCCTGCTGGAGAAGGTCACCGGAGCCCCGGTCCCCTCGGTCAAGTTCTTCCACATGACCACGTTCACCATCGCGGGTCACCAGGTGCGCGCTCTGCGACACGGCATGGCCGGCCAGCCCGGCTTCGAGCTCTTCGGCCCCTGGGAGGAGGGCGACGCGGTCCGCGACGCCATCCTGGCCGTCGGTGACGAGTTCGGTCTGGTCCGGGCCGGCGCCAAGGCGTACTCCACCGCGAACCTGGAGTCGGCCTGGGTGCCCGCCCCGTTCCCGGCCGTGTTCTCGGGGGAGAAGATGAAGGGCTACCGCGAGTGGCTCAGCACCGAGGCCATGGGCTCGCTGGGCGGCTCGATGGACTCCGAGGACGTCACCGACTACTACGTGACCCCGTACGACATCGGTTACGGCTCAATCGTCGCGTTCGACCACGACTTCGTCGGCCGCGCGGCCCTGGAGGAGATCGCCAAGCAGCCGCGCCGCACCAAGGTCACGCTGGTCTGGAACGCGGACGACGTCGCCGCGGCCATCGGCTCGCTCTACCGGTCGGACGAACTGCCGGCCAAGTTCATCGAGTTCCCCAAGGCCCGCTACGCCCTCCACCAGAGCGACAAGGTCCTCGTCGACGGTCAGCTCGCGGGCATCTCCATGGACGTCGGCTACATCGCCAACGAGCGGGCCATGGTCTCCCTTGCCACCGTCGATCTCGCCCACAGCGAGCCGGGCACCGAGGTGACGGTGGTGTGGGGCGAGAACCCCAATTCCGCCAAGCCGGGCGTCGAGGCCCACCGTCAGGTGGAGATCCGCGCGACGGTGGCGCCTGCCCCCTACGTGCAGTTCGCCCGAGGCGCCTACCGCGACCGGTAGTCCCCGTCTCCGGCCCGGCTGGTGATTCATGCCCGCCCCGCATACCGGCCGGGCCGGCCGCGCTGCCGGAAGGGGGCGGACTTCACGAGCCGGCGCAACGGTGTCCGCACACAGCGGTGCCGCCGGCCCGACCGTCGCCGCCTCGGCGTGTCCGGGGCAGTGCGCGGCAGACCGGGAGCAGAGGGCCCCGGCCGCCCGTGGCAGCCGCCCCCTCCCGTTCCCGCGCGCCGCCTCTTCTGCGAGCAAGGAGCACGATGACCACTGTCCCCTCTTCCACGACCACCAGTGCGGCCCTGCTGCTGCGGGACTTCTCACTGGAGATGACCGGCAAGGACACGCCGAAACTGCGTTCCGCCGGGAGGCTCATCCCTCAGGGCACCCGCATCAACGTGACCTACCTCGGCAACGAGGACCTGTCGATGCGGCTGACCGCCGCGCGGGCGGTGAAGGACGGCGGCTTCGTCCCCGTGCCCCACGTCTCCGCCCGGCGCCTGGTCTCGCGGCAGGAACTCGAAGACTTCCTCACCGCCCTGCGGGACGAGGACACCCAGTCCGATCTCTTCGTCGTCGGCGGCGACCCCGCACGTCCCCACGGGCCCTACTCCGACTCCCTCGACGTCATCCGCTCCGGGCTGCCACACCGGTACGGCGTGCGGCACATCGGGATGAGCGGATATCCCGAAGGGCACCCGCAGATTCCGCGGGCCGCGTTGTGGTCGGCGCTCGAACAGAAGGCGGCGTTCCTGGCCTCCGAGGGTCTGGCCGCCGACATCATCACCCAGTTCGGATTCGACGCCGACCCGGTGCTCGCCTGGATCGAGGAGTTGCGCGAGCGGGGTGTCGACCTGCCGGTCCGCGTCGGCGTGCCGGGCCCCGCCGGGGTGCGCAGACTGCTGTCCTATGCGGCCCGTTTCGGAGTGGGCACCAGCACCTCCATCGCCCGCAAGTACGGCCTGTCGGTGACGAACCTGATGGGCACGGCCGGCCCCGACCGGTTCCTCCACGCCCTGGCGCAGCGATACGACGCCGCCGTCCACGGCGAGGTGAAGCTGCACTTCTACACCTTCGGCGGACTCGACGCCACCTCCACCTGGATCGACGACTTCCGCACCAAGGAGGGACTGAAGTGACCGCCACCCAGTACGCCCCGGCCGCCGCCGCACGGCGCCCCGTACCCGCACACCACGCCTCGCTGGTCGTGCAGGGCACGGACCGGGTCGGCATCGTCGCCGCGGTCGGCGGTCTCCTGAGCCGTCGCGGCGCGAACATCCTTTCGCTCGACCAGTACTCCGACCCTGATACCGGCGCCTTCTTCCAGCGCACCCTCTTCACCCTCGACGGTCTCCAGGCCGCGCTGCCGAGCCTGCGCGAGGAACTCGCCGAGCAGCTGGCGCAGGGCTTCGCTCTCGACTTCACCCTGCGCGACGTGTCGGCGCCCAAGCGGATGGCGGTCTTCGCCTCCAAGTCGGACCACTGCCTGCTCGACCTGCTGTGGCGCCATCGCCGCGGCGAGCTGCCGGTCAGCATCCCGATGGTGATCTCCAACCACCCGGACGTCGCGGAGGAGGTGCGCGCTTTCGGTATTCCCTATTTCCACGTTCCGTCCATGGGCGCGGACAAGTCGGCCGCCGAGGCCGAGCACCTGCGGCTGCTCAAGGACAACGTCGACTTCGTCGTCCTCGCCCGTTACATGCAGATCCTGTCGCCCGGTTTCATCGAGCAGGTCGGCGTGCCGATCATCAACATCCACCATTCCTTCCTGCCCGCCTTCATCGGCGCCGGCCCTTACGCCAAGGCCAAGGAACGCGGTGTGAAGCTGATCGGAGCCACCGCCCACTACGTCACCGAGGACCTCGACGAGGGACCGATCATCGAGCAGGACGTCGTGCGGGTCACCCATGCCGAGACCGCCAACGACCTCAAGCGCAGGGGCGCGGACGTCGAACGCGCCGTCCTCTCCCGCGCCGTCCTGTGGCACGCGGAGGACCGGGTCATCCGCAACGGCAACCACACCATCGTCTTCTCATGACCCGCCCCGAGCCGCGCCAGGGGGACACGCGATCATGACGACTCTCATCGACGGGAAGAAGACCGCCCGGGAGATCCGCGCATGGGTGGCCGACGAGGTGGCACGCACGGTGCGGGAGCGTGGGCGCGTGCCGGCCCTGGCGACCGTGCTGGTCGGCGACGACCCGGCGAGCGCCGTCTACGTGGCCGCCAAACGCAGCGCGATCCGCGAGGCGGGCATGGGCGACGTGCACCGGGCGTTGCCCCCGCACGCCTCCCAGGCCGAGGTCGCGGCCGTCATCGACGAATTGGCCCAAGACCGGGACGTCTCCGGCATCCTTCTGCAATTGCCGCTCCCCGGCGGCCTGGACGCGGGCGCTCTGATCGACCGTATCCCGGCCGGCAAGGACGTCGACGGCCTCACCACCACCAGCGCGGGACTGCTCGCCCGCGGAGCCGACGGTCTGCGCCCGTGCACCCCGGCCGGCGTCCTCAAGCTCCTGGACACCGAGGGAGTCCCCCTGCGGGGCGCTCACGCGGTCGTCGTCGGCCACTCCGAACTGGTGGGACGGCCGATGGCCCGGATGCTCCTCCAGCGCGACGCCACCGTCACAGTCGCCCACCGCCACACGCTCCGCCTCGCCTCCGTCACCCGGCAGGCGGACATCCTCGTCGTGGCGACCGGCGTGCCCGGCCTCATCGGCGCCGACCATGTCAAGCCGGGCGCCGTGGTCGTCGACGTCGGCATCCACCGCACCCCGGGCGGTCTCCAAGGGGACGTCCGGGCCAGAGAGCTGGACGGCCACGCCGGGCTCCTCACCCCCGTGCCCGGCGGTGTCGGCCCGATGACCATCGCCATGCTGCTGGCCAACACACTGGCAGCGGCGCGGCAGAGCCCGTCCCGCTCATGACGGATTTCGCCGCCCGGTCACCGATGCCCTCCTTCGATGCCCTGCCCGCACCGCACGGTGCGGCAGGGTGCGTCGTGATGGGCATCCTGAACGTGACACCGGACTCCTTCTCCGACGGCGGCGTCCACGCGGACACCGCGAGTGCCGTGCGGCACGGGCTCGCCCTGGCCGCCGACGGAGCCGACATCGTCGACGTCGGCGGCGAGTCCACCCGCCCCGGGGCCCGACCGGTACCCGCGGCCGAGGAGCTCGCACGGGTCGCACCGGTCGTACGCGAACTCGCCCGGTCAGGCGTCCGCGTCAGCATCGACACCATGCACGCCGAGGTGGCCCAGGCCGCTCTGGACGCCGGAGCCTGCCTGGTCAACGACGTCAGCGGCGGTCTGGCAGACCCACTCATGCCCGGCCTGATCGCGTCCACCGGTGTGCCGTACGTCGTGATGCACTGGCGGGCACCGAGCAGCAGCATGCACCGGCACGCCCACTACCAGGACGTCGTCCACACCGTACGGGCGGAGCTCGTGCGACGTGTTGAGGAGCTGACCGAACAAGGTGTGGACGAGCGGCAGCTCATCCTCGACCCGGGGCTGGGCTTCGCCAAGCGCCCGGAGCACGACTGGACGCTCCTGTCCCGGCTGCCGGCCATCACGGCGCTCGGCCTGCCCGTGCTCGTCGGCGCCTCCCGGAAGTCCTTCCTCACCGCCCTTCGCGGCTTCGGCTCGGAGCGGCCGGCCCGTCCCGCCGCCCGCGACGCCGCCACCACGGCGGTGTCCGCGCTGGCCGCCGCGTCGGGCGCCTGGGGCGTCCGGGTGCACAACGTGCCGGCCAACCGGGACGCCGTTGGAGTCGGCGCCGCCTGGCGTGTCCGCGGCCGGACACTCGGTGCGCCCGAGGCGGGGCCTCAGAAGCGGTAGGCGCTCATCTCCTTGGCCAGTTCGGCCGCCGCTGACTTCAGCCGGGCCGCGACGCGCGACTCCCACTCGGGATCAGCGGACGCCTCCGGACACACCAGGCCGAGCGCCGCGGACATCCCGGGCTCCGGCAGGCTGAACGCCACTCCGAGGGAAAGGACACCGGGCTCGCTCTCACCACGGTTGACGGCATAGCCGGCCTCGCGGGCCGTTCGCAGATCCTGGAGCAGGGACTCGACATCCGAGAGGGCCCTGTCGGTGACGGCCTGGGGCGGCGCATCCCGATACAGCTGGCGCAGCTGGTCGTCGCTCAGGGTCGACAGCAGCGCTTTGCCCACCCCCGTGACGTGAGCGGGCAAGGTGTCTCCGGTGCGCAGCGCCGCCCTGATGGTACGGCGGCTTTCCACGCCGTCGACATAGAGGACGTCCCGCCCCCGGGGAAGCGCCAGGTGAGCGGTCATCTCCGTGGAGGTGGCCAGCTCGGTCAGGACAGGCCGTGCCAGCACCCGGACGTCCAGGCCGCGGACGGCGGACAATCCGACGTCGACCAGGGCGGCACCGGGGCGGAACAACCGCGACGCCGAGTCCTGCCGCACGAAGTCGTAGTACGCCAGCATCGCCATGAGACGGTGTGCACTCGACCGCGCGATGCCCAGCTCCGCGGCGACGTCCGCGAGACTCAAGTGGTTGCGCTCGCTCAGCAGCAGCAGAATGCGCAGGGTGTTCTCCACCGAGGCGATCGGATAGGCCGGCGCCGCGCGGTCGCTCAGCGGCGGCATCTCGCCAAGGCGGTCGGGTGGATTCTCCATACGGTCAGCTTCCCACGCCGAGCCGGGGCCGTTCACGGGCTCCTGCATCACGGGCCGCCCCAGGCCGGTCGGATCGAGCGTCTTGTGACCCATAAGCTCGTCAGGCCGAGTCGCCCGTCCCTGGAGACCACACCGCATGACCGACCACCAGACGCTCTCTCTCGTGCTGAACATGATCAGAGGCGGAACGGCCGTCACCCGGCCCGCCCTCAGTCGCCTCACCGGGCTGGGCCGCACGATCATCACTCAACGGGTGGACCAGGCCATCAGGGCCGGTCTGGTGACCGAAGGGGAAACAGCACCCTCCACCGGGGGCCGCCCTTCCCGCACCCTTCGGATCGCGTCCGGCCGCGGCGTTGTGCTCGGCGCGCTGTTCGGCGCCAGCCAGTTGCATGTGGCCGTGACCGATCTCGACGGCACCGTGCTGGCCGACCGCCGTATGACCTGGGACATCGGGGGAGGTCCCGAAGCATCCTTGGAGACCCTGCGCGAGATCTCCGGCGAGCTGCTGACACCGCAGCTCCACGAGCGCCTGTGGAGCGTGTGCGCCGGGGTTCCCGGACCGGTCGACTTCACCCGCGGCACCCCTGTCCGGCCACCGATCATGGCGGGCTGGCACGCTTTTCCGCTGCGGGAACGGCTGGAAGCCCACTACGACGTGCCGGCGTGGGTCGACAACGACGCCAACCTGATGGCCCTGGGTGTCTGGAGCAGGACACGTTCCGTCGCCGGCGACAACATCCTGCTGGTCAAGGCGAGTACGGGTATCGGCCTGGGACTGATCTCCCAGGGCGGCCTGCACAGGGGTGCTCGGGGCTCGGCAGGGGATCTCGGCCACACGATCGTCGCGGAGGAGTCCCGCCTGCGGTGCCGGTGCGGAAAGTTCGGCTGCCTCGAAGCCCTGGCCGGCGGCTGGGCGCTCAGCCGTGACGCCCGTGCCGCGGCTCTGAGTGGGCGCAGCCCCTTCCTGGCCGAGCGGCTGGAAGGTACTCCGGAGTCCTTGACCGTCACCGACGTCGTCGAGGGGTGCCGGGCTGGAGACCCCGTGAGCACCGAGCTGATCACCAGGTCGGGTGAGCTTGTCGGTGCCCAACTGGCCACGCTGGTCAGCGTCTTCAACCCTTCGACGGTCTATCTGACCGGCCTGCTGGCCCAGGCGGGCGAAGCGTTCGCGGGCCCCGTGGCGGAAGCCGTGGCCCGGCGCTCCCTTCCCTTGGCCACCGATGAACTGGTCATCTCCGAGGCCGGCCTCGACCGCCAGGAGGGTGTCATCGGCGCGGCCACTTTGGCGGTCGACGAGCTGACCCGGCCCGACATGCTCGGCCGGTGGCTGCCGCGCGGGGACCCACGTGGAGGCCGGAGTGCGAGCATCGGGCCCCTCGCGTCCGGCGGCGGCTCGTCGTCCTACCCACGCTGAGTCATCGCGTCGGCCTCCTTCTCGCCCTGGGGCGATGTGTCAGGCGCTGTGGCCAGTGTGCCCACGTCGAGCAGGGCCTTCCGCACCGGCAGGACGGCCAGCAGACTGGCGGCGCAGACCCCCGCTATGAGTACGGCGACCGCGTTCGACGTGCCGAAACGCGTGTAGAGCGACTCCGCCAGCAACGGCACAAGCCCACCACCGACGATCGACCCGATCTGGAAACAGAGCGAGGCGCCGCTGTAGCGGACGGCCGCCGGGAACATCAGGGTGAGCATGGCCGGCTGAGCACCGTTGATGATGGAGTTCGCGATCGTCAGCAGGAACAGTCCGGCGAAGACGAGCGGCACCGCAGCGGTGTTCACCAGCAGGAACATCGGCCACACACCCACGGCCGCAAGTCCGGTACCGATGATGAACATCCGCTTGCGCCCGAACCGGTCGCTCGCCTGAGCGGCGCCCAGCATCATGGCGATCCACGGAACGCTGAGCACCACGGTGATCCACAACATCGTGCTGGAGTCCATGTCCAGCTGGTGCGTGCCGTAACTGATCATGTACACGGACAGCAGGGTGCCGAGCGTGGGCCCGGCCAGGGAGAGGAGGCTGCCCGACAGCACCTGCAGCGGCGACCGGCGGAACACCTCGACCAGCGGGATGCGCGCGATGTCCTGGTTCTCGCGGGCCTTCTCGAACTCTCCGGTCTCCGTGATCGACAGCCGTACCAGCAGGCCCACCACGATCAGCACCGCGCTGAACAGGAAGGGCAGCCGCCAGGCCCAGGACTGCAGTGCCGCGTCCGAGAAGACCTGAGTCATCAGCAGGAACGCCAGCTGGGACAGGAGAATCCCGGTGGGGATGCCTACCTGTGGGAAGGAACCGTAGAAGGCCCGTCGGCCCGGCGGCGCGTGCTCGACGGCCATGAGTGCGGCACCGCCCCATTCTCCGCCCACCCCGATGCCCTGAAGCAGGCGCAGAGCGACCAGCAGGATCGGCGCCCACACCCCGATCACCTCATAGGTCGGGAGAAGGCCGATCGCCGTGGTCGCCACTCCCATGGTGAGCAGTGAGAGCACCAGCATCGACTTGCGGCCGAGGCGGTCACCGAAGTGCCCGGCGACGATCGCGCCGAGCGGCCGGGCGATGAACCCGACCGCGAACGCCGCCAGCGCGGCAAGGGTGCCGCTGGTCTCGGAGAAGGCGGGGAAGAACTGCTCGCTGAACACCAGCGCCGCCGCCAGGCCGTAGATATTGAAGTCGTACCACTCGATGACGCTTCCGATATAGCTGGCCAGAGCGATCCTGCCCGTACTGGCGCGGCTCGGCATGAGGCACTCCTCCTTGAGTGAGCCTGACGGAGCGTCCTGTATAGCAGTCACTCATTCTGTAGTACAGACATCTGTCATTGGCCTGCTCATGCTCTTCACCGGCACACCTCCGGACCGGCCCGAAGATCAGGCGGCCTGCGGCACATCCGTCGCAACGTCGGCCCATCCCCCGTCCCGCGCCGAATCGACGACGGCCTGGGTGATCGCGGCAGCTCGCAGCCCGTCGGCAAACGTCGGCAGATCCGGCACCCGCTCCCCCCTGACCGCCGCGTAGGCGTCTGCGGCCAGATCGGCGAAGCACTCGTAGTACCCCTGGGGGTGACCGGCGGGCAGCGCGGCCGACCGGCCGGTGGGCGCCTGAGGACGGCCCGGGTCACGGAGCAGGACCTGATTGGCCTCGCGTCCACCGATCCACAGCGACTCCGGCGTCTCCTGACGGAAGGCATAGCTGGCATCCGGCCCGTCGAAGGAGAACGACAGCGCGTTCTTGTAACCTGCGGACGCCTGGCTCACCACCACCGAGCCGACCGCTCCCCCGTCCGTCCGCAGCAGGACGGCGGCTCCGTCCTCGGTCTCCACGGGGCGCACGGTGCCGTCGGGCGCGGGCCGCTCGGCGACAGCGCGCGCGAAGGAGGCGTTCACCCGCGTGATGCGCTGGCCCGTGACGAACTCGGCGAGGTCGCACCAGTGGACCCCGATGTCACCGAACGCCCGCGTGGCGCCGCCGTCCACCGGGTCCACCCGCCAGTTCGTGGCCTGCGCGTCGGCGAGCCAGTCCTGGAGGTAGCTGCCGTGGATGAGCCACGGCGGCCGGTGCCCCGGTCGCGTAAGCCGGGCCCGCGCCTCACGCACGGAGGCGTAGTAGCGATACACGAACGGCACGGCGGTGATCACCCCGCGCTCGGCCGCCAGCGCGGCCAGCTCCCGCGCGGTGGTGACGTCGGTGGCCAGCGGCTTCTCGCACACGACCGCGACACCGGCGGCGAGCGCGGCACGGGCGAAGCGGGCGTGCGTAGCGTTCGGGGTGCACACGTGCACCACGTCCACGCCGTGCCGCAGGACGTCTTCGACAGAGTCGAAACCGCGGCCGGCACCGAAAGCCTCTGCGGCGGCGCGCCCCTTCGCCGGGGTGGAGCCGACGACCCCCACGACCTCCGCCCCGGCCGTGACGGCGGACCGCGCGTGGACCGCCCCCATGAAGCCGGTACCTATGACAGCGACCCGGAGCTTGTCCATGGCACACCTCTCCCTCCGCCCCCACCGGGGCTAACGACTGATACGAGCTAAAGAAGCACAACGATCGATTGATTCAAGCGATACTTTTGCTCAGAATAGACTTAAGTACGCTCTGGAACCAGGAGAACGCATGAGCCACAGCCCCGGAACGGCACGCCAACCAGTCACGCTCTTCACCGGCCAGTGGGCCGACCTGCCGTTCGAGGAAGTCGCCCGCCTGGCGAGCGAGTGGGGATACGACGGCTTGGAGATCGCCGTGTCCGGGGACCACCTCGACCTCGCCCGGGCCGAGGAGGACCCGGACTACCTGCCGGCCAGGCTCGACGTGCTCGACCGGTACGGGCTGAAGGTCTGGGCGATCTCCCACCACCTCGGCGGCCAGGCCGTCTGCGACGACCCGATCGACTTCCGCCACCAGTCGATCCTGCGTCCGTCCGTCTGGGGCGACGGCGACGCGGAAGGCGTCCGCCGACGGGCCGCCGAGGACATGAAGCGGGCCGCCCGGGTCGCCCGCCGTCTGGGTGCGGACACCGTCGTCGGCTTCACCGGCTCGAAGATCTGGAAGTACGTGGCGATGTTCCCGCCGGTTCCCCAAGCCGTGATCGAGGACGGGTACGAGGACTTCGCCCGGCGCTGGAATCCCATCCTCGACGTGTTCGACGCGGAGGGCGTGCGCTTCGCGCACGAGGTGCACCCCTCGGAGATCGCCTACGACTACTGGACCAGCGTGCGTGCCCTGGAGGCGATCGGCCGCCGCCCCGCCTTCGGCTTCAACTGGGACCCGTCTCACATGATGTGGCAGAACATCGACCCGGTGGGCTTCATCACCGACTTCGCCGACCGCATCTACCACGTCGACTGCAAGGACACCCGCCTGCGGCGCCCCAACGGGCGGGCCGGGATCCTCGGCTCACACCTGCCCTGGGGAGACCCTCGGCGCGGCTGGGACTTCGTCTCCACCGGGCACGGGGACGTCCCCTGGGAGGACGCGTTCCGGGCACTCTCCTCGATCGGTTACACCGGCCCCATCTCCGTGGAATGGGAGGACGCCGGGATGGACCGGCTGCACGGCGCCGCCGAAGCCGTGGGCCGGATTCGCGCGGCGCTGTGGCCGCTGCCGCAAGCATCCTTCGACTCCGCCTTCAGCAATCAGTGACCACCGGTCCGGGGCGCTCACCGCACGGTGGCCCCGGCGTGCCGGCCCGGACGGCGTCGTATGGTCGTCGGGTGAAACACGGCGACGACGACAGCGCGACGACGTCCACCCGTACCGCTTCATCCCGTGCGGGCGGACGGCAGGGCAATGTGCGCCGCGTGCTGGAGTCGCTGCGCCTGCACGGCCCCTCCTCGCAGGCCGCGCTGGCCCGCCGCACCGAGTTGTCCCGGGCGACGGTGAACAGCATCGTCAAGTCCCTCAGGGAAGAGGGCATCGCTGAGACCCGCCCGGTCAACGGCCGGGAGTTCCTCGTCGCCCTGGTCTCCCGCCAGGGTGCCGTCATGTCCGTCCAGGTCAACGTCACGTCGCTGCGCGCGTCCCTCTTCGACTTCGGCACGCACGCGCGCCACGACGCCTCGGTCACGTTCCAGGAGGACACGGAGGAGGAGGGCGGCGACCCGGAACTCGTCGTCGACATGGTGCGCACCCTGGTCTCCCGGGCCGGGCTGCTGTCCACGGACCTGGCGGGCGTCGCGGTGGCCGTGCAGGCCCCGCTCGCCCGTGCGACGGGAACGGTCACGTCGTGGGCGCGGCTGCAACTGCCCGCGTGGCGGGACATCCCGGTGGCCGAAAGCCTCCAGGAGACACTCGGCGTGCCGGTATGGGCCGAGAACGACGCCAACCTGGCCGCCCTTGCCGAATGGACCTGGGGTTCGGGACAGGGGGCGGCCGACTTCCTGTACGCCATGTGTTCCGCGAAGGTGGGCGGCGGGCTTGTCATCGACGGACGGATCTATCGCGGCGGTGACGGTCTGGCCGGGGAGATCGGCCACATGGTGCTGGAGCCCGAGGGCCCCGTCTGCTTCTGCGGCAGCCGGGGCTGCCTGACCACCTTCGTCTCCGAGCGTTCCCTCCTGCATGCCCTCAAGTCCTCCGGTGGGGGCCACACCACGCTGCACCAGGTCATCGACAGTGCACGGCGTGGAGACCCGGCCTGCCGACGGGTCCTGTACGAGGCCGGCCGCCACCTGGGGCGTGCCTTCGCCAACACCGCCAAGCTCATGGCGCCCAGTGTCGTGGCGGTCGGCGGGACGCTCAGCAAAGCCGGGCCGCTGCTCTTCGACAGCCTCGTGTCCTCCGCCGAGGTGCAGAGCCTCAAGGTCGCCTCGCCGGACATCCGTTTCGTGCCGGCCGCACTCGGCGACGACGCGGCCCTGCTGGGCGGGGTGGCCATGGTTTTCGCCGAGACGGGGACCGGTGCCAGCGCCCTGCCCGCATGGGCGCTCCGGCAGCAGACCATTCAGAAACCGAACAGTCGCTGACGGAATCGTTGACAATCTCGGCCAGCAAGGCTGACGATGGCCGAGCCTGATCGGTGAACGGAACGTTTCCTGAACATTCCGCCACCTTTGCCTCTGACGTCATCTGTGACGCGCGAGCCGCCGCGAACAGATCATCGACAGCCGAGAACTCTTCGATGACGCTGCACACCGGGTGGTGAATACGCGTTTGGTCCCGGGTTGCCTGACTTCCCAGGACGAGACAACACCTGCCAAGCGCTGACGTTCGACCGCCCCCCGCCGCATGATTCGGACACGAATCCCGACGGAGGCGGAAACGTTCAGAACGTGAACGGTCTAAGGATCTCAATGATGAGAAGTCAACCGCCGAACGTGGCTCCCCAAGAGCCGGCCGCCTCCGCCGACACCGCGGGTCCCGACGAGGCCGTACCGGCCACGCCGGCGAACGGCGACACGAAGCTCTTCGTCCAGCTCACCGTCATGATGCTGCTGGAGTTCGCCGTCTTCGGGTCGTGGTTCGCGACCGTCGGCCTGGTGCTCGCCACGAACGGGCTGGCCACCGTCATCGGTACCGCCTTCACCCTGGCCGCTGTAGCCGCGATCGTCTCGCCGATGCTGCTGGGTGCCCTGGGTGACCGCTTCCTGCCGTCCCAGAAGGCGCTGGGTCTCGCCCACCTCCTCGGCGGCGTCACCATGCTGTTCCTGCCGGCCGCCGTGCGAGCCGGCGGTGGGGGACTCGTCCTCACCCTGACCTTCGTCTACATGCTGTTCTTCCAGCCCACCCTGGGACTGACCAACGCCATCGCCTTCCGGCACCTGGGAGCGAACCAGCGACGGTTCCCCTACGTCCGGGTGTTCGGCACAGTCGGCTGGGTCGTCGCCGGTGCCGTCGTCGGCTGGCTCGGCCTGTCCTCGTCGCCCAATCTCTTCTACGCCACCGCGCTCATCAGCTTCGCCCTCGGTGTCTACGCGTTCACCCTGCCCAACACGCCGCCGCCCGCCAAGGGTGTCCGCTTCTCCGTCGGCGACCTCGTCGGAGCCAAGGCGTTCCGGCTGCTGCGCCACCGCAACTTCACCGTGCTCATGGTGTGCGCCCTGTTCACCTCGGTCTCTCTCGGTGTGTACAACACCTACGCCTCCTCGTACGCCGGAGCGCTGGGCTTCTCCAACGTGGCCGGGACCCTCGCCCTGGGCCAGGCGTCCGAGGTGGCCTTCATCGTCACCATCCCCTTCGTGCTCAAGCACGTCGGCATGAAGTGGGCCCTGTTCGCCGGCATGTGCATGTGGGCCGTGCGCTTCGCGCTGTTCGTCCAGGCATCGAACGGCTCCCACGCAGTCGCCATCACCGCCGTGCTGCTCCAGGGCATCTGTCAGGACTTCTTCCTGGTCCTGGCCGCCATGTACATCGACGAGGTGGCCCCCGTCGAGCTGGCTGCCCAGGCCCAGAGCATGCTCATCCTCGTGGTGTCCGGCTTCGGTCAGTGCATCGGCTCCCTCACCTCCGGCTGGATCTATGACGCGACCGTGGGCGCCCAGGCGCACAGCGTGCCCGCCGACTGGAACACCATCTGGTCACTGCCCATCGCCTCGGCGGCCGTCGCCGCACTGGTGTGGGCCTTCTTCTTCCGCCTCCCCCGCGCCCGGCGCCCGGTGGTCCTCGAAGCCTGACCACCGGCCCCGCAGCAGCCCTCACCCGCACCGCACACCCCGAGGAGGTGGAGCACATGACACACCCGACGCCCACGGACCCCTACGGCGCGCGCTGGGCTCCACCGCTCCTCGACGGCTCGCACGCACCCCTCGGACTCTTCTGCGGTGCCTGGGCCCGCAGCCAGCGCCTCGGCCTGCGCGAGGTACGCGGCCCGACGCACGGTGACCGCCGGCCGAGGCGCGGACCTCGCCGGCGTCCGCCCGGTTCCGCCTGAACGGCGGCACGGGACTCCGAAGCACCGTAACGAGCCCGAAGGACTGTGAATCCCATGCGCGACACCTACGACGTGGTGATCGTCGGCAGCGGCCCCGCAGGAGCGGCCTACGCCCGGACCATCAAGGAGGCGCGGCCCACCGCGCGCGTCCTGATGGTCGAGGCGGGGCCGGTCGTGTCGGACCCGCCCGGACGCCATGTACGCACCATCACCGACCCGCGCGAGCGCGTCGCTGCGCAGTTCGCCTCCCAAGGCCCGCAGGCCCGCCCCGCCGACTACGAGGAGCAGGTCGCCCGCGCCCTGTCCCCGTCCCGCGGCCGGTCCGCCGGTCTCGTGGCCCGCCCCGGGACCTGGCTGCTCGACACGTCGGCTCCCGCCGAGGGCGAGACCGGCTTCCCGGCCGCCGCGCTGTCCAGCAACGTCGGCGGCATGGGCGCCCACTGGTCGGGCGCCTCCCCCTGGCCTGATGCGGCCGAGCTGTCCAAGGACCTCGACCCGGACCGGTTCGACGCCGCGCTGACCGACGCGCGCCGTCTCCTCCAGGTCACCCAGAGCGCCTTCGAACAGGCCCCGCTCGGCGCCGACGTACGCCGCCTTCTCGGCGCCCACTACAACCCGGGCCGCAACGCCGACCGTGTGGTCCAGCCCATGCCGCTGGCCATGGAGGTGCGACCTGACGGCCAGCGCTACTGGACCGGCCCCGGCGTCATGCTCGGCGATCTCCTCACCAGCCACGGGGACGGATTCGAACTGCGCTCCGACACCGCCGCCAGGCGCATCCTGACCACCGCCGGCCGGGCGGACGGAGTGCTGCTGCACGACCGGCTCGAAGACCGTGAGTACGAGGTCGGCGCCCGGTTCGTGGTCGTCGCGGCCGACGCACTGCGCTCCCCACAGCTGCTCAGCGCCTCCGGCATCCGCCCCGCCGCGCTCGGGCACTACCTCAACGAGCACACGATGACCACCAACACCATCCAGCTCGACGACTCCCTGCGCGCCGCCGCCCAGGGCCTTCGCAAGACCAGCGAAGGCGCCGTCGACGTCCTCGCCGGAGTCAGCTGGGTCCCCTTCCACGACCCGTCCTTCCCCTTCCACGGCCAGGTCACCCAGTGGGACGCGTCCCCCATCCCGGTCGACGACACCTTCGAGGCATGGCCGGGATCGGTCGTGGAGTGCTCGGTCTTCATGGGCAAAGCCGAGGTCCGCTACGAGGACCATCTGGAGTTCGACGACAGTCGTCCCGACTACTTCGGCATGCCGTCCATCAAGGTGCACTACACCTTCACCGAAGCCGACCGACAGCGGCTCGACGCCGCCGTCGCCGAGGCCAAGCGCATGGGTTCCCTGCTCGGCGAACCCATCAACGGCCTGGAGCCCGCCGTCATGCCGCACGGCGCGTCCCTGCACTACCAGGGCACCACCCGCCTCGGCAGCGACGACACCACCAGCGTCGTCGACACCTCGCTGCGCGTCTGGGGCAACGACACGCTCTACGTCGGAGGCAACGGCGCCATCCCCACCCCCGCCGCCTGCAACCCCACCCTCACGACCGTCGCCCTGTGCGTCCTGGGCGCCCGCGACCTCGCCGGCCGGCTCTGACCACCACCTCCTGACGAGGACAAGGACATGTTCGACAACTTCCTGATCCGCCCGGACAGCCTGCGCAACGAGCAGCGCGACGGACAGACCACCGGCTTCACCCTGGCCGTCCGCCACGCCAACTACCGCGGCTGCTACCTCTCCCTCCACAACGGCTACTACCTGGAGGTCGACGGAACCGAATACCCCACCTCCGTCCAGACCTTCGAGATCAACGGCAAGGCACCCCGGACCTTCGACGAGATCCGCACCGCCGTGCACGAACACTGGGACTACGACGACGAGGGCATCCTGCACATCGCCGCCCCCGGCGGACTCGCCCCCGGCCGCCACACCATCCGCCTCCAGCAGTCGGTCCTCGCCGCCTACGGCTACCTGCCCACCGACGAGGAATGGGTGAAGAACCCGCCCAAGCCCGGCTCCGGCGCAGGCTCGGACAAGACCCCCGAGATCGTCACCTACACCCTTGACCTGACCGAAGCGGAGGCCGCCCGATGACCACGACCATCCGGCGAGGCGTATCCCTCTACAGCTACCAGCAGTCCCAATTCTTCAAAGAACTGATGCTGGAGGACCAGATCCGCGAGGTCGGCCAGAACCTCGGCGGCGCCGACGGCATCGAACTGATCGACGAGATGTCCCTGCGCTACCCCGAACCGGGCGACGACTTCCGCCGCCAGTGGTTCACCTGGATGGACACCTACGGCACCAGGCCCGTCGCCATGGACGTCGGCATGGACGTCCTGCAGTTCCGCGACCACGTCATGACGTACGAGGAGTGCGCCGACCGGCTCCGCCACGACATCCGCCTGGCCAAGTCCCTCGGCTTCAGCAACGTGCGCGTCCTGTCGGTCGTCCCCGTCGAGATCCTGGTCTCCGCGCTGCCCCTGGCCGAGTCCCTCGACATCCGGCTCGGCAAGGAAATCCACCAGCCGATGAACCTCGAAGGCCGGGAAGTCGGTGACATCCTCGACGTCGTGGAACGCACCGGCACCAAGCACCTCGGCATCGTCCCCGACCTGGGCATCTTCCAGTTCCGCCCGTCCGAGGTCCTGCTCGCCTGGCTGGAACGGCGCGGAGCCCAGCCCACCGCCTCCACCGCCTCCGTGGACCTCGCCCTGCTCATCCGCCGCGGCGAAGCCCCCTTCGACCTCTCCCCGCTCGCCCGGCACACCGCCGGCAACCTGCGCTCCGACTTCAACCGCTTCCTGAACACCGGGCAGTGCGAGCCGGACTTCGCCTCCGTCTTCACCGCCGTCAAGAAGTACGCCGACGACCGCGTCCAGGACGCCCGGGACATCGACTACCGCACCGTCGCCGAGGCCCTGATGCTCTCCCGCACCTCCGCCGACACCCTCCGCGAGATCGCGCCGCACGTCATCCACGTCCACGGCAAGTTCAACAACATGTCCCCGGTGCCCGACGCCCCCGGCCAGTACCAGGAGATCTCCATCGACTACGACGCCGCCATCGGCGCGCTCAAGGCCGGCGGCTTCAACGGCTACATCAACTCCGAGTACGAGGGCCAGCGCTATTTCCAGGACCGCGGCCGCGAAGACCTGATGAGCGAGGTGGACCAGGTCCGCCGCCACCAGGAGATGCTGCGGAGGCTGATCGCCTCATGAGCACCCGGCACATCGCCCCTGCCGTACGGCCCACCGGACGCCTTGTCGCCTTCATCGGCGCCTACGGGGACACCACCGACCCCAAGGCCGGCGGTATCACGACCCTCCACGTGTCGTGGGACGGTCGCGAACTGGTCCATGCGCACCACACCGCCGAACCGCGGGACGCCGGCTACTTGGTGTACGCACCCGGCACCCGGACCCTGTACGCGGTGGACGAACGCAAGACCGACGGACGCGGGCCGGTCGAACCACCGGCCGCCGTCCACGCGCTGACGGTCTCGGAGCGCGACGGGCGTCTCAGCCCTCTCAACTGGCTGCCCGCACCCGGCCCACGCCCCACCTATCTCGGGCTGGACGAGCAACAGGGGGTACTCGTCACCGCCAACCACGGTGACTTCGACCACGTGGAACACGTGGTCCGCGCCGACGACGGCACCTGGCACACCGAATACCTCTACGACGACTCGACCGTGCTCCTGTACGGCCTGTCCGCCGACGGACGCCTCGCCGCGCTGCGCGACGTGCGGGTCATGGAAGGCCACGGCAAGGACCCGAACTTCTCGCCGCAGGCCGGCGGACACGGACAATCCGGCGCGCACGCGCACTGCGCCGTCATCGACCCGACCGGCCGCTGGGTACTGGTCGGCGACAAGGGAACCGACCGCATCCTCGTGTACCGGCTCGGTACGACGCTCGAACTCGCCCACACCTGCCAGCTGCCACCAGAGACCGGCCCCCGCCACATCGCCTTCGCACCAGACGGCGACCGGGCCTACGTGACGTACGAATTCGCGTCCGAGATCGCCTCGTACTCCTTCGATCCCTCCTCTGGAGAATTGCGCGAGCTGGCCAGGACCTCGACCCTGCCCTCCGGTTTCACCCGCCTCAACGAGCCCGCTGAGGTCCGCGTCCACCCCGGCGGCGGCTTCGTGTACGTCAACAACCGCGGAGAAGACACTGTGGTCTGGTTCCGCGCGGACCCGGACGGTGGCCTCACCCGGGCCGGACATGTACCGCTCGCGCCCTCAATTCACCCTGGACTAGCGGCCCGCAGCTTTGCCTTCGACCCTTCCGGCACCTTCCTCCTCGTCGCCGACCGGCCGGCGAACCTGGTGCGCTCGTACGCGGTCGACCCCGACGAGGGCACGCTGGCTCCGCTCTCCGAGTTTGGGGTCTCCCAGCCGGCCTTTGTGGAGTTCGGGGTATTGCCGGACTGACATTGCGTGAACCGAGGACGTGAGCGACGGGGCCGAGGAAGCATCCTGATGTGGGTGGTCGAGAAGTCCCAGTACGGTGCGGCTCCTGGACGGGGCCTCGCGTACAGCTAAGGGACGCCATGGCTGACGCCCTTCCCACGACGAGTCAAGCTGGCCGCGCCCAAAGCAACGATGCGTCGGGCGCGGCTAACGAGAGGGACTGGCTGGAGTGTGGGACGGGGCCGGGTCGAAGAAATCGCCGCTGGCCTCCGCCAGCGCCGGATCCAGCCTTGGTGCAGCCCGGTCGGGACAGTCTTCTGCGTCGCCTCTCGAAGCAGTACCGAGGCCGTCATCGTCGTACAAGCGCAACATGCGAGCAGCGCTCATCACCACGAACCTTCGAAGCAAGATCCGGACCATACCCGGACCAGCCGTCCGCAGCTTGTGGCGATCGGAGCTGTTTTAGCTGGTCAAGCTGCATCTGAGCCGTGTACCACCAGCAGACGAAGAACCTCCTGGTGTCGTACTCCGCGAAGAAGCTCGGCTTCTTCTAGAGGCACGGCTGAAGGCGCCTGACCTGGTCATTTACTCGTCAGGCGCCTTCACCTCCTGGTTCCTCCCCTCGCCCTCCCGCTTCTGACCAGCGCTTCCGGACCAGTCACGGACCAGAACCCCGACTCACCCTGCAGGCGCCGCGTCTTCCTGAATTGGACAGCGCGCCGTATCACCCGTGCAGGTCACGCGCCGGCGCTCAACTCGTTGACGGGGTACGGGGCGGGTTGCCCGGTCAGGACCCGTACGGCCTCTTCCGCGGCGATGGTGCGGACCGCGCCGATGGCTTCCTCGGAGTAGTAGGCGGCGTGCGGGGTGATGATGACGTTGGGCAGTTCGAAGAGGGGGTTTCCCGGCTGCCAGTCGCGTTGCTTCGCGGGTTCCTCCTCGATGTCGTCCACCGCCGCGCCGGCGATCCACCCCTCGGTCAGCGCCTCGTACAGCGCCGTGTCCGCTGGAGGAGTACCCGGCCGGCTCACAGGGACCACCGCCACGCCACGCCATGCCCGAGCGGCGGGACGACCTGCTGCTGGCGCCGGCAGGCGCACGACCAAACCCGAGTAGCCCACCGGGACCTGATGCGGAAGACACGCAAGGCACCTACGCCACGGACGGGGCACTCGGGTTCGCCCCGTCTTCCCCTCCCTCGGGGAGCTGCGCGACGCCGGGTCGCAGGCGGTGGTCGTCGGGCGTGATCAGCCCTTCGTGCGCGTGCGGTGCACCCTGCCCCGTCACCGCGATGTACCGAACCGACCCCGCACGGGTGAGCCGGCCTTACCGTCCGCGGCCGTCCAAGGTCCCGGCACGCCGGCAGCGCACGCTCTCAGCCCCGCTGCGGTGTCCGGTCGTGCTCCATGACGGCGATCCTGGCCAGTTTGGTCAGCATCATGCCGTTGCGGACCTCGACGAGGTAGTCCACGGGCAGTCCGTGCATCCGGATGCCGGGGCCCCTCAGCGCGTGCCAGTCGAGAACGAAGAGCGTGGCCTCACCCCAGGGCATCAGCTTCATGGCGATGCGGGCCGCGCCGAACGGTTCGGCCTTCGCCTCCAATTCCAGGCGGCGCTCGGGTTCGCAGACGCGCACGACGCAGGTGTCGTCGAGGACCAGCGGGCCCACACCGACCCTGACCCGCAGCCGGGCGCCCACCTGCGGCCAGTGCGGGTCCACGGCGAGCACCCGCTGGGTGCCGGTCACCCACTCCCCGTAGCGGTGTCCGTCGGCCAGCAGGCTCCAGACCTCGGACGGGGTACTCAGGATCAGGCGACGGTTGCGGGCCAAGCTGAACACGCTCCCTAAGAACGACGGAGCGCCGACACTAGCCCGGGGATCCGGCCGCCCCGGGTAACGCGCCGGGACATGAGACCGTCCGGAGGAACACCGCGGGAACGGGCCGCCCGCCATGGTCCAGGGGAGGCGCATCCATGGTTGACCAGCGTGAGCCGGAACGCATCGGTGGGTGTGGACGGTCGGACTCGTCGAAGCGCGCCCTCCGCTGCACCGTCAAGGCTGTTGTGACCCGGGTGGGCCGGCAAGCGCGTGGGCCCAGGCCACCAGTTCGGGAGCGTCCAGTGACGGTAACCACCCATCGGCCCGGGTGGGGCCCTGGCCCTGCGGCCGAGGACCGACGCCCAGGACCCGCAGGCTTGCCCGGCGGGCTGCCTCCATACCGGTCAGGGAGTCCTCCACGGCCAGCGCCCGGTGCGGGGGGACACCGCAGAGCCGGGCCGCCACGGCGTACACGTCGGGATGCGGCTTGGGACGCACACCGTCCCCGGCGTCGGGGACGACGAGGTACTGAAAGTGCGCGAGCAGCCCGGCCCGTTCCAGGCTGCCTTCGACCACGACCCTCGGGCAGTTGCTGGCCACCGCCAACGGCAGGTGGCCGGAGAGCAGCCGCAGGAGCCGGACCGCGCCAGGCATCGTCACCGGTTCGTCGGTGACCAGTGCCAGGAAGTGGTCGAGAAGCGCGGCTGCCAGGTCCTCGGCCAGTTCGGGTTTGTGCACGGTCTGCGCCATGAGCCGGCCGCAGTCCTCGTAGTGCAGACCGACGGCCCGCTCCGCGAACCCGGGCGGCGGCTGGAGGCCGTGCTCTCGAAAGGCCCGGCTGCGAGCCTCCTGCCAGTGGCGTTCGCTGTCCATGAGGGTCCCGTCGCAGTCGAAGATGACGGCTTCGGGCGACCAGTCGAAGAGATTGTGGGTCGAGGTGGTCACTGGAGTCTCCCATGCTTTCGCACGTATGCGCGTCCCGTCTCGGCACGAAAACGGAAAGATAGTTTCCACTACGTTATTTCCGTCCAGGCAAATCGGGCAATAACCCTTTCCGGTGACTCGAAGCGCATCGGAAACAGGCGTACAGCCATACGGCGACGGGCACGGCGCAGTCACTGGGGGCGTCAACAGCACGCACTTTCGGCCAGTTGCCGCGCACGGTTGACGGTGCGAGGCCGGAGCGTCGCGCTCCCTTTACCACTCGCACGCGTGCGAGTTCGAAAGAACTGTGTAATTGCCGCCTGAAAGTGCCCGTTTGGGCTCCGGGCGTACGCTGGCGCACTAAATTCGTGGCCCGACATCGAGAACAGACGAGGGCGGACGGAACGTTGCAGGAACGGGCGAAGGCAACCCGCAGATCACTGCTGGAAGCGGCAGCCCAACTGTTCGCCGAACAGGGATACGCGGCCACCAGCGTCAACGACATAAGCGCGAGGTCGGGCCGGACCAGCGGCGCGGTCTACTTCCACTACACCAGCAAGGAAGGAATCGCCGTCGCCGTCGTCGAGGACCGGTTCGCTACCTGGTCCCAGCTCGCAGCACGCTACGGAGACGAGACCGTACCCCCGCTCGAACGGCTCGTAGCACTCAGCTACGACATCGCCCACGCCCTCACCCGGGACACCGTGACGCGGGCCGGGGCCCGTCTGTGGGTCGAGCGCGCCGTCATCAAAGCTCCCATCCCCGACCCCTTCGCGCTCTGGACCGCCGCCACCACGCGCCTGCTCGCACAGGCCCGGCTGGCAGGACACGTCAACGAGGGCATCCACCCCGCCCGCGCGGCCCGCACTCTGGTGCCCGCGTTCTTCGGTCTGTGCACTCTCACCGAGGCACTTGAGGGCACGACCGTCCTCGACAACCGCCTCACCTACTGGTGGCAGCTGACCCTCCCCTCCCTCCGGCCCCAACCCTCCCCCGGAAACCTCCGGACAGGCCGGTGAGAGTCATACTCGAAGGGCCTCCTGCTCCGGCAGGCACGTGACCCGGTCGCGCCGAGAGCGTCACGCGCCACTCGCGTACGGGCGGTCAGGGCCCGGCAGCGGGCGAGAGTGGAACGTCGGTGGTCGCCTACCGTGCACGACATGACGAGCGTGCGCAGGATGACGGCGACGGACCGTCGGCAGCGCATCGTGCGAGCGGCCGGCGAGTTGTTCATAGTGCGTGGTTACACGGGCGTCTCCATGGAGGACGTGCTGGCGGCGGTGGGCGGCTCCAAGGCAACGCTCTACCGGTACTTCGCCGACAAGAGCGCGCTGTTCCGGGCCGCCGTGGAGACGCTGTGCGACGAATGGTCGCGGCCCCTGCACGACTTCGCGCCGGGCGGCGAGCGTCTCGCCGACAACCTGGTGGCGCTGGGCGAACACTTCGCCTCCGTGGTGCTCAGCCCGCAGGCCATCGCCTTGCACCGGCTGGTGACGGCCGAGGCGCAGCGGATTCCGGGACTGGGCGAGGTGTTCGCCGAACACGGGCCGGCCGCGGGGCACGCGGTCATCGGGGGTTGTCTGCGCCAGGCGTGCGACGACGGCCTGATCGAGGTCGACGATCCGCTGCGGGCCGCGGCGCAGCTGTACCAGGCCATGCTCGGGGACGCCCAGATGCGGCTGCTCACCGATGCGCCGCGCAAGCTGACCGAGGCCGAGGTGCACACGTCCGTCGTGGAGGCGGTGCGCGTCTTCCTGCGTGGAGTGGCCGTCCGCCCCTGAGCGGTGCGGACGGCCGGGGCAGTCATGTGTTGCCGTGGCCGGCCTCTTGCCCTCAGGGAAGGCCGATGCCGACGACGATCCGGGCCGAGCATGTGGGAAGCCTGCTGCGACCCGCCGAACTACTGGCGGCGCGAGCCGAGCACCGGCGGGGCGCCTTGCCGACCGAGCGCCTGACCGCATCGGAGGACGCCGCGGCGGCGGCCGCGCTGAAGCTGCAACAGGACACCGGTATGCAGGTCTTCATGCCCACGGCGAGTTCACCATGGCCACGATCCGCGTCGACCCATCCGACCCCACCGCAGTACGGCCCCCGGGGTGCGGTCTCCACAGCGCGGATGATGCCGAGCGCGCTCTCCTTGGGGGCGCCGGTGACGGAACCGGGCGGAAAGGCCGCCGCCAGCAGATCCGCCCACCCGGCCCCGTCGCGCAGTTCCCCGCGCACGGTGGAGACCAGGTGGACCAGCCCCGGGTGCTTCTCCACGACGCACAGATCCGGGACGGTGACACTGCCGGTCGCACAGACCCGGCCCAGGTCGTTGCGGACCAGGTCGACGATCATGACGTTCTCGGCGTGGTCCTTCTCCAGGAGGTCCCCCTCGGTACGTCCGGTGCCCTTGATCGGTCCCGACTCGATCCCCCGGCCGGTGCGGCGCAGGAACAGCTCGGGGGATGCCGACACCACTTCCACGCCGTGCTCCGGCAGTCTGACCAGACCGGCGTAGGGGGCGTGATGGCGCGCGGCCAACCGGTCGGCCAGCGCCTCGATGTCAGCGCCGGCATCGAGCGGGGCGGACAGCACCCGGCACAGGTTGGCCTGGTACACCTCCCCGGCGGCGATGTGTGCGCGGATGCGCCGTACGCCCGCGGTGTAGGCGGCCCGGTCCAGCGAGGTGGTCCACTGGTCCCGGCCCGGTCCGCACCATCGGAGCGCCGGTCCGGCGGGCCGCGCGGCGGGGCGGACGTCACGGAAGCGGGCGCAGGTCAGGCTGCCCTCGAAGTCGGCGACGACAGCCCACAAGCCCGTGGAGTCGAGAGCCCCGGGGTCGTGGGTGACATCGAGAAGACCGGTCGCCCGGCGGCCGGCGAACCTGGCCAGCGGAGCGAAATCCTTCACGTCCGGTGCCTTTCCTCGGTGGGGATGCGCGTGCTGGTGCCGTCCTTCGCCCGGAGGGCGGCACCTGGCTACGCAGGCACGGCGGCCTCCTGCTCGGCTGCCCACTCGGCGGCCTGGAGGGTGTTGACCAGGAGCATGGCGATCGTCATCGGTCCCACTCCGCCGGGCACGGGGGTGATTCGGCCGGCGATGCCGTCCAGTTCGGCGGCGCGGACGTCCCCGGTGAGACCGCCGGGAGTGCGGTGGATGCCGACGTCGATGATGGTGGCGCCGGGTTTGACGTGCTCCGGGCCGATGAGACCGCGGACGCCGGTGGCGACCACGACGACGTCGGTGGGGCGCGTGACGGCGGCTAGGTCGGTGGTGAACTCGTGGGCGACGGTCACCGTGGCTCCCCGGCGCAGCAGCAGCTGGGACAAGGGCCGGCCGACGAGTTCGCCCCAGCCGACGACGGCGACGCACGCGCCCTTCAGTTCGATGCCTTCGGCGTCGAGGAGTTCGATGACACCGCTGGGCGTGCAGGGACGCAGCCCGCGTTCTCCCCGGGCCAGGCGGCCGGCGCTGGCGGTGGTCAGGCCGTCGACGTCCTTGGTGACGGGGATGCGGTCGATCAGCGCGGCGGCGTCGAGGTGGGCGGCCAGGGGAAGTTGGAGGAGGATGCCGGAGACGTCCGGGTCGGCGGCCAGTTCGTCGATGACCTCCGCCACCGCGTCCTGAGTGGCGTGCTGGGGCAGGTGGCGGTGGAAGTCGCGCATGCCCGCCTCGCGGATGGCGCGTCGTTTGGCGGCGACGTACACGGCACTGGCCGGATCGTCGCCGACCAGAATGGTGGCCAGGCCGGGCAGATGTCCGTCGTGCCTGAGCCGGGCGACCCGTTCGGCGACGCGGGCCCGGATGTTCCGGGCGTGCGAGGCGCCGTTGATCGTGGTGGTCATGGTGGCGAACCGCCTTTCTGTGACGGTGAACGATGCGCCCGGCGGCGCGGGCTGTGGGCCGCGGCCGCAGCCGTACGCGGCCACGGTGCACGACGCCGGGGCGGCGGTGCGTACCGGAGCGGAACGTGCGGAATCCGCCGTGTCCGCCGCCCCGGTGGCCTGTTCCGGCGCGCGACAAGACCACCTGCCCCGGTTCCGGGCGGTTTCCCCGGCGGGGACGTGGAGGGATCGATGGGGCGGATCGGTGGTTCAGGCGAAGACGATGGTGTGGTTGCCGTTGCGGATGACCCGGTCCTCGGCGTGCCACAGCACGGCGCGGGACAGCACGGCGCGCTCGACGTCGGCGCCCCGGCGGGTGAGGTCGGCGGCCGTGTCGGCGTGGCTCACCCGGACCACGTCCTGCTCGATGATCGGGCCCTCGTCCAGATCCTCGGTGACGTAGTGGGCGGTGGCGCCCACCAGCTTCACGCCGCGTTCCTTGGCCTTGGCGTAGGGACCGGCACCGATGAAGGCGGGCAGGAAGGAATGGTGGATGTTGATGATGGGGACGCCGGCCTGTTCGATGAAGCCGCCGGAGAGGATCTGCATGTAGCGGGCGAGGACGACGAAGTCGACGTTGTCCTTGAGCAGCCGCAGGTGTTCGGCCTCGGCGGCCGACTTGTCCGCGCCCATGGACGGGACGTGGAAGAACGGGATGCCGAAGCTCCGCACCTCCTCGGCGACGTCGGGGTGGTTGGAGATGACCATGGGGATGCTGACCGGGAGTTGGCCTTGCCGGTGGCGCCAGAGCAGGTCGAGCAGGCAGTGGTCCGACTTCGAGGCGAAGACCGCCATCCGCTTGGGCACCGACTGGTCGCGCAGGGTGTAAGTGAGGCCGTAGCGCCGCACCAGTTCCTCGTCGAAGTCGGCGCGCAGCGCGGGCAGCGCGGCCTGGAGGCCGTCCAGGCCGAAGACGGTGCGCTGGAAGAAGGCGCCGCCCTGCGGATCGTCCGAGTACTGGTCCAGGGCGACGATGTTGGCGCCGTGCCTGCTCAGCACCGAGGTGACGGCCGCGACAATGCCGGTCGCGTCGGCGCCCTGGACGATCAGCGACGCCTGGTGATCGGTCCCCCGCCTCCTCTTGGCGGTGGAAGTGGGCGCGGCCTGCGTGGCGGTCATACGGAGTCGTCCTTCCTGAACTGGGCGATCCATTCGGACGTGGCCTTGAGCCCGCCGAACGTATAGAAGTGGATCTTCACGTCGCCGTGCCGGGCCGGCTCGTGGCCCTCGGCGAGGGCGCGCAGGAACCGGTCCGGTCCCGCGGTGCCCATGAGGTTGGTGATCGACAGGCCGTACTTCTTGGCGATGGAGGCGCTGGTGCCCACGCCGAACCGGGCGGCGAACGCCATCAGCCGCCGCACCCCGGCCGGACCGGGGACACCTATCCGGATCGGGAGCGTGATGCCGAGGCCGCGAACCTGCTCGACCCAGGCGAGCACGGGATCGACGTCGAAGCCGAACTGGGTGATGACGCTGCCCTGAAGCCCTTGGGCGGCAAGGGCGGCGCCCTTGTCCCGCAGCGCGGCCCACAGCACGTCGTCGGCGATGGCGGGGTGGCCTTCCGGATAGCCGCCGATGCCGACGCCCTTGACGCCGTACCGCGCGAGCAGGCCCGACTCGATCAGGGCGAGGGAGTCCTCGTAGGGCCCCTCGGGGCGGGTCGGATCGCCGCCGACCGTGAAGACGTCGGCGCCGGTGCCGTCCGCCTGGAGTGCGGCGAGGAACTGCACGAAGTCCGCCTGGGAGCCGAGGCGTCGGGCGGAGATGTGCGGGACCGGTGTGAAGCCGAGGCGTTTGACCGCTCGGGCGGCGTCCAGCCGCATCCGCAGATCCTCGGTGCCGAGGAAGGTGATGTTGACACGGGTGCCCCGCGGGATGAGGCCGGCCGCCTCCTCCAGCTTGGGCACGTCCTTGCCGGTCATCTCCAGGGAGAAGTCCTCCAGCAGTGACGTGCTCACCGCCGGGGACGCTGTGCTGACGGGGTTCATGATGCTCCTTGTGAAGGCGAGGGCGCCCGGAACCGGGCCGACCGGGACGGCTTCTCCCGGTCGGCCGTGCGGGACGGCGCCGACCGGGCCGCGGGGCCGCCTGGGTCAGGCGTTGCGGCGGTACTCCGTGCGGGCGTGGCGGTCGTACGGGCTGGGCTGGACGGTTGCGCGGATGCGGGGGAAACCGAGATCGGCCTCGGGGTCCGTACCCGGTCCGGGGTGCTCACCCCAGACCACGCTCACCTCGGTGCCGGGGGCGGCGTGCGCGGGGTCGATCAGGGTCAGGGACAGCACGGTGCCGACCGGGTCGATGGACGCGGTCTGCATGGTGACGCCGGCCAGGCCGGCGGAGGTCTCCACGCGGTGGCGGGCGTAACTGAGTACGAAGCCGGGGTCGGCTCCCTCGCCCAGCACCCGGCGCACATCGTCCGGGTCGAAGACGAGGGTGACCTTCTTGCGCAGGCTCTCGTCCGCCTTGGCGGCGACCAGGGCGTCCCGGCCGTGGAAGTCGTGCCCGAAGTGGATCATCTTCCCGTAGCCCAGTTCGTACGGGGAGACGTAGTAGTCCTCGATGTTCTCGGAGAAGTAGCTGCCGTTGAGGGGGCGCTTGCCCTCGATGCCGAACAGCGGGAGCCAGGCGCGGTACTCCGCCAGCTCGGGGTCGGTGTAGATGCCGGGCACCGGCGAGGGTACCCAGCCGCTCTCCACGCTCGGCGTGGCGTACGCCAGCGCGCCGACCTGGACCAGGCCGAGTGGTTCGCCCGCCTTCACGAACGCCTCGTGCACATACGCGGCGTGCTCCCACGGGCCGATGAACTCGTAGCCCGCCTGGCCCGCCATGCCGTGCCGCAGTGCCTTGAAGGCTCGGCCGTCCAGGGTGACCGGCGTGGAGTGGAAGAACTTGGTCTCCGGAACCGGGCCGCCGAGGACCTTGCCGATCAGTTCGAGGGCGAGCGGCCCCTGGATCTGGTAGCGGAACAGCTTCGGGTCACCGCCGCCCCGGCGGAACGCGGAGGACTCGTCGGTCCTGAACTCGACGTCGTAGCCGGCCTTTTCGGCGTGGTACTGGACCCAGTGCTGCGAGGCGGGCACACCGCTGAGGAGGTAGGAGTTCTCGGCCTCGCGGGACAGGATGCCGTCGGTGACGATGTGGCCGTGGCGGGTCACCGGCACGTACTGCTTGGCCTGGCCGATCGCGAACTTCTCGAAGTTGTTCGCGCCGTACTCGGCCAGCACGCGAGTGGCGTGCGGGCCCTCGATCCACATGTCGAACATGTGGTGCGAGAGATTGAGCAGCGCCACGCCGTCGTGCCAGGCACGCTGCTCCGTGCGCCAGCCGACGTACTCCCGGTCCACCACCTCGGGCGTCCACGGCTCGGCACCCGGCTGCCACAGCAGGCCGACGGTCGAGCCGGCCTGGTCGATGCCGTCCTGAAGGCTGGGGACTGTCATGCGACTCCTTCTTTCCAAGCGATACGTCCGAGCTAGAGCGATCTAGCTCGGTGTTTTCGTGTGCGGCTCGATGCACTACGGGCAGGTGAAGTTCTGCAGCTGAGACGAACTAAAACGATCTAGCGCAAGCTAGCAGAAGGGCTTCCGTCCTGACGAGACCCGTGCGTGCACCATCGCCCCTCACGCGGCCGACGGGGCGCGGCCACTCCAGGCCGCGGCCATGCACACCGCGTGCAGGCTGGAGCGGACGTCGTGCACCCGCACGCACCTGACTCCGGCAGCCGCCGCGAGCGCGGACACGGCCGCCGTCGCGGCATCCCTCGTGTCCGGCGCGTGAGTGCCGTCCGCCAGGCCGCTCAGGGCGGCGCCGATACAGCGCTTCCTGGACGCGCCCACCAGCACCGGAAACCCGGTCGCCGTCAACGTGCTCATGTGAGCGAGGAGTTGCCAGTCGTGGCCCGCGTGTTTGGCGAAGCCGAGGCCGGGGTCGAGGATGATCCTCCCGGGATCCACACCGGACGCGGTGAGGCTGTCCACCCGCGCCAGCAGCTCGGAGGTGACCTCGCCGACGACGTCCCGGTAGAGAGCGTGCCGCTCCATCTCGCGACTCGGAGCGCGCCAATGCGTGACGACATAGGAGACCCCGGCCGCGGCCACGGTCGCCGCCATGTCGGGATCGGCCAGACCGCCGCTGACGTCGTTGACCAGGCACGCACCTACCTGCACCGCGGCACGGGCGACTTCGGCGTGCATGGTGTCCACGCTGACGGGCACGCCCTCGCGCGCCAGCTCGCGCACCACGGGCACGACCCGGGACAGCTCGTCCGCCACCGAAGTGGGCTCGGCTCCCGGCCGGGTGGACTCGCCGCCCACGTCGACGAGGTCGGCGCCCTCCCGGGCCATCCGCAGGCCGTGCCGCACCGCCCGGTGGGTGTCGGCGTACCGGCCGCCGTCGGAGAAGGAATCCGGTGTCACGTTGAGGATGCCCATCACCAGACACCGGCCAGGTCCGGGGAGCGGGCCGTGTGACGGTCGCGCACCAGTGAGGGGGGATGTGTCGATCATCGCGGGAGAGACCTCCTCCGCCCGCAGGTCGTCCACCTGCGCGCTGGAAAAGCTAAATCGATATGGCAAACAGGTTACGACGCTTTACTAAATCGTTCTAGCCCTTCAGCGTTGTTTCTCGTCAGCTTCGCTGGAGCCGACGAGCCCGCCGTGGGAGCAGCGACCATGTCCGTTCAGGGTGCTGCTCGACCACCGCCGTCCCGGGCCTGCCGCGGCGGCGGGCCGTACTGCTCAGCGACGCGGAGCGTAGGTGAGGGTCTTCACCTGGCGCAGAGTGGGCACGGCTTCCACGGCCCGCACGCCCTGTATGGCGCCGACCCGGTCGGCCAGGTAGGCGAACAGTTCCTCCGTGCTGCGGCAGAGCACCGAGACGACGACGTTGGCCTCACCGCTGACGACGGCGGCGAAGCGGACTTCGCGATGGTCGGCGAGGGCCTGCCCGGCGGAGCGCAGGAGGGCCGGCTCCACCCGCAGCCACAGCACGGCTTCGGTGCCGTGTCCGAACGGCTCGTAGTCGTACTCGATGTCGAAATAGAGCACCCCCGTCCCGCGCAGTGCCCGGATCCGCCGTTTGACCACGGACTCCGTCTGCCCGGTCGCCGTCGCCAGATCGGTGGCCGTCGTACGGCCGTCCTGGCCCAGCAACTCCAGCAGCTTTTCGTCGAGCGCGTCCGGATCCGCTGCCTTCGCCGCGGTCTCGGGCGGGGCCGGCCGCAGCGCGGTTTCCTGTACCGGGTCCAGGGCGTCGATCTTGTTGAGCCAGCCGAGCGGTCCGCCGTAGAAGTGGTGCAGGACGCAGAAGGCGTCGACCGAGGTGACGCGGCGGGTGCGGGGAAGCCGGTCGAGGAGGAGTTCGTCGCGGTCCTGCCGGTTGCGTGGCTTCAGCGCGCACATCACCTCGGTGCCGCCGGACATCAGCCCGATGTACGAGGTGTCGGCGCGGCGGGCCAGGGCCTCGGCCAGCGGCTCCGCCGCGTCGGGGTTGCAGCGCAGCCGGGCGATCCAGTTGCTGCGTCCGAGCCTGCTGTGGTCGGCCATGCCGAGCACCTTGAGCCGGGCTTCGGTGCGCAGCCGCCGGTAGCGGCGGGCGATCGTCTGGTCGGAGACGCCGAGGACCTCCGCGATCCGGCTGAAGGGCGCGCGGCCGTCCAGTTGGAGGGCCTGGAGCAGGCGCAGGTCGAGTGCGTCGGGCTGGTACACGAAGGCCGCCTTCCTGGGGCACGCACCTGTTCTGCTTCGGATTCTGCTGCGGAGGGTCACAGCGCCGGGGTGTCGCGGGCGACGCGACACGCGGCGGTGCCCCCGGCCCTGCGGTGCAGGGCCGGGGACCTGCCTGCCGGTGCCGCCCCGTCCCCACGGGTGGCCCCGGCGCCGTCCCGCTGCTCCGCCGCGGTGGGACGACGGACCACGGGCGCGCGATGTGCGGTCCCGCGCTGAGCCCGTGGCGCCCCGGCCCTACTGGGAATCGGCCACCGCGGTGGCCGCCGGACTGCCGTGCCCGGTGCCCGCCGCGCGGCCACCGCCGGACGCGACCGGCGTGCCGCTGCTGCCGCCCTTGGGTGTGCGGGCGGGCCGCAGCAGTACGGCCGCCACCGCGGCGCCGAACAGCATCACGATGCCCGACACCACCAGGCACAGCTGGAGCCCGTCCAGGAAGGACTGGGACAGGGCGTTCAGGGCCGGTCCGGTGGCCTCGCCCAGCGGCAGGCCCGCGACGGCGCCGAGGCCGTCGGCGTGCACGGCCCGCAGCACCTCACCGCTGGTCGAGCCCGGCAGCCCGGCGGCGGCGAGGTGGTCGGGCAGCGTGCCGACCGCCTTGCCGGTCAGCAGCGCGCCCAGGATCGCGGGGCCGAGGGCACCGCCGACCTGGCGGAAGGCGTTGTTGCCGGCCGCCGCCATGCCCGCCTGCTGGTACGGCACCGAGGAGACGGCGGTCGCGGTGATGCAGGGGAAGGCCAGTCCGAGTCCGAGCCCCAGCAGGGCCAGGCGCCAGGCCAGCGAGCCGAAGGACGTGTCGGTTCCGACGTTCGTCAGCGTGAAGAGGGCCAGGGCCGTGATGACCAGTCCGCTGGTGATCAGTACCCGCGGGGACAGGTACCGCATCAGCCGTCCCACGGCGGTGCCGAGCACCATCGGCAGGACGGTGACCATCAGCAGCCGCATGCCCGCCTCCAGGGTGCTGAGCTGCTGCACCATGCCCAGGTACAGGCTCAGGACGAAGAAGAACCCGATCAGGCCCAGGAAGCTGATCATGACGACCAGGGCGGATCCGGTGAACGCGGCACTGCGGAACAGCGTCAGGTCCAGCATCGGGCTCGGGCTGCGCCGCTCGACGACGACGAACGCGGCGCCGGAGCAGACGGCGACTGCCGACGCGACGACGACCCGGACATCACCGAACGACGTGGCCCCGCCCTCGATGACGCCGTACACCAGCGCCACGACCGCGACGGCGGCGGTGATCTGGCCGGGCCAGTCCAGCTTCCGCGCGACGTGTGACCGGGACTCCTCCAGCACGAAGGCCGCGATCACCATCGTCAGGAGGGACAACGGGATGGGCAGCAGGTAGATCCAGCGCCAGGCGACGTGTTCGACGATGACGCCGGCGATGAGCGGGCCGACGGCCAGGGATCCCATCATGGAGGTCGTCCACAGGCCGATGTACTTGCCCCGCTCCCGCGGGTCGGGGACGACATGGCTGATGAGGGCCAGGGTCATCGGCAGCAGCGCGGCCGCGCCCACCCCCAGCAGCGCCTGGCCGACCCACACCTGGACGATGGACTGCGCGGACAGCGCGACCGCGGCGCCCGCCACACAGAACCCGAGGCCGGCCTGGTACACCTTCTTGCGCCCGTGGACGTCTCCGAAGACCCCGGCGGTCAGGATCAGCGCGGCCACCGGCAGCACGAACGCGTCGGACACCCACGACAGGTCCGCGGTCGAGGCGTCGAGGGCCTGCTGGATCACCGGAAGGCTCACCGAGACCGTGGTCACCGGGAAGTACCCGACGAACACCCCCAGACAGGCCATGACCAAGGTCGCCGTACGCCGGTCACGGCGCCGTTCCACCACTGCTGCACTCACTCAGGACTCCTTCGCGACCGTGGCCGCGCGCCGTCGGTCGTATGACGGGGGAACTATGGAGTCCGCATCCCGGGCTGGGCGAGCCAGATGTCCTCCGATGCCCGAATCCGACAGAACAGACGGCCGTGGACTCGAAAACCTCCACCCCGGGGCGAAGCGGTGAGCCGGTGAGCGGTCGCGGTGAAAGGCCGGCGGTGCGGCGTCGGGCGCATCGGTGCCGGGCGGCTTCCCTAGAATGGCGGTGCGCCGCTTTCGGGGAGGGGCGCTGACGCATCGGAGCAGGGGTGATGGGCACTTCCGGAAGAGTCACGCTGAACGACGTGGCGGCGGCCAGCGGTGTCTCCCGCGCCACCGTCAGCTTCGTCCTCAACGACGACCCGCGCCAGACCATCTCGGCCGCGACCCGGGACCGGGTCAAGCAGGCCGCCCGGGACCTCGGCTACGTACCGCACGGGGTGGCCAGGGCGCTGCGGGAGGGCTCCTCGCGCGTCGTCGTCCTGAACATCGACGCGAGCATGGAGGGCAAGTACTCCCGCAGCTACGTACAAGGGCTCGACGCGGAACTGGCCGCCCACGACCACGTCCTGCTCGTCCGGCACGGCCACCACACCCCGCAGTCCACCCAGCAGGTGCTGGACGCCATCGCCCCTCGCGCGGTCATCCGCTTCGGCGAGACCTACCTCACCGGCCGCGAACTCGACGACCTCGGCGGCGGCTGGCGCGACGGCCTCGCCGCCCACTCCGCACTCCAGCTGCGGCACCTGGTCGAACACGGCCACACCCGGATCGCCCTCGCCCTGCCCGAGAGCGGGTCACCGCTGGCAGCGGCCCGCCTGAAGTTCACCGGACACGCCGCGCGGAACCTGGGCGTCCCGGTCCCGGACTCCTTCGTCACCCCGCTGGAGCGCTCCGCCGGAGCCGAGGCCGTCGGGGCGTACCTCACCGCCGCCCCCGAGGTGACCGCGATCGCCGGATTCAACGACGACGTCGCGCTGCGCGTCCTGCGCGCCCTGGGCGACCTCGGCCGCCGGGTACCGGACGACGTGGCCGTCATCGGCTTCGACGACAACGGGTACGGCGCCTTCACCACTCCCGCGCTGACCACGGTCAACATCGACGCGGAAGCCCACGGCCGGCTGAGCGCACGCCTCGCCCTGGACCTCGCCACTGACGGCCTCCGTCCGCCGCCGGCGCAGGTCGTCGTCCGCGGTTCGGTCTGAGGGCCCACCGAAGAGCGCGACGTCACGGGCAGTACCGGGGCGCCTCGTCGACGTGTGCGGCCAACGCCATCTCCTCGTCGGCGACGAAGGCGTACGGCGGGTCCGGATGGGCCTGGATCATGTTGTCCGCCACGTCCTGTGCCCCGCATGTCCGGCTTCCCCGGCCTGGAGTCCTTCGGCCCCTACGAGCACATCGAAGACGTACGCGGCACCATCCTGGTGCAGTTACACCGCCGACGTCCGCGGCTGGATCTCCGTCTGCATGATCGACGAGGATGAACTCAGTAACCAGCGGACGAAGGATCTCCTGGTGACGTACTCGCCGAAGCGGCTCGGCTTCTTCCAGGTGTGAAGGGAGGGCGTCTGACCAGGGCTGATGCCCGGGAGGGGCCCTTCGACCAGGTTGGCGTGGTGCCGCCGAGGCGTTAAGGTGATGATCGGCTGCGTGTCTCGCGCGCAGCGCGGCGGTGGGGCTCGCCGTACCCGAACCGCGGCGTCAGAGCCGCCGACAGTCCCTACTTGCGATCGAGCGTGCCCGGGTACCCGGGTGCCGGCGAGTAGGAGACGTACGCACATGACAGCCCCGCACTCCCAGGTGAACGAACCCACGGACCCCGACAGCGATCTGCACGTGCCCCTCCAGCGGCGCCGGTCCCGGCGGGAGCAGGTGCCGGTCGTCGCGGCGGTGGCTCTCGGCGGAGGCATCGGGGCGGCCGCCCGCTACGGGGCCATGCTGCTCTGGCCGGTTCCCGCGAGTGACTTTCGGTGGACGACGCTGGGCGTGAACGTGGTCGGATGCGCGGTCATCGGTGTGTTCATGGTGATCATCAGCGACGTCTGGGCCGCGCACCGGCTGGTGCGGCCCTTCTTCGGCACCGGCGTGCTCGGAGGGTTCACCACCTTCTCCACCTACGCCGTCGACATCCAGCGGCTCGTGGACGAGGGCGAGGCGCGCAGCGGACTGGTCTATCTGGCCGCGACACCGCTGGCGGCGCTCGCGGCGGTGTGGCTCGCGGTGACGGCGACGCGCCGCGTACTGGCGTGGAGGCAGGGATGACGAGGCTGACGGGTACCGCGCTGCGCGTGACGATCTTCATCGGGGAGAACGACACCTGGCGCCACAAGCCGCTCTACAGCGAGATCGTGCACCGTGCCCACAGCGCGGGGCTCGCGGGGGCCAGCGTCTTCCGGGGAGTCGAGGGATTCGGCGCGTCCTCCCTGATCCACACCACGCGACTGCTGTCGCTGAGCGAGGACCTGCCGGTCGCGGTCGTGATCGTCGACACCGAGGAACGGATCCGGGCCTTCCTGCCGCAGCTCGACGAGCTGGTGGCGGAGGGCCTGGTGATTCTCGACGACTGCGAAGTCATCCGGTACGTGGGCAGGGGGCACGAGGCGTGAACTGGGTCCTGGTGATCGTCGGCGGCATGGTCGGCGCACCGTTGCGCTACCTCACCGACCGGGCCGTGCAGCAGCGGCACGACACGGTCTTCCCGTGGGGCACCTTCACCGTCAACGTCGTGGGGTGTTTCGTCCTGGGGCTGCTGTCGGGCGCGGTGGTGGCCGGGGCGGCGAACTCCGACGTGCAGCTGCTGCTGGGCACCGGACTGTGCGGGGCCCTGACGACGTACTCGACGTTCTCCTACGAGACGCTGCGGCTGGCCGAGGACGGCGCCAGGTTCTTCGCCGCGGCCAACGCCGTGGCCAGCGTGGTGGCGGGCCTGGGCGCGGTGTTCGTCGGGGTGTCCTTCGCGGACGCGTTGTGGGCGTGATCCGTACGGCGGCGCCGAGGACGCCGGGCGCGGGCCTCGGCGTCCGGTCCGTCAGTGGCCCGCGGTGAGCTGTCCGGCGAGGCGCTGGTGCATGTCGGCGCTGGGCTCGTTCAGTCCCACGATGGTGACCTTCTTGCCGCGCTCGGCGTACTTGGTCTCGATGGCGTCCAGGGCGGCGACCGACGAGGCGTCCCAGATGTGGGTGCCGGACAGGTCGATGACCACGTCGTCGGGGTCGCCCTTGTAGTCGAACTGGTAGACGAGGTCGTTGGAGGAGGCGAAGAACAGCTCCCCCGTGACCGAGTACACGACCTGCTTGCCGTCGGGGTCGACGACCCCGGAGACATTGGCCAGGTGCGCGACCCGCTTGGCGAAGATGATCATCGCGGCGATGGAGCCGACGACCACCCCGATGGCCAGGTTGTGCGTGCTGACCACGCACGCGACGGTGACGACCATGACGACGGTCTCGCCCACCGGCATCCGCCTGAGGGTCCTGGGCCGGATCGAGTGCCAGTCGAACGTGCCGACGGAGACCATGACCATGACGGCCACCAGCGCGGCCATGGGGATGTCGGAGACGACCGGACCGAACACGACGACCAGGATGATCAGGAAGGTGCCGGCCAGGAACGTGGACAGGCGGGTGCGGGCGCCGGAGACCTTCACGTTGATCATGGTCTGGCCGATCATGGCGCAGCCGCCCATGCCGCCGAAGAAGCCGGTGACGATGTTGGCGATGCCCTGGCCGACGGACTCGCGGGTCTTGTCGGAGCGCGTGTCGGTGATGTCGTCGACCAGCTTGGCGGTCATCAGCGACTCCATCAGGCCGACCAGCGCCATCGCGAGCGCGTAGGGGGCGATGGTCGTCAGCGTGTCCAGCGTGAACGGCACGTCGGGCAGACCCGGCGCCGGCAGCGAGGACGGCAGCTCGCCCTTGTCGCCCACGTTCGGGACGGCGATGCCCGCGCCCACCGTGATCACGGTCAGGACGACGATGGAGACCAGCGGGGCCGGGATCACCTTGGTGACCTTCGGGAAGAACACCAGGAGGGCCAGGCCCGCGGCGATGAGCGGGTAGACGGCCCAGGGGACGTCGTGCATCTCGGGCACCTGGGCCATGAAGATCAGGATCGCCAGCGCGTTGACGAAGCCCACCATGACGCTGCGCGGCACGAACCGCATCAGCTTGGCGACCCCGACGGCGCCGAGCACCACCTGGAAGACACCGGCGAGGATGACCGCCGCGACCATGTAGCCGAAGCCGTACTCGTGGTTCAGCGGTGCGATGACCAGGGCGACGGCACCCGTCGCGGCGGAGATCATCGCCTTGCGGCCGCCCACGACGGAGATGACGACGGCCATCGTGAAGGAGGCGAAGAGGCCGATCGCCGGGTCGACGCCGGCGATGATCGAGAAGGAGATGGCCTCCGGAATGAGTGCCAGGGCGACGACCAGCCCGGCCAGCACCTCGGTGCGCACGACCTTCGGGGACGCGAGCCACTCGGGCTTGGACAGGCGCAGCTTGGGGGCCGGGGACAGCGGTGAGGACATGCGACCGTTTCTGTTCAGGCGCACGTGTCCGTTCCGCTGGACACACGCGCTCGGCGTACGTGATCCCGATGAGGAATCGTCCGGCTGCCCGGCCGTCTCGGCGGGGCCCTGCCGGACAGGGCGGCGACCTCGGGACGCCGGTCGGGCATCATTGCCCGGTAGCCTTCAGTGCCGCCAGGGGACCCGGTCGGGTCGCCGTCGCGGCCGTTCCGCCCCCCTGACGCACTGTGGACAGCACGGACGGACACCGTGAGAAGAAGTCTACCCTCACGTAAGGGAAGAGTGCCAGCCGCGGCTGGTGAGGCGCAGACGGACAGAGGGAGCTGGCGGGACGATGACGGCAGAGCGGCAGATGCAGATCGGTGAGGTCGCCGAACGGACCGGTTTGTCGCTGCGCACCATCCGTCACTACGAGGAAGTCAGCCTCGTCGTCCCCTCGGCCCGCAGCAAGGGCGGGTTCCGGCTGTACACGGAGGCCGACGTCGCGCGGCTGATGGTGATCCGGCGCATGAAGCCGCTCGACTTCTCCCTGGAGGAGATGCGCGACCTGTTGGACATCACCGACCGGCTCGGGGCCGCCGACGGTGCACCGGCCGGCGAGGAGCGGGAGCGGTTGCGGGAGCGCCTGGACTCCTACCGGGAGGTGGCCGACGCGCGCTGCGAGACCCTGCGCTCGCGCCTGGCGATGGCCGAGGACTTCGCCGCCACCCTGCGGCGACGGCTGGATGCGGAGGCGGAACGCGAGGACGCCGGAACGCCTGCACACCGGGACGCCGGCTGATCGACCCGTGGGGTCGCCCCGTGGACACCGGCCGACCGCACGCGGAGCCGGTCGTCGCCGTCGCCCGCCTTCGGCCTGCCGGTCGGCCCGGACGGCGGTTCCGCCCGGCCCGTCCCCGGCAGGTCTGCGCACGGTGCAGTCGGGGATCCGGGCGACCTCCTGGCGGGTGCTCTCCGCGACCCCCGCGACCCGCGGCGCGTTCGCCTGGGCCCTGTCACGCGTCCCGGAGGGCATGCCCGGCGCTTCCCGGCGGCGCCACCACCGGCACCGCACGGTCGTACGCACGCGCACGAGGGGTCCGCCAGGCGGCGGTACGGGCGGGGCGGATTCCGCTGCGGCGCGGTACGAAGGGGGGCACGACCTCATGTGTTCCGGTTCACCCCGTGCCGGTGCGTTCCCTCCTGTGACGAGGTGACCATGCGTTTGCTGCTCGTCCATCCCAGCGCCCTGATGTACTCCGAGATCTTCCTGCGTCTGGAGCCCCTCGGCCTCGAACGGGTGGCCGGCGCCGCCCGCGAGGCGGGGCACGAGGTGCGGGTCGTCGACCTCCAGGTGCTCTCCCCCGCGCGGCTGCGGGACGAAGTGCGGTCGTTCCGCCCCGAGGCCGTGGGCTTCTCGCTCAACTACCTGGCGAACATCCCGGAGGCGATCGACCTGGCCGCGAAGGTGAAGCGGGAGGTCCCGGGCTGCTTCGTCTTCTTCGGCGGACACAGTGTCTCCTTCGTCGCCGAGGACGTACTGGCGCAGGCCGCCGGTGCGGTGGACGCGGTGATCAGGGGCGAGGGCGAACCGGCGATCGCGCCACTGCTGGAGGCGGTGCGGGACGGCGGGGTGGACCAGGTCCCCGGCATCATCACGCCGTCCGGGCGGGGCCCCGCGCCGCTGATGATGCACAGCATCGACACCCCGCTCCCGGCCCGCGACCTGATGCGCAACAGACGCCGCTACTTCATCGGCGAGCTGGACCCCTGCGCCTCCATCGAGTTCACCCGCGGCTGCCCCTGGGACTGTTCGTTCTGCTCCGCCTGGACGTTCTACGGCCGCAGCTACCGCAAGGCGTCACCGGAGGCGGTGGCCGAGGACCTGGCCCGCGTCAGGGAGCCGAACGTCTTCGTCGTCGACGACGTGGCCTTCATCAAGCCGGACCACGGCAACGCCATCGCCGCCGAGGTGGAGCGGCGCGGCATCCGCAAGCAGTACTACCTGGAGACCCGCAGCGACGTGCTGCTGCGCCACCCGGAGGTCTTCGAGCGGTGGGCGCGGCTGGGGCTGCGCTACATGTTCCTGGGCATGGAGGCCATCGACGCCGAGGGCCTGGACCTGTTCCGCAAGCGGATCAGCCCCGACGAGAACCTGAAGGCCCTGGAGGCGGCCCGCCGCATGGGGATCCAGGTCGCCATCAACCTGATCGTCGACCCGTCCTGGGACGAGGAGCGGTTCCGTGTGGTGCGGGAGTTCGCGCTGTCGGTGCCGGAGATCGTGCACTTCACGGTGATGACGCCCTACCCGGGAACGGAGATCTGGCACACCGAGTCCCGTCGCCTGACCACCCGCGACTACCGTCTCTTCGACATCCAGCACGCGGTGGTGCCGACGGCACTGCCGCTGGAGCGCT
Organism: Streptomyces hyderabadensis; assembly: GCF_020404845.1. GTDB lineage: Bacteria > Actinomycetota > Actinomycetes > Streptomycetales > Streptomycetaceae > Streptomyces > Streptomyces hyderabadensis. The sequence goes on along the minus strand of NZ_JAIOJZ010000019.1, from coordinate 30,868 downwards.
TCTACGAGGAACTGGTCCGCACGCAGGCCGTCATCAACCGCAAGCACCTGGGAATGCGCACCGCGTTCGGCGCGGCCCGGATCCTGGGCCGCAACCTGCTGCGCGGGCAGACGAACTTCGCGCGCATGCTGTGGAAGTTCAACCAGGTCTACAACCCGCGGCGGCAACTGGCCGACCACGGCCGGCCGGTGCGCTACGAGCTGCCCCTGCCGCAGCCGGTCGACGTCGGCGACCGGCGCCGGCTGTACGTCCACACCCGGGAGGCGACGACGCCGCGCAGGGGTTGAGGCGAGACGGTCCGTCTTGTTATGCTTCGGTCATGGCTTTCCTCTTCTTCGTCTGAGTCCGGGCACGGCCCCTGCCGCCGTTTCTGCTGCCCGTAGACCCTTCGCATGCCCGGGGAAAGCCCTATGCGCGACCGCGCCCGTACCACCCTGCCCACCCACGCCCCCGCCGCCGTGGCCCAGCTGTCCGTGCAGTGCGTCACCAAGGCGTACGGCACCCGGACCGTCCTCGACCAGGTCTCCTTCACCGTCCGGCCGGGCGAGAAGGTCGCCGTCACCGGGGAGAACGGCTCCGGCAAGTCCACCCTGCTGCGGCTGCTGGCCGGAGCCGAGGAGCCGGACACCGGAGACATCACCGTGCACTTCCCCGGCGGCACCGGCCACCTCGCCCAGACGCTGGACCTCGACGCGGACGCCACCGTGCAGGACGCCGTCGATCTCGCCCTGTCCGAGCTGCGCGACATGGAGCGCGGGCTCCGTGCCGCGGAGGAGTCCCTCGCCGACGCGTCGGACCAGGAACTCGCCTCCTACGGCGCACTGCTGACGGCCTACGAGGAGCGCGGCGGCTACGAGGCGGACTCCCGGGTGGACGCCGCCCTGCACGGACTCGGGCTCGCCCGGATCACGCGTGACCGCCGGCTGGGCTCGCTGTCCGGCGGCGAGCAGTCACGCCTCGCCCTGGCCTGTGTGCTGGCCGCCGCACCCGAACTGCTGCTCCTGGACGAGCCGACGAACCACCTCGACGGGGCGGCCGTGCGCTGGCTGGAGGAGCGCCTGCGCGCACACCGCGGCACCGTCGTCGCGGTCACCCATGACCGCGGTTTCCTGGAGCGCCTGGCCACCACGATCCTCGAGGTCGACCGGGACGAGCGCACCGTGCGCCGGTACGGCGACGGCTGGGCCGGCTACCGCGCCGCGAAGGCCGCCGCCCGGCGCGGGGCGCAGCAGCGGTACGCGGACTGGGTCGAGGAGGTGACGCGCACGGAGGAACTGCTGGAGGCCGCGGCCAGGCGGCTCGCCACCACCGGCCGGGACCCGAAGCAGGGCTTCGGCAAGCACCGCCGGTCCAGCGAGGCGAAGCTGGGCGGGCAGGTGCGCTCGGTGCGGGAGCGCCTGGCGCAGCTGCGGCGCAACCCGGTGGCGGCGCCGCCGGAACCGCTCCGGTTCACGACCCCGCTGTTGCCGGCCGCCGGCGGCCCGGCCGGGGACACGCTCGCCGAACTCGACGGCGTACGGGTCGGGGAGCGGCTGCGTCTGGAGGGGCTCCTGGCGATCGAACCCGGATCACGGCTCCTGGTCACGGGCGAGAACGGCGCCGGAAAGACGACACTGCTCCGTGTCCTCGCGGGCGATCTGCCTCCGGACGCGGGTACGGTGCGCCGCCCCGCCCGGATCGGCTACCTGGCCCAGGAACTGCCCGGGCACGCCACGCGGCTGCCGCTGCTGGCCGCGTTCGCCGCCGGGCGGCCCGGACCGCCGGACGAGTACGCCGAACAGCTGCTGTCCCTGGGCCTGTTCCGCGAGGAGGACCTGCGGGTGCCGGTCGACGCACTGTCCAAGGGACAGCAGCGGCGGTTGCAGATCGCGGCGCTGGTGACCCGGCCCGCGGACCTCCTCGTCCTCGACGAGCCGACCAACCACATCGCCCTCGACCTGGTCGAGGACCTCCAGGCGGCGCTCGCGGCGTACCCGGGCGCGGTGGTCGCGGTCTCGCACGACCGGGGCTTCCGTGCGCGTTTCGAGGCCGAACGGCTGGAGCTGCGGGCCGGCCGCGGGCGGGCGGTCAGTCGGTCCCGGCCTTGAGTTCACCGACCAGCGCGGCCAGGACGCCGACGATGCCCGGGAGGATGTTGACGAGGTGCTGACGCACCGGCGCCTCACCCGCCGAGGACCTCGGTGTTCTGGCAGGCGTGCAGCAGCCAGCGTCCGTCGTCCCGCCTGGTCATGACGTACAACGGAGCGCCTTCCGTGTCGCCCTCGGCCGAGTGGTAGACCTGGCGTACCTTGACCGCCGCCACATCGGGGCGCAGGAACTGGATGTGGGCCACGTCGTAGGTGACCTCGCCGTCCCAGACGGCGTCGGGCAGCACCGCGCGGGTGAACGCGGCGATCGCGTCGAGGCCCAGGAGCACCTTGCCGTGGGCGGTGGTCCAGAGCGCGTCGGGGTGGAAGAGGGCGAGGAATCCCTCGGTGTCCCTGGCCCGCTGGGTGCGTTCGACGTCGGCCACGACGCTTTCGATGGCCCTGCGGTCCTGGGTGCCGGAGTCGTGGGGCGCGTGTTGTGGGTTCATGCGGATCACTGTCGTACCTCAAGCGTGCCTGAGGTCAAGGGCGGCTGCGACGGCGGTCGGTCTCGGCCAGGTGGCCTGCCGCATGAGTGCCGGGTCGAGCGGCCTCCGCCATGGAACGCGCCGCTGCGGACGGAGACATCCGCAGGGCGCCGGTCACAGCGAGGACGAGATCACCAGACGCTGGATCTGGTTCGTGCCCTCGATGAGCTGGAGCAGCTTGGCCTCACGCATCCAGCGTTCCGTCGGGTGGTCGGTCACGTATCCGTAGCCGCCCAGGACCTGGACCGCATCGGTGGTCACACGCATCGCCGTGTCGGTGGCGAAGAGCTTGGCCTTCGCGGCGGCGGCCGAGGACTGCTGCCCGGCATCGAACCGGCGGGCTGCGTCGAGCAGCAGCGTGCGAGCGGCGCTGACCTGGGTCGCCATGTCGGCGAGCAGGAAGCCGATACCCTGGAAGGAGATGATCGGCTTCCCGAACTGCTGCCGGGTCTTCGCGTAGGCGACGGCATAGTCGAGCGCGGCCTGGGCCAGTCCCACCGCGCAGGCCGCGATGCCGAGGCGCCCTCGGTCGAACAGACCCATCGCGATCAGGAAGCCCTTGCCGGGCCTGCCGATCCGCCGGTCCTGGGTGATCTCCGCCCCGTCGAGAACGATCTGGGCGGTCGGCGAGGAGCGGACGCCCATCTTGCGCTCGGGGGTCTGCGGGCGCAGTCCCGGTGTGTCCGCGGGCGCCAGCAGCAGGGACAGGCCGCGCACCCCGTCGCTCCCGGTGCGGCAGAACACGTTGTAGTAGTCGGCGGCGCCCGCGTGGCTGACCCAGGACTTGACCCCGTTCACGACGTAGTGGTCCTCGTGCAACGTGGCCGTGGTCCGCAGGGCCGAGATGTCGGAGCCGGCTTCCGCCTCCGAGATGCAGTTCGCGCCGAGGAGTTCGCCCCCCAGCATGTCCGGGAGCCAGGCGGCCCGCTGTTCCTCGGAACCGAAGGCGGCCAGGCCGTAGCAGGAGAGCACGTGGATGTTGACCGACTGGGCGACCCCCAGCCAGTGCTGGGCCAGGGTCTCCAGGACGGTGAGGTACACCTCGTAGGGCTGACCGCCTCCGCCGTACTGCTGCGGGTACGGCAACCCGAGCAGTCCGGCCCGGCCGAGCGTCTTCAGCAACTCGCGGGGGAAGGTCGCCTCGGACTCGAACTGCTGCACCCGGGACGCGAGTTCGGCGGCGGCCAGCTGCCGGACGAGGCGCAGCAGGTCGAGTGCCTCCGCTGTCCAGGCGGGTCCGGTGGGCTGGGGGTGACCGGTGGGCGCGGTGGTGGGCATGGCGGTGTCCTCACATACGGCTGGATCATGGTGCGTCGGTTCTTCTCCCGGTCGCCGGCGGGGTCAGGCCGGCAGCCACTGCTCGGCCTCGGGCCAGCGCCGTACGGCTCGGCGCACCGCGTAGTCCCAGTAGGACCGCACGGACAGGTCGGCGTAGATGAAGTCCTGTTTGAGCCGGACGTCTTCGGAACTGGAGCAGTGGAACTCCAGTCCGGTGGAGAGCGCGGCAAGTTGGAGGCGGCAGGCGCGTTCCAGCACCTGGGCGAAGATCGCGGCATGGCGCACGCTCTTGCCGACGACCACCCCGCCGTGGTTGCGCAGGAACACGGCGCGGCCGGTGTCCCCGAGTTCCTTCGCGATCTGGTCGCCGGTGGCGATGTCGAGCACGGTGTTACTGGTGGTGGTGAAGACGCTGGTCGCGTCGACGAAGTAGGAACCCTCGTGGGACAGGGGGCGCAGCTCGTGGTCGCAGGCACCGAACAGCAGGGTGTAGGGGGCGTGGCTGTGCACGATGCCGTTGACGTCCGGCCTGGCCCGGTAGATCGCCTGGTGGAGCGGGAGTTCGGGGGGCGCCGTGCGGGGGGCCTGGCGCGCGTGGTCCACCGCCGCGATGACGGTCTCCTCCGGTGTGACCTCGTCGAAGCCGCAGAGCGCGTTCTTGATCAGGAAGGTGTCCGCGCCGGGTGTGCGGGCGGATATCTGTCCTTGGTTGAAGTCGTCGTGTCCGTCCAGGGAGAGCATCCGCCCGCCCAGGGCGAGCTGGTTGGCCAGCCGGCGTGTCATCAGAAGGCCTCTCTCATGAAGGGGTCGTCCGGGGAGGTGGTCGAGAGGGTGTGGAAGAAGTCGTCCACGGCGATCAGGCCGGGCGGTTGCCTCGGCAGCCGCTGGGCGAGAGCCAGGGCGGTGCGGGCCACCGCGTGCAGTGAGGTCACCTGATGGTGGACGGTGAGGGCTTCGTCGGCGCCCCAGGTCCAGGTGATCGAGTGTTCACTGACCTCCGGGCCTCCGCGGCGGAGCCCCAGCTCGGCCTCCGGATGCCCGCCGCCGTCCGTCCAGGCGGTGGCGAGTCGTTCGGCCGTCGCGCTGACCCGGGCCGCCTTGCGGGCCGGGTGCCGGTCCAGGACGTCCACGTGGGGGGCCGTGAAGTGGTGGACGCCGGCGACCAGGCCGGCCAGCCTGCGCTGCAGGTAGCTGCCGAACGAGAGGTTGACGGCCTCGAGCACGGGCACCGCGGCGGCCACCTCGTCGAGCAGGCCCGCATGCCGCTCCCGCAGGTGGGAGACGCACTCGAGCAGCGGCACACCGTGCCGGAGGCAGTACGCGGCGACTTCGGGGAAGCCGCCGGGGGCGCCGGCGTCGATGAGGACGTCGGGCACGGATTCGACCGTCCAGCCGGTGCCGGCGCGTGCCCGCAGGCTCACCGGAACGCGCGCGTCCGTGCAGGCCTGCAGCAGCGCACCGCCGAGCCGTCCCGCACCGACGATGCCCACCGTGAGGGGCGGGCCGCCGGGCAGGGGGGCGGCTGCCGCGGCATCAGACGGCATCGGAGCCCAGATCGGCCAGAACGGCGGCCACGATGCCGTCCACCGTGCCGAGCGCCTCGGCCCCTTCGTCGGCGTCCAGGTAGGCGCCGAACTCGTTCTCGATGGCGTCGAGCAGCCGGATGTAGGAGAGCGAGGTGTAGTTGACGGCTTCCAGCACACCTCCGTGCGCCTCGATGTCCGAGACACTGATGTCGCCTTCGTGGGACGAGATGATCAGGCGGATCACGCCCTCGCGTATCAGCTGCGGGCCTGCGGGCATGACTGACTCCTCAGAATGGGGCCGGCGGGGTTTCCCCGTCGGCCGCGGATGCCGCCCGGGCGGGTGCCGGGGGGTGCGGTGCGGAGGGAGCGGAACGGTTCGGCAGGCTCAGGAAGTGCCGGCGTCGAAGAGACTCCGCAGTTCGTGGAAGACCGGCTTGCCGATCACCGTGGTGGGGATGGCGTCGACGACCCGGATCAGGGTGGGGACCTTGTGCGCGGCCAGGTTGTCGCGGATCCGCCGCCGTACCTCGCCGGTGTCGAGCCCTTCGCGCAGCACGAGTACGGCGGCCACGGCGGGCTCGCCGTGCTGGTCGGGAACTTCGAGGACCACGGCCTGTGCCACGCCGGGCACGGCACTGACCGCGTTGCCGACCTCGACCGGGTCGACCTTGCGGCCGCCGACGTTGATCATCCGGTTGGAGCGGCCGGTGAGCAGCAGTTCCCCGTCCTCCAGGCGCCCGCGGTCCCCCGTGCTGTAGTGGCCGCCGTCGTCGATCCGGCTCTCCAGGAGGCCGGGGGCGTTGAGGTAGCGGGTGGCCATCGAAGCGCTGCGCACGTGGACGGCACCGTCCCGGTCGACGACTTCCCGGACCTGGATGTCCACCCCCGGCAGCGGGCGGCCCAGACTCTGCGCCGAGGTGGCGGTGAGGTACGTCAGCGGACCGGCCTCGGCGACGCCGTAGTAGTTGCCCATCGGGACTCCGGTCAGTTCGGTGAACCGCTTCTTGGTGTCCGCGCGCAGCGGGGCCCCGGCGGAGATGGCGACGCGCACGGAGGTGAAGTCCGCGCGGCCGCTGCCGGTGCGGACGAAGGAGTCGTAGAGGGCCGGGAAGGCGACCAGCCGGGTGGCCTGCGTTTCGGCGACCAGCCGACGGATCCGGCCGCTGGTCGGCAGCCCGTGCGACAGGTGCAGTTGCGCGCCGACCAGGAAGCTGGACAGGAGGGAGGTGTTGAAAGCCAGTCCGTTGGACAGTCCCGCGCAGCACAGGATGCGGTCATCAGCGCTCATGGCGGTGCCCACTGCCCAGTTCTCCGCCGCCGCGCGCACCGCACGGCCCGAGAACTCCAGGCAGTTGGGCTTGCCCGTGGTGCCGGAGGTGAAGCGGCAGACCTCGGTGTCAGGGTGCAGCTGGTGACGGCGCTCGGCGACACGGCGGTGCGTGGCGGTCAGGCCCGGCAGCGCGGCGACCGCGTCGCCTGCCGGGTCCCGGTCGTGGAGAAGCAGGTCGAGCGAGCAGTCCTCCTGGATGCGGACCAGTTCACCGTCCCCGGCCGAGGCGTCGACCAGGAACGGGACTGCTCCTGCGTGCAGGATGCCCAGGTAGGCGGTCACCCACGTGGTGCTGTTGCGCGCGGCCAGACCGATCCTGGGGCGGTCGTCCACGGACCGGGTGGTGCTGAGCCACTCGGCGGCGTGCAGGCTCCGCTCGTGCAGGGCGCGGTGGTCGACCGAGGAGTCGGGGCCGGACAGCGCCGGGCTGTCTGCGTACTGGTCGGCGCACCGGGCGAATGCGGCGGCGAGAATCATGAGCGCTCATTCTGTGCGTAGGCGACCGCGAGGCGGTCGAGCTTCGGGGCGTCGGGTGTGTCCACGCCCATGGCGACCGCGTACACCACGTCGTGACCGGTGGGCAGGTCGGCCAGCCGCCGCCATCGCTCGCTGTCGAAGCCACCGACACCCGTGACCGCGAGGTCGCGCCGGGCCGCTTCCAGGCAGACCAGTTGAGCCAGTGCCCCGGCGTGGTACAGCACCGTCCACAGCTGTGAGCCGCCTGCCTCGTCGATGAGCGAGGCGGTGGGCGCGTGCAGCAGCAGTACTGCCGACGTGTCGGCCAGATGGCGCTGAGCCATGAAGGCTTCGGTGACCGGTTCGTTGGACAGCTCGGGGAGCCACCGCAGGTCCAGGCCGGCCGGCCAGACCGGCTCGCCCCGGTCACGTTGCTCCTGCCGCACGACCAAGGTGGCGTGGGGCAAAGTCCCCGCACCGGGCAGCAGGTTGCGGAAGACGGACAGCGCGCGGCCGACGGTGCCGTGCACGGCTCGCACAGGGACGGTGCCGGGCGCGAAGCCGGTGGCCGACCGCCGGCTGTGGAACGCCGCCCGCGGCACGAGAGGTGCCCTGCCCCTGCGCCGTACGGTCGGCGGCAGGCAGACGGCCGCTCCGGGCGGACCGGCCGCGACCCCTTCGGAATCGGTGACGAGTGACTCCCAGCAGAGCCGCTCCAGCCAGTGTGGCTGCCGGCGCAGTGAGGGCCGCCGGGTGGCGCGGGCATCGCGCACTGTCCAGCAGGACGGTTCGGCCTCCGTGCCGTTGCCGGCCGGCACCGCGGTGACGGCCAGCGCCGAGTGGACCTCCGCGCACTCGCCGTGCTCCGTGACCAGGGGCTCCAGACCTGGCGGGCGCCGGCGCAGCACGACACTCGCACCGAGGCTGTCGGCCGCCAGCACCAGGTTCATGTGCAGGTGCGCCGTGTCCAGCTGGGTGTAGAGGTAGCCCCGGTCGCCGTACTTTCGCATGGACAGCCAAGGCCTGGTGGCCAGCACGATGACCGCGCCGCCCTCGGGGACGGCGAGCGCCGCGTGGCACAGCGCCTCGTCGACTTGGGGTCCGCGGCTGAGCAACTGACAGAGCCGTCGCCCCGGATCGACCTGGTAGAGGCCGGTCGCACACGCCTCGTCCCGGGTCAGGATGTAGCACTCGTAGGGGTAGGTGGCGCCGGCCGAGGGCACTGCCCGGCGTGAGCCGTCCGTACCGATCATGCCCAGGTCGAGTACCGCAAGGCCGGTGCGCAGTCCCGCGGCGGGCGTGAGAGCGGGCGACCGTCCGGCCGCTGCGGAGTCGACCGCCATCCGGGTCCAGAGCGGTATTGCACGGACTTCCATCGTGATCTGCTCCTCGATTCCTTGGGGATGCAGCCCTACGGCCCGGAGTGCCGGCCCAGAAGCTAGCGCCACGCCGAGACTGACGCAAATTATGCACAGAAACTAGCAAAATCAAGATGACTTGGAAGTCAATTCTGCCCTTCCCTCCCACCGATCCCCGTTTACAGTGCACGTATTTCTAGGACAACTCAGGACAATGCCCTCAAAGTTGAACCGAGAGACGGATCGAAGACCTACAGAGGCCCGCCACATCCCTCAAACACATGTTAGAAACTTCAGCGCTAACTGTTGAGAAATTGCTATGTTCCCCGCCATTCTTGAGCCCGCTCACAGCGGGACACATCGGCGAGCAGGACACAGAGCAGGACACAGGGGAAGAGGACAGGTGACAGACCCAACGACCGCCCGCGTGCGGTTCCGCGCGGGCCACTCCCGTACCGGGCCGATGACCTGGGGCCAACGCGCCATCTGGGAGGTGATCCGCTGGCTGCCGCCCGACGACGACTCGCTGAACCAGCTCGGCTGGGCGCCGGTCCGCTCCGCCACCGTGGCCCAGGTGTGCGACACGGTCCGGCTGCTCGTGGAACGGCACGAGTCGCTGCGGACGACCTACACCGAACATGACGGCGGCCTGGTGCAGCACGTCGCGGCCTCGGGCGAGATCGAGTTCCTGCTCTGCGAACTCGGACCGGGCGACCTGGCACAGGCGGTCGCACCGCTCGGTGAACGGATCCGGGCAGGCGCCTTCGACAACGCCGCCGGACTGCCGCTGCGTGCGGCGATCGGGGTGCGCGCGGGCGCACCGGCCGCCGTGGCGATCGCCGCGAGCCACCTGGCGGTGGACGGCTGGAGTTTCCAGATCGTCATGGACGAACTGCGTGCCGTGCTCGCCGCCGGCCCGGACGGCGCGGCGGGTCTGCGCGAGCGTTCCCGGCAACCCGTTGACCGGGCCGGGTTCGAGACCTCCGCAGCCGGCGCCCGGCGCGAGAGGCGCACGCTGGACTACTGGGCCCGCCAGGCGAGCACCGTGCCCGCGAGCATGCTGGCGACCACGTCGACGCCGCAGCAGCTCGACCGGGACTGGGCGCACATCGACTCCCCGGCCCTGGCACTGGCCGCCCATGCGCTGGCCGGACGCAGCCGCTGCAACACGGCCACGGCTCTGCTCGGTTCGACCGCGCTGCTGCTGGCCTCCTGCCTCGGTGAACCCGAAGCCGCGCTGCGGGTCATCGTGTCGACCCGCTTCAAGCCCGAGGACGAGGAGTTCGTCGGGGCCTTCAACCAGAACGCGATCGTCCGCCTGCACGTCGCGGACGAGTCCACCGAGCAGTTCCTCTCCCGTGCCGCCCGGACCGCGTTGAACGCCTACCGGCACGCGGAGGCCTGCCCGGTCAAGATGGAGGAGCAGCTGGAGGAGATCGCCCGCGGGCGCGGTATCACCCCCGGCGGCTACTGCTTCTTCAACGACATCCGCTTCAGCGCCGAGGAGCGCAACGCCCCGCCGCCCGAGATCGACCCTCTGAAGCTGCCCGCCCAGCTGGACGAGGCCCTCGCCCGCACCCGCCTGACCCGCCTGGACCATGAGGGGCGGCAGTCCGGGGCCAAGTTCTTCCTCTTCCTCGACGGACTGCGCGAGTCCTGCGCGCTCACCCTGTGCACCGACCCGCGTTTCCTGCCCGCCTCCGCCGGCGACTTCCTGCAGGAACTGGAGCACTTGATGGTCCGGGCGGCCCGGAGCCCCGGCACCCCGGTGGGCGAACTGGTCGAGCGGTTCCGTCGCCGGCCGCAAGGAGCCCACCATGACTGAGACCACGAGGCAGCCACAGGGCACGGTGCCGGGGCAGGCCCCCATGATCCGCGCGAAGGGACTGCAGAAGCGCTACGGGGCAGCTCGTGGCGAAGGGTTCACCGCGGTCGCGGGCATCGACTTCGAAGTCCGTCCCGGGGAGGCGTTCGGGATCCTGGGCGCCAACGGCGCCGGGAAGTCCTCGACCATGCGCATGATCGCCTGCACCTCGCCCGCCACCGGCGGGAGCCTCGACGTGCTCGGGCTCGACGCACGGACCGAGGGTGCCCGGATTCGCGCCCGGATCGGCGTGGTCCCCCAGGACGACACCGTGGACGTCGAACTGACGGTCAGGGAGAACCTGTTGATCTACGGGCGCTACTTCGGACTCCCGAAGGCCGAGATCCGCAGGCGGGCCACGGAACTCCTCGACTTCGCACGGCTGACGGACAAGGCGGACGAGCGGGTCGAGGCACTGTCCGGCGGCATGCGGCGACGCCTGACGATAGCCAGGGCACTCATCAACGAGCCCGAGATCGTCCTGCTGGACGAGCCCACCACCGGCCTCGACCCACAGGCACGCCACCTGCTCTGGGAGCGGCTGTTCCAGCTCAAGGACGACGGCATCACGCTGATCCTCACCACCCACTACATGGACGAGGCCGAGCAGCTGTGCGACCGGCTCGTGGTGATGGACGGCGGTCTGATCGTCACCGAGGGCTCACCCGGCGGACTGATCGAGCGGTACTGCACCCGGGAGGTGCTCGAACTGCGCTTCGGCCCGGGCGAGCGCGAGGCCATGACCGACAAGGCGCGGGGCCTGGTGGAGCGGATCGAGGAACTGCCCGACCGCATCCTTCTCTACACCGACGAAGGGGAGGCCACCCTGGCGGCCGCCCACGCACGCGGCATCGTCCCGCTGACCGCCCTGACCCGCAGGGCGAGCCTGGAGGACGTCTTCCTCACCCTGACGGGCCGCACCCTGGTCGACTGATGCGTCGCCGCCCCCGCCCACCATCCAGGCGTCGCCACGGAGAGTACCGATGACCACGCATGCCTCCCGCTCCCTCGTCCCGCCCGGCCGTACCCGCACGGTCCCGCCCGCCCTGCACGAGTTCGCCTACTGGCTGCATCGCTACCGCCGCACCTGGCGCGGGACCGTGGTGCTGAACGTGGCCAACCCGCTGCTGTTCCTGACCGGCATCGGTGCGGGACTGGGCACTCTGGTCAACCAGCACAACAGTGCCGCCCTTAACGGCCTCTCGTACCTGGCCTTCCTCACTCCCGGCCTGCTTGCCGCCTCGGCCATGCAAACCGCCTATATCGATTCCGCCCACCCCGTCCACCAGTCGGTGCAGGCGAAAGGGCACTACTGGGCGGCGAGTGCCACCCCGATGTCCCCCGTCGACATCTACTACGGTCACCTGCTGTTCAACATCTTCAAGGTGACGCTCTCCGCCACGGCCTTCACGGCGGTGGCGGCGGCCTTCGGCGCCGTCGACGCGCTGCGGGCCCCCCTCGTGGTGGTCGCGACCCTGCTGGTCGGAGCCGCGTTCGCGGCGCCGTCCGCCGCCTGGGCGGTGACCGCGAAGCGCCAGCCCACGGTGCTCGCGGTACTCCGGTTCGGGGTGATGCCGATGTTCATGTTCTCCGGCACCTTCTTCCCTCTGACGCAGCTGCCCGGCTGGCTCCAGCCCGTGGTCCAGGCGACGCCGCTCTGGCACGGGGTCGAGCTGTGCCGTACGGCAGCGCTCGGCACCGGCACCGTGGCCGGCACCGCTGTCCACGTCGGCTACTTGGCCGTGCTGGCCGTCGCCGGTCTGCTGCTCGGGCGGCGCACCTATCAGCGGCACCTGCACTCCTGACCACCAGCACTCACCCTGAAAGGCAGGGATCCCATGTCGGCCGTAGTGGGCCCGCAGGTCTCCGCTCGCCCCGGTCCAGCCCTGCGCTCCGGGGGCGCCCTGGCGATGGTCGAGCGAAACCTCATGATCTACCGGCATACCTGGCTGCTCCTGGTGGCCGAGATCTTCGAGCCGGTGCTCTATCTCCTCGCCTTCGGCGTCGGCATCGGCGGACTGGTCGGCAACGTACCGGGGCTCGCCGACACCGATGTGCCCTACGCGGAGTTCGTCGCACCCGCTCTGCTCGCCACCACGGCGATGAACGGTGCGATGAACGAGACGACGTTCAACCTGTTCAACAAGCTCAAGACGAATCACACCTACGAGTCGATCCTGACCACGCCGATGACGGTGCGCGGCGTGGCCCTGGGCGAGGTCTGCTGGGCCCTGCTGCGCGGTGCTCTGGTGACGGTCGGGTTCCTCGTGGCCGTGACGGTCTTCGGCCTGGTGCACAGTCCGCTGGTACTGCTGGTGGTACCCGGCGCGCTCCTGGTCGGGTTCGCCTTCGCGGCGCTGGGCCTGGCCGTGGTGACCTACCTGCGGGACTGGCAGGACTTCCAGTACATCCAGTTGGCCATGCTGCCGATGTTCCTGTTCGCCACCACCTTCTACCCGCTGGACGTCTACCCCCGTCCGGTCCAGCTGCTGGTGGAGTGCCTGCCGCTCTACCAGAGCATCGAGCTGATCCGGCAGCCCTCACTGGGCGAGTTCGGCGTCGGACTGCTGCTGCCGGCCGCCTATCTGCTCGCGGTGGGCGGCCTCGCCCTCCTGCTCGCGTTCCGCCGCCTGGGCCGGACGCTGCGCAGCTGAGTCACCACCGTTCACTCGTCGGGCAGGCCCGGTCACCGGCTTCCGGTGACCGGGCCCGCCCGACGCTCCGGCCACGCTCCGGCCGCGGTTACGGCCCCGGCGCCGGCATCGTGTCGGGGGCCGGGCGGACGCGGGTGCCCGGGTGGGGGAAGACGTCGGGCCCGGCCGGGTCGGCCGGAGAGCGGTTCGCCGGGCAGGAAGACCGGTACGTGAAACAGCCCGGCCCGCCTTCGTCCAGCGAAGGCGGGCCGGGCTCGTCCGCGGAGGTCGGCCCCTCCGCGGGGCGGTCTGCGCGTGGCGTCGGATACGGGCAGGGGGAAGGTCACCGCCCGGATCCGCGGGTCAGCCGCGCAGCCAGACCGCCGTGTCCCCCGGCAGCCGTCCGTCCGCGTCGAGGGGTCCGCTCGCGAGCAACAGCTCGCTGTGGTCGGGCAGTTCGACGGGGCGGTCCTGAAGGTTCACCACACAGACCAGTCCGTCGGTGCGGGCGAAGGCGAGGACACCGTTGTCGGAGGGCAGCCAGGTCATCGGACCGTCTCCGAACCCGGGGGTGTCACGGCGGAGTTTCAGTGCCGTGCGGTAGAGGGAGAGCATCGAGTCGGGGTCGTCGAGCTGGCGGTCCACCGCGTACTGCGGCCAGTACGCGGGCTGCGGCAGCCAGGGCTCGGTGGCACCGCCGAAGCCGCTGTGCGGTTCACCCGCCGCCCACGGCAGCGGGACGCGGCAGCCGTCGCGGCCGGGGTCGGTGCCGCCGGAGCGGAAGTGCATCGGGTCCTGGATGCGGTCGAGGGGGATGTCCGCCTCGGGCAGACCCAGTTCCTCGCCCTGGTAGAGGTAGACCGAGCCGGGCAGTGCGAGCGTGAGCAGGGCGGCGGCGCGGGCGCGGCGGGTGCCGAGTTCCAGGTCGGTGGGCGTGCCGAAGGCCTTCGTGTCGAAGTTGAAGGCGGTGTCCTCGCGGCCGTAGCGCGTGACCGTGCGCGTCACGTCGTGGTTGCAGAGCACCCAGGTCGCGGGGGCCTTCACCGGGGCGTGCTCGGCGAGGGTGTCGTCGATGGTGCGGCGCAGCCGCCCGGGGTCCCAGGGGCAGGCCAGGAGGTTGAAGTTGAAGGCGGTGTGCAGCTCGTCGGGGCGCAGGTAGCGGGCGAAGCGCTCGGGGTCGGGGAGCCAGACCTCGCCGACGAAGATGCCGCCGTACTCGTCGGCGATCGCGCGCCAGGAGCGGTAGATGTCGTGGATCTCGTCCAGGTCGAGGTAGGGGTGCGGGTCGACGCCCTCGGTGAAGTCGGGCAGGTCCGGGTGCTTGGTGAGCAGGGCGGCGGAGTCGATGCGGACGCCGGCGACGCCGCGCTCGAACCAGAAGCGCAGCACGTCCTCGTGTTCCCGGCGGACGTCGGGGTGGTTCCAGTTGAGGTCGGGCTGCTCGGGGGTGAACAGGTGCAGGTACCACTCCCCGTCGGGCACCCGGGTCCAGGTGTCGCCGGCGAACTGCGAGGGCCAGTTGTTCGGCGGGAGTTCGCCGTTCGCGCCGCGGCCCGGGCGGAAGTGGAACAGCTTGCGCTCCGGGCTTCCCGGCCCGGCGGCGAGGGCGGCCTGGAACCAGGCGTGCTGGTCGGAGACGTGGTTGGGCACGATGTCGACGATGACCTTGATGCCGTGCTCGGCGGCCTCGGATATCAGCTTCTCGGCGTCGTCGAGGGTGCCGAAGGCCGGGTCGATGGTGCGGTAGTCGGCCACGTCGTAGCCGCCGTCGACCAGCGGCGAGGAGTACCACGGGGTGAACCACACGGCGTCCACGCCCAGTTGGGCGAGATACGGCAGGTTCGCGCGGACACCCGCGAGGTCCCCGGTGCCGTCCCCGTCGCCGTCCGCGAAACTGCGGGGATAGACCTGGTAGATGACGGCGTCACGCCACCATTCATGGGTGCGGGAGGGGTGCACGGCTGCCACGGGGGGTCCTTTCGGGCAGGTGGGACTCCGCCGTCGGCCGGAACGGGGCGTGGAAGTGCCGGCCGGCGGCGGAGTGCTTCTGGGTGGTGAAACGAAGGGGAGGTGCGGGGCCCGGGGTGCGGTCAGCCCTTGAGGCTGCCGGCGGTGAGGCCCGCCATGATGCTCCGCTGGAAGAAGAAGAACACGATGATCATCGGGATGCTCGCCATCACCAGACCCGCCATGATCTGGTTCTGCGTCACCTGTCCCGCGGTCTGGGAAAGGCCCACGCTGATCGTCATCTTGTCGCTGTCCGGCAGGACGAGCAGCGGCCAGACGAAGTCCTTGAACACCAGCACGATGGTGAAGATGGACACCACACCGAGGATGGGCCGTGAGATCGGCAGGATGATCGAGACGAGCACGCGCCACGGCGGCACCCCGTCGATCTCCGCCGCTTCGAGGATCTCGTCGGGAATCGAGTCGAAGAACCGCTTGAGCAGGAAGATGTTGAACCCATTGGCCGCCACCGGGAACCAGATCGCCCAGGGCGTGTTGAGCAGATGCCACCCGAAGATCGGCACGTCGGTGACGGTGATGTACGCCGGGATCATGACGACGATCGGCGGGATCATCAGGGTCGCGAGCATCGCCCCGAGGATCACGTTGCCGAACATCGGGCGCAGTTTGGACAGCGCGTAGGCGGCCGTCACATCCACCGCGAGGGCGAACAGCCAGGCTCCGACCGCGTAGAAGAGCGTGTTCTTCAGGAGCAGCCCGACGTCGAAGAGCTCCCACGCGTCCGCGAACACCGAGAAGTCCGGGTCCTTCGGCCACAGCGTCGGCGGCATCTGGGCGATCTCCTCGCCCGACTTCATCGCGCCCGTGACCATCCAGTACAGCGGGAAGACGAACACGAACGTGAACACGGTCAGGACGGCGACGAGCACCGTCCAGTAGATCCGCTTTCCCCAGCGGGACTTGAGTTCGAGGGGCGAGACGATGGTGCGGGAGTGGCCGTCGGCCCAGGCGGCGCGGCTCCGCCTGCGGCGGCGGTGCGCGGCCGGCGGCGTCTCCTTGCGGGTGTCCTCGGCGGGTTGCGGGTGGACTGTCATGTCGACTGTGTTGGCCACGGGTCTACCTCTTCTCGTCGCGGGTCAGCCGGAGCTGGACTGCGGCGACCGCAAGGAGAACGATCATGAGCATCACTCCGAGCGCGCTGCCGGCGCCGTAGTTGCCGCCGTAGACGAAGGCGTACTGGTACATCAGGAAGGCGACGGTGACCGTGGCGTTCTCCGGTCCGCCACCGGTGAGCATGTACGGCTCGATGAAGACCTGCATGGTGGCGACGATCTGGAGCATCAGCATGAGCAGCAGGATCAGCCGGGTCTGCGGGATGGTGACGTTCCAGATGCGCTTGAAGATGCCGGCTCCGTCGAGTTCGGCCGCTTCGTAGAGGTCACCGGGGATGTTCTGCAGGGCGGCGAGGTAGATCAGGACCCCGGAGCCCATGTTCATCCACGTGGAGACGATCACCAGGGAGATCAGTGCGGTGTCCGTGGAGTCCAGCCAGGACAGGCCGGGCAGGCCGACGAAGTCGAGCATCTGGTTGAACAGGCCCGGCCCGGGATCGTAGAACCAGCGGAAGAGCAGCACCGAGACGATCGGCGGCAGCATCACCGGCAGGTACACGACGAAGCGCAGATACCCCCGTGCGTGCCGGAGTTCGTTGAGCACGATCGCCACCGCGAACGGGATCACGTAGCCGCACAGCAGGGCGAGGAAGGTGAAGGTGATGGTGTTCTTCCACGCCTGGCCGAACGCCGGGTCCTCGACCACCGTGCGGAAGTTGTCCAGACCCACCCACTTCGGCTCGTCGACCAGGTTGTTCTCCTGGAAGCTGAGCACGACCTGGCGGACGATCGGCCACCAGGCGAACAGCGCGAAGCAGAACAGGGCCGCACACAGGAAACCGTAGGCGGTGATGTTGGTGCGAAGAGTCCTTCTCCGGCTCGAAGGACGTGAGGGTGGCCGGCGCTGCGGCCTCGGGGGCCGTTTCGCCTGCACGGTGGTTGTGTCCATGATGTTCTCCCGTTCCGCGCCGCGGGCCGGGGTGCCGCACTCCGTTCGGGAGCGGATGCGGCACCCGTCGTCCGCATCGGTCAGCTCTTCGCCAGGATCGCGTTCGCCTTGCCCTCGGCGTCGGCGAGCAGCTTGTCGATGTCGGCGTCCTCGCGGGTCAGGACCGCGGACATGGCCACGTCCAGCACCGCGTAGAGCTCCTGCGCCATCGGCGGCTCGAGCTTCAGCTCGACGCTCTTCGATCCCTCGACGTAGGGCTGGTAGTACTCGACCGGCAGGACCGCGTCCTTCTCGCGGAGTTCGGCGAGCTTCTGGCCCGTGGGCGAGTCACCCATGTAGTCGTTGTTCGGAACGCCAACGGCCTCACCGTTGGCCTTGCCGCGCGCGTAGTCGTGACGGCCCTTGCCCGGGGTGTTGAACTGGAAGTCGATCCACTCCAGGCCGGCCTTGGTCTCGGCGGCGCTCGCCTTCGGGTTGATCATGTAGGCCTCGCCACCGGTGAGCGACGCCTTGCCCTCGGGGATGGGGGCGATGCCGTAGTCCGCCTTGTCGCCCTGGAACTTCTGCACCATGTCGGTGACGACGTCCGGGGCGCCGAGCATCATGCCCGTCTTGCCGGCCGCCATCTGCTGCATCAGCGCCTCCCAGCCGATCAGCAGCTTCGAGCCGACGCTGTCGTCCTCCCAGCGCATGTCGTGCAGCGTCTGCAGAACCGCCTTGCCCTCCGGGCTGTTGAAGGCCGCCTTGCCGTCCACGACCATCTCGCCGCCGCGGCTGAAGATGGACTGCGCGAAGTGCCAGCCGCCGACGTTGCCGCCGCCGTACTCGCCGTATCCGACGTAGTTGTCACCGAGATCCGCGATCTTCTTGGCCGCCTCGCGGACCTCGTCCCAGGTCTTCGGCGGGGAGTTGGGGTCGAGGCCGGCCTCCTCGAAGAGCGCGCGGTTGTAGACCAGCCCGACGGTGTAGCTGACGTTGGGGATGCCGTAGACCTTGCCGTCCTTGGTGAGCATGTCCCGGACGTCCTGCCGGATGTCTCCGAAGTTCTTCACCAGATCCGTGGACGCGGTGATGTCCTTCGCCTGTCCCTTGGCTATGACATCGGCGTAGTTGGTGACAGGGGCCATGAAGACCGTCTCCATCTGGCCGCCGGCCAGCTTGGCGGCGAAGGTCTTCGGGTCGAAGCACGGCTGCTGGTCCGTGCTCTTGACCTTGACGCCCGGGTGCGCCTTCTCGAAGGTCTTGACGTCGTCGTCCCAGGCCTGGCGCTGCTTGGGTGCGGTCTTCGCCGGCTGGCACGCCACGGTGATCGTGACATCCCCGTCGGCGTCGGCGTCCGAGTCACCACCGCAAGCCGTGGCGGACAGGACAAGACCTGAAGAGATCAGAAAGATCGCGAGGTTGCGGTGCTTCATTACGGCTCCTCCGAGGTGGCACCCAGGGCACTGCCCTGATCGGAGCGTCACATTAGGACGCAGAACAGAGCTACGCAAGATTTTGACCCAACATTGCAAGATTACGACTGCGTCACGAGCACCGTGGACTGCCGGGTCACGCGCTCACTCGGGCGCGGCCTTGGCAGGAAACCTCAGTAGGTGGGCATCTCCGGGTCGATGCGCTCCGCCCAGGCCAGGATGCCCCCGCCCAGGTGGACCGCGTCGGGGTGACCGCTGCGCTTGACCACCGCGAGGACCTCCGCCGAGCGGATGCCGGCCCGGCACAGCAGCACGGTCCTGCGGTCCGTGGGCAGCCGCGCGGCGGCGTCGCCGTTGAGGAACTCACCCTGCGGGACGAGCACCGAGCCCGGCAGGCGGGCGAAGGCGTACTCGTCCGGCTCGCGAACGTCGACCAGGTGGACCGGCTCGTCCGCATCGAGGAGTTCCTTGAGCTGCTCGGCGGAGATGGTGGACCCGCGCGCGGCCTCGGTCGCCTCGGGGGAGAGCAGCCCGAAGAAGGGCTCGGCGGCGACGGGTTCGGCCGGGCGCGCGGCACGCTCGTGCGGGCGCAGCGGCACGGTCGCGCACGTGCCGGCCATGGCGTCGTACTCCATCACCCGGCCGACCAGCGGCTCGCCCTGACCGGTGAGCAGCTTGACCACCTCGGTGGCCAGGGCCACCCCCAGCCAGGCGCCGACCACCTTCAGCGCACCGGAGACGCCCCGGAAGTAGGGGGCGGGGGGCTTCGGGAACAGATCCCTCAGGCCCGGGCCGTGCCGGTCCCAGAAGACCGAGACGCGCCCTCCGGTGGCCCCCATGGAGCCCCACACGAAGGGGATGCCCGCCTCGGCGCAGACGTCGTCGACCAGTTGGCAGCGGGCCGGGTCCTCCCCCGCGCAGACCACGAGGTCGTAGTCCCGGACCAGTTCGCGCGCGCGGGGCAGCTCGAACCAGCTCTCCGCCACGGCGCGCACCACGGGATGGGTGCGCCCGAGCGCGCGGGCCCAGGCCGTGGCCCGGTCCGCGGGTTCCGCGTCCGGCAGTCCGAGGTAGCGGTCCCACGGGTCCATGGGCGAGCCGTCCGCGACACCGATCATCCCCACGCCGGAGTCGGCGAGGTGAGCGATGAGCGGGGCGCCGATCTCGTCGGCGCCGACGACCAGGACCCGCCCTGCGGCCAGCCGACGCTGCCCGTCGGAGCCGTGTCCGGCGAGTATCAGCTGGTGTGCCTGGCGGCTTGCTTCTCCGGCGGGCAGGCCGGTGGCGGGTCGCGTCAGCGGGGGAAGCGGCATGCGGGTCTCCTCTGGGTGTCCTGGAGCGGCCCAGGCCGCCGGGCGTCTGCCTCGGCGGCACGGCCGGGTACGTGAGGGATCTTCGGCACGACGATGCTCGTTCCCGCACTGTACGCTGAAATCGGTTCAGCTCAGCGATCCAGATGCATGCAACTGCTCGAAAAATCCTGACTGTTGCCAGCGTCCCGGGCGCCGTCAGCGGACCGTCCCGAAGCCGGACCACAGCCTCCCGGGCAGTCCGGACCGAGCCGGGGCACCCTGCCTGACGTCAAGGGGCGAGAGTCACGGTCGGGACCGGCCGGGCGGGGCGGCCGAGGCGGACCGGGACGCCGGGCGAGTAGAGGACGCTGACCGGTGCGGCCGTCGGGGCCGGTATCCCGGCGCTCGCGATCAGGTCCTCGTCGCAGGCGAGGAGCCGGGCGCGGTGCAGGGGCCAGCGGGGGTGGTGGTTGGGCAGGTAGGCGGCACCGCCGAAGAACATGTTGTGCATGCCCCAGCGGGCGGTGAGGAAGTGCTCCAGGGGCGTGGGCTCGTGGATGCGTTCGCCGGTCCGCAGGGTGATGCGGCTGCGGGCGCCGCGCGGCCCCGGCCAGCGGCGTGAACTGGTGTAGGTCACGATGTCGCCCACGGAGCGGACGGACATGCGGGACCACAGGTAGGGCAGCCGGAAGCCGATCCGGCCCAGCAGCACCGGTACCAGCCGCGAGGCATCCATCGACCGGAAGACCACGCCGCGCCGCCCGTGCGCGTCCACGCTGTAGAGCCGCACGTTGGTCTCCGGGAACGAGCCGAAGTACGGGATCCCGGGCAGCCGGAACCATCCGACCCGGTGCATGCGGAAGGCGACGAGCCCGACGTAGGTGAGTCCGTCGTGCGTGTCGGGCACGGTCCCGCGCGGCATCAGCCCCGCCACGGCGGCGGGGTCCACGGCCCAGTGGACGAAGGCGAGGTCGAGCCACTCCTGGGTGAGGAGCGGCAGCCGTATCGGCGTCGGGGCGTCCGGGGTGACGGCGCTGGGCTGGTGCACGGCGCAAGAATGACAGACGGGCCTGCCGTGCCTGGCGGCCGGCCGAACGGCTGCCGCGGGCGACGTCCCGTGCTTGACCCTCGACCTGGTCGAGGGATCAGAGTCCGGGATGTGGAGAGTGAGATGCGCAGCATCGGGGAGATGGCCCGCGCCAGCGGACTGGGCGTGAGCGCCCTGCGGTTCTACGACCGTGCCGGTGTACTGGTCCCCGCCCGGGTCGATCCGGCCAGCGGCTACCGCTGGTACGCCCCCGAGCAGCTCGACGAGGCCAGGCTGCTGGCCCGGCTGCGGCGGGCGGGCATGCCGTTGGCGGACATCCGGCTGGTACTGGCCGGCTGGTCCGGCACGGACACGGACCTGGTGCGCACGCTTCTCCAGGCGCACCTGCGCCGACTCGAACGGGGGCTGGCCGAGGCCCGCGGGGAGTTCTCCACGCTCCGAGCACTACTCGATCACCGGGAGAACCCCATGACCGCATCGCCCGTCACCGGCACCGTCCGCCTGTCCCTCCCCGCTCCCGCACTGGCGGCCGCGCTCGACGCGGTCCGGTTCGCCGTCGGCCGGGACCCCGAGCTGCCGATGCTCGGCGGGGTCCTGTTCGACGTCGGAGGTGACGCGCTGCACGTCGTGGCCACCGACCGGTACCGGATGGCCGTCGCGCGCCTGGAGGCCGTGGCACACGGGGGATCGCGCGAACAGATCCTCGTCCCCGCGCCGCTCGTGGACGCGATGCGCGCGCTGCTGGGCGGCGACGAGTCCGCCCGCTTCACCGTGGAGGGCGACCAGGTGACGCTGGAGGCCGGTGGGCGGCAGGCGTCGGGGCCGCGCCTGGCCCACGACTTCCCCGACTACCGCCGGCTCGTCCGGCTGCCGTCCGGGCGGCGGGTCGTCGTGGAGGTGCCGGCGCTCCGGCAGGCGTTGCGGAACGGTCCCGTCCGCGTGGCCGAGGAGCCCGAGCCCGGCCGGTCCGCGCGGGACGTCAGCGTACTGGCGACGGCGGACGACGGAACAGTGATCGTCTGCGGGGGCGACGCCCCGGACATCGACGCGGACGGGGCCGGGGACGCCGACGGGCCCGGGGACGTGGCGGGGGCCGGGCACCACGTCGGTGTCGACCGGGAGTTCCTGCTGGAGGCGCTCGCCGCGGCGGACCGGGACCGGCTCGTCCTGGAGTTCGGGCCCGCCGCCACCGCGCCGCTGGCGATCCGCCGGGCGGACGACGAGGGGACCTTCTCGCTGCTGATGCCGGTCCGCCTGGACGACTGACCGCGCTCCGGCCGCCCGGCCCGCGGCCCCTCCCCCGCCCCGCGTCCCCCGCCCCGACGGCGTTGTCAGTGGGCTCGCCTACAGTCGTCAGCACTTGATCACTGCGGTGCGGGGAGGCACTCATGGGGTGGGTGACGGCCGGGGACTACGAGGTCGCCCTGGACGACGGGAAGGTGGTGTGCCGCAACGCCGCCGGACGGCGGCTGAAGTCGGTGCCGGCCAAGCTCGCGGACGATCCCGCGGTGGTCGGACTGCGACAGCTCGTCGAGTGGCTGGAGCGGCACGAACGCCAGTGCCTGAGCGACGTGGAGCGCTGGATGGTGCGGTCGCTGCCCGTTCCCCTTGCCGTACTCACCCGGGTGTGGCCCGACCCGGCCTGGCGGTCGGCCCTGCGCGACCTCGTGGTCACCGGGGCCGACGGCGAGGTCGCGGGCTTCCTGCGGGACGCCGACCCCGAGCGCGGTCTCGGCCTCGTCGACCTCGACGGCGACACGGTGCGCATCGCCCCCGAGCTCGTCCGGCTGCCGCATCCCGTGCTCCTCGAAGACCTGGAGGAGCTGCGGGAGTTCGCCGTGGAACTCGGGGTCGAGCAGCGGGCCCAGCAGCTCTTCCGCGAGGTGTGGCACCGCCCCGCCGCACTGGACGCCGAGGCCGCCTCGGTCGAGGAGTACGCGGGCGGCGCCTTCAAGGAGCTGCGCTTCCTGCACGGCCGGGTCACCCAGCTCGGGCACCGGGTGCGCGGCGGATACGCGGTCTGCTCCGCCTGGGAGGACGGCCGGGGCGTGGAGGCCCGCGTCTGGGTCGGCGACTGGGACGGCTACGAGGAGACGGAGACCGGTCCCCTGATGTGGACCGACGCCGCCGGTCAGGTGCTGAAGCTGGGCCAGGTCGGTCCGGTGGCCTGGTCGGAGGGCATGCGCATGGCTGCCGCGCTGTACGCCGGTCGCGACATCGAGGACGAGGAGCGGGCCGCGTGAGCACCATGGACACCACCACCGCGCCGCACGGCGCCACGGGCGCCCACGAGGCCGCAGGTCCCGACGACGCCACCGCATCCGCCCTGCTCGAAGCCGGGGCGCTGCTGCCGCCGGGCAGCAGCGCCCGGGAGGACGCCGACACCCTCACCGTCCGGACGTACACCCATGCCGCGCTGGGCGGGCGCAGCGTCGTCCGGCTGGTGCCCGGCACCCTCGGGGCGGCCGAGGACCTCGCCCTGGACTTCCTCGGACTCGTGCGGGACCCGCAGACCCCGGAAGTCGGACAGGTCAGGCGGGAGACCCTCGGATTCCCCGCCTGGGCCCTGGTCAACGACCCGGCCAACGGGCACCACGCACTGGCCCTGGTCAAGGACGTGGAGCGGCTCGCGCGCCAGGCCAAGTCCCGTCCCGGCACCGCCAAGGAGGGCTTCGAGAAGCTCGGCGACCGGCTCGGCCGGGCCGTGCCGCACTTCCTGCCGACCTTCTACGAGCAGGCGGCGCGGATCTTCCTCCAGTTCGACAACACCACCTACGCCGCCGCCTTCTTCGGCAAGGCCCGCGAGGCGGAGCGGGTGCACGCGCTCGCCGTCGACGAGCAGCGGCAGCGCGCCGTGTTCCTGGAGTTCGCCTTCGCCGGGGCACTGACGGTCAAGGCCCTGAAGCAGCATGTGAAGGATCTCGCCGCCCGGTTGGACGCCGCCGAGGCCTGGGCGCAGTTCCGTCAGCTGGCCGTGGAGCGTTGTGCGGCCGGCATGCCGCCGTACGCGTCGTTGCCGCAGGACGCGCGCGTGCTGATCAAGGCGGCCGGGCTGCCCAGGGTGGAGGCGGAGTGCGACCTGGTCGCCGACCTGGTCGCCTCGCCCGCCGCCGTCCGGGCGCCGGCCTCCTTCTGGACCGCCTACCGGGCGACGTTGAGCGTCCTCGCCGACCGGCGGCCCGCGGTCCGTGAACGGCTGCTGGAGATCATGCCGGCCGGCCTGGACCACGACGCCAGGAGCGACGAGTTCTGGCTGGAGCTGCTGACCGAGTGCGGTGCCGACCGGCTGCTGACCGGCGAGGACGGCGGGACGGCCGCCGGGCGCGATCCCGCGACCGGGGGCAGGGCCGGGGCCGACGCGGCGGACTGGCTGAGCCGTTGGGCCGCCCACCGCAAGCGCGGCGCCACGGGGTGCGACAGCTCCCCCGCCACGCTCCGCCTCGTCGCCCGGATGGCGCCACGGCTGCGCGCCGACGGACGGGCCGTCGACCTGTTCGCCGGCCGCCGGCACATGGGCGTCGACATCTCGCTGCTCGACCTGTGCGCGGCGGAGGACGTCCCTCTCGCGCTGCCCGCTCCCGACGCCGAGGTCCGCCTCGACCTGGACCGCTGGGTGCACGACACCCGGCCGGAACGTCGTGACCTGGCCGCCGTGGCGGCGGACCCGCGACTGCGCCCCCTGTTGCTGCGTGCGGTCGGTGCCGCGGGGCACGAGCGGCGGTCGAGCCGGGTCCTGGACCATCTCGCCGAGCACCGGGTGCTCCGCGGGGTGCTGCGCGAGTGGCTGGACGGCGCCGTCGGTGAACTCTCCCGCGCGGTGGGACTGCCCGGGGCCCACGAGGCGCTGAACCGGCTGAGCCCCTTCCGTTCGGTTGCTCCCCGGGTCAATCCCGAGGCCGTCGCCCGCGCCGGCGGGTACCAGGCGGCTCCACTGCTCGGGCGCACCCTGCGGGCCGGCATCATCGACGAACTGGGCTGGCCCGCCCTCGACGAAGCCCTGCGGCTGCTCGATGCCGAGACCCGGGCCCGCAAGGGCAACGGGAGCGCGGCCGGGGCGGCCAGGGACCGCGACACCGCGCTGATCGTGAACGAGGCCTGGCCCTGCCTGATCCTCAGCCGCGGGCACAAGGCGGTCGTCGTCGGTCCGGACTCGATCCTGCTCGAACACGACCTGCTGCCGGCCGACCTGGACCGCTGGCAGCGCCCCCAGTTCCGCTACGCCGACGGGGAACTGCTCGTGGTGTGGTGGCAGGACGGCAAGCAGCGCGGTTACTGGTCCACCCGGCCGTCCGAGGTCCTCACCCTCACCGGCGAGCAGATCTCCCACTGGTGGCGCAACGACGACGTCGCCCCCTCGATCCCGCTGCCCGGCGGCGGCCGGGCCACCGGCGGGCGCACGCTGCACGCCGGCGACACCGTCCTGCCCGCGAGCAGGCCCGTCATCGGCGACGGCACGTCGTACTGGCGGCAGGGCCGGCAGGGGCGGCGGCACGTGTGGCTGGAGTACGACCCCGCGACGGGCTCGCACAGTCGCGCCTCCCTGCCCGCCTTCCTCCGTTCCGGCATCGCCGACGACACCACGCTGTTGCAGGACCGGTGCGAGCTGCTGCCGCTGCAACCGGGCCTGGAGCGGAGCCCGTTCGGCACCGACGGCACGGTGCTGGGACGCTGGGTGCGCGCCGAGGATGCGGCGGGAGAGGCGCTGACCACGGCGGGCACGCCCGACGGCCGGACCGTCACGCTGCGGACCCCCCGGCACGGCGAACGCCTCACCCCGCTCGGTGCGCTGCGCCTGCCCGGTGGCGCGGCGCCCGTCGTGGCCCGCACGCGGCGCCAGATCGCCCTGTTCGCGCCGGACGACTGCAGTGACGCGGGCGTACTCGGCCGCGTGACACCCAACGAGCGGGGCGGCGAGTTCGCCGCGGGCACGCCGTTCCTCCCGCCGGTCTCGTTCTGGCACGCGCTGCGGCCCCGGGACGAGGGTGCCTCGGCCGTCCTGCGCGCCTTCACCGACGAGGCGGCGGCCGACCTGCTGCGCGAGGCGGCGCGGGCGCTGGCCGAGCGCCAGGCGCAGGTGAACGCGGCCAAGGCGGCTGACGGAGCGGCCGGTGACGGCGGCGCGCAGCCCGCGGCGGCCGACGCGGCCCCGGCCGCCGGGAACAGTCCCGTGGTGCCGTCCGCCGAGGATGTGGTCCGGCGGGCCGTGGCCGGTGCGCTTCCCGGGCTCACCGACGAGCGGCTCCTCGTGGGTGTGGCGGCTCTGGTCCGCAGCACGGTCCGGATCGTGGATGCGGTGACCCGCTTCGTCGAGCCGCCCGTGGAGCAGCCGAAGCCGGAACGGAAGCGGACCGAGGGGATGTTCGCGGACTACCGGCCCCGGCACGGCGACGACCGCACCCTGCGCGCGGCCGCCGACGGCCTGTCCCGGATGTGGGGGTCGTGGGGCGGCGAGGGCCAGTGGACCGCGCTCCGGCAGATCCGCGCCGTGAACCAGGTGCTCTCGGGCAAGCCCGCCGACGGCGCGCCCCTGTCCGACCGCACCCGGCGGTCCGCGCTCGGCGACGGGTGGCACAGCGACGAGTACACCGTCCCCCGCCTCGGCATGACCTGGCCCGATCTGCTGGGCGTGCTGCGGCCGCTGGCCTACCGGGCCACCGTGCCCACCCTGCCGGCGGCCGAACGGGAGGCGCTGCTCCTGCTGTTCGAGGCGCTCGCCGAAGGGCCGCTCGCCACTCCCGGCGCGGGCCTGCGGGAGATTGTCCTGGGCGAGCCGCACGACAGGCACCGGCAGCAGGAGCGTGCGGGGCAGGTGCTGCGCCGGGACGGCCGCACCGTCGTCGTCCTCGGCTGCCAGAACGTCGACGTCGCCCGGGACCGCGTCAACTGGCTCGCTCTCGACCACGATCCGGCGGGCGTCTTCGGCGCCGTCGCGCACTTCACGCTGGAGCGGGAGACCCGGCACGCCCCGGCGCTCCCCGCCGACGCACTCGCCGCGGTCACCCGGCTGGTCCGGGACAAGGGAGCCGCGCCCTGGCGGACCGAGGCGCCCGCCGCCCTCGCCGCGGCCACCCGCGGGGGCGTCGGACCGCTCCAGGCCACCGTGCTCCTGGCCGGGCAACCGGAGAGCCTCGACGCCGACGCACTCGCCACGGCCGGGCTCAAGCCCCGTCAGCTCGACGCGGGCAACCGCATGCTGAACTCGCTGCCTCCCGCGGACCGGGCGGCGCTCCTCGCCGCCCTGCTGCCCGACGACCCCGCCGAGCTGTGGACGACGGGGCCGGACACGGGTGCCCTGG
The DNA here is from genome assembly GCF_020404845.1 of Streptomyces hyderabadensis. Taxonomy (GTDB): domain Bacteria; phylum Actinomycetota; class Actinomycetes; order Streptomycetales; family Streptomycetaceae; genus Streptomyces; species Streptomyces hyderabadensis. The sequence continues at coordinate 3,729 of NZ_JAIOJZ010000019.1, read as the reverse complement.
GCCGGGTCTGGACCGACCGCCTGGGTGCCCTGGTCCGCCTGCCCGAGGAACTGGCCGTCGCGCTGGACGGCCTGCCGGTCGGATCCGCCGAGACGGTGCTCAACCCGGCGCGCACCCCTTGCCTCAGCCGCACCACGGTCCAACGACCCGACGAGAACGGCCGGCTGGTCGCGGACGACCCGGCCGCGATACCGCACCGCCACACGCTGACCGGCGCCGTCGACACCCTGGCCTCGCTGGCCTACGCCCTCCCCCACGGGCACCCCCTGCGCGCGGCCCTGCCGGACGGTCTGACCGCGCTGCGCCGCCGTCTGGCCGACCCGGGGCTGCTGCTCGACCTGGGGGTGGAGTGGACGGAGAAGGGTGGCACCACCGCCGCCGAGCTCCGCAAGGCGTACGGGCTTCCCGCGGCCGGCGGCGCCGACGAGGACGGCTCGACCCGGATCGGTGAGGCGCTCGTCCTGCGCCCCTGGCACGGCGACCGGGAGACCGTGCTGGTGCGGCCCGCCGGTCTCACCGGACCGGACGACGCCGTGTTCGGCCTGCTCGAAGGGCTGGTGGGTGACGCGCGCGGCAGCGGGCTGCGGGCCCTGCGCACCATCCTGGGCGACGAACTCGCGCGGGCCCTCGACGCCGGTCTGGACCCCGAAGGGCCCGCCGGAGCCGCACAGGACCCCACGGTCAGTGTTCCGGCACTGGTCACCGAGGTGGCGACGGCCCACGGCCTGGGCGAGGACGCGGCGGCGCTCTACCTGCAGCTGCTCGCCCTGCCCGACCCGACCGACCGCAACTGCGCCCGCTGGACCGGCTGGCGTCCCGCCCGGCTGAAGAAGGCCCGGGCCGAACTCGCCGCCACGGACCTGGTCGTCGAGGCCAAGCGGCCGCGGGCCGGCCGTTCCCTCTTCCTGCCGTGCGGCTGGCGCGACCTCAAGTCGCCGGCCCTGCCGGTGGAGACGTGGAAGGAGGGCCTCTACCCGGTCGGCGCGGGGTCCCGGGCCGTTCCGCAGATCCCGGTGCCCGAGCTGTTCGCCCGCGCCTGGGAGCGGGTCCTCGCCCAGGACGCGCCCGCCTACGAGGAAATCACCACCCGCGCCATGCGCAGGGGGCGTCGCCGATGACCCCGCACGAAGGCCCAGTGACCGTTGCCCGCTCCCACCGGAAGATCCGTCGATGACCACCACCGTCTCCCCCGACACCGCCCGTCAGATCGTGCCGCCCGAGGACCGGTACGCCTCCGAACTGGCCTTCCTCGCCGCCTACGACGACGGTCCGCGCCCGCCCGCCTGGCGGCTCACGCCGCGCGCCGTGGTCACCTTCGTCATGGGCAGCGACGGCAGCGCGCTGCGGCTGCCCGAGGGCACCGAGGCACCCGAGGGCGTGCCGCGCCGACTGGTGGTGGAGGGCAAGTTCGTGGGCGACCGGGCACTGGTCGAGCGGTGCGTCGTCACGCTCGCCGGGGAGCGCGGACTGCTGCTCGTCGGTGAGCCCGGCACCGCCAAGTCCCTGCTGTCCGAGTTGCTGTCGGCGGCCGTGTGCGGCACCAGCGGCCTGGTGGTGCAGGGCACGGCGGGCACGACCGAGGACCAGCTCAAGTACGGCTGGAACTACGCCCTGCTGCTCGCCCAGGGGCCCAGCCGGAGCGCGCTCGTGCCCTCCCCGGTGCTGACCGCGATGACCCGGGGAGGTGTCGCCCGCGTCGAGGAGGTGACCCGCTGTCTGCCGGAGGTGCAGGACGCCCTGGTCTCCCTGCTCTCCGAGCGGCGCATCGCCGTTCCCGAACTCTCGGGCACCGAGGACGCCCTGGCGCATGCCGCCCCCGGCTTCAACCTCATCGCCACCGCCAATCTGCGCGACAAGGGCGTGTCCGAGATGTCCGCCGCGCTCAAGCGCCGGTTCAACTTCGAGACCGTCGGTCCCATCCCCGACCTCGACGCCGAGACCGCCCTGGTCCGCAGCCAGGCACGGGCCTCGGTCGAACGGGCCGGCGCGCCCTTCAAGGTGGACGAGGCGGTCCTGGAGGCACTGGTCGTCGCCTTCCGCGACCTGCGCGAGGGCCGGTCGGCGGAGGGCTGGGAGGTCGAGCGGCCCTCCACCGTCATGAGCACCGCGGAGGCCGTGTCGGTCGCGGGCGCCCTGGGGCTGGCCGCGGCGTACTTCCCCGGGGACCGCGACGTGCTGGGCCTGCTGCCGGGTCATCTCCTCGGCGTGGTCCGCAAGGACGACCCCGCCGACGCGGCGCGACTGCGCGGGTACTGGGACGGTCCGGTGCGGCGGCGCGCCGAGCAGGGCTCCGCCACCTGGCGCACCCTGTGGGACCTGCGCACGGTCCTGGAGGGCTGACCACGGTGTCCCGCTCCCCGTCCTCCCCCGGCTCCGTCGCCTCCGGCTCCGTCTCCCCCGGCTCCCCGTCCTCCGACGCCTTCTCCTCAGGCGTCTTCTCCTCCGACGTCCCCTCCTCCGGCGCCCTCTCCTCCGCTTCCTCTCCGCTGTCCCCGGACGAGGCGGTCGCGGCGCTCACCGGTCCGGGGGCGCCGTTCCTCATCGGGGTGCGGCATCACGCGCCGTCCCTGGCCGCGGCCGTGCCCGCGCTGCTCGACCGGGCCGCGCCGGACGTCCTGCTCGTCGAGCTGCCCGCCGAGATGCAGGAGTGGCTTCACTGGCTGGGGCACGAGGAGACACGGGCGCCGGTCGCGCTGGCCGCGGCCGGGCGGGCGGAGGGCGCGGGGCCGGCCTTCTATCCGTTCGCCGACTTCTCCCCGGAGTTGGCCGCCCTGCGCTGGGCCACCCGGCGGGGCGTTCCGGTCGTCGCCTGCGACCTGCCGTTGGCCGACCGTGCGTGGCGGGCGGGGAGGCGCCCGGGAGCGCCCGCCGCGGCGGAGCCGGACCGTTCGGACCGTTCCCGGCTCGGTACGGCTCTGCGGGCACGGCTCACCGGCCGCCCCGGTGAGGACCTGTGGGACCGCCTCGTCGAGGCCACGGCCCCGGGGTCGGAACCGGAGTCGTTGCGCCGCGCCGCGCTGCTGACCGGCTGGGCCCTGCGCGAGGAGGCCGTCGCCTCCGGCGGCGTACCCGCACTCGACCTGCGGCGTGAGGCGTGGATGCGCTCCCGGCTGGCCGCCGCCACCGCGGAGGGTGCACGGGCCGCCCTGGTCGTGGGCGCCTTCCACGCTCCGGCACTGGTCTCCCCGGCCGGCCCGGGCGAACCCGAGCGGGACGGCTCCGGCGCCGCCACCGGCCGTGCCGACGACTCCACCGGCTCTGCCGGCCAGTCCGAATGGGTGACCTCCCTCATCCCGTACACGTACGCCCTCCTGGACGAGCGGTCCGGCTATCCGGCGGGCATCCGGGACCCCGAGTGGCAGCACCTGGTGGTGCGGGCGGCCGGTGATCCGGGCGCGCTGGCGGAGGCACTGACACAGACCGCCGTGCGGGTGTGTGCGGCGCTGCGCGGCCTCGGGCATCCGTCCGGGCCCGCCGACGCGCGCGAGATCGTGCGGTTGGCCTCGGACCTGGCGCGGCTGCGCGGGCTGCCGGCGGCCGGCCGGGGGGAGTTGGTCGAGGCGGTGCAAACGGTACTCGCGCAGGGCGAGTTGTACGGCAGGGGGCGGGCCGTCGCCAGGGCGATGGAGCAGGTCCTCGTCGGCACCCGCGGCGGCCGCCCGGCCCCGGGCGCACCGCGCAGCGGACTCGCTCCGGCCGTCGAGGCCGAGCTGGCGGCTCTGGGCCTGC
>NZ_JAIOJZ010000018.1 GCF_020404845.1 Streptomyces hyderabadensis | reverse complement strand
TCGGCCCGGCCCGAGGCCCCGCCCCTGCCGCCGGTACGGCGGACCCCGCTCGCCGTGTCCGCGCTGCTCGCCGCCGCCCTGACCGCGTACGTCTGGTCCGCGCACGGTGCCAAGCCGGGCGTGCTGCTCCTGCTCGGCCTCGGCCTCGGCGTCGCCCTCTTCCACTCCCGGTTCGGCTTCACCTCCGCCTGGCGCCAGCTCGTCGCCGTCGGCAACGGCACCGGGCTGCGGGCACACGCCCTGCTGCTGGGCACCACGGCCACCCTGTTCGCCCTCGTCATCGGCACCGGGACCGGACTGTTCGGCTCCCAGCCCGCACCGTCCGCCGGGCCGATCGGCGTCGGCCTGTTCGCCGGTTCGGCGCTCTTCGCGATCGGCATGCAGCTCGGCGGCGCCTGCGCCTCGGGCACCCTCTTCGCGGTCGGCTCGGGACAGACGTCGATCGTGCTGACCCTGGGCGGCTTCGTGGCGGGCGCCACGCTGGCCGCCTGGCAGTTCGACCTGTGGAAGGACCTGCCCGCCTGGGAGCCCGTCGTGCTGTCCGAGCACATCGGCTGGTTCGGCTCCTGGGCCGTGACCATCGCCGCACTGCTGCTCGTGGTGCTGGTCAGCCGGTGGATCCAGGCCCGCCGCAACCCGCCGCCGCTGGGCGCCGTGCCCTCGGCGCGCCGGGCCGCAGTCCGTGCCGTCCGCGGCTCCTGGCCGCTGGCCGCCGGCGCCCTCGCGCTGGCCGTGCTGGGCGCGGGCGTCCTGCTGGTCTCCGGCGGTGCCTGGGGCGTCACCAGCGCGTTCAGCCTGTGGGGCTCGGAACTGGTCGGCGCGCTCGGCGGCCACCCGGAGAACTGGACCTGGTGGCAGCGGCCCGGCAACGCCGAGATGCTGGCCGGTCCGGTGCTCGCCGACAAGACCAGCCTCACCGACATCGGCATCATGATCGGCGCCGCCGTCGCCGCCTCGCTCGGCGGCACCTGGGCACTGCACCGGGGCATCCCCTGGCGCACCGCCGTCGCGGCCGTGCTCGGCGGGGTGCTGATGGGCGTCGGCGCCCGGCTGGCCGGCGGCTGCAACATCGGCGCCTACCTGGCGGGCATCGCCTCGGGCAGCCTCAGCGGCTGGCTGTGGGGCGCCTGCGCGCTGGCCGGCACCTGGGTGGGCCTCAGGCTGCGACCGCTGTTCGGCCTGGGCAACCCCAAGCCGGGCGACGGCGTCTGCTGACGGGGACGCCCGTGCGGCGCGGGGGTCAGGCCCGCGCCGCACGGGCCGCTAGGGGGTGTCGCTCGCCTCGGGCGCGCGCCGGTCGGTGGTGGTGACCCGGGCGATGGCCTCCAGGGTGAGGGCGCGCCCGTGCGGCTCCCTGGCCAGGGCACGGTGCAGCGTCAGGCCCTCGATGAGGGCGTCGAGCTGGCGGGCCGTGTCCGGGTCGAAGTGCTTCTCCAGGTGGACGCGGCTGCGGCGCATCCACTCGTGGGTCAGCTCCCGGTAGGCCGGCTGCCGCGCGGCGAGCGTGTACAGCTCCTGGGTGAGCACCAGGTCGCGCTGGCTGTCCTCGGACAGCTCGTGCACCAGGTCGGCCACCGCCTGGCAGGCCTCGTCGCGGTCGGCGGCGGCGCCGAGGTGCTCGTCGAAGACCGCGACGATGTGGTCGGTGAACCGGCCGAACGCCTCCCGCAGCAGCTGCTCGATGCCGCTGAAGTGGTACGTCATCGAGCCGAGCGGTACCCCCGCGCGCTGCGCGATCCTCCGGTGGGAGACGCGGGCGATGCCCTCCTCGGCGATCAGGTCGAGGGTGGCCGCGAGGATGCGCTCCCGCCGCTGCGGGTCCGTGTGTCCGGTTGCCATGGGAGCAGACTTACACGTTCCGCACCGGCCGGGCAGGGTTGCCGACGGCCACGACGTTCGCCGGCACGTCCTTGGTGACGACCGCACCGGCGCCGATGACGGAGTTGTCCCCGATGGTCACGCCCGGCAGCACGATCGCGCCGCCGCCCAGCCAGACGTTGTCGCCGATGACGATCGGGCGGGCGGCCTCCAGCTTGTCCCGCCGGGGCCCCGGCTCCAGCGGGTGCGTCGGGGTCAGCAGCTGGACGTTCGGCCCGATCTGGCAGTCCTCGCCGATGGTGATCGCCGCGACGTCCAGCGCCGTCAGGTTGTAGTTGACGAAGGTGCGCGCGCCGATGGTGATGTTGCTGCCGTAGTCGACGTACAGCGGCGGACGCACATGCGCCTCGGCCCCCAGCGAGCCGAGCAGTTCGGCCAGGAGGGGCCGCGCCGCCTCCGCGTCCTCGGCGTAGGCGGCCTGGTAGCGGGCGGCCAGCCGCACGGCCTGCTGCTGCCTGCGGGCGATCTCCGGGTCGTCGGCGATGTAGAGGTCGCCCGCCTGCATGCGTTCGAGGTTGGTGCGGGAGTCGCCCGCGAAGTGGTCCGTCGGCATGCGGCCGATCGTACCCCTGGAAGCGTACGAACGTACACTCCCCGGTTCGTGTCGTGCGGCGCGGCTCAGCGTCGGCGGGGCTGGAGCACTCCGGCGCACAGCAGGACGAGGAGCCCCGCGAGCGGCACCACCAGCAGCCCCACCCGCAGGCTCGTCGCGTCGGCGACCAGCCCCACCACCGGCGGGGAGAGCAGGAACCCGAGCCGCATCAGCCAGGAGACCAGGGTCAGCCCCGACCCGGGCTTGAGACCGGGGAGTTCGTCGGCCTCGTGCATGGCCGCCGGTACCAGCGTCGCCACCCCGAACCCGGCCGCGGCGAAGCCGAGCACCGTGCCCGGAACCGTCGGCACGGCCAGCGCCAGGCCCATGCCGACCGCGGCGATCAGGGCGCCGGAGCGGGCCACCGTGCGCTGGCCGAAGCGGTCCACGAGCCGGTCGCCCACGATCCGGCCGACGAACTGCGCGCCGACCAGGGCGACGTACCCGGAAGCGGCCAGCGCCGCCGTCGCGTGCAGCGAGTCGGCGAGGTAGAGGGTGGCCCAGGACATGCCCGCGTCCTCGACGAGGGTGCCGGCCGTGGCGATGAGGACGAGGGCGGCCAGCACCCAGCCGGTGCGCAGGCCGGCCGCCCGGGTCCGGACCGGTGACGGCGCGGAGTCCTCGGCGCCGGTCTCCGCGGCCGGTTCGGTGTCGGTCTCCGGGCCCGGCAGGCAGTAGCGCAGGGCGACGCACGCCGCGACCGCGAACACCGCGGCGGAGAAGAGCAGGTGCGGACCGCGCGCGACGCCGAGCGCGATCGCCGCAGCGGCCATGGACCCGCCGGTGACCGCACCGATGGACCAGATGGCGTGGAAGAAGTTGATGATGGAGCGTCCGTAACGGCGCTGCACCCGCAGACCGTGGGCGTTCTGCGCGACATCGGTGAACGCGTCCATCGCCCCGGCCAGGAACAGCGCCCCCGCGAACACCACGACCGAGTCCGCGAGTCCGGCGGCGAGGATGCCCGCCCCGGTCAGCAGCGTGCCGCCGACCGCCACCCGCGCCGAACCGAAGCGGCGCACCAGGATCCCGGCCGCCAGCCCGGCGGTGATGGCGCCCGCCGGGAACGCCGCCACGGCCAGTCCGTAGGCGGCGTTCCCGATGCCGAGGTCCGCCTTGATCTGCGGATACCTCGGCAGCAGGTTGGCGAACAGGGCCCCGTTGGTGAAGAACAGCACGGCGACGGCCAGCCGAGCCCGCCGATCGGCCAGGGCGGGCCGGCGCAGTACGTCAACAGTCATGCGCGGGAGCCTACCCGGCGAGGTGTACGAACGTACACTCCCGATCGCCCCGGCCGGAGGAGGGCCTTCAGCGCCCCTTGGCGCACAGGGCCGCGTCCACGGCGCCCTGGAGGTGACGCAGGCTGTCGCCCTCGGCCGCCCAGGTCGTGGTGTAGACGGTCACGGTGCCCCGGCCGCCCGTGGCCCGGCCGCCGCCCACCGAACCGCCGGGCAGGTCCCCGCCGTGGCCCCAGTAGACGCCGCCGCAGCTCAGCGGGATCGACGCGAGGCCGTACCCGTAGCGGCTGCCCGCCGGGTAGACGTCGCGGCCGCCGACGTCGGTGGTGTCCCGCGTCATCAGGCGCACCGCCCAGCCGGGCAGCAGCCGGCCGCCGAACAGGCCGTCCCAGAAGGCGTTCAGGTCGACGGGGGTGGACACGAGGCCGCCGGACGCGCCGAACTCGTAACCCGGCAGCTCGGTCACGTCCACCCGCCCGTCCTGCGGGTGCGCGGGGTGCACGCCGTAGTTCCGGGCGCGCGGGCCGCGAAGGTCCAGCTCGCCGGGCGCGGGCCAGTAGGTGTCGTCCAGGTGCAGCGGGCGCAGGACGGTGCGCTCCACGTACGTGCGGAAGCCGACCCCGGACACCTCGTCGATCACCATGCCGAGGACCAGGTAGTTGGTGTTGGAGTAGCCCCAGTCGGTGCCGGGCTCGAAGTCCGGCTCGGCGTCGAGCGCGAGGGCCAGGTAGTCCTCGGTCGTCCCCGGCCGGGTCCAGTCCACCAGCGCCGAGTACTCCGGCAGCCCGCTGGTCTGCTTCAGCAACTGCCGTACGGTGATGGGGCTGTCGGCCAGCTGGGGCACGTAGGCGCCCGCGCGGTCGTCCAGGCCCAGGCGGCCGTCCGCGACCAGCCGCATCACCGCGGTCGCGGTGAACGCCTTGGTGTCGCTGGCGAGCCGGAACCGGCCCCGCTCGTCGGTCATCGGGCGGCCCGAGTCCAGGTCCGCGACACCGGAGGTGCGGGTCGTGCGGCCGTCGTACGCGAGCGCGCCCGGCACGCCGTCGCGTGCGGTGAGCAGGTCCAGTTGACGCTGCACCGCGTCGGGGCGGTCGGGGCGGCCCGGGTGGGCCGCCGCCGCGGGCGCGAGGGCCCCGGTGAGCGCGGCGGCGAGCAGGACGGCGGCGGCGAGGCGCTTGCGGTGCATGGGTCTTCCCCCTCTTCGTGGCCGCCCGACGGTGGCGGGCGGACGGTGTCGTCCGTTCACCGACGACCCTGCCAGCGCCCGGAAGGAAGATCAGTGGGACAGGCCCCCGGGCCGGGGGTGTCACCAACACCCCTGGGCGCCCGCGCCGTCGGCCTCAGCCGAGCAGGTCGGCGACGAGCGCGGCGAACTCCTCGGGGGTGGCCAGCCGGACGCCGAGCTGCTCCGCCTTGGCCCGCTTCGAGCCCGCTCCCTCACCCGCGACGACGAGTGTCGTGTTCTTGGAGACGCTGGAGGAGGAGCGTCCGCCGGCCCGCTCGACGAGTTCGTTCATCTCGTTGCGGCTGAGGCTTTCCAGACGGCCGGTCATCGCGCCGGTGACGACCACCTTCATGCCCGCCAGCGGTCCGCCGTCCCCAGGTGCCTCGGCCGGCGTGCCGTCCTCGCCGTCCGCGTCGGCGGGCGGGGGCGGGGTCGCGCCGGGCTCGGTCATGTTGACACCTGCGGCGGCGAGCTTGTCGATGAGCGGGGCGAGTTCGGCGATCTCCGCGACGACGGAGGGCGCCTTCTCCGCGCCGATGCCGTCGACCCGCTGCATGGCGTCGGCGTCGGCGGCGCGTATGCCGTCCATGGTGGCGAAGTACCGGGCGATGCGCCGGGACATGGACCGGCCGGTGCCGCGCACGCCCAGCGCGCACAGCACCCGGGACAGCGGCTGCTCCTTGGCCCGGGCGAGCGCGGCGAGCAGGTTGTCGGTGCTGGTCTCGCCCATCCGCTCCAGGGCCAGCAGCTGCTCGCGCCGGAGCAGGAAGAGGTCGGCCAAGTCACCGACGAGACCCGCCTCGACGAGCTGGACCACACGGGTGGTGCCCAGGCCCTCGATGTCGAGCTGGTCGCGCCCGGCGGCGTAGGCGAGGGAGGCGACCAGGTGGCAGTTGCGGCCCTGCGCGCACCGCCACCGCTCCTCGCTCGTGTCGATGTCCGAGCCGCAGCGCGGACACGCCTCGGGGAACACGATGGGCTGCTCCTCGCCCGTCCGCAGATGTGCCACCGGAGCCTCGATGCGCGGGATGACGTCACCGGCGCGGTGCACCATCACGTGGTCGCCCAGCCGCAGGCCGCGCCGGGTGATGTCGGCCGGATTGTGCAGTGTGGCGTAGGTGATCGTGGAGCCCTCGATGACCACCGGCTCCAGGACGCCGCGCGGGGCGACGATGCCGGTCCGGCCGACGTTCCACTCCACGGCGAGCAGCCGGGTGATCTTCTCGACGGCCGGGAGCTTGTACGCGACGGCCCATCGCGGCGCCCGCGAGCCCGACCCGGCGGCCCGCCGGTCGGCGGCGAGGTCCGCCTTGATCACGATCCCGTCGATGCCGAACGGCAGCCCGGCGCGGAGCGCGGCGATCTCCTGGACCCTTCGCACCACCTGCTCGGGCGTCTCGACGACCACGTCCGGTACCGCGGTGGCGGCGCTGGTGTGCACGCCGAGCCCGGCCGCCGTCGACATCAGCTCGCTGTACGGCGACTCGTCGAGCCGTTCGGCCAGCGCCGTGCCGGTGCCGGGCAGGGCCAGCAGGCCGTAGCCGAAGAACGTCATCGGCACCGTATAGGCGCGCTCCTTGGCGCGCAGGGTCCCCGCGGCCGCGTTGCGCGGGTTGGCGAAGGGCTGCCCACCGTGCCGGACGCGCACCTCGTTGGCGTGCTCGAACTGGGCCGTCGTCATCAGGATCTCGCCGCGCACCTCGACGGTCACCGGCTCGGCCAGCGTCTCGGGCAGCCCCTGCACGGTGCCGATGGCGTGTGAGACGTCCTCACCGGCCGTGCCGTCGCCCCGGGTGATCAGCCGGGTCAGGCGGCCCTCGTGGTAGCGGGCGGCGACCGCGAGACCGTCCAGCTTGGGGCCGACGGCGAACCGGGCGGCCTCGCGGCCGATGCGCCGGGCCAGGGACGCCGTCCAGGCGGTGAACTCCTCCGGCGAGAACACGTTGTCCAGGCTGAGCATCGGCACCGTGTGCGGCACGTCCCCCTCGGCCGCGCCGCCCGCGACCTTGCCGGTGGGGGAGTCGGGCAGCACCTCGTCGGGATGCTCGGCCTCCCACGCGGCGATCCCTCTCGCCAGCCGGTCGTAGGCGTCGTCGTCCATCGGCGAGGAGCCGCCCGCGTAGTAGGCGGCGGCCGCGCTCGCGGCGTCCTCGACCGCCCGGGCGTAGGCGGCGGCGTCGACGATCACTGCTGCAGGAGTAGTCATGGCCCCGATCATGCCGCCCACCACTGACAACGGGTCCCCGCCCACCGCTCGGCGGCCGCTCCGCTTGCGGAGGGACCCACATGGGGTTTCGGTGGAACCGACTCGCCACCGCCCCAGGAGCTGTCATGTCGATGTCGTCGTTCGGATTCGGTGCGTCCGATCCGTTCAGTGATCTGTTCAACCGGTTCTTCGGCACCTCGCCCGCGTCCTCGCCCCCGGCGGTGCAGCGGGTGCCGATCGGCCGGATGCTGACCGAGTCCTCCCAGGAACTCCTCAACCTGGCGGCCCGGCGGGCGCTGGAGGACGGCACCTCCGACCTGGACACCGAGCACCTGCTGTGGGCGGCCACGAAGGTCGAGCCCGCGCGGGGACTGCTGGCCCGGGCGGGCGCCGACCCCGACGCGCTCGCGGGCCAGATCGCCGAGGTCCTGCCCCGCGAGGCGGGCGAGCCGTCCGCCGAGCCGGGCCTCACCCCGGCAGCCAAACGCACCCTCGCCACCGCCTACGCCCGCTCCCGGGCGTCCGGCGTCTCCTACATCGGCCCCGAGCACATCCTCGGCGCGCTGCTCGCGGACGGCGACACGGGCGCGGCCCGGCTGCTGGGCGCGGAGGGGCAGGACATCGGCAAGCTGGAGGGGCTCACCGAGCAGGCCGCCCGCTCGGGCGGCACGGCGGGGGACGGCGCCGGAAAGCCCGCCACCACGCTCGACGAGTACGGACGGGACCTGACCGAGGAGGCGAAGGCCGGGAAACTCGACCCCGTCGTCGGCCGCGCCGAGGAGATCGAGCAGACCGTCGAGATCCTCTCCCGGCGCTCCAAGAACAACCCCGTGCTGATCGGCGAGCCCGGCGTCGGCAAGACCGCCATCGTCGAGGGACTGGCCCAGCGCATCGTGGCCGGCGAGGTCCCGAACACGCTGAAGGACAAGAGGGTGGTCGCCCTCGACCTGTCCGGCATGGTGGCGGGCGCACAGTACCGGGGCCAGTTCGAGGAGCGGCTCAAGAAGGTCATCGAGGACGTCCAGCAGGCCCGCGGCGACATCATCCTGTTCATCGACGAACTGCACACCGTCGTCGGCGCCGGGGCCACCGGCGAGGGCTCCATGGACGCCGGCAACATGCTCAAGCCCGCCCTCGCCCGCGGTGAACTGCACGTGGTGGGCGCGACGACCATCGACGAGTACCGCAAGTACGTCGAGAAGGACGCGGCCCTCGAACGCCGCTTCCAGCCCGTGATGGTCCCCGAGCCGTCGGTCGAGGAGACGGTCCAGATCCTGGAGGGCCTGCGCGACGCCTACGAGGCGCACCACCAGGTCCGCTTCGCCGACGGCGCGCTGACCGCGGCGGCGGAACTGTCCGACCGCTACGTCAGCGACCGCTTCCTGCCCGACAAGGCGATCGACGTCATGGACCAGGCGGGCGCCCGGGTACGGCTGCGCAGCGCGAGCCGCTCCACCGAGGTGGTCAGCCGCGAGGACCGCATCGCCCGGCTCCGCCGGGAGCAGGAGCAGGCCGTCGCCGCCGAGGACTACGCCCGCGCGGGCGAGCTGAAGCACGAGATCGCCGAGGCGGAGGGCGAACTCGCCGGCATCGAGGAGCGCCGCGAGGGCGTCGTCTCGGTCACCGCCGAGGACATCGCGGACGTGATCTCCCGCCGCACCGGCATCCCGGTCTCCCAGCTGACCGCCGGGGAGAAGGAGCGGCTGCTCAGGCTGGAGGAGGAGATGCACGCCCGGATCGTCGGCCAGGACGAGGCGGTCACCGCCGTCTCGCGGGCCGTGCGCCGCAACCGGGCCGGCATGGGCGACCCCGACCGCCCCGTGGGCTCCTTCCTCTTCCTCGGCCCCACCGGCGTCGGCAAGACCGAGCTGGCCAAGACCCTCGCCGAGCTGCTGTTCGGCGAGGAGAACCGCATGGTCCGCTTCGACATGAGCGAGTTCCAGGAGAAGCACACGGTCGCCCGGCTCGTCGGCGCACCCCCCGGATACGTCGGCTACGAGGAGGCCGGGCAGCTCACCGAGAAGGTCCGCCGCCAGCCCTACAGCGTGGTGCTGTTCGACGAGGTGGAGAAGGCCCACCCCGACGTCTTCAACACCCTGCTGCAGATCCTCGACGACGGCCGCCTCACCGACGGACAGGGCCGCACCGTCGACTTCCGGCACTGCGTGGTCATCATGACCTCCAACATCGGCGCCCACCGCATCCTCGACCACAAGGGCGACGTGTCCGACCTCAAGGACGAGCTGATGCAGGAGCTGCGGGGGCGGTTCCTGCCCGAGTTCCTCAACCGCATCGACGAGATCATCATCTTCCACGGCCTCACCGAGGACGACCTCTCGCGGATCGTGGACCACCTGCTGGCCCAGAGCGAACGGCGGGTGCACGCCCAGGGCATGACGCTGAAGGTCACCGAGGCGGCCAAGAAGCTGCTGATCGCCCACGGCCACCAGCCGGAGTTCGGCGCCCGACCGCTGCGGCGCACCATCCAGGCCGAACTCGACAACCGCGTCGCCGACCTGCTGCTCGGCGGCGAGGCCGACCCGGGCGACACGATCGTCGCCGACGTGGTGGACGACTCCCTGCACTGCACGGTCGAAAAGTCCGGCACCGCACGACCCGCGGAGGCGAGCGGCACATGAACACCGTCGAGGAAACGATCGAGATCGACGTACCGGTGCGCACCGCGTACGACCAGTGGACCCAGTTCGAGTGCTTCCCGCGGTTCATGACCACCGTCAAGCGGGTCGAACAGCTCAGGCCCGCCGTGACCCGGTGGGTCGTCGGACTCGGCCCCCTCCGCCGGGAGTTCGCCACCGAGATCGTGGACCAGGTGCCCGACTCGCACCTGACCTGGCGCAGCCTCGGGCAGCGCCACGGGCACCGGGGCGAGGTGACGTTCCGGCCCGTCGAGCAGGAGCGCACGTCGGTGACCGTGCGGCTGTCGGCCACAGGACGCGGACTCACCGGCGTACTCACCGCGGTCCCCGGCGCGCCCGGACGTCTCCTGCGGCACGAACTCGCGCACTTCAAGGCGTACATCGAAGGGCACGGCGAGGCGAGCGGCGCCTGGCGGGGGACCATCCGGGGCGGCCAGGTGCGGCCCGGGGAGCCGGAGCCGCCGCGCAGCCGGGTCGCGGTCTGGCCCGTGGGCTGAGAGGGCCTGCCGGCCCCGTACCCCGAACCACAGCGAAACGAAAGGCGATCCGCCGATGAAGAAGCCGCCCAGGGACGAACCCCGGGACGACCTGACCGTCACCCCGCCCAAGACCTGGGCCGCGGGCGTGCCCGCGGTGGTGCACGCACTGGAGTACTCCCTGGCGCAGACGTCACCGAAGGAAACCGCGGTGGACCTGCTGACCATGAACCAGGTGGACGGGATCGACTGCCCGGGGTGCGCCTGGGCGGACCCCGCCCCCGGTCACCGGCACCGCAACGAGTACTGCGAGAACGGCGCCAAGCACATCAACGACGAGGCGACCACCCGGCGGATCACCGCCGACTTCTTCCGCGAGCACTCCGTCTCCGACCTCGCCGGGCGCTCCGACCTGTGGCTGAACCAGCAGGGGCGCCTCACCGAGCCGATGGTCAAGCGGCCCGGCTCCGACCACTACGAGCCGATCAGCTGGCGCGACGCCCTGGACCTGCTCGCCGGGGAACTGAAGGCGCTGGAGAGCCCCGACGAGGCGGTCTTCTACACCTCCGGCCGGGTCAGCAACGAGGCCGCCTTCGTCCTGCAGCTCTTCGCCCGGGCGTTCGGCACCAACAACCTGCCCGACTGCAGCAACATGTGCCACGAGTCGAGCGGCTTCGCCCTGCACGAGACCCTCGGCACCGGCAAGGGCACCGTCAGCCTCGACGACCTCCACCACGCCGACCTGATCTTCCTGGTGGGACAGAACCCGGGCACCAACCACCCGCGGCAGCTGTCCGCGCTGGAGCAGGCCAAGCGCAACGGCGCCCGCATCGTCGCCGTCAACCCGCTCCCGGAAGCGGGGCTGCTCAGGTTCAAGAACCCGCAGAAGGCACGCGGCGTGATCGGCCAGGGCGTCCGGATCGCCGACCGCTTCCTGCACATCCGCCCCGGCGGCGACCTCGCCCTGTTCCAGGCGCTGAACCGGCTGCTCCTGGAGGCCGAGGACGCCCGTCCCGGCACGGTCCTCGACCACGCGTTCATCCGGGACAGCACCAGCGGCTTCGAGGAGTTCGCCGCCCATGCCCGGCAGGTCTCCTGGGACGACGTGGTCGCCACCACCGGTCTGACCCGCGAGGAGATCGAGCGGGTCCGCGACGAGGTCCTCGGCAGCGAACGCGTCATCGTCTGCTGGGCGATGGGCGTCACCCAGCACAAGCACGGCGTGCCCACCATCCGGGAGATCGTCAACTTCCTGCTGCTGCGCGGCAACCTCGGCCGGGCCGGAGCAGGCGCCTGCCCGGTGCGCGGCCACAGCAACGTCCAGGGCGACCGCACGATGGGCATCTGGGAGCAGATGCCGGACTCCTTCCTGGACGCGCTGCGCGACGAGTTCGGCTTCGAACCGCCGCGCGCCCACGGCCTGGACTCGGTGAACTCGATCAAGGCGATGCGCGAGGGCCGGATCAAGGTCTTCCTCGGCGTCGCGGGCAACTTCGTCCGGGCCGCCCCCGACAGCGCCGTCACCGAGGAGGCCATGCGCAGCTGCCGCCTGACCGCCCACGTCTCCACCAAGCTCAACGGGTCCCACACCGTCTGCGGACGGACCGCGCTGATCCTGCCCACCCTCGGCCGGACCGAGCGCGACCAGCAGGCGGGCGGCGAGCAGTTCGTCACGGTGGAGAACTCGATGAGCGAGGTGCACACCTCCCGGGGACGGCTCAAGCCGGCCTCCCCGCTGCTGCTCAGCGAGGTCGCCATCCTGTGCCGGCTCGCCCGCCGCACCCTCGGCGCGGGCCCGGGGCACGTGCCCTGGGAGGAGTTCGAGGCCGACTACAGCGCCATCCGCGACCGGATCGCCCGGATCGTGCCGGGCCTGCACGACTTCAACCGGCGCGTGGCCCGCCCCGGCGGCATCCGGCTGCCCAACCCCGTCAACGAGGGCGTGTACCGCACCGCCACCGGCAAGGCCATGTTCACCCGCAACACCTGGCGCACGCCCGACGTCCCCGAGGGCCACCTGCTGCTGCAGACGCTGCGCTCCCACGACCAGTGGAACACCATCCCCTACACGCTCAACGACCGCTACCGGGGCATCCACGGCAGCCGCCGGGTGGTCATGGTCAACCCGGCGGACCTGAGCGCCCTGTCCCTGACCGCGGGGGACCGCGTCGACGTCGTCGGCGTCTGGCACGACGACACCGAGCGGCGCGCCGAGGGCTTCGAAGTGGTCCCCTACCCCACGGCCCGCGGCTCCGCCGCCGCGTACTACCCGGAGACACAGGTCCTGGTCCCGCTGGACAGCGTCGCCGACATCAGCAACCAGCCCACCTCGAAAGGCATCCTGGTCCGGCTGGAACGCTCGGTGCCCTAACCGCATTGTGAGACGGGCCCCGCCGCGGGAATGGCGCACGGCGGGGCCCCGTTGACACCTGTCATGCCCGACTCTTCCCCACGGCCTCAGGCCGGACGCATGCCGCTCGCCGTCTACATCCTCGGCCTGTCCGTCTTCGCGCTCGGCACCAGCGAGTTCATGCTCTCTGGACTCCTGCCGCCCATCGCCGACGACATGGACGTCTCGATCCCGCGAGCCGGGCTGCTGATATCGGCGTTCGCGATCGGCATGGTGGTCGGCGCCCCGCTGCTCGCCGTCGCGACCCTGCGCCTGCCCCGCAAGACCACGCTGGTCGCGCTGATCTCGGTGTTCGGCGTCGGCCAGGTCGCGGGTGCGCTCGCGACGAGTTACGAGATCCTGTTCGTCTCACGGGTCGTCAGCGCCCTCGCCTGCGCCGGCTTCTGGGCCGTGGGCGCGGCCGTGGCCATCGCCATGGTGCCGGTGACCGCACGGGCCCGCGCGATGGCCGTGATGATCGGCGGACTGTCCATCGCCAACGTCCTCGGCGTCCCGGCGGGCGCCTTCCTCGGCGAGCACCTGGGCTGGCGGTCCGCGTTCTGGGCCGTGGGCGGCGCCTCCGCCGTCGCGCTCGTCGGCGTGGTGACCCTGATCCCCCGCATCCCGCTGCCCGAGCGGCGCCCCCGGCTCCGCGGCGAGCTGGCGATCTACCGGGACCGCCAGGTGTGGCTGTCCATCGTCGTGACCGCACTCGCCGCCGGCGGCGTCTTCTGCGCCTTCTCCTACCTCGCCCCGCTGCTCACCGACGTGGCGGGCCTCGCGGACGGCTGGGTGCCGACCGTACTGGCGCTGTTCGGCGTCGGCGCACTGATCGGCACGACGATCGGCGGCCGGGTCGCCGACGCGCACCTGTTCGGCGTCCTGCTCTCCGGCATCACCGCGTCGACGGTGCTGCTGGCCGCCCTCGCGCTGTTCGCCTCCAGCCCCGCCGTCGTCATCGTCCTGTCGCTGCTGCTCGGCGTCTCCGCGTTCTACACCGCGCCCGCGCTCAACGCGCGCATGTTCAACGTCGCCGGTGCCGCGCCCACCCTCGCGGGCGCGACGACGACCGCCGCGTTCAACCTGGGCAACACCGGCGGCCCCTGGCTGGGCGGCACGGTGATCGACGCCGGCCTCGGGTACGAGGCCACCGCCTGGGCGGGCGGGGCGATGACCCTGGTCGCCATCGGCTTCGTCGCCGTCTCCCTGCGGCTGCACAGCCGCTCGCGCGTCGTGACGGGCGGCGGCAGGATCCCCGACCCGGCGAGGGCGGACCGCACCCAGCGGGTGTGACCGCGGCCGTCGCCCCGGCGCTCACCGGGCGCGCGGTGCGGCGGCCCTCGCGCAGCGGTCCGCCAGCGCGGCGAACGCCTCCGCGAGCGCGGGCGGGCCGACGGCCTCGACCTCGGTGCCGAAGACGCAGAAGGCGGCGGCGAGCGAGGACCACGACCAGGAGCCCGTGCTGAGCCGGCAGCGGTCGGGACCCAGTTCCTCGACGGTCCCGTCGGCGGCGTGCGGGGACACCGCGGAGGCGGGCAGGTGGAGTACGGCCGACCCGCGGCAGGGCCAGTCCGCTGAGCCGGCGGAGCCGCGGAACCTGCCGGTCAGGAAGGCGGCCACGTCCTTGCCGGGCAGTTCCCTCGGCGTGAAGCGGGGGCCGGTGGGCGTGCGCGGCACGACCCGGTCGGCACGGAAGACCCGCCAGTCCTCACGGTCCAGGTCCCAGCCCACCAGGTACCAGCGCCCGCCCCGGGTGACGAGGTGGTGCGGCTCCACCCGGCGCGGGGGCGGCGCGGCCCCGGGACCGGTGTCCGCCGGGCGGGCCGGGATGTGGTCGAAGCGCAGCACCTCCCGGGCCTGGACGGCGGCGCTGAGCGCCATCAGGACGCCGGTGTCCGCCTGCGGCTGCGGCCGGGGCGCGGACCCTGCGACGGCGGTGACCTGGAGGGCGTCGATCCGGTGCCGCAGCCGGGCGGGCATGACCTGGCGCAGGGTCGCCAGCGCCCGTGCCGCGCCGTCCTCGATCCCGGCGCCGGTGCCGGCCGCGGTGCGCAGCGCCACGGCGAGGGCGACCGCCTGCTCGTCGTCGAAGAGCAACGGGGGCAACCGCGTCCCGGCGTCCAGGCGGTACCCGCCGTCCGGGCCCATCACCGCCCGGACGGGGTAACCCAGCTCGCGGAGCCGGTCGACGTCGCGGCGCAGGGTGCGCGGGCTGACGCCCAGCCGCTCGGCCAGCACCGCACCGGGCCAGTCCCGGCGCGCCTGGAGCAGCGAGAGCAGGGAAAGCAGCCGGGCCGAGGTGTTCTGCATGACCGCAATGCTTCCGCACATGGCGGTCAGGATCTGACCGCCATCCGAAGCACAGTGGTCACCGCGGGGCCGGACCAGGCCCCGCGCGGCCCGCGCCGCGGGCCGCCCCGCCCCGACGGCAAGGAGCCCCGGTGTGACCGCCACAGCCGTGACCCACCTCGACTTCCGCGGCGACGCCCGCGACCCCCGCACCTTCCACCGGCCGGTGTCCGTCGGGGACCCGGCCCCGGTGCCGTCCGGCCTGCGGCCGCCCGGGGCCGCGTGGGCACCCCCGTGCGACATACCGCGGGACCGGTCCGGCACCGCCCGGGGCCTGGACGGCGTGAGCGGGGACCACGCGTGAACGTGCTCGACGCCCGGTCGCTGAACCGGGCCGCACTCGCCCGGCAGTTGCTGCTCGACCGCGCGGAGCGCCCGGTCCTGGACGCCGTCGCGCACCTCGGCGGCATGCAGGCGCAGGAGCCGCAGGAACCGTTCGTCGGACTGTGGTCGCGGCTGCGGGACTTCGCACCGCGGGCGCTCGACGACCTGCTGACCGGGCGCCGGGTGGTGCGCACCCACCTGATGCGCCGCACCGTCCACCTCGTCACCGCCGACGACGTACTGGCCTGGCGGTCGCGCCACGACGCCATGCTGCGCGGACGCGTCCTGGGCACCTACCGTCGCGAGCTCGAAGGGGTCGACCTCGACGCACTCGCGGCGGCGGGCCGGGCGGTCCTGGCCGACGGCGAGCCCCGCTCCATGGGCGAACTCGCGCGGGCCGTGGCCGGGCAGTGGCCGGACGTGGGACCGCGGCCGCTCGGGGAGATGCTGGTCGCCGCGCTGATCCCGACGGTGCAACTGCCGCCGCGCGGGCTCTGGCGCACCAGGGCCGGGGTGCGCAACGCCCCGGTCGAGGACTGGCTGGGCCGGACGGTCGACCCGCCGGCCGCGCCGGGCACCGATCCGGTCGGCGCGGCACTCGTACGGCGCTACCTGGCCGCGTTCGGGCCCGCCGCATCCGCGGACCTGCGCGCCTGGTGCGGGCTCGCGGGGCTGCCGGCCGCGGTCGCGGCGGTGCGCGGGGAACTGGTCGCCTTCCGCGACGAGCGGGGCCGGGAGCTGCTCGACCTGCCCGACGCGCCGCGGCCCGACCCGGACACCCCCGCTCCCGTGCGCTTCCTGCCGGCCTTCGACAACGCGGTCCTCGGCTACCAGGACCGCGGCCGCGTCATCGACGACGCGCACCGCGGCCTGTCGGTCACCGGTGCCCGTGTCGTCCTCGTCGACGGCCGGGTCTCCGCGACCTGGACCGTCCAGGACGACACGGTGACCGTCACCCCGCTGCGCCGGCTCACCCGGCCGGAGCGCGCCGAGGTCGCCGAGGAGGGACGGGCCCTCGCCTCCTTCCTGTCCGAGGGCGCCAGCGAACGGGCCGAGGTCGGGGCGGCACCGCCCTGAGCGGCGGGCGACCCGGGCGGGACGGGGCGCCGGGGGTGTCACACGCCGGGCACGACGTCCGCGACGACGCAGCTGACGTTGTCGGGACCGCCGGAGCCGTTGGCGAGTGCCACCAGCTCGCGGACGGCCCGCCCCGGCTCCCCCGGGGCGGCGAGCACCCGGCGGATCCCGTCGCTCGGCACCACCGTCGACAGGCCGTCGGAGCAGAGCAGGTAGCGGTCCCCGGGCCGGACCTCCTGCAACCGCATCTCGGCGGTGGCGTCGGCGCCCGGGCCCAGGGCCCGCACCAGCAGCGACCGCTGGGGGTGGGAGGCGGCCTCCTCAGGCGTGATGCGGCCCTCGTCGACCATCGACTGCACGACCGTGTGGTCGTGCGTGATCTGGAACAGCTCCCCGTCGCGCAACAGATACACCCGCGAGTCGCCGACGTGGACGAGGCCCAGCTGCGACCCCGTCCAGAGCATCGCGGTGAGGGTCGTACCGGCCTCCTGCGCGGCGGAGCCGGCGGCCACGGCGTCGTACACGGCCCGCTCGGCCTCCTCCACGGCGTCCGCGAGGACGTTGAGGAGGCCGTCCGCCGGGACGCCGTCGCTCTCCAGCCGCCGCAGCGACGCGACGGCGGCGGCGCTCGCCGGGGCCCCGTCCGCGCCGAAGCCGTCGGCGACGGCCAGCAGGCGGGAGCCCGCGTAGGCGGTGTCCTGGTTGCTCTCGCGGACCAGACCGGTGTCGGAGGCGGCGGCATAACGCATGCTCAGGGCAGGGGCGGTGGGTGACATGGCGGGGTCCTTCCGGGCGAGGTGGTCGACGAGGAAGGCGGCCAGATCGCGTCGGGCGGCGGTCTCGGCCTCGGCCCGCGCCCAGAAGGCGCGGACCTCCTCGGCCGCCGCGCCCGCGTCCAGCGAGCACACGTGGCGGATGCGGACCAGCGGCATCCCCAGGCGCCGCAGCCAGGCCACGAGCCGGGCCCGCTCCACCTGTTCCGGGGCGTAGCGGCGGTAGCCGGTGACCGGGTCGACGCGGGCGGGCGGCAGCAGACCCAGCTCGTCGTAGAGGCGCAGCGCCTTCGGCGACAGCCGGGACGCCTTCGCGAACGCCCCGATGGTCAGCAGCTCCGTACCCACGTGCCCACTCCTCCTCGTACCGGGCGCGTCGCCCGGTGCCACCGATGCTGCGGCCTGCCCCAAGGTGAAGGTCAACAGCCGTCCCGCCGGTCGGCCGCGCCCTGCCGCCGGCCGCCCCGGGGCCGTCAGCCGTCGCCCGGCACGAGGCGTGTGACGTCGACCGAGCCCTCCCCGGTTCTCGGCTGGGGGACGGCCGCCCACAGCGCGGCCAGCGCGGCAAAGGCGGCGACCAGGGCCACCGCCCCGGTGCGGCCCTTCGCCCAGCGGGCCCGGAACCGGACCGGTCCTCGCCCCGACATCGACGCCCTGGTGACCACCGCCGAGGCCGGCGCCGGTCCCTGCGGCTCCCGCTCCGTCATCCGGCGCACGGACGCGCCGCTCGCCCCCCAGCAGGCCCCCGACCTCCCCTGGACGGCCCCACCGCGGCCGAGCGCGAGCGCGGGCTGACCGCCCACGTGGCGCCCGAGATCGACGGACGGCTCACCGCCACCACCAGCGCGGGCGCCGTCGACGTCGTCGTCCCCGTGCAGGTCAGCACCGGCGGACTGGACGTCGCCGCCGTCACCAGCTGGTCCGCACCGCGGCCCACGCCGAGGTCCCGGGCGGCCTGCCCGCCGACCAGGTCGACGTCCGGATCCACGAGAACGGGACCCGCTCCACCCCGTCCTGGACCCTGCGCTGCGGTGCGGGCGGCAACGCCGCCGCCGTCACCGGCTGAGAGACGTCGGCTGCCCGCGGCAACGATATGCGGCGTACACCCATCTTCGTGATCTACACCCGGGGGAGAGGGAAGCGGCACCCCACTACACCCGACGCAGTACGCCAGTCCAGACCCAGGGTCGGATCAAACGCCGAGAACCCCGGGCGAGCATGGATGGGTACCCCGGTCAGCGCGTCCGCCTTCCCCCCATGTGCCGGGTCTTCGTCCTGCCCGTAACCCGACGGATTGGTCCAAAAGGTGGCTACGTTTCTCTATCGACTCGGCCGGAGGGCGTTCCGGCGCCGCGGCCTCGTCGCCCTGCTGTGGGTGGCGATACTCGTGGGCGCCGGCGCGGCCTCGTCCGTCGCGCCCGCCCCGCCCGAAGACTCCTTCTCCATGCCCGGCACCGAGTCCCAGAAGGCGTTCGACCTGCTCGACGAGCAGTTCCCGGCCGCCAGTGCCGAGGGCGCCACGGCCCGCGTCGTGATCCGCGCTCCCGAGGGCGCGAAGATATCCGACGGAGCCGGCAAGGACCGGGTCGAGGATCTGGTCGCCGACCTGAAGGCCGGTCCCCAGGTCGCCTCGGTGGACGACCCGTTCAAGGCGAACGCCGTCAGCAAGGACGGCACCACCGCGTACGCATCGGTGACCTACAAGGTCAACGCGATGGAGCTGACCGACGAGGCCCGCGACTCGCTCACCGCCGCCACCGACACCGCCCGCGAGGGCGGGTACACCGTCGAGACCGGCGGCGACGCGGTCGTGGCCGAGCAGGAGATGGGCGGCACCGCCGAACTGATCGGCATCGGCGTCGCCGCGGTCGTGCTCCTGCTGACCTTCGGCTCCCTGGTCGCGGCGGGCATGCCGCTGCTCTCGGCGATCATCGGCGTCGGCATCGGCATCTCGGCCATCGGGGCGCTCGGCAGCACCCTGGAGCTGTCCGCCACGACCTCCACCCTCGCCATGATGATCGGCCTCGCGGTCGCCATCGACTACGCCTTGTTCATCGTCTCCCGCTACCGGGCGGAGATAGCCGAGGGCCGCGCGCCCGAGGAGGCCGCCGGACGAGCGGTCGGCACCGCGGGCTCCGCGGTCGTCTTCGCCGGACTGACCGTCGTCGTGGCCCTCGCGGGTCTCGCGATCGTCAACATCCCGATCCTCACCAAGATGGGTCTGGCCGCCGCCGGCACCGTCGGCATCGCCGTGCTGATCGCCCTCACCCTCACCCCGGCGCTGCTCGGTTTCGCCGGCCGGAAGGCCCTCAGCCGCAAGGACCGCAAGGCGCCCGCCGGGGCGCGGGCCGCCGCCGGCAAGCCGAAGCTCGGCACCCGCTGGGCCCGCTTCGTACAGCGGCGCCCCGTCACCGTCCTGCTGACCGCGGTGCTCGGCCTCGGTGTGATCGCCGTGCCGGCCGCCGGCATGGAGCTGGGCCTGCCCGACGAGGGCAGCTCCGCCCCCGACACCACCCAGCGCAAGGCCTACGACATGCTGTCCGAGTCCTTCGGGGCCGGATTCAACGGCCCGTTCATGATCGCCGTCGACGCGCGCGACGCCGACGACCCGAAGGCCGCCGCCGAGACCGTGGGCGAGAAGATCACCGGACTGGGGAAGGCCGCGGCGGTCACCCCGGCCAGCTTCAACGAGGAGGGCGACACCGCCGTCCTCACCGTGGTGCCCAAGACCGGCCCCAGCGACACCGCCACCGAATCGCTGGTGCACGACATCCGCTCGCTGTCCGGCGACATCAAGGCCGACACCGGCGCGACCATGCTGGTCACCGGCGCGACCGCGATGACGATCGACTTCTCGCAGACCCTCGACGACGCGCTGATCCCGTACCTGGCGCTGGTCGTCGGGCTCGCCTTCCTGCTCCTGATGCTGGTGTTCCGCTCGGTCCTCGTCCCGTTGAAGGCGGCCCTGGGCTTCCTGCTCTCGGTGGCCGCGGCGCTCGGCGCGGTGGTCGCGGTCTTCCAGTGGGGCTGGCTCGCCGACGTGTTCGGCGTGGACCAGCCGGGCCCGATCATGTCGATGATGCCGATCTTCATGATCGGCGTGGTCTTCGGCCTGGCCATGGACTACGAGGTCTTCCTCGTCACCCGCATGCGGGAGGCCTACGTCCACGGACAGTCCGCCGCCGAGTCCGTCACCACCGGCTTCACCCACGGCGGCCGGGTCGTCGCGGCGGCCGCGATCATCATGATCAGCGTCTTCTCCGGCTTCATCCTGGAGAACGACGCCATGATCAAGATGATGGGCTTCGGCCTCGCGATCGCGGTCCTCTTCGACGCCTTCGTGGTCCGCATGGCGATCGTGCCCGCGGTGCTCGCCCTGCTCGGCAGCAAGGCCTGGTGGCTGCCCAAGTGGCTGGACCGCATCCTGCCCAACGTCGACGTCGAGGGCGAGAAGCTCCACCGGGAGCTCGGCGACACCGCCGCGCCCCCGGAGCCCACCCGTGAGCCGGAGACGGCCGGAGTCTGACCCCCGCCACACCGCACGCGCCCCGGTGACCTGGACCCCAGGCCACCGGGGCCTTCGCGCTACAGGTCCCCGGCGGCGTCGCCGAGTGCCTGGTCGAGGACGGCCACGCCGCGGGCGATCTCCTCGTCGCTCGCGGTCAGCGGGGGCGCGATGCGGAAGATCCCGCCCATCCCCGGGAGCTGGACGATGTTCATGTGCAGCCCCAGCTCGTAGCAGCGCCGGGTGACGGCGGCGCCGAGCCGGTCGGCACCGCCCTCGCCCAGCACCTCGTCCCCGACCAGCTCCATGCCCAGCAGCAGCCCCCGGCCGCGGACGTCGCCCACCACCTCGTGGCGGGTGGCGAGCTTGTCGAGGCCCGCGCGCAGCGCGCCGCCCAGCGTGCGGGCGCGCTCGTCGAGCCGGTCGCGGACCAGGACGTCGAGGACGGTGTTGCCCACCGCCGCGGGCAGTGGGTCGTTGACGTGCGTGGTGAAGAACAGGAATCCCCGCTCGTGTGCCCGCCGCTCGATCTCCGGGCTGGTCAGCACCGCGGCCAGCGGCAGCCCGGCGCCCAGCGTCTTGGACAGCACGAGGATGTCCGGGACGACGCCCTCGTGCTCGAAGGCGTACCAGTCGCCGGTCCGGCACAGTCCCGTCTGGGCCTCGTCCAGGATCAGCAGCATGCCGCGCTCGCGGCACTTCTCCTTCAGGGCGGCGAGATAGCCGGGCGGCAGCTCGACGACGCCGCCGGAGGACAGGATCGGCTCGACCAGGCAGGCGGCCAGACTGCCGACCGACTGGGCGTCGATCATCTCGAAGCCCAGGTCCAGCTGGCGGCGCCAGTCCAGTTCGCCGTCCGCGCCCACGACGGAGGGGCGGTAGCGGTCCGGTACGGGCAGCGCGAAGTTGCCCGGCGCGGCGGGGCCGTAGCCCTTGCGCCCGGCGCTGTAGGTGGCGTTCGCGGCGGCCTGGGTCATGCCGTGCCAGGACCGGGCGAAGGAGACGATCTCGTGGCGGCCGGTGACGAGCTTCGCCATCCGTACCGCGGCCTCGTTCGCCTCCGCCCCGGTGGTCAGCAGCAGCGCCTTCTCCAGCGGCTCGGGCAGCGTCCCGGCGAGCCGCCGGGCCAGCTCGACGACCGGGCGGCTGAGCATGCCGCTGTGGAGGTGGTCGAGGTGCGCCACCTGCTCGCGCACCGTCGAGACGATCGCCGGATGAGAGTGCCCGAGGATGGCACTCATCTGACCGGACGTGAAGTCCAGCAGCTCACGGCCGCTCTCCGTGAACACACAGGTGCCCGCGGCGCGCACGACGACCTCCGGCGAGAAGGGCGCGTGGCCGGAGTAGCGGATCAGGTGGCGCCCGGGGTCGGCGCTCGAAGTCTCGGAAGGCATGCGAACGACGGTAGGGACGGGCCGCTGCGCGTGTCCATCGCACAGATTCGACGCCCCTGTACGCCAGAATCGTACAGAAGACGGATGTGCGCCGTACCATCGCCGTGTGCTCAACTCCGGACGGCTGCACCTGCTCAGCCAGCTCGACACCCTCGGTACCGTCCGTGCGGTCGCCGACACCCTGCACCTGAGCGCCTCGACGGTCTCCCAGCAGCTGGCGGTGCTGGAGACCGAGACCCGGTGCCGGCTGATCGAGCGGACCGGACGGCGGGTGCGGCTGACCCCGGCCGGACTCCTGCTGGCCCGCCGGGGCCGGGAGATCCTGGACCGGATGGCCGACGTCGAGGCCGAACTGCGCGCCCTGAACGAGGAGCCCATCGGGACCGTGCGGCTCGCCGTGTTCCAGAGCGCCATCTACAGCCTCGCCGTCCCGGCGGCGAACCGGCTGGCCGCCACCCACCCGCACCTGGACCTGGAGCTGGTGGAGATGGAGCCGCACGAGAGCGGCCCCGCCCTGCGCTCGGGCGAGGCGGACGTCATCGTCACCACCACCGACTACTCCGGCCTGACGTGGGGCGCGGACCTCGACGTCATGTCGCTCGGCAGCGACCCGGTCCTGCTGGTGCTGCCGCACGGCCATCCGCTGGCCGCGCGCACCGCGGTGAGCCTCGCGGCGTGCAAGGAGGAGACCTGGGCCTGCGACCGGCCGCAGTCGTACATGGCGGACCTGACCGTCCGGCTCTGCCGCGAGGCGGGCTTCGAACCCCGGGTGGCCTGCCGGTTCAGCAACTACCTCATGCTGCTGCGGCATGTCGAGACGACCGGTTCGATCGCGCTGCTGCCCGCCCTCGCGGTCACCTCGGACCACGCCGTCGTCACCCGGCGGCTGAGCCCTCCGGTGCACCGCAACGTCGCCGTCGTGGTGCGGCGCGGTGCCCCGCAGCGCGCCGCGGTGAACGCGGTGATCGCCGCCCTGCGCGACCACCCCGAGATCGAGGCCCTGTCCGCCCCGGATCCCTCCCGAGAGGGCCGGGACGGCGACCGGCACACCTGACAACCGCCTCCGGTCAGGCCGCGGGGATCCTGCGGTGGACGTCCTCCAGCATCATCCGCACCGATGTGCGGAACACCTCCGCCTGATGGGCACCGAGGTACGCGGTGTGCCCGAACACCTCCAGGACGACCAGCCCGTGCACATGCCCCCACGCGCTCAGGAACAGGGCGACCGCGGCGGGCGGCAGATCGCCCTGGGCGTGCAGGGGGAGCTGCTCCAGATGCTCCCGGTACGGGGGCGAGAGCGGGGGGACGTCGGCCGCCGCGAGCTGCGCCGGGGAGAAGCCGGCGAACAGCTCCCGCTGGAAGACCGCGCCCATCCGGCGGACCGCCTGTGTGGTCGGGCCCTCGGCGGGCGCCGCGTAGTACCGCAGCGGCGTCCCGTAGAGGAGCTGGAAGTGCTCCGGACGCGCGACGCCCCAGTCCCGGTAGGCCTCGGCCACCGCGACCAGACGCGGCGCGGACGAGGGGGCCGCGCGCTCGGCGTCGGCGGCGGCCTGCAACGCGTCGGACAGCTCGCCGTACGCCTTGGCGATGAGGGCGGTGACGAGGGCGTCGCGGTTCGGGAAGTAGTGGTAAAGGGCCTGCACGGTCATGCCGAGACTGCGGGCGACCGCGCGCAGCGACAGGGCGGCGGGCCCCTGTTCGCCGATCTGCCGCTCGGCGGCGTCGAGTATCTCCTGGGCGGCGGCCGCCCGGCGTCGCTCGCGGAGCGGGACCGGAGCCGTGGTGGTGTGTCGGGTTGCGGGCATGCGGCGAGCCTAGG
This sequence comes from Streptomyces hyderabadensis, assembly GCF_020404845.1. Taxonomy (GTDB): domain Bacteria; phylum Actinomycetota; class Actinomycetes; order Streptomycetales; family Streptomycetaceae; genus Streptomyces; species Streptomyces hyderabadensis. The sequence goes on along the minus strand of NZ_JAIOJZ010000018.1, from coordinate 119,373 downwards.
GCGGCAGAGCCTGACGGGACATCAAGAATCCGAACACTGTTAGGCGGATCTCACCCCGTCAGGACGACCCGGCCGCCTGCGCCCGGACCGGCGGGCAGAAGCGGACGGGTGCGGAGCGGACGGCTCAGGAACCGACGGCCGCGGGATCCTCGGCGTCGGCCTCGCCGGCCGGCCGGAACTCCACGGCGACGACGCCGTCCACGCTCCGGCAGTGCTCCTCCAGCAGCGGCGCCGACACATGGGCCGGGAGCCGGCCGCTGAGCACGACATGACCGTGCGTCACATCCACCTGCACCGAGGAGGGAGCCAGGCCGAGCGCCTTGACCAGGGCCTCTTCGATGATCTCGGTGCGGATGGCGCGGTCCGTGCGCAGGAAGACCCGCAGCAGGTCGCTGCGGCTGACGACCCCGGCCAGCCGCCCGTCCTCGTCCACCACCAGGAGCCGTTTGATGCGGTGCCGGGCCATCACCCGGGCGGCGTCCACGACGCTCCAGCCCTCCCGTGCGCACAGAGCGGGCGAGGTCATGAGCCCGGCCGCGTCCGTGGCACCCGCCTTGGCGGCCGAGGCCCGGGACCACCCGGCGTGCTCGGGGGAGCCGTCGGGCTCCCCGCCCCACATCTTCTGCAGCAGGTCGGCCTCCGACACCACCCCCACCGGGCGGTTCTCCCCGTCGACCACCGGCACCGCCGTGATGTCGTACTCCAGCAGCAGGTGGGCGATCTCCTTGAACGGTGTGCCCCACTGCACGCGGACCACGGCGTCGCTCATCAGATCGCGCACCCTCTGGTGTTTCATGAAGGGTCTTCTCCTCCGCTGCCGGCCCGTGTCGACCGGCGGTCGTCCTTCTTGCCAGGGAAAACGATCGAGTGGCCCCTGGAGTGCCCCGCCGTCCCCGCGGGCGGACCGACGAGGACCAGCGCGATGTCGTCGCCCGGGGTGGGCGCGTGCCGGATGAGGGTGTCCGCCATGGCGTCCAGGTCGCCGGGGTCGCCGTGTTCGAGGAGCCCGGCGAGGGCCGCGATCGCGTCGTCCAGGTCGACCCCGGGCGCCTCGACGAGTCCGTCGGTGTAGAGGGCGAGCACACTGCCGGGCGGCAACGGGAACTCCAGCGCGGGATACCGGGCGTCCCGCTCGATGCCCAGCAGCAGACCAGGCGGCACGTGCAGGGGCTGGACCTGCCCGTCCGCGTGGCGCAGCAGGGGAGGCGGATGTCCGGCCAGCGCCACGCAGGCGCGGTGCGTGGCGAGGTCGAGGTGGACGTAGGCGCAGCTGGTGAACAGACCGGGGTCCAGGTCGGTGAGCAGCCGGTTGGTGCGGGCCAGGACGTCGTCGGGCGGCGCCCCCACGGTGGCGTTGGCGTGCACGGCGGTGCGGACCTGCCCCATGAGCGCCGCGGCGTCCACGTTGTGTCCCTGCACATCGCCGATGGTGACGCCGGCGGTGTGCGCGTCGAGGCGGATGACGTCGTAGAAGTCGCCGCCGATGCCCAGTCCCCGGGCGGCCGGCAGGTAGCGGGCGGCGACGTTCAGACCGGGCACCTCGGGGAGGGTGTGGGGCAGCAGGGCGGACTGCAGACGGTGGGCGAGGTGGTGCTTGGCGTCGTAGAGCCGGGCCCGGTCCAGGGCCTGCCCGACCAGGCCGGCCAGCGAGGTGAGGGCGGCCCGTTCGCCCGGCGGGAAGACGTGGGGCCGCCGGTAGGAGAGCAGGAGCGAGCCGATGGGGCGGCCGGAGGCGATCAGCGGCAGCAGCGCCCATGCGGCCATCCCGTCCTCGTGCCTCATGGCGGGGTAGGCCGCGTGGAGTTCCTCGAAGGTGGTCCAGAATCCCGGCACGCCCGTGGCCATGACGTCGACACCGGGGAGGGCCGAGGTGAGGGGCGTGCCGTCGAAGCGCCTCAGCAGCTGCGGGTGGTAGCCGCGCTGGCCGACGATCTTCAGACGGCCGTCCGCCGGGGCCATCACCACCATGGCCTGCGCCCCGAGCGCCGGCATCAGCTGGTCGGCGGTCTGCTGGACCACGTCCTGCACGCTGACCGCCTCGGTCAGGGTGGAGGCCAGGTGCATCAGGTGGTAGAGCACCGTGGCACGGCTGGGGCCCGAGGTCTGCACCGATCCGGACGGGGGAGCGTCCGCCTCCGGGCTGGTGCGGGTGATGCGCACGCTCAGCCCGGTGGCGTCCGGGTACAGCTCGAAGGACAGCCACGTCCCCGGCGGGCGCAGCACGGTGAAGGCCTGCGGACTCCGGCTGACCAGCGCGGCGCGGTAGCGGTCCTCGACGTGCGGCACGTCCATCCAGGGCAGCGCCTCCCACGGCAGGGCACCCACCAGCAGGGACCGGTCGACGCCGAGCAGCTCGGCCGCCCCCGGGGTGACGAAGGTGAGGCGCCCCTCCAGGTCCAGCGCGCACGAGCCGCCGGGCAGGCGGTCCACGAAGGCGGACAGGGCGGTCGCCTCGGCGGGGGAGGGGGTGCGCGGTGCCGCCGGCGGCAGGGTCCGGGGGCGGTCCGGGGGCGGCAGCGGTTCGCCCCGGTCGAGCGCCCGCTGCAGGCTGTCGCCCAGGCGGCGGCAGCCCGCCCGGATGACCTCCTGCTCACCGGCGCTCAGCCGCGACGGGTGGTTCGCGGGCCACAGCAGCACCAGACCGCCCCGGACGGCGGTGCCCGAGACGAGCGGTGCGGCGGCCAGCCCGAAGTCGTACGGCAGGACGAGTGCCAGCCGCGGATACTCGCGGGCCATCTCCTCGCGGCCGCCCGCCCACACCAGCCGGTGCTCGCGGACCGCGTCCGCCACGGGCATCGGGTCCTTCAGCCCGACCCGCCGCCACGGCGCGGCCATCTCCTGCGGGACCCCCGTGACCAGGACCTGCCACACGGCGTTCTCCCCCGGTGGCAGTACGTACAGGATCCCTCCGAACGCACCGCTCGCCCGCACCACGGCCGTCATCGCGGAGTCCATCAGCGGTCCGCCCGCGTCCGCGCCGGCCGGGCTGCCCGACGCCGGCCACCCCGAACACCACCCATATCTGGACACTACGCCCGTACCGCCGCCACGGCATGCGAGGGAGCGGCGGTACGGTTCCGCCGCTGCTCAGGACCGGTCGCCGCGCCCCTCGGGCCTGCGCTCGACGTACAGCCGGCCGTCCGCCGGGCCGGTCCACTCGAGCCGTACGACACCGGGCACCGCGGCCCGGGCGACGCGCGAGGCGCCGGACCAGTAGCCGGCGGCCGGGTTCAGGAAGTACGTCGCCCACAGGCCGCCCCGGTGATCGACGAAGAAGTTGTTGTGACCGGCGCCGACTCCCGCGGTGTACCGCTTCGAGTACGGACCCTCGAACCGGTCGGCCACGGCCACGACCGCGTCGTACTGGTACTGCACCCGTCCCGCGGCGGGCACGTCGTAGGCCTGGCGGACGGTGCCGTCGGCGTTGACGGAGGTGCGGTCCCAGGCGGCGTGCACGAGGTGGTACTTGCCCCGGTACTTGAACACGTAGGCGCCCTCCAGGTACGGCTCGGGGGAGTACGGGGTCTGCTGGAACCGGGGCAGGTCCGTGGTCGTGACGATGTCCTCCATGTCGTCCCGGAACTTCGCGTACAGGTCGTTGTGGAGCACGAGCCAGGCGTCGTCGCCCTCGGAGAACAGGCCGCCGTCGATGTGGTGGTAGGCGCCGGGCTCGATGAACTTCGGCCCCCCGATGAACGAGTCGCCGAAGGGCTTGTCCAGGTTCCCCTCGATCAGCCGGTACGGCCCCTCGACGCCGCCCTCGCTCACCAGCATGAAGGAACCGACCTTGCGGGAGTGGTCGCCCATGCACGCCACGAGGTACCAGGTGCCGCGGAAGTAGTGCAGCTCCGGCGCCCAGGCCTGGCCCCGCTTGCCGAACTGCTCGTCGTACCAGTACTCCTGCCAGGGCGCGACGACGGTGCGGCCGGGCCGGTTCTCCCCGGCGAACTCCGGTGACCACACCTTGCCGCGCTCCGCCCCGGGCCGGATGCCGGTCGTGTCCGCCAGCCGCCACGGGCCCTTGAGGGAGGGGGCCAGCCACACGAAGATGCCGTCGTTCCAGGGACCGGCGACGTCGAGTCCCGGCACCCGGGTCGTACCGGTGGCGACGTACAGGGGGCGGCCGTCGACGACGAAGCAGTTGACGTAGGTGTCGCGCATCCAGACCGTGCCGCGCTCCTCGTCACGGGGGCGCAGCTCCAGCGGGAGGACGAACGAGTTGTCCTCGCGCGGCCACAGGTCGGCCCGGGCGTCCGCGGCGCCGTACGGCTCGGGGTCGGGCCAGTTGCGCGGGTACCGGTGCGACGCCCCGGCCGAAGGCGGGGATGCGGGGGCCGACGCGGGAGCCGCCTGCGCGGCGCCCGCGGGCAGGGTGAAGGCAGCCCCCACACCGGCGGCGCCGGCCAGCAGGGATCGTCGGTGCAGTCCGTACTCGGCATCGGTCATGGCGCACAGCATGCGAACGCCCGCACATTTACGTCAACAGGCCGGACGAATAATCCACGCCGGCCGACCCCGCCTTGACCCGGTCCACCGGGCATTGTGAACGCTTCATTGCATCTTTCTGTCGGAGTGTTGACGGAATAATCGAGCCTCCCTACGTTGACCGGCATGCAGATGCCCAGCGGAGTGCACGCACTGGTCAGGCGGACCCACGAAGAGCGCGTCATGCGTGCGCTGCAGGAGAACGGCGCCATGAGCCGGGGCGAGATCGCCCGGGTCGTGGGCCTGTCCCGCACCACCCTCTCCGAGATCACCGGCCACCTCCTGCAGCGAGGCGCCATCGTCGTCGTGGACACCGACGCCTCCCGCCGCGAGGGCAGTGGACGACCGGCCGAACGGCTGGCGCTGGACCCGGCGTCGGCGCAGTTCATGGGCGTCGACTTCGGACACCGGCGGGTCCACGTCGTCGTCGCCGACGCCGCGCACGAGATCATGGTCTCCGGCGCGGTCCGCTACGAGGACACCGCGACCTGGGGGACCCGCACCGCACTCGCCCTGGAACTGGTCGACCGGCTGAGCGGCGAGGCGGGCGTCCACTACGGGGCCCTGCAGGGCATCGGCATCGGCGTCCCCGGTCCCTACCCCGCTCCGGAGGGGGCGGCCTGGCCCCGCGCCACCGCGGGGACCACCGTGCTCCGCCCCGCACCCGAAGGCGTCGACGTGGCCTTCGCCGAACGTTTCGACGCCCCGGTGATCGTCGACAACAACACCCGCCTCGCCGCCCTCGCGGAGGCCATCAGCGGCGCCGACAGCGTCGCCGACCTGGTCTACGTGCGGCTGTCGGACGGCGTCGGCGGCGGTCTCGTCGTCGGCGGCCAGCTGGTGACGGGCTCCTCCGGGCTGGCCGGCGAACTGGGGCACGTGACCGTCGAACCGGCGGGCCGGCCCTGCCGCTGCGGCAAGCGGGGCTGTCTGGAGACCGTGGCCTCGGTGCCCGGAATCCTCGCCGCCTGCTGGGAGTTCGGCCTGCGCCTGGAGAACCTGGACGACCTCGCGGACGCCGTGCGCCGAGCCCACCCCGTAGTGGACCGGGTGCTGCGGGAGGCCGCGGGCGCCCTGGGACGCGTGGTGGGTGCCGCGACCATGATGCTGAACCCGGCGAAGGTGGTCATCGGCGGCGAGATCACCCGGCTGGCGCCGGTCCTCGTGGAACAGGTCGCCGCCACCCTCGCCGCCGAGATCTTCCCGACCGCGTCGGCCGGTCCCCTCGTCGCCGCCGCCCGGCTCTCCGACGACGACGGCGCCATCGGCGCGCTGGCCGCGGTCTTCCACAGCTCACCCCTGCTGGCGAGGTATCCCGAAACCGCCGACGTGAAGGGCCGTTCCGATGCACCCGACTCCGCCACCGAAGGAGCCGCCCATGTCCGTCCTTGACAAGCGGAGCGCCGACCAGCGGCATCCGCGGCCCGAGAAGGGTCCCGAGTCCCCGCCCGCGACCGACGGGAACGACAGTGCGCCGGGCACCGCCAAGTCCCCGTCGCAGCACTCCCGTCCGGGCCGGCGCGGACTGCCCCTCGCCCTGAACGCCGTGTCCGTCGCGCTCGGCATCGCCATCTGGTGGGCCTTCGCGTCGGCGGGCTTCAAGCTGCCGACCCCGCCGGAGGTCGTCGACCGCGCCGCCACCCTGATCAGCGACGGGACGCTCGCCGACGACGCCCTGGCCAGCCTGACCCGGGTCCTCATCGGCTTCGCGCTCGGCACGGCCGTGGCCGTCCCGGTGGGCTTCCTGATGGGCTGGTACGGCATCCTGCGCGGACTGATCGAACCCTGGATCCAGTTCTTCCGCACCATCCCGCCGCTGGCGATCATCCCGCTGGCCGTGGTCGCCATGGGCATCGACGAGACCCCGAAGATCTTCGTCATCTTCCTCGCCGCGTTCCTGGCCTGCGTGATCTCCACCTTCCAGGGCGTGGTGAACGTCGACCGCACCCTGATCAACGCCGCCCGGGTGCTGGGCGCGCGCGACGCCACGATCTTCGCCCGCGTGGTGGTGCCGGCCTCCACCCCCTTCATCCTCGTCGGCATGCGGGTCGGCCTCGGCTCGGCCTGGGCCACCCTGGTCGCCGCGGAGCTGATCGCCGCCCAGGAGGGCCTCGGCTACCGCATGCAGAACGCCCAGCTGTACTACGACCTCCCGACCATCTTCGTCGGGCTCATCTCGATCGGAATCCTCGGTCTCCTCATGGACCGCGTCCTCCTCCTCGCCGAACGCCGGCTCACCCGATGGCAGGAACGCCGATGACCAGCACACCCGCCAAGATCTCCGTCCAGCACGTCACCAAGACCTTCTCGCTGGGCCGGGACACCTTCACCGCACTCGACGACGTCAGCCTCGACATCGCCGACCACGAGTTCGTCACTGTCGTCGGCCCTTCGGGCTGCGGCAAGAGCACCCTGATGAACATCCTCGCCGGGCTGGAGACACCCACCTCCGGCCGTGCCCTGGTGGACGGGGCACCCGTCTCGGGGCCCGGACCCGAGCGCGGCGTCATCTTCCAGCAGTACGCCCTCTTCCCCTGGCTGACCGTGCGTCAGAACGTCGAGTTCGGCCTGCGTACCGCGGGCGTGCCGAAAGCCGAACGCCGGGCCCGGGCCGAGCACTTCATCGAACTGGTCGGCCTGGAGCGATTCGCCGACGCGCTCCCCAAGACCCTCTCCGGAGGCATGCGCCAGCGCTGCGCCATCGCCCGCGCCTACGCCGTCGACCCCTCCATCCTGCTGATGGACGAACCCTTCGGCGCCCTCGACGCGCTCACCCGCGTCAAGCTCCAGGAGCAACTGCTGAAGACCTGGAGCCAGGACAAGCGCACGGTCCTGTTCATCACCCACGACGTCGACGAGGCCGTCTTCCTGGCCAACCGGGTCGTCGTGATGGCCGCCCGCCCCGGGCGCGTCTACGACGTGGTCGATGTCGACCCCGCCATCGAGCGCGACGAGGCCTTCCGGCTCAGCCCCGAGTTCGCCGCGCTGCGCAACCGCGTGTGGCACTCCGTCTACCACCAGGAAGGCCGCACCGCCGCCCTTTCCGGTTCCCACTCCCCGACCTCATGACCCGGAAGGTGCTCTCCGCCATGTCACCCGTCCTCACCCGCACAAGGCTCACCACCACCCTCGCCGGCGTGGCCGCCATGGCGCTGCTCGCCGCGTGCGGCGGCGGCTCGTCCTCCGGCGGTTCGTCGGACAAGGTGCGCTTCGGCTACATCAACGACTTCAACGGCGCCAGCCTGATCGCCATCGCCGAGGCCAAGGGCCTGTGGAAGAAGCACGGGCTGTCGGCCGACGCCAAGGTCTTCACCAACGGGCCGCTCCAGATCCAGGCGCTGGGCACGGACAACCTCGACTTCGGCTACATAGGCCCCGGCGCGATGTGGCTTCCCGCCTCCGGCCAGGCCAAGGTCGTCGCCATCAACACCCTCGGCAACTCCGACCGGGTCCTCGCCCAGCCGGGCATCACCTCGATGCAGCAGCTCAAGGGCAAGACCGTCGCCGTGCCCGAGGGCACCTCCGGCGACATGATCCTCACCCTCGCCCTGGAGAAGGCCGGGATGACCAAGGACGACCTCAAGGTGGTCCCCATGGACCCGTCCACCATCGTCTCCGCCTTCTCCTCCCGGCAGGTCGACGGCGCCGGCTTCTGGTACCCGGCCGCGGCGACGATCAAGAAACAGGTTCCCGGCCTGGTCGAACTCGCCAAGAACACCGACTTCGAGCAGGACGTCTCCTTCCCCACCGCGTTCGTCGCGGGCAACAAGGTGGTGGCCGACCAGCCGGAGAAGACCAAGAAGGTCCTCGCCGTGCTGCGCGAGGCCATGGCGTTCCGCTCCGAGCACCCCGGCGAGGCGATCGAGCTGACCGCCGACAAGCTGAAGATCCCCGTCGACCAGGTGAAGGCGGACGCCGCCAACAACAAGGTGCTCGGCGTCGGGGAACTCGACAAGCTGACCGAGGACGGCACCGTCGTCAAATGGCTCAAGGGGATGAACGACTACTTCGTCGACGCGGGCAAACTCGACAAGCCCGTCGACCCCAAGACCTACTACACCGGCGACCTCTTCACGGGAGCGGGCAAGTGACGCAAGCGAGCCAGCCCGGCACCGGCACCGGCACCGGCACCGGCACCGGCCCCGGCACCCGGTCCGGCGCGTCCCGGAAGAACATCCTCTTCCTCATGACCGACCAGCACCGCACGGACACCCTCGGCGCCTACGGCAATCCGCTGGCACACACCCCGGCACTCGACGAACTGGCCGCCACGGGAACCCGCTTCGACCGCTGGTACACCCCCACCGCCATCTGCACCCCGGCCCGCGCCAGCCTCCTGACCGGCCAGGCACCCTTCCGGCACAAGCTCCTCGCCAACCACGAACGCAACGTCGGCTACCTCGAAGACCTGGCCGAGGACCAGTTCGCGTTCTCCCGGGCCCTGCGCGAACACGGCTACAACTGCGGGCTGTTCGGCAAGTGGCACGCCGGCAACCGGCGCACCGCGGCCGACTACGGCTTCGACGGACCCCAGCTGCCCGGCTGGCACAACCCCGTCGACCACCCCGACTACCTCGCCTACCTCGCCGAACGCGGACTCCCCCCGTACGAGATCAGCGACCGCGTGCGCGGCACCCTGCCCAACGGCGGCCCCGGCAACCTGCTGGCCGCCCGGCTGCACCAGCCGGTCGAGGCCACCTTCGAGTACTACCTGGCCACCCGCGCCATCGAGCAGCTGGAGCGGTACGCCGCCGACGCCCACGAGCACGGCCGGCCCTTCTTCCTGGCCCTGCACTTCTTCGGACCGCACCTGCCGTACATCCTCCCGGACGAGTACTTCGACCTGGTCGACCCCGCGGACGTGGAGCTGCCGCGGTCGGTGTCCGAGACCTTCGAGGGCAAACCGCCGGTCCAGCGCAACTACAGCGCGCACTGGACCTTCGACACCATGCCCATCGAGACCACCCGCAAGCTCATCGCCGTCTACTGGGGCTACGTCGCCCTCATCGACGCGCAGATCGGCCGGGTGACGGCGGCCATGGAGCGGCTCGGCCTCGCGGACGACACGGCGGTGTTCTTCACCTGCGACCACGGGGAGTTCACCGGCTCGCACCGGCTGCACGACAAGGGCCCCGCGATGTACGAGGACATCTACCGCACCCCCGGTCTGCTCCGGGTCCCGGGAGCGCCCGGCGGCCAGGTGCGCGACGAGTTCGTCAGCCTCCTCGACTGCACCGCCACCATCCTCGAACTGGCGGGCCTGGACCCCAAACCCGCCGTCGACTCGCGCAGCCTGCTGCCCCTCGTGCGGGGCGAGTCGGTCCAGTGGGACGAGGACATCGTCTGCGAGTTCCACGGCCACCACTTCCCCTACCCGCAGCGCATGCTGCGCGAGGACCGCTACAAACTCGTCGTCAACCCCGACTCCGTCAACGAGCTGTACGACCTGCACACCGACCCGGACGAACTGCAGAACGTCTACGCGCATCCGGAGCGGGCGGAGGTCCGCGGCCGCATGATGCGCCGGCTCTACGACGTCCTGCGCGAGCGCGGGGACAACTTCTACCACTGGATGACGTCGATGTACGACGTCGGCGAGGTGGGACACGACCCGACCCTGAGCGGACTCGACGAGTCCACGTACAAGGCGTAGCGGGCCCCGCCGCGCGAACGATTCGAGGAACGATGACCAGCACCCACCGCCCGTGCTGCGCCCCCGCGACCGCCCCCGTCACCGTGGCCGCCCCGTCCCCCGCGGAGCGGGGGGCCGCCGCCCGCCCGCGCTCGACGCGCGGTCAGGTGCGCCTGCCGGGCGGTGGGTTCGCCATGGGGGACGCCTTCGGGGAGGGGTATCCGGCCGACGGCGAGACACCCGTGCACACGGTGCGTCTGAGCCCCTTCCACATCGACGCGACCGCGGTCACGAACGCCCAGTTCGCCGCCTTCGTCAAGGCGACCGGCCACGTGACCGACGCCGAACGCTTCGGTTCCTCGGCGGTCTTCCACCTGGTGGTCGCCGCCCCGGACGCCGACGTCCTCGGCAACGCGGCCGGCGCTCCCTGGTGGATCAACGTACGGGGCGCCCACTGGCGCCGCCCCGAGGGCGCCCGCTCCGACATCACCGGACGGCAGAACCACCCCGTCGTCCACGTCTCCTGGAACGACGCCACCGCCTACGCGCGGTGGGCCGGCAAGCGGCTGCCCACCGAGGCCGAGTGGGAGTACGCCGCCCGCGGGGGACTGGCGGGCCGCCGCTACCCCTGGGGCGACGAGCTGACCCCGCACGGCCGGTGGCGCTGCAACATCTGGCAGGGCCGCTTCCCCCACGTCAACACGGCCGAGGACGGCCACCTCACCACCGCACCGGTCAAGTCCTACCGGCCCAACGGCCACGGTCTGTGGAACACCGCGGGCAACGTGTGGGAATGGTGCTCCGACTGGTTCTCGGCCTCCTACTACGCCGTCTCACCGGCCGTCGACCCGCACGGCCCCGAGACCGGGACGGCGCGGGTCCTGCGCGGCGGCTCCTACCTGTGCCACGACTCCTACTGCAACCGCTACCGGGTCGCCGCCCGCTCCTCCAACACCCCGGACTCCTCGTCGGGCAACCTCGGCTTCCGCTGCGCCAACGACGGGGACACCACCGGGTTCAGCGCCGGGTTCAGCGCTGGGTGAGGGTCTGGGGGTAGTCGGTGATGATGCCGTCGACGCCGAGGCCGGCCATGGTGCGGATGGCGCCGGGTTCGTCGACGGTCCAGACGTTGATGTCCATGCCGAGCTGGTGGACGCGGTCGACGAGGGGCTGGTCGGTGACGGTGTGCTGGGGGTTGATCTGGTCGGCCCACCGGCTGAGTCCGACGAGTTCGGCGTCGGTGGGGCGGTCGGCGTCGAGGATGCCGATGGGGATGTCGGGCTGGGCGGTGTGGAAGGTACGGGCGTCGTCGGTCTGGAACGACTGCACGGCCAGTTGCTTCCGGGCGAGGGCCGTGCGGACATAACCGGGCTTGCCGCGCAGGGTGTCCGCGAGGTCGGTGGCCACGGTGGTGCCGTACTGGCTGCACGGGCTGATCTCGGCGAGGAGCCCGGTGCGGGTGTGCTGGATGCGGCGGATGACGTCGTCGACGGAGATGATCCGCTCGCCGGCGTAGTCGTCGTGGAACCAGCTTCCGGCGTCGAGGCGGCGCAGTTCGTTCCAGGTGAAGTCGGAGACGCGGTAGCCGGGACGGTCGGGGTAGAGGTCTTCGATGTCGGTGGTGCGTTCCATGGTGCAGTCGTGGAAGTTGACGAGCTTGCCGTCCTTGGTGCGTTGGACGTCGATCTCGACGTGGTCGGCGCGTTGGCGGACGGCGAGGTCGATGGCGGCGGCGGTGTTCTCGGGTGCCATGCCCGAGGAGCCGCGGTGGGCGATGACGTCGGGGCCGGTCGCGGCGTGGGCGGTGGTCGAGGTCGCGGCCAGGGCCAGACCGCTGAGCACGGCCACGACCACACCGGCACGCCTCTTGCTCGCAAACTTCACTGGAGCCTCCCGCGTTTCGAATGACTTCCTGGAGGCTTCCGGACCGCGGTTACGGGAAGCCTGCCGCGGTCTGGCGGGACCGGGAGGCGCCGGTGGAGCGGGACGCCGAACCGGTCATCGCAGGCGCAAGGGGGCGATTGCGCGCAACCGCCCCCTTGCGCCCCGGGTGTTTCACCTGCCGAGGAGGCCCTGGGGGAGCAGCGACTGCGGAGAGGTGGCCGGATGCCCCACCTCCAGCGATCCGAGGAGACCGTTCAGCAGCGGACCGCCCGGAACACCGGCGGACGGACCGGGCTCGGGGGCCGCATCGGCGACGGGAGCGGAGACCAGCAGAGCGGTGGCCATGACGGAGACACAGGCGAGCTTCTTGATCATGTCCGTCCCAACGAACGGAGGCCGGGGCGGAAACGCCCGCCGCGGCCGGACTGGGCCAGTCGGGTTCACAAGGACGCCAACCGTGGTACCGGCGGCAGCGGAGCATGCTCGGGGGAGGCCCGGAACGCCTGGATCACCAGCGCCGCGAAGCGCCGGGAGGCCGCCACACGGGCGGCCGTCGACAGGGCGTGGATGCCCCGGTTGGCCATGATCATGAGAATCAGGTCGTCCAGGACGAAGTCGGGGCGCAGACCGTCGGCTCCCTTGGCCCGGCGGGCCAGCTCACCCACGGCCTTCAGCGAGTACGCGCGGGCGGCGGCGAAGTCCATCGCGTCCGGATAGGCCGCCATGAACGCCTCGGTGAAACCCAGGTGCCGCGCGTGCAGCTCACAGGTCTTCTCGACGACGAGGCAGAAGCCGGCCCAGGGATCGGGGTGGGCCAGTCCCTCGTCCACGATCGTCCGGCAGGCGCGCAACTGGTCCCTGAAGGCCTCGGTGACCAGCTCCTGTTTGGTCGGGAAACGCCGGTAGAGCGTGGCGGGCCCGACGCCGGCCCTCCGGGCGACCTCCCGCATCGGGACCCGCAGCCCCTCGGCGGCGAACAGCGCGCGGGCCGCGTCGAGGATGCGCTCGCGGTTGTCCTGGGCGTCGGCGCGCAGGGTGTGAGACAGATGACCGGTCACCACTCTCACTTTAGGCGAAGCGGACGGGGGCGTCCGTTAGCGTCCCAGGAGGTCGGCCCCGGATCGCCGGGGCGAACACGGCGGCACGGCTTGGGCGAGCGAGGAGCGGCAGATGAAGGCAGTGGTGATCCGGACGTTCGGCGGGCCCGAGGGGCTGGAGGTCGTCGACCTGCCGGTCCCCGTGCCCGCCGCGGGACAGGTGCTGGTCGCGACGGAGGCGATCGGGGTCAGCGGCGCCGACGTCGCCATTCGCAGCGGTGCGCTCGCCTCCTACGGATTCCAGGAGGGCCATGTCCCCGGCGGCGAGGTGGCGGGCACCGTGACCGCGGTCGGCGAGGGCGTCGACGCCTCCTGGACCGGCCGGCGCGTATGGGCGCAGACCGGGGTGGGCGGAGGCTGCGCCGAGCAGGCGACCGCCCCGGTCCACGACATCCTCCCGCTCCCCGCCGGGTTGTCCGCGGTGAACGCGGTGACGCTCGGCAGCGCCGGAGTGGTGGCGCACTTCGCACTCGCCCACGCGCACTTCGCCGCCGGGGAGAACGTGCTGGTGCGGGGCGCGGCCGGCAGCATCGGCATCATGGCGGTCCAGCTCGCGGCGCGTGGCGGTGCCGGGGCGGTGGCGGTCACGACCTCTTCGCCAGCGCGTGGCGAGCGGCTGCGCGCGCTCGGCGCGACCCACGTCCTGGACCGCTCCGGCGAGGGCGGCCCGGACGCCCCCGGGGACTTCGACGTCATCGTGGACATCGTCGCGGGAGCCGAGCTGCCCTCCTTCTTCAGCAGGCTCGCGCCGAACGGCAGGATGGTGGTCGTCGGCGCCGTGGCGGGGCAGCCGCCCGCGGACTTCGGCACGCGGCTGATGGCGTCCTTCCAGAAGTCGATGTCGTTCGCCACCTTCAGCGCCGCCACCGTCCCGGAAGCCGACCTGCGAGCCGTGCGGGCCGAGCAGTTCGCCGCCGCGGGCCGGGGAGAGTTCGAAACCGTCGTCCACGAGGTGCTGACCTTGGACCAGGCGGCCTCGGCGCACCGGAAGATGGACGCGGGCGAGGTCTTCGGACGCATCGTGCTGACCCCGTAGGCCCCGGCCCGTGCGGCATCCGGCGGCCACAGCCGTCCCGAGCGGCGCCCGGCCACTGGCTCAGTCCGCTCCGCGGGGCCAGACGAACACCTCGGTGCCCGGCCGGCGCCCGGAGAAGACGCCCGGCGGCGAGGCATCCCGCAGCAGCCTGCGGAGATCCGCCTCGAAGCCGGCGAGCCGGTCGCCGAACAGGTGCGGGGCCGAGAACGACATGGAGAACACCCCGGCGACGACGTCGTCCCACGTGCGTACCATCGCCTGCCCGCCGGGCACGACGTGGCGGTACGGGCCGGCGAACCCGGCCCGGGCCAGTACCGCGTGCTCACCCGAGGGCGTCCCGCGCGGCAGCAGCCCCCGGCCCGCCCGGCGGACCGGTCCCGGATACCGCCGGACGAGCCCGTCGATCGCCGCCCGGGGCACCGGCGGGTGCGGCAGCCCGTCGACGCTCCGCTTCTCTCCCTTGAGGTCCGAGATGTGCACCAGCGCGCCGCCCGGCCGCAGCATGCCCCGCACGGTCGCGGCCACCAGCTCGCGGTCCATCCAGTGGAACGACTGGGCGAGCGTTGCGACCGTGAAGTCACCGAGCCCCGCCGGGAGTTCCTCCGCCCGGGCCCGCACCCACCGCACCCTGCCCGGCACGTCCAGCTCGGCGGCGCCCCGGGCGGCCTCCGCGAGCATCCCCGCGTCCGGATCCACCCCGACCACCTCGTCGAAGAGGCCGGCCAGCGGCAGGGCGACCGTCCCCGGCCCGCACCCCAGGTCGAGCAGCCGGCCCCGCCCGTCCAGGTCCAGCACCCCGGCGAGCAGGTCCGCCAGGCCAGGCGCGTACGGGAGCCGGCCCCGCCGGTAGAAGGCCGCGGTACCGGAGAACAGCGTCTCGTCCCATTCCCGGCCGATCTCCATGCCGCACGCCACCCCCTGTCAGTGCCCGCCGACACAATGGACGGCATGAAACCCTTGATTCTCGCCGACGTCGAGCACGCCGTCCGCAGCAGTTGGAGTGCCGAGACCGCAACACCCGAGTTCCGGGCGCAGTGGACCGAGGACAATCCCGCCCGGGACCAGTGCGGCGTGACCGCCATGGTGCTCAACGACCTGCTGGGGGGCGAACTGATCCGCGCAGAGGTGCACGTCGACGGCGAGCGGGTCGACTACCACTGGTGGAACCGGCTGGGCATGGGCCTGGAGATCGACCTCACCCGGGAGCAGTTCGGTCCGCACGAGACGGTCGTCGGCGGCACCGTCGTCCCCCGGCCGCCCGAGATACGCCGACTGCGTGCGGAGTACGAACTGCTGCGCCGGCGTGTCCTGGAGCGGCTGGAGCAGCAGCGGGCCGCCCCGTGACCGACGGACCGGCGCTGCGGCGGCCGGACGCCCCAGCGCGCGCCCGGTGGTGAGGGGCCCGCGGCCTACGACGACTGGCGCACCACCAGCTCCGTCGGCAGCGTGAGCTGCTGCCGGGGCGCTCCGTGCTGGGTGATGCCGGTGAGGATGCGGGCCATGGTCCGGCCCAGCTCCTCCACCGGCTGACGCACCGTCGTCAGCGGCGGGTCGGTGTGGCGGGCGAGGACCGAGTCCTCGAAACCGACGACGGCGACGTCCTTGGGCACCTGCCGCTTCTGCCGGCGCAGTTCGGCCAGGGCACCGACCGCCATGAGGTCGGAGGCGGCGAAGACGGCGTCCAGATCGGGGGCGCGTTCAAGAAGCAAACGCATGGCGTTCGCGCCGCCCTCCTCGGTGAAGTCGCCCGCCTCGACGAGCAGTTCGCTCGCGGGCACTCCGGCCTCCCGGTGCGCGGCGTGCCATCCGGCGAGCCTGCTGCGGCCGACGTCCATGTCCAGCGGCCCGGTGATGGTGGCGACCCGGCGCCGTCCGCCGCCCAGCAGGTGCCGCACCGCGGCCGCGGCCCCGCCCGCGTTGTCGGAGTTGACGTAGCTCAGCCGCTCGCCCGCGTCGCGGCGGCCGGCCAGCACCGTGGGCAGGCCCATCTCCTCCAGCATGCCCGGCAGCCGGTCCTCGGAGTGCACGGAGACCAGCAGCACGCCGTCCACCCGCCGGGTCGCGACCGACTCGGTCAACTGGTCCCGCTCGGCCTGGTCGCGGACGAGCATCAGCTGCAACTGGGTACGGCTTTCGGCCAGGGCGCCGCTGACCCCGCGGATCAGCGCGGCGAAGAACGGCTCCGAGCCGAGCCGGCTCTCCGACTCCGGGATCACCAGGGCCACGGCGTTGGTACGGTTGGTGACCAGTCCGCGGGCGACCGAGTTGGGAACGTAGTTCAGTTCTTTGATCGCCGCAAGCACCCTCTCCCGGGCATCGGCGCTGACCAGCTCCGAGCCGTTGACGACCCGGGAGACCGTGGTGCGGCCCACGCCGGCGCGGGCGGCGACCGTTTTGATCGTTGGACGGCGGTTGCCGGTCATGTACTCCCCCCTCGGCGGCCGCGGCGGCGGTGCCTACCGCGGAGGTGACCTGCGGCAATTCTTGCAGACACCGGAGCCGGCGGAGCACCCCCGGGGCTGCGCGGGGCGAACGCGGGGCACGGACGGCCGCGACAAGTTGCTTTCAAGTTATTGACAGACCGGTCCCGTTCCCACGAGTCTTCGATGCGCCGGTGGGAACGTGCCCACCGAATTGGGAACGTTCCCAACTCATGTTCGAGCCGCTGTCTTTCATCGCTGTAGCCGCTGTAGCCATCGCAGTAGTCATCGCAGAACTCGTCACTCCGATGTGTCAGCGCCGTCGCTAGGAGGAGATCCATGGGCACTCTCGGTTCATTGCGCAGAAGGGCGATGGCGACGGCCGCCGCCGTCGGCGCGCTGGCGCTGGTCGTCGGCTGCGGCGGCAGCGACGACTCGGCCACCGGCGGTGGCAAGAAGGACGGCAAGGTCACCATCACCATGGGCATGTACGGGGTGATGGGCATCAAGGAGACCGGCCTTCTCGAGCAGTACGAGAAGGAGAACCCCAATGTCGACATCAAGGCCGAGATCGCCGGTGACGAGCAGACGTACTACACGGCCCTGCAGACCAGGCTCGCCGCGGGCAAGGGCCTGAAGGACATCCAGGGCATCGAGATCGGCCGGGCCAAGGAGATCACCGAGACCCAGGCGGACAAGTTCGCGGACTTCTCCGACGTGCCGGGCACCGACCACTTCCTGCCCTGGAAGGAGTCCCAGATCAGTACCAAGGACGGCAAGGTGCTGGGCCTGGGCACCGACATCGGCCCGATGGCCGTCTGCTACCGCAAGGACTACTTCGAGAAGGCCGGCCTGCCCACCGACCGCGAAGAGGTCGCCAAGCTGTGGGCGGGCGACTGGAAGAAGTACGTCGAGGTCGGCCGGGACTTCAAGAAGGGCTTCAAGGGCGGCGACGTGGCCTACATGGACGCGGCCAGCGGCCTGTTCAACGCCATGGTCTACGGCTACCCCCAGCAGTACTACGACGAGAGCGGCGAGCTGATCTACGACACCAACCCCGCCGTCAAGGAGGCGTGGAACCTCTCCGCCGACGCGGCCGAGGACGGGCTGACCGCCAAGCTCCGCCAGTTCCAGCCCGGCTGGGACCCGGGTCTGGCCAACGGCACCTTCGCCACCGCGGTCTGCCCGGCGTGGATGCTCAGCCACATCAGCGAGAAGGCCGGTGACGCCAACAAGGGCAAGTGGGACGTGGCCAAGGCCCCCAAGGGCGCCAACTGGGGCGGCTCCTTCCTCGGCGTGGTCGAGCAGAGCCCGGTGAAGGAGGAGGCCAAGAAGCTGGTCGCGTGGCTGACCGCGCCCGAGCAGCAGGCCCACATCTTCAAGGAGATCGGCAACATCCCCTCCTCCCGCACGGCGCTGGACAGCCCCGACGTGAAGAACGCCAAGAGCGAGTACTTCAGCGGCGCCCCGATCGGCCAGATCTTCGGCGCCGCCGCCCAGGAGATCCCGGACAAGCAGGTTCTCGGCCGCAAGGACGGCACGATCAAGGACACCTTCTCCCAGGGCCTGGCCCTGATCGAGCAGGGCGACGCCACGCGTGACGAGGCGTGGAGCACCACCGGGGAGCGCATCGAGAAGGCGGTCGGCTGACTCTCCGCCCCCGAGGCCGACCGGGCCCGCCCGCGTCCAGGAACAGGTCCTGGCCGGCGGGCCCGGCGCCAGGCCCACACATCCGCTCTCAGGAAGGAAGTCCGGTGGCCACCTCCACCACCAAGGCCCTGACCGGGGACGAGCCTCCGCGTCCAACCCCCCGGACGGGCGGCGAGAGCACCGCCCGGCGGCGCGGCGCGCTCTGGCACCGGCTCGACATCAAGGGCGCCCCGTACGCGTTCGTCGCGCCGTTCTTCATCGTCTTCGCCGCGTTCAGCTTCTACCCCCTGATCTACACCTCGTGGATCTCCCTGCACGACGTGGAGCTGGCCACCCTCGATGTCATGGAGTGGGTGGCGTTCGACAACTACGTCGAGCTGTGGGGCGACTCCCGGTTCTGGAACGCGCTGCAGAACACCATCACCATCGGCGTCATCTCCACGGTGCCGCAGCTGATGATGGCGCTCGGCATGGCCCACCTGCTCAACTACCGGATGCGCGCCTCGCTGTTCTTCCGGGTCGCCTCCCTGGTCCCCTACGCCACCTCGGTCGCCGCGGCCGCCCTCGTCTTCACCATGATCTTCGAGCGCGACTTCGGCATGATCAACTGGGCGCTCGGCTCGGTCGGGATCGACCCGGTGGACTGGGAGGCCGACAAGTGGCCCGCCCAGGTCGCGATCTCCACCATCGTCATCTGGCGCTGGACCGGCTACAACGCGCTGCTCTACCTGGCCGCGATGCAGGCCATCCCCGCCGACCGGTACGAGGCGGCCTCCCTCGACGGCGCCTCCCGCTGGCAGCAGTTCATCCACGTCACCGTCCCCGGCATCCGCTCCACCATCGTCTTCACCATCGTGCTCTCCACGATCGGCGCCACCCAGCTCTTCGGCGAGCCGCTGATCTTCGGCCAGGGACCCAACGGGGTCACCGGTGGCGCGGACAACCAGTACCAGACGCTGGGCCTGCTGCTGTACGAGGAGGGCTGGAAGAACTACCAGATGGGCCGCTCCGCGACCGTCGCCTGGGCGATGTTCATGCTGCTGGTCCTCGTCTTCGTCGTGCAGCGCGTCGTCAAACGCCTGCGCTCCCGCACGTCCTGACCTGGAGTCGTCATGACCACCCAAAGTCTCCCGGCCCGGACCGACGCCCCGGCCCGGACCCCCGCCGTGAAGGCCGGCGGCCGCGGCGGCCGCCGGCTGCTGCGCCAGCGCGCCGGCCGCCAGCACCACGCCGGCCCGCTCGCCTACGTACTGCTCGCCATCATGGCGATCCTGTCCATCTTCCCGCTGTACTGGACGATGGTGGCCGCGTCCACCGACAACACCCGGGTCAGCCAGACGCCGCCGCCGTTCCTGCCCGGCCCGAACCTGTTCAGCAACCTCGCCCGGGCCTGGGACGAGGCGGCGATGGGCAAGGCCATGATCAACAGCCTGATCGTGGCCGGGGTGATCGCCCTGTCCACGGTGCTGTTCGCCACCCTCGCCGGGTTCGCCTTCGCCAAGCTGCGGTTCAAGGGCCGCAACGCCCTGCTCATGCTGGTGATCGGCACCATGATGGTGCCGCCCCAGCTCGCCGTCGTACCGCTGTTCATGATGATGGCGGACCTCGGCTGGTCGCAGCAGCTGCCCGCCGTCATCTTCCCGACGCTGGTGAGCGCGGTCGGCGTGTTCTTCATGCGGCAGTACCTGACGGAGGCACTGCCGGACGAACTCGTCGAGGCCGGACGGGTGGACGGCGCGCACTCGCTCAGGATCTTCTGGAGCATCGTGCTGCCCATCGCGCGGCCGGCCATGGCCGTCCTGTTCATGATCACGTTCGTGCACGCCTGGAACGACTTCTTCTGGCCGTTCGTGGTCCTCGACATGACCAACCCGACGGTTCCCGTCGCGCTCACCCAGCTCAGCGCGGGCTACGTCCGCGACCAGTCGCTCATCATGGCCGGCGCGCTGCTCGGCACGCTGCCGCTGCTGGCGATGTTCGTCGTCTTCGGCCGGCAGATCGTCAGCGGCATCATGGCGGGCGCCGTCAAGGGCTGACCCGCCGCCCCGTCGTCCCGCCGCACCGTCGCCCAGCCGCCCCGAGCACCCCCACCCGAAAGGACTTACGTGGTCACCCGAGCACACCAGACCGCCCCCGCCCCGGACGCCGCCCGCACCTTCCCCAAGGGCTTCCTCTGGGGCTCGGCGACCGCCTCCTACCAGATCGAGGGGGCCGCGGCGGAGGACGGCCGCACGCCGTCCATCTGGGACACCTACGCCCGCACCCCCGGCCGGGTCCGCAACGGCGACACCGGTGACGTCGCCACCGACCACTACCACCGCCGGAGCGAGGACGTCGCCCTCATGGCCGAACTCGGCCTGGGCGCCTACCGCTTCTCCCTCGCCTGGCCCCGGATCCAGCCCACCGGCCGCGGCCCGGCCGTGCAGAAGGGCCTGGACTTCTACCGGCGCCTGGTGGACGAGCTGCTGGACAAGGGCATCCAGCCCGTCGCCACCCTCTACCACTGGGACCTGCCCCAGGAGCTGGAGGACGCCGGCGGCTGGCCCGAGCGCGCCACCGCCGAGCGCTTCGCCGAGTACGCGGCCCTGGCCGCCGACGCGCTCGGCGACCGGGTGAAGACCTGGACCACCCTGAACGAGCCCTGGTGCAGCGCCTTCCTCGGCTACGGCTCCGGTGTGCACGCCCCGGGCCGTACCGACCCGGTCGCCGCCCTGCGCGCCGCCCACCACCTCAACCTGGGGCACGGCCTGGCCGTCCAGGCGCTGCGCGAGCGGATCCGTGCGGACGCCCAGGTGTCCGTCACCCTCAACGTCCACCACGTCCGCCCGCTCACCGCGAGCGACGGCGACGCCGACGCGGTGCGCCGGATCGACGCCCTGGCCAACCGGGTCTTCACCGGCCCGATGCTGAACGGCGCCTACCCGGAGGACCTGCTGAAGGACACCGCCGCGCTGACCGACTGGTCCTTCGTCCAGGACGGCGACCTGCGCCGGGCCCACCAGCCGCTGGACTTCCTCGGCGTGAACTACTACACGCCCACCGTGGTCTCCGAGACCGACGGCAGCGGCACCCACACCTCCGACGGACACGGCAACAGCTCCCACAGCCCCTGGCCGGGAGCCGACCGGGTCGCCTTCCACCAGCCGCCCGGCGACACCACCGCCATGGGCTGGGCGGTCGACCCGAGCGGCCTGTACGACCTGCTGCGCCGGCTGGCCGCCGACTTCCCGGGGCTGCCGCTGGTCATCACCGAGAACGGCGCCGCCTTCGACGACTACGCCGACCCCGCCGGGCGGGTCGAGGACCCGGCCCGGATCGCCTACGTGCGCGACCACCTGGCCGCCGTCCACCAGGCCATCCTGGACGGCGCGGACGTGCGGGGCTACTTCCTGTGGTCCCTGCTGGACAACTTCGAGTGGGCGCACGGCTACAGCAAGCGCTTCGGCGCCGTCTACGTCGACTACCCGACCGGCACCCGCATCCCCAAGGCGAGCGCCCGCTGGTACTCCGAGGTCGCCCGCACCGGCGTACTCCCCGGCGCCTGAGCACGGACCGCCCCCGTCCCCCGCCGCGCCGACGGGGGACGGGGGCGGTCCGGTGCCGCCGGTTCAGTCGAGCGGGGCGAGCGTGAGCCGCGCCTCGGCCGGGTTGCCGTCGTGTACCAGCGACTCGTGGTTGCCGACGTCGTCGAAGGCGAACGCGTACGCCTTCCCGTCCGCCATGCGCTCGTGGATGATCCGGGCGTAGTGGTTGGTCACGGAGTCCCGGTAGAAGTCCGCCGCCGAGGGATCGGGCTGGTTGGGGTTGCTCAGCAGCGTCGAGCGGTTGAAGCCGGCGCACAGGGTGCGCGAGATCGGCCCGCGCACCTGGTCGTTCGGCGCGTCCAGGAGCCGGTGGCAGCCGAAGACGCTGGAGGCGTCGGGCTTCTGGAAGCTGGTGACGACCGCGCCGGAGGTGTCGGTGAAGTTCATGACGTTGCCCGAGACGCGCCCGGAGAACTTGGTGTCCGGCCGGTCGCCGAAGGGCGTGACGGTGAGCGTGGTCGTCGCGTACTTCTGCCAGACCCGGTTGATGTAGTCGTCCATGACGGACGCGGGCAGCGCCCCGGTCTCCACCCCGTACAGCGGCGCCAGCGCCCGCAGCACGGTGCCGTCGGGGCGGGTCTGGATCAGTCCGCCCCAGCCCGGCTGGGCCCGCAGTGCGTCGAACACCCCGCGGTAGCCACCGGCCTTGAGCTGGCCGGCGCTGCTCACGCTGCCGTCGGCGCGCTGCACGCCGACCGTGTAGGGCGCGGAGAACATGTCGACCTGGGTGCTGTTCAGCCACAGACCGCCGTCGTTGAGCGTGTACTCGGACCAGTTGAAGAGGATGTTGCGGTTGGGGTCGCTCGGGTTCTGGACGGCGGGCTGGACCAGGCCGCCGGTGGTCAGCCGGAAGTCCAGCTTCTGGCCGTAGGAGAAGTAGATGCGGCCCGACAGCTTCGGGATCCGGATGGTCTTGGTCTGCCCGGCGGCCGGTCCGGCGATGGACGCGTCCGGTGCGGGGGTGGGGGGATTGCCGCCGGCGGGCCAGGCGTGGAAGGTGCCGTTCTCGTCCGCCCAGCCCTGCTGACCGGTCGTCAGCGAGGTGCCCAGGTTGTAGATGTGGACGGCGTCGCCGCGGGCGGAGTTGTTGGTGATCTTCAGGGGGATGGTCGCGGGCACCGCGGCGTCCGCGGGCGGTGCGGTGCCGAACGAGAGCAGGGCACCGGTCAGGCCCGCGGCCGCGGCCAGGGCGAGCAGACGGAGTCTGAGTCGGGAGAGCACTCTCCACCTCCGTGCGGGTGTGGGGGAATTGGTCCGTACCGATTCTGAGAGCGCTCTCAGCGTTGCGCCGGGGCGCGTCCATGTCAATGCATGGGGAGCAACCCGGCTCGCCCGTTCCGTCCCGGGGACCGCGGACGGGCACCGGTCGTGGCGACCGGTGCCCGCACCGGCTACCCGGCGAGCGCCGACTCCGGGCTGCCGTCGCGGTTCGGCGGCACCGGCGCGGCACCCTCGCTCTCCGCGGAGCGGTGCGAGCGGACGCCGATCATGCCGAAGGCGGTCAGTGCCGCGGCGACGGCCGCCGCCACCCCGCAGACGAGGAACGCGGTGCCGAAGCCGTTGCCCAGCGCGTCCAGGGCCAGCCCGTGTGCCGCGGAGCCCGGGGCCCCGGGCGGCAGGCTGTTGACGGCGATGGGCCCTCCGGCCTCGGCGACCGCGTGGGCGGCGGCCGCCTGGCCGGCCGGCAGATCCGCGCCGGACAGGCTCGCCGTGAAGTCCGACCCCGCGTTGCTCAGGGCGACCGCGCCGACCACGACCGGCCCGAGGGCGAAGCCCAGGTCGCGCAGCATGTTGGTGGTGGCGCTGGCCATGCCCGCCAGGTGCCGGGGCACGCTGTTCAGCGCCACGGCCGTCACCGAGCTGACCGTCAGGGCGAAGCCGACGCCGATCAGCAGGGCGGGTGCCACGAAGGGGCCGAGGTGCGGGTCGGTGACCTCCAGCCGGGTGCACAGCAGGCAGCCGATCGCCATCAGGACGAAGCCCGAGGTGAGCAGCCAGGACGCGGCGACCCGGTGCAGCAGCCGGGAGACGACGGGGATGAGCAGGAAGGCCGGCCCCTGGAGGAGCAGGAAGGGGATCGCGACCCGGAGCGGGTCCTGGTGCTGCACCGGCCCCAGCCACATGCTCGTCGCGAAGCAGGCGCCGAGGAAGGCGAGCATGCCGATGACCGCGACGACGGACGAGACGGTGAAGGCCCGGTTGCGGAACAGCTTCAGGTCGAAGATCGGGGCCGCGGCACCCAGTTCCACCAGCACGAACGCGGCGAGGAAGCACGCGCCCAGGGCGAAGGCGAGCATGACGGGCAGGGTGGTCCAGCCGGACTCTGGCCCCTCGACCGCGCCGTACAGCACCAGGACGAGACCCACGGCGAACGTGATCTGCCCGGGCACGTCGAAGCTGCGGCCCTCGGGAGCCTTGGACTCGGTGGCCAGCGCGAGGGTGAGCACCGCGCTGACCAGGGCGAGCCCGACCAGCACCCAGAACGAGCCGCGCCACGAACCGACCTTGGCGAACATGCCGCCGAGCAGGGGCGATACGGCGGCGCCGGCGGACAGGAAGCCGCTCCAGACCGCGACCGCGTGCGCCCGTTCGCGCATCGTGCGGGTGACGGAGGTGATCGCGGTGAGCGAGCCGGGGAACATGGCGCCGGCGCCCAGCCCGTTGAGCGCGGCGCCGACCCACAGCACCTGGACGGTGGGCGCGAGCGCGGCCACGGTACTGCCCACGGCGACCAGGACCGTACCGGCCACGACGAGCCTGCGCCGCCCGAAGAGGTCGCCGAGGACGCCGAAGGTGAACTCGAAGCAGACCACGGCGATCATGAACGCGGCGGTGATCCAGGTGAGCTGGGAACCGTGGGTGTGGAGGTCCTCCTGGAGCAGTCCGTTCAGCGAGGCGGGCAGTGCGTTCGCGACCTGGGCCACGAAGACCGCGGCGCAGGCGGCAGCCAGTGTTCCCGCGTAGCCCGGTGTCCGGGCGGCCCCCGCGGTTGGGCCCTGGGACGTCGTCGTCCCGTTGTTGAGCGTCATTGCTGATCTCCCTGGCTGGGGAAAGACGGGTGTCCCTGGAAGCGGGAGGACCCGAAGCGTGGAAGGGCTCGGCTCTGCGTGCGCGGTGGGGGAGAGGGGCACGACGCGAGTCGGGCGTGATGCCGTGGAGAATGGCATTCGCTTTACGTCGCGTCAAGGGTATGTACAGGCAGTTCTGTCCGGAGTCGGTCTGTATGCTCGATGTGCGCGGCACGTTAGGATCCGGGCATGGCGAACCTTCGTGAGGCACAGAAGCGCATGACACGCCGTCTGCTGCTGGAGTCAGGACTGGAGACCTTCAAGACGAAGGGCTACGCCGCCACCACGGTCGACGACATCGCGACCGCGGCGGGCACCACGCGGGTGACCTTCTACGCGTACTTCCCCTCCCGCAGCGACCTGATGAAAGCCCTCATCGACGAGCAGCTCAACGAAGCGCTGCAACGGGTCCGCTCCCCCGAACACGGCTCCACGGCACAGGACCTTGTGGCCACCGTCGCCGAGGGGACACCGGAGGCGATCACGGCATGGCTGCGACGGACCGCCGAGATCTGGCCGGCCATCCGGCCCATCATCCGCATCGGCCGCGACGCCTCGGTGGTCGATCCGGAACTTCCCGACCTGGTCGAGCGATGGCTGGAGGAGGCCATCAGCGACATCGAGGACGGGCTGGAGGCAGCCGGACGCCTCGAACCGCACCAGCGGCACTTCCGGGGCGTCCTCGCCATGGCCGAGCTGGACTACGTCGCCCAGCACTGGGACCGCGCCGACTGGAAGCTCAGCCGTGACCAGATGATCGGCGAACTCGCCGCCAGCTGGGTGCGGCTGCTGCACTGACCCCGCGGCGGGCGCGGGACGTCAGGCGGGCGCGGGACGTCAGGCGGGCGCGGGACGTCAGGCGGGCGCGGCCGCCTCGAACAGGAGGGCGCGCAGCCACTCGACGAAGTGCCGGTCGCCCAGCCGGGGATTCCAGACCATGTCGATCCCGAGCCCCGGAAGCGGGAACGGGAACTCCTCGATCCGCAGCTCGGTGAGCGCCTGCATGGCGAGGGCGACCCGGTGCCGGAGCAGGGCGACACCGCCCGCGCGTGCGACCAGGAAGGGCACGAGCAGGAAGTCGGAGCTCAACTGGCCGACGCGGTAGGGGATGCCCTTCTCCTCCAGCAGCGCGTACGGGAAGACACGGCGCTCCGTGTCGACGACGACGTGCGGCTGCGTGGTCAGCAGGTCGAGCGCGCTCGCTTCCGGCGGTGTGTCCGGCGCGGCCGCCACCACACAGCGGTCGTTGTAGAGCCGCTCGCGGGGATACGGCGAGAAGTGCCCCTCCGAGATCAGCGCGACGTCGACGCCCTGCTCGGTGAAGGTGGCCTCGGTCGGCACCGTGAACGTACGCAGCCGCAGCGTGGCGTGCGGAGCGCGCCGGGCGACGAGCCGCGTCAGCCGGGGGCCCACGACGAACGCGGTGCTGGTGGTCATGGCGACCGTGACGAGCCGCTGGTCCGTGGCGGGGTCGAAGGACGGGAAGTTCACCACCCGTGCCGTCTGCCGCAGCGCGCTGCGCAGCGGTCCCAGCAGCTCCAGCGCGCGCGGGGTGAGCGTGGACCCCGCCCGGTGGGGGACGAGGAGGTCGTCCCCCAGCAGCCGCCGCATCCGCGTCAGTGCGTGGCTCATCGCGGGCTGCGACAGGCCGACCCGCTGCGCGGCCCGGGTCACCGAACGCTCCTCCAGGAGCGCGAGGAGGGGCACCAGCAGGTTGAGATTGACCGACGCCAGCCGGTCCAGGTCCGTACCCGTGCTGCCGTCCGCCTCCGTGCCCATGCGGCGAACCCTACGTCGCCGGCCGCGCCGTCCGGCGCAGCCGGGGGACCGGGATCCGGTAGTCGAGCGCCGCCACGTCACCGCTGCCGTCCGGGCACGGCCAGCGCATCAGCGCCGGTCCGCCGCCCGGCCCGCCGTCGAGGTACTCCGGCTCGCCGGCCACCGGGAAGTGACCCACCGCCTTGAGGGTCACCCCGAACTGCTCCGTCCAGAAGTACGGCTGGAGCCGCAGCGGCGGCACCTCGGCGCCGCGTACGAGCGCCCGGGCGGCGACCTTCGCCTGCTCGATCGCGCTGCTCCACAACGGGACCCGGCGGGGTCCGCGCGCGGTGGGCAGCGCCGCCAGGTCGCCCGCCGCCGCCACGTCGGGCCGCGCGAGCCCACGCGCGTCGACGGGCACGGCGCCCCTGGTCACGAGCCCCGTGCCCGAGAGCCACTGCGTGTTGGGCACGTCGCCGACGGCGGTGACGGTCAGCTCCGCCTCCAGGACGGGCCCCTCGCCGAGGGCGACCCGGACACCACCGTCCCCCCGTTCGAGGCGCGCCGCCGTGGTCTTGACGAGGGTGAGACCCCGGTCGAGCGCGGCCGCGCGGAAGACCCCGGCGAGATGCGCACCGAGCTGGAGGGCCATCGGCGCGCCCTGCGAGACGAGGGTGACCCGGCAGCCGACGGCCAGGCACCCGGACGCGATCTCCATGCCGAGCGGACCGCCGCCCACGACGACGACCGACGGGTTCGCCGCCAGCCGCTCGCGCAGGACCAGCGCGTCGTCGAGCCCGCGCAGGGTCAGCTCCTCGGGCAGGTCGGACAGCCGTCGCGCCCGGGAACCCGTGGCCAGCACGAGCCGGTCGTAGGGCAGGACCGTGCCGTCGTCGAGGCTGACGAGCCGGCGCTCGGGATCGAGTCCGGTGGCGCGCACCCCGAGCAGTTCGCTCGCCCCGTGACCGGCCGGCGGGAGTTCGTGCGACGCCGTGTCCTCGCCGTCGAGCAGCAGTGCCTTCGACAGGGCCGGGCGGCTGTAGGCGGGGTGGCGTTCGTCGCCGACGACGGTCAGTTCGCCGTCGAAGCCGGCCTCGCGCAGTGTGTCGGCCGCGGTGAGCCCCGCGATGCCGTTGCCCACGACGACGATCCGGCGGGGCCTGCCGGCACTCACGCGACCCTCAGCGCGGCGACCGGGCACACCCGGGCGGCGGCGTTCGCCAGGGCAGCGTCGGCCCCGTCGACCTCCTCGCGGTCCAGGACGAGTTCACCCTCGTCGTCGAGGTGCATGAGCTGCGGGGCGGCCTCCTCGCACAGGCCGTGGCCCTCGCAGCGGGGGCGGTCGAGAACGATCCTCATACGGAGGTCACCTCCAGGACGGGGAGCACCTCGATGCTCCGGGTGGTGTTGCCGGGGACGCGGGTCTCGGGGCCGACGACGATGCGCCCGACGCGCCGGGACAGAGCCGCGATCACGGCGTGCGCCTCCAGTCGGGCGAGCCCCTGGCCCGCGCAGCCGTGCGGCCCGTAACCGAACGAGAGGTGGTCGACCGGGTTGCGTGCCACGAGGAAGGCGTCCGGGTTCTCGTAGTGCCGCGGGTCGCGGTTCCCGGCGCCGAACAGGACGGCGATCTGCGCGCCGGCGGGGACGACCGTCCCTTCGATCACGGTGTCCCTGGTGGCGCGCCGGCCCCAGGCGTTGACCGGCGGCCAGAACCGCAGCACCTCGTTGAACGCGGCCGGCACCAGCGACGGGTCGGCGCGCACCAGGTCCAGCTGGTCGGGGTGGGCCGCGAAGAGGGCGACGATGTTGCCGATCGCCGCCACGGTGGTGTCGACACCGGCGCCGAGGTACTGGTGGATGATGTGGCCGGCCGCGCCCGGTTCGACGGCGCCCCGTGCCTCGGCGTCGAAGATGCCGCGGCCCACGGACCCTTCGGCCAGATCCTCGGCCCGGACCTGGGAACACCACGCGTAGAGCTCCCCGGCGACCGGGAAGTTCTCGGCCGTGCGCCGGTTCATGGGACCGAGGACCTGCATGGCGGCCTGTCCCCAGCGCAGCATGTTGTCGCGCGCGTGGCCGGTGAAGCCGATCAGGTCCGCGACGACCTCCAGCGGGAAGGCGCGGGCGAGGGCGTCGACGGCGTCGAAGGAACCCCTCTCGACCAGTTCGGCGACGAGGGCGTCGGCCTTCGCCTCGATACGGGGTTTGAGGCCGCGCAACGCGCGCGGTGAGAGGTTCTCGGTGAGCGCGGCACGCAGCCGGGTGTGCACCGGCGGATCGGACGCCAGTGAGGTACCCGCGAGCGCCTCGTTGGCCGACGGATTGAATGCGATCGAGTCCGAGGAGTACGACTCCCAGTCCGCGAGGGCGTCACGGACGACGTCGTACCGCGTGAGCGCGTAGACGCCGTTGGCGGGGAGATGGACTACGGGGCCGCGTTCTCGCAGCTCGGCGTAGACGGGATAGGGGTCGAGGACCACCTCGTCGGCGAACAGGTCGACGCCGGAGGTGGGCGGGGTGGTGGTCATGGCCCTCAGTGAAAGGGCCGCTCTTCACATCGAGCAAGTGAATGATTCGCATGCCCGCACATGCATGGCGTGCATGTGAGCGCGCGGGCTCCCGTGTCCGCACGGGGCCGCGGTGCTCACCGGAGCGGCGCTCGCGCAACCCTCGGTGCATTGTTTTTTCGTGGTGTTCGTTTCATTGACGTCATGTAAACCGAATCGCTACGGTGACCGAAGCCACAGGGTGCGGTGCAGCACCCCACCGGACACGTGAGGGCAGGCATGAGCGTCAAGAGCAACACCGTGAACACCGTCCTGGGACCGGTGCCGGCCGAGGAGCTGGGGGTCGTCTCGGTCCACGAGGCGCTGCTGTCGGTGGTGCCGGGCGCCGAGTACGCCTTCGACATCACCATCGACCGGGCCGAGATCTTCGAGACCCTCGCCGCGAAGCTGACGGACTTCCGCGCGCACGGCGGCGGCACCGTGGTCGACAGCACCGGCATGTTCCACGGCCGCGACGTCCGGATGTACGAGACCCTCTCGCGCACCACCGGCGTCCACATCGTCGCCTCGACCGGGCAGGGCCCGGAGGAACTGCTCGGCGGATACTTCCTCACCCCGCAGACCAACCCGCCGACGCCCTGGCCCGCCGACCGGTTCGCCGACCTCTTCACCAAGGAGGTCACCGAGGGCATGGTCGTCCCGCGGGTGGAGCGCCGGGGCCCGGCGGGCCTGGTCGCCACCGCCGCAACCCGCAGCGGCATGACCGCGACCGACGAGAGCCTGTTCCGCGGTGCGGCCCGCACCGCCCTGGCCACCGGCGTCGCGGTCTCCGTCCGTCACGGCGCCGACGCCCTCCACGACCTCGACGCCGTCCTGGACGAGAAGCTCCCGGCCGACCGCGTCGCCGTCGGCGGCCTCGACCGCCAGGACGCCGTCGCCGCGGACGCGGCCCGCGAGGTCGCCCGGCGCGGCGCCTACGCCGTGCTCGACCACATCGGCGTGGAGGACGACGGCCACGTCACCGACGCCGAGCGCGCCGCCCTGGTCGCCGACCTGGTACAGGCCGGCCACGGCGACCGGATCCTGCTCTCCGGCAGCGCGACCGGGGTCGCCAAGGGCCACCCGGGCAACGACCTGCCGTACAGCCACCTGCTGACCGCCTTCGTCCCGCTCCTGAAGGCCCACGGCCTCGGCGACGAGGACACCCGGCGGATCCTCGTGGACAACCCGCGCGACCTGCTGTCGGTGCGCTGAGCGCACCGGCCCGGACGACCCTCAAGTCTCTTTTCCCCGAAGTCTCCAAAGGTGAGTGTTGTGTCGAGAGTGAACACGGTCCTGGGGCCGGTCCCCGCCGAGGAACTGGGGCTCGTGGCCGTCCACGAGCACATCGGTTACGGCATGCCCGGCTCCGAGCTGGACACCAAGTGGTGGAAGTCCCCGGAGCAGCGGTACGAGGAGACCGTCCCGAAGCTGCGCCGCTTCCACGAGTACGGCGGCGGCACGTTCGTCGACGCGACCGGCATCTGCAACGGCCGCGACGTCGACTACTACAAGTCGCTGTCCGCGAAGACCGGCGTCCACATCGTCGCCTGCACCGGATTCGTCGGCGGCGACACCGCCCTGCCGCACTTCGCGGGCGCCGACGTGGACTACCTGATGCGGCAGTTCGTCCACGAGATCACCGTCGGCATCGGCGCCACCGGCGGCCTCGCCGGGGTCATCAAGGTCGGGGTGAGCCGCGGCGGCCGGATGACGGACCTGGACAAGCGCATCTACCGGGCCGCGGCCCGCGCCGCGCTCGCCACCGGCGTCCCGATCCTCACCCACCTCGCGATCGACGCCGAGAACGCGATCGCGATCTTCGAGGAGGAGGGACTGCCCCTGGACCGCGTGCTGTTCGGGCACGTGGACGACGGCGTCAACGCCGACAAGACGCGCGACGTGTGGATCGCGGAGCAGGGCGGCCGCATCGGCTTCGACACCTTCGGCTACGAGACCGAACTGCCCGACCCGCCGTTCTGGGCCCGGCCCCGCCAGGAACGCCTCGACCACTTCCTGCGGTTCGTCGACGGCGGACGCCGGATCAAGCAGGTCCTCGCCTCCGCCGACGCGAACTGCAGCCCGCTCGGCTGGCCGGGCGTCAAGGGCCACACCGTCAACTACATCTTCGAGGACCTCATCCCGGACCTCCGCGCCGCGGGCTTCGACGACGCCGCCGTCAAGACGGTCTTCGTCGACAACCCCGCCGAGTTCCTCACCGTTCAGAAGTAGAGAGAGAACCACCATGCAGTCCTCGGACCTGAAGAAACTGAAGATCGCCGTAGTGGGCGCGGGATACGGCGGCGCGGCGGCGGCCAAGGCGCTGAGCCTGCTCGGCGCGGACGTCGCCGTCTACGAGCAGGCGGCCCGGATCCGCGAGGTCGGTGCCGGGATCGGGCTGCGCCCGTCCACCGTGAACAGGTTCCGTGAGTGGGGGATCTTCGACGCGGTCGCGAAGGTCAGCTCGCCGAGCGAGTACTTCGAGATCCTCACCGCGACCGGTGAGCCGATCATGAAGGAGGCCTGGCCGGCCGACGGGGAGCAGGCCCACACCCATCTGATCCACCGGGGCGACTTCATCGAGGCGCTGCTGGGCGTGCTGCCCGAGGGCATGGTGCGCCTCGGCCACCGGCTGGAGACCATCCACGACGACGGCGACCGCCCGGTGCTCACCTTCGCGGGCGGTGAGCGCGTCGAGGCCGACCTCGTCGTCGGCGCCGACGGCATCAAGTCGGTGGTCCGGGGGGAGCTGTTCAGCGACAAGGAGCCGGTGTTCTCCGGCGAGCACGCCTACCGCGCGGTCATCCCCGCCGACGACGCCCACGGCATGGTCACCGACGACAACCTGCGGATGTACGTCGGCAAGGGCACCAAGGTCTACCTGCTGCCGCTGCGCCACCGGGGCCAGGTGTCCTTCGACATCACCGCACTGTGCGCGGACAGCACGTGGAACCCGCAGAACACCAAGGACGACATGCTGGCCACGGTGGAGGGATTCGACGAGCGCATCGTCGCCATCACCCGCGACCTGGACATGGACCTGGTGAACATCCGCGCGGTCTACGACATCGATCCGATCGACACCTGGCACTCGGACTCGGTCGTCCTGGTGGGCGACGCGGCCCACTCGATGCTGCACCACCAGGGGCAGGGCGCCAACTCCGCGATCGAGGACGCCGGAGCGCTCGCCGACGCGCTGCGCGCCGCGGACACGGTGCCCGAGGCGCTGGCCCGCTACCAGGCCGTCCGCAAGCCGGTGACCGACAAGCTCCAGGCCATCTCCCGCCAGGGCTGGTCCGCCGAGGAGATCGAGTCGGTCTTCCCCGGCCAGAAGCCCGCCGCCGCCGCACCCCAGGAGTGACGACCATGCCCCTGCACCCGGAGATCGCCACGTTCCTCGCCGGCCTGCCGACCCCGCCCGAGGGCCCGCTCGACCCGGTCGCGATGCGCGCCGCGGACGAGGCGCACGTCGCCCCCGTGGACGAGCGCCTGCCGCTGAACGCGGTCGAGGACACGACCGCGCACACCGCCTCCGGCGACGTGCCCGTGCGCGTCTACACCCCGGACGAGGCCGGCACCCACGGCGTGATCGTCTACTTCCACGGCGGCGCCTTCTTCCTCGGCAGCCTGGAGACGCACGACCACGTCGCGCGTGCGCTGGCGAAGGAGACCGGGCTCAAGGTCGTCTCCGTCGGCTACCGGCTGGCCCCCGAGGCCGCCTTCCCGGCCGGTCTCGACGACTGCTACGCCGTCACGCGCTGGGTCGCCGAGAAGGGCGAGGGCCTGGGCTGGGACGGCACGACCCTGGCCGTCGCCGGTGACAGCTCCGGCGGCACCTTCGCCGCCGCGGTCGCCGCCCGGGCGCACGACGACGGCTTCGACCGGATCACCCACCAGATCCTCTACTACCCCTCGCTCGACCTGGACTTCGACGTCGACCGCTACGCCTCGCTGCGGGAGAACGCGGTGGGCTACGGCCTGGAGACGGCGGGGCTGAAGCCGTTCAACGCCTTCTACCTGGACAGCGGTGCCGACCCGGCCGACCCGCTCGTCTCCCCGATCAAGCGGCAAGACCTCACCGGACTGCCGCCGGCGCTCGTCGTCACCGCGCAGTACGACCCGATGCGCGACGAGGGCGAGCTGTACGGGCGGCGGCTGCGCGAGGCCGGAGTCGCGGCGACGGTGAGCCGCTACGACGGCGCGGGCCACGGATTCGTCCAGCACTTCTCCTGGCTCCCGGAGTACCACCGGGTCTTCGCCGAGACGCGCGACTTCCTCGACCGGGCGGGCCGGGGGAAGCAGTCATGACGACGCACGAAGCCGACGTCCACCCCCTCTTCTCGCCCTGGGGCCGGTTCGGTCTCTACAGCTTCTTCATCGACGCCCCCGAGCCGGCGATCGTCGACACCGGCATCGCCACCTCCCCGCGGGAGGGGATGGTGCCCGCGCTGGAGGCGATCGGGCGCCGCGTCGAGGACGTGCGCTGGATCCTGCTGACCCACGGTCACATCGACCACGTCGGCGGGGCGCACGCCCTGTGGGAGCTGACCGGCCGCCGCGCACAGGTGGTGATCCACGAGGCCGACGCGCCGATGCTCCGCTCCCGCCGGGCCCACGTGCGGGAGTACCTCGACGGCCGGGGCCGGTACCTGGGCGATCCCGAGGGTGAGGCCAAGGTGGCCGGCGCCGCGGACGCCGTCATCTCCGGCGAGATGGAACCCACCCTGCTCGTCCGGGGCGGCGAGACCCTGTCCCTCGGCGGCGGGGTCACCGTCTCGGTGCACTCCATCCCGGGCCACACACCCGGATCGGTCGCCTACGTCGTGGACGGGCAGCGCTCGGTGTTCGTCGGCGACTCCGTCCAGGTCCACGGGGCCGCCAACCACTTCCCCGGTTACACGGACCCGGTCGCCTACCGCTCCAGCCTGGAGTACCTGCGCGACGAGATCCGCCCGCGCCACCTCTACCTGGGGCACCCCTACCGCCGCGCCGACGGCACGCCGTACGGCGTGGAACTGGACGAGGCGCAGGCCGAGGAGGCCATCACCGAGAGTCTGGACATCGAGGCGCGCGTCGCCTCGGCCGCCCGCGGATGCCTGGAGGCGGGACCGCGCGAGACCGACTCGCCGTACTCCCCGTTCGCCCGCGTGGCCGAGGAACTCGGCTACAGCGGCGATCCCGCGCTGGAGCCGTCGCCGTTCTTCACCTCCATGGCCGGCTACCGCACGCACTTCGCCCAGCACGGGCAGACACAGCAGCACAGGAGCGACCCCTCATGACCGACCCCCGGACCATCCGTGCGGGCCAGCAGTCCATCGCCGTCCGCAAGGACCTGCGCGTGCCGATGCGCGACGGCGTCACCCTGGCCGCCGACACCTACAGCGCGGTCGCCGACGAGCCGCGCCCCGCGCTGGTGGCGCTCAGCCCGTACGGCAAGGAACTGCAGGCACTCGCCCTCACCACCCCGCCGCAGCGCCGGCCCAGCCCCATGTGGGACGGGTGCATCGAGGCGGGCGACATCGCCCGAGTCGTGCAGGAGGGCTACGTCCACGTCATCGGCGACCTGCGCGGCTCCGGCGCCTCCGGGGGCGAGCACATCGGCAACTACAACGCCGGCGGTGTCCCGCTCGGCCAGGACGCGTACGACTTCATCGAGTGGGTCGCCGCGCAGCCGTGGTGCGACGGCAACGTCGGCATGATCGGCATCTCCTACTTCGGCTCGATGCAGGTGCTGGCGGCGGCCGAACGCCCGCCGAGCCTCAAGGCGATCTTCGTCAGCGGCGGCCACTACGACTTCTACGAGACCACCTATCACGGCGGCGTCATGTGGTTCATGCCGCGCGCCGCCCGCGAGGGCCGCGGCGGCGACTCCGGCTGGGCCTTCACCGACGGCGTCAAGTCCCGCATGCTGGAGACCTTCTCGCCCGCGGAGATCAAGGAGAAGGTCGCCGAACGGCTCCGGGACCCGGACGTGGCCGCCTGGCCCAACCTGGTCCATGTGCTCAACTACCCGAAGAACCACGAGGCCTGGTTCGACATCGTGATGAACGAGGTCGACGGCGACTGGTACGAGGAACGCAACCCGGTCACGCTCGCGCCGAACATCGACATCCCGGTCTGGCTCCAGATCGACCAGGGCCGCGGCTGGACCATGGACGGCACCATCGAGCTGTACCAGGCGCTGAAGGGACCGAAGAAGCTGGACATCGGCCCCTACCCGCCGATGCAGTCGCGCCCCTTCGTCGAGGAGCACGACAAGATGTTCCGCTGGTACGAGTACTGGCTCAAGGGCGTCGACAACGGGATCATGGACGAGCCCGCCGTCACCGTCCACGTCGAGGGCTCGCGCGAGTACGCCACCGGCGCCCAGTGGCCGCCGAAGGAGGTCGAGCACCGCTCCCTCTACCTCCGTCCGCGCCGGGCGCTCTCCTTCGAGCCGGAGCTGATGGGGGCGGAGCACGCCGCCCCCGACGGCTTCTACCAGGCGCCGCTGACGGTGACCGACAAGGTGGAGATCCTCAGCTGGAGCACCGCCCCGTTCACCGAGCCCACCGAGATGATCGGCCAGGGCGCGGCCCACCTCTTCGCCGAGATCGACCAGAGCGACACCAACTTCATCCTGCGCCTGTGGGACGAGGCGCCGGGCGGGAAGCGACAGCTCGTCACGACCGCCTACCTCAAGGCCTCGCACCGCGAGCTGGACGAGGAGCGCACCACCGAGGGCGACCCGCACCACCCGCACACCCGGGCGGTGCCCGTCGAGCCCGGGCGGATCGAGGAGTACGTGCTGCGCGTCTACCCGTTCGCCGCGACCTTCCTGCCGGGGCACCGGCTGGTCGCGGAACTCTCCAACGACGAGCCGCTCGCCGACGAGCACAACGCGCTGCTGCCGCCGGACGCCTTCCACCTGCCGGTGGGCCGGCCCGTCACCCACAAGATCTACCGCGACGCGGCGCACCCCTCCCGGCTCGTGCTGCCGTTCACGACCGGCCCGGCCACCGCGTAGCGCCGGACCCCGTCCGCACCCCGCCGCTCCGCACCGGGCCACACGCAGTCCAGGACCGAGGCGGACGGCGGGAAGAGCGCGGCCGGGACCGCCTCGCGG
Organism: Streptomyces hyderabadensis; assembly: GCF_020404845.1. Taxonomy (GTDB): domain Bacteria; phylum Actinomycetota; class Actinomycetes; order Streptomycetales; family Streptomycetaceae; genus Streptomyces; species Streptomyces hyderabadensis. The sequence continues at coordinate 83,105 of NZ_JAIOJZ010000018.1, read as the reverse complement.
GCGAACCACTCCCAGCGCTCGATCTTGTCCGGCTCGGTGACCCGGGGCGTACCGGCCGCCCGCTCGGTGACCGCCGCGGCGGTCACCCGGGTCAGGCCGGCCACGCCGTCGACGAGCACGGCCAGCACCCGCACGTCCGCCGGGGCGGCCACGAGCCCGGTCTCCTCCGCCAACTCCCGGACGGCGGCCGTCTCGAAGTCCTCGCCCGCGTCGACCTTGCCGCCGGGCATCTCCCAGCGTCCGTCGTGACCGAGTCCGAGCAGGACCCGGCCGGCGGGATCGAGGACGGCGAGGCCGACGCCGGTGAGGCTCTGGGCGGCGGGGCGGATGCGTTCGGGGCGCTCGGCGCGCGGTGCGGAGGAGGTCACCGGCTCATTCCACACGATGCCGGGCGCCGGCTGCCACCGGGGGCACCTGGGCGGCGAGGTCGTGGAACGCGCGGCGCAGCGCGACGATCCCGTCACCGGTCCGCGTCGGGTGCACCCGGTTGGTGAGCAGCACGGCGTAGCGCCGCGTGGCCGGGTCGACCCACAGGCTGGTGCCGGTGAAGCCCGTGTGACCGTACGAGTCCGGGCCGAACTCCTCACCCGCGGGGGAGCCGACCGGATCGCGGCCCTGCCAGGCCAGGGCGCGCCGCAGCGCCAGGTGGTCCGTGTGGGCGGCCGTCATCAGCGCCAGGGTGTCGGGGCGCAGCAGGCCCCGGCCGCCGGCGGCGAGGGCGGCGCCGAGCCGTTCCATGTCCGCGAGCGTGGCGAACAGCCCGGCGTGGCCGCCGACCCCGCCGAGCACCACCGCGTTCTCGTCGTGGACCTCGCCCACGACCGTGCGGCCGCGCCAGGGGCAGTCCTCGGTGGCGACCGCGCGCGCCCGGCGGTCGGCGTCCGGGCGAAAGACGGTGTCCCGCAGGCCCAGCGGCGCGCACACCAGCCGCTCCACCAGTGTGTCCAGCGGTTCCCCTGCCGCCGCCTCGGCGATCAGCCCGAGGACGATGAACCCCTGCGAGGAGTACTGGACGCGGGTGCCCGGCTGCGCGGTCAGCGGCAGCAGCCGCACCGCCTCCAGCAGCGCGGCACGCGTGGGGTGGTCCCGGTACAGCGGCACCTGACCGGGTATCCCCGAGGTGTGCGTGAGGAGTTGACGTACGGTCAGCTCCGCCTTGTCGCCGCCCCGGTAGTGGGGAAGGTACCCGCCCACGGTGTCGTCGAGGCCGAGTGCGCCGCGCTCGACGAGGGCCATGACCGCGAGCCCGGCGATCGGTTTGGTCACCGAGGCGAGGTCCCACACGTCGTCGCCGTCCAGCACCGGGCCGTCCCAGCTGCGGGTGCCGGTCCAGCCCCGCTCAAGGGGCCCCTCCGGGCCCCCGACGGACCAGGCGGCACCGGAGCAGACCCGCTTCTGCCGCCCCTCGGCGAGCAGTTCGGCCAGCGCGCTCACGCCTGCTCAGCTCCCCGGTCGGCGTCCACCACGCCGAGGACGGGGGCGGGCGCGCCGAGCCCGGCGGACACCGTACGCGCGGCGGCCCGCACCATCGGCCCGAACACCTCCACACTGCCGGGGTCGAGGGTGAAGGTCAGTCCGGCGATGCCGATCGCACCCACCGCCCGGCCCTCCGCGTCCAGCACGGCAGCCGCCACCGACCTGACGTCCGGCTCGTCGTACTCGTCGTCCACGGCGTAGCCGCACAGCGCCGCCCGCGCGAGCACCGCGCGCAGCGCCGCCGGGTCGGTGGGCGTGTTCGGCGTGCGCGCCTGGAGGTCCGGTGCGTCCAGGACCGCCGCGGCCTCCTCGGCGGGCAGCGCGGAGAGCATGGCGAGCCCCACGCCGCAGGTGTGCAGCGGCGACCGGTGGCCGGGCCGGGTACCCATCCGGTACTCGCGGGCCGGTTCCGACTGCTCCAGGTACACGGCGTCGGACGCGTGGCGCACCGCGTAGAACGCGACGTGGCCGGTGCGCCGGCGCAGGTCGGCGAGGGCGGGCCTGGTCAGTTCCAGAACGCGGCTGTCGCTCAGGGCCGCCGCCGCCAGGCCCAGCAGCCGGGGCCCGGGACGATAGCTGCCGCCCTCGGCGGGTTCGGCGAAGCCGTACTCCGCCATGGTCCGCAGATGCCGGTGGACGGTGGGCTTGGTCAGCCCCGTACGGCGCGCGATCTCCCCCAGCCGGTGGGGGCCACCGGGCTGGACGAGCGCATCGAGCACCTCCATCGCCTTGTCGACGGGGCCCTTCACGAGTTCCTGGTCGACCGACCGGGTGTTGACCGCTTTCACCATGTCGCTTAGCTTAACCCAACCGCATTCCATCTGACGGAACGGAGGTGTTGTTCAATGGAACGAATTCTTCAGGGGCGCACGGTGGACCGCAGCCGTCCCAGCCGTCGCCACGTCCTGCGGACCGGCGGTCTGCTGCTCGGAGCCCTCGGCGCTCCCGCGCTCCTGAGCGCGTGCGGCACGACGGCCGCCGCGGACCGGGCCGGGAACGTCCTGCGGGTCTCCCAGCCGGGCGACCCGAAGACCCTGGACCCGCAGAAGCAGGGCGACATGGTGTCGATGAACGTCCTGATCAACATGTTCGACACCCTCACCACCCGCGGCCGGGACAACCGGCTGCACCCGAGGCTCGCCCTGACCTGGAAGGCCACCGACGCCCACACCTGGCGCTTCACCCTCCGCCCCGGGGTGACCTTCCACAACGGCGAGGTGTGCGACGCGCGGGCCGTGGCCTTCAGCATCGAGCGCCTGCTCGACCCCGCCACCAAGTCACCGATCGTCGAGCTGCGCTTCGTCAAGGGCGTCACCGTCGTCGACCGGCTCACCGTCGACATCCACACCACCGTGCACGACCCCATCCTGCCCGCCAAACTCTCCCTGTTCGGCGGCGTCGTGGTACCACCCCGCCACCTCGCCGACGTGGGCGACGCGGCCTTCGCCGACCACCCCGTCGGCACCGGCCCCTTCACCTTCGAGAGCTGGCAGCGCGACCACGAACTGCGGATGCGCGCCTACGCGGACCACTGGAACGGACGCCCCGCCGTCGACGGACTCGTCTTCAGCCCCGCCCCCAACGCCTCGTCCTCGCTGGCCGCCCTGCAGAGCGGCGGCGTCGACCTCGTCGCCGGACTCACCCCGGACGCCGCCCAGCAACTCGAGGGCTACGGCGGCGTCACCATCGACGGCCACACCGGCATCCGCACCGCCTACCTGTCCCTGAACACCCTGGAACGCGGCCCGCTCCAGGACCGCCGGGTACGCCAGGCACTCAACCACGCGATCGACGTGCCGCTGCTGATCAAGGCCGTGCTCGGCGGCAAGGCCACCGAGACGCCCGCACTCGTCCCGCGCGGCTCCTTCGGCTTCGACCCCACCGTCAAGCCCTTCACCCGCTCCGTCGACACCGCCCGGCGGCTGCTCGCCGAAGCCGGCCACCCGCACGGCTTCGCCACCACGCTCACCGCGTCCAACATCGACGCCAACGTCGCCGAGGCCCTGTCCGGGCTCCTCGCCAGGGCCGGGGTGGACGCCCGCGTCAACCTCCTCGACCCCGGCACCTACTCCGCCCGCCTCACCTCCGACAACCGCGGCGCGCTCGGCCCGGTCTACCTCGCGGCCAGCACCGTCTGGACGATGGACGGCGCCAGCATCGTCCAGTCCAACGTGCGCAGCGACCGCCGCCAGAGCCGCTGGCACTCCGCCGAGGCCGACCGCCTCATCGACGCCGAGGAACTCTCCGAGGACCCCGCGCGGCGCGAAGCGGCCTTCTCCGACCTGCAACGGCTGATGCGCCGGGAAGCACCCTTCGTCTTCCTCTACCAGATCGACAACATCTACGCCCGCAACGACCGGCCCCGCTGGACGCCCGGAGCCGCGGGGGTCCTCGCCATGGAGAGCGCGGAGGTGTCCCGATGAGCGCCCTCACCCTCGACCAGCCGCCCGCCCCGGCAAAGTCCACGACCCGCCGCCCGGACCGGGCGGGGCTGCTGCGCGAGGTGGCCAAGCGCCTGGTCACCGCCCTGTTCGTGCTGCTGTGCACGGCGACCGTCGCCTTCTTCCTCGTCCGCCTGTCCGGCGACCCCGTCAAGATCCTGCTGCCGCCGGACGCCACGGCCGAACAGGAGCAGGTGCTGCGCCACTCCCTGGGCCTGGACCAGTCCCTGTTCGCCCAGTACCTGGACTACCTCCGGGGACTGCTCCACCTCGACTTCGGCGACTCCCTCGTCTACGGCCAGCCCGTGGGCGAGATCCTCGCCGACCGGCTGCCGGCCACGATCGAACTGGCCGCCGCCGCCCTCGCGGTGACCCTCGTCATCGCGGTCCCGGCCGGCATCCTCGCCGCCATGCGCCGCGGCCGGGGCACCGACAACACCGTGATGACCGGCGTGCTCCTCGGCCAGTCCACCCCGCCGTTCTGGGTCGGCATCCTGCTCATCCTGGTCTTCGCCGTCTGGTTGCGCGCCCTGCCCGCCTCCGGCTACGGCACCCTCGCCAACCTGGTGCTGCCCGCCGTCACCCTCGCCGTGTACTCCGTCGCCGTCGTCGCCCGCCTGCTGCGCTCCTCGCTGATCGACGTCCTGTCCTGCGACCACATCCGCAGCGCCCGCGCCAAGGGATTCGGGCCGCTGCAGGTGGTGCTCAGGCACGGACTGCGCAACGCCTCGCTGCCGGTGGTGACCGTCGTCGGCCTGGAGGTCGGCAACCTGCTCGGCGGGGCGATCCTCACCGAACGGGTCTTCTCCTGGCCCGGGGTGGGCCAGCTGACCGTCGAGGCGATCTCCAACCGCGACTTCCCGCTCGTCCAGGCCACCGTCCTGTTCTTCGCCGCCACCTTCGTCGTGGTGAACCTGCTCGTCGACCTCTCCTACAGCTTCCTCGACCCGAGGGTGAGGACGTCACGATGACCGTCATGTCCCCGGCCGCGACCGACGCGAGCCCGCAGCCCAAACCGTCCCGCGGCTCCGGACCCGTCGTCCTGCGCGGCCTGCTGCGCAACAAGCTCGCCGCGGTGGCCCTGGCCGTGCTCGTACTGCTGCTGGTCGCCGCGGTGTTCGCGCCCCTGCTCGCCCCCTACGACCCCAACACCCAGAACCTGCTGCTGCGACTGCGGCCGCCCGCCTGGCAGGACGGCGGCAGCGGCGCCCACCTCCTCGGCACCGACCAGCTCGGCCGCGACATGCTCTCGCGCGTCGTCTACGGCACCCGGGTCTCCCTGCTCGTCGGAGCGGGCGCGGCGCTGCTCGCCGGGGTCATCGGCACCGTGGTGGGCCTCGCCTCCGGGTACTTCGGCGGCTGGGCCGACCGCACCCTCATGCGGCTCGCCGACGTCCAACTCGCCTTCCCCTCGCTGCTGCTGGCCCTCGCCGTCGTCGGCTTCCTCGGCTCCGGCCTGTGGGTGGTGATCGTGGTGCTCGGCTTCACCGGCTGGGTCTCCTACGCCCGCGTCGTGCGCTCCGAGGTGATGTCGCTGCGCACCCGCGACTTCGTCACCGAGGCCCGCGCGATCGGCGTCAGGGACGTCACCATCATGCGCCGCCACCTGCTGCCCAACGTGATGGCGCCGCTGGCCACCATCGGCACCCTGCACGTGGCCGCCGCCATCGTCGCCGAGGCCTCCCTCAGCTACCTCGGCCTGGGCGTCCCCAAGGGGACGGTCACCTGGGGCGGCATGCTCTCCGACGGCCAGCTCTACCTGGGCACCTCCTGGTGGGTCGCCGTCTTCCCCGGCATCGCGCTGATGCTGACCTCCCTCGCCATCAACATCACCGGCGACGCCCTGCGGGACGTCGCGGACCCGAAGGCCTACCGCCGATGAGCAACGACCGACCGACCACCGGACCCGACCGACCGACGGCCGACACGCCGCGGCGTCCCGCGGCGCAGCCGCCGCTCCTGGAGATCGACGGCCTCAGCGTCGACTTCCGCCTGGAAGGCTCCGTCGTCCACGCCGTCCAGGACGTCTCCCTGCACGTCCGGGCCGGCGAGACCCTCGCCGTGGTGGGGGAGTCCGGCAGCGGCAAGAGCGCCACCGCGCTGTCCGTGCTGCGCCTCAACCCGAGCCCGCCGTGCGTCTACGCGGGCGGCGAGATCCGCTTCGGCGGACGCGACCTGCTGAAACTCTCCGAGAAGGAACTCGGCCGGGTCCGGGGCCGCGACATCGCCATGGTCTTCCAGGACCCGATGACCTGCCTCGACCCGCTCCAGCGCGTCGGCGCCCAGGTGGCCGAGGTGCTCAGGCACCACACCGGCATCTCCCGTGCCGAGGCCAAGGAGGCCGCGCTGGCGGCCCTGGACGAGGTCGGCATCCCCGACCCGGCCCTGCGCTACCGCCAGTACCCGCACGAACTCTCCGGCGGCCTGCGCCAGCGCGTGATGATCGCCACCGCGCTGGTGGCCCGGCCCCGCGTCCTGATCGCCGACGAACCGACCACCGCGCTGGACGTCACCGTGCAGCGCCAGATCCTCGACCTCCTGGTCACCCTGCAGCACAAGCACGGCATGGCCGTCGTACTGATCACCCACGACCTCGCGGTCGTCGCGGAGACCGCCGACCGGGTCGTGGTCATGCACCAGGGCCGGGTCGTCGAGACCGGCGACGTCCTCGACGTGTTCGACCGCCCGGCCGACCCCTACACCCGCAGGCTGCTGGCGGCCACCCCCCGACTGGAGGCGGCATGAGCACCGACACCACCGACGCCACCGACACGGCGGATGCCGCCGCAGGCGCCCCCGCGGCCGGCCGGCCCCTCCTCGAACTGAACGGTCTGCGCAAGGAGTTCGGCGGCAGGCGCCCGACCGTCGCCGTCGACGACGTGTCGCTCGACGTCCACGAGGGCGAGACCCTGGCCCTGGTCGGCGAGTCCGGCTGCGGCAAGACCACCCTCACCCGGCTGCTCCTCGGACTCCTCGAACCCACCGCCGGCAGCGTGCGCTTCGACGGACAGGACCTCGCCGCCCTCACCGCCTCCGAACTGCGCGGCGTACGGCGCCGGATGCAGGTCGTCCTCCAGGACCCCTACTCCAGCATGAACCCCCGCATGCGCATCACCGACATCGTCGCCGAACCCCTGGTCACCCACGACCCCGAGGCACGCGGACGGCGCGCACGCGCCCGCAACCGGGAACGCGTCGGGGAACTCCTGGCAGCCGTCGGCCTGGACGCCGGCATCCAGGACCGCTACCCGCACGAGTTCTCCGGCGGCCAGCGCCAGCGCGTCTCCATCGCCCGGGCCCTGGCCCTCCACCCCCGGCTGCTGGTGCTGGACGAGCCGACCAGCGCCCTGGACGTCTCCGTGCAGGCGACCGTCCTGGACCTCCTGGCCGACCTGCAACAGCGGCTGGGCCTCACCTACGTCTTCGTCTCGCACAGCCTCGCCGTGGTGGCGCAGGTGGCCGACCGGGTCGCCGTGATGAGCCGCGGCAGCCTGGTCGAGGTCGGTGACGCGACGGCGGTCCTGCGCACCCCGCGGCACCCCTACACACGGCAACTGCTCGACGCCGTACCGGTCCTCGACCCGCGCCGGGGCCGCCGGGCCGCGGCACGCGCGTCCGCCCCGACGGCCGGACCGGCGGACGAAGCGGCGGACGGGGCGAGCCGATGAAGCACCCCGCGCTAGAGGTGCGACAGCACCAGGCCCGCCCCGCCGAGCAGCGCCACGTCGTCGACCGCGGCGGTGCCGACCAGCACCCGCGGCTGCTCGGCCCCCGCGAAGGCGACCGCGTCCCGCAGCCGCTCCTCCACCACGGTGCGGAAGCGCTCACCGCCCTCCCGCGCCTCGCCGTGCAGGATGAACAGGCCCGGCGCGAAGAGCTGCTGCACGTTCACCAGCCCCAGGGCCAGATTGTGCGCGTACTCCTCCACCACCCGCCCGGCGAGCGGGTCCCCACTGCGCACCAGCTCGGCCAGCGACCTCGCCTCCCCGAGCCCCGCGGCGCGTGCCCTGGCCCGCAGCCAGCCGGTCGTGGCCAGGGTCTTCCAGCAGCCCCGGCTCCCGCACGTGCAGCGCTCGCCGCTCGCCGACACGGTCATGTGCGCGCCGCTGCGCCCGCCGGGCGGAGCCATCACCTCACCGTCGTAGAGGACGCCCACCCCGAGTACCTCGCCGGTCGAGACCGAGGCGAAGGTGCGCCGTCCGCGGCCCGCGCCGAACCAGCGGTCGCCGAGCACCTGGAGCCGCGCCCGGTGCTCCAGGTGCACCCCGGCCCCGGTGAGGGCGCCGAGCCGTTCCGTCACCGGATAGCCGTGCAGCGCCGGCACGTCGTTGACCTCGAGGATCAGTCCGGTCAGGGGGTCCACGAGGCCCGCGGCGGCCACCCCGATCCCCTGGACCTCCCGGCCGGCGAACACACCGGCCACCCGGGCCAGTGCCCCGTCGATGTCCGCGGGCGTCGCGGTGGCCGCGTCGTACGAGGACTCGGTGCGGTCGAGGACCTGCCCGGCCATGGACAGCACGGCCGCCCCGACCCGGCCGGGCACCAGCTCGACGGCCCCCAGCCGCCGCGGTGCCGCGGGAGCGAACGGTTGCTCCGCGGCATCCGGGACCAGTCGCAACGGAGAACTTTTGTGGACCATGCGCCGACTCTGCCACGGCCCCGTTTCGGAGAGGTAGCACCGTGAGCCAATCGAGACTGACCGAACTCACCTGGCGCGAGGTCCGCCGGGCCGGCGAGCGGGGCATCGCCCTGCTGCCCGTCGGCTCGCAGGAGCAGCACGCCGGGCATCTGCCGATGGGGACCGACACGCTCCTGGTGGAGGAGGTCGTGGACCGGGCGCTGGCCCTCCTCGACCGGGAGCCCGCCCCACCCGAGGTCGTGCGGCTGCCCGCGCTGCCCTTCGGGCACAGCCCGCACCACCTGTTCGCGGCGGCCGTCTCGCTCTCCGCCGCCACCCTGGGCGCCGTACTGGACGACGTCCTCGACTCGCTCGTGACCAGCGGGTACCGCCGGGTCATGGTCGTCAACGGCCACGGCGGCAACGACGAGATCATGCGGCTCGCCGTGAAGCGGTTCGCGCTGCGTGCCCGGGTCACGGTCGCCGCCTGCTCGTACTGGACCCTCACCGCCGACGAGGACGGGGACGAGGCCGGACGGCCGGACGTCACCCCCGGGCACGCGGGCTGGTTCGAGACCTCCCTGATGCTGGCGGCGCACCCCGAGCTGGTGCACACCCCCGTGCCCGCCCGCGCCCCCGTCCAGCCGCCGCCGCTGTTCGACCATCCGCCCCACCCCGGACTGACCGTCGAACGCCACGGCGAGTGGGAGCGGGTCGACGGCGCCACCGACGACGCCTCCGGCGCCGACGCCGACCGGGGCGGCCGGCTCCTGGACGGCCGGGCGCGAGGACTGGCCCGGGCGATCCGGGCCTTCGACGCGGCGAGCCGGTGACCCCCATGATGCGAGGAGCAGCAATGAAGATCACCGACGTCGACGTGTGGGTCGTCAACCTCCCACTCGTCAACCCCTTCACCAGTTCCTTCGAGACCAAGACCGGCGAGACCCGCACCGTCGTCCGGGTGCGCACCGACGCCGGCGTGGAAGGCTGGGGCGAGACGATGTGGGGCGCGCCGGTCGCCGCGATCGTCCGCCGGATGGTGCCGGACCTGATCGGAACCAGCCCGTTCGCCCTGGAGGGCTTCCACCGCAAGCAGCACATGGTGCCCTTCTTCTACGGCTACCTCGGCTACGCGGCCATCGCCGCCGTCGACGTCGCCTGCTGGGACGCGATGGGCAAGGCCACCGGCCAGTCCGTCACCGACCTGCTGGGCGGCGCCGTCCGCGACGAGGTCCCGATCACCGCGCTGATCACCCGCGCCGACGCACCGGGAGCGACGCCGGCCGACCTGCCGAAGGCCATGGCCGAGCACGCGGTGCGGGTCGTCGAGGAGGGCGGCTTCGACGCCGTCAAGCTCAAGGGCACCAAGGACTGCGCGGGCGACGTCGCCATCCTGCGCGCGGTCCGCGAGGCGCTGCCCGGCGTGGACCTGCGCGTCGACCCCAACGCGGCCTGGTCCGTCCCCGACTCCGTCCGGGCCGGCATCGCCCTGGAGGACCTCGACCTGGAGTACCTGGAGGACCCCTGCGTCGGCATCGAGGGCATGGCCCAGGTGAAGGCGAAGGTACGCATCCCGCTGTGCACCAACATGTGCGTCGTCCGCTTCGAGGACTTCGCCCCCGCCATGCGGCTGAACGCGGTCGACGTCATCCACGGCGACGTCTACAAGTGGGGCGGCATCGCCGCGACCAAGGCGCTCGCCGCGCACTGCGAGACCTTCGGTCTGGGCATGAACCTGCACAGCGGCGGCGAACTCGGCATCGCCACGGCCGCGCACCTGGCCGTCGTGTCGAGCACCCCCGTCCTCTCCCGGGCCATCGACAGCATGTACTACCTGCACGCGGACGACATCATCGAGCCGCTGCACCTGGCGAACGGCCGGCTGCGGGTGCCGTCGGGACCGGGCCTGGGCGTGAGCGTGGACGAGGACAAGCTCCGCCACTACGCGGGCGTCAACGAGCGGGACGGTGACCTGACCGGATGAGCGGACCGACCGGAAAGCAGGCCGTGCACACACCCGGGGCACCCCGGCCCGCGGGCGCCTACTCCCAGGGGGTGGTGGCCGGCGGGTTCCTGTTCACGGCCGGATTCGGCCCGCAGGACCCCGTCACCGGCGCCGTACCGGAGGGTGTCGCGGCGCAGACCGAACAGGTGCTGCGCAATGTGGCGGCGGTCCTCGCCGCGCGCGGCCTGACCCTGCGGGACGTCGTGAAGGTCACGGCGCACCTGCGACACCTCGAGCGGGACTTCGCCGCGTACGACGCGGCCTACCGGGCCTTCTTCGAACAACCCTGCCCGGTGCGCACCACGGTCGGGTCGGACCTGATGGACATCCTCGTCGAGATCGACGTGGTGGCCCTCCTGCCCGGCCCGGACCTGCCCGGATGAACCGTGCCGGGCCCGTCCGCCCCGCCCGGGCCGGCGGGCCCGGCAGCCGTACGCTGATCAGCACCGATCGAGACCGTGGGAGTCGAACGCCATGCCCCTGCTGGAGCCCAAGCCGGAGAGCCTGCGTCCCGGCACGGCCCGCGCCGCGTCCGCGGACCGGGTGCCCGACGCCGGGGCCACGGGGACCCCCGAGCCGCTGCGGGCCGGCCTGACCGCGCTGCTGGGCCCGGACAAGGTCCTCTGGAAGATCTCCGACCTGGTGAAGTACGCCTCCGACGCCAGCCCCTACCGGTTCGTGCCACAGGTCGTCGTGCTCCCCGAGAACGCCGACGACGTCGCCGCGGTGCTGGCGTACGCGCGCGACCACGGCCGCCACGTCGTCTTCCGCGCCGCCGGCACCAGCCTGAACGGCCAGGCCCAGGGCGAGGACATCCTCGTCGACGTGCGCCGCCACTTCACCGGCATCGAGGTCCTGGACAACGGCGCACGGGCCCGCATCCGCCCCGGCACCACGGTGGTGCGGGCCAACGCGACCCTCGCCCGGTACGGCAGGATCCTGGGGCCCGACCCGGCCAGCGCCATCGCCTGCACGGTCGGCGGCGTCGTCGCCAACAACGCCTCCGGCATGACCGCGGGCACCACCCGCAACTCGTACCGCACGCTGGCCTCGCTGACCTTCGTGCTGCCGAGCGGCACCGTCGTCGACACCGCCGGCCCGCACGCGGACGAGACGCTGGCCCGGGCCGAACCGGAGCTGTGCGCGGGGCTGCTGGCGCTCAAGGCGGAGATCGATGAGGACCGGGCCCTCACCGCCCGGATCCGGGCCAAGTACGAGATCAAGAACACCAACGGCTACCGGCTGGACGCCTTCCTGGACGGCGCCACGCCCGTTGAGATCCTGCGCGGGCTCATGGTCGGGTCCGAGGGCACCTTCGGGTTCATCTCCGAGGTCGTGTTCGACACCCTGCCGCTGGACCGCGAGGTCTCCACCGGACTGCTCTTCTTCCCCTCGCTGACCGCCGCCGCGGCGGCCGTCCCCCTCTTCAACGAGGCCGGGGCGATCGCCGTCGAGCTGATGGACGGCAACACGCTGCGCGCCTCGGTGAGCGTGCGGGGCGTCCCGGCCGACTGGGCAGGTCTGCCGCGGGAGACGGCGGCCCTGCTGGTCGAGTTCCGGGCCCCCGACGAGGCGGGGCAGGAGGCCTTCGAGCGGGCGGCGGCCGCGGTCGTCGAGCGGCTGGACCTGGTCGCGCCGGTCGCCTCGGTGACCAACGAGTTCACCCGCGACGCCAAGGTGATCTCCGGCTACTGGAAGGCCCGCAAGGCCTTCGTCACCGCGGTCGGCGGCTCCCGCCCGGCGGGCACCACCCTGATCACGGAGGACTTCGCCGTCCCGCCGTCCCGGCTGGCCGACGCCTGCGGGGAACTGCTCGCGCTCCAGGCGGAGCACGGCTTCGACGCCGCCGTCGCCGGTCACGCCGCCCACGGCAACCTGCACTTCCTGCTCGCCTTCGACGCGTCCAAGGCCTCCGACGTCGACCGGTACGCGGCGTTCATGGACGACTTCTGCCGGATGACCGTGGAACGGTTCGACGGGTCGCTGAAGGCGGAACACGCCACCGGGCGCAACATCGCCCCGTTCCTGGAGCTGGAATGGGGGCCCGGGGCGACCGAGTTGATGTGGCGCGTCAAACAGGTCATCGACCCCGGGGGCGTACTGGCGCCCCGGGTCGTCCTCGACCGTGACCCGAAGGCCCATCTGCGCGGGCTCAAGACGATCCCCGGGATCGAACCGGTCGCCGACCCCTGCATCGAGTGCGGCTTCTGCGAACCCACCTGCCCCAGCCACGACCTGACGACCACCCCGCGCCAACGCATCGTGCTGCGCAGGGAGATGCTGCGCCAGCCGGACGGCTCGCCGGTGGCGGAACAACTCCTCGCCTCCTACGGCTACGACGCCGTCGAGACCTGCGCGGGCGACTCCACCTGCGCGATCGCCTGTCCGGTCGGCATCGACACCGGCGCCCTGATGAAGGACTTCCGCCACCGCAGGCACTCGCCGCGCGAGGAGCGGATCGCCGCCCTCACCGCCAAGCGGTTCAAGACCGTCGAGGCGTCCGCCCGCCTCGCGGTCGGCGCGGCCGGGATGATCAGCGACCGGCTGCTGGCGGCCGCCACCGGCCTCGCCCGCCGGGCGGTGCGACCCGACCTGGTGCCCGAGTGGCTGCCGGAGATCCCGGGCGCCGCCGCCCGCACCGCACCGCCCACCACCCGCGCGGGAGCGAGCGCCGTCTACTACCCGGCCTGCGTCAACCGGATCTTCGGCGGACCCGGGGGCGACGGCGCCCCCTCGCTCCAGCAGGCCGTGGTCGACGTCTGTGCCCGGGCCGGCCGCCCGGTGTGGATCCCCGACGACGTCGCCGGGACCTGCTGCTCGACGATCTGGCACTCCAAGGGCTACCCGGACGCCAACACCGTGATGGCCAACCGGGTCGTCGAGGCCGCCTGGGCCTGGACCGACGGCGGACGGCTCCCGCTCGTCGTCGACGCCTCCTCCTGCACGCTGGGCCTCCGGCACGAGGTCGTCCCCCGCCTCACGCACGCCAACCGGGAACTGCACGAGCGCCTGAAGGTGATCGACTCCGTCGTGTGGGCCGCCGAGGAACTGCTGCCGCGGCTGACGATCCGCCGTAGAACCGGTTCGGCGGTGCTGCACCCGACCTGCTCGATGCAGCACCTGGGCGACGTGGACCAGTTGCGCGCGGTCGCCGACGCCGTCGCCGACGAGGTCGTCGTCCCGGACGACGCCGGATGCTGCGCCTTCGCCGGCGACCGCGGCATGCTGCACCCGGAGCTGACGGCCTCGGCGACGGCGAAGGAGGCCGCCGAGGTGACCTCGCGCCCGTACGACGCCCACCTGTCCGCCAACCGCATGTGCGAGATCGGCATGGACCGCGCGACCGGCCGCGCGTACCACTCGGTCCTCATCGAGCTGGACCGGGCGACCCGCCCCTGAGGCAGCTCACCGACGGTGGCGGGTGCCCGGCTAGGAGGTCCGCCGTGCCTGGTAGACCGAGTCGTAGATGGGGAAGACGTGCCGCAGGCCGGTCAGCGCGAACAGTTGTTTGGTGTTGGCGTCGGTGATGACCAGCTTCAGTTCGCCGTGCACCGACTGGACCCGCTTGAGGGCGCCGACCAGCACGCCCAGCCCCATGGAGTCGATGAACGCCACCGCGCGCAGATCGACCACGAACCGACGGTGCCCGTCCGCCAGTCGCTCGATCATGTACTGCTTGATCGTCGGCACGGTGTACACGTCCACCTCTCCACGGATCTCCACGATGGTCCAGTCCCCGACGCCGCTGTGGTTGATCTCGACGGGAGGTTCCATACGTACTCAACGGCATGCCCTGGGCAGAGGTCGCTCCGCACATTCGTTCTGCATATGCGCTGAGCCGGTGCTGTCCCCCCGACCTGCGCGATCGGCCGTCGGCGCCCCTCGTACCGGCTCCCTCGGCCGCCTCGGCTCCCGCGTGCGCGTTCCGCCATTCGGGCCCATCCTGGAAGCCGGGCCACGAAGCCCACAGACCGACCCACCGGGAGGTCCTGTGATTCTGCTCGCGCTGCTCCTGCCAGTCGTGATGATGGCCTTCCTGTTCGCCGCGGACGCGCTCGAAGACCTGATCTTCCCGCCCCCGGCAACCCCGGACGAGGACGCCCCGGCCGGGGACGTCGCCCGGACGACGTCCCCCTGAGCCGGGTCAGGCGGCGCGGCGCTCGCCCACCGGCCTGCGGCGCAGCTCCGGCCGCTGCAGCGCCGGCGGCACGAAGACCTGGTCCAGGGTGCCGACGTCGGTGCCGGGCGGCACGATCTCGTCGATCCGGTCCAGGAGGTCGTCGTCGAGCGCGACGTCGAGGCCCGCGAGCAGGTCGTCGAGGTGCGCCATGGTGCGCGGTCCGACGATCGCGCTGGTCACGCCGGGGTGGGCGATGGTGAACGCCATGGCGAGGTGGGTCAGCGGCAGGCCCGCCTCGGCGGCGAGCGGGACGAGCCGTTCGACGGCGTCGAGACGGCGCTCGTCGTCGAGGTGCCGGACGAGCCCGGCGCGGCGCAACTCGTTCCGCCCGCCCTTGCGCACCCGCCCGGTCAGCAGTCCCTGCCCCAGCGGACCCCACACCAGGGTGCCCAGCCCGTGGCGCCGGGCGACCGGCAGCACCTCGCGTTCGATGCCGCGGTCGAGCAGCGAGTACGGCGGCTGCTCGGTGTGGAACCGGACCAGGCCGCGCCGCTCGGCGACCCACTGCGCCTCGACCAGGTCGGAGGCCGGGGTGGTGGAGGTGCCGATCGCCCGGACCTTGCCGCTGCGGATCAGGTCGGAGAGCACGGAGAGCGTCTCCTCGACATCCGTGCCGGGATCCCGGCGGTGGATCTGGTAGAGGTCGATGTGGTCGGTGCGCAGGCGGCGCAGCGAGTTCTCCACGGCGGTCGTGATCCAGCGTCGCGAGGCGCCCCGCTCGTTGGGATCGTCCCCCAGGGGCCGGCCCACCTTGGTCGCGAGGACGACACGGTCGCGCCGCCCCTCGATCGCCTTGCCGACGACCTCCTCGGAGTCGCCGTAGACGTCGGCGGTGTCGATCAGGTTGATCCCGGCGTCCAGCGCCTTGTGGATGATGCGGGCCGAGTCGTCGGGGTCGGGATTGCCGACCGAGGTGGCGAACATCAGGGCGCCGAGCGCGTACGGGCTGACCCTGATGCCCGTGCGGCCGAGCGTGCGGTACTGCATGGCAGTCCTGCCTTTCCTCGTGGAGGGACCCGGGCAGCGCGCGCGGCACCGGCGGACACCGGGCCGGCGAACCCGGCGGCCCCCAGCGTGCGGCGCCCCCGGCCGCGGCGGGAGAGACGTCCTCGTCCAGGGACCGGCCGTCCCTGGCTGCGGGGGACGGCGCGAGGCATGGTGGACGGGTGGACAGAACCGAGCTGGCCGACTTCCTGCGCCGCTGCCGCACTCGACTCGCCCCCGCCGACGTGGGCCTCCCCAGGGGTGCGCGGCGCCGCACCCCCGGACTGCGCCGTGAGGAGGTGGCGCAGCTGGCGGGCATGTCCACCGACCACTACACCCGGCTGGAGCAGGCCAGAGGATCGCGCCCGTCCCGCCAGATGCTCGCCGCCGTCGCCCGCGCGCTGCGGCTGACCGAGGACGAACGGGACCACCTCTTCCACCTGGGCGGCGAGGAGCCCTCGCACCACCGCACCCCCACGGACCACGTCCGCCCGGGCCTGCTCCTCATCCTCGACCGGCTGACCGACGTCCCCGCCCGGGTGGTGAGCGACCGCGGTGACGTCCTCGCGCAGAACGCGATGAGCAAGGCGCTGCACGGAGACGCCGCCGCCGGGCCCGAGGCTGAGCACAACGTCGTCTGGCGCTTCTTCACGGACCCGGCGGCGCGGGATCACTTCCCGGCCGAGGACCACGACCGGGCCGCCCGCGCGGCGGTGGCGGACCTGCGCGCCACCCTGGCCCGCCGCCCGGACGACCCGCGGCTGAAGGCACTCGTACGACGGCTGCGCGCCCGGAGCGAGGAGTTCTCGGCGCTCTGGGACCACCACGAGGTCGCCGTGCGCCGTGCCGACGTCAAACGCTTCCTGCACCCGGTCGTCGGCCTGCTGGAGCTGGACTGCGAGGTGCTGCTGAGCCCCGAGCA
The DNA here is from genome assembly GCF_020404845.1 of Streptomyces hyderabadensis. Lineage (GTDB taxonomy): Bacteria > Actinomycetota > Actinomycetes > Streptomycetales > Streptomycetaceae > Streptomyces > Streptomyces hyderabadensis. Next base: position 66,479 of record NZ_JAIOJZ010000018.1, on the reverse strand, counting down.
CGACCAACGGCTCGTGGTCTACACCGCTCGCCCGGGCAGCGAGTCCCACGAGCGGCTGGAACTGCTGCGCGTGGTCGGCCTCCAGGACCTGACCCGCGGCTGAACGCGTGTCCGTCGGCGGGGCGGGACCGCCCACGGCCGGGCGGTGGGACGGCTCCGGTCAGGGTGCCAGAGACCAGCGCGGTGACACTCCGGCGAACCGGCACACGAGGAAGTACAACGGGATCGGCGCGGTGTAGGGCGAGTCCCCGTCGGGGCCGTGGACCAGGCGCGGACCGGCCACCTGCCCGGCCGGCCGGGCCCGCGTCCAGGACGGGTCGCCGACGGCGTAGTGGGCGCCGGCGGGCCACGCGATCCCGATGTCGGATCCGGAGGGGACGATCCACCACCAGCGCCCCTCGTCGGCGAACACACAGCCCGCACGGGGGAGCCGGTCCAGGATGCGTTCACCGTCGGACGCGGAGGTGCCCACGGCGTCGTGTCCCAGGCCTGCGCGGAGACCGGCGGGCAGGCTCAGCCGGGCCGGGCCCGGGCGGCGCGGGCGGGGCGGGCGGGCGGTGCCGGACGAGCACGAGCGGTCACGCACCGTGGCCGCGGACGGACGTGGATCACGGGTGTGCTGCAGGTCCATGGGGGGTGGTCCTCTGGCCGCGACGGGCGCCGGGAGAACGTTGTCGGTCGAGACCGTCCCCGGGAGCGGGCGTGGTCGCCGACAGGACGGTCCCGGTCGCCGGTCGAGGAATGCGGGTCGGGAAGGGCGTGGGGCGGTGAAGCCACTGTGTCATCCGTCAACAACGGTGCGCAACCGCCAAGTTGAAAATTGCAGCCCCCACGTTGCATGCTCCTGCGGCGGGGACGACGCCCGTGACAGACTGGCGTGTCCGGGCCCGGGCGCGGGACGGCGAAGGGGAGACGGTGTGACCGCGGAGACCGATTGGGGCGGTGCCCCCTCCGTGCTGCGGATGATCCTCGGCAGACAGCTGGAGGAGCTGCGCACCCGCGCCGGTCTCACGTTCGAGCAGGCCGGTGAGGCGATCGGGGTGAGCCACTCCACGATCCGCCGGCTGGAGGCGGCGAAGGTGGGCCGGCTGCGCCTCCCGGACGTGGAGAAGCTGCTCCAGGTCTACGGGGTCCGCGACCAGCAGGAGATCGACACCTTCCTCAAGTCGGCGCGCGAGGCGAACAAACGGGGCTGGTGGCACACCTACCGCGACGTCATGCCGGACTGGTTCGCGGCCTACCTGAGCCTGGAACAGGCGGCCCTGCACATCCGCGCCTACGAGGCGGGATTCGTGCACGGACTGCTGCAGACCCCGGCCTACGCGCGGGCCCTGCTGAGCGCGGGCAATCCGCACGCCTCCGCCGTGGACACCGAGCGGCGGGTCGCCCTGCGCATGCGGCGCCAGGAGATCCTCACCCGCCCCTGTCCGCCCCGCCTGTGGGTCGTGATGGACGAAACGGTCCTGCGCTGGCCGGTCGGCGGCACCGACGTGATGCGGCAGCAGGTGGACCATCTGATCGAGGTGGGCCGGCTGCCCCATGTGACCCTCCAGATCATGCCGTTCGCGGGAGGCCCGCACCCCGCCCTGCGGGCCGGCGCCTTCGACCTCTTCCGGTTCCGGGCCCCCGAACTCCCCGACATCGTCTACCTCGGCGGGCTGGTGGGCGCCGTCTACCTGGACAAGGGCGACGACGTGGTGGTCTACCGCGAGGCCCTGGACCGCCTGGGCGCCCAGGCGGTGCCCGCCCGGGGCACCGAGGAACTCCTCGGCGCGCTGCGCAAGGAGCTGTGAGGACTTCCACCCGTACCGCACAACCCCACGGAGAAAGGCGAACGATGTCCGACAGCGGATGGCCGGCCGACCGGATCGACACCGAACACGCGCACTCGGCCCGGATCTACGACTACATCCTGGGCGGGAAGGACTACTACCCCGCCGACCGGGAGGCGGGTGACGCGATGGCCCGGGAATGGCCCGCGCTCCCCGTGCACATGCGCGCCAACCGGGACTGGATGAACCGCGCGGTGCGCTGGCTGGCCGAGGAGGCGGGCATCCGCCAGTTCCTCGACATCGGCACGGGCATCCCCACCTCCCCCAACCTGCACGAGATAGCCCAGTCGGTGGCCCCCGAGTCCCGGGTCGTCTACGTGGACAACGACCCGATCGTCCTCACCCTCTCCCAGGGGCTGCTGTCCAGCACGCCCGAGGGCCGCACGACCTACATCGAGGCGGACTTCCAGCACCCGGAGGCGGTCCTCGAATCCGAGGAGTTCCGCAAGACGCTGGACCTGACCAGGCCCGTGGCGCTCACCGTGATCGCCATCGTCCACTTCGTCCTGGACGAGGACGACGCGGTCGGCATCGTCCGCCGCCTCCTGGAGCCCCTGCCCGCGGGAAGCCACCTGGCCATGACCATCGGCACCGCCGAGTTCGCCCCCGACGAGGTGGGCCGGGTCGCCCGCGAGTACGCGGCCCGTGACATGCCGATGCGGCTGCGGACCATCGACGAGGCCCACGAGTTCTTCGAGGGGCTGGAGTTGGTCGAGCCGGGCATCGTCCAGGTCCACAAGTGGCGTCCGGACGGCACCGGCGAGCAGGGCATCCGGGACCAGGACATCGCGATGTACGGGGCGGTGGCCCGCAAGCCGTGACGGTCCGCGCGTCCGGCGTCGGGCGGCCGGGTCAGATCACGCGGAACAGGTCCGCGGCGGCGTGGACGTCGGTGAAGTCCTCGACGGAGCGGAGGTTGTCGCACAGTGCCGCGAGCACCGAGCCGGCCGCCGCGACGCGCGGGGCGCCGATGCCCACGCCGAAGACCCGGAAGCCCAGCCGGCGCTTGGCGTCGTTCCAGTCCCGCATCCACGCCTCGGTGACGCCGCAGTCGTCGTCGGTGAGCATCACGATGTCGCCCCGGGTGCGGGCGGCGGCGGCGAACTCCTCCTCCAGCAGTTCGCGCGCCGCCGACAGGGGCCGCTGGTAGCTGGTGCCGCCGCCGAGGAAGGTCTCCGCGAAGTCGAGGGTGCGGCCGAGGCCGGCGGGCGCGCCGGCCGGGAAGCGGAAGACCCGGAGCTTGTCGGCGGCGGAGAACACGATGCCGACGAAGTCGCGTCCCGCGTGGCGGGCCTGGTCCAGCAGGGCCAGCGCACAGGCCTTCGCCCACGCCTCCCGGGTGATGCCGCCGGGACCCGCCTCGTACATGGAGTGCGAGGTGTCCACGCACGCGATGACGGCGCCCCGGCCGGTGGCCCGTTCGCCCTGGCTGTCGTAGAGCATCAGCTCCCCGGCGGCGTAGCGCGCGGCGAACACCGCGCGCAGTTCCGGCAGTCCAAGGTGCGCCAGCTCGGACGGGACGACCCGGGAGAGGTCGTCGCCGAGCGTCACCCCGATCAGCTCACCGGTCGCGTTCTCCACCTTGCGGGCCCGTTCCCCGTCGGCCATCTGCCGGAAACGGCCGATCAGTTCGGCCCACTCGGCGAGCCGTCCGGCGCGCAGCCGCTCGGCCAGCCGGGCGCGCTCGTCGAAGGACATCCGCTCCAGTTCGCCGGAACCGACGCCCCAGGCCCGCACCAGCGCGGCCTCCTGCCGCGCGGCCGCCGCCGACGCCGCCACCGCCCCGCGTGCGGCGGCACGGACACCGGGCACCGCCGCCGCGAGCGACCGGGCGGCGTCCGCCGCGGCCCGCCTCGCGGCGGCCTCCGCTTCCTCGGCCGCCCGTCGTACGGCGTCGGCCGCCGGTGCCGGGACGCTGCCGTCCTCGTCGGCCTCGTCGGCGGCCTGCCGGAGCGCCTCGGCCACGGCCTCGGCCGCGTCCTCGGCCGCCCGGCCGGCCCGGTCCGCCCGCTCGTCGCGGTCCCGGGCGGCGCGGGAGTCGTCCAGCATCCGGCGCAGCGCGGTGCCCTGGGCCAGCACGGCCATGGCGGCGGCGTACGGGTCGCCGACCGTCTCCCGGTGCAGCTCGGCGAAGTCCGGTGACTCCAGGAGCGCGGTGACGATGCGGTGGTTGACCAGTCGGGAGGGCGCCATCGCGGTCGGCTCGCGCAGCCGCGGAGCGGCCTTGTACGCGGCCAGGAAGGCGTCGGTCAGGAGGTCGTCGGCGTGCGCGTGGCGCTCGCCCAGGTCCGTGGCCAACTCGCGCAGCGCGGCCGACTGCTCGTAGGTGTCGCGCCAGGCGATGCGGTCGAAGCGGTCCGCGACCACGGCTCCGGTGTGCGGGACGGGGGCGGCGGCCGGCCGGGCCAGCCAGGTCCCGGCCAGATCCGCCAGAGCGCCGAGCCGGTCCGCCGGTCCGCCCGCGCCTTCGCCGACGGTGCCGCCCGCGTCCCTGCTCGCGCCCTCGTCCACGGTGCCGTCCTGGGCCGCGCTCAGAGCTGGGCCTGCACGGTGCTCGCGTCCACGCCGAGGGCCTCGGTGAGCACCCGGGCGCGCACGGCGCGCTGACGGCCGGTGACCCGGTCGATCGCGGTGGTGGAGCGGCCCGCGCCCACCGCCTCCGCGCGCAGCCGCTCCAGCCGCTTGCCCGCCGTGGCCAGCTGGTTGTGGGCCTTCTTGATGACCCACTCGCTGAGCGCCTCGCGGGACTGCCCGGCCATCGCGTCGAGCTGGGCCTCCAGCTCCTCGATGGTGTCGGCGAGGTCGAGGGCCTCCTTGGCGTCCGGGTTGACCAGGTGCAGCACCTCGCGTTCGACGGTGGGGCGTTCGGCGGGGGAGTCCCACAGCACGTGGGTCAGCACCGACAGATCGCCCTCGGCGACCGAAGCGCGTCCGTCGAGGTACGCCGATGCCTGGAGCAGCCCCACCGCCTGCCGCCAGCGGCGGTCGGAGGCGATCAGCTCCTTGCGGCGCAGGGCGGCCCGCAGCGTGCACACCGCGTCCACGATCCCGTCGGGCACCGCCACCGCGGGGACGTCCTCGGCCACCGCGTGCTGCAGCGCGGCCAGGTCCACGGTGGTCCGCCTCGGCGCCGCCGGGCGGCTGACGGCGGAGCGGACCAGGGCGGCGAAGTTGGAGGGGTCCTCCAGGTACTTGACCTCGATCCGCACCAGCAGCCGGTCGTAGATCGCGGCCGAGTCCTCGCCGTCGGGCAGCTCATTGCTCGCGGTGATGGCGCCGATGAGGGGGCAGCGCACTGGCTCGCCGCCGCTCTCGGGGTGGTAGATCCGCTCGTTGAGGTAGCCCAGCGTCTCGTTCAGCGCCGCCGTGGAACACTTGAAGATCTCGTCGATGAACGCGACGTGCGCGGTGGTGGCGCGTCCTTCGTAGACCTGGCGGTACTCCCCGCGCGCCAGCGCGGCCACGTCGATCGGTCCGAACATCCTCGTCGGCGCGGTGAACTTGGACAGCAGGATCTCCCAGTAGGACGCCCCCACGATCCGGCCGGTGAGTTCCCGGGCCAGCTCCGACTTGGCCGTTCCCGGCGGGCCGAGCACCAGCGAGTGCTGACCGGCCAGCAGCGTCACCAGCAGCGTCCGCACGACGTCGGCCCGCTCGAAGAAGCGCTCCGACAGCTCGTCGCCGATCGCCCGGAGCCGCTGGGCCGTGTCCGGTGCGGCCGGTGCCTCCGGCAGGTCCTGTGGGCCCATGGCCGACTCCTCCTGTGGCGGTCCTGGCGGGGCTGGCGGAGCAGAGCCTATCCCGCATGAACGTCCACCCGGTCAGGAGGTGGTCGGCCAGGTCCGCAGCAGGGCGTCCAGGGCGTCGAGGATCTCCGTCCAGCTCTCCTGCGAGTCGGGGGCGCTGTGGCGGAAACTCCCTGCCGCCTCCAGCGTGACGTAGCCGCTGAAGACGCTGCCCAGCAGCCGCACGGCATGCGTCTGGTGCGGTTCCGCCAGGTGGTACCCGCGCAGGATCGCCCGCGACATCTGGGAGTGCCGCACACCGGCGCTGGAGGCCGCCGCCCGAGCGTCGAGGGGGAACCGGGCGGCGGTGAAGCGTCCCGGGTGCTCCAGGGCGTAGTCGCGGTAGACGTTCGCGAACGCGGTCAGCGCGTCCTTGCCGGCCCGGCCGGCCACCGCCTCGGAGGCCCGGTCGGCCAGCTCCTCCAGGGCGAACAGCGCGATCCCGGTCTTGAGGGCGTGGGCGTTCTCCACGTGCGAGTACAGGCTCGCCGTCTTGACCCCGAACCGCCGGGCCAGCTCCGTCGGAGTGGTGCGCTCGAAGCCGATCTCGTCGGCCAGCTCGGCCCCGGCCCTGATCAGACCCTCGGTCGTCAGCCCTGCCCGAGCCACACCCGTCCTCCGCATCGATCACCGGCAGCCGTCGCCTCGTCCACCCGGCGGCCGCGGCCTCGTCCACCCCGCAGCCGGGCAAGATTATGAGCTTGCCTAACACCATTAGGCAAACTCTGCGTCCCGGTATTCACGGGCCGCGGTCATCAGGTCGTTCAGAGCGTCCCTGGTGCGAACCAGGTCGGCGATGTGCTCGGAGAGCCTGTCGCGCTCCTGCGCCATCCGCTCCAGCGCGGCGTCGGAATTGCCCGCGCTGGGCGCGTCGACGCACGGCAGCAGTTCGGCGATGGTGCGGCTGGACAGGCCCGCGGCGTACAGCCGCTGGAGGAACCGGACCCGCTCGACCTCGTGCTCGGTGTACTGGCGCTGGCCGCCGGCGCTGCGCGTGCTGGCCAGCAGCCCCTGGTCCTCGTAGTAGCGCACCGACCGGACGCTGACTCCGGCCCGCGACGCCACTTCTCCGATGCGCATGCCCTGCTCCCTGCTGTGATCCGCGGCACAATTCCTTGCCTCTGACGTCACTGTCAGGTTCTAGCGTAGCCGCAGTGCCCGGGATCCGGGCCCGCCAACGGCGAGGACGATGAAGGAGTCCTGACATGACGTCCCTGTTCGACAGTTACCGGCTCGGCGACCTGACGCTGCCCAACCGGATGGTGATGGCCCCGATGTCACGCGTGCGTGCCGCCGAAGGCGGACTGGCCACGCCGTCGATGGCCGCCTACTACGCCCAGCGGGCCACGGCCGGGCTGATCGTCTCCGAGGGGGTGCAGCCGAGCCTGGTCGGGCAGTCCAACCCCGGGACGCCCGGGCTGCACACCGACGAGCAGGTCGCCTCGTGGCGCCCCGTCACGGCCGCCGTGCACGCCAACGGCGGACGGATCTTCGCCCAGATCATGCACGGCGGCCGCGTCTCGCACCCCGACACCACGGGGACGACACCGGTGGGGCCCTCCGCCGTCCCGGCCGTCGGAGAGGTGTTCACCCCGACCGGCCCGCAGCCCGTGCCGATGCCGCGCGCCCTGGAGACCGCCGAAGTGCCGGAGCACGCGCGGTCCTACGCGCTCGCCGCCCGCCGCGCCGTCGACGCGGGCTTCGACGGAGTCGAGCTGCACGGCGCCAACGGCTACCTCATCTCCCAGTTCCTCTCCTCCAACGCGAACCTGCGCACCGACCGGTACGGAGGCTCGGTGGCCAACCGGATCCGCTTCGCCGTCGAGGCCGTGTCCGCGACCGTCGAGGCCGTCGGCGCCGTCCGGACCGGCATCCGCCTCTCGCCCGCGGGGACGTTCTGGGGCGTCGAGGAGACCGACGTCGCCCGGCTCTACACCGAGCTGCTGACCGAGCTGTCGCGCCTGGAGATCGCCTACGTGCACATCGAGGCCACCGCCGACGAGGACCTGCTGGTCGGTCTGCGGCGCGTCTGGCCCGGCACGCTCGTCATGAACCCGGTGCTCCCGATGGGCCCCAAGCAGACCGGACGCGAGGACGCCGACCACTGGCTCGGGCTCGGGGCGGAACTCATCAGCTTCGGCCGCGGCTTCATCGCCAACCCCGACCTGGTCGAGCGGCTGCGCGCCGGCCTGCCCGTGGCGCCGGTGGACGAGGCCACGTACTACCAGGGCGGTGACGCCGGCTACCTGACCTACCCGGCCTACCAGCACACGGCCTGACGCAGGCCCCGGGGGCGGTGCAACGGTGCCGTTAGCATGTTCGAACTCGTGACGATCCGTACGAGCGGCCTCTGCGTCCGACCCCTAGCAAACGGGCAAAACAATTGAACCCCCTACCCACCCGAATACCCTCGCGAAGAGACCGCGGCGCCCTGCGCGCCGCGGTGCGGCGGCCGCGGGTCCTGCTGTGGACCGCGGCCGGTGCGGTGACCCTCGGTTTCCTCGTCGCGCTGGAATTCGCCGCGCGCCACTACGGTGTGCGGGGCCCGATCACCGAGCAGGCGCGGGAAGTGGTCTTCGCGCCCGACTCGGGCCCGCTGCTGTACGCCGGCCTCGCCCTGACGATGGTGGTGCTGACCTGGCGGCAGCGCCTGGTCGCGGCCGGCGCCGCGATCGGCATCGACGTCGTCTTCTGGCTGGTGCGCTGGGCGGTCGGAGCCGACATGAACTTCGGCAACGGCGCACTGTGGGTGGTCCTGTGCTGTGCGGTCGTCGCCGTGACGCGGCGGCGGGGCGGCGAGCGCGCCCTGCTGCTCAAGGGTGTGGGGCTGGGGCTGCTCCTGGTGGCCGGGCACAAGACGGGTGACACCTGGCTGCTCATCACCTCGGAGACCCGCAAGACGGTGCTCGACCCGTACGTGGCCACCGCCGACCAGGCGCTGGGCAACCCTTCGTGGCTGGTCGGGCGGTTCGTCGAGGCCACCGAACCGGTCGGCGACCACGTGCTCCACCTCGTCTACGGCCAGCTGCCCCTGGCCGCCGCCCTCGTCGGGCTGTACCAGCTGCGTCACGTGGCGGTGGAGCGCCGGTTCCCCAGCCACCACCTCGTGCGCACCTTCCTCGTCATCGGCCTGCTGGGCCCCGCCGTCTACATGATCTTCCCGGTCGTCGGACCGGTCTTCGCCTACGGGGCCGACGGCGGCCAGTGGGCGGTGGCCGACCTCTGGCCGCACACCCTGCCGCCGGGCGGCGCGCCGCACGCGATCCCCTTCGACGACATCACCCCCCGCAACTGCATGCCCAGCCTGCACACGGCGTGGGCCACGACGCTGTTCCTCCATTCCCGCAAGGGCTCCCGGGCGATGCGGTTCGCGGGCACGTTCTGGCTGGTCGCCACCCTCACCGCGACGCTCGGCTTCGGCTACCACTACGGCGCCGACCTCGTCGCCGGCGTGGTCTTCGCGCTCACGGTCGAGACCGCGATGCGCGCGTTCGCGCGGGGCTGGGACCGCGGGGCCGTCCGGCTGGTCGTCCACGGCGCGGCGGTGTTCTCCGTGCTGCTGGTGTCGTACCGGTACCTGCCGGTGGAGATGGCCGAGCACCCGTGGGCGGCCGGGCCGCTGCTCGTCCTCGCGATGGCCTCCGTGATCCTCGGCCACGTGCGGACCACCCGGCGGTGGGAGGCACAGGCCGTGCCGGTGCGGCAGCCGGAGCCGCCGCACCCCGCGGAACCGCAGCCCGAGCCGGTGTGACACCGGACCGGGGCTACTTGAAGTAGTGGCCCTGCTCCAGGTCCTCGACGAGCCCGGGCTGGACCGGCTGCCACCCCAGCAGCTCACGGGTCAGGGCACTGGAGGCGGCACGGTTGTCCGCGAGCGGGCCCGCCAGCCAGCCGAAGTGGGCACCGGCCTCCGTCGCCGGGACCGACACCACCGGCAGGTCCAGCTGCCGGCCGATCACCTCGGCGAGGTCCCGCACGGGCAGGCCCTCCTCCGCGACGGCGTGCAGCGTCGAGCCCGCGGGGGCCTTCTCCAGCGCGAGGCGGAACGCCCGTGCGGCGTCCAGACGGTGCGCGGCCGACCAGCGGTTGGCACCGTCGGCGATGTATCCGGACACGCCCTTGGCGCGGGCGATCCCGATGAGGGCCGGGACGAATCCGTTGTCCCCCTCGCCGTGGTTGGTCGGCGCCAGCCGCACCACGGAGGAGCGGACGCCGCGCTCGGCGAGGGAGAGCGTCAGTTCGGCGGTGGCGGCACGCACGTGCGCGGCTTCGCCCCGGGCGGCCGCGGCCGGGTCCGGGTCGTGGCCGTCGCGCTCGGTCGCCACGTGGCCGTCCATGGCAGGGGTTCCGGACGCGATCGTGAACGGCCGGTCGGAGCCCGCGAGCGCCTCGCCGATCACCTCGACGGCCCGCCGGTCGGCCTCTCCGGCGCCCTTGAAGTCCCCCGAGAACGCGATGTCGTGCTTGAAGGCCAGGTGCACCACCCCGTCCGAGTCGGCCGCGGCGGCCCGCAGGACGTCGAGGTCGTCCAGGGTGCCCCGGACCACCTCGGCCCCGGCCGCGGTGAGCGCCTCGGCCGAGGCGTCCGAGCGGGCGAGCCCCACGACCTGGTGACCCGCTCCGATGAGCTCGGGAACGACGGCTGAGCCGATCCAGCCGGAGGCGCCGGTGACGAAGACACGCATGAGAATCCTCCAGATATGTCCGCAGGTGCGTCCTGCGTGGCGACCGCCGGCCCGCCCGGCGCGGACACGTGCGCCGGGCGCACGGCGCCGGACCTTCGATGACAGCCGCTGTCATCGACAGTAGCACGCGATGTCAGTCACTGTCGTAGCCTGCGCCGCGGTCGCGCCGCCTGTCGCGGGACGCATCAGCCCGAGGCCGTCGCCCGGTTTCCGCTCCGCGAATCGACGGGAGGGCGCTCACCCCGTAGGCGCCAGCGCCGCCCCTCGTCCGCCGAGGGCTGTCGAGAACTGGTCCGTGACCTGGGCCAGGGCGTCGGCCGCGGCGGGTGCGACGACCGTCGCTCCGTCGTCGCCGACGGTGATGTCCTTGTCCAGCGTGAACCAGCCGGGAACGATGTGCAGCGCCCCCATCGAGCTGAGTACCGGGCGCAGCGCGTAGTCGATGGCCAGCACATGGGCCGTACTGCCGCCGGTGGCCAGCGGGAACACCGTCTTGCCGGCCAGGGCGTACTGCGGAAGCAGGTCGAGCAGTGTCTTGAGCAGCCCCGAGTAGGCGGCCTTGTACACCGGGGTGCCGATCACCACCCCGTCCGCCCGCTCGAACAGGGCGGCAACTTCGATGATCGCCGGGTGGCGGAAGTCGGCGCCCAGCAGGGCCTGCGCGGGCAGCGTGCGCACGTCCAGCGGCGTGACGTCGTGACCGTGCAGGCGCAGCCGGTCGTCCAGGTGGCGCAGCAGGCGGGCGGTGCGCGAGGTGGGGGAGGGGCTTCCGGAAACGGACAGGACGGCGGCCATGCGGTCACCCTTTCGTGGTCGGGGTTCGAAGGGGGCGGCGGTCACGGGACTCACCAGGCGCTCGTCGCCACGGCGACCGGCGGCACCAGTTCGTTGCGCAGGGTCTCCAGGAAGGACACGATCTCGGCGGCCACCGAACGGTGCTGCACGTCGTTGAGGACGTCGTGGCGGGCGCCCCGGACCACCGAGAGGCGGGCCCGGTGCAGCGACTCGGCCGTGCGGACGAGGGCGTCCCGGTCCGCGAGCGGGTCCGCGTCGCCGACCAGGAACAGCGCGGGCATGCCGAGTTGGGTGTCGTACGCGGCCGCGAGCAGCGCGTCCGGCAACGCCCGGCCCAGCGATCCGCGCCCCACCTCGGTGTCGTCGCTCAGCGTGCCGCGGTGGACGGGGCAGGAGGTGCGCACGTCGAGTTCCTCGTCCCAGCCGCCGAAGCCGGGGGCCGTACGGCCGGGCAGCCCGGCGAGGACGACGGCGTCGGGCCGCCGTCCGCCGGGCAGGGTCCCGGTCCGCCCGAGGTGCACGGCGAGCGCGGCGGCGCCCGCGTCCGCGCCCAGCAGCACCAAGGGTTCCGTGACGCCCTCGGACCCCGCGGTGCCGTCGACCGCCTCCGCCAGCAGGGCGCCGAAGCGGGTGAGCGCGGCATCGGTGCCGTCGGACGCCCCGGCGCCGGTGGCCGCCAGGTCCGGCGCGTCGACGACGCGGACGCGGTAGGCGTCGGCCGCGAGTCGGGCCGCGAGCCGTCCGTACGTCGTCCGGGTCTCGCCGCGGCCGGGCACCACGACGACCGTGCCGCGGGTGCGCAGGCCCTCGGGGGCGTGGTGGTCGGTGTGGTCGCTCATGCCAGACTCCTGGGGGTGCGGGCGGAGCGCGGGCCGCCGGAGCTGTGCCGGTTGGCCGGGACCGGCAGGCCGAGGTTGCCGCGCAGCGTGTCGGCCTCGTACTCGGTGCGGAACAGGTCCCGCTGCTGCAGGATCGGCACCACGCCGTCGACGAAGAGGTCCAGTTCGTCCTGGGTGCGGAAGGCGAGGTTGATCCCGTCGAAGGCGCCGGCGTCGAACCACCGCTCGATCGTGTCGGCCACCGTCTTCGGCGCACCGACGAAGGGGGAGCGGCGGAACTCGGCCACGGACTGGGCGACCTGACGCAACGTCAGGTTCTCTTTGCGTGCCCGTTCGATGATCTTCGCCGCGCCCGTCCGGCCGCCCTTCTCGGCGAGATGGGCGACGTCCGGGAACGGGGCGTCCAGGTCGTGCACGCTGAAGTCGTACGCACCGAAGGAACGGCCGAGCAGCGCCAGATGACGGTCGAAGTCGTTGTCCTCCTCGAAGATCTCCCGCTCGCGGCGCCTGGCCGCCTCGTCGGTGGCGGCGACGATCGGATCCCCGTGGATGAAGATCTTGATGTGTTCTGGGTCCCGGCCAAAGGAGGCGGTCCGCTTCTTGACGTCGGCGTAGTACTCCTGGGCCTGCTCCAGCGACCCGCCCGGCGCGTAGACGCCCTCGGCGACCCGTGCGGCCAGGTCCCGGCCCTCCTCGGACACGCCCGCCTGGAAGACGACCGGCTGGCCCTGGGCGGAACGCGAGATGTTCAGCGGTCCGGCGACCTTGAAGTGCTCGCCCTCGTGGTTGAGTTCGTGCAGCCGGGACGGGTCGAGGAAGACGTTGCGCGCTACGTCCGCCGGGAAGGCGTCGTCCTCGTAGGAGTCCCACAGGCCGCGGGCGACCTCCACGAACTCCAGGGCTCGGCCGTACCGGGTGGCGTAGTCGAGGTGCTCGTCCAGCCCGTAGTTGCGCGAGGTCCCGGTGTCGAAGCTGGTCACGACGTTCCAGCCGGCCCGGCCGCCGCTGATGAGGTCCAGCGAGGCGAAGCGGCGGGCGAGGTTGAAGGGGGAGTTGTACGTCGAACTGGCGGTGCCCACCAGGCCGATGTGCCGGGTGTGGGTGGCCACCGCCGACAACAGGGTCAGCGGCTCCAGCCGGTTGAGGTAGTGCGCCGGGTAAGTGGCGTTGATGAACTGGCTGTCGACGATGAACAGGGCGTCGAACAACGCGTGTTCGGCCGCCTGGGCCTGCTTGATGTAGTAGTTGATGTCGATGCTGGCGTTCTTGGCGACCCGGGGGTCCTTCCACAGGCCGTGCTGACCGGGACCGCCGACTCCGTAGGGGTGCAGGGCGAGATGGATCCTTCGGGACATGGTCGTCTCCTGTCTGTGGTGAAGAGGCATGTGACGTGGGGCGCGCCGGGGTCAGGCCGGCAGCAGGGCACGCAGGGCCGCGCGCTCGGCACGGTCGGCGCCGACGCCGCGCAGCGTCGGCGCCGAGCCGACCAGCAGCCGGGTGTAAGGGTGCTGCGGGCGGCCCACCACGTCACGTGCGGCGCCGACCTCGACCAGCTCTCCCCGGTACAGCACGGCGATGCGGTCCGCGACACCCGCCACGGACCCGAGGTCGTGGGAGATGAAGAGGAGGGCCACTCCGCTCGCCCGCAACTCCTTGAGGATCTCCAGGACCTGGACCCGGTTGGCGGAGTCGAGGGCGCTGACCGGTTCGTCGAGGACGACCAGCCGGGGTTCGGTGACCAGCGCGCGGGCCACCGCGATCCGCTGGCGCTGACCGCCGGACAGCTCGCCCGGAAGCCGGTCGAGCAGGTCCTCGGCCAGCCGCACGCGCGGCAGGAAGGCCCGCACCCGCGCCGCCGCCTCCGGCCGGCCCGTGCCCCGCACCAGCAGCGGTTCGGTCAGGGACGCCTCGACGGTGAGGTCCGGGTCGAGGCTGCGCAGCGGGTCCTGGAAGACGTACTGGACCACCCCGCGGCGACGCAGTTCGCGCCACTGCCGTGCGCTGTGGGCCGTGACGTCCTCGCCGTCGACGACCACGGACCCGGCGCCGGGTCGCACCAGGCCGAGGACGGTGCGGGCCAGCGTGGACTTGCCCGAGCCCGTCTCGCCGATGAGACCGACCGTCTCACCCGGCGCCACGCTCAGCGAGACGCCGTGCAGGGCCCGGCGGCGCCCGCGCCGCCCGCCGTAGTGGACGTCGAGCCCGGTGACCTCCAGGACCAGGCGGGTGCCGGTGCTCACGCCTCCTCCTTCGGTGCGATCGGTGCGATCAGTTCGGCCGGTGCGGCCGGTGGGGGCGGTGCGGCCGGTGCGGTCTGTTCGAGGAACCGCTCCAGCCCGTACTGCTCGTGCTCGCTGATCAGCAGCCGTGTGTAGGCGTGCCGAGGGTCGTCCAGGACCCTGCGGGTCGGTCCCTGCTCGACCACCTCGCCCTGCCGCATCACCAGCACCTCGTCGCACAACCGCGCCACCACCGCCAGGTCGTGGGAGACGACGACGAGCGCGAGCCCGGCCCGGTCGCGCAGGTCGGCGAGGAGGTCGAGGATCTCCGCCTGCACGGTGACGTCCAGGGCGGTGGTGGCCTCGTCGGCGATGAGGATCCGCGGGTCCGCGGCGACGGCGGCCGCGATGAGCACGCGCTGGAGCATGCCGCCGGACAGCTCGAAGGGGTACTGGTCGTGGACCAGTTCCGCATCCCGCAGGTGCACCGCCCGCAGCAGGGCGAGGACCCGCTCGCGGGCCGCACGGCGCCCGAGTCCCTTCTTGACCCGGACGACCTCCGCGAGCTGCCGGCCGATCCTCAGCGAGGGATTGAGGTAGGAGGCCGGGTCCTGGAAGACCGCGCCGATCGTGGCCCCGCGCAGCGCGGTCCACCGCGCCGGCGTGAGCGTCGCGATGTCGGTGCCCCCGATCTCGATCGAGCCCGCGGTGACCTCGAAGTGGGCGGGCAGGATGCCCAGCGCGGCCCGGCAGGTGAGCGTCTTGCCGCTGCCGGACTCGCCGACGATGCCCACCACCTTGCCCGGAGTCAGGTCGAAGCTCACCCCGTGCACGATCTCGCGCCCGTCGCTGCCGTCGGCGATCCGCACCTCGCGCAGGGAGAGCAGGGGCACGGCGGGGCCGGGCGGGTCGGCGGGGCCGGGTGAGCCGGTCCCGGGCTCCTCGGCCCGGGTGAGAAGCCTCTCGGACACGGTGGTCATCACGCACCTCCGGCGGGAGCGGGTTCGGTGGGTTCGGTCCGGCCGGTGCGGGCTCCGCGGCCCTTGAGCAGGGCGCGCCCCGCCTCGCCGGACACGTCGCGGATGGCGTCCGCGAGCAGATTGCCCGCCCAGACGGTGACCATGATCAGCAGCGCCGGGGTCAGCGGCGCCCAGGGCCGGTGGGCGAGGTAGCCGAGGTCCGAGGCGAGCAGGCCGCCCCAGGTCGGCTCCGGCGGCTGTACGCCGATGCCCAGGAAGGTCAGGCTCGACACGATGACGAAGCCGGTGCCGATGGTCTGGGCGAAGGCCACCGCGATCGGCGGCAGCACCTTGGACCAGACGTGGCGCCGCACGACCCAGCCGACCGACGCGCCGGAGATCAGCGCCGCCTCGACGTACTGCGAGCGGGCCACGGCCAGGGTGGCGGCGCGGGACACCCGGTAGAAGAGGGGTGACACCAGCACGCCGGTCACCAGCATCGCCTGCGTCAGCCCGTTGCCGAGCAGCGCGATCACGGCGACGGCGAACAGCAGGAAGGGCAGCGCCACGAGGGTGTCGGCCAGCCGCAGGGTGATCCACTCGAAGGCCCGGCCCAGGTACACCGACAGGATCCCGGGGACCACCCCCACGACCAGTGCGGTGAGCGCGACCTCCAGGGCGCCGAGCACACTGACCCGGGAGCCGTCGAGGAGCCTGCTCAGCACGTCCCGGCCGAGGTAGTCGGTGCCCAGCCAGTGCGCGCCGGACACGCCGGCGAGCGGGTGGTCGCTGGTGGCCAGCGGATCCTGCGGCGCGAGCAGCGGGCCGAGGACCGCGAGCAGCGCGACCACCGTGAGTACGGCGACGGCGACACGGCCGGAGGTGAGGGCGAGGACGCGGCGCACCATGGTCACACCCCCCGCTGCGCGGCCGGCGTGACGCGCGCCAGCACCAGGTTGACGACGAGATTGAAGGCGACCACCAGCGCGATCGACACCACCAGCACCCCCTGCACGCCCGGTACGTCACCGGCCTGCGCGGAGTCGTTGGCGAACCGCCCGAAGCCCTGCAGCCCGAAGATCCACTCGGTGACCACCGAGGCGCCGACCAGGGCCGGGAACTTCAGACCGAGGGTGGCGAGCACCGGGCCCAGGCCGTTGCGCAGCACGTGCACGAAGAAGATCCGCCGCGGGCTCAACCCGCGTACGACCGCGCCCGTCACGTAGTTCTCCCGGTAAGCGGCGACGAGACTGGAACGCAGTTGGCGCGCGACGTCGGCGACGACGTCGAGGCTCAGCGCCAGCGCGGGCAGCGTGATGTGCGCGAGCCACGGCCCGAGGCCCTGCCCCGCCGGGACGTACCCGGCGGAGGGGAACAGGTGCAGCTGTACGGCCAGTACGGCGACCAGCACGATGCCGACCACGAAAGCGGGCATCACCGAGATCACCGTGACGAACCCGGTGACCGCCCGGTCCACCCACGTGGTGCGGCGCAGTGCCGCGAGGGTGCCGAGCGCGAAGCCCACCACCACGCCGATCACCAGCGCGAACGTCGCGACGGAGAGACTGACGCCCAGGCCGAGGCCGATGAGCGTGGAGATGTCGGCGCCGTTGGTCCAGCTGGCGCCGAGCTGCCCGTGCAGAACACCGCCGATCCAGTCCCCGTACTGGACCAGGAACGGGCGGTCCAGGCCCCACTGCGCCTCGACCCGGGCGATCGCCTCGGGGGTGGCCTCCTCGCCCAGCTGGATCCGGGCGGGGCTGAGCCCGCTCAGCGAGCGCAGCGCGAACGTCACGAACGTCGCCACCAGGAACACGGGTACGAAGATCACGACCGAGCGGGCGAGGATGCCCAGGACCCGGCCCGGCGTCCGGGAGACCGTCACGGGGTCGCCCCCTCGCCGCCGATGGTCACGCCGGTCCAGTCGATGTGCGCGGGGTTCTTCGGCAGGTCGGAGACCGACTTGCTCTTGGCGACGAGGTTGGGCGAGGAGTACGTGAAGACCAGGGCCCTGCTCTGCAGCCCGGCCCGTGTCGCCGCCCGCAGCACCTCGGGGTACGCGGGTGCGTCCAGCGGGGTCTCCCGCACCTTGGCGACCGCCGCCTCGAAGCCCTCCGGCTCGTAGGGGGAGCTGAGGTTGAGCGGCCCGTCGGGTCCGAAGTGGGCGGTGAGCGTCTGGACCGCGGAGTCCCGTCCGGTGGTGCTGTAGAGCGAGAACGTGAGGTCCTTGGCGAAGAACGGCGTCGCCCAGTTCTTGTCGATCCTGATGTCGACGGTGATGCCCACCTTCGCCAGCTGCGACTGCACGATCTCGGCCTGCGGGTCCTCCTGCGGAATGACCAGGTCGAGCTTGATGTCACCGGCCCGGTAGCCGGCCTCGGCGAGCAGCTTCCTCGACTTGGCGGGGTCGTAGGGGTAGGCGTCCTCGGACTGGGGGTCGTAGGCCACATACCCCTTCGGGAAGGGCTGGTTGGTCGCCTCGCCGTAGCCGAAGGTCAGTTTGTCGACGAACTCCTGGCGGTTGACGGCGTGTCGGACGGCGTCGACGACCCTGTCGTCGTCGAAGGGAGCCTTGTTGACGTTCAGGCTGATGTTGGAGGCGTTGAAGCCGGGCTGGACGAAGACGTCCAGTCCGGCCTTCTTCGCGGCGTCCGCCTGGCTGGGATCGATGTCGGCGAAGTTGTACACGCCGGTCTGCAGGCCGGAGACGACCGTGGCGGCGTCGGGTGCGGAGGTGAGTTCTACGTTGTCGATGTGGATGTTCTCCGCGTCCCAGTAGTCCGGGTTCTTCCTCAGCACCGCCTTGGTGCCGGGGACGATCTGGGTGACGGTGAACGGTCCGGCGCCGACCGGGTGCTGGTCCAGCTTCTCCGGGGCGGCGGCCGCCTTCGGGCTCGCGATCTGCAGGACGCGCTGGCCGAGCAACTGGGGTATCTGGTAGTCGACTTGATTGAGGTGGACGATGGCGTCCAGACCCTCGGCCGTCACCGACTCGATCGACGTCAGGTCGCCGAAGAGGGCCGAGTTCTTCTGCTTCTGGGCCCGTTCGACGGCGGCCTTGACGGCGGCGCCGTTCACGGGTTCCCCGTCGCTGAACTTCAGCCCGGGACGCAGGTGGAAGGTGATCCGGTCGCCCTTGTCGTTGTACTCCCAGCTCTTCGCGAGATCCGGGACGGCCTTTCCGGTGGCGTCGGTGCGGGTCAACGAGGCGTACACCAGGGAGAGTTCACGGAACTGGGCACCACTGCCGCCGACCACGGGGTCCCAGTGGGCGGGGAAGTAGGTGGAGGTCCACTTGAGGGTGGCGGCACCGCCCGCCGAGGCCGCGTCACCGGCGCACGCGCTGAGGGCCGGGACGAACACGGTGGCGAGGGCGGCGCCGAGTGCGGTGGCACGCAGTCGGCCGGAGCGGCGCTGGGGTCCGGGGCGGCGGGGCGTGAGTCGTCCGGGCATCTCGTACTTTCTGTGACGGTCCCCGGCCGGGTCCGGACAGGCCGGGGCGCGGCTACGGGGCAAGGGGCGGTCACCCGGGCATCCCTGACCTGGGTTCAGGCATGCCGGTGCGACGGGAAGGGGGTGGCGCGCGGCGGGACGTTCCGCGGGCGGAGTCCCGGGCAGCGGAGGCAGGAGGGAGGGAAGCGGACGGCGAAGGGCCGGGGAGCGGGCGGCGGGGCCGGCCGCGCCGAGCGGCGGCGGGCCTTGCCGGACCGGAAGGTCAGGCGCCGCCGGGCCGGTCGCGGCGGTCGGTCAGCGACAGAGAGCGCTACAGGTGCGCCGCAGGTCCACGTAGCGGCACACCACGGCGGGGTGCGTCGTGAGCATGGTGCACATCCTGGGGGCAGCCATGAGCACCTGTCAATGGACACCTATTGGTGTCTCATTGGGCGGGACGGGCTTCCTCGCAGATCAGAGCGGTGTCACCGGGCGGCGGGGGAGCGGGGGCGGGTCGCCGGATGGGTCGCCGCCTCCTCCGGGTGGAGCCACAGCGGCCCGTTGCCCGTCTCGACCCGGACCGCCCACCCGGGAAGATCCCGGCCGTCCGTCAGCAACTCCACCTCGGGCCGGGTCAGGGTCCGCAGCCGCCGCAACGCCTCCGCCGGCGACAACAGCGCGGGCGGTACCGGCATCGTCGTTCCCATCTCGCCGACGGCGCTCTCGTACGCCTCGCAGGGGCGCAGCCCCGGCACCACTCGATGGCCGTCCGGGCCCCGGACCAGCACCGTCGGCAACGCGTACCGGTAACCGCCGTCCCCGGTCTGCTTGGCGGCCCCGGGGTGCGGCGAGCCGCCCGGCGCCGCCCGTGCCTCGGGCACCGGCCGGCGCGCCTCGTCCCGGTCGGCCCGCACCCGCTCCCGTACGGCGTCGGACAGCGCGTCCGCGGACAGCCGGGCCAGGTCCAGGCCCGGGATCCCCGCTGCCGCGGCGAGCGCCAGTTCATGGGTGTCGGCCGGTTCGCCGAGGACGAAGACCGTCTCCCGAAGCCTGCGCAGCACCCGCTCGGCGACGTCCGTCCCCTGTGCCTGAGCGGCCTTGGCGACGAGCGAGGCGGGCCACGAACTCGCCGCCACCCGGCGCAGCCGTGCCGCCCTGGGGGCGCCGGTGTGCCGGGTGACGTCCTCGACGTACCGGGCGTACCACGCGGTCTCCGCCGCGGGGTCGGGGGCGGGGTCGTCGTCCTCGTCGAAGAGGATGCCGAACACCCGGCGCCACCGGACCCCGGCGGGCAGAGCGGCGCGCAGCCGGCGGAGGGCGGGCTCGGAGCCCCAGGCCCAGGGGCACAGCGGATCGGTGTACTCGACCACCTCCGTCGTCCCCGCGGCCGCCGCGGGCGACCCGCCCGGCGCGGTCGTCACGCGGCGCCCCGGCCGGCCGGTGCCTCGCCCGCCAGGGACGGCGCGTCCTGCGAAGGCAGCAGGGAGGCCAGCGTCACCGCGCCCAGGACCGCCGCCGCGTCCGCCTCGACGCGGCGCCACACGCCGGGCAGCCCCGAGGCGGCACCGGGATAGCGCAGCGCCGCCACGGCCTCCCCCCGAAGGGTGAGCAACTCGCCGTCCACGACGCGGGAGACGTCCAGCAGCGTGATCTCGTCGGCGGGCCGGCCGAGCCAGTAGCCGCCCTCGCAGCCGCGCTGACTGCGGACGAGCCCGGCCCTGCGCAACTCGCCCACGACGGACTTCAGGAAACGGAACGGGATCCGCTGCGCGGAGGCGATGGCCTCGCAGGTCAACGGGCGGGCGGGTTCGCGGGCCAGTTCCAGCAGGGCCCGCGCGGCGTAGTCCGCCTTCGCGGAGATATGCATGCGCCCATGATGCCCGACGGGGTCGGCGCAGTACGGGCCCGCACCGGCCTTGCTGCCGTGTTGCGGGAACATTGCCGCAGGTGAACGCCAATGGACACCTCTTGACATCTTTTCCGGCGGGCTTCTAGCGTCCCCGCCATGAGCGAGCCGCTGACTGCCCCGGGCGAGGGCTTCCACCCCCACCTCCACGACACCCCCGGACCTTCGGTCACGCCCCTGCGCAGCCGTCTGCACCACATCCGTGCGGACGCCCTGGACGGTGACACGGCGCAGACCGGCGGGATGCGCCGGTTCGCGGCCGTCAGCGGGCGGGCGGTGGGCTCCGAGAAACTGTGGATGGGCCAGACCCACGTCGCCCCCTCGACCTCCTCGTCCGACCACCACCACGGGGAGTCGGAGACCGCCATCTACGTGGTCAGCGGCCACCCCGAGTTCGTGTTCCTGGACGACTCGGGAGAGAGCCCGGAGGAGGTACGGCTGCGCACCTCCCCCGGCGACTACGTCTTCGTCCCTCCGTACGTCCCGCACCGGGAGGAGAACCCCGACCCCGCCGACGAGGCGGTGGTGGTGATCGCCCGCAGCACGCAGGAGGCGATCGTGGTCAACCTGCCCGGCCTGTACGCGCTCCCGGTGCGGGAGGAGGACTGACCCGGCCGAGCCGGAGTCAGGCCTTGTCCTGCATGGACTGCCGGGCCGGGTTGCGCTGCTCGGCCGCCTTGAAGTCCTTCTCGCCCGCCTTCGCCCGCACCCCCTTCGCGATGCGCTCGCCGATGGTCCGGTCGATGTTCGACCAGTACTCGAAGGCCCGCTGGAGCACGGGTTCGGTCACCTCGTTGAGCAGGTGGTCCACCACGTTGTCGACCAGCCGGTCCCGGGCCGCGTCGTCCATCACCTCGCGCACCAGGGTGCCCGGCTGGCCCCAGTCGTCGTCCTCGGCGTGACTGACGTAGGCGGTGCGGGTGATGGCACCGTCCGTCTCCCAGCTGGGCGGCGTGCCGTAGTGCTCGGTGTCGGCGGCCGGACCCCCCTTGGAGTTCGGCGCGTAGACCGGGTCGGTCGTCTTCCGGTAGGCCATCGCACCGTCCTTGGAGTAGGTGCGGACGTCGACGACCGGGGCGTTCACGGGCAGCTGCTGGTAGTTCGCGCCGATCCGGTAGCGGTGGGCGTCGGCGTAGGAGAAGAGCCGGGCCAGCAGCATGCGGTCCGGGCTCGGGCCGATGCCCGGGACCAGGTTGTTGGGCTGGAAGGCCGCCTGCTCGATCTCGGCGTGGTTGTCCGTCGGGTTCCGGTCCAGCGTCATGCGGCCGACCGGGATGAGGGGGTAGTCGCCGTGCGGCCACACCTTCGTCAGGTCGAACGGGTTGAACCGGTAGCCCGCGGCCTCCTCGTACGGCATGACCTGCACGTGCAGCGTCCAGCTCGGGAAGTCGCCGTCACGGATGTGCTCGAAGAGGTCCCGCATGTGGTAGTCGGTGTCGGCCGCGGCCATCTGGTCGGCCTCGTGCTGGGTGAAGAACTCGATGCCCTGGTCCGTCTTGAAGTGGTACTTCACCCAGAAGCGCTCACCGGAGGCGTTGATCCACATGTAGGTGTGGGAGGTGTAGCCGTTCATGTGGCGCCAGGTGCGCGGGATGCCGCGGTCCCCCATCAGCCAGGTGACCTGGTGCGCGGACTCCGGCGAGAGGGTCCAGAAGTCCCACTGCATGTCGTGGTCGCGCAGATTGCTGTCCGCCCGGCGCTTCTGCGACCGGATGAAATGCTGGAACTTCATCGGGTCCTTGACGAAGAACACCGGCGTGTTGTTGCCGACCATGTCGTAGTTGCCCTGGCTGGTGTAGAACTTCACCGCGAAACCGCGCGGGTCGCGCCAGGTGTCCGGGCTGCCGCGCTCGCCCGCGACGGTCGAGAAGCGGGCGACCAGCTCGGTGCGCGTGCCCGGCTGGAAGACGGCCGCCTTGGTGTAGGCGCTCACGTCGTGCGTCACTTCGAAGTGGCCGAAGGCACCGCTGCCCTTGGCGTGCGGCTGGCGCTCGGGGATGCGCTCCCGGTTGAACTGCGCCATCTGTTCGATGAGATAGGCGTCCTGGAGGAGGACCGGACCCGCCGGGCCCGCGGTGAGCGAATGTTCGTCGCTCTCCGCCGGTGCGCCGGAGTCCGTGGTGGTGGCAGGCGGGGTGTCCGTCATGAGACTGCCTTTCGTCGGGGAGTGGCTGACGCCCAGGGGCCGCGCGGCACGCACGTGGGGTACGAGGCCCGCTCCGACCTGCCCGGCGAAGCGGTCCCGCCGATGCCCGAACCCTGCCCGGAGCCCCGGCCCACACGGTCCCCGCAGCACGCGTGCCCGGGAGCGGCCGCGCCAATCCGGTCCGCGTGCGGCCACCGGCCGGACCGGACGGAGCGCGGGCGGAACCCGTCGGCCCGTGGACCGTGCCGCCTCCCGGTCGCCGTGCCGCGTCCCGGCTTCCGTGCCGCGTCCCGGGGCGGGGACGCACCGCGTGCTCGCCCATCCGTCCAGGACCCTCCGGAGCGCCGTCGTCCGTATCAGTCTCCGCCGCCGCCCGGCCCTCGCAAGCGGAACGAGCCGCGGGGGGAGGGGCCCGAGGCCCCGAGGCGGCGGCGGGCGGGGGACGGCCTTGGCGGCCGGGGACTCGCGTGCTCGGCCCCGGCCCGCCCCGGCTAACCGGACGGCTGGGCGCGCAGCACCCGGCGCACGGCGGCGCGCAGCCAGTGGTGCGCGCCGTCGGAGGTGTGCCGGGGGTGCCAGGCCATGCCGATGGTCACGGGCGGCAGCGGCAACGGGATGTCGAGGAGGCGCAGTCCGAGGACGGACGCCTGCTCGGTCAGGGGGCTCGGCGAGGTGCCGGCGTCGGTGTCGGCACCGGTGCCGTTGTCGGTGTCGGCTGACGTCGCGGGGACCAGCGCGACCACGTTCGTGCGGGCCGCGAGGGACAGTGCGGCCAGATGCCCCGGGAGGACGACGGCGACCCGACGGCTGAGGCCGTGCTCGGCGAGCGCGGTGTCGACGGGACCGTCGAACCGCCCGCGGCGGCTGACCGCGACGTGCTCGGCGGCGGCGAAGCGCGCCGGGGTCAGGGGCCCCTCGGTGAGCGGGTGACCGGGACGGACGGCCGCCGTCATCCGCAGGGTGACCAGTTCCTCGACCCGGGTCTCGGGATCCACGTGGTCGATCGCCCCGACCTCCAGGTCCACCCGGCCGTCGCGCAGGGCCGGACCGGCCTCCAGCTCCTCGGCCCGGAACCGCAGCGAGATCCCCGGTGCCTCCTGCCCGGCCAGCGTCAGCAGACCGCCGGCCAGGGCGGCGCCGACCAGGTCGGCCGTCTGGAGGGTGAAGGTGCTGCGCAGCGTGGCCGGGTCGACACCGGGGGCCGGGGTCAGCAGCGCGCCGAGCCGGCGTACGACCGTGGCGGCCTCGTCCCGCAGGGCCAGCGCCCTCGGTGTCGGCACCATGGCCTGCCCGGCCCGCACCAGCAGGGGGTCCTGGAGGATGCGGCGGAGGCGGCCCAGGGTCCGGCTCATGGCCGCCGGCGAGGTGTGCAGACGGGCGGCGGCCCGGGTGACGCTCTGCTCGGCCAGCAGCGCGTCGAGCGCCACGGCGAGGTTGGCGTCGATGACCGGCGGGACCGGTTCTGTGCTGTTCACCAGTGTTATTCCGTTCCAGACAACAATCCCTTGCTGAAGTTCCCATTGTGGCAACACCCGGTGGCTTCCCAGGATGAGGGCGTACCGATCCGGCACGACCCACGAGGTTTTCATGATCGTCATCACTGCTCCCACCGGGAACATCGGGCGGCGCCTGCTGCCCCTGCTCCTGGAGTCCGCCCCCGCCCACGGCGAGCGACTGCGCGTGATCGTGCGCGACCCCGCACGCCTGGCCGCTCCGGTGCGCGAGCGCGTCGAGGTGGTCACCGGCTCGCACGGCGACCCCGCGGTCGTCGACCGGGCCTTCGACGGCGCCGACGCCGTCTTCTGGCTCGTCCCGCCGGACTCGTCCCGTACTCCGGACGACGCCTACCGGCGTTTCTCCCTGCCCGCCGCGCAGGCGCTCGCCGTGCACGGTGTCGGCCATGTCGTCGGTGTCTCCGCCCTCGGCCGCGGCACCCCGGTCGCGGGCCGCGCCGGACTCGTCACGGCGTCCCTCGCCGTGGACGACCTCATCGCGGAGACCGGCGTCGCCTACCGGGCCCTGGCCAACCCGTCGTTCTTCGAGAACCTCCTGGAGGAGGCCGACTCGATCCGGGAGCACGGCTGCTTCACCGACGTCCTCGACGCCGACCGCAAGGCGCCCCTGGTGGCCGTCGCCGACATCGCCGCCGTGGCCGCCGGTCTGCTGCTCGACCGGTCCTGGTCCGGCACCGGGAGCGTGCCGGTGCTCGGCCCGCGGGACCTGTCGCCCAACGACCTGGCCCGCATCATGACCGAGCAGCTCGGCCGCCCCGTCCGCTACGAACGCCAGACCTTCGACGACCTGCGCACCACCCTGGTCGGCTACGGCCTCGACAAGGACTTCGTGGACGGCATCGTCGACATGAAACGGGCCAAGGACGACGGCCTCGACGCGGGCGTCCCGCGCACCCCGGAGACGGCCACCCCGACCACCTTCGAGGACTGGGTCGCCCAGACCCTCAAGCCCGCGGTCCTTTCCTGAACACCCGACCAGAACAACAGGGAGCAACCATGTCCGACCAGACGCCCGCCCCGGTCACCGCCTTCATGCTCGTCAAGACCACGCCCGAGTGGCTCGCCCTGACCGTCGAGGAGCGGGTGCACGCCCTGACCACGGAGGTCGTCCCCGTCATCGAGGCCCGGACCACCGGCGTCCGGTCACGCTTCTACGACACGGAGTTCTACTCCGCCCGGGTCACCGACGTCTGGGTCTGGGAGGCCGTCGACCACCACGCCTACCAGCTGCTCGTCGACGCCCTGCGGGAAACGCCCTTCTGGGACCGCTACTTCGAGGTCGTCGACCTCCTCGTCGGCACCGAGAACGGCTACGCCCGCACCTACGGAGTCGACGCGGTGACCACCATCTCCACCTGAGCGCTCACGCTCCCGGGGGCCGCACCGGCGGCGGCCCCCGGCGGCGCGGCGGAGGTTCAGTGCGCCGGCTCCCAGTAGGTGCCGTACCTGCGGGCCAGCTCGGTCGCCTCGGCCGGCGTGAGGTGGCGCACCGGCCGGTCGCCCAGGAGCAGGTGCAGCGCGGAGGCCTCCTCGACCTCGACGGCCGCCTCCGCCGCCGCGCGCAGGGACGTGCCCGCCACGACCGGGCCGTGGTTCTGCAGCAGCGCGGCACGGCACGGGAAGGCGAGCCCTTCCAGCTCCGCGGCCTGCGCCGGGTCGCCGGGCGGGGCGTAGGGGAGCAGCGGTATCTGCCCGACCCGCATGACGAAGTACGGGGTGAGCGGCGGCAGCGCGCTGCGCTCGGACCAGGGCTGTCGGCAGGAGGCGGCGGCGGCGTGCCTGGAGTGCAGGTGGACGACGGCGCGGGTGGCCCGCTCGCGCCGGTAGAAGGCCAGGTGGAGCGGGTACTCCTTGGACGGTGCCGGTCCGTCGAGACGGTTGCCGTCCAGGTCGAGCACCGACAGGTTCCCGGGGTCCAGCGCGCCGAGATCCGTGCCCGTCGGGCTGACCAGGATGCGGTCGCCGTCCCGCACGCTGACGTTGCCCGAGGAGCCGGGGCTCAGTCCGAGCCCGGCCAAGTGGGCCGCCGCCGCGACGAGTTCCTGTGCGAGGGCGGTCATACGAGCTGCTCCCATGCTTGCGTGAAGATGTCGGTGCCGCCGAAGTTCCCCGACTTGAGGGCGAGATCGACGGTGTGGGTGGCGCCGGACGGGCGCACCTCGGTGCTCGCCCAGGCCACCCCCGGGGCGATGGGCGCGCCGATGGCGAGCGTGCGGGCGCGCAGTGCCGTGACGACCGCCCCCGACGTCTCGCCGCCCGCCACCAGCAGCCGCCGTGCCCCGGCGTCCACCAGTGCCCCGGCGCAGGCCGCGAGCGCTCTCTCCACCAGACTCGACGCCGGCTCCGCGCCGGCCGGGGTGTCGGTCTCGACGTCCTCGGGCGCCGCGACGGCGTAGATCAGGGGCGGCCGGGCCGGATCGTGCGCCCACCGCTCGCACACGAAGCCGGTCAGCTCGGCCACGGCGGCGTCGAAGTCGGCGCGGAGCCGGCTCAGGTCGACCCGCCGGTGCGGCAGCCGTCCCAGCGCGTGGGCGACCTGGGCCCGGGTCGCGGCGGAGGCACTGCCCGCCAGGACGACCCCGGGATCCCCCGGGCGGGACGCGGGGCGTGCGCGCGCCTGGTCCGGATGCGGGCCGGTCAGCCCCACGGCGAGTCCGGCCGCGCCGGTCACCAGGCCGAAGTCCTCGGTCGCGGCGGCGATGGTGCGCAGGTCCTCGTCGTCGACGGCGTCCACGACCGTCAGCGCGTCGGCGTGGGCCTCGTCGTCCAGGGCCGCGCGGAGGCGGGCCGCGCCGGCCCGGACCGTGTCCAGGCCGACACGGGTGACCGGGTGCCGGGTCTGCGGCCGCAGCAGCCGGTCGACGCGGGAGTCGAGCATCGGGGTGAGCGGGTGGTGGCGCATGGGGCTCTCGTCGAGCAGGTCGTCGTGGACGAAGAGCCGCCCCCGGTACACGGTCCGGCCGGTCGCCGGGAAGGACGGGACCACCACCGTGCGCCGCTCGCCGGTCTCCGCCAGCAGTGCGTCGGCGACCGGCCCGATGTTGCCCCGGGGTGTGGAGTCGAAGGTCGAGCAGTACTTGAAGTAGAAGCGCCGGCAGCCGATCGCCCGCAGCGCGCGCAGCGCCCGGCGTGACTCCGCCACCGCCTCCGGCACGGGAGCCGTTCTCGACTTCAGCGCCACCACGACGGCGTCCGCGGCCGCCCACCGGCCTTGCGCGTCCGGCTCCGTGGGGGAGGTGACCGCGTCGGCGCCGACCGCGACCACGGTCCGGAAACCGCGGGCGACCAGCATCGTCGCAAGATCGGTCGCGCCGGTGAAATCGTCTGCGATGGCCCCGAGGGTCGGCATCAAGTGCTCCTGCGTTGCTGTCCGGGTTCCTGGTGCGGCCGACGGCCACCCGTGATGATCTGTGAAATTATGTTACCAGACTTTACGCAGATGGGATCTGGTGATACACGTTGTTCATTCGCTGCTTCTGGAACGCGCGTCCCCCGGCACACCGTCGCCCCGTCGACCGCGCGAGAAGCCCCTGACACCACCTTGCGCGCTCATTCAGGAGGGCCTCATGAACCTGCATCACTTGTTCGCCGACAGCGGCGGCCGGACGGTGCGGTACGCACTGACCGGGGCCGGCGGCGGATTCGCGCGCACCCTCCTGGCCCAGAGCCGCCGCATGCCCGGCCTCGTCCCGGCCGTGCTGTGCGACCGCGACCTGACCGGGCTGCGCACGATGCTGGACGACCTCGGACACGACCCCGGGCAGCCGGCCGAGTGCCACGACGCGGCGGCCGTGGCGGACAC
Source organism: Streptomyces hyderabadensis (assembly GCF_020404845.1). GTDB lineage: Bacteria > Actinomycetota > Actinomycetes > Streptomycetales > Streptomycetaceae > Streptomyces > Streptomyces hyderabadensis. The sequence goes on along the minus strand of NZ_JAIOJZ010000018.1, from coordinate 38,565 downwards.
GGTCGCGCGCGGCGGCATCGCCCTCGTCGCCGACGCGGCGCTGCTGACCGCGGCCCCCTGGGACATCCTGGTGGAGGCGACCGGCAGCCCCGCGGACGGCCTCGCCATGGCCGAGGCGGCCCTCGCCGCCGACCGCCATGTCGCGATGGTCAGCAAGGAGGTCGACTCCGTCGCCGGGCTGCACCTCGCCGACCTCGCCGCCGCCCGGGGCCTCGTCTACACCACGGCCGACGGCGACCAGCCCGCCAACCTCATCGGCCTGGTCACCTGGGCCGAGCTGCTCGGCCTCGACATCGTGGCGATCGGCAAGTCCACCGAGTACGACCTCGTCCACGACCCGGAGGCCGGCACCGTCACGCAGCTGGACACCACGGTGCCCGCGCCGGCCCTCTCCGGGCTCCTCGAACTCGGCGACGACGTGCGCGCCACCCTCGACGCCCGCGCGGCGGCCGTGGCCGACCTGCCCACCGGCGCCACCGCGGACTACTGCGAGATGGCCGTCGTCGCCAACAACACGGGCTTTCGCCCGGACACGGAACGCCTGCACTACCCCGTCGCCCGCATCGCCGAACTCGCCGACATCTACCGCCCCCGTGAGGACGGCGGCGTGCTGGGCCGCGACGGAGCCGTGGACGTCTTCAGCGCGCTGCGCCTGCCCGGCGAGGCGTCCTTCGCGGGCGGCGTCTTCGTCGTCGTCCGCACCGACGACCCGGTGACCTGGGAGACGCTGCGCGAGAAGGGCCACGTCCTCAGCAAGGACGGCCGGTACGCCGCGATCTACCTGCCGTACCACCTCATGGGCGTCGAGACCCCGGTGAGCCTGCTCTCGGCGGTACTGCACCACCGCCCCTCCGGCGGCACCGACCCCCGCTCGTACGCCGTGCTCGCGGGCCGTGCCCGGACGGACCTGCCCGCCGGGACCGCGCTTGCGATGGGCGGCCACCACCACGACGTCACCGGCGTGCAGGCCGTGCTGCTGCGCGGCGAGGACGCACCCGACGACGTCGCACCCCTCTACCTCGCCGCCCACGCCACCCTGGCCCGGCCGGTGGCCGCCGGTGAACTGCTCCGGGTGGCCGACCTGGCCGACCCGGACCCCGGCCTGCTGCGCGCCTGGCGGGCCGGACGTGCCGCGCGCGGCTGCCCCGACGGCACGGAAGGAAAGCCCGCCGCATGAGCACCGACCTCCAGCACCTCCTCCTCGGTGCCGCCGCCGTCGTGGTCCTGGTCCTGCTGATCACCAAGACCAAGCTGCACCCGTTCCTGGCCCTCGCCCTGTCCGCGCTCGGGCTCGGCATCGCGTCCGGCATCGCTCCGGTGCGGGCGGTCGAGGCCTTCCAGGACGGGTTCGGCGACACCCTCGGCGGCAGCGGTCCCACCATCGGCCTCGGCACCCTGCTGGGCGGCATCCTGCTCGGCTCCGGCGGCGCCGACCGCATCGCCACCGTGTTCATCGGCTCCCGGCCCGTCAAGTGGATCCCGGCGTCCATCACCGCCGCCGCGCTGCTGATCGGCATGCCGCACCTGTTCGACGTCAGCTTCGTCATGCTGGTGCCGCTGGTGTACACCGTCGCCAAGCGCAGCAACACCCACCTGCTGTGGGTCGGTCTGCCGATGGCCGCCGGACTGTACGTGTCGCACGGACTGCTGCCGCCGCACCCCTCACCGACCCTGGCCGTCTCCGCGTACGGCGCCAACACCGGCCTCACCATCCTGTGGGGCCTGATCATCGGCATCCCGATGGCCGTGCTCACCGGTCCCGTGCTGACCCGGATCGTCAGCCGCTGGTTCGGCCCCGCGCCCGACCTCGACCGCGGCCCGGTCCAGTCCGTCAGCACCGAGCCCGAACACCGCCGCAAGCCGGCCTCCTTCACCCTCGCGCTCATCACCGTGCTGCTCCCGCCGGGCCTCATGCTCATCGGCACCCTGGGCACGGCCAACACGGCCGAGGGCACGCTGCCGTACCAGTTCTTCGACGCCTGCAACTCCTCCGTGCTGTCCCTGCTGGCGGCCGTGGTCTTCGCCTTCTTCGCGCTCGGTGTGCGGTCCGGCTTCGGCCTCGGCCAGCTGCAGAAGATGGCGTCCAAGGGACTCGCCCCGGTCGGCGCGATCATCCTGATCCTGGGCGCGGGCGGCGGTTTCAAGGCGATGCTCACGGAGACCGGGATCGACCAGCTCATCTCCGACTACGCCGTCGACTGGGCGATACCCCCGCTGCTGCTGGGCTGGCTGGTCGCCGCCCTGCTGCGGATCTGCCTCGGCTCGGCGACCGTCGCCACCGCCGCGGCGACCGCCATCGTCGCCCCGCTGCTCAGCGCCTCGCCCGGCACCTCGCCGGAACTGATGGTGCTGGCCACCGCCTCGGGAGCGGTGATGCTCTCGCACGTCAACGACTCCGGGTTCTGGCTGTTCAAGGAGTACTTCCAGCTGTCGGTGGCACAGACCTTCCGCACCTGGACCCTGATGCTGTCCCTCCAGTCGCTCCTCAGCCTCGGCGGCGTACTGCTGCTCAGCACCGTCGTGCACGGCTGACAAGTCCCGCCGGTGACGGTCCCCGGCCGTCACCGGCATGATCATCGGCTAACGTCAACCCGGTCGAAGGGAGACCAGACCATGACCTCGGACGGCGAGCAGCCCCCGCTCATCCCCGACCAGCGCCGTGAACAGCTGCTGAAGCACCTCCGGCGCGACGGGGTGCTCAGCGTGCAGCAGATCACCCGGCTGCTCGGCGTCTCCCACATGACGGTGCGACGCGACATCGCCGAACTGGAACGGGGCGGCCTGGTCTTCTCCGTCCCGGGCGGGGTGCGCATCGCCAGCACCATCAGCACCGAACCGGGCTTCCTCGACAAGTCCGAGGTCGAGCAGCCCCAGAAGCGGGCGATGGCCGCCGAGGCCGCCCGCCTGGTCCAGGACGGCATGACCGTCTACCTCGACGCGGGCACCACCCTGCTCGCCATGGCGCCCGCCCTCGCCCGGCTGCCGCACCTCACCGTGGTCACCAACGACTTCACCACCATCGGCCGGCTGATGGACGCCGAGAACCTGGAACTGGTGCACGTCGGCGGCCGGGTCGACGTCTCCAACCGCTCCAGCGTCGGCCGCCTCGCCGCGGACACCCTGCGGCAACTCGCCCTGGACATCGCCTTCATCAGCACCAGCTCCTGGGACCTGCTGCGCGGCACCACCACCCCCTCGGAGCCCAAGGTCGACGTGAAACAGGCGGCCATGGCCTCGGCCGCGCACTCCGTCCTGGTGGCCGGCTCCTCCAAGTACGGCACCTTCGGCCGCTACCGCGTGGCACCGCTGACGGCCTTCGACACCATCGTCACGGACACCGACCTCACCGACGCCGCGGCCGAGGGCATCCGGGCCGGCGGCTCCTCCCTGGTCCTGGCCCGCCCCTGACCCGGGAGCCGTCCACCGGGCCCGTGAACGGCCGGCCGGACCGGGTGGAGCAGGCCGCCGACGGCGGTGAGAAACTGACGGTCCCCCCGTTGCCCACCGGAGAACACCCATGAACCACGTCGCCGACCCGAGCCGCTACGACGGCACCATGCACTACCGCCGCACCGGACGCTCCGGGCTCGACCTGCCCGCACTCTCGCTCGGCTACTGGCACAACTTCGGCGACGACAAGCCGTTCGAGACCCAGCGGCGGATCGCCCTGCGCGCCTTCGACCTGGGCATCACCCACCACGACCTCGCCAACAACTACGGCCCGCCCTACGGGTCCGCCGAGACCAACTTCGGCCGGATCATGCGGCAGGACCTGGCGCCGTACCGCGACGAGATGGTGATCTCCACCAAGGCCGGATGGGACATGTGGCCCGGCCCCTACGGCCAGGGCGGCGGCTCCCGCAAGTACCTGCTGGCCTCCCTCGACCAGTCCCTGAAGCGGACCGGACTCGACTACGTCGACATCTTCTACTCCCACCGCCTGGACGCCTCCACCCCGCTGGAGGAGACCATGACCGCGCTCGACACGGCGGTGCGGCAGGGCAAGGCCCTCTACGTCGGCATCTCCTCCTACGACGCCGAGCGCTCCCGGCAGGCCGCGGCGATCCTCCGCGACCTCGGCACTCCGCTGCTCATCCACCAGCCGTCGTACAACATGCTCAACCGGTGGATCGAGACCGAGGGCCTGCTGGACGCGGCCGCCGAGGAGGGCTTCGGCGTCATCGGCTTCACCGCGCTCGCCCAGGGGCTGCTGACCGGCCGCTACCTCGACGGCGTGCCCGAGGGGTCCCGCGCCACCCAGGGCAAGTCCTTCGCGACCGACTGGCTCACCGAGGACACCGTCCGGCGGCTGCGCGCCCTGAACGACATCGCCGCCCGCCGGGGCCAGAGCCTGGCGCAGATGGCGCTCGCCTGGGCGCTGCGCGACCCGCGCGTCACCTCGCTGGTGATCGGTGCCTCCCGGCCCGAGCAGCTGGACGAGAACGTGGCCGCCCTGGCCAACCTCTCCTTCGACGACGGGGAACTCGCCGAGATCGACAAGTACGCCGTCGTCGACGGCGACGTCGACCTGTGGCGGCAGGCCCGCACCGGTGACCTCGGCTGAGGTGTCCCCACCCGGGGGGTGCTCAGTACCCGCCGGTGATGTGCAGCATCCGGGGCGGCTGCCCGGCGGGTTCGGGCAGCCGCAGCGGCTCCCGCCCGGGTGTGATGCTGCCGAGCAGTGCCGCCCGGCGCGCGCCGGTGCCCGAAGGGATCGCGCCGGGCAGGCCGTTGACGGTCAGGAAGCCCAGCAGGGCGAAGGCCAGCGCCTCCTTGGCGTCGGACGGCAGCCCGAGCGCGTCGCTGGAGCCGAGGTCCACCCCGGGCAGCTCCTCGGCGAGCATGCCCATCAGCACCGGATTGTGCGCACCGCCGCCGGACACCACGAGCCGGGTGACGCCGTGCGCGCGGCAGGCGTCGGCCACCGTGACGGCGGTGAGCCTGGCCAGGGTCGCCAGCACGTCGTCGGGTTCCGCGACGGGCGCCGCCGCGAGCGCCTGGAGCAGGTACGGCAGGTGGAACCGCTCCTTGCCGGTGCTCTTCGGCGCACCCCTGGCGTAATAGGGGTCGTCCAGCAGCACCCGCAGCAGCGCCGGATCGACCCGGCCCGCCCCGGCCCGGCGTCCGCCCTCGTCGTACTGGGCCGCGCCGTCGGTGAAGTGCCGTACGGCGGCGTCCAGCAGGGCGTTGGCGGGCCCGGTGTCGAAGGCGAGCGGCTCCGCTCCGGGGGCGACGACGGTGACGTTGGCGATCCCGCCCAGGTTGAGGGCGGCGGGGACGCCGGGCAGCGCGGCCAGGGCCAGCGCGTCGGTCATGGCCACCAGCGGCGCCCCCTGACCGCCGGCCGCGACATCCCCGCTGCGCAGGTCGGAGACCACGGGCAGACCGGTCGCCTCGGCGATCCAGGCGGGCCGGCCGAGCTGGAGGGTGCCGCGCACGGTGCCGTCCTCGACCCAGTGGTACATGGTCTGCCCGTGCGAGACCACCAGATCGGCGGCACCCCCGCACAGCTCGCGCACGGCCCGCACGGCCACCTCGGCGAAGGCCTGCCCGACGCCGGTGTCGAGCCGGGCGACGTCCCGGAGCGTCGCCGCCGCGGGCGGCAGACTGCCCGCGATCAGGTCGCGCAGCTCGTCCGGGTAGGGGGCGGAGAGATGGCCCAGCGGGCGCATCACCAGGGCCTCACCCCGGAGTTCGAGGTCGGCGGCGGCCGCCTCGACGGCGTCGTAGGACGTGCCTGACATCAGGCCGATCACACGCACGGTGCACTCCTGCGAAGGGTTGAGCGGGCCGGGACCGGATCAGTTCCGTCCGGCCGTCGTGGTCAACTGGTCGGGTCCGGCGCCCGGCTCCTCGTCGGCCGCCGCGCCCGCGGCGGACTCCGGCGCCCGGTGGAACAGGCTCAGCACACCGCCGACGAGCAGGGTGATCAGTACGCCGATGGGCACCAGCCACTGGGCCGCGATCGCCTGGGACACCGTGGTCCCGCCCGTGGTCACGTCGATCTTCACCCCGCGCACGATGTACGTCATCACCCCGATGGTGACCAGGAAGGCCACGATCGAGTCGGCCTCGTTGGCCCGTTTGACCAGCCGCCCCAGCAGGAACGCGCCGAGCAGCGCGCCGTAGGTGTAGCCCGCGATGGTCAGACCGGTCAGGTACACGTTGCCCGTGCTCGCGCTGAACGCGCAGGCGAAGACGGCCATCAGCGTCGCCCACACCAGCGTCATCCAGCGGGCGAGCCTCAGCAGCGCCTCCTCGGAGGGGGTGGTGCGGAAGAAGCTGTGGATGATGTCGGCGACCGTCGAGTTCGACATGGAGTTCAGCGCCGAGGACAGCGAGCCCATCGCGGCGCCCAGGATGCCGGCCACCAGCAGGCCCGAGACGACCACGGGCAGCCCGTGCAGGATGAACTCGGGGTACAGGTTGTCCGAGCTGGACAGCCCCAGCTCGGAGAAGGACTTGCCCTCGTTGTAGGACCACAGCAGCGCGCCGACGAGGGAGAAGGCGGCGAACTGGATGGTGACGAAGACACCCGAGGCGATCATGGCCTTCTGGCCCTCGCGCAGCGTCCTCGTCGCCAGCACGCGCTGGACGATCAGCTGGTCGGAGCCGTGCGAGGCCATGGCGAAGATGGCACCGCCGATGATGGCCGTGGGCAGGGCGAACGGGCTGGTGAGGATGTGGGCGAGGTTGAAATCGGTGTCGAAGAGCGTGAACTTCCCGGCGTCGAGGGCGCGCGCGTAGCCGTCACCGCCGACGTGGGCGGAGAGCACCGCCACGGCGAGGACCGCGCCGCCGAGGTAGAGGACCATCTGGATGGCGTCGGTCCAGATGACCGCCTTGATGCCGCCCAGGTAGGTGTAGACGACGGTGATCAGCGTGATGACGATGATGATCACGCGGTAGCTCGCGTGCACACCGAACTCGTCGAGCAGCAGCTTGATCGGGATGGCGGAGGCGAACAGCCGCACCCCCTCGGCCAGGAGCCGGGTGAACACGAAGGTCACCGAGGCGAGGCCCTGCAGCTTCAGCCCGAACCGGTCGCCCAGGTACTGGTAGGCGCTGACGAACCCGCCGCGCTTGTAGAGGGGGATCAGCACGGTGGCCACCACGACGCGTCCGACCACGTAGCCCAGGGCCAGTTCGACGTTGCCGAATCCCTGGCCGCTGTAGGCGCCGCCGGGCACGCTGATCACGGTCAGCACGCTGGTCTCGGTGGCGACGACGGAGAAGGAGACCGTCCACCACGGCATGTGGCCTTCACCGACGAAGTAGTCCTTCGCCGACTTCTGCCGGCCTGCCTTCCGCAGGCCGATCCAGGCGATCCCGATCAGATAGACCACGATCACCACGAGGTCGAGCTGGCGCACGCTTGCTCCTAGGCACTGGCCGGTGGGGTCGCCGGCGCGGGGGGAGGGGGACTGGCGGTCGTCCGGCGGACGCGGACGACGAGAGAGGCATGAGGGGTGGTGCGGTCCAGCGTCAGCAGGCGGGCCCCGTCGAGGGGGTCGCCGAGCGGCGGTATGAGCCGCACGGCGGGCCCGGAGCCGGAGCCGGTGACGGCGGCGGTCAGCGGCGCCATCAGGGCCGGGCCGAGACCGGTCAGGCCACCGGTGACGGCCAACGGCAGCGGGTCGCCGCCCGCGCTGATCCGGCCGGCCGCCGCGAGCGCGGTCTCGGCCAGGTCCGCGGCCGCGTCCCGGACGATCGCCGCGGCCACGGCGTCCCCCGCGTCGGCGGCGCGGGCCACCTCGGGGGCGAACGAGGCGGCCGTACGGGCGGGATTGCCGTCCCGTCCGACGGTCGCAGGGAGCCGTTCGAGGTCGCCGAAGAGGCCGGCGGCCGCGTCCAGCAGGGCGGTGGCCGGGCCCCGTCCGTCGTGGGCCCGCAGGGCGGCGCGCAGTCCGGCGGTGCCGATCCGGGCGCCGCCGCCGTCGTCGCCGAGCAGGGGACCCCACCCGTCGACGCGCGCGTACGTCCCGTCGGCGCCGATGCCGACCGCGACCGCTCCGGTGCCGATGGCCAGCACCACGCCCGCCCGGCCGCCGAGCGCACCGGCGTGGGCGGTGACGGCGTCGCTGGTGACGGCGGCCTCTCCGACGGGCAGGTCCTCCAGGAGGGCAGCCACCAGGGAGCGGGCCGCGGCAGGGGCGGAAGCCGCTCCGGCGGCCCCCACGAGGACCGCGTCGGGCCGGGCGGCGTCCGGCAGCTCCCGAAGCAGCGGCCCGACGGCGGCGCGCACGGCCGCGCGGGCCGCCGCCACCCCGTCGGGCGCCGCCAGACCGGGAGCGCCGGCCACCGAACTGACGGCCCGTGACGAGTCGGCGCTGTTCCACAGGATGGCGCGGCAACCGGTCTTCCCGAGATCTACCGCCACTACTGAAGTCATACGGTCTGCCCTTTGCCCGAGGGGACCCGGCACGTCGAGAGCCACCGGGTCGTCGGTGACCGGCGCGGATCGCCGTCCGAGTATGGGAAGGCCGCACTCCGGATGTCAATAAGTAACGTCACGATGCTCGATGCGTAACTTTTTGACCCCCTCGGGTCACCCGCTTACCCTGTGTGCACCACATCCAGGAGGGGCCATGGTCCGCCAGTCCTCGTCCCGCGTGCCGGAGCCGTCCGCGCAGGACGCCCCGCTCGCCGACATCCTCACGCGCGTCCGCGCCGCCCGGCCCTCCCTGGCCCCCTCGGAACGCCGGGTGGCCGACGCGGTCCTCGCCGACCCGGGGCAGGTCGCGGAGCTGTCCATCCACGCGCTGGCGGAGCGGGCCAGCACCTCGGCGGCCACCGTGATGCGGTTCTGCCGCACCGTCGGCACGGGCAACTACCCCCAGCTGCGCCTGGCGCTGGCCGCCGCCGCGGCGCGGGAGCACGCGCTGGGCGGCGAGCGGGCGGCACACGGCGGCACCGACATCAGCCCGACGGACTCGTTGGACCGGATAGTCAGCAAGATCATCTACAACGAGGTCCGGGCCCTTCAGGACTCGGGCGCCGGACTCGACGTGGACGCGCTGGGCCGGGCGGTCGACGCGGTGGCCCGGGCCCGCCGGGTCGACATCTTCGGGGTGGGGGCCAGCGCCTTCGTCGGCCAGGACCTGCACCAGAAGCTCCACCGCATAGGCCAGATGGCCTTCATCTGGAGCGACCGGCACGCGGCGCTCACCGCGACGGCCCTGCTGGGGCCAGGCGACGTGGCCCTGGCCGTCTCCCACTCCGGCGAGACCGAGGACACCACCGAGCCCCTCCAGGCCGCGGCCGAACGCGGAGCCACCACCATCGCCCTGACCAACGACCCGGGCTCCACGCTCGCCACCAGCGCCGACCTCGTCCTGACCACCTGCGCGCGGGAGACGCCGTTCCGCTCCGGCGCGACCGTCAGCCGCATCGCCCAACTGGCCGTCATCGACTGCCTCTTCGTCGGCGTCGCCCAGCGCTCCTACGACGCCGCGACCACCGCGCTGGAGGAGACCTACGGAGCCGTCCAGCGCCGTCGGCGCCCCGCGCGCCGCACCGGGTGACGGCGGGTCACGACCGTAGGGTCCGCACGCCGCCCGTGTCCGGGAACCCGCCCTTGCGCAGGCTCGTCACCAGCTCGCGCGGCAGACCGTGGGTGTCGTGGAGGTAGTGGAAGTCCTCCTCTCCCAGCGGGCCGCGGAAACGGGGCCGGGCGAGCACGTTCCTGCCGCGCTCCAGAAGCCGCCGGAACCGGCGCTCCTCGTCCACCAGCAGGCGCCGCACCAGACCGGACAGGCCGGGGTCGCCGTCCTGCCGGAAGTGGTCCAGGGTGTGGGTGACCAACTCCTCCGGCAGGTCCCCGAGCCCCCGCGAGGGATCGTCCCGCCACAGCACGGTGAGCAGCCGCCGCACCAGGCGGCGCAGCACGTAGCCCTGACCGGTGTTGGACGGGCGGACCCCGTCGCCGACGACCACCACGGCCGACCGGAGGTGGTCGCAGACCACCCGGAACGACGGCTCGTCCAGCGGCCACAGCACCGGCAGCAGCCGCCGCCACGGTTCGAAGAGGTCGCACTCGAACACCGACGACTTGCCCTGCAGGAGCGTGGCGAGGCGCTCCAGGCCCAGACCGGTGTCGACGTTGCGCTGCGGCAGCGGTACGAGGCGGCCGTCGTCCAGCCGCCGGTGGCGCATCATCACGTGGTTCCACACCTCCACCCAGCGGTCGTCGCCGGTGGGCGTGGACCGGGGCGGCGTCCCGCCGCTCCACAGGAAGATCTCCGAGTCGGGTCCGCACGGGCCGACCGGCCCGTTGGACCACCAGTTGTCGTCGACCGTCGGCTCCACGGGCACCCCGCGCTCCTGCCACAGCCGCCGGGACTCGGTGTCCGGCCCGACCTGCTCGTCACCCCCGAACACGGTGGCGTGCAGCAGGCCCGGGTCGACCCCGAGGCCCTCGGTGAGCAGCCGATGGGCCCAGTCGAGGCTGCGCGAGCCCTCGTAGTCGCCCAGCGACCAGGTGCCGAGCATCTCGAAGACCGTCAGATGGGTGCCGTCACCGACCTCGTCCAGGTCCGTGGTGCGCAGACAGCGCTGCACGTTCACCAGCCGCCGGCCCAGCGGATGGGGGCGGCCCTCCAGGTACGGGGTGAGCGGATGCATGCCGGCGCTGGTGAACAGCACGGGGTCGCCCGGCTCGGGCAGCAGGGTCGAGCCGTTGATCCGGCGATGGCCGCGTTCCTCGTAGTACTCGACGAACGTGCGGACGATCCGTTCGGTGTCCATGGGGTGTCTCCTTCGCTTCGGGGCGGGGCAGACACCGGAGAACGGCAACGCTGCGGTCCTCGCACCGAGGCGAAGGTGGCGGAGCGCCACGTGAACCACCGACGAGCCGTTTCCGGTCGCCGGTGGAAGAGGGGGAAGGTCAGACGGCGGCAACCGGCGAGCTGGTCGCTCGCGCGGTCGCGAAGATGCTGGTGCCGATGACGTTCATGCCCCCGAAGATAACGCGCCGGGCGCCCGGAAGCACGTGGATATTCCCGCAACCGCGGCATCCCGTCCGGGAGTCCCTACCTTGGTAGGAGCAACGCGGGCAGACGGACACGGGGGAGCAGCATGGCCGACTTCCATCCCTTCAGCACACGCGAGCACCTTGCCCGGACGCTGCTCACCTCGCTGTGGGCGCTGATCCCCGTCCTGACCCTCGGGCTCGGGGCGCTGCCGCTGATGATCCACGCGACGGTGCGCACCAGGAGCCGGGCGCAGGCGCTGGCCACCGTGCCCTACGGTGTGTCCGCCGCGCTGTTCGTCACCTTCGACCCGGACGTGTCCGCCGCCTACGAGACCGTCTTCGGTGCCGCGATGTTCTTCAACATCCTCGTCGGGACCGGGCACGCGTTCGCGATCCGGTCCCGGGTGTGGCGGAGCCCCGACGCCGCGCTGGTGCGCCCGCTCCAGGACCGGCAGCGGGCCCTGCTCGCCGCGCACCGCGACGAGCGGGCCGCGCGGGAGACCGCGCGGGCCATCGTCGACACCGACCCGCGCCAGGCGCTCGAACTGCGCATCGGCCGCGTCGACCTGGCCGACCGCCCGTTCCCCGACGGGGGTCTGGTCGACGTCAACAACGTGCCCGCCGACGTCCTGGCCCGCCGTCTGAGCCTGTCCGGCGAACGGGCCGCACAGGTCGTGCGCACCCGGGCGGCGACCGGTGGCTTCGCCTCCGTCGACGACCTGTCGGTCACCATGGACCTGCCGCCCCGGCACCTCGACGCCGTGGCCGACCGGTTGGTGTTCCTGCCGCCCCAGGAAGAGCCGGACCCGGACAGACCCTAGGAGGCACGCGGTCCTCCGCCGCGTCCCCACCCTCCGCGGGACTACGCACGGCCCGCCCACACGGCCGGGGTCCGGCCGGACCACGGCTGGGCCTGTTCGAGCTGTCCGGCGAGGCGGAAGAGGAGGTCCTCGCGGCCGTAACCGGCGGCGAACTGCATGCCGACCGGGAGCCCCGTGCCGCTGTCGGCGGTCACCGGCACGGACATGGCGGGGGTCCCCGCCACGTTGAACGCCATGGTGAACGGCGAGCGGTCGTTGAGCCGGTCGATCCAGCCGAGGCCGTCGAGCGCCTCCTCGCCCTCGCCGTAGGTGCCCAGCAGCGGGGGCAGCTGAGGCAGGGTGGGGGTGAGCAGCACGTCATGGGCGGCGAAGTACCCGGCGAGGCTGCGGGCGACGCGGTTGCGGATCGTGAGGGCGGCGACGAACTCCGGCCCGCTGACCCGCTGTCCGTAGCGATGGGCGGCCAGCGTCGCCGGTTCGAGGGACGAGGAGTCGACGGGCCGGCCGAGGGCGGCGGCCAGGTCGTCGACCGAGGCCGCGAGGTTCGCGGTCGACAGGCGGGCGTTGGCCAGCACGAACTCCTCCCAGTCGGCGCCGAGGCCGACCGTGACCTCCTCCGTGCGGTGACCGAGGGATTCGAGCAGCCGCACGGTCCGCTCCAGGGCGTCGGCCACCGGTGCGGCGGTGCGGCGTCCACCCCACGCCCGGGCCAGGACCCCGATGCGCAACGAGCCCGGCGGGCGGGTGACTTCCTCCGCGTAGGGACGGGACGGCTGCTCGGCGAAGTAGGGGTCGCCCGGTTCCGGACCGCGTATCAGGTCGAGCAGCGCCGCGCTGTCCCGTACGGTGCGGCTGACGCTGCCCTGGACGGCCAGGCCGTTGAAGCCCTCGTCCAGTGCGGGTCCCATGGAGACCCGGCCGCGCGTGGGCTTCAGCCCGAAGAGACCGTTGTACGCGGCGGGGATGCGCAGCGAGCCCGCGGCGTCGGTGGCGTGGGCGAGCGGGACCGCCCCGGCCGCCACGGCCGCGCCCGAGCCGCCGCTGGACCCGCCGGCGCTCCGCCGGGGGTCCCACGGGTTGCGGGTCGGGCCGTACAGCACCGGCTCCGTGGTGATGCTGTAGGCCAGCTCAGGTGTCGCGGTCCGCCCGAGGGTCACCAGGCCCGCGCGGCGGAAGCGGCGCATCAGGAAGGAGTCGGAGCGGGCGACGTGCCCGGCCGCGATACGGCTGCCCAGCTCGGTGCGCCGGCCCGCCATCGCGATGCCGAAGTCCTTGATCAGGAAGGGCGCGCCGGCCAGCGGGGTGCCGCCGGGGACCGGGTGGTCGTCGGCGGGCCAGGTCTCCACCACGGCGTTGATCCGTGGATCGACCCGGCGCACGGCCTCGCGGGCGGCGGCCTCCACCTCGGCGGCGGTCACCTCGCCCTTGGCCATCAGCTCCGCCAGCCCGACGGCGTCGTGGCGCACGTACTCGGACACTTTCACTGCACTCTCCCTGCTCTCCCCGGAGGACGGATCGCTGTCGATACCCGGGAGCGTCGATACCTATGAGTCCCGCACGATACCGAGCGGTATCGAGTGGGACGGACTGGTACCGTAGCAGGGAGCGCGCAGCAGCGAGTACAGGGCTCATCGACCGGACACCACGGAGCACGCATGACATCGACCGCCGCCAGGCCGGGCAGAGTGGCGAAGCTGCCGCCCCGTGAGCGCATCCTCGACGCGGCCGAGGAGCTGTTCCAGAGCGAGGGCATCCGGCGCGTGGGCGTCCAGGCCATCGCCGAGAAGGCCGAGACCACCAAGATGGCGATCTACCGGCACTTCGAGACCAAGGACGCGCTGGTCGCCGAATGGCTGCGGATCCTGACCGCCGAGTACCGGGCCGCCTTCGACCGTGTCGAGGCCGAACACCCCGGCCGGCCCCGGGAGCAGATCATGGGCCTGGCCCGCTTCATCGCCGACGGCCTGCCGGCGCTGTCGTACCGGGGCTGCCCCTTCGTCAACTCCCTGGCCGAACTGCCCGACCGCTCCCACCCCGCGCGCCGGGTGATCGAGGAGCACAAGGCCGACCAGACCCGCAGGCTGGTCGGCATGTGCACCGAGGCCGGGCTGCCCGACCCGGAACAGGTCGCGGCCCAGATCACCTTCCTGCTCGAAGGCGCGCAGGTCAGTACCCAGAACGGCAGCATCGACCGGGCGGGGGAGCGGTTGCTGCGCGTCGTCGAGGCGGTCTTGGCGCAGTAGGGCGGCGGATGCGCCCGGGGTCCGTCAGCGCGGTGTGTGCCCGGCGCCGCCGCCGCGGTGGGGCACGGTGGCCCAGGAGGGCAGCCAGGTGTCCTCGGGCAGCGGGGGCAGGTTCGCGAAGTGGTTGACGACGGCCCGCAGTCCCGGGTGCGGATTCTCCCGGGGCAGGATGAGCGAGAGCGGATAGGCGAGCGTCGGCCCCGCGACCGGGATCCGGCGCAGGTCGTGACCGGCCGGCCAGACGTACCGGTCGCGCGACCCCACGAGGGTGGCCACGTCGTCGGAGTCGGCGAGGATGTCGAGGAGCACCTCGTTGCCGAAGTTGGGGCCCGCGGCGTCCACCCGGAGGTCGAACGCGCAGGTGAGTTGGGCGTAGAAATCCGCCCATTCGCTCCCGGGCGCGATCCCGGGCACCCAGATACGGTGTCCGCGCAGCCGGGCGGGTGTCACGGTGCGCGCGGAGGCGAGCGGATGCCGCGGGCCGACGACGAGTTCCAGCGGGGAGTGGAACGCGTGGATCATCCGCAGCTCGTGCGGCAGGTCGGCCGGGTCGGTCACCGAGCGGAAGGAGGCGTCGACGTCGCCCGCCCGCACGGCGGCCACCGCCAGCCGCGGATCGTCCACCTTGAGCGTCACCACGTCGAGCGGGGTCTCGGGATGTGAGCGCCAGTAGTCGTGCAGGATCACGGCCTGCGCGCTCCGCAGGCCGAGGACGTCGATCCGCAGTGCCCGCGAGCCGGGTCGGATCGCGTCGACGGCGCGGTCGGCGTGCGCGACGACACTCCGCGCGTGCGACAGGAAGGCCTGCCCGTCGAGGGTCAGCTCGACCCCCCGGGCAGTACGGGTGAACAACCGGACGCCGAGCATGCGCTCCAGGGCCGCGATCCGCTTCGAGACGGCCTGCTGCGTCACCCCCAGCTCGTCGGCCGCGTGCCGCAGCTGCCCCAGCTCGGCCGCGCGGACGAACGAGCGCACCGCCTCGGTATCCATGGCAGCGAGCATAAGGCGTCGCCCAACCGACGGTTGTGGCTCACCCCGCGCGCCGCACCCGCTGCTCCAGACCTTCGAGGATGAGGGCCAGCCCGGCCTCGAAGGACGACTCGTGGTCCACCGGCGGTACGTCCGGCGGCAGGTCCGGCGGTGCGGCGGCCGTACGGTCCCCGCCGTCGCCGGGGCCGGCGTCCGCCTGCTCCTCCAGGACGCTGCCGACCGTGAAGCGCCCCGCGGCCAGCATCGCCGTCCGCGCGTGCTTGGCGGGTACGCCCGCCGCAATCAGGAACGCCATCTTGTGGGCGATCCGGTCGAGGTCCGTCCCCCCGGGGTGGCTCCCGGCATGGAGGCGTGCCCCGTCGCGGCGCAGCAGCAGGGTGCGCCGGAAGCTGCGCGTGTTCTCCAGGAACCAGTCGCGCCAGTCGTCGGCGGACGTCGGCAGGGGAGCCGTCGCATGCGGTGCCATCGCGGCCTCGCTCATGGCGCTGAGCAGCTCCTTCTTGTTCCGGAAGTGGTAGTAGAGCGACGGCTGCTCGACGCCCAGACGCCTGGCCAGCTGTCTCGTGCTGACGGCGTCCAGGCCTACCTCGTCCAGCAGGTCGAGCGCCTCGGTGAGGACGGTCTCGCGGTTCATCTTGGCCACATTGACAATCTATCGCCGATAGGTGACGCTGCAAAGCGAACGTACCTATCACCGATAGAAAAGGGAGTGCGGCATGACCCACCACTCAGCGGCGCCGGGCAGCGGCCGCCTGAAGGTCCTCATCTGCGGCGGTGGCATCGCCGGCCAGGCGCTGGCCTACTGGCTCGCCCGGGGCGGCCACCGGGTGACCGTCGCCGAACGCTTCCCCGCACTGCGCGCCACCGGCGCACAGGTGGACCTGCGGGGACAGGGCATCGACGCCGTCGAGCGCATGGGGCTCCTGGACGCCGTCAGGAGCAGGCTGGTCGACGAGGCGGGGGTCGCCCTCGTGGACGGCCGGGGCAGGAAACGCGCGACGATCATGGCCAACACCTCCGGCCGGGGCCGTCAGACCCTGACCTCCGAGTACGAGATCATGCGCGGCGACCTGGTGCGCCTCCTGCACGACGCGACCCGGCAGGACGTGGACCACGTGTTCGGCACGAGCGTGGAGCGCTTCGAGCAGGACGCGACACGCGTCGTCGCCCACTTCTCCGACGGCTCGTCCGAGGACTTCGACCTGCTCGTCGGCGCGGACGGGCAGGGCTCGCGCATCCGCCGGGCCGTCCTGCCGCCCGGCGCCCCCGACCCGTACTGGCGGGTCGGGATCCACATGGCCTACTGGTTCGTCCCGCGCATCGCGTCGGACAGCAACATCCGGGACACCTACAACGCGCCCGGCGGCCGCATGATCATGCGCAGGAGCCACAACCCGGACGAGACCCAGGTCTACTTCGTGCTGCGGGAGCGGTCCGCGGAAGCCTCGGCCGTCCACCGGGAACCGGTCGAACGCCAGAAGCAGTTCTGGACCGACAGGTTCCGCGACGCGGGATGGCAGACCGCGCGGTTCCTCGACGGCATGCGGGACACCGAGAGCTTCTACTCCCAGGAGGTCGTGCAGGTGCGCACGGACACCTGGTCCCGGGGCCGCGTGGTGCTGGTCGGCGACGCGGCGCACTGCGCCTCCCCCTACAGCGGCATGGGAACCTCCGGAGGCCTGGTCGGCGCCTACGTCCTGGCCGGTGAACTCAACCGGCACGGCCATGACCTGCCCACCGCCCTGGCGAACTACGACACCGTGCTGCGGCCGTTCGTGGACCGGATCCAGGCCGAGGTGAAACCGCGCCTCCTGCGGCTGGCCATGCCCAGGAGCCGGCGGGCCGTCGACGTCCTGCACGCGGTCGCGGCACTCGCCTGCCGCCTGCACGTCCCCGAACTCGTCGCGCGCCATGCCAAGGAGGACCGCGGGGGCGACTGGCGGCTCCCGGACGTCCCGGTGAGCTCCGGCCGCGACGTGCCATAACCTCGTGCGTGGAAAGGCCGGTTGCCATGTGTCCACACCGAGGAGGCGGCGGTGCTCAAAAGGGGCGGCTCGCGATGGCTCGTAGGCGCCGTGGCGCTTGGCTGCTTGGCGCTGATGGGTCCCAGTGCCCCCGGCGGCGCCCTGTCGGGCAGGTCACTGCCCGTCGAAGCCGTCAAGGACGTCGTACCGAACCGGGTCATGACGTGGAACCTGTGCAATCCGTGCGACGCGAGCAACCTCGACCGGGCCGCGGAGATAGCCGCCTACGCGCCGCAGGTCATCGGCATGCAGGAGGCCTGCGCGCGTGACGTCGACCGGATCCGGGACTATCTGGAGGCCTTCCACGGGCTGGTCTACCACGTCGCCCACGGATCGGTCCTGCAGAACTGGGGCCGCTGCGGGGGCGCGCCGTGGAATCCCGGGGGATTCGGCCAGGCCATCCTGTCGGCGGCCCCCATCACGGACCGGGTCAACGTCGAATACCCCGACGGCGGATCCGAGGACCGCGGATATCTCGCGGTCACCACCGAGGTGGGCGGGCGGTCCGTCCGGGTCTTCAACACGCACCTCGCCCAGCGGCGTCAGGAGGAGTTCCGGGAGGACCAGGTCCGCGTACTGGCCTCGCAAGTCGCCCGGCACGACCGGGCCATAGCCGTCGGGGACTTCAACGCCGTGCCGGACGCGGCCGAACTCGACCCCATGTGGGCCCTGGCCACGGACACCGACCCGCGGTGTCGTCCCGCGCTCGCCGGCACCTGCGAGCCGACCACCGACTGGCAGAGCAAGTTCGACTACGTCTTCCTGCGCGGCATCGCCCCCGTCGAGCACCGGGTGGTGCACACCACGCACTCGGACCACGACATGCTCTACACCGACCTGGACGTGACCTGACCCGTCCCGGCCCGCGGTCACTGGATGCGGTGGCTCTTCCAGAAGGGGCCGAGGTCGGCGGCGGTCATGGACTGGGCGGCCCGTTTGAAGTCCTCCGTGGTGGAGACGCCGTACCAGTGGTCCCGGGCGTAGCGCTTGAGCAGCCGCGCCATGGTGTCGGCGCCCAGGGCGCGTTCCAGGTCGGCCAGGGCGCAGGGCCCGGCCGTGTAGACCAGGTGGTACGCACCGGGATGCCGTGACCAGTAGTCCATGGACGCGGTCAGTACGGTGCCGTCGTCGGGCCAGTGGACGTCCGGCCAGCAGTCGCGGGTCTCCAGGCCGTAGAAGCGGAAGTTGGCGTACTGGGCGAAGCTCTCGTCCAGCCACGGCGAGGCGTACTCGTCGTTGCCGACGATGCCGTACCACCACTGGTGTGCCAGCTCGTGCACGATGGCGCTGCCCTCCTCCGTGGTGCCCAGCAGGACGAGGCCCGGGTACTCCATGCCGCCGCCGAACCCGCTGGTCATCACGAGGTCGATCTCGCCGTAGGGGTAGCGGCCGAACTCCCGGCCGAACCGGTCCACCGCGGCGACGGCTTCCGTGCGGGTGAGGCGGACGCCCGCGGCGGGGGTGCCGGGCGCCCAGTACGAGTTGACGCGCACACCCCCGGGTGTGGTCCGGTGCGCCGTGCGGAACGGCCCCGCGGCCCACGCGAAGTCCCGCACGCGCTCCGCGACGCTGAGGGTCACCGTACGGCCCGGCCCTCCCGGGCGGGTCTTGGTGCGGCCCGTCGCCGGTACCGCCAGGTCCGACGGGTGGTCGAGCCGGACCCGGAAGTCACCGGCGAGGGCGTAGAAGCTCTCGCCGACGGCCACGTACGGGTCGAGGTGCCACCCCTTCGCGTCGTGCACGGCGAGCACCGGCAGCGCGTTGCCGAGGAAGCGGAAGGCGCCCTCGCGGCCGAAGCGGGCGTTGCGGTCGGGCACCGTGACCGAGACGTCGAAGGCGACGGACGCCCGCTCCCCGTGCGCGAGGGGTTTCGGCAGGGCGATGCGCAGCACCGTGCAGTCCACGGCGGGCGGATCCGCCGTGCCACCGCGCACCCCGGACACCACCACCGGGGAGGACGCGCCCGACGCGCCGCACCCGTCCTCGCCGTTGCCCCACAGGCGCAGGTACACCTCGTGCAGCGACCGGTCGGACGCGTTGCGGAACGACACCCGCTGCCGCCCCGTCCAGTGGCTGCCGTCGGCGTCGGAACGCAGGTCCACGTCGTAACGGGCGCGGTCGGGCGTCGCCGCCGTCCCGGACCCGGCCGCCGCGACGGCATCGGCCACCAGGGCGCCGCACGCCAGGACCAGCGCGAGCAGCACCACGAACAGACGACGACCGGGCCGGTGCGGCCACGGTCCGGACGGCGACGTGCCGAGCGACGACATGGCAGCGGATACTGCCACAACTCCCCGGCCGCTGCCCCGACTCGGGCGGAGTTCGGTCCCGCCGGGGCGCCGACCTCAGTGCCGCCGCCGTGCATGCCCGCCGTGGTCACGGGTAGGACCCCCCCTGCGAACGCGTGACGCGAGGGCCCGAGGAGCGAGGAGAGCCGGACGTGATTCGAAAGCTGCAGGCGGTCGCGCTGGACTGTGCCGATCCGGTACGCCTCGCGGAGTTCTACGTGGAACTGCTCGGCGGGCGGGTGGTAGCGGATCCGGACGACGCCGACTGGGTCGAGGTGCACGGCTTCGAGGGGACCCCGTTGGCCTTCCAGCGGGCGGAGGGGTACCGGGCGCCCGAATGGCCCGGCCAGGACCGTCCGCAGCAACTCCACCTGGACTTCGACGTCGACGACCTCGAAGGCGAGGAGAAGCGGGCGCTGGCGCTCGGCGCGACCGTGCTGGAGCGGACCGACCAGCTCCGCCCCGGCGCCAACTGGCGGGTCTACGCGGACCCGGCCGGTCATCCGTTCTGCCTCTGCCTGCACTGAGCCCACCGGTCCTCCGGGGACCTGAAAACCGGTGGAGCTAGGGCACCGCAAGCCGTTAGCGTGCGGCCGAACCACGTCGTCCGGGCGAAGGACCTGCCGTTGTACACCCTGTGAGACATCCCGAGCGCTGAACCGTCGCGCGTCGCGCCTGCGCGCCGCGCTCCTTTCTGCTGCGGACTTCTCACTGGAACCGGTGTACTTCTGTGCTCATCACCTGGGTGGTCGCACCCACCCGCCTTCCCCTTGTCCGGCGCCGTTGCCACGCGTGCGCGTCCGCACGCTTCCGGGCGAGCGGCAAGTTCCGTGTCAACGCCAACCACAAGCGCATCGACGCCTGGCTCCTCGTGCTGTGCGCCGAGTGCGGTGACACCGCGAAGCTCACGCTCCTGGAACGGACGAACGTCCGCGCCGTGCGCCCCGAGCTGCTGGACCGGCTGCACGACAACGACCCCGCGCTCACCGCGGAGTTGCTCCAGGACCCGGTGGTGCTGCGCCGCAACCGCGTAGCCCTCGACTGGGACGGCGCCTGGCGCCTCGACACCGGGGGAGCGGACCGTCCGGACCGGGACGTGATCGACGTCTCGGTCCGCTTCGCGGCGCGGATCCCGGTCCGTCCGGTACGGCTGGTCGCCGAGGGCTGCGGTATCGCGCGGGCCGAGGTGGAGAGACTGGTGGAGGCCGGGAACCTGGTCGCGGCGGTCCGGCTGAGCGACAAGCTCTCCGGCGACTTCACCTTCACTCTGAAGCGCTGAGCCGCCCTGAAGCGCTGAGCCGCCCTGAGGCGCTGAGCGCACGCGCCCCGCGGCCGGCCCGGGCCGGGGCGGGACCTGTCCGGGCCGGGATCAGGGCCTGTCCGGCGGAACACGTCGGACAGGCCCCGGCCGCGCCTCCGCTCCCGCGCGGCACCCGTCAGCCCGCCTCGGCCGCCGCGGCCAGGACCCGGGCCAGCTCGGCGGGCCTGGAGACCATGGGCCAGTGACCCGAGTCGATGTCCGCGAAGTCGACGCGCCCGGCCCGGGCGAGTTCTGGAACGTCGCCCCCGTCGATCCACTTCCGGGCCTGCGCGGGCGTGAACTCGGGGCACACGACCACGACCGGAACGCCGAACCGGCGCTCGTCGGTCAGCCGCACCACCCCCCTGGCCACGGCCTCCGGCACCGCGATCGCGGCCGCCGCCAGCTCACGCCTGGCGGCCTCATCGAGATCGGCGGCATCGGCCCCCTGGAAGGGCTCCCAGCCGGGAAAGGGCCTCACGCCGTCGCGGATCTCGAAGAAGTCGGCGTACGGCCGGCCGTCCGGGGTCGGGACCCCGCCGATGAGTGCCACCTTGGCCACCCGATCCGGCCGCCGGTCGGCGGCCAGCCAGGCCAGCGCACAGGCCGCGGAGTGCCCCACCACCATGGGCTTTCCGGACGCGGCGTCCACCGCGTCCAGTACCGCCGCCACCTGGTCGTCGAGCGTGGCGCCCACCGCGCCGTCCCCCTGCCCCGGCAGGGTGAGCGGCACCGGGCGGTGGCCGAGCGACTCCAGCGCGGACGCGACGCGGTCCCAGACGGTTCCGTCCAGCCACAGGCCGCCGATGAGCACGATGTCCATGATCGGTTCCCTTTCGTTGCCTCGCCTCACCGTAGGAGGAGATCCGGACGTTCCACTGCCGGTTCGTTCCAGCCCTCGTTGCTAACCTGCTCCCGTGCCCGACGCCCCCAGCCCCACCGCGCGAGCGCTGCGCGCCCTGGAGATCCTCCGCACCCGCCCCACCACGACGGCCGGCGAACTCGCCGAACGGCTGGGCGTGACGGAGCGGGCGGCGCGCCGGTACGTCGAGATCCTCAGGGAGGCGGGCATCCCGGTGGAGTCGGCCCGGGGACCGCACGGCGGCTACCGCCTGGGACGCGGGACGAGACTGCCGCCTGTGCACTTCACGCAGACCGAGGCACTCGGCCTCGTCATGGCGGCGCTCAGCGGCCGACCCGCCGTGGCCGACGCCGGTGATCTCGTCGGCGCGGCCCTGGGCAAGGTCGTCAAGGCGCTGCCGGAGAGCGTCGGTCGGCAGGCGGCCCTGCTGCGGGAGTACGCGTCCGCCGCCCCCGACCCGTACGCGGCCCACCCGGACCCCGCCGTCACCAGCTCCCTCGTGGAAGCCGTCGCCCACCGGTGCCGCGTGCGCTTGACGTACCGCAGCGAGGCCGGCAACGCGTGGGAGGAGGAGGCGGACCCCTGGTCGCTCGTCGTCCGGCACGGGCGCTGGTACCTGCTGTGCCACTCCCACCGCGTGAACGCCCTGCGCACCTACCGGGTGGACCGGATCGGCGCGGTCCGGAGCACCGCGCAGGGCTTCGACCCGCCCGCCGGCTTCGACCCGGTGGCGTTGCTGGAGGAGAACCTGGGCACCGGCTGGCAGTACACCACCCGCGTGGTCTTCGACGCCCCGCCGGCCGAGGTCGCCCCCTGGATCCACCCGCCCATGGGCCGTCTCGAACCCCTGGGAGACGGCTGCGTCCTGGTCGGCAGCACCCGGAACCCGGACATGTACGCGCAGGAATGGCTCGCTAGGGTGCCGCTCTCCTTCCGTATCGAGGGCGGGGCGGAGCTGCGTGCCGCGGCCGCCGCGCTCGCGGCGCGCTTCACCGCCGCGGTGCCCGGTACCCGGCCGTCGGCGGGGTGAGGGCGGTTCCCGGTCCGCGCGCCGGACGGGGGCTGAACCGCTGGTTGCCGCCGGTTGAACCTTCTCGGCCCGGGCCAACTCGGGCGACGGCGGCGGAACTTCGGGACGCGGCGCACTGATCTTGTCAGGCGCAGCAAGGTCGTCGCCCCGAGGAGCCCACCCCGCATGACCAGCACCACGCCCACCGCGGCCCGTACCGTCCCGGCGGCAGGCGGGTCCGCACCGCCGCCGCACCGGCACCCCCCGAGGCTGGACATCCAAGGGCTGCGCGCGGTGGCCGTCGGGCTGGTGGTCCTCTC
The DNA here is from genome assembly GCF_020404845.1 of Streptomyces hyderabadensis. GTDB lineage: Bacteria > Actinomycetota > Actinomycetes > Streptomycetales > Streptomycetaceae > Streptomyces > Streptomyces hyderabadensis. The sequence goes on along the minus strand of NZ_JAIOJZ010000018.1, from coordinate 15,736 downwards.
CCACGCCGGCGTGGCCCGGGTCGAGGGCGGCTACATCGGCGTCGACGTCTTCTTCGTGATCTCCGGCTTCCTCATCACCTCACTGCTGCTGCGTGAACTCGCCGACACCGGCCGGGTGTCGCTGCGCACCTTCTACGCCCGCCGAGCCCTTCGACTGCTGCCCGCGTCGTCCCTGGTCATCGCCGTCACGCTGGCCGGGGCATGGCTGTTCCTGTCGAAGGCGCGGCTCGCCGAGTACGCGGGCGACGCCCTCGCCGGGGCGCTGTACACGCTCAACTTCCGGCTGGCGGCGTCCGGTACCGACTACCTCGCCCAGAACAGCCCGCCGTCGCCGTTCCAGCACCTGTGGTCGCTCGCCGTGGAGGAGCAGTTCTACCTGGTGTGGCCGGTGCTCCTGCTGCTCACCTGGCGGATCGCCCGCGGCCGGCGCGGACCGGTGGCGGTGCCGCTCGCCGCCCTGTGCGCGGTCTCCTTCGCGGCGGGCGTCCTCGTCACGGACAGGTCGGCGCCCTGGGCGTACTTCGGCTCCCTCACCCGGGTCTGGGAACTGGGCGCGGGTGCGCTGCTGGCCCTGGCCGCCGCCCGGCTGCGCCGGCTGCCCGCCGCTCTCGCCGCCCCGCTGGGCTGGCTCGGCCTGGCCTGCGTCACCCTGGCGGCACTCCGGTACGACGACGAGACGCCCTTCCCCGGCCACCATGCGCTGCTGCCGGTCGCGGGCACCGTACTCGTCCTGGCCGGCGGCTGCGTGCCCACCGCGTACGGCGCGGGGCGGCTGCTGGAGCGGCGCCCGCTCGTGTGGCTCGGCGGCCTCTCCTACGGCTGGTACCTCTGGCACTGGCCCCTGCTGGTCATAGCCCCGGCGGCACTCGGCCGCGCCGACGGCACCGCCGGAGTGCCGCTCGCGCTCGCGCTGTCGGCCGTGGCGCTGGCCCTGGCCTGGCTCACCCTGCGCCTCGTGGAGAACCCCGTCCGCTTCCACCGGGCCTTCGGCGGACGCCCGCGCCGCGCCCTGGCCCTCGGGGCCGCGCTGACCGCGAGCGCCTCGGCGCTGTCCCTGACGGCGACCGCGGTGCCGCCGACGATCGAGGTGGGCGACCCCGCGCCCGCCCTGGCACGAACCCTTGCGGGCGCCCGCGACCCGGGGGCACGCCTCGCCGAACTCCTGGGGGCGTCCCCCACCGCTCTGCCGAGCAACCTCGCGCCGCCGCTGCCGCGGGTCAAGTCCGCCCGCTCCGCGCTCTACCGGGACGGCTGCCACGTCGACCGCGCCGCCACCCGCCCGCGCTCCTGCGTCTACGGCGACCGGACCTCCTCCCGTACGGTCGTCCTCTTCGGCGACTCCCACGCCGCGCAGTGGTTCCCGGCCCTGCGACGGCTCGCGGACGCACGCGGCTGGAGGCTGGTGCCGCTCACGAAGGCATCCTGCAAGGCCGCCGACGTGACCATCGTCAACCTCCACAAGCCGTACACCGCCTGCGACACCTGGCGCTCCCACGCCCTGGAGAGGATCAACGCCCTGCGCCCCGCGCTGGTGGTCGTCTCCTCCTCGGACGCGGGCGACCCGGCCCGCCCCGCCGCCGACCCGCTGCACCAGTGGACCACCGGCTTCGAGCACACCTTCCGTGCCCTGCACTCCTCTGGCGCCCGGGTCGCCGCCCTGCTCGACACCCCGTGGCCCAAGGGCGACCCGGTCGACTGCGCCGCCCGCAACTCCCTGCAACTGCGCGCCTGCGCACACCACTTGCCGGACGCGGTCCGGGACGCGACGCGCGGCCGCGCCGTCCGGGCCGCCGCCTCCACCACCGGCACCACGGTCATCGACCCCACCGACTGGGTCTGCGCCCCGCGCACCGGCGTCTGCCCCGTGGTCGTCGCCGACACCGCGGTGCACCGGGACGACAGCCACCTCTCGGAGGCGTACGCCGAGGCACTCGCCCCCGTCCTGGCACCGCCACTGGACCGCCTCACGACCACGACCTGAATCCGACAGCACCCCAGCGGTCTGGCCGGGCCACCGGGACCGGTGCGGACGCCGCCGGGTGTTCCGGGGCGGCGGTGAGGCCGGCGGGTCAGGTGGAGCGGATGGCCGAGATGTCGAACTGGAGGCGGACCTTTTCGCTCACCATGCTGCCGCCCGCCTCGAGCCGCTGGTTGTAGACCAGGCCCCAGTCCCTGCGGTCGATGGTGGTGGTCCCGTCGAAACCGGCCCGCTGGTAGCCGAACGGGTCCACGACCGAGCCGAGGTAGTCCAGTTGGAGCTCGACGGCTCGCGTCGTGTCGCGGATGGTGAGGTCCCCCGTCATCCGGAAGCTCTCCGCGGACTCCTGGAGGGCGGCGGTGCTGCGGAAGGTCATCTCGGGGTGGCGCCGCGCGTCGAAGAAGTCCTTGCCGACGAGGTGGGCGTCCCGTTGTTCCACGCCGGTGTCGACGCTGGCGACGCGGATGACGAGGTCGGCCCGGGAGCGGGAGGGGTCGTCCCCGTCGAAGTAGAGCCTGCTGTCGTAGTCGGTGAAGGCCCCGCGGACCGTGGTGACCATGGCGTGCCGCACGGAGAAGCCGATCCGGCTGTGCGGGCGGTCGATGGTCCAGTGGCCGGTCAGCGCGCGCAGGGCCGGGTCGAGCGTGGCCGCCGCGGTCCCGGACCGCGCGGCGGGCCGGTCCGGTCCGGCGGCCGCCGGCTGCTCGACGGTGGCGGTCTGGCGGCGGCTGAAGATACCCATGAGGCGGCCCTTTCGAATGTGATCACTTCGTGTTACCACGAAGCCGATCGGCGGCCCACGGCAAGATGGGCGGCCTCGTCCGGGTTCCATGAGCCCGACCGCAAAGCTGCACGGGATCGGCACGGGGCCCCTCACTTGTGTCGGCGCCGGCCTACCGGAGCCGTCCGAGCGCCTCCCGCAGCCGCCGGGCGTCCCGCAGCCGGTGTTCGTAGGTGGCGCCGAGGACGAGCAGTACGAGACCCGCGAGCGCCGGGGGAGCCCAGCGCGGGAGCGCGCCGACGACCTGGGTGAGGTACGGGGCCAGTTCGTGCAGCGCCACCAGCGCGAGCACGGCCCCGCCGAGCACGAGTGGCGCCTGGAGCCGCCGCCGGGCGCCCACCAGCGTCACCGCCAGCGCGGCGACGCCGAGCAGTAGGGGCCGCAGCCAGTGCTGGTCGTTCCAGACGGCGAGCAGACTCGGGGCCAGACCGGCGCCCAGCCCGGCACCGTACGCCGTCCACGAGGAGAGGGCCGCGTCGCGGCGTCGGCGCAGGAACCCGACGACCAGCGCGGGCCCGGCCACCGGCAGGGTGTAGGCCTCCGGAACAGCCACCTTCCACGCCGCCAGCCGCACCCAGGCGGCGGCCAGGAACAGCACTGCCGCCGCCCAGCCGGCCGCCCGCCGCTCCGGGCGCAGGGCCGAGGCGGCCACGACGACACCGCACAGGGAGAGCACCAGCGCCAGCATCGGCGGATCCGGCACCGCCAGCGCGACGGCGAGCAGTCCCGCGGCCCCACCCGCCGCCTCGACCGGCACGGTCGCGCGCGACCCGCCCCACCGCGAGGCGACCAGGACGGCGACGGCGGGTACGACGAGAACCAGCAGCGCCGTGTGCTGCGGCGGCACCTCGGCCCGGGCGCCCAACGCGCAGGCAAGAGCCGTGCCGTGGACGAGGGCGGCCGGCGCGGTGAACGGGGCGGGCCCCGGGCGGAGCGCGGCCGCACCGAACAGGACGGTGAGCGCGAGGAGTACACCGATCGTCGCGGACTCGGAGGCCAGCGCGAGGAGGGCGACATCGACCGAGGTGAGCAGGGCCAGCAGCAGCGCCGTCAGGGCGAGCGGCGAGGGCACCTCACCGGCGCGGTCCTCCCGCACCGCGAGACCCAGGGCAGCCGCGACCACGGCCGCCTGCGCCACCAGACCCGCCGGGTAGGGCACCTGGAGCGCCACCGGGAGCACGAAGAGGGCCGCCCAGCCGAGGACGAGTGCCGCCACCGTCAGGGCCGGACGCCGATGCGTGCGGCGCCCGGCCACCACCAGCACCCCGGCCACCACCGCGAGCACCAGCGGCACGGTGCCGGCATACGGAGGGTGCGGCACCTCCGTGAACACGGCGTCCCGGAAGGTCCGCGGGGCGCCGGACCAGGGCGTCGCGACCCTGGCCGCGGGACCGAGGACGGTCCCGGCGACCAGCGGGAGAGTCCACAGCACCGCGCAGCCCTGGACCACGGCCGAGGCGTGCACCAGGCCTCGACGCAGGGGCCGGGCGAGCGGCGTCCGCTCCGCCGCGAGCAGGGCGAGCGCGCAGAGCAGACAGCCCGGCACCGTCCATTCGGCGGGCGCCGAGACCCGCAGCATCCCTCCGGCCGCCGCGACCAGGCACAGACCGGCCGCCGTCGCGGCGGCCACGGCGACCTCCCGCTTCGGGACACAGCGGCCGGCCACCAGGGCGATCGCCGCCGCCGCGACCAGCAGCGCCGCCCCCCGTACGGAGGTGCCGGCGCCGGGCGCGCTCCAGCAGAGCCACCCAGCCGACAGCACACCGGTGGCGCCCGTGCCCAGCGTGCCCACGACGGCGACCACCCGCACCGGCGCCGACGCGGCGCGCAGCGCGACGGCGGTGCCGCCGGCGGCGGTCGCCAGCAATCCGGCGCTGAGCGCGTGCGGACCGGCGCCGACGGCGATCGCCCACAGCGGCAGGGGCAGGTGGGCGGTCGCCACGGCCAGCGGGAGGGGGTGGCAGAGCCCGAGGCGCACACCGTAGGCCGCCCACAGCGCGGCCAGGACGGCGGACGCGGCCGCCGCGTACCCGACACCGTCGGTGCCGGTGAACGCCACCTCGTGGAGCGCGTACGCGTCGAGGACGGTCAGGGCGGTGCCCAGAGCGGACAGGGCCTCGGCGGTCGACCGCAGGCCGCGCCGCAGCAACGCCACCGGCGCGGCCAGTGCCCCGGCGGTCAGCGCGGCGAGCACCAGCGCGCGGCCCGCGATCCCCAGGTGGCCCCAGCTGACGAGGGTGAACGCGATCGCCGCGGTGACCAGCAGGACGCCGCCGAGCACCAGCAGTACGTTCTGCACGCCGGGCGCGGTGGCCTCCGGCCGGCGAGCGGCGGCACCCGGGCCCGTCCCGGTGGGCCACCCGCCCGGCGCCGCCCCGGCACCCTGGGCGGGCTGCCGGGCGGCGGTCGCTTGCAGGGCGTGGACCAGCCACGTGCGGCGTCGCAGCAGGACGGCGCGGCGCATGTCCAGCTGCCGCAGCTCGGCGTCCAGGACCCGCAGTTCCTCGGCCGGGGGCGGAAGGTTCGTCATGCCCCGGAGTGTGGCCCTCGTCACGCACCATGACATGAGCGCGGATACTCAGCCGCGTACTCAGGAAACCGCGTCGACGCGGCCCGCCGCGGGAGCGTCCCGCGGGGTCAGGTCCCGATCCGGAGAACCGCCCAGACGGTGTTGCCCCCGGTGCGGCCGGACCGCGCGGTTCCCCAGGAGTCCGCCAGCTGCTGCACGATGAGCAGCCCCCGGCCGCTCTCGTCCTGCGGACCGGAGCGGGCTCCGGCCGGGCAGGCCGACGTGTTCCCGTCGTCGTGCACCTCGATCCGCAGCTGTTCGCGGGAGGTGAGCGACAGTCCGCACAGCATGCGGTCGCTGCCCGAGTGGAGCACGGCGTTGGTCGCCAGCTCCGAGACGAGCAGCACCGCGTCGGTGCACACATCACCGGGAAGCCGCCAGGCGCGAAGCTGACGGCGCACCGTGTCGCGCGCCGTCCGCACACTGACCCGGAGGGAGGGGAGGTCGAACCAGTGTTCCCGGTCCGGACGCACCGGTGGTAACAGTCCGGGCGATGGGCTCGTGTGGGGGGTCACGGTGATCGCCTTCCGGTCAGGACGGTCGCGATGGGGGGAGCGGGCCTCGGCGGGCGCGGACGGGACGGCGGTCGGACGGGCAGGCTCACAGACGCAACTATGCTCGCCGTCCAGTTCAGGCTGCAACCGAATCCCTGATAATTTCAGGAAGCCTCCTTCAGTCTGGTGTCATCACCAAGTCGCTGCCACAATGGCGCCGGTGACAGCCCATCAGGAGGTAGGGCGTGAGTGAAGCTCGGTCCGGCGCGGGCACCAGCGCCCCGACGGTGCTGCGCATGATCCTGGGGCGCCGGCTCCAGGAGATGCGGCAGAGCGCGGGCGCCTCACTGGCCGACGCCGCCAAGGCACTTCGGGTCACGCCCCTGACGATCCGTCGGCTGGAGAAGGCCGAAGTCGCCCTCAAACCCCTCTATGTCGAGAAGCTCCTGCAGACGTACGGAAGCACACAGCAGGAGACGGACGAGTTCGTCGCGCTCGCCGAACAGGCCAACAAGCCGGGCTGGTGGCACGCCTACCGCGACGTGCTGCCCAACTGGTTCACCGCGTACGTCAGCCTGGAGACCGGTGCCAGCACGCTGCGCACCTACGAACCCCACTACGTGACCGGACTGCTCCAGACCCCCGCCTACGCCCGCGGCGTCCTGGGCGGAGGCTTCCCGAACGGCTCCGAGGAGGAGCTGGAGCGCCGCGTCGGGCTGCGGCTGCGCCGGCAGAGCCTGCTGGAGCGGGAGGACGCGCCCACCCTCTGGGTGGTCATGGAGGAAGCGGTCCTGCACCGGGTCGTCGGCGGTCCGGACGTGATGCGCGAGCAGATCGACCGGCTCCTGGAGGTGTCCGAGCTGGAGCACGTCAGCATCGACATCCTGCCCTTCGCCGTCGGTGCCCACGTCGGGGCCTGCGCCCCCTTCACCTACTTCCGGTTCGAGGAGCCGGAGCTGCCCGACGTCGTGTACAGCGAGATCCTCTCCGCGTCGATGTACCTGGACGAACGCGCCGACGTCGTCGCCCACCTGGAGGCGCACAACAGGATGTCGCTGCTCACCTCGACGAGGGACAGCACGGCCCTCCTGAACCGCATGCGCAAGGAGTACTCATGAGCAGCACCGACGACCCCGTCTACAACGGGATGCCCGCCTGCGACCTCGGCGACAGCGGCTGGGAGCGCCCGTGGAGCGGACCCAACGGCGGCCAGTGCGTGGAGACCAAGCGCCTGGCCGACGGACGCGTCGCGATGCGCCAGTCCACCGACCCGTCCGGCCCCGCGCTCATCTACACGCCGGAGGAGATCGGCGCGTTCGTCCGGGGAGTCAAGCAGGGCATGGCGGACCACCTCACGGCCGGCCTTCCGAAGGGAACACGATGAGCAACACCCACGCCGCGCGAGGCCTCGACACCAGCAGGCCGCACTCGGCCCGCATGTACGACTACTACCTCGGCGGCAAGGACCACTTCCCGGTCGACAAACAGGCCGCCGAAGCGGTCGCCGAGGCCTACCCGGGCATCTTCACCTGCGCCCGGGAGAACCGCGCCTTCATGCACCGCGCCACTCGCGTACTGGCGCGGGAGCACGGCATCCGGCAGTGGCTGGACATCGGCACGGGCATCCCCACCGAGCCGAACGTGCACCAGGTGGCACAGTCCGTGGTCCCCGAGGCCCGGGTGGTCTACGCCGACAACGACCCGCTCGTCCTCAAGTACGCCGAGCGCCTGATGCGCAGCACCCCCGAGGGCCGCACCACCTACATCGAGGCCGACGTCAACGACCCCGACGCCCTGCTGAGCGCCCCGGAGCTGGCCGAGGTGCTCGACCTGTCCCAGCCGGTCGCCCTCTCGCTGAACGCCCTGATGCACTTCATCACCGACGCCGGCGACCCGTACGGCATCGTCGACCGGCTGATGGCGGCGCTCCCGTCGGGCAGCGCGCTCGCGCTGAGTCACTGCACGCCCGACTTCGACCCGCCCACCTGGGAGAAGGTCACGGACATCTACACCGGGGCGGGCACGCCGGTGCAGTTCCGCTCGCAGAAGGACGTCACCCGCTTCTTCGACGGGCTCGACCTCCTCGAACCCGGCGTGAGCGTCGGTCACCGCTGGCGGCCGGAGCCGTCCACCGGCACCGACGCGCCCACCGACGCCGAGGTGAGCCTGTGGACCGGGGTGGGCATCAAGCCCTGACCCACTTGCCGCACCCCCGCGGCCGGGCGCAGGGTGGAGGGGTGAGCGGTCAGGAGGGCCCCACGCTCATCACCTCGGTGCAGCGAGCGTTCCGGCTGATGGAGGCCGTGGGCGCCCACGAGAGCGGCGTACCGGCCAAGCAGCTGGCGCGCGAGACCGGCCTGGCCCTGGGCACCACCTACCACCTGCTGCGCACCATGGTCCACGACGGCTACGTGCGCAAGCTTGAGGACGGCACGTTCGTCCTGGGCGAGCGGCTGGGCACGCTGCACGCGGGAAGCCGCGACCAGACGGCACTCAGCAGGGTCCGTCCCACGCTCGCCGAGCTGCGGGACGACCTGTCGGCCGCGGCCTACCTGACCCTTTACGAGGATGGCGAGATCCGGGTGGCGGAGATCGTGGACGGTCCGAAGGCGCCCCGTGTCGATCTCTGGGTCGGCTTCGAGGACGCGGGACACGCCACGGCGCTCGGCAAGAGCGTGCTGCGCGAGCTGGACGCCGAGGCCCGCGCCGATTACCTCTCCCGCCACACGATGAACGACCTCACTCCGCGCACCATCACCTACCGTGCCGAGCTGCTGCGCCGCCTCGACGCCTCCCGGCACCGCCCGGCGGTGACCGACTTGGAGGAGTACCGTCTGGGCACCGCCTGCGTCGCGGTCCCCGTCCGCCGGGGCGACACCATCGGATCCCTCGGCATCTCCCTGGACGTCAACCGCACGTCCTGTCTCGACGAGGCCGTGACGACGCTGCTCACCACCGCCCAGCGGGTGTCCCAGGGGCTCTCGCTCACCATCTGAAAACCGGGCTCTTGTGACACCGCGGCCGTAGCGCTTTTCCTGGATGAGACGGGTAAATCGGACAGAGTCGCAGGGGAGTCAGAGCGTGCGTGAGCAGGGCGTCGCGGGGCCGGACGTGCAGGTCGGCTGGCGGATGGCGAACGGCTGGACGGTCGTCCGGGCCGACGAGGAGATCGACATCGCGTTCGCGCCGCTCGTCCGGGCCGAGGTCGTCCGGCGGCTCGCCGAGGGCCACCGGCACTTCGTGCTGGACCTGTGCGACACCCCGTTCATCGACTCCATGGGGCTCGGCATGATCGTCGCCGTGACCAAGCGCATCCGCGACCATCACGGATCACTGCGGATCGCCTGCTCCGACCGGCGGCTCCTGCACGTCTTCGCCCTCGGCGGCCTGGGGGCGGTCTACTCCTTCCACGACTCCGTGGAGCGGGCCGTCGCACAGCCTCCCGGCGGGGAGGGCCTGGCCGGCTGGCCGCGCGTGCGAGCCTGAGGTGAGCGCCGCCGGGAGCCCGTGTCCGGGCCCGTGGTGGCGGTTCGTCTGGACGGAACGGCACAAGGGAAGGCGTCGCGGGGGCGTCGCCGGAAGGTGGGTCATGGCTGCACGGGTCGGATACCGGAGAATCTACGACAGCCCCACGCCACAGGACGGCAAGCGCGTGCTCGTCGACCGTCTGTGGCCGCGTGGCATGAGCAAGGAGAAGGCCGCTCTCGACGAGTGGCTGCGCGACGTCGCCCCGTCGACCGAACTGCGCCGCTGGTACCACCACGATCCGGAGCGCTACGACGAATTCCGGCGCCGCTACTTCGCCGAACTGGAGGACCCCGGCCACCGGGCCGCGCTGCAGCGGCTGCGCGACCTCTCGGCAGGGGCGACGGTGACCCTGCTCACGGCCACCAAGGACGTGGACCACAGCGAGGCGGCCGCCCTCGCCCAGTGGCTCAACGATTCCTGAGGGAGTCGGCGCCCGCCCTACCCCGGAGGTAATCGCCCCGCCCGGCGCGGATCGACAGGATGGGGGCCGCGCCGCGTCGACGGGATGCGGCTCCGAAGGAGGTTCCGCCATGTCCACGGCCACGTCGACGCACACCCGCTCCGTCGTGCAGGAGCTGCTGCGCAGGATCGGCACCGGCGACCCCGAGCACATCGCCGAGCTGTACGCCGAGCAGGGCGACTGGAAACTCGACTGGCCCGAGGCCGAGCACGGTCGCCCCGCCACGCCCTGGATCCGTCACCGGTCCACCCGGGCGGACGCGGCGGCCCACTACCGCGAGCTGGCCGGGCACCACGTGCCGGAACAGGCGGCCACCGAGGTGGAGCGCATCCTCGTCGACGGGAACGACGCGGTGGTGCTCGGCGAGATCCGCCAGACCGCCCGGTCCACCGGACGCGCGTACCGCGCCCGCTTCGCACTCCACCTCACCGTGGAGAACGGTCTGGTCACCCGCCACCACGTGTACGAGGACAGCCTCGCCGTCGCCCAGGCGTTCGAGGCCCCCCGCGAGTGAGGGCGCGGCCGTCCCCCTTCCGCACCACCAGCCGGGTCACCGTGCGGCCGTCACCCCCGGTGCACGGGACGCGGGCTCCCGTCCGGTCTCCGGGCCGAGAGCACGCAGGATCCCCTCGACGCTCTGCTTGGCGTCGCCGAAGAGCATGCTGCTGTTCTCCCGGAAGAACAGCGGGTTCTGCACGCCCGCGTAGCCGGAGGCCATCGACCGCTTGAAGACGACGACCTGCTCCGCCTCCCAGACCCGCAGCACGGGCATGCCCGCGATCGGGCTGGCGGGGTCCTCGGTCGCCGAGGGGTTGACCGTGTCGTTGGCACCGATGACCAGCACGACCGAGGTGTCGGCGAAGTCGTCGTTGATCTCGTCCATCTCCAGGACGATGTCGTACGGCACCTTCGCCTCGGCCAGCAGCACGTTCATGTGACCGGGCAGCCGCCCGGCGACGGGGTGGACGCCGAAGCGCACGTCGACCCCCCGCTCGCGCAGCCGCCGCGTCAGCTCCGCGACCGGATGCTGGGCCTGCGCCACGGCCATGCCGTAACCGGGGGTGATCACTACCGACCGCGCCCGCGCGAGCAGTTCGGCGGCCTCGTGCGGCTGTATCTCGTGGTGCTCGCCCTGCTCGTCCACGCCGCCCGGAGGGGCCTCGATGCCGAAGCCGCCGGCGATGACGGAGAGGAACGAACGGTTCATCGCCTGGCACATGATGTAGCTCAGATACGCGCCGGAGGAACCGACCAGCGCCCCGGTGACGATGAGGAGGTTGTTGTCGAGCAGGAAACCGGCCGCCGCCGCGGCCCAGCCGGAGTAGCTGTTGAGCATCGAGACGACCACGGGCATGTCGCCGCCGCCGATCGAGGCCACCAGGTGCCAGCCCAGCGCGAGCGCCAGGAGCGTGACCGCCACCATCAGCGGAAGGCCCGGGCTGACGGTGAACCAGACCGTCAGTACCACGAACAGGCCCAGCGCCCCCAGGTTGAGGGCGTTCTTGCCGGGCAGCATCAGCGGCCGGGACTTGATCCGCGCGGACAGCTTCAGGTACGCGACCACGGATCCGGTGAAGGTCACCGCGCCGATGAAGACGCCGATGTACACCTCGGCGTGATGGATGCCGATGAGCTCGTCGGCGATGCGGCCATGCGAGCCGTGGGCCTCGACCTCCAGATAGCTGTTCCAGCCGACCAGGACGGCCGCGAGACCGACGAAACTGTGCAGCACCGCGATCAGTTCGGGCATCTGCGTCATCTCCACGCGCCGCGCCCGCCACAGGCCCGCCGCGGCGCCGATCACCGTGGCCAGCAGGATCAGCGCGACCGGCCCGGCGGACACGCTCTGCGCCGAGACCACGACGGTGGCGACCAGGGCGAGCGCCATCCCCACGACGCCGTAGACGACGCCGGCGCGTGACGTCCGGTGCTGGGACAGACCGGCGAGGCTGAGCACGAACAACAGCGCCGCCACCAGGTCGGCGGCGCGGGAGGCGGTCATGGACGTCATCGGGGCTCGCCTCTCGAGAACATGGACAGCATGCGGCGGGTGACGGCGAAACCTCCGAAGATGTTGACGCTCGTCAGCAGGATCGCCACGAAGGACAGCACCGTGACGAGTGCGCTCTCGTGCCCGATCTGCACCAGGGCACCGATCACCACGATCCCCGAGATGGCGTTGGTCACCGACATCAGCGGGGTGTGCAGGGAGTGGTGGACCTTGCCGATCACGTAGTAGCCGATGACCACCGCCAGCGCGAACACGGTGAAGTTCTCCGCGAGTTGGGCCGGAGCGAAGGCGACCAGCAGGAAGGCCGCCAGCATGCCGAGGCCGATCAGGCCGAAGCGCCCCGCCGGGGTGAGGCGGGACGGCTTCGCGCCCACCGGGGCGGCGGTGGCCGCCGCCGGGGCGGTGGCGGGCGGAGCCGCCGACACGGAGACCGGGGGCGGGGGCCAGGTGACCGTGCCGGCGCGGACCACGGTCACGGCCCGCTGCACCACGTCGTCGAAGTCGATGACGATCCGGCCGTCCTTGCCGGGGGTGAGCAGCCGCAGCAGGTTGACCAGGTTGGTGCCGAACAGCTGGGACGCCTGGGCGGGCAGCCGGGACGCCAGGTCCGTGTAGCCGATGAGGGTCACGCCGTTGCCGGTCACCACGCTCCGGCCCGGGACGGTCCCCTCGACGTTGCCGCCCTGGGCGGCGGCCATGTCGACGACGACGCTGCCGGGTCTCATCGCGGCCACGTCCTCGGCGGTCAGCAGCCGCGGTGCGGGGCGGCCCGGGACCAGCGCGGTGGTGATCACGACGTCCACCTCCGCGGCCTGCGCGCGGTACAGCTCGGCGGCGGCCCGGTCGTAGTCCGCGGTGGTGGCCTTGGCGTAGCCGTCGGTGCTGTCCTGCTGGGCGGCGGCCACCGGCAGGTACTCGCCGCCGAGCGACTTGACCTGGTCCGCGACCTCGGGCCGGGGATCGGTGGCCCGCACGATCGCGCCCAGGCTGGAGGCGGCCCCGATGGCGGCGAGCCCCGCGACCCCGGCCCCGGCGACCAGGACCTTCGCGGGCGGCACCTTGCCCGCCGCGGTGACCTGCCCGGTGAAGAAGCGTCCGAAGACATGGGCCGCCTCGATCACCGCCCGGTAACCGGCGATGTTCGCCATGGAGCTGAGCACGTCCATCGACTGGGCCCGCGAAATCCGCGGCACCGCGTCCAGGGCGAGCACCGTGACCTCACGCGCGGCGAGCGCCTCCAGCAGCTCGGGCCGCTGCGCCGGAGCGACGAGGGCCACGAGCGTCGTACCCGCGCGCAGTTTCGCGATCTCCTCGTCGGCCGGCGCGTTGACCTTGAGCACGACGTCCGCGGCCCAGGCCTCGCCGAGGCTCGCCCCCGCCTCGGCGTAGGCCTCGTCACCGAACCCGGAGGCCGCGCCGGCCCCCGGCTCGACGACGACCTCGTAACCGAGGCCGAGCAGCAGGCGAACCGTCGGGGGTGTCGCGGCGACGCGGGTCTCCCCGGGCAGGGACTCGGCGACGACGCCGACGCGTTGCGGCGGGTGGTGAACGGATTGGTGTCCAGTCATGTCCAGTCTCTCGTCGAGGCGTTGTTGCCCGGTTCCGTACCCACAGGAGGGCGGCGGGGCACCGAAAACGCTGATCCCGGGTCGGCTCCGGCCGCCTTGTGCGGGAAGCCGGGGCGGGGGGAGAGAGACTGCCGACTTGCGCGGGCTTCCCCGGTCAGGGGCCGGTCCGCCCCAGGGCCTGTGCGACGAGCCGGTGCGCGTACGGAGCGTCGAGCCCGTCCGGGCGGAAGAGGATGCGGTACATCAAGGGGGCGACGACGCCGTCCATGACGGTCTCGACATCGGGCGTGACGTCCCCGCGGCCGGCCGCACGGGCGAGGACGGTTTCGAGCTGCTCGGCGGCGTAGGCGGAGCACTGGCCGGCATTGCTGCCGTCCGGGTCGCCGAGCAGGGCGTCGCGGATGTAGGAGCGGCCGGCGGGGGAGGCCATCTCGTCCAGGAACTGCTCGGCCCAGGCCGTCAGGTCGGCGTACAGGTCACCGTGGTCACCGGGGGAGGCCTCGGGGCGCAGGCGCTCCACCGCGACGTCCGACAGCAGTTCCTGGAGGTCTCCCCAGCGCCGGTAGATCGTCGACGGTGTCACGCCCGCGCGCCGGGCGACGAGCGGTACGGTCAGGGCGTCCCGCCCCACCTCCGACGCCAGCTCGCGCACGGCGGCGTGCACCGCTGCCTGGACCCGGGCACTGCGCCCGCCGGGACGCACCATCTGCCTGCTCATGACGCCCAGCTTAAAGCAAAATCATTGCGTCTAAGGGGTCGGTGGCGTTCACGCGGCGCGCGCGAGCCCACGGGCCGGCCGGGTCTGTTCGTAGGCGTGACCGACCCGCAGGAGCAGGCGCTCCCCGAGCGGCGGGCCGAGCAGCTGCATGCCGATGGGGAGCCCGGCCGTGTCGTGGCCGACCGGCAGGGACAGGGAGGGTACGCCGGTGATGTTGGCGGGGGACGACAGGCGTACGTAGGCGTCGGACACGGCCTCGGTGGTGCCGTCGGCCCAGGTGATCGACTCCTGGCCGGACTCCACGGCGGTCGCCGGGACGGTGGGGGCGGCGATCAGGTCCACCTGGCGCAGCACGGCCGCCCACTCCCGCCGCATGAGGGTCCGGGAGCGCTGGGCGCGCAGGTAGTCACCGGCGGACATCAGTTCACCCGCCTCCAGCAGGACGCGGACGTCGGACCGGTAGAGGTCGGGGACCGTGCGCAGCGTGCGCTCGTGGTACGCGGTGGCCTCGGGCACCATCAGGCCCCACTGGGTGGCCTGGATGTAGCGGGTCATGGGGATCTCGACCTCGACGAGACGTGCGCCGAGTGCCGCGAGCTGGTCGATCGCGCGCCGGACGGCGGCCGCCACCTCCGGGTCGACGTGGTCGAAGTAGTAGGTGCGCGGCACGCCGACCCGCAGCCCCCTGAGGTCGCCGCCCGTGACCGGCCGGTAGTCGGTGGCGGGCGCGGTCAGCGAGGCGGGGTCGCGGGGATCGTGCCCGGCCAGGGCGGTCAGCACCAGCGCGGCGTCCTCGACGGTGCGGGTGATCGGACCGACGTGGTCCAGTGACCAGGACAGGGACGTGACCCCGTGCCTGGGGACGAGGCCGTACGTCGGCTTGAGCCCTACCACCCCGTTCAGTGCGGCGGGCACCCGGATCGAACCCCCGGTGTCGGTGCCCAGGGCGAAGGTGGCGGTACCCGCGGCGACGGCCACGGCGGACCCACCGCTGGAGCCCCCGGCCACCCGGCCGGTGTGCCACGCGTTGCTGGTCTGCGGGGTGGTCAGCCCGTAGGCGAACTCGTGGGTGTGGGTCTTGCCGACCAGCACCGCGCCGGCCGCCTCCAGCCGGGCGGCGACGGTGCTGTCCGCCGCCGCGCGGTGACCGGCGCGGACCCGTGAACTGGCCGATGTCGCGAGGCCCGCGACGTCGATCAGGTCCTTGAGGCCCATCGGGATGCCGTGCAGCGGACCGCGGTGACGGCCGGCTGCGATCTCGGCCTCGGCCGCGCGCGCGGCCCGGCGGGCGTGCTCCGCGGTGACGGTGACGTAGGCCTGCAGGCGCGGCTCCGCCCGTCCGAGGTGCTCCAGGACGGAGTCCACCAGCTCGACGGGGGACAGGCGCCGGTCCCGGACGGCCTCGGCGGCCGCGCCGAGCGTGAGTTCATACGGCTGCATCGGGCGTCTCCTGTTCCGCGCGGTAGGCGGTGGCGGGCGGGGTGTCGGCGAAGTCCAGCTCCCGCAGGACGGTGACGACGGAGTGGATGTGACGGGCGGTGGCCGCGACCGCGGCGTGGCGGTCGGCGGGCAGCGGGAGTCCGGCGCGGGCGGGCCCACGGGCCGCCCCCGGGGGGTCGGGAGGGGGGC
>NZ_JAIOJZ010000017.1 GCF_020404845.1 Streptomyces hyderabadensis | reverse complement strand
ACGAGTGGGCGTCCGCGCTCGCCTCCGGGGCAGTGTCCGCGCTCGCCTCCGAGCGGGCGTCCGCGGTCGGCTCCGGGTCCGCGTCGGACACCGGCGCCGCGGCCGAGGCCGCCTCCGGGGCGGCGTTCGCGCCGGAAGGGGCGTCGTCGGCGCCCTCGCCCTCGCCCGAGCCGGGACCCGCAGCGGCGGCAGGGGAACCCGCCACCCCACTCGATCCCGAGCCTCCGTCCGGCCTGGAGCCGGACACCTCGCCCGCGCCCGAGCCGGGGGCCGTGGCTGCGTCCGTGTCCGAGCCTGTGTCGGCGGCGGTGGCCGCGCCCGAGCCGGAGCCCGTGCCCGTGCCGGTGCTGGAGTCGGCGTCCGCGTCCGGCGTGGAGCCGGTGCCCGGGCCAGGGGCAGGAGCCGCATCCGGGTCTGCGTAGGCGGCGGTGCCCGCGCCCGTACCGGAGTCCGTGCCCGGGCCGGTGCTGGAGTCGCTGCCCGCGTCCGGCGCGGAACCTGCGTCTGCCCCCGTGTCAGAGGCCGAGCCCGTGTCGGAGCCGGGGGCCGGGTCCGTGCCCGGGCCGGTGCTGGAGTCGGCGCCCGCGCCCGGCGCGGAGCCTGCGTCAGAGGCCGAGCCTGCGTCGGAGGCCGAGCCGGTGTCCGCGCCGGGGGCGGTGGTCGTGTCCGTATCGGAGTCGGCGGCCGGGCCGGGAGTCTGCTCGGTGCTGTCGGCGTCCTGGGACGACGGGCGGGTGTCGGGGGCGGCGGGCCCGGACTTCCCGGTGGCGGCGGGACCGTCGTCCTCGGGGTGCGCAGCCGTGGCGGCTCGCTCACCGTCGGTCGTGTCCCGAGCGGGCTCCTCCGCGTCCTCCAGCCGCGCGTTGGCGGCGGCGCGCTCGTCCGCGGTGGCCACCCAGGCCGCGACCGCGTCCCTGAGCCGGCCGTCGTTCCCGGCGCCGGGCCCCGCGTCGGCCCCCTCGGCCGCGTCGGACTGCTCCGGGGAGGCGGACGGGTCCGACGACGCGCCGGCACCCCCGGACGTACCGTCGCCGTCCTCACCGCCGGAGGCCTCCGCCCCCGTCTCGCGGACCGACAGCACCCGGGTCGCCGTGTCGACGCCGCCGCGGGACCCGGCACCGGCCCCCGCGGAGCGCTCCCGTGCCACCGTCAGCCGCGGATCACGCCGCTCACTCGCCTCGGTCCTGGCTTCGGGAACCGGACCCGCGCTCCCCGACGTCGGTTCTTCCGACGACTCGTGCTGCTTCGACCTGTCGGGGGACTCGCCCGCCACCGATGCCTCCTCCATGCGCCGCACGTCCAGTGCGCGCTACCGAACCCGTACCGAAACCATTTACCAGTGTCCTGTGTACGGGTGGAACCCACGCGGAAGACGAGAACGACATACCTACTGGTTCCACTACGAAGCGGTCACGCACCCTCGACAGACCAATGTGAGAGGGGTCACCCTGTCTGTCATCCACGCGGGGAGGCATGGATGGGCAGGAGCCGCAGAACACTTCCGGAGGAGCTTCTGCTGCTGGCGTTGGACCCGACCACGGGTACCACCGCACAGCCGCAGTCGCTCGACCTCGGTCTGGCCGGAGCACAGCTGGTGGAGCTGGCGCTGGCCGGACGGATAGCCCCAGACGGGGATCGTATCGCCGTGGTGGCCCCACGGCCGACAGGAGATCCAACACTGGACTGCGCGTTGGAGTTGCTGCGAAGGCGCGGCGCTCCGGTACGGGCGGTCAACTGGATTGGCGGACCCCGCCTGGGGCTGCGCCAGACCTATCTCTCGCATCTGGAGCGATGCGGCATGGTGCATGCCGTGGAGGGCCAGATGTGCGGGGTGCTGCCGACGACTCGCTACCAGGCGACGGACACGGCGATCAGCAGGGAGATCAAGGCCCGGCTGGACTCGGCGATCCGCACCGGCGTCCCGCCGGACCCGCGGACCGCGGCGCTCGCCGCGCTGGCCCACGCGGTCGGACTCGGCAAGCACCTCTACCCGGGCAACGAAGGACGCTCGTCGCGGTCCCGGCTGCGGGACCTCATCCGGCACGACCCCATGGGCGGCCTGGTGGCGCACGCGGTGATGGACGTCCAGAACGGCGCCGCGGCACAGCCGCGCCGCAGTCCGGCCCCGGCCGGCCGCCAGGCCGCGGGACCGGGGGCCAGGTCCGCCCCGGAGCCCGCCCGCGGTGTTCCGGCGCAACCGCGCCACGGATCGATGGCGCGAGCGGTGGCCCACTAGCCCCACGAGCCCACCGCACGAAAGCACCGCCGCACCACAGCTCCACAGCTCCACAAGCACCGCCGTACCACCGCACCGCCGTACCGCCAGTCCCCAAGCCCGGTCACGGGAGCCGCAGGTCCGCGCGGGGCGGCGGAACCGACCGCGCGTCCGGCCCGCCCGGACCGCGGAAAGGTTCCGCCGCCCCGCGCGGCCGCATGGGAGAGTGGCGTCCCGAACTGGCGTGTACGCGGCGCATATCGACCGTTTCCCAGCGGTAGTAAGCACCTTGGTGGCAGTCTGCTCAGCAGCAGATACACAAAGTGGCAAGCATGAGTCACGCAGCCGGAGGTGCACGTCCCGTGGCGTCGAGTGTCAATCCCACCGTAAGGCGGCGTCGGCTGGGCCAGGAGCTGCGCCGGCTCCGGGAGCTCAAGGGCATGACGGCCGAGGAGGTCGCCGAGCGGCTGCTGGTCTCGCAGTCGAAGATCAGCCGCCTGGAGAACGGCCGGCGCAGCATCAGCCAGCGGGACGTCCGCGACCTGTGCGGGGTGTACGAGGTCGAGGACCAGCGGATCGTCGACTCGCTGATGCAGATGGCGAAGGACTCGCGCCAGCAGGGCTGGTGGCACGCCTTCGGGGACATCCCGTACAGCGTCTACATCGGCCTGGAGACCGACGCGGAGTCGCTGCGGACCTACGAACCCCAGATCATCACCGGCCTGTTGCAGACCCGGCCCTACGCCGAGGCCCTCATCCAGGGCGCGTTGCCCGAGACGTCCGTCGCCGACGTGGAGAAGCGGGTGCAGGTCCGCATACGGCGGCAGGAGCGCATCTCCGCCGACCACAACCCGCTGCGGCTGTGGGTGGTCCTGGACGAGGCCTGCCTGCGCCGGGTGGTGGGCAGCAAGCAGGTGATGCGGGAGCAGCTGGAGCACGTCGCCGAGATGTCGCAGCTGCCGCACATCACCGTGCAGGTGCTGCCCTTCGACGTCGGGGCGCACCCCGGCATCAACGGCCAGTACTCCATCCTGGAGTTCGCCGACACGGCCGACTCCAGCGTGGTGTACATCGAGGGCGTGACCAGCGACCTGTACCTGGAGAAGGCGCCGGACGTGCAGAAGTACACGGTGATGTACGAGCACCTGCGGGCCCAGGCCCTGAACGTGGAGCAGTCGCGGCAGCGCATCGAGGACGTGGCGAAGGAGTACGCGCGCTGAGCCGCTGAAGCCCGGGAAATCTGGCGAAGGCGGGATGTTACACCTCTGCCCCGATGTACTGGAAGAGTCGCCTGGAATATGCCATCCGGACGAGTGAATGGCTGCTCCGTACGGAGGGGCCAGCGAGTAGCGTCGATCACGCCAAAGATCAAACGTCATTGGCGTAAACCACACTCGCGACTCGCCATCGGAGCAGACATGGCAATTCTTCAGGGCGCCCAGGAATCGTGGACCAAGTCCTCCTACTCCGGAGGAAACGGCGCGTGCGTCGAGGTCCGGTCACCCCTCGTCGCGGCGCTCGCCGTCCGCGACTCCAAGGTGACCGACGGCCCGGTCCTCGCGTTCCCCGCCGACGCGTGGACCGCCTTCGTGACCTCGGTGAAGGAGTAACGCCGCCACGCTTCACCCGCCGGTACCACCGACGGAGCCCTCTCGACCAGTTCGCCGACCTTGCCGAGAGGGCGCCCGCCGGACCGGTTCAGCTCAGCTCACCGGGAACGCCACGTCGCACACCGGGTCCTCGGGACCCGCGGCGTCCCAGTCGGCGAAGTACACCTCGCGGCACGGCCCCGTCACCGTCAGACCCTGCGCGGCGATCCACTCCTCCACCGCCCCGAAGGCGGCCAGGATCTGCGGGTACGCCACCTGGGCCTTGGTGATCCGGGTGTAGGCCAGCCGCCCGGCCGGCTCCACCCGTACCCGCGTCTGCCACGCCCGCCCCCGCTCCTCGCTCCAGGCCCGCGCCGCCGCCTCGTCGGCGACCGGCACGCAGGACTCGGCCGGGCCGTCGCTCTCCATGGACACGTCCGAGTGGTAGACGACGTACGGCGCCGCCGTCACGCCCCCGCAGCTCCGGGCCGCCTCCTCCAGCCGCCCCAGCGAGGCACCGATCCAGGCCGGCAGCTCGCTCGCCAGCGTGTGCCGGGTCTCGCTGATCACCACCTGCCCGGGTACGTCCACCGTCTCGACCACGAACTTTCCGTACACGTCGCCATCCCTTCCGGTCAGCCGTCCACGGAGGTACTCGACGAGCGCGCGCTGCCCGGCCACCCGGGCCTCCACGTCCGCCCAGTAGACGTCGAGCAGACCGGCGGCCCGGTCGCCGTCCGCCCGGACCACCTCGGCGATCCGCGCGAGCGGCATGTCCAGCCGCCGCAGCAGGGCCACGAGCCGGGCGCGTTCGGCCTGTCCGGCGCGGTAGTAGCGGTAGCCGGTGGCCTCGTCCACGTGGGCGGGTGCCAGCAGACCCAGCCGGTCGTACAGCCGCAGTGCCTTGGCCGACAGCCGGGCGCGCGCCGCGAACGCGCCGATGGTCAGCAATTCGTCGTCGCGCACATCCCCCACCCGGTCACCCACGTCGTCGTCCTCCGTCACCGGGCGGCCGTTCCGCCCGGTGACGAGGACGCTCGGCCTTCCCCCAGGGGCAAGGTCAACCGGCGAGACGCTCCTCGACGGCCGCCACGACCTCGGCCGCCTCCGGCTCGGTCTGCGGGGAGAAGCGGGCGGCGACCTTGCCGTCCCGCCCGATCAGGAACTTCTCGAAGTTCCAGCGGACGTCCCCGCTGTGCCCCTCGGCGTCCGCGAAGCCCGTCAGCCGGTCGTACAGCGGATGCCGGCCCGCCCCGTTGACCTCGACCTTCTCGGTCATCGGGAAGGTCACCCCGTACGTCGCCGAGCAGAACTCGGCGATCTCGCCGGCGCTGCCCGGCTCCTGGCCCATGAACTGGTTGCAGGGCACGCCCAGCACGGTGAACCCCTGCTCCGCGTACCGCTCGTGCAGCCGCTCCAGGCCGGCGTACTGCGGGGTGAGTCCGCACTTGGAGGCCACGTTGACCACCAGCACGACCCGGCCGGCGTACTGGGCCAGGTCTGCCGACCCGCCCTGGAGGGCGCCGATCTCGACGTCGAGGGGGAGGCTGTCGTCGTTCCGTGTGTTCGGTGAGGTCGTCATGGACCGGATGCTAGTCCCGGCCCCGGTCCGCCCCCGCGCCGCCCGCCTCCACGAGCACCTCCCCGGCGGGTGTCCGGGAGTACAGCACCGAGCGGCCCGCGCGCCGCCGCTCCACCAGCCCCGCGTCGAGCAGCACCCGCAGATGCCGCCCGACCGATCCGAGGCCCTGCCCGGTCACGCCGACCAGCTGGCTGGTGCTCATGGGGGTGCCGAGCAGGGTCAGCACGCCCGCCCGGGCCGGTCCGAGCAGCGCGCCGAGGGCGGCGGGCACCCGCCGGGCACCGTCGTGAGCGAGGGCGCCCGCGCACGGGTAGACCACCGCGTACCGCTCGGGCTCCTGCCACGCCACCCAGCCGTGCCGCTGCGGAGTGATCGGCACCAGGACCAGCTCGGCCCCGGACAGCTCGCGCGGCGGATACGGGTTCAGGTTGATCTGGAGCCGGTTGTCGCCCAGCCAGCGGGTGCCGGGCCTGAGGGCGTCCAGCACCGTCGCCCAGCCGCCCCGGCTCACCTGCGCGGTCCGCGCGACGACGTCCGCCTCCAGGACCCGGCGGCGCCGGTCCCAGTCCGGCCGTACCGCCTGCGCCCAGACCTCCTCGAGGAGCGTGGCGGCCCGCTCCGGGAGGTCCTCGCGGTCCAGCGCCGCCGGGAGCGTGCCCCCCAGGGAGACGGCCAGGTCGGCGCGCGCCACCTCGGGCGGGGTCGCCCGGACCCGGGCGACGCCCTCCGCGAAGCTCTGGCCCTCGACGGGGGCCGGCGTGAGGAAGTCGGCGTTCCACTCCCGGCCCAGGCCCGCGGCCACCAGCAGCGCGTCCACCGGGTCGGCCGCCATGCGGCGCAGGTGGGCGGGCCGGTGGGCGGCCAGCCAGGCCCGCTCACCGGGATGCCCGGCCACTCCCGCGTGCAGCATCTTCAGACAGGCGAGCGTCTCGTCGAGCGGCGAGACGACGAAACGGCTGCGCGCGAGGGTGTCGGCGTTGATCTGCCACCAGCCCATGTGTCCCTCGTCCCGTTCCGCTCACCTTTCGCCTCCGCGCGAAACAATAACGGCCGCGCCCGGCACCGCCCCAGACTCCCCGGATGCCGGACACACCCCACAGCCCGTCCCCCAGCCCATCCGACAGCCCACCCCCCGACACACCACCCCGCAGGACCTACGCGAACCTCTTCCGCACCCCCGAGTTCGGTCCACTCTTCCTCTCCTCCTCCGCGCACATCGCCGCCCAGACCGTGAGCGGCCTCGCGCTCGGCACCCTGGTGTTCCGGGCGACCAACTCGCCGCTGCTGTCCGCGGTCAGCATGTTCGGACCGGCGCTCGCGCAGGTGCTGGGCGCCACCTTCTTCCTCTCCGGCGCCGACCGGCTGCCGCCGCGGGCGACGCTGGCGGGCCTCGCGCTCTCCTTCGCCGTCGCCACCGCCGCGCTCGCGCTGCCCGGTCTGCCGGTGTGGGGGATGCTCCTCATCGTCCTCGTCGAGGGGCTGATCGCCTCGCTCGGCGGCGGGGTCCGCTGGGGCCTGCTGACCGAGATCCTCGCCAAGGACGGGTACCTGACCGGGCGGTCGCTCTTCAACATGATGACCGGCCTCATGCAGATCGCCGGATACGCGGCCGGGGGCGTCCTGGTGACCCAGCTGTCGCCGCGTCTGTGCCTGCTGCTCGCGGCCGCCCTGTACGGCACGTCGGCCGCCCTCGCCCTGCGCCTGACCCGGCGCCCGCCGCGGGTCTCCGGCCGCCCCTCGGTCCGGGCCACCTGGCGGGCCAACGCCGCGCTCTGGTCCGCCCGTCCGCGCCGCCACGTGTACCTGGCCCTGTGGATCCCCAACGGCCTCGTCGTGGGCTGCGAGTCGCTGTTCGTCTCCTACGACCCGCGGGCCGCGGGCACGCTGTTCGCCTGCGGCGCGCTGGGCATGCTTGCCGGGGACGTGACGATCGGGCGGCTGCTGCCCGCCCGGCTGCGCCCGCGGCTCGGCATCCCGCTGCTGGTGCTGCTGGCGGCGCCGTACCTCGTCCTCTTCCTGCGGCCGTCGCTGCCGGTCGCGGGCGTACTGGTCGCCCTGGCGTCGGTCGGCTTCGGCGCGAGCCTGGTGCAGCAGGAGCGCCTGGTCGCCCTGACCCCCGAGGAACTCTCCGGGCACGCCCTCGGGCTGCACTCCGCGGGGATGCTCACCCTGCAGGGCGTCGCCGCGGTCCTGGCCGGCACGGTGGCCCAGGTCACCTCGCCGGCGACGGCCATGTCGGTGATGGCGCTCGGCTCGCTGGCGGTGACGCTCACGCTGACGGTGGCGAGCCGGCGGGACGCGCCGGACGGCGGGCTGCTGCCGACGCGGGCGGCGGTGCGGTCGGCGTGAGGTGCGCCGGGGCCGGGGTGACGTGCGGTCCGCGCGGCGTGCGGGTCCGGCGGGCGCGGCTCGGCCTCGATTGGGTTAAGGACCGCTCGCAAACTCCTGCGCGCTGCGGCCCTTGCCTAGGGTGAGAGGCTGGGGAGGGCGCCTGAGGACAGGGCGAGGGCGGCTCCTGAGCGCCGCGACACCGGAGTAGTCATGACCGTCAAGAAGCCGCCGTCCGGTTCCGCGGCAGTGCTTTCCTGGACGCCCGTCGCCGCCATGGCCGTGGTCGCCGTCGTCGACCTCACGATGGGCCCCGGCGTGGGGCTGCTGCCGCTGGTGTCGCTGGGCCCGGCCTTCGCCGGACTGGTCGGCGACTGGCGGCGCACCGCGGTGATCGGACTGGCCGCGCTGCTGCTCTGCGTCGGCCTCGGCCTGTACAACGGGCTCTTCGACCGTCCCCGCGGCTACACGGCCATGCTGTCGGTGGCCGGGGTCACCGGCGTCGGCATCGCGGCGGCCGTGATGCGCTCGCGCCGCGAGGCGGAGCTGGCCAGCGTCCGCTCGATCGCGGAGGTGGCCCAGCGGGTGCTGCTGCGCCCGGTGCCGCTGACCGCGGGCCCGCTGCACGCGGCCGTCTCGTACACCTCGGCCGTCGCCGAGGCCCGGATCGGCGGCGACCTGTACGAGGTGGTCGCCTCCCCGCACGGCGTCCGCGTGATCGTGGGCGACGTACAGGGCAAGGGCCTGGCCGCGGTGGAGACCGCGGCCCGGGTCCTCGGCGCCTTCCGGGAGGCGGCGTACGACGAGAAGGACCTGGTCAAGCTCGGCGAACGGCTGGAGCGCAGCGTCGCCCGGGAGCTGGAGGACGAGAAGTTCGTGACGGCGATCCTCGCCGAGATCGGCTACGACCACCAGGTCGTCCTCCTCAACTACGGCCACCCGGCGCCGTTGCTCGTCCACGGCGACGGCACCGCCGACTTCCCGGAACCGCCCGCGTACGCCCTCCCGCTGGGCCTGGCCGCGCACGGCGGCCCCGGTCCCGCCCCCTTCCCGGTGCCGTTCCGTCCCGGCGACCAACTGCTCCTGTACACCGACGGCGTCACCGAGGCCCGGGACGACCGGGGCGGCTTCTACCCGCTCGCCGAACGCGCCCACCTCCTGAAGGACCCCGACGTCCACCGCGCCCTGGAGGCCCTGCGCGAGGACCTCGTACGGCATGCGGCGGGACCCCACCACGACGACGCGGCGATGCTGCTGCTGCGCTACCAGGGAGGGGACGGCGGCACCCCCGTCACCCTGGACGCCCCGGCGTGACGGCGGTCAGGCGCGGCGCGCACCCGCCGACGCCATGCCGAGCCAGGTGTGCGGGTTGCCCTCCCAGCACCAGCCGAGCTTCGGGGCGCGCTTGCTGATCCAGAGCGCCGGGACCCGGCGGTCGCCGCACCGTGAACCGCCCAGCGAGAAGCACTTGTTCTTGACCAGGACCTCGGGGACATGGGTCAGCAGCGCGACGCCCTCCTCGACGGTGAGCGGCGTACGGCCCCGCTCCGCGACGGTGGCCAGCGCGTCGCCCGGCACCACCCCGCAGAACTCCTCCCCGCGCTCGACGTCGAACAGCAGGTGGACGCCGTCCCGTCCGGGCGGGCGGGTCGGTCCGGTGGCGACGAACCGTTCCAGGGAGCCCGGTTCGAAGCTGCGGTCGACGAAGCCGGGCAGCCGCCCGCCGTGCAGGGTGGTCAGCGGCATCGTCCCCTCGACCGGGGCGAGTTCGCGCCCGACGACCAGGACGAAGGGCACCCGCCCGGTGACCGCGGGGTCGCCTCCCGCGTACCCCGCCCGGTCCGTGCGGGCCACGGCCTCGGCCCGCAGCGGCGCCACCAGTGCGGCGAAGTCCTCGGGGGAGCGGCCGGACAGCGCCGGGTAGCCGAGCGCGACGAGGGTGCGGACCTGCCGGTCGAACTCGGCGGCGGCGTCGAAGGCGGGGGAGTGCGTCGAGTCGGTCAAGCGGATGCTTCCTTCCCTGGGGCCTGGATCCGGGGCCGGCGCCTGGGCTTTCGTGCCCGGCCGCCTGGTTGCTTCGGTGGTCAGGGGCGCTCCTTCGCCGCGATGGCCTCGATCTCCGCGGGGGTGCCCGACATGATCGTCCGCACGTGGCGGGTGACCAGCTCGACCGGCCAGTCCCACCACGCGGCCCGGCGCAGCCGCGCGACGTCCTCGGCGTCGTACCGGGTCCGGAGGGGCCGGGCCGGGCTGCCGCCGACCACGGCGTACGGCGGTACGTCGGCGGTGACGAGCGACCCGGCGGCGATGATGGCGCCGTCCCCGATGCGCACGCCGGGCATGACGGTGGCGCCGTAGCCGAACCACACGTCGTTGCCGACGACGGTGTCGCCGCGGCTGGGCATGCCGGTGACCAGGTCGAGGGTGGCCTCGCCCCAGGCGCCGCCGAACATGGTGAACGGGAACGTCGACACGCCCATGGTGGGGTGCTCGGCCCCGGCCATCAGGAACCGGGTGCCGGTGGCGATCGCGCAGTACTTGCCGATGATCAGCCGCTCCGGGCCGTAGGCGTAGAGCACGTTGCGGGTCTCGAAGGCGGTGGCGTCGTCGGGGTCGTCGTAGTACGTGAAGTCGCCCACCTGGATGCGCTCGTCCGTGACGAGCGGCTTGAGGAGGACGACGCGCGGGTGCTGCGCGAGGGGGTGCAGTACACCGGGGTCGGGAATGTCACCCGCGCCGGGCGCGGGGCCGGGGGCGGCATCGGTCGTCGGGTCGGTGGTGGGGGCGGGTGTCGGGTCGGTCGTGGGGTCGGGGGTGTGGTCGGACGTGGGGTCGGTCAAGAGGGGACCTCGATCCTGGCCAGGGAGCCGGTTTCCAGGGCGCACCACAGGGCGCCGTCGTGTACGGCGATGCCGTGCGGTTCGCTGTCGGCGCGGGAGAGCGCGTACGAGGCGATGCGGCCGTCGACGGTGATCCGGCCGACCCGGCCACTGCCCCACTCGGTGAACCACAGCGCCCCGTCGGGCCCCGCCGTCACCGCGTGCGGCCGGGCTCCGGGGTCGGCGAGCGGATACTCGGTGATGTCGCCGGCCACGGTGATCCGGCCGATCCGCCCGGCCCCGATCTCGGTGAACCACAGGGCGCCGTCGGGCCCCGCGGTGATGCCCACCGGCGCGGCGCCCTCCGTCGGCAGCGGGTAGGCGGTGCCGTGGCCGTCGGTGGTCAGCCGGCCGACGGCGTTGCCCTGGTTGAGCGTGCACCACAGGGCGCCGTCCGGACCGGCCGTGAGAGCGGACGGGAAGGCGCCGGGCGCCGCGTACTCGGTGACCTCGCCGTCCGCCGTGACCCGGCCGACGCGGTCGGCCGAGGAGAGCGTGAACCACATGGCCCCGTCGGGACCCGCCGCGATCCCGAACGGTCCGCCCTCGGGGGTGAGCGGCTCGAAGGAGGAGTAGTCGCCCTCCGGGGTGATCCGGCCGATGCGGTGCGTCCGGTACTCGGTGAACCACAGGGCGCCGTCCGGACCCGCCGCGACCACGGTCGGCCCGTCGCCGACCGGATGGACGGTGACCCGTCCGTCGTCCGGGTCCCTGCGGCCGACGGCACCCCGGTGGACGAGGGTGAACCACAAGGCGCCGTCCGGTCCCTCGGTGAGCGCGTAGGGACCGGCGTCCGCGTCGCTCACGGTGAACTCCCGTACGGAGTCGGTGTCGTACCTCTCGTTGAATTCATTCATCGGGGGTAACTTTACTCAGAGGCGATCCTGCTAATCAACATAATTTTGCTACGGAGGTAAGATTTTCTCCATGGACGTGAACGACACCCCTCCGGCACCGGGCCTGCGCGAGGCCAAGAAGCGCGAGACCCGGCAGCTGATCTCCGACCGGGCCACCGGGCTCTTCATCGAGCGCGGCTTCGAGCACACGACGATCGCCGAGATCGCCGACGCCGCCCGAGTCGCCAAGAAGACGGTGACGAACTACTTCCCGCGCAAGGAGGACCTGGCCCTGGACCACCAGGAGGAGTTCGTCGCCACCCTGGCCGCCACCGTGACGGCCCGCGGACCCGGCGAGACCCCCCTGACCGCCCTGCGCGACTCCTTCCTGGCGTCCGTGGCGGCCCAGGACCCGGTGGCGGGCTTCGCCGGCCAGGCCTTCACCCGCATGATCGCCGACAGCCCCACCCTCACCTCCTGCCTGCGCGGCCTCCACGACCGCAGAGAGGAGGCCCTGGCCGCAGCCCTGGCCGACACCACGGACGCCCCACCCGACGACATCACCCCCCGCACCGTCGCGGCCCTCCTCGGCGGGGTCCACCGCGTCCTGTTCACCCGCATCCAGGAACTGACCCTGGCGGGGCGCACCAACCACGAGATCGCCGAAGTGCTGGCACGGGAGGCCCCGCGCGCCTTCGACCTGCTCACCCCGGCCCTCGCGGAGTACGGGCGCCGCGCCTAGCGGGCTGTCGTACGGCGGTCGGCTACGGCCCGGCGCGACGGCGGGAGTTGAGGCGGGCCGCCTGGCGCGTCAGGTGGTCGCGTTCGGCCAGGTCGGGCGCCTTGTGGGCCGCCTCGGCATACAGCCGCGCCGCCGTGTCCAGGTCGCCGTCGCGCTCGTGCAGGTACGCCGCCACCGCGGTGTGACGGGGCAGGGTGTCGTCCAGCGCGGCCAGTTCCGCCAGCCCGGCGCGCGGTCCGTCTGCCTCCCCGACGGCGACCGCGCGGTTGAGCCGGACGACGGGGTTGTCGGTCAGGCGCACGAGTTCGTCGTACCACTCCACGATCTGCACCCAGTCGGTCTCCTGGGCGGTGGGCGCGTCGGCGTGCAGGGCGGCGACGGCGGCCTGCGCCTGGAACTCGCCCAGCCGGTCCCGGGCGAGCGCCGCCTGGAGGATCCGCACCCCCTCGGCGATGGACACGGTGTCCCACCGGCCGCGGTCCTGCTCGGCGAGCGGCACCAGGGAGCCGTCGGGCGCGGTACGGGCGGCGCGCCGCGCGTGGTGGAGCAGCATCAGCGCCAGCAGCCCCGCCACCTCGGGGTGGTCGACCGAGGCCGCGAGCTGCCGGGTGAGCCGGATCGCCTCGGCGGCGAGGTCGACGTCACCGGAGTACCCCTCGTTGAAGACCAGGTAGAGCACGCGCAGCACGGTGGCGACGTCGCCGGGCCGGTCGAAGCGGACGCCGGACACGGTGCGCTTGGCCCGGCTGATCCGCTGCGCCATGGTCGCCTCGGGCACCAGGTAGGCCCGGGCGATCTGCCGGGTGGTGAGCCCGCCGACGGCGCGCAGGGTGAGCGCGACGGCCGAGGACGGGGTCAGCGAGGGGTGCGCGCAGAGGAAGTAGAGCTGGAGCGTGTCGTCCACGTCGGGCGCCGGACCGGGGGCCGGTTCCTCCTCGACCCGGTCCTCGCGCCGCCGGCGGGCGGTGTCGGCGCGGGTCGCGTCGAGGAACCGCCGCCAGGCCACGGTGACCAGCCACCCCTTCGGGTCCCGCGGCGGCTCGGCCGGCCAGGTGCGGACCGCCTCGACCAACGCGTCCTGGACCGCGTCCTCGGCCGCCGCGAAGTCGGCTCCGCGGCGGACGAGGACGGTCAGCACGCCGGGGGTGAGGCTCCTGATCAGGGCCTCGTCCATCGCCGAGGTCACTCCGTGACGGTCGGGGACGCGACCAGGAAGGGCCGCAGCTCCAGCCACTCGTGGATCGGCTTCCCGCCCGCACCCGGGGCGGCGGACAGCTCCCCGGCCAGCTCGACGGCGCGCTCGTAGCTGTCGACGTCGATCACCATCCAGCCCGCGATCAGGTCCTTGGTCTCCGCGAATGGCCCGTCGGTGACCGGCGGCCTCCCCTCACCGTCGTACCGGACCCACGTCCCCTCGGGGGCCAGGGCCTGCCCGTCGACGAACTCGCCGGTCTTCTCGAGCCGGTCCGCGAAGTCCTGCATGTACTGCATGTGCGCGGAGATCTCCTCCGGCGTCCACTGGTCCATCGGCGCGCAGTTGACCGGCTCCGGGGCGCCCCGGTAGTGCTTGAGCAGCAGGTACTTGGCCATGATGCGTCTCCTAGGTGCTGGTGCGGCCCATTGTGGCCTCGTTCACCCCTGGGACGGAGCGGGACGCGCGTTCTCGACACGGCGGGACGGCCGGGCGGAAATTTTTTCCGGGAGCCCCCTCAGCCCTCCGCCGGTGCCGCCGCCGAGACCTCTCGCAGCACCCCTTCGACGCCGTGCAGGAAGGTCTCGGACACCAGCTCCGGGTCGAAGAGGCACCCCGCCGCCATCGCACCGTCCCGGAGCATGACGAGGTGCCGGCCGGCGGCGTCGGCGGGCCCGCCGGGCTCGTCGCCGACCCGCGCCAGCAGCTCCGTGACGGTGTCCAGGAACCACTGCCGGTGGGCCAGCACCGCGCGGTGCACCGGATGGGCGGGGTCGGGGTACTCGGCCACGGCGTTGAGGAAGGCACAGCCGCGGAAACCGGGGGACCGGATCCCGTCGACGATGGACCGGGCGACGGCCCGGACCTGCCCGGCGGCCGAGGGAGTACTGCCCACGGCCGCGGCCACCTGCTCGCGGATCCCCCGGTCGGCCTGGTCGAGGTAGGCGAGGACGAGGTCCTCCTTGCCCGCGAAGTGCCGGTACAGCGTGGCCCGGGTGACCTGCGCCTCGGCGGTGATCCGGTCGATGCCGACGGAGTGGATCCCTTCGGCGTAGAAGATCTTCGTGGCCGTGCCGAGCAGGCGGGCTCGCGCGGCGGAGGTGGGGCGGGCTTCTGCGCTCGGGCTCATGGGGTCACCGTATCAAGGGGGTGAGGTAGAACGTTCGGTCTTGACAGGGGGTGGGGGGAGGCCGTTGACTGCATGACGAGACCGAACGTTCTACCTCATCGCGAGATCCCATCGCATGCCGTTGCTGGATGCCCTTGCTGGGTGCCCTTGCTGGGTGCCCGCCGCATCGCTGCGGGCACCACCGGCGCATGCCTCCCCTCACCCGCCTCACCGAAAGGCACCCTCGTGGACACCGTCGTCGCCGCACCGCCCGCCAGCGTCCCCGCCACCCTCCGGAAGCTGTACTTCCTCCGCTTCGCGTTCGCCGCCGTCTGGGCCGCCCTGCTCTTCACCACCGCCGACGAGCTGGGCCCGCTGAGCACGACACTGCTGCTCGTCTACCCGCTGTTCGACGTGGCGGCAGCGGTCGTCGACGTCCGGTCGGCGAAGGCGAACGGCGGCCCGGTCGCACCCCTGTACGCCAACATCGCGATCAGCTCCCTGACCGTTCTCGCCCTCGCCCTCGCCGCGACCTCCGGCATCCCGGCCGTCCTGCGCGTCTGGGGCGCGTGGGCCGTCACCGCCGGAATCGTCCAGCTCGTCGTGGGTGCCGTGCGCCGCCGGCTGGGCGGGCAGTGGCCGATGATCGTCAGCGGCGCCATCTCGACGCTCGCCGGCATCTCGTTCGTCACGCAGGCCGGCGCCGACGACCCGACGCTGAGCAGCCTGGCGGGCTACGCCTTCCTCGGCGGCGTCTTCTTCCTGGCCTCCGCCCTCCGCCTGACCCGCGGGGCACGGCCGGTGGCCTGAGCGGGGGCGGTGTGACTGCGTACCGGTCGAGCACTCGCGCTCACGGCGCGGAGGCGACGGCCTGCCTGGCGACGGAGTGCGGGAATCCGGGTTGTCCGGCAGCGGTCGGCCCAGGAAGATCGTCGTCCGTGCGCCTCAACGAACTCAACGCCCACGAACGCCGGTTGTGGGACGCCTTCCCGCAGGGCCGCCGCGTCGACGTCTCCGACGCCCCCGATCCGGCGGCCCCGGCGGCCCCGGTGATCCGCTCCGACGTCATAGCGGCCCTGCTGCTGGGCGCCCACGCCGAGCCCACCCCCGGCGACCGCCCCGCACTGCGGCTGACCGGGGCGCACATCACGGGCCGCCTGGACCTGGGGTTCACCGACGTCGCGGCACCGGTCCACCTGACGGACTGCCGCTTCGACGAGGCACCGCTGCTGCCGGGCGCCCGGACCCGCCAACTGGTCATGACGGACTGCACCCTGCCCGGACTGGTGGCCGACACGGCGCAGATCGACGGGCGCCTGGTCCTTGCCCGCTGCCGCCTGACGGGCCCCCTGAACCTCAACCGTACGCAGATCAACGGCGACCTGGACCTGCGGGACACGGCGGTCGGCTTCCCCGAGGGCGAGGCCATATCGGCCGTCCACGCCCACGTCGGCGGCGACGCACTGTGCACGAACCTGGCCGTCAAGGGGAGCTTCCGGCTGTCCGGCGCGTCCATAGACGGTGAATTCGACCTGGAGGGCGCCGCGCTCCGCGCCCCCGGTGGTCACGCCCTGGACGCCTACCACGTGCGTATCACCGAGGACTTCACCTGCCACCCCGGTTTCAGCGCCGAGGGCCGGATCATCCTCTCCGGAGCCACGGTCGCGGCGGCCATCGGCTTCTGCGGCGCCCGGCTGAGCAACCCCGGCGACATCGCCCTGGAGGCGGTCGACGTCACGGTCGCCCGCAACTTCGACCTGGGGCTCGGACTCACGGTCGACGGCGCGGTGAAACTCGACGGCACACACGTCGGTACGGAACTGAGCTTCCGCGACACCGAACTGACCCACCCGGACGGCACCGCCCTGTCCCTGCGGGCGACCCAGGCACGGGAAACGGACCTCCGCACCCGCGGACCGATCCACGGAGCGGTCGACGCACGCAACGCCCGGCTGGGCACCCTCCACGACGCCCAGGACACCTGGCCCACCGACCTCCGCCTGGCCGAGGCGACGTACGACGCCCTCGCCGCACCGCTCCCCGCAGCGGAACGAGTCCGCTGGATCCGCCGCACGACCGACGGCTACCTCCCCCAGCCCTACGAGCAACTGGCGGCGACCTACCGCCGTCTCGGCCACGAGGACGAGGCCCGCACGGTCCTCCTGGCCAAACAGCGCCACCGCCGCACCACCCTCCCCCCGCACATCCGACTCTGGGGCCACGTCCAGGACCTCTGCGTCGGCTACGGCTACCGCCCCCTGCGCGCCGGCCTGTGGCTCCTCGCCCTGCTCGCCTGCGGAGCCCTGTACTTCGCCCTGCACACCCCCGCCCCCCTCGATCCCGGCAAGGCCCCGCCCTTCAACGCCGTCTTCTACACCCTCGACCTCCTCGTCCCGATCATCACCTTCGGCCAGGACAACGCCTTCGCCCCACGCGGCACCGGCCAGTGGCTGTCCTACGCCCTGATCGCCTCCGGCTGGATCCTGGCCACGACGGTCACGGCGGGCGTCTCCCGCGCGGTGACCCGCCAGTGACGGAGCGCAGCCCCGACCCGCTGCCGGGTGACAGCCGAGGCCGACGGGTTTCGGGGTGCTCCGGATTTCGATCACGGCGTCGGAGCGCGTACGGAAAACTCCTGTGCGTCGGCTCGCGCCCCTCTGCGATCATCCACGGATGGCGCACAGTCTCGAATCGCTGGTCATCCGGCACACCCACCGCCTTCCTTCTCCCGAGGGGTCTGCCGGGGAAGGCGCCACCGCCGCACGACAGTTCGACGCGGCGCTGACGACTGTGGGCTTCAAGCTCTCGGCCGAGCTGCTGGCGCGGCTGTCAGGGCTGTCCGAGGCCGCTGTCGTGCACACCGCCAGACGAACGCTGCGCACCGTGAGCGAGATGGTGGGCGACCAGGTCCGGCACAACTCCTACTTCATCGACTTCCCGGCGAACGTGCCGGACACCGAAGACTTCTGGATGCGGTGCGTGACGAAGGCGCTCGGTGACGACACGTCGCGCGAGAGTGTGCTGGCGCAGCTGAGGCACGGGGTGCTGGACCTGCTCAGCCTCCCCACGTACGGCCGCTACCAGCACACCTACGAGGAGATGCTCGCGGCCCACGATGAGCTGATCGCCTCGGCGGGTGACCGGGTGACCGCCCTGCACCTCGGGCGGGGCCTGGACGACGAACTCACCGATCTCTACCTGGCCTTGGCGGGCAGCACGACGCCACTGGGCGAGGACGACCTGCGCGACCTCAAGACCCTCGCGGAGCAATGCGCGCTCGGCCCGCAGCCGACCTCGATCCCCGTCCGGGAGAACCGGGCGGTCGTCAACGAGGCCCGGCTCGGCGTCGGCGCAGACCTCCTGCTGGACACCGTCACCGATGTGCTGCGTCTGGCCTGCGCACTGTCGGACGGCGATGTGACGCTCCGGGAGCCGACCCGGTTCCGGGCGCTGTCGCGGCCGGCGCGCCGGGGACTGCTCGCGGGCCTCGACGCGGTGGTCGCGGCTAACCCGGCGAAGCTCGCCGATGTGCACGCGCACCGGGAGCCCTTCAAACGGCTCGGTGAGCGGCTCCATCCCCACGAGTACCCGCGCTGGCCGCACGCCGCCGACGTGTTCGCCGTCGCGCGGGGCGAGAAGGAGGCGCGGTCCTTCGACAGCCGCGTCGAGCAGCTGCTCGACGAGTTCGACGCCACCGGTGCGGTGAGGCTGCTCAAGTCCGCTCCCGGGAAGCTGTTCCGCGCCCTGGACCTGCTGCTGCGGATCGCCGCCGACCAGGAGGAGCGGGATGCGGTGGTGGCCGCGGCGGTGGAGGTCGCCCCCGAGGTCTCCGGCCGGGTCGTCCTCTCGGTCCGTGAACACTTCCACAACCGCGAACGGGAGACCGACACACCCCGCATCTTCGTCAACCGCCGGGGCCGCGCCTGGGTGACCCCCGACACCCGGCCCCCGGTACCGGCCGCCGACCGCGACCGTCTGATCACCGCCCTCGACGCCGAGATCCGCCGTCGGCTCCCGGCGCCGGGCCGGCTGTTGCTCGACCCCGACGTCCTCGACGTGGCGCTCCCGCTCAGTGGCAGGGCGGCCGCGGCCGGGTTCGGCGTACTGCCGCGGGGGTCGGTCTCGGCGGTCGACGGTGAACTGCTGCGCTTCTTCGTGTATTGGAAGGAGAGCAGGGAGCGGACCGACTACGACCTGTCGGCCCTGCTGCTGCACAGCGACTACAGCACCGACTCCTGGCTTTCCTACACCGCCCTCACCGCCGTCGGGGGTGAGCACTCGGGCGATGTCACCGAGGCACCCGACGGAGCTTCGGAGTTCATCAACCTGTCCCTGGACCGCGTGCGCGGCACGTTCATCGTGCCGCAGGTCAACATCTACGCGGGAGAAGGCTTCGAGGAGGTCGAGGAGTCGTTCTTCGGGTTCATGCTGCGCGAAGGTGAGCGGAAGGGCCGCCCGTTCGAGCCGCGTACGGTGCGGATGAAGTCGGATCTGCGGGGGACGGGTCGTGTGGCGCTGCCCCTGGTCTTCCAGCGCGGCGACGACGGCAGGTGGCGTGCGAAGTGGCTGCACCTCTACCTGAAGGGCATCTCGGTGGCGAACCGGGTCGAGGAGAACCAGGCGTCGGTGTCCAAGGTGGTGCGTGCCCTCGTGGAGCGCGAGCAGCTGACGATCGGGTACCTGGTCGACCTGATGTCCGACGACACCACGGTCATGGACCTGTGGGACGGCGAGCAGGTCCCGGACGAGCCCGTGACGTACATCGGCCTCGAACGTCCCGAGGGACTGCACGAAGACTCCCGGATCATCACCCTCGAAAACCTGCGCGACTTGATCCCGGGCTGAGTGCTAGCGTTGCCCACGGCGAGGCCATGAAGGGGCTTCCTTCTCATTCACTCCAAATGAACTCAAGTCCTTTCGCTCTCCTCGCCCTCGACTTCGACTGAGATGCGCCCGCACGGCGCATCTCAGTCCTCGTCTGCGGTGACGGCTCATCCCTGCGGAGAATCGGCGCGATTTGGCCCCGAGCCGACCGATAGCGTCGCCTACGCAAGGCCATGAGGAAGGCTTGGTGCGTGTCGGGTGAGGTCAACGCTGGATGTCACCGAAACAGGTCCGGGACTGGGCAGACATCCAATGCCTCCCCCGGCCGATCCGCCCACTGCCACCAGGTATGCCGGTCAATGCATCGCCACAGCGACCGGCAGGCCCGTCCGGCCGTCGTCGTCCCGCTTGGACAGCACAAGACCGCCGGACTTCAGTGGCTGGCTGCACTCGGGACAGAGCTGGGCGTCGTCGGCCATACGGCGAACTTTAGGCCGGACCACCGGTTGATCGGGATCTCATAAACGAATCCCGCAGTGAGCCGCGAGGCGGGCACCACGATGTCCGCCTTTTCGACGGGTCGGCCGCCGTCGCCGTAGTACGTCCGCCAGACGTGTGTGACCAGTGCGGCCCTCCTCTCAGATCAGCATCACCATGGACGTCTACACGCACGTCGTGCAGGACACGCAGCGCGAGGCCATGAGCCACATGGACCGGCTGCTCAGGAAGCGGCGCCCTGATCGTGAGTGATCGCCCGCGTTGATGCCAGAAGCGGATGTTAATGGCCACCCAGGAACGTTCCTAGGTGGCCTTTTCCCTTGTGCCCCCGGCAGGATTCGAACCTGCGACACCCGCTTTAGGAGTTCGATCTACGCCTGCCCCTGGTGCCGTGGTCGGCTGGTCCGACGGTCGCGCGGGGGTGCTGCTGTATGCCGCCGTCCGGCCTCGTTGATGTCAGCGTTGGATGTCAGCGAAACAGCTCCGGAGCTGGGCAGACCTCCAATGCCTCCTCCGGTCGATCCGCCCACTGCCACCAGGTATGCCGGTCGATGCATCGCCACAGAGACCGGCAGGCCCTCCGGCCGTCGTCGTCTCGCTTGGACAGCACGAGACCGCCGGACTTCAGTGGCTGGCTGCACTCGGGACAGAGCTGGGCGTCGTCGGCCATACGGCGAACGCTAGGCCGGGCTAGCGGTTGATCGGGATCTCGTAGACGATTTCGCAGTGAGCCGCGGGCACCACGATGTCCGCCGTTTCGACGGGCCTACCGTCGTCGCTGTAGTACGTCCGTCGGATGTGTGTGACCAGTGCGGCCTTCTGGATGCCGAGTAGCGACGCCTCCTTGGCGGTCGCCTGCCTGGGCTCAGGCTGCTCCACGGCGTGGCTGACCGTGATGCCGATCGCGGCCATGCGGTTCACGACGCCCGCGCCTGCGTGCGGTCCTCCCTCGGGGAGAACGACGAGAGTCCCGGCGGTGAGGTCGTACGGCTCCCAACTGGTCGAGAGCTGCACGGGCCTGCCGTCGGCCAGAAACTCGTACGCGGTTCGGATACACAGCTCGCCCTCGGCGATCCCGAGTCGGGCGGCGATCTCCGCCGGGGCCGGCACCTTGGCGTCGGTCCTGCTCTCCCAGTCGCCCTGCCTGCCGACGGCCTTCATGTCCGCCCGGAACGGCGACCCTTCGGGCTGCTTGCGCGCCGACGACCGCACCACACGTACGCGCTGCCGGGGCTCGGCGACGTAGGTGCCCGAACCGGCTCGGCCTTCCAACACCCCTTGGGAGATCAGCAGCTCTTGAGCCCTGCGGACGACGTTCTCGCCTACGCCGCACTCCTGGCCGATCTGCGCGCGGGAGGGCAGCCGGTCCCCCGGTTCCCACACGTGCTCCGCGATCCGCTGCCGTAGCTCGTCGGCGATGCGGAGATAGGGCGGCTGCTCAGGCATATGGAAAATCTAGTCCACTAGCTCTAATCTAGTTAACTAGCTTCACTCAAAGTGATCGCCGAGTGACGGAGGCTTCCCTGTGCCCGCTTCGCGAGTGAGCGCGGAGGCCATCGCCGCTCGGTTATCGGCGGTCGGGCTCACCACACGCGTGGAGGAGCGCGACCGGTGCACGTCGGTCGAGGCGGAGGTGCCGGAATCGCTCTCCGCCGAGTCATGGCGGGAGGTCCTGGAAGTCGTGGCGGAGGCCGATCGATTCGGGCTTCACGCCACCAGCTTGAACGGCCGCACCCTTTGGGCGGTCGTACGCAAAGCGGTCCCCACGACGGGCGATGTCGGGGGACCGAGCTATCAGCGATAGGAGCTGAGCAGCGTGCTCAACCGTATCCGCCGTGCCGTCTCGCTCGCCAGAGCGCGGTACTTCCCCAAGGGCAGGCACCGCCGAGACTTAACGTCGTCCCGGACGGCTGTGGCGACGCCTCCCGTGCTCGCCGTAGAACCGCCGGCCGTCCCGGAGTGGATGCCGGACACCGCTGACCGCCTTCGCCTGCTCCTGGGCGAGGACAACGTGCTCGTCCGTCCGTACGTGTTGGCCTGGGAGCGGCAGCGTGCACGTCAGCGCTCGGTGGTCGTGGCGCCGCGACTGTCGGCTGAGGCATTCTCGGCTCTGGCAGGTGCTCGCTGATGCTCCCTCGTCAACAGCTCCACGTATCGGAGATCGGGGCTGCTGCCTACCGGTCGACTGCATGCAGAGTTGGCACTCACGCAGCCTGTACGGAAGCGTCGCCATCTCCTGCGCGGGTCGACCTGCCGGTGATCTACGAGACGTGCGCCTGCCCCTGCCACCCCGCGCCGGACCACTCCACGCGACGGGCGGTGAAGCGGTGAGCAACTGGGCCCCCGGGGGTGCGCTGGCATCCAACGTCGAGATCACGGCAGCCACCGTTCTGCGGGGCGACATCATCCAAGTCGGCGGTCGGGCATGCCGGGTGAGCGACCTCTTTCAGTTGCCCCAGGGCGCGAAGCAACTCCTGTTCGAGTCGGGGGAGCTGCTGACCATGAACGGGCGGACCCGGCTCGTCGCCGTGCGG
Organism: Streptomyces hyderabadensis; assembly: GCF_020404845.1. Classification (GTDB taxonomy): domain Bacteria; phylum Actinomycetota; class Actinomycetes; order Streptomycetales; family Streptomycetaceae; genus Streptomyces; species Streptomyces hyderabadensis. Next base: position 125,147 of record NZ_JAIOJZ010000017.1, on the reverse strand, counting down.
ATGACGAGAAGGCGGTGACGCGGTCCATGACGTCTCGCCGCTTCGTCGTCGCTGACGACCTGAGACGCCAGATCACGACCGGTCGAGTCGGACCCGGCGAACGGCTTCCGTCTGAGTCCGCCCTGGCCGACCGGTACAAGGTCAGCACGGCCACACTGCGAAGCGCCCTCGCCGTACTCCAGGGAGAAGGCCTCGTCGAGAAGATCCACGGTAAGGGCAACTTCGTCCGCCGCCCCCTGCGAAAGATCACGTACGTCGGTGGATGGGGCACGCTGGATCCTCGAACTGCCGCAGACGTGGACCTGCGCGTGACAGTGCGCACTACGGCACTTTCCGCGCGGGGGCACCTGACAGCGCTGCTGAAGGTGGATGTCGGAAGTCCACTGACCGAATTCCTCCGACTCAGCTACGAGGGAGAGTCCCCGCACAGCCTGGCCCGCGTCTACGTACCGCGAGACCTGACACCGACCACGGCGCTCGGCAACCGGTCCTCAAGGGCGTGGGCGGAAGCCAGCTTCTCTGTGCCGGACCCGCCGCCAGCCGAGGTGCACGAGACGGTGTCCGCCCGTCTCCCGACGCCGGATGAGGCGTCGACCCTGCGGATCAACACAACCTTGGCCGTCCTCGCGATCACTCGCGTTGCGGCAGATAGCACCGGGCGAGTCATTGAGGCGGCACTACTGGTGTTCCCTGGGGATCGTGTCGACGCCGTCTTCAGCACCCACCACGTGATCGAAGAAAGGCAGGCGCACAGATGACGCCGCAGAACGAACTACGACTCCTCCCGTGGTCGGGCCCGGACGGCAAGCCCTGCTACCTGAGCACCGATGACAGCGGCGGCTACATGTCCCGCCTGGCGGACAACATCGAAGCGGTACAGTTCGGGATGGCAACCGATCTTCTGGAGCGGGCCGCGGGAGCCCTCGGCGACCAGGACGCCAGCCGCGATGACCTGCGGCTCATGCTGACCGAAGTGACCCGAGCCCTACGAGACGTGGTCCGCGTGGCAACCAGCCGCGGTCACCTCCTGGCGGTGAGCGATCTCCAGTCCTAAAGGACACGGTCAAGGCGGCGTCCCTGGGGTGGCCTCCTGTCAGTGCTCAGAAGCCCGTCACCGCTCCCGCTGACCGGCGGGCCTAACAAAGGCCCACGGCTCTGACCAGTTCAGATGCCGTGGGCTTCTGTCGTTCATGGTCGGCATCGGCTGGCCTCGCACGGCCCAGAGACGGCCCGGCACTGAGCGCGCCGGTAGTGTTCGGACACTGGTCATCGAGCTAAGGGGATGTCGCTCATGAACGAAGACGAGATCGCGAGGGCGGTCAGGCACGGACTGCACCAGTACGATGCTGACCGACGTGCGGCCGAGCGCCGATGGGCTAGAAAGACCGCTCTTACACTGTTCGTCGTTGCCCTCGTCTTCGGCCTACTGATACTGGCTTCCTTCGGCAAGCTGTGAGAGCGAAGCGGCCGGCCGCTCCTTAAGGGCTTTGATACGGCTCCTCTCAGCTCGTTTTGTAGCTTCCTGCACAGCCACAACTGATCACGCGCGGCCGTGACCTGCGGCCGCCTTATGGATCAACGCCGTGACCTGCTGCTGAGCTGTCGGCAGCTGTCGACGTTGGTCAACGCTGAGCGCCCTTCCACGGCCCTAGGACGGCCCGGGAGGGCGCTCGTGTGCACGATATGGCGAACGACCTCTTCATCCCGAAGCAACTTGGGTGGCGTTCTAACCTGGAGCGTATGCGCCTTTCGCCCCCGGCGATGGTCCGTGGTTGTTAGTGGCTGTCCGCTGCTATCTATCGGTGTTGTCACTCGGTTGGACACTCAACCGGACCTACTTAGGTGACTTCTGAAGGCCATCTGCACCCACGGCTTCGGAAGCCCTATAGAGGAAATCCAGGTATTTCTCATAGGAAGCGGTTCGAGCCGCTTCCATGGCCTCTATGGTCCCGCTCGCATCGGGGGCCATTACGTCGAGCACTTCATGCCTGAAGTCTGTCAGGCTGGCGCTGAGATCCACTGCTGCTGAGATCACCGATGGCGGGCCCTCGATGTAGACCTGAGCTTCGAGGTGCTTGAGTGCACGCCGGGCCTCGGTCGAGGCGTCGTACAAGTTGCGGGCCCCTTCATAGCGCTCCTCGCGCACTGCAACGATCGGGGAATTAAGGTGCAAATCCAGCAATTGGCAGGCATTGTCCAATCGATCGTGTTCTTCCCGGCATGCCTCGACGAAGGCGACGTATGTGGCCTTCCGCGGCTCTCTGATGAGCCGCACATGCTCTGCGAGTATCTGTGAGCGAGCCTGCGAACGGGCGAGGAGCGCGGCTATCACGCCAGCTCCCCCGGTGCCGACAGCGCCCACGGCGGCGCCAAGTACAGCTGCGAGTCCTGCGTCCATTTTTCCAAGTCTGCCGGATCTTGCTCGCCGCCACTCCCAGTTCCGCATCGTTGCACTGACGGTCGGCGGAGCGGCTTTGGGCTGGAGCTGCTTTGGGGCGAGTGATCTTGGCCCCGTAAGCTGATGGCGAGTCGGGCAGTCTGTGGACCTGCCCGTTAAAGCACGACGTTGGGGCCAAGATCTTAGAGGCTCGCCCCAAAGTGGCTGCCTAAAGCCGTGGAGCCGACCGCCCCAGCCACAGAGGGTGTCTCCCCACTTCATGCCCGCAGCCGCCGAGCGCGCCGCCGGGCGCGGCCAGCCGGGGCGAAGACAGGAGGCGGGCCGCGCCGTAGAGGCGGCGCGCGCCCGCGCCGTGCGTGGGCCTTGATGAAGTAGGGAAAGTCTTATCCCGCTGGGATGAGGTGCTTGCCGTCGTGGCTTCGTACGTGGGGGCCGTTGCCGTCCAGGGCGTCCAGGAGGCGGATGGCGTAGACCTCGGCCATGCGGTCGCTTACCTCGTCGGGTGTGAGCCAGGAGACGGCTGTGGACTCGCTTGAGGTGCGTTCGGTGCCGCCGGAGGGCTTGCAGCGGAAGACCAGGGCGACGATGCCTCGGGTGGTGTTCTTGTAGACGCCGGTGAGTTCGTCGACCTCGACGTGGATGCCTGTCTCTTCCCAGACTTCGCGGGCTACGCCGGCCTCTGGGGTCTCGTTGAGTTCGAGTACGCCTCCGGGGAGTTCCCAGGTGCCGTTGTCGGCTCGGCGGATGGCCAGGAGGCGGCCGTCTTCGCGCACGACGACTCCGGCTACGGATACGGAGTGCAGGGGCGTCGACGTTGCTTCCTGTGGTTGACTCATGTACAGGAGCATAGGAGGCAGAGAAGGACTATGGGAACTGCGGTAGAGGGGGGCAGGTCCGGGCCTCGGTACGTGCAGATCGCGGACGAGATCGTGCAGCAGATCCGGGCGGGTGTGCTCAAGCCCGGTGACATGGTGCCGAGTGAATCGGAGCTGGTGGACCGCTATGGCGTGTCCGGGGGCACGATCCGCAAGGCCATGGTCGAGGTGCGGGCGAGCGGGCTCGTGGAGACCCGGCACGGCAAGGGCTCGATCGTGAAGGACCGGCCGCCTGTGCGGCACCGTTCCTCCGACCGTTTCCGGCGCTCGCTCCGCCAGGGGGGCAAGGCCGCGTACCTCGCGGAGTCCGCACAGTCCGGCGCCACGGCCAAGGTGAGCGTCCTCTACATCGGCCCCATGGAGGCTCCCGCGGATGCCGCTCAGCGGCTCGGTGTCCCCGCCGGCACTCAGGTGCTGGCCCGGCGGCGCCTCTACTTCCGCAACGGCACCCCGGTCGAGACCGCCTCCTCCTACCTCCCGTGGGACGTCGTCAAGGACATCCCGGAGCTGTTCGCCGAGAACCCCGGCGGCGGTGGCATCTATGCCCGGCTCGAAGACCATGGGCATGAGTTCGCGGAGTTCGTCGAGACGCTGCAAGCGCGGCCGGCCTCCAAAGCGGAAGCCTCCGAGCTGGCGCTGAGTCCAGGTGCGCCGGTGGTTCACCTGGTCCGGGAGGCCCGTACGACGGCCGGGGTCGTGGTGGAGGTCTGCGACACGCTCATGGCTGCTGATCAGTTCGTTTTCGAGTATCGGATCCCAGCCGACGACTGACGCTCGCTCAACTTCCTGCAACCCGTCGTGACTTCGATGTCGCGGCGGGTTGACTCATGTACAGGAGTGGTGCACTCTTCTTCATGTCACTCATATACATGAGTGACGGAGTTCAGCACCTGTAGAGGAGTGTTCTGTGCGTCAGATCCCCGTCGACACCTCCGCCGCGACCGTGATGGTCGCCAAGACCCCGCAGCCCAAGGTGCGTGACCGCCGTACCGGCGAGATCGCCACCGACGCCGAGACCGGCGCGAAGCTGATGACCGTGGACGTGATGTTCGCGGCCAACGACGAAGTCGAGATCCTGTCCGTGACCGTCCCGGAGACCGGCATCTCCGGGGACCTGACCATGGGCACCCCGGCCGCGCTCACGGGGCTGGTCGCCCGGCCGTGGGAGAACGAGTTCAACGGCCAGAAGCGGCACGGCATCGCCTTCCGCGCGGTCGCCGTTACCTCGCTGGCCACCACGGGCACGGGCTCGAAGGCGGCCTGAGCCATGACGTGGCCGACGGTCTTACTGCTGGTGGTCGTCGCCGCTGCGGGTCTCCTGCGGTGGCGGCGTCCCGCCTGGTACTGGATGACCTTCGGGGTCACCTTCGCTGTCGTGCGCGTCCTGGTCCGCTACGCCTCCGTCATGGAGGCCTGCGGGCTGACGGTCCCGCCCTCGCGCTGGCGCCTCATGCTGGCCCGGATGACCAATCGCCCGGCGCCGGAGTCCCGCGCGCCGCGCATTCTGCGGCTGCGGCCCACCCACACCGGCCTGGTCCTCCGGCTCAAACTCCGGCCGGGACAGGACGCCTTCGACGTCGCCGCCGCTTCGGACCGGCTGCGCCATTCCTTCGGGATGTACGGCGTCACCTCCCGTGAGCTGCGCTCCGGTGTGGTCGAGATCCGGATGACCGGCTACGACGTGCTCAAGCGGGTGCAGATGCCGGCCAAGACCGACACCCGGCCGATGCGTGTTCCGGTCGCGCTGCGGGAGGACGGCTCGGTGCACTACCGCGACTACCGCGCCGTCCCGCACGGTCTGACCCTCGGCGCTACGGAGTCCGGCAAGTCCGTCTATCAACGCAACCTCGTCGCCGGGCTCGCCCCGCAGCACGTCGCGCTGGTCGGCATCGACTGCAAGCAAGGGGTCGAGCTGTTCCCGCTGGCCCGCCGGTTCTCCGCGCTCGCCGACAACCCCGACACCGCGCTGGAACTGCTGGAGGCGCTGATGTCCCACATGCAGGACGTGTACCAGCTCATCCGCGCCGAACAGCGGATCAGCGTTGCCGTGCCGGATGCGGAGATCGCCGCCGACATCTGGGACCTGCCCGAGGACCTGCGGCCGGTGCCGGTCGTCGTCCTGGTCGACGAGGTCGCCGAACTCGCGCTCTTCGCCAGCAAGGAGGAAGAGAAGCGCCGGGACCGGATCATCACTGCCCTGGTCCGTCTCGCCCAGCTCGGTCGCGCGGCCGGCGTCTACCTGGAGATCTGCGGGCAGCGCTTCGGATCCGAACTCGGCAAGGGCATCACCATGCTCCGCGCCCAGCTCACCGGCCGCACCGCCCACCGCGTCAACGACGAGACGTCCGCGAACATGGCCTTCGGCGACATCGCCCCGGACGCCGTCCTCGCCGCCATCCAGATCCCAGCCGAAACGCGCGGCATCGCCATCGCCGGGGACTCCACCGGCGGCTGGCACCGCATCCGCGCCCCGCACACCACGCTGCGCCAGGCCGTGAACGTCTGCAACAAGCACGCCGACCGCACCCCCGAGCTGCCCGGCCTCGCGCCCTTCCGGCCTGCGGTCGCTCCGCTGCCCTCGGCCCGCGTGCCGCTGTCCAAGACAGCCCCCGCCACCGCCTGAAACCTTCCCCTCCCACGGTCGGCGCGACCGCCCTTCGCGCCGGGTCCCTACCCCCGCCATGCCTGATCACAGGAAGGAGCCGTGATGGCCCGCCCCGCTCTCCGTATCGACGCCGTACTTGTCCAAGCCGTCATCGCCGGGGCGCTGTCCTTCGCCCACCTCCACGACCTCGCCGCCGCTGCCGGACAGACCGGCTGGAAAGCCTGGGCCTATCCCGTCTCGGTCGACCTGCTCCTGGTCGCCGCCTGGCGACGGCTGCGTGCCGATGGGCCGTCCCGGCTGGCCTGGTGCTGGTTCGTCATCGCCCTGGTCGCCTCACTCGGCGCCAACGTCGCCACCGCCGGGCTCCTCGACCTCGGCGACGTTCCGGCCTGGCTGCGCATCCTCGTCGCGGCCTGGCCCGCCCTGGCCTTCATGGGCGGCACCCTCCTCGCCCACTCACCCGCCGACCCCGCCCCGGCTCCGCCGGCACCCTCCACTCCGGCTCAGGACTCCGTGCCCGATACGGCCGCCGCTGAGCCGAGCCCGGCGACCGAACCTCCCGTCGTCCCGCAGATCGAGGAAATTCCCGCCCTGCCCACGGCCGTGCCGGTCCCGGCTGCGCTCGTCGACCACGCTCGCAAGGTCGCCGACGACCACCACGCCCGCACCGGCGCGCCGATCGATACCGGCACCCTCCGCGCCCGCCTCGGCGTCCCGCCTCACCTCGCCGACGCCATCGCCGCCCAACTCAACTGACCCGACCGCAACCCGAGAGGAGACCGGCTGACATGCCCGTCCGCGACTTCTTCCACTCCGTCATGCGGATCGGTCCCGTGCAGATCGGCACCCACCGCGACCGCCGGGGCCAGACCAAGCACGCCGCCGTGTGCACCAACGACCGCTGCGGCTGGTCCGCCGACTACTCCAGCCAGTCCGCCGCACAGCTCGCCGCCCGCACCCACCGCTGCCGCGTCAGCTAGGAGGCCACCCGATGGACGTTCCGCTCTGGCTCGCGCTCCTCGCCGTCGGCTACCTCGGCGTCAAGCTCATCCGCCCGCCCTGGTGGCTCATCGCCGTACTCCTCCTCGGTGGCTTCCTCATCGCAGACAGCGTGCTGGCCCCCGTCGTCAACGGCTTCGTCAAGTAGCACGACCCGAAGGGAGAACACCGATGCTCCGCCCGAAGATCCCGACCAACCCCACGCCCGCCGGCCACCTCGCGCCGCCCGTGGTCGTGGAGCCGACCGCCGTCGTGCCGAGTGTGCCGGGCTCGCCTCCTGCTCCGGTCGCTCCGGCGCCGTCCCGGCCCACGGTGCAGCTCACCCCCGGCACCGCCCTCGCCCTCGTCGGCGGCGGAACGGCCGTCGTCCTGGTCGTCGGCGCCGTTCTCGTCTCGATGCTCCTGGCCGTCGCCATCACCGGCGCCTCGGTCGCCGTCTGCGCCCTGGTGATCCGCTCCCTCATCCAGGCCGACGCCAAGCGTCGCTGACCGGCCCCCGGGCGGCCTCGATACCGCCAAGCATCCGCCGCCCGGGCGCCGTCCACAACCGATCTCACAACCGGAAGGAAGCCACCAGCATGGCGCACCGCGCCCCGACCGCGCATGCCCCGCTGCTCGACCCGACCACCCTCGGCGACCTCCTCCGCGTCGCCTCCGCCCCCGACTACACCCGATGGGAAGACCAGATCCGCCGCACCGGCGGCTGCTCCGACCCCATCCACCTCACCGGCTGGACCCTCCACAAAGACAAGACCACCGGCGAGACCCTGCACCACTACACGACCGCCGTTGAGCCCGGCGGACGCCTCCGCCTCGCCTGTGGCAACCGCCGCGCCTCCCGCTGCCCCTCCTGCGCCTGGACCTACGCGGGCGACACCTACCACCTCATCCGCGCGGGCCTGGCCGGAGACGACCGTCGAGACGTCCCCACCACGGTGAGGGATCACCCGCGCGTGTTCGCCACGCTCACCGCTCCCTCCTTCGGGCCGGTCCACAACCGGCCCGATCACGGCGCCTGCCGCTGCGGCACCCAACACGCCCCGGACGCACGGGAACTGGGCACTGCCCTCGACCCGGCGACGTACGACTATGCGGGCGCAGTCTTGTTCAACAACCACGCCGGGCAGCTGTGGCAGCGCTTCACCACCCGCCTGCGCCGCGAACTCGCCGCCCGCGCTGGCCTCACCCGCCGAGAACTCGCCGACCGACTCCGCGTCTCCTACGGCAAGGTCGCCGAATTCCAGAAGCGTGGGGCCCTGCACTTTCACGCCGTGATCCGGCTCGACGGACCGGACGGGCCCGGAACGCCCCCGCCTGCCTGGGCAACGGTCGGCCTCCTCGCCGACGCGATCCACGCCGCTGCGGCGCACTCCTATACGTCCGTCTCCGTCCCGGCCGCAGGGGACCAACCGGCCCGGTCCTTCCGCTGGGGCACACAGCTCGACGTGCGCCCGGTGAAGGCCTTCGGCGACGGCTCCGACATCACCGAACAGGCCGTCGCCTCCTACGTCGCCAAGTACTCCACCAAGGCCGCCGAGAACACCGGCACGCTTGACCGCCGTATCGGCGAGCTCGCGGAACTCGACCGCCACCAGGTCCCGGACCACACCCGTCGACTCATCACCGCATGCCGCGACCTGGACCGCCTCTACCCGGACCGGCGCCTCTGGGCCTGGGCTCACATGCTCGGCTTCCGCGGTCACTTCTCCTCCAAGTCCCGCCGCTTCTCCATCACCCTCGGGGCCCTGCGCCAGACACGTGCCGACTACCGCGCCGCCCAGGAACACACCGCCCTCGCCCTGGACGACCGCGAGCCGGACACCGTCCTCGTCCTCACCGACTGGCAGTACGCCGGCCACGGCCACACCCCCGGTGAATCCGCCCTCGCCGCCACCATCGCCCGGGACCTCCAGCTCAACCGAGAAACCGCACGCGAAGCACTGCAAGACCAACTGGCCCTGGAAGGAGCCGCCGCATGACCGCCGCCACTGCCACCGCCGAGCTGCTGACCGTGCCGGAAGTCATGGCGCGTCTCAAGGTCGGACGCTCGAAGGTCTACGACCTGATCCGCTCGCGTCGACTCGTCTCGATCAAGATCGATGGGGCGCGTCGTATCCCTGCTGCCGCTGTTCGGGACTTCGTCCTCGGCCAGATCGAGGAGGCTGCCTGATGGCTGGTCCGCGCAAGCGCAATCCGAACGGCGCCGGCACCATCACCAAGCGCAAGGACGGCCGATACCAGTGCGCCGTGTACGTCCTTCAGCCGGACGGCACTCGCGCTCGCAAGTTCGCCTACGGCAAGACCTGGGCCGAGTGCGACGTCAAGCGCCGGGAGCTGCTGGCCAAAGTGGACCAGGGCGTGCCCGTGCCCACCAAGTCGGCCAAGCTCTCCGAGTGGCTGCCGTACTGGCTGGACAACGTCATCAAGCCTCGGCGGAAGCTCAGCACGTACGACAAGTACGAGGCGCACGTCCGGCTCTACCTCGTGCCGCTGCTCGGCGCCAAGCGGCTTGAATCCCTCGGCGTCGCCGACGTGCGCCGCTTCCTCGTCCGTCTGGAGAAGGAGACGACTGCGGCGACTGCCAAGGAATCTCACCGCGTCCTGCGATCGGCGCTGTCTTCCGCCTGCCGCGAGGAACTGATCACGCGCAACGTCGCCAAGCTGGTCGAGCCGCCTCGCACCGACAACCGCGAACTGAAGCCCTGGACCCTCGACGAGACGCTCGACTTCCTCGCGGCCTCCCGTAAGGACCCGCTCTACGCGGCCTTCGTGCTCGCCATCGCCATGGGGCTCCGCCGGGGAGAGATCATCGGCCTGCGCTGGTCAGACCTCGACCTCGACAGCCGCGTTCTCTACGTCCGCCAGCAGACGCAGCGTCGTCGCGGTGTCCTCTACGACGACGATCCCAAGAGCCGCCGTCGCCGGGCCGTTCCGCTGCCCGCCCTCTGCATCGCGTCCCTGCGCTGGCACCGGATGCGGCAGGCGGCTGCACGGGCCAAGGCAGGGGAGGAGTGGCAGGAGTCCGGCTACGTCTTCACCACTCGCACCGGGCGTCAGGTCGAGCCTCGGAATGTCTACCGCTCCTTCACCCGCGTCGCCGAGTCCGCCGGTCTCCGCGTCATCCGGCTGCACGACGCGCGGCACGGCACCGCCACGCTTCTCACGGCGGCTGGAGTCGCGCCCCGCGTCGTGATGGAGATCCTGGGCCACTCCCAGATCAGCATCACCATGGACGTCTACACCCACGTCGTCCAGGACACGCAGCGCGAAGCCATGAGCCACATGGACCGGCTGCTCAGGAAGAGGCGCCCCGATCGTGCATGACCGTCCGCGTTGATGTCAGAGATGGATGTCAAAGGGCAGCTACTGGATTCAGTAGCTGCCCTTTTCCCATGTGCCCCCGGCAGGATTCGAACCTGCGACACCCGCTTTAGGAGAGCGGTGCTCTATCCCCTGAGCTACGAAGGCGTGCAGTGGGGGTCTGCTGGTGATCGCCACGGTATTCCGGGCGGACATCCTGCGTGACCTGGCCGCTGACGTGAACAGCGTAGCGGATCGAGGTGGAGGGGTGGGGGGAAGTGGGGGGCTGCCGCCAGCACGGGGGGCCTGACCTGGGGATTTTCGCTGTTGCTTCGGGTGCCGCCAGGGGGGGGGCGGCGGCGGTGTCCGGGGCAGGGGTGGCCGTCGTCCGGGCCAGGGCGACCGCGCCGTGCAGGGAGGAGAGGGCGCCGAGGGCCGCCGGTACGACCGGGGGGAGCAGGGCACCCGGACGGGCGAGCAGGGAGAGCTGGGCTGCTGCCTGGTCGGTGAAGCCGGGGACGGCCTGGGCGAAGCCGCCGACGGCGACGGTCGAGGGGTGGAGTAGGTCGGCGGCGCTGACGAGGGCGGCGGCCAGGGCCACGGTGGTGATCCGGAGCGTCCGCGTCGCCCACTCCTCGGGGTTCCGGAGCGCGGCGATCAGGTCCTCCGCGGTGGCCCGGCGCGGGGTCAGGTCGGCGGGACGTGGACGAAGCGGCTTGCGACCGAGAGGTCCGCCTCGATGTGGGCGGCGGTGCGGGACAGCTCCGGGAGGAGATCGGTGCGGCAGTCCGCGGCCGTTCGGCGGGCCGCGTGCATCGCGACGTTCAGGGCCGCCGCCACCCGACCCGTGCGGTCGCGCACCGGGACCGCGAGGGAGCGCAGACCGGCCTCCAGTTCCTCGTCGACCAGCGCGTAACCCCGCGACCGGGCCTCGGGCAGGGCCAGCAGGACGTGACCCGGTGCCGTCGCCCGGGCCGGCAGGCGGGCGCCGACCGTGACGCGGGCGCTCAGGACGCGGGTCGTGGACGCCCGGGCCGTGTACTGGATCTCCTCGCCCGACTCCGACAGCACGGCCAGGGACACCGACTCGTGCACGCGCTCGGTCAGGGCGGTCAGGTGGGGCTGGGCGATCTCGGGGAGGGAGGTGCGGGAGAGGGGCGGGAAGCCCAGGGACAGGACCCGGGGGGTGAGGGTGAAGGTGTGGTCGGGGGCCGGGGTCAGCAGGCCCGCGTGGCCGAGGGTGATGAGGGCTCGGCGGGCGGTCGCGCGGGCCAGGCCGGTGGCCTGCGCGACCTGGGTCAAGGTCAGCGCGGAGCGGCCCTCGCCGAAGGCGGTCAGTACGGTCAGGCCGCGGGCGAGGGACTCCACGAACTCCCGGCCCAGTTCCTGTTTCGAGGCGCCCGTCCAGGTGGCCAGGCCCGCGCGGGGCGGTCCCGGTTCCGGGGGCGGGGCGGTACGCAGGTCGTCCTCCATTGCCGCGACCGCCGCGCGCAGGCGGGGGAGCAGGGCGGTCCGCAGCTCGGGTGCGGTGTGCCGGCTGGTGTGGCTGACCACGCTGGCGACGCAGGCCACCCGGCCGGTGCCGGGATCCCGGACCGGGACCGAGACCGCCACCAGGCCCGGTTCGATCAGTTGGTCGTCCAGTGCGTGGTCGTCCGTTGCCGCCCGCGCCGTACGCAGCACGAAGTCCTCGTCCGGAGCGGGGTGTTCACGGGGCGGTACGGCGGGGAAGGTGCGGTCCTCGGGGTCCGCGGCCCGGCGTTCCCGCCAGCGGAGCCAGTCGGCGTCCGTCCACTCGGTGGCGAACAGCGGCCCGGGGGCGGTGCGTTCGGCCGGGAGCAGGTCGCCGATGCGGAAGCTCAGGGACATGGCGCGGCGGCGGGTGGCCTGGTGGATGAAGCGGATGCCGTCCCGGTCGCCGACCGCCAGCGACACCGACTCGTCCAGTTCGTCGGCCAGGGCGTCGGCGCGGGCGGAGAGCAGGGCGGGCAGGCGGAGCGCGGCCAGATAGGCGTTGCCCAGTTCCATCAGGCGGGGGGCCAGGGTCACGTCGCGGCCGTCCAGGCGGACGTACCCCATGCGGGCGAGGGTCGCCGTGAGGCGGTCGACCGTGGAGCGGGCCAGGCCCGTGCTCTTCTCCAGGGCGCTGAGGCTGAGGGTGCCGTCGCTCGCCCCGGTCAGCCGGCGGAGTACGGCGATGCCGCGGAGCAGGGGCGTGACCGCCTCGGCCGGTGCCACCGCGCCGGTGGCCCGGTCGTGGGCCCCGTCGGGGGCGGCGTGGTGCGGGGTGTGGACGGGCATCGGCTCTCCGGTACGGCGGTCACGGCAGGTCGCCTACGGTAGCCCCGACCGTCCTCACGTCCGCACGTCGACGGTCCTCACGTCGTCACGTCCGCCCGGTGGCGCTCCCCGTCGCCGTGTCCAGGGCCGTCACTTCCGTGTCACGCGCACCCGCACGTCCCCCTGCGCGTCCTTCTCCGACACCTTGATCGTGACGCCTTTGCGCGGGTCCTTGAAGGTCTCGCCCGGGGTGAAGGCGGCGTCCGAGAGTTCGGCGTGCACGTTGGGGCTGCGGGTGCAGCCGCCGCTGTCCCGCCGGGAGTCGTAGACCCGTACCGGGCCCATGCCGGTGTCGACGTCCGCGTCGACCTTGTAGATCAGTACGCCGGGTCGGCACACCGTCTCGTCGTTACCCTCGCGGGTGCGCAGCTCGACCGCGTAGCCGGAGGTGCCGCTCAGCGGGAGGACCACCAGCTTGTCGCCGCCCTTGCGGGCCAGCGGGGTGAGCGTGTACTCGGTCGTCCCCGGCGCGGCCGCGCAGTGCACCTGGGACGGGTCGAGCCAGCCCAGCTTCCACTTGTGCCAGCCCAGCAGGTCGTTGTTGGCGCCCCAGTCCTCGCTCATGATGTCCCAGTGGCCGACGGCCCCGCCGCCCTCCTGGGTGTAGAGGTCCGGGAGGCCGAAGACGTGGCCGTTCTCGTGGGGGAGTACGCGGTAGCCGGTCTCGTCGTAGGAGCCGGAGCCGTCGTCCTGGCGGGAGTAGACGAAGGAGGCGTTGGCCACCGGCACTCCGTCGGCGACCGGGGCCTCCTGGTTCCCGGCGAAGGTCACCGACAGGACCGTGTCCAGGGCGGAGGGGCCCGCGTTCGGGGTGACCAGCACGTTCAGCAGGTCGTACGAGCGGAAGTCGACCTTCGGGTCGGCCGCCGCCACCAGGTCCTGGACCAGTTTGCGGTAGCCGGGTTCGAAGGGGGCGCCGCGCTCTATCCCGTACTCCGCGAAGGACTTGGGCATCCGCAGCCAGTCCCGGATCGGGGTCTCCGGGTGGTAGTCGAGGCGGCCGTAGCTGCTGGTGCGGAACCATTCCTCGGTCTGCGGGAAGAACTCCGCGTACCGGTCGAGCGCCTTGCCCTCGCCGGGCGCGTCGGAGAAGTCGATCATCAGGTTGAGGGCGCGGACGGTGCCGGTCGAGCGGGCGTAGCCGGTGGCGGTGGGCACGCCCTCGGACATCTGGATCTCGGCGCCGCCGCTGATCATGCAGGGGCCGTGCGCGGAGGAGCGGGAGAGGGCGGCGGGGCCGGGGCCCGCGGTGGAGGTGCCGGGTGCGAGCCGGCCGGTGCCGGCCGAGGTGCTGAGCGCGAGGGTCAGGACGGCGACGGTCCCGGCCGCGGCCAGTCGGCGCGGGCGTATGCGACGGCTCGGCGGCTGCATGCGGACCTCCCCGGCCACGGCAGCCGCCCGGCACCGGCTGCACCCTTGCGCTCACCCTGTGCCGAGGGGTGGGCGGGCGCGCGCTGGAGCGGCCGATCGTGGGTTTCTCGCCGGTAGCCGCCGACCGGGGGACGGACCGGAACCGGGTGTGACCCAGGTCACCGGAAAGTTCTTCGGAAGCGGGAAATAACCGGGGATCGTTTCCCCGTTTAGACCTGTGTCCGAGTGAAACGGGGACTCGCTCCCCGGATCGTGAACCCGGTCGTCACACCCGTGACAGACAGACCACAGACCACAGACAGCACACCGCAGACACCAAGGAGTACGCCGTGCAGACCGCGATCCCCGATCAGCGCAAGGTGGCCCGGCCCCGCGCCGATGCTCTGCGCAACCGGGAGCGGATCGTCGTCGCCGCCCGGGAGATGTTCGTCGAGCACGGGCCGGACGTGCCCCTCGACGACGTCGCCCGCCGGGCCGGCGTCGGCAACGCCACGGTGTACCGCAACTTCCCCGACCGCGACGCCCTCGTCCGCGAGGTCGTCTGCTCGGTCATGGACCGTACGGCACGAGCGGCCGAGCTGGCCCTCGCGGAGACCGGTGACGCGTTCGAGGCGCTGGAGCGCTTCGTGCACGCCTCCGCCGACGAGCGGATCAGCGCGCTGTGCCCGATGATCGCCGGCACGTTCGACGAGCACCACCCCGACCTGGAGGCGGCGCGCCAACGGGTCGAGCGACTCGTCGCCGAGGTCATGGACCGGGCGAAGGCGGCCGGTCAGCTCCGCAGTGACGTGGGCGTGGGCGATCTGATGATCGCCGCGGCCCAGCTCAGCCGGCCCCCGGCCGGCACGGGGTGTATGAGCGCCGACCGGTTCGTCCATCGCCATCTGCAGCTGTTCCTGGACGGGCTGCGGGCTCCCGCCCGCTCCGCCCTCCCGGGTGCGGCCGTGACCCTGGAGGACCTGCGCCGGCCCTGCGACCAGTAGTACCGCCAGTACGGCCACAACGGGCGGTGGCTCAGTAGCCAAGTAGCCCAGTGGCAACGCCACCAGAACCAGCAGACCACCAGAACCACCAGTCCCGTCACCGACGCCGGGCTGTCGGCACCTCCGCCGACGGCGGGCCGTCGGCGCGGGTCCAGTCGTCCCTTTTCTCGTCTTTTTCCATCACGAAGTCCGAAGTGGGTATCCCCGTGTCTCAATCAGCCGTCAAGGCCTCCGGCGTCTCCGGCGTCTCCGGCGCCCCGGACGCCGGCCGCTGGAAAGCGCTGGTCTTCATCGCGCTCGCCCAGCTGATGGTGGTCCTCGACGCCACCATCGTGAACATCGCCCTGCCCTCCGCACAGCAGGACCTCGGCATCTCCGACGGCAACCGGCAGTGGGTCGTCACGGCCTACGCCCTCGCCTTCGGCGGTCTGCTGCTGTTCGGCGGCCGGATAGCCGACCTGTGGGGCCGCAAGCGCACCTTCGTCACCGGCCTGGCCGGCTTCGCCGTCGCCTCCGCGCTCGGCGGCGCGGCCACCAACGAGGCGATGATGTTCGGCTCCCGCGCCCTCCAGGGCGTCTTCGGTGCCCTGCTCGCGCCCGCCGCGCTCTCCCTGCTCGCCGTGATGTTCACGGACGCCAAGGAGCGTGCCAAGGCCTTCGGCATCTACGGTGCGATCGCCGGTGGCGGTGGCGCCGTGGGCCTGATCCTCGGCGGTTTCCTCACCGAGTACCTGAACTGGCGCTGGACGTTCTTCGTCAACATCCCGTTCGCCATCGTCGCCGCGGCCGGTGCGTACTTCGTCATCCGTGAGCCGAAGGGCGGCCGCAACCGCTCGCCGCTCGACATCCCCGGCGTGATCCTGTCCACCCTCGGTCTGGTCGCGCTCGTCTACGGCTTCACCCGCGCCGAGTCCAACGGCTGGAGCGACGCGCTGACGATCGGCATGTTCGTCGGCTCGGCCGTGCTGCTGCTGGCCTTCGTGATCGTCGAGTCCAAGGTCAAGGCCCCGCTGCTGCCGCTGCGCGTGATCACCGAGCGCAACCGGGGCGGGATCTACCTCTCGCTGGGTCTGGCCATCATCGCGATGTTCGGCCTGTTCCTCTTCCTGACCTACTACCTGCAGATCGTGAAGGGCTACACGCCGGTGAAGACCGGCTTCGCCTTCCTGCCGATGATCGCGGGCATGATCACGGGCTCCACGCAGATCGGCACGCGCCTGATGACCCGGGTCGCGCCCCGGCTGCTGATGGGCCCCGGCTTCCTGGTCGCCGCCGTCGGCATGCTGTTCCTGACCCAGCTGGAGGTCGACACCTCCTACGCCGGTGTGCTGCTGCCCGGCATGCTCCTGCTCGGCCTCGGCATGGGTACGGCGTTCATGCCGGCCATGTCCATGGCCACCATGGGCGTGGAGCCGCGGGACGCGGGCGTCGCCTCCGCGATGGTCAACACCTCGCAGCAGGTGGGCGGCGCGATCGGTACGGCGCTGCTGAACACGATCGCCGCCTCGGCGACCACCTCGTACATCGCCGACCACATCGCGGGCGCCACCTCCCGGTCCCAGCAGCAGCTGGTCCAGCTGCAGGGCCAGGTGCAGGGCTACACCAGCGCGATCTGGTTCGCCGTCGGCATCCTGGTCGTGGCGGCCGCGATCGCCCTGACCTTCGTCAACGCCGGGCGGCCGGGCAGCGGCAAGGCCGTCACCGGTTCCGGTGCGGGCGAGGCGGCCGAGGACGAGCTGCCGGTGCCGGTCGTCGCCCACTGACGCCCGGCCCGGTACCCGCTCGGGCCCCGTTCCACCCGTGCCCACGGGGAGGGGACGCCCCGTGAGCACGGTTCCCCAGGACCTGCCCCGGCCGCGCGCTCAGCGCAGCCAGGGCAGGTCCGCACCCGCTTCGCTCGGCTGAAGTCCCTCGGCGACGATCCGCATGATCTCGCCGAGGGACTTCTGCTGTTCCGGGCTCAGCCGGTCGAAGACCGCCTGGCGTACGGCGTTCACATGGCCCGGTGCGGTCCGGCGCAGCACCTCGTACCCCTCGTCGGTGAGGATGGCGAACTGGCCGCGCTTGTCGGAGGGGCAGTCCTCGCGGCGGACCCAGCCGTTCTTCTCCAGGCGGGCCACCGCGTGCGAGAGCCGGGAGCGCGTGATCTTCGCGTACTTGGCCAGCTCCGTCATCCGCAGCCGCCGGCGCGGTGACTCGGCCAGCTTCACCAGCAGGCCGTAGTAGACGTGCGGCATGCCCGCGTCGCGCTGGAGCTGCCGGTCGAGGTGGTCCTCGAGGAGGGTGGCGGCCTCGATGTAGGAGCGCCAGACGAGCTGCTCCTCCGCGGTGAGCCAACGGGGTTCGTCGTTCATGTGTCCCACTGTACGAAACGCTTCCTTGAACATTAAACAAAATCGGCGTAGGTTGACGGTGGATAGAGATTGAGAGTTCAAGTAATGGAGCAGCCGTGACCTCCTCCTCCGCGTCCTCCTCCGCCGCAGTTCCTGAGCGCATGCCCGCGCTCTACCTCAGCCACGGCGCACCGCCCCTGGCCGACGACCCCGTCTGGCCCGGCGAACTGGCCGCCTGGGCCGCGGACCTGCCCCGCCCGAAGGCGATCCTCGTCGTCTCCGCCCACTGGGAGGAGGCCCCGCTCGCCCTCGGCGCCACCCGGACCGTCCCCCTCGTCTACGACTTCTGGGGCTTCCCGGAGCAGTACTACCAGGTGCGCTACGGGGCGCCCGGCGCACCCGCGCTCGCCGAGTCGGTGCGCAAGCTGCTGCGCGCCCCCGGCACGCCCGTGCAGGACGTCCCCGACCGCGGCCTCGACCACGGCGCCTACGTGCCGCTGGTCGAGATGTACCCGGAGGCCGACATCCCGGTGCTCCAGGTCTCCATGCCGACCCTCGACCCGGTGCGGCTCATGGAGACCGGCCGCAGGCTCGCTCCGCTGCGGGACGAGGGCGTGCTGATCATCGGCTCCGGCTTCTTCACCCACAACCTGGCCGCGCTGCGCCAGGGCGGCATCCCCTCCTGGTCCGCGGAGTTCGACGACTGGGGCCGGCGCGCCCTGGAGGGCGGGGACGTGGACGGGCTGCTCGACTTCGCCCGCAAGTCCCCGGCGGGGCGCCTCGCCCACCCGCGCACCGAGCACTTCGCGCCCCTGTTCGTGACCATGGGCGCGGCGGACGCGGCCGGTGAGCTGGACACGCGGCGGTCGGTGATCGACGGCTTCTGGATGGGGCTGGCCAAGCGGTCGGTGCAGTTCGGCTAGAGCGGCTTCTCGTACCAGGCCACGTCCCAGTACCGCCCGAACTTGCGGCCCACCTCCCGGTAGGTGCCCACGTGCCGGAAGCCGAAGCGGGCGTGCAGCCGGGCGGATGCCGCGTTGGGCTGGGCGATGCCCGCGTAGGCGCGGTGCAGGTCCTCGCCGGCCAGGGCGGCGAAGAGGGACGTGTAGAGCAGCGAGCCGATGCCGCGGCCGCCGGCGCCGGGGGCGACGTAGACGGTGGTCTCCACCGAGGTCGCGTAGGCGGGCTTCGCGCGGTAGGGGCTGGAGGTGGCGTACCCCAGAATCTCCTGTGAGTCCGCGTCCGTGGCAACCCTCAGCCGGTGCGGGCCGTCTTCAGGGTGGGAGAGCAGCCAAGGGCGGCGCTCCTGCGGGGTGAACGGCTCGGTGTCGAACGTGATGGGCGTCTCACGTACGTAGTGGTTGTAGAGGTCGGTGAGTGGCTTGAGATCCTCCTCGACTCCCGGTCTGACCTGGACCTCCGCGGTTCCCGGCATCCTCACCCCTCCTCGTGTGGCGGCACAGGGTACTGCATGATCAGAAAAATTGAGGGGCGGGTTGGGAATTCTGTCCGGATTCCAGTCGTTGTTTCCATCGGATGCAGGGCACCCGAGGAGAGTCCCGAGAGGGACCGAAGGCAACGGAGACAACCCCGCAAGGCGCCCGAGCGTCCACCGGACCACCCGCTGAACCACCATCGCAAGGGAGCACGCATGGCAACCCGTGCCGTCGCCCGTCGTAAGTCCGCCACCGGCGAGACCTCCGGCTCGGCAACCAGCGTCCGCGCGAACGGCGGCGAGCTCGCCGACCGCGATCTGGTCGGCATGTACCTCGACGAGATCGCCCGGACACCGCTGCTAGACGCCGCCAAGGAGGTCGAGCTGTCCCAGACCATCGAGGCGGGTGTGTTCGCGCGGCAGGTCCTCGAAGGCTACGAGGAGACCGGGGCGGACGCCACCCGTGAGGAGCTCCAGGCCCTGATCGACGAGGGCGAGCGGGCGAAGGACGTCTTCATCCGCTCCAACCTCCGCCTGGTCGTCGCGGTCGCCCGCCGTTACCCGCGCAGCGGTCTGCCGCTCCTCGACCTGATCCAGGAGGGCAACGCCGGCCTGGTCCGCGCGGTCGAGAAGTTCGACTACCGCAAGGGCTTCAAGTTCTCGACGTACGCGACCTGGTGGATCCGTCAGGCCATCACCCGCTCCATCGCCGACCAGTCGCGCACCATCCGGCTGCCCGTCCACCTGGTGGAGGAGCTGGGCCGGATCCGGCGCGTGCAGCGCGAGTTCAACCGCGAGCACGGCCGCGAGCCGGAGCCCGCCGAGATCGCGGCCGAGCTGGGCTCGACGCCGGAGCGCGTCACCGACGTGCTCGACTGGGCCCGCGACCCGGTCTCGCTGAACATGTCGGTGGACGACGAGGGCGAGACCCAGTTCGGCGACCTGCTGGAGGACACCTCGGCCGTGTCGCCCGAGCAGTCGGTGCTGACCCTGCTGCGCAGCGAGGAGCTGGACGACCTGATCGGCCGCCTCGACCCGCGCACGGCCTCGATCATCAAGATGCGGTACGGCATCGACGACGGCCGCGAGCGCACGCTGACCGAGGTCGGCAAGGAGCACGGGCTCACCCGCGAGCGCATCCGCCAGATCGAGAAGCACGCGCTGCTGGAGCTGAAGAAGCTGGCCCGCGACACCGGCTTCGAAGCGGCGGCGTAGCGCGGTGGGGACGACGGCCGGCCGTGCGGTCCGGCCGCCGCGTGACGCGGGGGCGTGACGTGGCGGATGGGGCGTACGCCGGTGGTCGAAGCCCGCGCAAACATGGCTGTACAACGCTGCTTCAACGCGCGGGGGCCGGGAACAAGACGTTCGGGCCCGTTGGCCGGGGGCCGGGCAACGGCTTCGCACCGAGTCACCGCGGCACCACCGCAGCACACACCGGACCACGTCCCGACGCACTCCCCCCGGCGCCGGGACTTCCCGAGCCGGGCTCGGCGCCTCTCCCCCCGGGGCGCCGCAGCCCGGCTCCTTCTCGTGCGGGAGCGGGCCGGCCGCGAGCCGGGGCAGGGGCGGGGAGGCGGGCCACCCCGAACCTGAACCCCGGGGTGGCCCGCCGGATGGCAGATTCTGCCACAGCGGCATAGCCTGCCGAAGTGAGCAGCACGTTTCCAACGATTCCCGGTCCCGGCCCGGTCGGCCCGGCCGAACCGGTCGGCCCCGCTGAGCCGGTCGATCCTGCGGGGCCGGCCGATCCGGTCGATCTGGTCGGGCCGATCCAGCCGGTCGGACGGGTCCAGGCGGTCGGACGGGTGCAGGCGATCGCACGGGCCCAGCCGGTCGAACCCGTCCAGCCGGTCTCCCTGACCGAGCGGCGCAAGGCCGAGACCCGGATGGAGATCGCCCGGGCGGCGGCCCGCCTCTTCGCCGGCCAGGGCCTGCGGGCCACCCGGGCCGAGGACATCGCGCGGGCGGCGGGTGTCGCCCCGCGCACCTTCTACCGCTACTTCGCCGCCAAGGAGGAGGCGGTCGCCCCGCTCTACGCCCTGGGCGCCGAGCGCTGGGTGCGGGCGGTGCGCGAGGCCCCGGCCGAACTCACCCCGCCCGCGGCCCTGGAACACGCCGTGCGGCACACGCTGACCCCGGGCGCCGGTGTGTCGGCGCCGTCCTGGGAGGGGGCCCGCGTCCTCATCCGCCTGGCCGAGGGCAGTCCGGCGCTGCGCAAGGTGTGGGCGGAGGTCTGCCACTCCACGGAGCGGCGGCTGGTGGAGGCGCTGGCCGCGCGGATGTCCGGCGGCGACGACAACGTTGCCGCACGCCTGGCCGCCTCTCCCCGGCTGCACTTCGCGGCCGCGGTCGCGGGCGCCGCCGTACGGGTCGCGGCGGAGCACTGGGCCGCGTCGTCCTCCCAGGAGGCGCGCAGCCCCCTGGAGCAGGCGCTGCTGAACCTGGCGGTACTGCGGGAGTTCACCTGGGAAGAAGCCCCCGCGGAACGGGACTGATCCCCGGACGACACCCCGGCGGTCAGTCCGGCTCCGTCGCGCGGGTCAGGCGGGCGCCCATGTCCCGTACGCAGTCCACCAGTTCCGCCGGTTCGCGGACGCGGAAGTCCAGGCCGGACGTCGCGAGGCGGGCCGCGATCCACTCCACCGAGCCGGAGACGGTCGCCCGTACGACGCACGACGTGCAGCCGTCCACCGGCTCGGGCGTTCCCATCCAGTGCGGCAGCAGCGGCGCGACGGCCTCGGCCGGTGCGTGGAAGACGACCGCGATCTCGTAGGAGTCGGTGCGGCGCTGCATCGAAAGCCGCAGGTATTCGGCCGCGTCCCCGGTCGGCAGCTCCCGCGGGGCGAACCGCGCCCCCGTGGCGAAGGGCTCGCTCACCCGGTCGACCCGGAACGTCCGCCAGTCGTCCCGGTCGAGGTCGTAGGCGACCAGGTACCAGCGCCGCCCCGTCGACACCAGCCGGTACGGCTCGGTCACGCGCCGCGACTGGCTGCCGTCCGCCGCGCGATAGGCGAACCGCAGCCGCTCGTGCCCGGCCACCGTCGAGGCCATCACGGTCAGCGTCTCGGGCGCGATGCTCGGCCCGTCTCCGCTGGTCAGCGGGGTGGTCGCGGACTGGAGCGTGGTGACCCGGTGCCGCAGCCGGGACGGCAGCACCTGCTCCAGCTTGGCCAGGGCCCGCACCGACGCCTCGTCCAGGCCCGCGACCGCGTGGCCCGCGCCGGCCCGCAGCCCGACCGCGATGGCCACCGCCTCCTCGTCGTCGAGGACCAGCGGCGGCATCGCCTTGCCCGCCACCAGCCGGTAGCCGCCGTCGGCGCCCATCGTCGCCTGGACCGGATAGCCCAGTTCGCGCAGCCGGTCGATGTCCCGCCGCACCGTGCGCCGGGAGACCCCGAGCCGCGCGGCCAGCTCGCCGCCGGGCCATTCGCGGGGCGTCTGCAGGAGGGAGAGGAGCGTCAGCAGCCGGGCCGGGGTGTCCGTCGTCATGCGTTCGAGGATGCCGCAGGTCTAGGACAGGATCAGACCTATTGGCCTCCTAGGTTCCTGCCATGACCTCCAAGCAGACCCGGGACCCGGCTCCCGTCCCGCCAGTTCCGTCCGCCTCGCCCGCCTCGCCCGCCTCGCCCGCCTCGCCCGCCTCGCCCGCCGTGCCCGCCACGGGCGACCGGCGTCGCTGGTTCGCCCTCGCCATCGTGATGACCGCGGCGTTCATGGACCTGGTGGACGTCACCATCGTCAACATCGCCATCCCCTCGATCCAGCAGGACGAGGGCGCCTCGTTCAGCCAGATCCAGTGGATCACCGCCGGGTACGCCCTCGCCTTCGCGGCCGGTCTGATCACCGGCGGCCGGCTCGGCGACATCCACGGCCGCAAGCGGGTCTTCCTCGTCGGCATCGGCGGCTTCACCCTGGCCTCGGCGCTGTGCGGCCTCGCCGTGAACCCGGAGATGCTGGTCGCCTCCCGCGTCCTGCAGGGCGGCATGGCGGCGCTGATGGTGCCGCAGGTCCTGTCGATCGTGCACGCCACCTTCCCGGCGCACGAACGCGGCAAGGTCTTCGGGCTGTTCGGCGCGATCGTCGGACTCGGCGCCGTCTCCGGACCGCTGCTGGGCGCCCTGCTCACCGAGTGGAACCTCTTCGGGCTCGAATGGCGGCCGATCTTCCTCATCAACCTGCCCGTCGGCATCGCGGGCCTGGTCCTCGGCAGCCGCTTCATCGCCGAGTCCAAGGCGCCGCGCGCCCTCCGGCTCGACCTGGTCGGCGTCGCGCTGGTCACCCTCGGCCTGCTGATGCTGATCTACCCGCTCACCCGGGGCGAGGAGCTGGGCTGGCCGCTGTGGGGGCACCTCTCGATGGCCGGGTCGGTCGTGGTCCTCGCGGTCCTGGTCGCCTACGAGCGGCGCAAGAGCGCGCGGGACGGTTCGCCGCTGGTGGAGCTGTCCCTGTTCAGGGTGAAGAGCTTCGCGGCCGGAATCGCCGTGCAGACGGTCTTCGGGGTCGGCCTCGGCGTCTTCTTCCTGGTCTGGACGCTGTACATGCAGGTGGGCCTCGGCTGGACCCCGCTGCGGGCCGGGCTGACCGGGGTGCCCTTCTCGGTCGCCGTGTCGGTGGCGGCCGGGATCTCGGTGCAGAAGCTGGTCCCGCGGTTCGGACGCAAGGTGCTCCAGGCCGGCGCGCTGGTGATGGCGGCCGGAGTGCTCCTCTACGTCTGGGAGTCCGGGCGCTACGGGCTCGCCATCACGTCCTGGCAGATGGCGCTGCCGCTGGCCGTGATGGGGCTCGGCATGGGACTGATCGTCGCGCCGCTGACCGACGCGGTGCTCTCCCAGGTGCCGCGCGAGCACGCCGGGGCGGCGTCGGGGCTCATCAACACCGTGCAGCAGATGGGCAACGCGCTCGGGCTCGGTCTGGTGTCGGTGGTCTTCTTCGGCACGATGGACGACCGCCTCACCCCCGCCCGCATCGGCCCCGCCTACGTGGACGCCTTCCAGAACGCGCTGGGGTGGGTGGCCGCGGTGCTGGCCGTCATCTTCCTGCTGATGTTCGCGCTGCCCGGGCGGCCGGCCCAGCACGTGGAAGGCGGTCCGGCGGAGGACCGGGCGGAGGAGAAGGAGCCCGCGCTGGTCTGAGACCGCGGACGCGCGACGGGACGTGGACGGGGCGGGTCCGGCACGGAGGTGCCGGACCCGCCTTGTTTCACGCCGATGCCCGTTCATGCCTGCTTGAGTCCGAATGTTTCTGCTTCCGGTTTACATTGCGGAAAACCGGGCGTAGCCTCCGAGAGAAACCACAGGTTCGGGCATGGGTCGGAGGTGAACGGTCATGTACGCACCGGAGCGGCAGCAGGAGATCCTCCGGCTCGCCCGGGACGGCGGCCGGGTGGACGTGGTGTCGCTGGCCGAGGAGTTCCAGGTGACGGCGGAGACCATCCGCCGCGACCTCAAGGCGCTCGACCGCGCGGGCCTGATCCGCCGGGTGCACGGCGGAGCGATCCCGGCCGGGCGGCTCGACTTCGAACCGGACCTCGCCGAGCGCGAGTCCACGGCCGCCGACGAGAAGGACCGCATCGCCCGGGCGGCCCTCGCGGAACTGCCGGCCGAGGGCACGGTGATCCTCGACGCCGGTTCCACGGTGGCCCGCATGGCCGCGGCGATCCCGCCGGAGGCCACGCTGACCGTGGTCACCCACAGCCTGCCCATCGCGGCCCGCCTCGCCGACCACCCGGGCATCCAGCTCCACATCGTCGGCGGGCGCGTGCGGCACCGTACGCGCGCCGCCGTGGACGCCTGGGCGCTGCGCGCGTACGGCGAGATCCGCGCCGACGTGGCCGTGGTGGCGGCCAACGGCTTCTCCGTGGAGCACGGGCTGACCACCCCCGACCTCGCCGAGGCCGCCGTCAAGCGGGCCGCCCTGACCGCCGCCCGGCGCGTGGTGCTGCTCGCCGACTCCTCCAAGTACGCCCAGGAGCACTTCGCCCGCTTCGGCGCCCTGGGCGACGTGGACCTGCTGATCACCGACACCGGACTGACCCCCGAGGACGCGGGCGACATCGAGCGCGCCGGCACGGAAGTGGTACGCGCATGATCCTGACCGTCACCCCCAACCCGTCCCTGGACCGCACCTACGAGGTGCCCTCCCTGGACCGAGGCGAGGTCGTCCGCGCCACCGGCGAACGGGTCGACCCCGGCGGCAAGGGCGTGAACGTCTCGCGCGCGGTGACCGCCGCCGGGCAGCGCACCGTCGCGGTGCTGCCGCTGGGCGGGGCGCCCGGCGCACTCGTCGCCGACCTGCTCGACGCGCAGGGCATCGAGGTCGCACCGGTGCCGATCACCGGTCCCACCCGCTCCAACATCGCGCTCGCCGAGGCCGACGGCGTACTGACCAAGATCAACGCGCCGGGCCCCGAACTCTCCCCGGCCGAACGGGAACTGCTCCTGGAGACCGTACGGCGGCAGTCGCCCGGCGCCGACTGGATCGCCTGCTGCGGCAGCCTGCCCCGCGGACTCGCCCCCTCCTGGTACGCCGACCTGGTCGCCCGGGCCCACGCCGCCGGGGTGCGCATCGCCCTGGACACCTCGGGACCGGCCCTGCTGCGGGCCCTGCGCGAGCGGCCCGACGTGGTCAAGCCGAACGCGGAGGAGCTGGCCGAGGCCGTCGGGCGCCCGCTGGCCACGCTCGGCGACGCCGTGAAGGCCGCCGAGGAACTGCGCGAGCTGGGCGCCCGTTCCGTACTCGCCAGCCTGGGCGCCGACGGGCAGCTGCTGGTGGACGACGCGGGCACCTGGTTCGGCACCGCCCGCGTGGACACCGTACGCAGCAACGTCGGCGCCGGGGACTCCTCCCTCGCCGGTTTCCTCGTCGCCGGCGGGACGGGTCCCGGCGCCCTCGCCTCCGCCGTCGCGCACGGCGCCGCCGCCGTCCAGCTGCCCGGCAGCGTGATGCCGACGCCGGGCGACCTGGACCCGGCCGCCGTGACGGTCACGGCCAACGTACCCGTGAACCTCGTACTGAAGGAGCCGGCGTCGTGATCACCGGTCCCGCTCACGACCCGTCCCACGGCTCCGGCCGCCACCGCTGTGCCCCCGTCCCCCTCCCCGTCCCCGCCCCTCACCCCACGTTCCGGGCGATACGCGAGCTAAGGAGCCCGCGATGAGCGACATGATCACCGCGGATCTGGTCGACCTCGACCTGTCCGCCGACACCAAGGAAGCGGCGGCGCGCGCCCTCGCGGAGCGGATGGCCGCCCTGGGCCGGGTGACCGACCTGGAGGGCTTCCTCGCCGACGTGGCCGCCCGTGAGGCGCAGCTGCCGACCGGTCTCGACGGCGGCATCGGCATCCCGCACTGCCGCAGCGAGCACGTCACCGAGCCGACGCTCGCCTTCGGCCGCAGCACGGCCGGCGTCGACTTCGGCGCGGCGGACGGGCCGGCCGACCTGATCTTCCTGATCGCCGCTCCGGCGGGCGCCGACGACGCCCACCTGACCATCCTCTCCTCGCTGGCCCGGCAGTTGATGAACGCCGAGTTCACCGCCGCGCTGCGCTCGGCGGGCGACGCGGCCGGCGCCGCCGCGCTGATCCGCGGGGAGGAACCGGCGCCCGGTGACACCCCCGAGGGCACCACGGAGGACACCGCGGACACCGGGGCGGTCTCGGCGGCGGCCTCCGCCGAGACCGCCCCGGGCAGCACCGGCCAGGACTCCGCCGGGCCCGAGCGCCCCTTCCGGATCGTCGCCGTCACCTCCTGCCCCACCGGCATCGCGCACACCTACATGGCGGCCGAGTCCCTGGAGAACGCGGGCCGCGAGGCAGGCGTCGAAGTCGTCGTCGAGACCCAGGGCTCGGCCGGGTTCACCCGGCTCGACCCGGCGGTGATCGCGGCGGCGGACGGCGTGATCCTCGCCCACGACGTGGCCGTGCGCGACAAGGACCGCTTCGCCGGGAAGCCCACCGTCGACACCGGCGTCAAGGCGGCCATCAACCGGCCCGGCGAGCTGATCGGCGAGGTCCGCGACAAGGCGGCCCGCGGCGAGACCACCTCCGCGTCCCCGGGCGCGGCGCCGGCGGCCGGTGCCACACCCGTCGAGCGCGGCGGCGAGTCCGGCGAGGGCTACGGCACCAAGCTCCGCAAGTGGCTGATGTCCGGCGTCAGTTACATGGTCCCCTTCGTCGCCGCGGGCGGTCTGCTGATCGCCCTGGGCTTCGCGATCGGCGGCTACGAGATCAACAAGGCACCCTCCGTGATGGACCACTTCGCGTGGACCCAGGCGGACAGCTGGGCGGCGCTGCTCTTCCAGATCGGCGGCGTGGCCTTCGCCTTCCTCGTCCCGGTGCTGGCCGGATACATCGCCTACGGCATGGCCGACCGACCGGGCCTGGTCCCCGGCTTCGTCGGCGGCTCGATCGCGCTCACCATCGACGCCGGCTTCCTCGGCGGTCTCGCGGCCGGGCTGATCTCCGGTGCGGTGGTGCTGGCGATCCAGCGGGTGCCGATACCGAAGGCGCTGCGCGGCATCATGCCGGTGGTGGTGATCCCGCTCGTCTCGGCGGCGGTCGTCGGGTTCCTGATGTTCGTCGTGATCGGCAAGCCCATCGCGTCCGCGCAGGAGGGGATGACCGACTGGCTGAACGGACTGTCCGGCGCCAACGCCGTCCTGCTCGGCGCGCTGCTCGGCCTGATGATGTGCTTCGACCTCGGCGGCCCGGTCAACAAGGTCGCCTACACCTTCGCCACCGCGGGCATCGCGGTCGCCAGCCCCAGCGACTCGGCGATGAAGATCATGGCGGCGGTGATGGCGGCCGGCATGGTCCCGCCGCTGGCGATGGCCCTGGCCACCACGGTGCGCGGCCGGCTCTTCAACGCCGCCGAGCGGGAGAACGGCAAGGCCGCCTGGGTCCTGGGCGCATCCTTCATCTCCGAGGGCGCGATCCCGTTCGCCGCGGCCGACCCGCTGCGCGTCATCCCGTCCTCCATGGTGGGCGGCGCGCTCACCGGCGCCCTGTCGATGGCCTTCGGCGCGACGCTGCGCGCCCCGCACGGCGGCGTCTTCGTGGTCCCGCTGATCGGCAACCCGCTGCTCTACCTGGTCGCCATCGCGGCCGGTGTCTGTGTCACCACGGCCCTGGTGATCGTCCTCAAGGGCCTGCGCAAGCCGGTGACGGGCACGGCCGCCCAGGGCCCGGGCGGGGGCGCGGACCCGTCGGCGCCGACGACGCCGGGCGCCCAGCAGCCGGTGGCCGCGTAAGGCAGGCCACGACGGCCCGCGGGGGAGCGGGGCGCGCTACGGGGAGACCTGTGCCGCGCGCCGCTCCATCGCCCGGCGGGCCGTGTCCTCGCTGTCGTACACCTCGCACATGTGGCGCCCGTCCGGCGTGGCCGTGTGCTCGACCTCCCACAGGGAGACCTCCACGCCGTCGCGCAGCAGGAACGCGTGCTCGTAGAGCGAGAAGCCGATCCGGGCGCGGCCCGCGCGGCCCGGACCGCCGAAGGCCTGGACGATCTGGTGCCCGCACGCCGTCGACAGCCGGTCGGCGAGGGCGGCGTCGGGCCGGTCCGCGTTCTCCGCGCGGCGCAGCAGCCGGCGGGCGTGGTCCGCGGAGGCGTCGGGGACGTAGGCGTGCCGCGGGGCGGGGACGGGCGACAGCTGCACCTGCACCTGCACCTGCGCCGGCAGCTCGAAGTCGGGGGCGTCGGGCGGCAGCGCCAGCCGGGAGCCGGCGGTGCGCAGCTCCTCCTCGTCCACATAGACCTCGTGCTGCGGCTCGCCGCCCGGGGTGGTGTTGTGGACCAGCTCCCAGAGCGTGAGCGCCGAGCCGTCGGCGAGCAGCCAGGTGTGCCGGTAGGTCTCGCGGTGCAGCCCCGCACTGTGGTGCGCGGAGTGCAGGGAACCGTCGTGCGCCAGCGCGCAGTCCAGTCGCCGTATCGTCTCGTCGGGCAGCTCGAACGAGTTCAGGGCGCGCCCGAGCAGCCGCATGAGGTGCTCCTCTGGAGACTCGGGCGACTCGGGTGGTTCGTACGCTGACGTCTCGTACGGAACGCTCAAGGTTTCTCCCGGCGTTGCTGCATGTCACCTTGTGGGTGCATACCGTAGCCCCTCGGTCGGACATCATGTCCGGGAACCGAGAAAACGTACGCACGAAAAACGCGGGGGCCGCGCGAAAAGTTTCCGCGCGGCCCGAGAAACCGTCAAAAAACCCTGCTCAGAGGCGAGTCAGGCCTCACTTCCGGCGATCCACTCGCTCCACGGCATGTTCCAGCCGTTGAGGCCGTTGTCCGGAGCGATCGTGTCGTCCGGGGAGTTCTTGACGACCACGACGTCCCCGACGAGCGAGTTGTCGAAGAACCACTTGCCCGGGGTGTCGCCCTGCGCGCCCTGGACGTCCGCCAGGCCGACGCAGCCGTGGCTGGTGCCCTGGGAGCCGAAGGGCGGATTGCCGCGGCTGTACCAGTAGTTGCCGTGGATGAAGGTGCCCGACTGGCTCAGCCGCATCGCGTGCGGCACGTCCGGGATGTCGTACTCGCCGCCGAAGCCGACCGTCGAGCCGTTCATCCGCGTCTGCTCGGACTTCTCCGAGATCACCATCTGCCCGTTGTACGTCGGGTTCGCGGCGCTGCCCGCCGAGATCGGCACCGACTTGAGCGTCTTGCCGTCCCGCACCACCGTCATGGTCTGCGTGTTCACGTCCACCGTGGAGACCTGCGCGCGGCCCACGGTGAAGGTGACGGTCTTCTTCTGCACGCCGTAGAGGCCGTTCGCGCCCTCCACCCCGTCCAGGTCGATCTTCATCGTGACCTTGGAACCGGCCTTCCAGTACTGCTCGGGCCGGAAGTCGAGCCGCTGCGCGCCGAACCAGTGCCCGACCACCTCCTGCCCGCTGCTGGAGGTGACCGTGATGTGCGACTGCACGCTCTTCCGGTCGGTGATCGCCTTGTCGAAGGTGAACGACACCGGCATCCCCACCCCGACCGTGCTGCCGCCGTCCGGGGTGTACGTACCGACGAAGCTGTTCGCCGAGGAGACGGTCGTGAAGACCGAGTCGGCCGCCGCCGGGCGGCCGTCGCCGTCCTCCGCCCGTGCCGTGATCCGGTACTTCGTCCCCCGCTCCAGCTGCTCCTTCGGCTTCCAGCTGCTGCCGTCGCCGGACTCCGTGCCCGGCACCGCGGCACCCGTCTCCGCCACGGTCATCCGCACCTCGGTCAGCCTGCCGTCGCTGACCTTCACACCGGTCGAGTTGATCGAGGCGCCGGTCGACCCGTCCTTGGCCGAGATCACGAGCTTCGCGACCGAGGTGTCGGCGGCCCCGGCACCGCCCTTGCCGTCCTTCTTGTCGTCGGCGCTGGCGCTTCCGCCGCAGGCGGTGAGGGTGAGGGCGCCGACCACCAGGGCGGCACAGGCCCCCAGTACGCGCCGCGTGGCTATGTCCGGCGTTGTCACGGGCTGCTCCAGGTTCAGGTGTTGTGCGGTGTTCGCTTCAGCCGTGTAGAGGGCCCCGGCGGCTCGTGGGGTTCCCACCGGCCGCCCGGAACGCCGACACGTGACAAAACCCGGACAATCGCAACGCGGACGAGTCAACTGCCCCCGTACAGCTGCCCGTACGACGGCCAGGCCCCGCCCGGACCGTCCACCGGCCCGGCCGCCCGGACCGCCCGCACGATCGCGCGCGTCACCACGTCCGCGCCCGCCGCCAGCACCTCGTTCAGCGCGAGCGGCTGCCCGGCGTCGAGCGGACGCTCCCCGGTCGCCAGCGCGAACACCGTGTCGCCGTCGTTGAGCAGATGCACGGGCCGCACGGCACGCGCGATGCCGTCGTGCGCGGTGCCGGCCAGCTTCTGCGCCTGCGCCTTGGACAGGTCGGCGTCGGTGGCGACCACGGCGAGCGTGGTGTTCAGCGGCGGCGGCGCGTTCCTCGCCGCGAGCTCGGCCAGCCGCCGCCCCGCCGCCTCGTGCACGTCCGGCGCCGGGTACTCCACCCGCCCGCCCCGGAACAACTCCCCGTACAGCACCCCCGTCTCCGGATCCGTCACCGACCCCGCCGCGTTGGCCACCACCAGCGCCGCCACCGTGATCCCCGACTCCAGCACGGTGCTCGCGGTGCCCACCCCGCCCTTCAGCGTGCCGACCACGGCACCCGTGCCCGCCCCGACGCACCCCTCGGGCACCGTGGCACCCGGCGTGCTCGCGGACGCCGCCTCCGCCGCCGCGTACCCGGTGGCGGCGTCCGGCCTGGCCCGGAAGTCGCCCCCGCGTCCCAGGTCGAAGACGCAGGCCGCGGGCACCACCGGCACCACGTGCGCCGGGTCGGGACCGACCCGCACCCCGCGCCTCCGCTCCTCCAGCCAGGCCATCACACCCGAGGCCGCGTCGAGTCCGTAGGCGCTGCCGCCGGTCAGCACCACCGCCTGGACCTTCTGCACGAGGTTGCGCGGATCGAGGGCGTCGGTCTCCTTGGTGCCGGGACCGCCGCCGCGTACATCCACCCCGGCGACCACCCCGCCCTCCGGCGCGAGCACCACCGTGGTCCCCGTGAGCCACCCGTCCCCGGCCCGCGTCGCGTGCCCCACCCGCAGACCGGCGACATCCGTCAATGCGTCAGCTGTCATGCCCCCAGTCTCGTCCAGCCGCCGGCGACGGAACCTCGGTCGCCGACGGCGGGGTGTCGGTGGCCGGCACCGGCGGGGGAGCCGCGGCTCAGGCGGCCGGTGCCGCCGTCCGCCGCTCCCGTTCGGTCCGCCGCGCGGTCAGCGTCACCCCGGCCGCGACGGCGAGCGCCAGCACGATCCCCGCCACGAGCACCGCCGCGCCGCCCAGGAAGGTGCAGCCGAGCACCAGGACCGCGGCCGTGGGCAGCACGAGCTGCTCGGCGAGGCCCACCTTGAAGTGCCGCGCGTGCAGCGCCCACACCGTGAGCAGGAACACCGCCGTCGGCAGGGTCACCGCGAAGGACGCCGCGAGCGTCGAGACGTGTGCCTTTCCCACGGCCTGCTCCACCGCCACCTCCAGTCCCGCCCCGATCGCCGCCGCCGAGGAGAACACCAGGTAGTGGCCGTAACCCCACAGGAAGGACTGTCTGCTGGACCGCAGGTAGCTGTGGACGGGCACGACGAAGTAGATCCACCAGGCCGCGAAGACGATCAGCAGTCCGCCGGCCGCGATCGGGAGCACCTCGCCCAGCGCGTCGTTCTCCTCGATGCCCGACTTCACCGCCACGGTGGCCGCCGCGATCGTCTCGCCGAGCACGATGATCGTGAGCAGCCCGTACCGCTCGGAGATGTGGTGCGGATGCCAGGACGACGTGTGCTTGCGCTCGGCGAACGCCGGCACGCACAGCTCCAGCACCACCATCACCACGAACAGCCAGCCGCGGCCGCCCTCCGGCAGGAACAGCAGCCCCAGCCAGCCGATCTGGCAGAGCAGCACGCCGGCCGAGTAGGTCCGGGCCATGGTGCTCTCCGGCGGCGCGGCGGACCGGCCCGCCCTGAGCCACTGCGCCGCCATGGCGACCCGCATGATCACGTAACCGATGACGACGGCCGCCCAGTCGTGGTCCTCGAAGGCCCGGGAGACCCCGGCCGCCAGGACCAGCACCCCGGCGATCTGGACCAGCGTGACCACCCGGTAGAGGGCGTCGTCGTTGTCGTACGCCGAGGCGAACCAGGTGAAGTTCATCCACGCCCACCAGATGGCGAAGAAGACCATCGCGTAGTTGAGGACGCCCTCGCCGGCATGTCCCTCGGCGACGGCGTGCACCAGCTGGACGCCCGCCTGGGCGATGGCGACGACGAAGCAGAGGTCGAAGAACAGCTCCAGCGGTGTGGCGACGCGATGCTGTTCGTGCCGGTGGCGGGCCTTCAGCCGGCGCACCGGAGGGTGGCCGTCGGGCGGCGGCCCGGCGGGCGCGCTTGCGGAGGAGGGACTGGACATCATGGCTCCCAGCACAGCAGAGACGGAGCGGGCGTGCTCGCGGACCGCCCTCGCCGCCGGGACGAGCCGGACGGAGGGGACGTCGTCCACCAGGTGGGCCGTACCCTGGAGGCATGAGTGCCACCCCCGAGTCCGAGCCCCGTGCGCCCAGGCCCGCGCTGGTCTTCGACGACCCGCTGGACCAGCAGAGCTCGGACGACACCGACCGCGGCTGGGGCGAGCGGCCCGAGGGCGACGGCGCGGCCGACCTGAAGCGCTTCCTCGACGAGAAGCCGCCCCACCACCTGTGAGCCGCGCGCCCGGGCGTTACGAGCGGTCGTGTCCCGAACCGCGCTGGGCGACCAGCGCGTCGCGGATCTCCTTGAGCACCTCCAGCTCGGAGACCTCGATGACCTCCTCGGCGCTCTCCTTCGCCTTGCGGCGGGCCTCCTGCCGGGCCAGGTACTTCGACATGGGCAGCACCATCAGGAAGTAGACGACGGCCGCCGTGATCAGGAACGTGAGGGTGGCGCCCAGCACCGAGCCCCACAGGATCCGCACGCCCGTCGCGCTGTCGCCGGTCCCGGTGCACGGGCCCTTCAGACAGGAGCTGTAACCGTCCAGGCTCTGCGTGCCGAACGCCCCGACCAGCGGGTTGATGACTCCGTCCACCACCGAGTTGACGATCTTGGTGAAGGCGGCGCCGATGACGACCGCCACCGCCAGGTCGATGACGTTGCCGCGCATCAGGAAGGCCTTGAAGCCCTGCCAGACGCTCGGCGCGTTCTTCTCGCTCACGGTGGGAGCACTCCTCGCTTGAAAAGGTGTAGGAACCAAACGCTCCGCAACCTACGACAGCGTTGGGCCGTCCTGTCCAATCCGGTCCCTCGAACGAGGGACTTGACCGGCTCAGCACAGAGTCACCGCCAGCCGCTCCGTGGTACCCGCGCCGACCAGCCGGTGAGCGGTGGCCCGCGGTACCGAGAGGACGACCAGCGCCCCGCCCGCCGCCGGCTCCGCCACGGGCTCCGGCACCTTCGCCACCCGCACCCCGCGCGCGATCACGGAGGTGTCCCCCGTACCGCCGTCGCCGGTCGCGACCACGTCGACCCGGTCGCCCGGCCTCAGCAGCCGCACCGTGTCCGCGTCGGCGATGCGCACCGGTGCCGCCACGAGCCGGGTGCCGTGCCGCTCGCCCACCGGATCGGCCACCGGGTGTCCCCGAGCCCGCCGTGCGTCCTGCCCGCCGGCCCCCGGATGCGGGCCCGCCGCCACCAGTGCGGCGGCGGTGACGGCGAGCCCGACGGCCAGGGCACGCCGCCGGTGCGCCCCGAGCCGGTGCAGGGCACGTCGTCCGCCGCGCACCCGCACCGGGGCGAAGTACGGCAC
Source organism: Streptomyces hyderabadensis (assembly GCF_020404845.1). GTDB lineage: Bacteria > Actinomycetota > Actinomycetes > Streptomycetales > Streptomycetaceae > Streptomyces > Streptomyces hyderabadensis. Next base: position 91,217 of record NZ_JAIOJZ010000017.1, on the reverse strand, counting down.
CTCGCAGGTGGGCGGCGCGTCGGCGCCGGGCGGAAGAGAGGAGGGGAAGGGGGAACGGGAGTTGGAGGAAGACGGCAGGGCGGGAGGGAACACGGTGACCACCACCTGTGACGAGGGACCGGCTTGCGTTCCCACGATGAGGCTTCTCGCCGCGTCCCGCCCGAGCCCGTGGACCACGGGCCGGTTGTGGACAACTCCCTCACCGGAACGTGGCGTTCCGCGCGCCAAACCCGGTGTTCCACACCGGAACGCGGCGTTCCCTTCACCGGAACCCGGTGCTCCGCGCCTGCCCGCCCGCTCTCAGTGCCCCTCCGTGCCCCTACGGCAGCGCGATCCCCGGATCCATGCCGCCCAGCGCCGCCCCGCACGGACAGTCCCGCTCCCCGGTCGCGGGCAGGGCGGCCACCGCGTCGAACAGGACGCCCCGCAGCCGGTCCACGTTCGCCGCGAACACCCGCAGCACCTCCTCGTGCGAGACGCCCTCGCCGCTCTCCGCACCGGCGTCGAGGTCGGTCACGAGGGTCAGCGAGGTGTAGCACAGCTCCAGCTCGCGGGCGAGGGCCGCCTCCGGGTGGCCGGTCATGCCCACCACCGACCAGCCCTGCGCCCGGTGCCACAGGGACTCCGCGCGGGTCCCGAAGCGCGGCCCCTCGACCACGACCAGGGTGCCGCCGTCCACGGGCTCCCACTCCCGCCCCCGGGCCGCCTTCAGCGCGGCGGCGCGGCCGGTGGGGCAGTACGGGTCGGCCAGTGACACGTGGACCACGTTGGGCACGGTGCCGTCGGGCATCGGCAGCCCGTCGAAGTAGGTCGACGGGCGGGACCGGGTGCGGTCGACGAACTGGTCCGGCACCAGCAGCGTGCCCGGCCCGTACTCGGGGCGCAGTCCGCCGACCGCGCACGGACCGAAGACCTGGCGGGCACCCACGGAGCGCAGCGCCCACAGATTGGCGCGGTAGTTGATCCGGTGCGGCGGCAGATGGTGGCCGCGGCCGTGCCGGGGGAGGAAGGCGACCCGTCGGCCGGCGACCTCGCCGACGAAGAGGGAGTCGCTGGGCGGCCCGTAGGGGGTGTCCACCCGGACCTCGGTGACGTCGTCGAGGAACGAGTAGAACCCGGAGCCGCCGATCACACCGATTTCGGCCCGCACATGCTCGGCCCGCGCGTTCTCGGCCTTCACCTTGTTCGCCATGTCCGCACCCTAACCGCCCCGCACAACGCCGAGGACCCCGTCGCCGGACGACGACAGGGTCTCGTAAGAAACGGGTCCCGCGCGGGCGGGGGAGCCGGCCGGGGAGCCGGCCGCTACGCGGCGGTGGAGCCCGCGGCGGAGCTGCCGGAACCCGAGGAGGACGCCGAGGACGTCGAGGACGAACCCGAGTCCGAGGAGGACGAGGAAGCCGAGGACGAGGCCGCCTTCGAGGACGACGACGCCGGCGAGCTGCTGGACGAGCTGCCGCGGCTGTCGTTGCGGTAGAAGCCGGAGCCCTTGAAGACGATGCCGACGGCCGAGAAGACCTTCTTCAGGCGTCCCTGGCAGTTCGGGCACTCGGTGAGGGCGTCGTCGGTGAACTTCTGCACCGCCTCGAGGCCCTCGCCGCACTCGGTGCACTGGTACTGGTACGTCGGCACTGTCTTCCTCCTGGCACTCTCACTCGATGAGTGCTAACGACGGTCTATAGTGACCTATTCCTCGGGATCAGTCCACTGTGGCGGGCGCGCGGTGACCGACACCACGTGCGACCGTGCGGCCGGAGGGCCGGGTCGCCAGCCGCGAGCGCAGCGCCACCAGGACCACCAGCGCCAGGACCGTGCCGCCCATCGGCACCAGGAATCCGGCGCCGTCCCAGAAGCGGTCCTCCAGCTGTCCGGCGACGGTCACGGCCGCCGCCTGGCCCAGCGCGACGGCGCCGGTCAGCCAGGTGAAGGCCTCGGTACGGGCGCCCGCCGGGACCAGGCCCTCGACCAGGGTGTAGCCGGTGACGATGGCGGGCGCGATGCACATGCCGACCAGCAGGCCGAGGCCGGCCAGCACGAGCACCGAGTGCGCGGCCCACAGGCCGGACGCGGTCAGCGCGAGGGCGGCGTAACCGACCAGCAGGCGCCGCTGCGGGGCCGCCTTCCAGGCGATGGCGCCGCAGGCCAGGCCGGAGATCATGTTGCCCGCCGCGAAGACGCCGTACAGGACGCCGTTCAGACCGGGCTCGCCGATCGACTCGGTGAAGGCCGCCAGCGACACCTGCATGCCGCCGAAGACGGACCCGATGCCCAGGAAGACGACGATCAGGACCCGTACGCCGGGCACCCGCAGCGCGGAAACGTGCTCCACGCGCGCGTGCCCGTCGCCGGCGCCACCCACGACGGGCTGGCTGCTCTTGCGCGCGGCGAACAGCAGACCGCCCACCAGGGTGAGCGCGGCCTCCGTGACCAGGCCCGCGGCGGGGTCGACGGCGGTGCACAGGGCGGTCGCCAGCAGGGGGCCGAGGACGAAGGTCAGCTCGTCGGTGACGGACTCGAAGGCGGCCGCCGTGCTCATCAGCGGGGAGTCCTTGAGCCGCGCGGCCCAGCGGGCCCGCACCATGGGCCCGACCTGCGGCACCGACGCACCGGTGGGCACCGCGGCGAGGAACAGCGCCCACAGGGGCGCGTCCGCGAGCGCGAGGACGGTCAGGGTCAGGCCGGACGCCGCGTGCACCAGCACGCCGGGCAGCAGCACGGCGCGCTGCCCGTAGCGGTCGGCGAGCCGGCCGCTGTACGGGGCGAAGACGGCCATGGAGACACCGGTGACGGCCGCGGCGGCGCCGGCCACGCCGTAGGAGCCGGTGGTGTGCTGCACCAGCAGCACGATGGAGAGGGTGAGCATGGCGAACGGCTGGCGTGCCGCGAAGCCGGGGAGCAGGAACGTCCAGGCGCCGCGGGTGCGCAGCAGCTGTCCGTATCCCGGACGGGTGACCGTGGATGCCACGGCCCGTGCCTTTCTGCCGCCTGGTAGCGCGGTCCCGCCTCGCGTGTGGGCGTCGTGCGGGAGCGCCGAGAGCTGTCCACTTGCGCGGACTGCGGTAGATGCCGGAGCCCGCGTGGATGAGGGGGCGATCCGGCCGCCATACGGTCGCGCCAGCTCTGCTTCAGACAGAGGTGGTTCGATCAGGTGCGGCCTTCATCCTACAGGGAGCAGGACCGGCGCGGCCTGTGAAAGTGGGCACCCTTCACCCGGTCACCCGCGACCCCTGCGAGCGCCCTCGGCGCCTCCGGTGCCCAGCCAGCCGGCCAGCTTGCCGCCGTGGCCGACCGCGCGCAGCCGTGCCTCGGCGGCGTCCCGGACGGGGTCGGTGGCGACCACCAGGAGTTCGTCGCCGCGGCGCAGGCCCGTGGTCGGCAGCGGTACGAAGGAGGTCCCGTCGCGGACCACCAGGGTGACGGCGGCCCCGGTGGGCAGCCGCAGCTCGTTGACCTCGACGCCGTGCATCTTCGAACCCTCGGGGATGGTCACGGACAGCAGGTGCCCGCGCAGCCGCTCCAGGGGCGCCGACTCGATGCCTAGGTCGGCCGCCTCGTCCCCCTTGCCCAGGCGCAGCTTGCGCGCCAGCCACGGCAGCGTCGGGCCCTGCACCAGGGTGTAGACGACGACCAGCACGAAGACGATGTTGAAGATGCGGTGGCTGCCCGCGACGCCCTCCACCATGGGGATCGTCGCCAGGATGATGGGCACCGCGCCGCGCAGCCCGGCCCACGACATCAGGGCCTGCTCCTGCCACGGCACCCGGAACGGCACCAGGCACAGCACGACGCTCAGCGGGCGGGCCACCATGGTGAGGACCAGTCCGATGACCAGGGCGGGCAGGATGTCGTCGCCCAGCTCGTGCGGGGTGACCAGCAGGCCGAGCAGGACGAACATGCCGATCTGGGCGAGCCAGCCGAGTCCGTCGGCGAAGCCCCGGGTGGCGGGCCAGTGCGGCAGCCGGGCGTTGCCCATGACCATCGAGGCGAGGTAGACGGCGAGGAAGCCGCTGCCGTGGGCCATGGCGCCGGCGGCGTAGGCGGCGATGGCGATCGACATGACGGCGATGGGGTAGAGGCCGGAGGCGGGCAGCGCGACGTGCTTCAGTCCCCACGAGCCCAGCCAGCCGACCGCGAGTCCGATGGCCGCGCCGATGGCCAGTTCCAGGGCGATCTCGCCGATGAGCACGTACCAGTGCTCGATCGGTCCGGCCGTGGAGAAGGCGACCACGAGGATGACCACGGGGGCGTCGTTGAAGCCGGACTCGGCCTCCAGCGTGCCCGTTATCCGCTTGGGCAGCGGAATCCGGCGCAGCACGGAGAAGACGGCCGCGGCGTCCGTGGAGGAGACCACGGCCCCGACGATCAGGGCCTGCCGCCATTCGAGGCCGGTCAGGTAGTGCGCGCCCGCCGCGGTCACGCCGACGCTCACCGCTACACCGCCCAGGGCCAGCGCGGAGGCGGCCGGGAGCGCCGGTTTCGCCTCCTTCCACTTCGTGCCGAGCCCGCCCTCGGCCAGGATCACGACGAGCGCCCCGTAGCCGATGACCTGGACCAGTTCGGCGTTGTCGAACTGGATGTCGCCGATGCCGTCCTGGCCCATGGCGATGCCGATGGCCAGGTAGACGAGCAGGCTGGGGAGCCCGCTGCGCGAGGAGATCCGGACCGCCGCCACGGCGATGAGCAGGACGAGCGAGCAGACGAGCAGGAGCTGGTTGAGGTGGTGGACAGTCAGCGGCCGTTCCCTTCCCTGGCGCACAGCGTGAATCACAGCGCGGATGAGCGTGCCCGCCCGGCGCGCGCGGCTTACGCGCGAGGCGTGCACCGGCGCACCACCCATGGCACACGAATCCGCCATGTTCTGCGGGCAACTACTTCGTTACCTTACCTAACTCTTGACGCTTTCTTGACGCTCGGCTTGGCAAGATCGAACGCCCGTGCGTCCCGGTACCCGACTCCGCGTCAAGGCGGAGCCGGGCCTGCGCCTACAGTTGCTCCAGCGCTCGGCGTTCCGCGCCCGGCGCTCCGTACGAAGCACAGCCCGCCCCTGCCGCTCGTGTTAGGACAGCAAGGACAGCGATGCCCCCCACCACCACCGCCTCCACGGGTCAGCAGCCCGGCACGTCCGGCAGGAAGAAGGGGCGCAAGGGGCGCAAGGGCCGCCTGCTCGTCCTCGTGCTGGTCCTGGCCCTCGTCGGCGGCCTCGCCTACGGGGCGTACTGGTCGATCAGCACCGTCCGCGCGTCCTTCCCGCAGACCAAGGGTTCGATCACGCTGGACGGCCTGTCGGGTCCGGTCGACGTCAAGCGCGACGGGTACGGCATCCCGCAGATCTACGCCTCCACCGAGGAGGACCTGTTCATGGCGCAGGGCTACGTCCAGGCGCAGGACCGGTTCTACGAGATGGACGTCCGCCGGCACATGACCGCGGGGCGCCTGTCGGAGATGTTCGGCAAGGGGCAGGTCGACAACGACGAGTTCCTGCGCACCCTGGGCTGGCACCGGGTGGCGAAGAAGGAGTACGACGAGAAGCTGTCGGACTCCACCAAGAAGTACCTCCAGGCGTACTCCAAGGGCGTCAACGCCTACCTGAAGGGCAAGGACGGCGCGGACATCTCCCTGGAGTACGCGGCCCTCGGGTTCACCAACGACTACAAGCCCCAGGAGTGGACGCCGGTCGACTCGGTGGCCTGGCTCAAGGCGATGGCCTGGGACCTGCGCGGCAACATGCAGGACGAGATCGACCGGGCGCTGATGACCAGCCGCCTCGGCCCGAAGCAGATCGCCGACCTGTACCCGGCGTACCCGTACGACCGCAACAAGGCGATCGTCCAGGAGGGCCAGTACGACGAGCTGACGCAGACCTTCGACGGCGGCGACGGCGGCTCGTCGGACGGCGGCGACGGCACGGGGGCCGGGACGGGGACTGGCACGGGCACGGGCACCGGCTCCGGCAGCGCCCTCCAGGGCCAACTGGCCGGCCTCCAGGACGTCCTGGACAACGTCCCCACCGCCGTCGGCGTGAACGGCAACGGCATCGGCTCCAACTCGTGGGTCGTCTCCGGCAAGCACACCATCACCGGCAAGCCGCTGCTGGCCAACGACCCGCACCTGTCGCCGTCCCTGCCGTCCGTCTGGTACCAGATGGGCCTGCACTGCCGCACCGTCTCCGACAAGTGCCGCTACGACGTGGCCGGCTACACCTTCGCGGGCATGCCCGGCGTGGTCATCGGCCACAACCAGGAGATCGCCTGGGGCCTGACCAACTCCGGCGCCGACGTCACCGACCTCTACCTGGAGAAGATCACCGGCGAGGGCTACCAGTACGACGGCAAGGTGGTCCCCTTCGAGACGCGCGAGGAGACCATCAAGGTCGCCGGCGGTGACTCCAAGAAGATCGTCGTCCGCGAGACCAACAACGGGCCCCTGCTCTCCGACCGCGACGACGAGCTGGTGAAGACCGGCAAGAAGGCGACCGTCGACAGCTCCGCGCCCGACCGCGGCGACGGCTACGGCGTCGCCCTGCGCTGGACCGCGCTGGAGGCGGGCACCACCATGGACGCCGTCTTCGCCATCGACCGGGCGCAGAACTGGGACGAGTTCCGCGAGGGCGCCGCCCTGTTCGACGTGCCCTCGCAGAACCTGGTCTACGCCGACAGCGAGCACATCGGCTACACACTGCCCGGCCGGATCCCGGTGCGCGCCGAGGGCCACGACGGTTCGGTCCCGGCGCCGGGCTGGAGTTCCAAGTACCGCTGGACCGGCGAGTACATCGACCAGGACGAGCTGCCCTACGAGTACGACCCGGAGCGCGGCTACATCGTGACCGCCAACCAGGCCGTCGTCGACGAGGACAAGTACCCGTACACGCTCACCACGGACTGGGGCTACGGCGCCCGCAGCCAGCGCATCACCTCCCTGATCGAGCAGAAGATCAAGGACGGCGGCAAGATCTCCACGGACGACATGCGCCAGATGCAGCTGGACAACAGCAGCGAGATGGCCAAGCTGCTCGTGCCCCAGCTGCTGAAGATCGACGTCGCCGACAAGGACGTCCGCGAGGCGCAGAAGCTGCTGGAGGGCTGGGACTACACCCAGGACGCCGACTCGGCCGCCGCCGCGTACTTCAACGCCGTCTGGCGCAACATCCTCAAGCTCGCCTTCGGCAACAAGCTGCCCAAGGAGCTGCGGGTCGAGGGCCAGTGCCTGTGGGTCGACCCGGTCAACACCACCGGCCCGGCGGACGAGACCAACAAGGTCCGCGAGTGCGGCCAGCGCGACCCCGGCCAGGCGCAGCCGGACGGCGGCGACCGCTGGTTCGAGGTGGTGCGCAACCTGATGGACAAGCCGAAGAGCGACTGGTGGTCGACGCCCGCCAACGGCACCCGCAAGGGCGCCGACCACAACCGCGACGACCTGTTCAAGCGCGCCATGATCGACGCCCGCTGGGAGCTGACCGCCAAGCTCGGCAAGGACATCGACACCTGGAACTGGGGCCGGCTGCACCGCCTGTTCCTGAAGAACCAGACCCTGGGCACCGAGGGCCCCGGCTTCCTGAAGTACGCCCTCAACCGCGGCCCCTGGAAGCTCAGCGGCGGCGAGGCGGCGGTCAACGCCTCCGGCTGGAACGCGGCCGGCGGCTACGGGGTGATCTGGGTGCCGTCCATGCGGATGGTGGTCAACCTCGGTGACCTCGACAAGTCCCGCTGGATCAACCTCACCGGCGCCTCCGGACACGCCTACAGCGCCCACTACACCGACCAGACCGACAAGTGGGCCGACGGCGAACTGCTGCCGTGGTCCTTCTCGAAGAAGGCCGTCGACGAGAGCACGAGCGACACACTGGTGCTCAAGCCGTAGCCGGGCACCCGTCCGTCCCACGGAAACGGCCTCCACGCGCGCGTGGAGGCCGTTTCCCGTCTCCTGGGCCCGTCAGCGGAACCTGCGCACCCCCGACGGCGTCACCACCGCGTCCACCGGCCGGTCGTGCGGCTGGGCGGGGACGTGCGCGACGACCTCCCGGTCGTACAGCAGCACCAGCAGCGCGGGGTGCGCGCCCGCCGCCGTCAGCCGCGCCAGCACCCGGTCGTACGAGCCGCCGCCGCGCCCCAGCCGCAGGCCCCGGCCGTCCACCGCGACCCCCGGCAGCAGCACGACGTCCGCCCCCGTCACCGCGTCCGGCCCCAGCCGCGCACCGGCGGGCTCCCACAGCTCCATCCGCCCGCCGTGCCGCACGCGCGCGAGGGAGTCCGGTCCGGTGTACTCGCCCCAGTCCAGGTCGTTGTCCGGCAGCAGCGCGGGCAGCAGGACGCGCACCCCCCGCGCGCGCAGCGCGTCCAGGAGCGCGAGGGTGCCCGGCTCGGCGCCCACCGAGACGTACGCCGCCACGGCGCGCGCCCCCGCCACCTCCGGCAGCGCGAGCGCCCGCCCGGCCAGCGCCTCGGCGGCTTCCCGCAGGTCGTCCGGCGTCAACCTGTTCCTCGCCGCGAGGAAAGCCCGCCGCAACGTCCGCTTGTCAGGTTCGTCCACAGGGCCGAGATGAGACATCGGTGACTCCCGTACCGCGCTAATGCGCTCATATGAGCGGCTATGATCCCGAGTCACAGATTCTCCCTATAGGCACCGGATATGGTGGCGCGCATGACTCAGTCCCACCCCAGGATCAGCAAGGCTGTCATCCCAGCAGCCGGTCTCGGTACCCGGTTCCTGCCGGCCACCAAGGCCACTCCCAAGGAGATGCTGCCGGTCGTCGACAAGCCGGCGATCCAGTACGTGGTCGAAGAGGCCGTGGCCGCGGGCCTCGGCGACGTCCTCATGGTCACGGGCCGCAACAAGCGGCCCCTGGAAGACCACTTCGACCGCAACTACGAACTGGAGTCCGCCCTCCAGAAGAAGGGCGACGCCGGTCGTCTGGCCAAGGTCCAGGAGTCCAGCGACCTGGCAATGATCCACTACGTCCGCCAGGGCGACCCCAAGGGCCTCGGCCACGCCGTGCTGTGCGCCGCCCCGCACGTCGGCCACGAGCCCTTCGCGGTCCTGCTCGGCGACGACCTGATCGACCCGCGCGACCCGCTGCTCCAGCGCATGATCGACGTCCAGGAGCAGTACGGCGGCAGTGTGATCGCCCTCATGGAGGTCGCGCCGGAGCAGATCCACCTCTACGGCTGCGCGGCCGTGGAGAGCACCGAGGACAGCGACGTCGTCAAGGTCGGCGGACTCGTCGAGAAGCCCGACCCGGCCGACGCCCCGTCCAACTACGCCATCATCGGCCGTTACGTCCTCGACCCGCACATCTTCGACATACTCCGCAAGACCGAGCCCGGCCGCGGCGGCGAGATCCAGCTGACCGACGCCCTCCAGCGGCTCGCCGAGGACGAGTCCGTGGGCGGCCCGGTGCACGGCGTGGTCTTCAAGGGCCGCCGCTATGACACCGGCGACCGCGGCGACTACCTGCGTGCCATTGTCAGACTCGCATGCGAACGTGAAGACCTGGGCCCGGACTTCCGGACCTGGCTTCGCAGTTACGTAGCCGAGGAGATGTAAGGACGTTGAGCAGCAGCGCACACCGTGACACCGGCCACGACCACGCCGCCGCGGGCTCCGGTCCGGACCGGCTGTGGTCGGTGCAGGACCACCTGGACGACGTCCTGTCCACCGTCCGCCCCCTGGACCCCATCGAGCTGAACCTGCTCGACGCCCAGGGCTGCGTCCTGGTCGACGACGTCACGGTGCCGCTGTCCCTGCCCCCGTTCGACAACAGCTCCATGGACGGGTACGCGGTGCGGGTCACCGACGTCGCCGGGGCCAGCGAGGAGTTCCCCGCGGTCCTGGAGGTCGTCGGGGACGTCGCCGCCGGCCAGACCGACCCGGTCGCCGTGGGCCCCGGCCAGGCCGCCCGGATCATGACCGGTGCCCCGCTCCCGCCCGGCGCCGAGGCCGTCGTCCCCGTCGAGTGGACCGACGGCGGGCTCGGCGAGGGCCCGGTGGCCGGCATGCGCGCCCGCAGCCTGGCCCCGGAGGGCGCCGAGGGCCACGTCCACGTGTACCGGCCGGCCGAGGCACGCGCGCACGTGCGTGCCAAGGGCAGCGACGTCCGCGCCGGCGACCGCGCCCTGGCGGCCGGCACGGTCCTCGGCCCGCCGCAGATCGGCCTGCTCGCCGCGATCGGCCGGGGCACGGTACGGGTGCGCCCGCGCCCGCGCGTGGTGGTGCTCTCCACCGGCAGCGAACTGGTCCAGCCCGACGAGCAGCTGGCCGCCGGTCAGATCTACGACTCCAACAGCTTCGCGCTCACCGCGGCCGCCCGGGACGCCGGTGCCATCGCCTACCGGGTGGGCGCGGTCGCCGACGACGCCGAGACCCTGCGGTCCACCATCGAGGACCAACTGGTGCGCGCCGACCTGATGGTCACCACCGGCGGCGTGAGCGTCGGGGCGTACGACGTGGTCAAGGAGGCGCTGGCGCACGTCGGGGACGAGGACGAGCCGGGCGGCGGCGTGGACTTCCGCAAGCTCGCCATGCAGCCCGGCAAGCCCCAGGGCTTCGGCTCGATCGGCCCGGACCACACCCCGCTGCTCGCCCTGCCGGGCAACCCGGTCTCGTCGTACGTCTCCTTCGAGCTGTTCGTGCGCCCGGCGATCCGCACCCTCATGGGCCTGCCCGACGTGCACCGCCCGACGGTCACCGCGTCGTTGGCCGCGGACAAGGCGCTGACCTCGCCCAAGGGCCGCCGGCAGTTCCTGCGGGGCAGCCACGCCGACGGATCGGTCACCCCGGTCGGCGGCTCCGGCTCCCACCTGGTGGCCGCCCTCGCGCACGCGAACGCGCTGATCGTCGTCCCCGAGGACACCGAGTCCGTCGAGCCCGGCGCCCGGGTCGAGGTGGTCCTGCTCGGCTGACCGGTCCCCGATGGCGGTACCGTGTCGCGCACAGCAGGCCCACGCGCCGCACCGCGCCGGGCCAGGACCGGGAGCGCCACACGAGCATGAGTACGCAGGACCGACCGCCGGGCAGCGGACAGGACCCGCAGGACCGGCTGACGCACATCGACGAGGCGGGCGCCGCCCGGATGGTCGACGTGTCCGGCAAGGACGTGACCGCCCGCACCGCCCGCGCCAGCGGACGCGTCCTCGTCGCGCCCCGCGTGGTCGAGCTGCTGCGCGGCGAGGGCGTGCCGAAGGGCGACGCCCTGGCCACCGCCCGGATCGCGGGCATCATGGGCGCCAAACGCACCCCCGACCTGATCCCCCTGTGCCACCCGTTGTCGGTCTCCGGTGTGAAACTGGACCTGTCGGTCGCGGACGACGCCGTGGAGATCACCGCCACGGTGAAGACGACGGATCGCACGGGCGTCGAGATGGAGGCGCTCACCGCGGTCTCCGTCGCCGCGCTCACCGTGGTCGACATGGTCAAGGCGGTCGACAAGGGAGCGGTCATCACGGACGTGCGGGTGGAGCAGAAGACGGGCGGCAAGTCCGGCGACTGGACCAGGTCATGACGCCGGACGACGGTGTGGGAGGGGCCCTCCCCGGGCCGTACGCCGCCCTGGTCGTCACGGCGTCCAACCGGGCCGCCGCCGGTGTCTACGAGGACAAGGGCGGCCCGCTGGTCGCCGAGGGCCTGCGCCGCTTCGGGTTCGCCGTCGACGGCCCGCGAGTCGTCCCCGACGGCGACCCCGTCGAAGCCGCCCTGCGCGCGGGCGCCGAAGCGGGCTACGACGTCATCGTCACCACCGGCGGCACCGGCGTCTCGCCGACCGACCGCACCCCCGAGGCGACCCGGGCGGTGATCGACTACGAGGTCCCGGGCATCGCGGAGGCGATCCGGGCGTACGGCCGGGACAAGGTGCCGACCGCGGTGCTCTCCAGGGGCCTGGCCGGAGTGGCGGACGGGACGCTGATCGTCAACCTGCCGGGCTCCTCCGGCGGGGTGAAGGACGGCCTCGCCGTGCTGGAGCCGCTGCTGAAGCACGCCGTGGACCAGCTCCGCGGCGGCGACCACCCGAGACCCGCCAGTGGTGGGGGTGCGAGCTGAACAGCCCGTCCTGGCCCGCGGAGCTGAGGGACGGCGACATCGTCCTGAGGCCGATAAGACTGCGCGACCAGCGGATCTGGCGCGAGGTCAACCGGCGCAACCGGGACTGGCTGCGGCCGTGGGAGGCCACCATTCCGCCCCCCGGGCCCGGCGGCCCGATCGCGCACCGGCCGACCTACCGGCAGATGGTGCGGCACCTGAGGTCCGAGGCCCACGCGGGCCGGATGCTGCCGTTCGTCATCGAGTACCAGGGGCGGCTGGTCGGCCAGTTGACGGTGGCCGGCATCACCTGGGGCTCGATGTGCTCCGGGCACATCGGCTACTGGGTGGACGAGGCGGTGGCCGGGCGCGGGGTGATGCCGACGGCCGTGGCGATGACCGTGGACCACTGTTTCCGCACCGTCGGGCTGCACCGCGTCGAGGTCTGCATTCGCCCCGAGAACGCGCCCAGCCGCCGGGTCGTGGAGAAACTCGGATTCCGCGAGGAGGGCCTCCGGCCGCGATATCTGCACATCGACGGAGCCTGGCGGGACCATCTCGTCTTCGCGCTCACCGCGGAAGAGGTTCCCGAAGGCCTGCTGCGGCGATGGCACCGGTCACGGCAGCACCGCGGCACGCCGAACGCGGGGAACAGCGGCACCACGGGCAACACGACAACCCCGGGAATTGAATAAACGTTCGAAATTGATCGGGTCGCGACCATCCGGAAGCGGGTAATTTCGCGCTCCTGGCAGTCGGCTGATCGGATCGGTCACAAGAAAAGTTCGAAATATCAGCCAGATCGTGCGACACACCGGCTCAATTGGCGGATGGCCTCACGCAAACCCCTCTACCGTGTGAGGCGTGAGCAGCAGCGGCCTCATCTACGCAGTCATTGTCGGGGCCTGGGCCGCCTACTTGGTGCCGATGTGGCTCCGTAGGCAGGACGAGCTGAACGAGGCCCGTCCGACGGAACGCTTCAGCACCGCCATCCGGCTCCTGTCCGGACGGGCGGGCATGGAGCGCCGGTACGCCAAGGACCTGCGGTCGCGCTCCGCCGACGAGGCGGAGCCCGACGCCGACGCCCCGGACGCCGTCACCGACTCGGTGGACGTCCGGGCCTTCGCCGTGTCCAGGACCCGGCGGCACTCCCGGCCGGCCCCGCCGCGGCAGGCGGCGGACCGGGCCGAAGCGGCGCGCCCCCGGGCGGGCGGAACCGGCGACGGCCCGAGACGTGGCCAGTCCGCGGAGCCCGGCCACCCGGCCGCGTCCGGCACCGCCCCGGCATCGGCACGGGGGCGGGTGCCGCAGGCCCGGCGCGCACCGGTCTCGCCGGGGGCGGCCGCGGCACGGGCCCGGCGCAGCAAGGTGCTCGCCCGCCGGCGGCGTACGACGGTGATGCTGTTCCTGGCCTTCACGCTCGGCTCGGTCGTCGCGGCGGTCGGCGGGCTCGCCTTCCTGTGGGCGCCCGGAGTGCCCGCGGTGCTGCTCAGCGCCTACATCGCCCACCTGCGCGCCCAGGAGCGCCGCCGCTTCGCCTTCCAGATGGACCGCCGCCAGGCCGAGGCCGCCGCGCAGCGACTGCGGGACCGCGACCCCCGCCCCCGCGGCCGCGGACCCGCGGTCTCCGCCCCCGGCGCCCTCGGCGACCTCGACGCCGAGGAGCCGGACGACGGACCCGAGGCGGAGCCCGGCGCCGGAATGTCGGCGCTCGCCGCGGACCGGCGGGCCCTGGTCGAGCAGACCGACCACGCCGAGTGGGTCGACCAGCAGCGGGAGCGCCGGGGGCGCCCGCAGGGCGACAGCTGGGACCCCGTCCCGGTGCCCCTGCCCACCTACGTGACCGCGCCGGTCGCCCCGCGCGCCACACCCGACGTGGACCTCGCGGCGCCGGACGCGTGGAGCTCGGCCCGCTCCAGCACCGTCGCGCCCGACCAGGAGGACGCCGCGCCCGCCGCCCGGGACCAGGGAGCGGACCGGGACCGCCCGGCGGCCGCGCCGGCCGAGGAGCGCCCGGAGACCCCGGGGCGCAGCGACGCCCGCCGCGCCGCCTCGGCCCGCCGGGCCCGGGAACGGGGCCGCACACCGCTCTTCGACCAGTACGAGGACGGCGACCGTCCCCGCGCGGCCAACGAGTAGCCGGAAGGGATTTTTGAGCAGGCCGGACGGGGTGCTAGAGTTTCACTCGTTGCAAGGGCCTGTGGCGCAGTCCGGTAGCGCACCTCGTTCGCATCGAGGGGGCCAGGGGTTCAAATCCCCTCAGGTCCACGCAGCTCAAAGCCCCGGTCGGGATCTCCCGACCGGGGCTTTGACGTCGTGGTGGATTGGTGCGGAGTCTGCGCCGGACGGATCGCGGCGAAGGCCGTGGCGAGCAGTTCGAGCAGGGGTGCCGAGCAGGGGTGGGGGTCGCGGCGCGGGGTGATCGTGTAGATGCCGCGGGCCGGGGGGTCCACCAGGCCGACCGTGGTGACGTCGGCCCGCAGTGCGCGGGTCAGCGCTCCGGGGATCAGCGCGATGGCGTGACCGGTGGCGACCAGGGCCAGCTTGCCGGGCAGATCGGCCGCGGTGAGGTCGATGCGGACGCCGACTCCGGCACGGGCGGCATGCCGGCCCAGGAGCGCCGCCGAGCCCTCGTTGTCCTCGACCCAGGTCTCGTCGGCCAACTCCTGGATGCGCACCGGCCCGCGCCCGGCCAGCGGATGACCTGAGGGCAGTACGACGACCATCTCGTCCAGCCCGAGGAACCGGCGCTCCAGCCGCGGGTCCACGGCCAGCCCCGGCGGAGCGTCGGTGACGACGGCGATGTCGAGGTCGCCGGCGACCACACGGCTGTGCAGATGGGCGCTCAGACCGGGGAGCAGGCTCCACCGGAGGGAACCGGTCTGCTTCAACAGGCCCCGGACGGCCTCCGGAACGATTCCCGCCGCGAGCGACGGCGTCGCCCCGACGGCCAGCGGCCGCTCGCCCACTCCGTCGCGGACGTCTCGCACGGCGCGCACGGCGCGGTCGGCCTCGCCGAGCGTGGCCAGGGCATGGCGCCGGAACACCTCACCGGCCGGCGTCGGGCGCACCCCGCGGGCATGGCGCTCCACCAGGGGCACCCCGAACTGCCGCTCCAGCCCGGCGATCTGCCGGGAGACGGCCGACTGGGTGTGATTCAGCTCGGCTGCCGCCGCCGACAGCGATCCCACCCGGCACACGGTCACGAAAGTCCGCCACACAGTCAGATCCATGACGGCAGTATGGGCATTCGGTATGCGGGCGGCGCAGGGTGGGCATGCGAAATCTGCGCTTGTCGCATGCCAGGGGATGCACCACCGTGGCGCGTATGACCACACCGCACACGATCGCCGTCCTCGGCCTGGGGCGCATGGGCGGAGCGATCGCGACACGACTGGCCGCCCACGACCGGGACGTCGTCGGCTGGACACGCTCGGGGCGCGCGGCAGGCAGCGTCAAGGTGACCGAGGACCCGCGCGAGGCCGTCGCGCGGGCGGACCTCGTCGTGCTGGCCCTCTTCGACGGCCCGGCCTGCCGACAGGTGCTCGACGAGGTCCGTGACGCGCTGCCGGCGGACGCGATCGTGCTCAACACCAGCACCGTCGCCCCCGCCGAAGCATCCGCGCTGGCCCGGCAGTTCGGCCCGTCCTACGTCCACGCGCCGGTGCTCGGCTCGGTGCCGTCCGCCGCCGCCGGAGCCCTGCAGATCCTGGCCGCCGCCGAGCGGAGCGCACTCGACCGGATCCGGCCGGTGCTGGAAACGCTGGGCACCGTCCGGCACATGGACGACGCCGCCACCGCCGCCGCGCTCAAGCTGATCGCCAACAACGGCCTCGCCGGAGCCGTCCTCGCGCTGCGCGACGCACTGCGGCAGGCCGACGCCCTCGGCCTGCCCCGCACCCAGACCCTGGACGTCCTCGAACTCGGCGGGCTAGGCGCCCTCGTGGCCCGCAAGCGGCCCTTCCTGCTCGACGGGCCGGCCGCCGCCCCGGCCGAGTTCACGATCGGCGCGCTGGCCAAGGACATGGCCCTGCTGGCCGCCGCGTCGGACACCCCCTTGCGCAGCGCGGCGGGCCTTGCCGACACCCCCGCCGCCCCCGAGGCCGACTTCGCCGTCGCCGCCACGGTCCCCGCCGTACCGGCCGCCGTACTCGCACCGCTGCGCGCCTACCTGCGCGGACACGCCACCGGCGACCCCGCCCACTTCCGCGGCGCGTTCCTGCCCAGCGCCCACATCGAGGGGATCCGGGAGGGCGCGTTCGTCTCCTGGCGCCTGGACGAGTACTGCGCTCTCTTCCCGGGCCGGCCGGCCCCGGACGAGCCGGCCCGGACGCGCCGTATCGACGCCGTCGACGTCCACGGGACCGTCGCGACCGCCACCATGACGCTCGCGCACGGGGCGGACACGTTCACCGACGTCTTCCTGCTGGTCCGCGTCGACGACGGCTGGCGCATCGCCAACAAGGCCTACCACCGCCACTCCTGACCGGCGCCGAGACGCATCCGTGATCATGTACAGCGCAACCATGGCCGTTTCCCGTGGGTCACCCGTGTGCGGTGCCGTGCACCGGCACCCTTCTTGTCGTCTGGGGAACGGAAGAAAAACACACCATGAGAACTGGCTTCCTGCGCTCGCCCTGGGCGCGTGCGGCCGTGGCCGGGGCGGCAGCCGCCGGGCTCGCCGCGGCCGGACTGACCGGCGTCGCGCACGCGGCGGACGGTCAGGCACCGCTGCCCGTCACGATCACCGGTCCGGACAAGGTGGACCTGGCGCTCGACGGAGCCGAGGGCGAACCCGGGCAGCCGCAGATCGAACTCGGGCTCACCGGCCCGGGGGAGTACGACCCGGACAGCGACACGGACCCGGAGCCGATCCCCAACAGCGGCTACCGGATCACCATCGACGCCACCGCGCTCAAGGGCTTCGCCAAGGTCGGCCTGCCGGATTCCTGCGCCGTGGACGGCCTGGTCGCGGTCTGCGAGGAGAGCAGCCTCTACCCCGGCGACGTCTACAACCCGTCCTGGGACATCCGGCTCGACCTGCTGGACACCGCCGAGGCCGGTGACCACGGCAAGATCGAAGTCACCGGCGAGGGCGAGGGCCTGGAGTTCAACGAGCACACCGTCGACGTGCTCGTCGGCGGCCCGGAGCTGCTGAAGAAGAAGCTCCCCGCCGAACCCGCGGGCTTCCGCCCCGGCGACACCTACGAGGCCCCGCTCGGCTTCCGCAACGTCGGCAGCATGCCGGCCGACGGTGTCGTGCTCCGCTTCACCGGCAGCCGCGGCCTGTCCTTCCCCGACTCGTACGACAACTGCTCGTACGCCGAGGAGAGCGAGGACGACCTGATCCGCTACCGCCACGTCGCCCTGTGCACCTTCGAGGGCGAGTTCCTGCCCGGCACGGCCTACGAACTGAGTGAACCGGTCCGGGTGAAGACCGCGGACTTCGCGCTCGGCGACATCTTCGGCTACAGCTTCGACGCGGTCGGTGCCAAGGAGGCCGGCGCGCTGCGGACGGGCGCCGACCACCGGCAGGGCTCCGGCAGGACGCTCACCCTGAAGCCGGTCAAGGGCGGCCAGAGCGGCGACTACACCAAGTACGCCGAGATCGACCTGCCCCAGCAGAACACCTACGACCTCGACCTCACCGGCGCCCGCGTCGCCGGCGAGCAGGGCGAGACCGTCACCGTCGACGTCGGCCTGAGCAACCACGGGCCCGCCTGGCTCGGCGGGCTGCGCTCGGGCGGCGAGCCGATCGGCTTCAGCGTGCAGATCCCCGAGGGCGCCAGCGTCGTCGACAGCCCCTGCAGCCCCATGAACGACGAGTCACCGTCCGAGTACCTGTGCTTCGCCGACACCCCGTTCCTGGAGGACGACGCGCGCACCTTCCCCTTCAAGCTGCGCATCGACAAGGTCGTCGCGGGCGCCAAGGGCAAGATCGCGCTGCCCGAGTACGACAACCCGTGGGAGGGCGACCCGTCCAACGACACGGGCTGGATCGTGCTGAACGGCACGGGTGACGAGGAGACGCCGGGCGACAGCGGCGGCGGCACCGGCGGCTCGGACTCCACGGGCGGTACGGGCACCACCGGCGGCTCGGACTCCACGGGCGGCACCGGGACGGCCGGCGGCTCGGACACGGGCGGCGCCGGCACCGGAGCGACCGGCACCGCCGGGGGCACCGGGGGCACGACCGGCGGCCAGTCCGCCCAGGGCGGCGGGGACGGGCTGCTGGCCTCCACCGGCTCCACCGCGCTGTTCGCCTCGGCGGGCGCGGCGCTGGCCCTCGCCGCGGGCGGCGTGCTGATCGTCGTCGCACGCCGTCGCCGGGCGGGCGGCACGGCCTGACGGCGGCCGCGGGGACTTACGGGGTCCGGAGAGCCTTCGCGTAGCAGAGGCTCTCCTCGTGGAAGCGGTAGTAGCCGAACTTCCCGCACGGCTCGTACCCGCTGGACGTGTACAGGGCCACGGCCTCCGGCTGCTTGGTGCCCGTCTCCAGCACCATCCGGGTCCGGCCCGCCGCCCGGGCGTCCTCCTCCAGGGCGGCCAGGATGCGGCGGGCCAGCCCGCGCCCGCGCATCTGCTCGATCACGAACATCCGCTTGAGTTCGGCGTCCCCGTCCTCATTGCCCTCGTCGTTGGCGTCCTGGCTGCGCCAGCCGCCGGAGGCGACCGGGACGTCGTTCTCGTCGTACGCGATCAGGTACTGGCCGTTCGGCGGCGCGAAGTCCGACGGGTCCAGGTGCGTGGCGTCGCCGCCGTCGCCGTAGCGGACGTCGTACTCGGCCTGGACCTCGTCGTTGAGCTTCACGGCGTCGGGGTGGTCGAAGGGGACCCGGCGTATGTTCATTCTTCCTACCGTATATCGATGCGGAGACCGGAGCGGGACATCGTCCAGTGTGCCGGTATCGTGCCCTGGTGCTCACCGTGACCTCCGTGAACGTGAACGGTCTGCGCGCCGCCGCGAAGAAGGGCTTCGTGGAGTGGCTCGCCGACACCTCCGCCGACGTGCTGTGCCTCCAGGAGGTGCGGGCCGAACCCGAGCAGCTGCCGGAGCACGTCCGCGCGCCCGAGGGCTGGCACGTGACGCACGCCCCCGCCGCCGCCAAGGGCCGCGCAGGGGTCTCCCTCTACACGCGCCGTGAGCCCGACGCGGTCCGGATCGGCTTCGGCTCGACCGAGTTCGACACCAGTGGCCGCTATGTCGAGGCCGACCTGCCCGGTGTGACGGTCGCCTCCCTCTATCTGCCCTCCGGCGAGGTCGGCACCGAGCGCCAGGACGAGAAGGTCCGTTTCATGGGCGAGTTCCTGGCCTACCTCAAGGAGCTGCGCGAGCGGGCCGCCGCCGAGGGGCGCGAGGTCGTCGTCTGCGGCGACTGGAACATCGCCCACCGCGAGGCCGACCTGAAGAACTGGCGCGCCAACAAGAAGAACTCCGGGTTCCTGCCGGAGGAGCGGGAGTGGCTGGGCCGCGTCCTCGACCCGTCCGAGGGCGGGTACGTGGACGTCGTGCGCGCCCTGCACCCGGACGTCGAGGGGCCGTACTCGTGGTGGTCGTACCGGGGGCGGGCCTTCGACAACGACTCGGGCTGGCGCATCGACTACCACCTGGCCACCCCCGGGCTGGCCGCCAGGGCGCTCAAGGGGTACGTCGAGCGGGCCGCCACGCACGCCGAGCGCTGGTCCGACCACGCGCCGGTCACGGTGGTCTACGGCCCCTGACGGCCGGGGCGGGCAGCTACTGCGAGCCCTTGCGCATCCGCCGGTCCAGCGCCAGGGACAGCTCCGCCTCCACCACGCTGCGGGCCAGCGGGCGCAGACGGTGGAGTTCCGGTTCGGGGGCGTGGCGCAGTATCAGGTCGGCGAAGAGTTCGGCGAGTGCGTCGGCGTGCTCGCGGACGCGGGCGCCGGCCCGGAGGACCTCGCCGAGCGGGATGCCCGCGCGGACCAGG
Organism: Streptomyces hyderabadensis; assembly: GCF_020404845.1. Classification (GTDB taxonomy): domain Bacteria; phylum Actinomycetota; class Actinomycetes; order Streptomycetales; family Streptomycetaceae; genus Streptomyces; species Streptomyces hyderabadensis. The sequence continues at coordinate 71,256 of NZ_JAIOJZ010000017.1, read as the reverse complement.
GCGGAGGAGACCTCCAGCAGCCGGTGGCTGATGTGGACGAGTTCGTCGCCGTCGGTGCCGAGGTAGCCCAGCTCCATCGCGGCGGCCAGGTTCTCCGGGGTGACCTCGCCCTCGAAGCGGGCGGCGAGTTCCTCGGGGGTGAGGCGGACCGGGGTCTCCTCGGTGGGTTCGCCGAGGCCGAGCAGGTCGCCGACGTCGCGGCCGTGGTCGAAGGCGTCGGCCAGTTCCGCGATGCCGTTCAGGGTGTGGCCGCGTTCCAGGAGGGCCGCGATCGTGCGCAGGCGGGCCAGGTGGTGGTCGTCGTACCAGGCGATGCGGCCCTCGCGGCGGGGCGGCGGGATCAGTTTGCGTTCGCGGTAGAAGCGCAGGGTGCGCACCGTGATGCCGGCCAGCCGGGCCAGTTCCTCTATGCGGTATTCGCGCTTCTCCGTCACGCCCACGACCTTATGGTGTACCGCCGGTAACTTTCCTCCGCCCGACCCCTACCCATGAGTACGGACCTGCTCTACGCTCCCATTGCGCCAGTGTTCACTGGCACGGTTCCGAGTGGTTCCAAGCGGTTCCAAGCGGTCCCGACGGTCCAGACGGTCCAGGCAAGCGTGGAGGCTCAGGGATGGCCGAGCACGAGCAGGTTCACGAACACGTACGGGTGGCGGTGATCGGGTCCGGCTTCGGCGGGCTGGGGGCCGCCGTGCGGCTGCGGCGCGAAGGGATCACCGACTTCGTCGTACTGGAGCGGTCCGGCAGCGTCGGCGGCACCTGGCGGGACAACAGCTACCCCGGCTGCGCCTGCGACGTGCCGTCCCACCTGTACTCCTTCTCCTTCGCGCCCAACCCCGAGTGGCCGCGCACCTTCTCCGGGCAGGAGCACATCCGCGCCTACCTGGAGCACGTCACCGACACCTTCGGGCTGCGCCCCCACCTCCGCTTCGACTCGGAGGTGAAGCGGATGGCGTGGGACGGCGAGCAGCTGCGGTGGGAGATCGAAACCGTGCGCGGCACCCTCACCGCCGACGTCGTCGTCTCCGCGACCGGGCCGCTGTCCGACCCCAAGATGCCGGACGTCCCGGGGCTCGACTCCTTCCCCGGCAAGGTCTTCCACTCCGCCCGCTGGGACCACGACTACGACCTCGCCGGCAAGCGCGTCGCCATGATCGGCACCGGCGCCTCCGCCATCCAGATCGTGCCGTCCATCCAGCCGAAGGTGGGCCGGCTCACCCTCTTCCAGCGCACCCCGGCCTGGGTGATGCCCCGCATGGACCGGGCCATCAGCGGCGCCGAGCGCGCCCTGCACCGGGCGCTGCCCGTCACCACCAAGCTGCGCCGCGGGCTGCTGTGGGGCATCCGCGAACTCCAGGTGCAGGCGTTCACCAAGCACCCCGACGAGCTGGGCTTCGTCGAGCAGATCGCCAAGCGCAACATGGGTGCCGCCATCAAGGACCCGGCCCTGCGCGCCAAGCTCACTCCCGACTACCGCATCGGCTGCAAGCGGATCCTGCTGTCGAGCACCTACTACCCGGCGCTCGCCAAGCCCAATGTGGACGTGGTCGCCAGCGGGCTCAGCGAGGTGCGCGGGTCGGCGCTCGTCGCCGCCGACGGCTCCGAGGCCGAGGTGGACGCGATCATCTTCGGCACCGGGTTCCACGTCACCGACATGCCCATCGCCGAGCGGGTCGTGGGCGCCGACGGGCGGACGCTGGCCGAGACCTGGAAGGGCGGGATGCAGGCGCTGCGCGGCGGCACCGCGGCCGGGTTCCCCAACTTCATGACGGTCATCGGGCCCAACACCGGCCTCGGCAACTCGTCCATGATCCTCATGATCGAGTCCCAGCTGAACTACATGGCGGACTACCTGCGCCAGCTCAACGTCCTCGGCGGCCGCACCGCCCTCGACCCCCGCCCCGCCGCCGTGCGCAACTGGAACCACCGGGTGCAGGAACGCATGAAGCGCACGGTGTGGAACACCGGCGGCTGCACCAGCTGGTACCTGGACGCCAGCGGCCGCAACACCACCGTGTGGCCCGGCACGACCGCCGAGTTCCGGCGCGAGACACGGCGGGTGGACCTCGCGGAGTACCAGGTGCTGCGCCCGGCCCCCGCGCAGACCGGGGCGACGGCCGCCGCCGCGGACACCGGCGCGGGCGCGGAGGTGAGCGCGTGAGCCGCCTGCCGCACGTCGCCGACGGGCCGTACGCCCCGCCCGTGCCCGCCCACGAGCTGACCGTCACCGCCGCCGACGGCGCCCGGATCCACGTCGAGGTGCACGGCCCGGAGAACGCGCCCGCGGTCGTCCTCGCGCACGGCTGGTGCTGCTCCACCGCCTTCTGGGCGGCGCAGATCCGCGACCTGGCCGCCGACCACCGTGTCATCGCCTACGACCAGCGCGGCCACGGCCGCAGCCCGGCCAACCCGGCGTACGGGACCGAGCCGCTCGCCGACGACCTCGAAGCCGTCCTGGAGGCCACCCTCGCGCCGGGCGAACCGGCGGTGATCGCCGGGCACTCCATGGGCGGGATGACGCTGATGGCCGCGGCGACCCGCCCCGCGGTGCGCGAACACGCGGTGGCCGCCCTGCTGTGCAGCACGGGCAGCGCACGGCTGGTGGCCTCCGCCACCGTCGTGCCGATGCGGGCGGGCCGGGCGCGCACCTGGCTGACCCGGCGCATCCTCGGCTCCCGGGCACCGCTCGGGCCGGTCACACCGCTCGCCCGCCGGATCCTCAAGTACGGGACGATGGGCCCCGGTTCGGGCCCGCACCTGGTCGACGCCTGCGCCCGGATCGTGCACGCCTGCCCGAGCCGGGTGCGGTACGGCTGGTCCCAGGTGCTCGACCTGCTCGACCTCGACCACGGCGTACGGGAGTTGCGCATGCCGGTGGAGGTCGTGGTCGGTACGGCGGACCGGCTGACCCCGCCCGTGCACGCCCGAGCGCTGGCCGCCGCGCTGCCCGACTGCGTGGGCCTGACCGAACTCCCGGGGCTCGGCCACATGACGCCGGTGGAGGCGCCGGACCTGGTCACCGGCAAGATACGGGCGCTGGCCGCCACCTACATATCCAGCGCACGCATACCCAGCGCACGCGGAGAGCGTGCCGTACCCGCCGAGGAGAGCGCATGAGCAGGGTGAGCCTGGAAGGACGGGTCGCCGTCGTCACCGGAGCGGCGCGGGGCGTCGGGGAGTTGATGGCCCGCAAGCTGTCCGCGCGCGGGGTGAAGGTGGCGCTGGTCGGCCTGGAGCCCGACGAACTCAAGCAGGTCTCCGCCCGGTTGCACAGCGACAGCGACCACTGGCACGCCGACGTCACCGACCACGAGGCGATGGCCCGGGTGGCGGCGGAGGTCAAGGAGCGCTTCGGGAAGGTCGACATCGTCGTCGCCAACGCGGGGGTGGCCACCGGCGGTCCCTTCGTCGACTCCGACCCGGAGTCCTGGCGGCGGGTGATCGAGGTCAACCTGATCGGCTCGGCCGTCACCGCCCGCGCCTTCCTGCCCGCCTTGCTGGAGAGCCGCGGATACCTGCTCCAGATCGCCTCGCTGGCCGCCCTCACCCCCGCGCCGATGATGAGCGCCTACTGCGCCTCCAAGTCCGGCGTCGAGGCGTACGCGCACAGCCTGCGCGGCGAGGTCGGGCACCGGGGCGTGAAGGTCGGCGTCGGCTATCTGTCCTGGACCGACACCGACATGGTGCGCGGCGCCGACCAGGACGACGTCATGCGGGAGTTGCGGCAGCGGCTGCCCTGGCCGAGCAACAAGACCTACCCGCTGGGCCCGGCGGTCGACCGGCTGGTGGAGGGCGTCGAGCGCCGCGCCGCGCACGTCTACGGGCAGTGGTGGCTGCGCGGCATGCAGGGCGTGCGCGGCTACCTGCCGGCCGTCATCGGCACCGTCGGACAGCGCGAGATGCGGCGCTTCGGGGACCGGCTCGACGGCCTGCGGGTGGGGCTCGTCGGAGCCGGTGGAGCGGCCGATGAACAGCGCCCCACCAGGGCGACTACGGTCCGTAAGTGATCGACATGCGCACGGTCACGGCCCGTGTGAATCTGATCGAGCGCCCGGCCGATCCGGTCGGGCCCGATCACCACAGGAGTGAACCCACATGGGTATGAAGGACCAGTTCCAGGACAAGGCCGACCGCATGCAGCAGCAGGGCAAGCAGCGGGCCGAGCAGGCGCGGGACCAGTTCCAGAACCGCGACCGCCGTCGCGACGAGGACGAGATGGACCCGGCCTCGCGCCGCCGCGAGTCGGAGCACCAGAACCCGTCCTCGCGCCGCCGCGACGAGGACGAGCGGCTGCAGGACAGCTTCGACGCCTGACGCGCCGCCGCTGAAGTGAGAGGGCGCCCCCGGTTCTACCGGCGGGCGCCCTTTCCCTTGCCGCCGGCGGCTCTACGGAGGTTCAGGGGGGTACGGCGTTACTGCTCCCGCGGCGGCAGCGGCGGACGCGAACGGTCCGGTACGGCGTCATAACCCGGCGGTGTCGCGGGCGGGTTGGATTCCAGCAGCTCCAACGCCAGCCGCACCGCCTCGTCCAGGACCGGGTAGCGGCCCTCGGCCCAGTCCAGCGGGGTGCGCAGGGCCTCGACGTCGGGGGCGACGCCGTAGTTCTCCACCGTCCAGCCGTAGGCGTCGAACCAGGCCGCGTTCATCGGCACCGTGATCACCGAGCCGTCGCCGAGGCGGTGCCGGCCGGTCATGCCGACCACGCCGCCCCAGGTGCGCTGCCCGACCACCGGACCGAGCCGCAGCAGCTTGAACGCCGCCGTGATCATGTCGCCGTCGGAGGAGGTCGCCTCGTCGGCGACCGCGACGACCGGACCGCGCGGGGCGTTGGAGGTGTACGACACCGGCTGGGCGTCCCGCGTCAGGTCCCAGCCCAGGATGGTCCGGGTCAGCTTCTCGATGACCAGCTCGCTGATGTGCCCGCCCGCGTTGCCGCGCACGTCCACGATGAGCGCGGGCCGGGACACCTCCATGCGCAGGTCGCGGTTGAACTGCGCCCAGCCGGAGCCGCCCATGTCGGGGATGTGCAGATAGCCGCACCGGCCGCCGCTCAACTCCCGCACCACCTCGCGGCGCTTGGCCACCCAGTCCTGGTAGCGCAGGGGGCGTTCGTCGACGAGCGGGACGACGGCGACCCGGCGGGAGGGGCCCCGGCAGCCCTCGGCGGGCGCGAAGGTCAGCTCCACCGTCGTACCGCCCGCGCCCGCGAGCAGCGGGGACGGGCCGAGCACCGGGTCGACCGGGCGGCCGTCGACGTGGGTGAGCACGGCCCCGTCGCGGATGCCCGTGCCGGCCAGCGGGGAGCGGGCCTTGGAGTCGGAGGAGTCGCCCGGCAGGATCCGCCGGACCACCCACCGCCCTTCCCGGCACGCGAAGTTGGCGCCGAGCAGGCCCTGCCAGCGCTGGTAGTGCGCCGGGCCCTCGTTGCGCCGGGCGGCGACCACGTAGGCGTGCGAGGTGCCCAGCTCGCCGAGCACCTCGCGCAGCAGGTCGGCGAACTCGTCGGGGGAGGCGACCCGGTCGAGCAGCGGGCGGTACTGGTCGAGGACCGCGTCCCAGTCGATGCCGCACATGCCGGGGTCCCAGAAGTAGGCGCGGATCAGGCGCCCGGCCTCGTCGTAGGCCTGGCGCCACTCGGCGGCCGGGTCGACCTCGTGCAGGATGCGGCGCAGGTCGATCCAGGTGGTCGAGTCGCCGTCGCCCGCCTCGGTCGCCGGTACGGCGCGCAGGTCGCCCTCGTCGAGCACGACCAGGCGGCTGCCGTCGCCGCTGACCCGGAACCAGTCCAGGTGGTCGACCAGCTCGGACTTCTTCGCCTTGGCCAGGTTGAAGTGCTCCAGGGTGGGACGCTCGCTCGGGTCGGCCGGGTTGGCGAAGGTCTCGCCGAGCGCGCCGGAGATCGGCCAGCGCAGCCAGACCAGGCCGCCGCCCGCGACCGGCTCCAGTGCCGAGTACTTGGAGGCGGCGACCGGGAACGGCGTCACCCGGTTCTCCAGCCCCTCGACCTCCACGGTCACCGCGCCGCCCTCGCCGGGCTCGTCCTCCAGCGGGTCCAGGCCCCCGGCCGCGGGGCGGCCCTCGGGGTTGAGGGCGAAGGGGGAGGGCGTCGCGGAGGACAGCGGCACCAGGTAGGGGCGGCAGCCCAGCGGGAAGGACAGATCGCCGGTGTGCACGTCGTACACCGGGTCGAAGCCGCGCCAGGACAGGAAGGCGAGGTAGCGGCCGTCCCGGGTGAACACCGGGTTCTCGTCCTCGAAGCGGCCGTTGGTGACGTCGACGACCAGGGTGCCCTCCGGGCCGTCGATCCGGGCCATCTTGATCTGCCGCAGGGTGCGTCCGATGCCCGGGTGCGACCAGGTGAGCCAGGTCCCGTCGGGGGAGAAGGCGAGGTCGCGCACGGGGCCGTTGACGGAGCGGATCAGCTCGGTGACCCGGCCTCCGGCGGTCGCGGGGCCCCCGGGCTCGCCCGGCGCCACGGTGCCCCCGGCGCCGGCGCCCGCGGCGGGGTGGTCCGCGCCGGTGCCTCCGGCGTCCGGGGTGACACCGGGGTCGCCCGGGGTGCCGGTGTCCCCGGCGGCCGCTCCGGGGCCGGGGTCGTCGCGTGCGGTACCTGCCCCGGGGGCGTCGGCCGCGGCGCCGCGGTCCGCGGGGTCGCTTCCCGCCGTGCCGGCTTGCGCGGGGTCGCTTCCCGCCGCGCCGTCGGCGGTCGTTCCGCCTGCCGCGGTGCCGCCGGTCGCGAAGTCGCCCCCCGGCGTGCCGTCCCCCGCGTCGGTCAGCGGCGTGCCGGTGCCCCCGGCGCCGCCGTCCTCGGCGGCAGCACCCGAGGTGGTGGCCGCGCGGGCGGATGCCCTCGCCGCGTCCGCGTCCTCCGCGTCCGCCGGGGGTCCGGCGTCCACCGCGCCCAGGGCCAGCGCCACCTCCGTGTCCGGCTCCGTGACGTCGAGGATCAGCAGGCGGCCGTCGTGCGAGGCGACGGCGAGGCGTTCGCCGGCCGGGTCCGAGACCAGCTCCAGGACCCGGCCGAGGCGTCCGGAGGCCAGCCGCCGGGCCGTGCGGCCGCCGGTCGCGCGGGGCAGGTAGGAGATCTCGACGGCGTCCTCGCCCTCCGCGTCCGTCACGTACGCGATCCGTCCGCTCTCGCCGAGCATCTCCGGCAGCCGCACCCGGACGCCCGGGGTGTCGGCGATGGTGCGGGCGGGGCCGTCCCGGTGGGTGAGCCAGTACAGGCTGCCGCGTACGACGACGGCGCTGGCGCGGCCCGTCTCGTCCACGGAGACGCCGCCCACGTGCTGGGCCGCGGGCACCTGGTACGTGCGCCGTCCCGCGCGCGGACCGCTCAGCCGCACGTCGAGCCGGCGCGGCGCCGAGCCGGGCGCGAGGTCCTCCACGAGCCACAGGTCGCCCGCGCACTGGTACACCACCCGGGTGCCGTCGCTCGCGGCGTTGCGGGCGTAGAACGCGTCGTGGTCGGTGTGGCGGCGCAGATCGGTGCCGTCGTGGGCGCAGGAGTACAGGTTGCCGACGCCCTCGTGGTCGGAGAGGAAGGCGATCCGGCCGCCGACGAACATGGGGGCGGCGAGGTGCCCGCCGAGGTCGGGCAGGAGCCGCTCGCCGTGCAGCCAGAGCCTGCCGGTGGCACCGCCCCGGTAGCGCTTCCAGGCGGCCGGCTCGTGCGGCGGGGTGCCGGTGAGGAGCAGGGTCCTGCGCTCCCCGTCGAGGTCGGCGGCCTGGATGTCGGTGACCGGCCCCCACGGCAGCTTGCGGCCGGGGTCGCCGTCGGGGGTGACCTTGTAGGCCCAGGTGAGGTGCGAGAACGGCTCGCCGTGCGAGGCGACGGCGAGGACGGCGGTGGTGCCGTCCGGATCGGGCGGCGACCAGCCGCAGACCCGGGTGTCGAGGCCGCCCCAGTGGGTGAGCTGCCGTCCGGGGCCGCCGTCCACCGGCACCAGGTGGACCTCGGGCACGAGAGTGCGCCAGCTGGTGTACGCGATGTGGCGGCCGTCGGGGGAGAAACGCGGGGGCCCGGTCTTGGTGCGGTCGACGGTGAGCCGCCAGGCCCGGCCCGGACCGTCGAGGGACGCGAGCCAGAGGTCGTCCTCGGCCACGAAACACAGCTGGTCGCCACTGAGGTGCGGAAGGCGCAGATAACTCACCCACCCCATGCTTTTCCGGGCGCCGGACAGCGGCAACTTATGCGCTGCCGACAACCGTGACCCAGAACACGAACGAAACCGTTTCGTTTCGCTAGGCCGTGGGGTACATTCTTGGTGTACGAAACGGTGCCGTTCGGCCCCCTGGAGCCGAACGGAACGGGAAGGAGTGAGCGAGATGACCGAGGCCGCGACCACCGCGCGCCGCAGTCGGATCACTCCCGAGCGCGAGGCCGAGCTGTACGAGGCCGTGCTCGACCTGCTCCGCGAAGTCGGTTACGACGCCCTCACCATGGACGCCGTGGCCGCCCGTACCCGGTCCAGCAAGGCGACGCTCTACCGCCAGTGGGGCGGCAAGCCGGAGCTGGTCGTCAAGGCCATCCGGCACAACAAGCCGGGCAAGATCGGCGACGTCGACACCGGCTCGCTCCGCGGCGACCTGCACGCCCTCATGGCGCGCGAGGACGACTGCACCATGGAACAGAACTCCGCGCTGATGCGGGGCGTCGCCATGGCACTGCACCAGAACCCGGACCTCCGCCAGGCGTTCCGGGAACAGCTCATCGAACCGGAGATGGTCGAGTTCCGGCGGGTGCTGCAACGCGCCGTCGACCGCGGTGAGATCAGACCGGACTGCCCGGCGCTGGACTTCCTCGTGCACATGATGGTCGGCGGATTCGCCACCCGCACGCTGCTGGACGACCAGCCGCCGACCCAGGCCTTCCTCACCTCCTACATCGACGCCGTGATCCTCCCCGCCCTCGGCGTCCCGTCCCACTGACACGTCCCTGCACCCCAGAGACGTCCGAGCCCCACCTGAGCCCCACCTGACGTAACCGCTCACGTCGTCGGGCCGATCACCCCTGCCCCGAAGAACCACGACCTGACCGGGAGTACGCCCTCGTGGCCACGTTCCTCTACAAACTCGGCCGGCTCGCCTTCCGCCGACGGCACTTCGTCGCCCTGATCTGGGTGGCCCTGCTGACGCTCGCCGGCGTCGGCGCGGCCAGCGCACCGCCCGCCGGCAACTCCTCCTTCTCCATCCCGGGAACGGAGGCCCAGAAGGCCTTCGACCTGCTGGAACAGCGCTTCCCCGGGGCGAGCGCCGACGGGGCGACCGCACGGGTCGTCTTCAAGGCGCCCTCCGGCGAGAAGATGACGGACGCCGGCCACAAGGCGACCGTCGAGAAGACCGTCGACGAACTGGCGGACGGCTCCGAGGTCGCCTCGGTCGCCGACCCCTACACCGGCAACGCCGTCAGCAAGGACGGCACCATCGCCTACGCCTCGGTGAAGTACGACGTCTCCGGCATGGAGCTGGAGGAGTCCACCAAGGACGCCCTGGAGGAGGCCGCCCAGCAGGCGCGCGACGCCGGGCTGACGGTCGAGATCGGCGGTGACGCGCTCCAGGCCGTCCCGGAGACCGGCGCCACCGAGGTCATCGGCATCGCGGTCGCCGCCGTCGTCCTGGTCATCACCTTCGGCTCCCTGGTCGCGGCCGGGCTGCCGCTGCTCACCGCCCTGATCGGCGTGGGCATCGGCGTCTCCTCGATCACCGCGCTGGCGAGCGCGCTCGAACTGGGCTCGACCACCTCGATCCTGGCCATGATGATCGGCCTCGCGGTCGGCATCGACTACGCCCTGTTCATCGTCTCCCGCTACCGCGCCGAACTCGCCGAGGGGCGCGAGCGCGAGGAGGCCGCCGGACGGGCGGTCGGCACCGCGGGCTCGGCGGTCGTCTTCGCCGGCCTCACCGTCGTCATCGCCCTGGTGGGCCTCGCGGTCGTCAACATCCCGATGCTCACCAAGATGGGCGTCGCGGCGGCCGGCACCGTCGCCATCGCGGTCCTGATCGCCCTGACCATGATCCCCGCGCTGCTCGGCTACGCCGGCCGCCGGGTCAAGCCGGCCGGTGCCAAGAGCAAGCTGCTGGGCCGCTCCCGCAAGGGCACCGAGCAGGCGGCGGGGCAGCCCAAGGCCAACCTGGGCACCCGCTGGGCGAGCTTCGTCGTCCGCCGCCCGCTCGCCGTCCTGCTCCTGGGCGTCATCGGCCTCGGCGCCGCCGCGGTCCCCGCGGCCTCCCTGGAGCTGGGCCTGCCCGACGACGGCTCCCAGCCGACCTCCACGACCCAGCGCCGCGCCTACGACCTGCTCTCCGAGGGCTTCGGCCCGGGCTTCAACGGCCCGCTGATGGTCGTCGTGGACGCGAAGGGCAGTGACGCGCCCAAGGACGCCTTCACCGACGTCGAGAAGCAGATCAAGGGCCTCGACGGCGTCGTGGCGGTGACCCCGCCCGCCCCCAACAAGGGCGGCGACACCGCGACGATCACCGTGGTCCCGGACTCCAAGCCGTCCTCCGTGCAGACCGAGGACCTGGTGCACGCCATCCGTGACGCGGGCGGCGACATCGAGGCGAAGACCGGCGCCGAGACCCTGGTCACCGGCTCCACGGCGATGAACATCGACGTCAGCCAGAAGCTCAACGACGCGCTGGTGCCCTACCTGGTCCTGGTGGTCGGCCTGGCCTTCCTCCTGCTCATCGTGGTCTTCCGCTCGATCCTGGTCCCGCTGAAGGCGGCGCTCGGCTTCCTGCTCTCCGTCATGGCGGCGCTCGGCGCGGTGGTCGCGGTCTTCCAGTGGGGCTGGCTGTCCGGCCTGATGGGCGTCGAGGAGACCGGACCGGTCATGTCGATGATGCCGATCTTCATGGTCGGCGTGGTCTTCGGCCTGGCCATGGACTACGAGGTCTTCCTGGTCACCCGCATGCGGGAGGCCTTCGTCCACGGCGAGAAGCCGAACCAGGCCGTCGTCACCGGCTTCAAGCACGGCGCCCGGGTCGTCACCGCCGCCGCGGTGATCATGATGGCGGTCTTCGCCGGCTTCATCGGCTCCAGCGAGTCGATGGTCAAGATGATCGGCTTCGGCCTCGCGATCGCCGTCTTCTTCGACGCGTTCGTCGTCCGCATGGCCATCGTCCCGGCGGTCCTCGCCCTGCTCGGCAAGAAGGCCTGGTGGCTGCCGAAGTGGCTGGACCGCGCGCTGCCCAACGTGGACGTCGAGGGCGAGGGCCTGCGCACGGCCGCCGAGCGGGGCGCCGGCCCCGACGAGGACCGGGAGCTGGTGCGCACCTGACCACCGCCCGCCGCCTCTGACCGGAGGACGGCACAGACCAGCCGGTGAGGGTTCCGTGGGGACGGGGCTGCCCTCACCGGCTTCCTCCGTCCCGGGGGACCCGGCGGCCCCGTAACCCGGTCGCCTGTGGGCTACACGTACCGCTACGGTGCGGTCCATGACGACGACCGACGACACCTCCGACTCCGCCGGCACCTCCGCCGCCCACCCGCGCTTCGCCGCCGCCCTCGGCGAACTGGGCCTCGGCGACCTGGCCGGACGGGCCCGGCGCTTCCCGGAGGCCACCCGCACCGCCGCCGAGGCCGCCGCCGCCATCGGGTGCGAGCTGAGCCAGATCTGCAAGTCGCTCATCTTCGCCGCCGACGGCGTGCCCGTACTGGTCCTCATGGACGGCGCCTCCCGCGTCGACCTGGACCGGGTCCGCGACGAACTCGGCGCCGAGAAGGTCACCCGGGCCAAGGCCGACGTCGTGCGGGAGACCACCGGGTACGCGATCGGCGGGGTGCCGCCCTTCGGCCACCGGACCAGGACCCGGGTGCTCGCCGACCGGTCCCTGCTCGCCCACGACGTCGTGTGGGCCGCCGCCGGCACCCCGCACGCCGTCTTCCCGATGGAGCCCAAGGACCTCGTCGCCACCGCCGGCGCCACCCTCGTGGACGTGCGCGAGCGCTCCGCGTGACCCCGCTGGTCACCGCCGCGGTCCTGCTCGCGGCGGTCACCCACGCCGGCTGGAACGCCATCGCCCACCGGATCACCGACAAGCTGACCGGGTTCGCGCTGATCTCCGGCGGCGGGATGCTCATCGGGCTCGCACTGCTGCCGTTCACCGCCTTCCCGGCGGCCGGGGCCTGGCCGTACCTGCTGCTCTCCGCCGCCGTCCACATCGCCTACTACGCCCTGCTGATGCGGTCCTTCCGGCTGGGCGACTTCGGGCTGGCCTACCCGATCGCGCGCGGCAGCGCGCCGCTGCTGGTGACCGTCCTGGCCGCCGTCTTCGCGCACGAGGTGCCGGACGGCTGGGCCGCCGCGGGCATCCTGGTCTCCTGCGCGGGGCTGACCGGCGTCGCCCTGTGGGGGCTGCGCGGACGCCGGCCGGACTGGGCGGCCATCGGCGCGGCCCTGGCGACCGGCGTGACCATCGCGGCGTACACCGTCGTCGACGGTCTCGGCGTACGCGCCTCCGGGTCCTCCCTCGGCTACATCGCCTGGCTGATGGCGGTGCAGGGGACGGTCCTGCCGGCGTACTTCCTGTACCGGCACCGCGCCGGGGCCCGGGCGCTGCTGCGGCCGCACGCCGGTCTCGGACTGGCCGGGGCGGCGCTGTCCGTCGCCGCCTACGCCCTGGTCCTGTGGGCGCAGACCCGCGCCGCCCTCGCGCCCATCGCCGCGCTGCGCGAGTCGTCCATCCTGGTCGGCGCCGCGATCGGCGCCCTGTTCTTCAAGGAGCGGTTCGGCGCACCCCGGATCGCGGCGGCCGGCCTGCTGGTCGTGGGCATCGGGCTGATGCTGCACACCGGATAGCCGGCACCGTCGGGATGGTGCGGACGGCCGCCGCGAGGCGCACCCTGGAAGGAGGTGTTCCGGAGGTGATCGTCATGATGCACACCACAGTGGGATGGCACGTCGACATGGAGTTCGTGGAGGACGACCAGCACACGCGGGCGGTCGCGATGGTGCGGCTCCCCGACGGCACCGAGGTCCGCGCGCACGGCCACGCCAGCCGGCACCGGGTCGACGCCCAGCAGCCGAGGGTCGGTGAGGAGGTCGCGGGCGCCCGGGCGTTGAACGAGCTGGCGATGCAGCTGCTCACCAAGGCCCACGACGAGATCGACGCGGCGTCGGGGCGGGCCTCGCACCCCATCCACGTCTGAGCCGGGCCTGCCGGTCCCGTCCCTAGGCCGCGCCTTGGGCGAGCGACGTGCGTACCGCCCGTACCAGCGCCTGCGCCCGCGGGTCCGCCGTCACGGTCTTGCGGAAGCCGTTGGTGACGTAGCCCAGGGCGATGCCGGCCTCCGGGTCGGCGAAGCCCAGGGAGCCGCCGCGGCCCGGGTGGCCGAAGGAGCCGGGGGACAGGAACGGGGACGCGCTGCCGTGCAGCATGTAGCCGAGGCCGAACCGGGTGCCCACGACCAGGATCCGGTCCGGCCCGGCGGACTCCTCGGCGCGGGCCAGCTCCATCGTGGCCGGGTCGAACAGCCGCACGCCGCGCGTCACGCCGTCGACCTCGCCGATCAGCGCCGCGTAGAAGCGGGCCAGAGCTTCGGCGGTCGCGATGCCGTTGGCGGCCGGGAGGGCGGCGGCGCGGTACTCCGGGTCGTTCTGGTCGGGGAACGGGGTGATGGCGGCGAAGGCGCGGCGGGTGAGGGAGTCCGGGTCCTGGTAGGCCTCGGTGACCGAGCGCTTGGGGCGCAGCCGCGGGCCGTTGCCGGGAGTCGACGGCTCCGGCTCGTCGAGGCGCCCGACGCGCCCGGCGCGGCCCGCCGCCTCCTCCGCCGCGGGCAGCCCCACCCACAGGTCCAGGCCCAGCGGGCGGGCGATCTCGTCCGCGATCCACTGCCCGGCGCCCCGCCCGCCGCTCACCCGGCGGACCAGCTCGTCCAGCAGCCAGCCGTAGGTCAGCGCGTGGTAGCCGTGGTCGGTGCCCGGCTCCCACACCGGCGCCTGCGCGGCGACGGCCGCGGGGCCGCGCAACGGGTCGAGGGCGTCCTCGGGGGTGAGCGGCCGGTCCAGGACCGGCAGCCCGGCCCGGTGGTTCAGGACGTGCCGGACCAGCACCCGCTCCTTGCCGTGCGCCTTGAACTCCGGCCAGTACTCGCCGACCGGCGCGTCCAGGTCCAGCTCCCCGCGCCGGTGCAGCAGCAGCGGTACGGCGGCGGCGACGCCCTTGGTCGCCGAGCGGACCACCTGGGCGGTGCCCCGGCGCCACGGCCGGGTGCCGGCGGTGTCGTCGACGTCCCTGGTGCCGCCCCACAGGTCGACGACCTTGCGCCCGCCCCGGTAGACGGCGACGGCCGCACCGCGCTCGCCGAGCGCGGTGAAGTTCCCTACGAACGCGTCCCTCACCGGCTCGAAGCCCTCGGCCACCGTGCCGTGCACGTCCACGTCCGTGTCCACTTCGCTACGTCCCTTCCGGCCACTCGTGACAGTGGATGCAACCGCCACGGACCGTCCGCCATTCCTCACCCGCCCGTCGCCACCGACCGCGGGTCGAAGCCGAAGGGCAGTTCCAGCCGGTGGGCGCGCATCAGGTCGTCGTCGGACAGCAGGTCCGCGGTGGGACCGTCCGCCGCGATCACGCCGTCGCTGAGGATCAGGGCGCGGGGGCACAGCTCCAGGGCGTAGGGCAGGTCGTGGGTGACCATCAGGACCGTGACGTCCAGGGAGCGCAGGATGTCGGCGAGTTCGCGGCGCGAGGCCGGGTCGAGGTTGGACGAGGGCTCGTCCAGGACCAGGATCTCCGGCTCCATGGCGAGCACCGTCGCCACCGCCACCCGGCGCCGCTGGCCGAAGGAGAGGTGGTGCGGGGGCCGGTCCTTGAACTCCGCCATGCCGACCAGCGTGAGCGCCCGGTCCACACAGGCCTCCAGCTCCGCCCCCCGCACCCCGGCCGCCGCCGGTCCGAACGCCACGTCCTCGCGCACGGTCGGCATGAAGAGCTGGTCGTCCGGGTCCTGGAAGACGATGCCGACCCGGCGCCGGATCTCGGCCATGTTCCGCTTGTCGACCGGCAGCCCGGCGACCGCGACCGTGCCGGTGCCGCCGGTCAGGATGCCGTTGAGGTGCAGCACGAGCGTCGTCTTGCCCGCGCCGTTCGGGCCGAGCAGCGCGACCCGCTCACCGCGCGCGACGGAGAAGTCCACGCCGAACAGGGCCTGGTGCCCGTCGGGGTAGGCGAAGGCGAGGCCGGAGACGTCGAGGGAGGCGGGCGCGTCGGTCGCGGGGCCTGTCACTGGGTCGGTCACAGGGTCCATCCCAGCAGACACACGACCAGCGCCGCACACGGGAGGGCCAGCGCGTACGACCACTGCGCCCGGGACGCGGTCACCTCGTCGATGACCGGCATCGAGCCGGCGTAGCCGCGGCTGACCATGGCCAGGTGGACCCGTTCGCCGCGCTCGTAGGAGCGGATGAACAGCGCCCCCGCCGACTTGGCGAGCACACCCCAGTGCCGTACCCCCTTGGCCTCGAAGCCCCGCGACTCCCGGGCGATCCGCATCCGCCGCATCTCGTCCGTGATCACGTCGCCGTAGCGGATCATGAAGGATGCGATCTGCACGAGCAGCGGGGGCAGTTTCAGCCGCTGGAGGCCGAGGAGGAGTTCCCGCAGCTCCGTGGTGGAGGCGAGGAGTACCGAGGCGGCGACGCCCAGGGTGCCCTTGGCCAGCACGTTCCAGGCGCCCCACAGGCCGTTGACGCTCAGGGACAGGCCGAGCACGCCGACCCGCTCGCCCTCCGCCACGAACGGCATGAGCACCGCGAACGCGACGAACGGCACCTCGATCAGCAGCCGCTTGAGCAGGAAGCCGGGCGGCACGCGGGCCGCGTACGCCACCGTCGCGAGCAGCAGCGCGTACAGGCCGAAGGCCCACATCGCCTCGCGCGGTGTCGACACCACGACGACCACGAAGGCGAAGGCGGCGGCGATCTTGGTGTGCGGCGGCAGACCGTGCACGGGGGAGTGGCCGTGCCGGTAGAGCCGGTGCGCGTGCCCCGCACCCACGTCAGACGGTCGTCTCGGTGTTGGCCGGCGAGGCGTCGTCGCTGCGGCGCCTGCGCACCGCCCAGAACACGGCGCTGCCCGCGACGACGGTGACGCCGACGCCGATCACGCCCGCGAGACCGCCGGAGACCCGGGCGTTGGTGATGTCCTTGACGCCGTAGTCGGCGAGCGGGGAGTCGGCGTTGGCGTGCTCCTTCGCCTTCTCGTCGATGCCCTTGTCGGAGGCGACCTTCTCCAGGCCGTCCGGGTTGGCGGAGGCGTAGAAGCTGACGAAGCCGGCCAGCACCAGGGAGGCGACCAGGCCGGTGATCCACACCTTGCGGTGCGAACGGGCGGCGACGGGCGCGGGGGCGGGCTCCGGGGCCGAGGCACCGGGGGCGTCGACCAACTCGCCGTTCACCCGCAGCTTGAGCCGCTGTTGCAGCCCGCGCGCCCCGTACACCAGGTCCGGGCGTACGGCGATGACCGCGCCGACGGTCAGCGCGGTGATCGCGGCCTCGCCGATGCCGATGAGCACGTGCACACCGATCATCGCGGTGGCGACCTTGCCGATGGAGACGTCGGTGGTGCCGCCGATCCAGTAGATGATCGTGAAGGCGAGGGCGGCGGCCGGGACGGAGACGAGCGCGGCGACGAAGGAGGCCACGGTGACCGAGCGGCGGGTGCGCGGCAGCACCTTCACCAGGCCCCGGAAGAGGGCGTAGCCGACGACCGTGGTGACGATCGCCATGTCGGTGATGTTCACGCCGAGCGCGGTCAGACCGCCGTCGGCGAAGAGGATGCCCTGCATGAGCAGGACGACGGAGACACACAGCACACCCGTATAGGGCCCCACCAGGATGGCGGCCAGCGCGCCGCCGAGCAGATGCCCGCTGGTCCCGGCCGCGACCGGGAAGTTCAGCATCTGCACCGCGAAGATGAACGCCGCGACCAGCCCGGCCAGCGGCGCCGTCCGCTCGTCCAGTTCCCGGCGGGCACCGCGCAGGCTGACCGCGATGGCGCCCGCGGCGACGACTCCGGTCACGGCGGAGGTCGGGGCGTTGATGAATCCGTCAGGTACATGCACGGTTCGATGATAGAGACCAGTTGCAACTCGTTCGCAAGAGCGAGGTAAAGGCTGATGTGAAGGCCGATCTCACATGTGATATCCGGCTCACAGGGCGTGGGACGGGAAATATGGGACATTGGAGTGGGGGTGGACCCACAGCTTCAACAAAGGTGGCAGAGCGTAAGGGGCGACCCCATGTCCGTAGTCGAAGAGTACGCACGAGCCCACATCCTCACGGACGGGGACCGCCCCGACGAGGACGACGGCGGAGCGATACCCGTCGTCCTGCGCTACGACCCCCAGCTCGACCCCTCGATGGTGTGCGTCGCCCTGCCCGGGAAGGACGGCCGCGCGGCCCGCTCCCGCGAATGGACCTTCTCCCGCGCGCTGCTGGAGCAGGGGCTGCGGGCCCCCGCCGGCAGCGGCGAGGTGCGGGTGTGGCCGTGCGGCCGGGTGCAGGCCGTGGTCGAGTTCCACTCCCCGCAGGGCTGCTCGGTGGTCCAGTTCGAGAACAAGGCCCTCATCCGCTTCCTGCGCCGCACCTACGCGGAGGCCGCGCAGCCCGTGGCCCACTGAGCCGCGTTCCGGCGGACGGCGGGGTCAGCCGCCCGCCTTGAGCAGCGCCGCGACCATCGGCCCCGCGGTGTCGCCGCCGTGCCCGCCCTGCTGGACCACGCCGGCCGCGGCCAGGTCGCCCCGGTACGCGGTGAACCAGCCGTTGGGCTTCTCCTGGCCGTCGACCTCAGCCGAGCCGGTCTTGGCCCCGACGTCGCCGCTCACCCCGGCCATCGCCTCCGCGGCGGTGCCGTACGCCGCCGTGTAGGACATCAGCTCGCGCAGCGCGCCGAGCGTCTCGCCGGACATCGTGCGGGAGGCCGTGGCGAGCGCCCGCCCGTCGACCGACGGGGCGACCAGGTACGGCTGGTGGAAGGAGCCCGACTTCACGGTCGCCGACACCGACGCCATGTTCAGCGGGTTCATCCGCACCCCGCCCTGCCCGATGAGGGAGGCGGCCATCTGGGCCTTGCTCTGCACCGGCACCCGGCCGTCGAAGGTGGACACGCCCACCGACCAGTTGTTCATGGACAGGCCGAAGACCTCCTTGGCCTGCCTGGTCAGGTCGTCGTCCTTCAGCTCGGGGGCCTGGCTGATGAAGGCGGTGTTGCAGGAGCGGGCGAAGCTCGCCTTGAAGGTGCCGTCCTTGATCTCGAACTTGTCGTCGTTCTGGAACTTCCACCCGCCGTAGCTGAAGAACTTGGGGCACGGGTGCTTCTCGTTCACGGACGCCAGGTCCTTCTCCAGCAGCATCGAGGCCGTGATGACCTTCATGGTGGAGCCGGGGGCGAGCGAGCCGAGGAAGGCGGTGTTGAAGCCGTGCCCGCCGTTGGCGACCGCGAGGACCTCGCCGGTGGAGGCGCGCAGCAGCACCACCGACGCGCCCTTCTTGCCGTCCACCTGCTTCTCGGCGGCGGCCTGCAGGGCGGGGTCGAGCGTCGTCTTCAGGGTGCCGGGCGTGCCCTTGCTCAGCTCCAGCAGCGTCTTGTCGGCGACCTCGTCGGCCCCGGACTCCTTCGCGCCCTTGCCGTCCTCGCCGTCACCGGCCGCCTCGCCGCGCACCACGCGCAGCTCGACGCCGGGGGTGCCGCCGGACTTCTTGCCGTACTTGTCGCGCAGCCCGTCCAGGACGGTGCCGAGGGACGGGTACTCGGCGGCGGTGATCTCCGCGCCGTTCCGGTCCAGCGCCTTGACCGGCGGATCACCGGCCTTCCCGGTGACCAGCCTGTCCCCGTCCCGCAGCTCCGGGTGGACGACCGCCGCGTGCCAGTCGACCCGGGGCTCGCCGTCGCCGGCCCGGCGGACCACGGTCAGCGCGCTGTCGTAGGCCAGCGGCTCGGACGCCTTCTCGTAGGCGACGGTGGCCTTCACGGAGAACGGGACCTTCTCCCCGGCCGGGGTGCCCGCGGTGAAGGTGGCGTCCTTGATACGGGCGTCCTTGGCGTACCCGGTGAGCAGCGCCTTCGCGGCCTCGGCGTCGTCGGTCGCGGCGGCCGCGCCGGCCACGTCACCCTGCTGCCAGGCGGTCAGGAACCGCTGGGCGGCCGAGCTGACCTCGGCCGCCGTCAGCGGACCCGACTTCACCTTCTCGGCGGCCGCCGCGGACTTGGTGCGCGCGGTGTCCTCACCGTCGGCCCCGCCGCCGTACACCGCGTAGGCACCGAATCCGGCACCGGCCACGACCACGGCGGCCACGCTGCCGATCACGGCGGGTTTCGTCCTGCGCCGCTCGGCGGCGGCGCCCCTTCTGCTGCCCACTGGGTCCCGTTCCTCGGTGCGTTCGGTGCCGGATGCTGCTTACAACGGCGACCACAGTAGGGGCATCACGGCCGCCGGTCCGGGTCAGCCGCCGACTCGTAGCACATCTGCGACGATCGGCCCGGCCGCGTCGCCGCCGTGGCCGCCCTCCTGGACCATGGCCGCCGCCGCGACGTCGTTCCGGAACCCGGTGAACCAGCTGTTGGAGACCGACTGCCCGTCGACCTCGGCCGACCCGGTCTTGGCCCCGACGTCGCCGCCGAGCCCGGACATGGCGTTGACGGCGGTGCCCTGGGTGGCGGTGAGCCGCATCATCTGCTTGAGCTGGGAGGCGGTGCCCTGCGGCAGCCCCTTGGCGGTGGCCGGCTCCCGGTCGTCCAGGTCGAACGGCACCAGGTACGGCTGGCGGAACTCACCGGTGATGGCGGTCGCCGTCACGGAGGCCATGTTCAGCGGGTTCATCTGGACCTGGCCCTGCCCGATGGCGTTGGCCGCGCGGTCCGGACCGCCGGAGGCGGGGACGCTCCCGTCGAAGGAGACGATGCCGGTCTGCCAGTTGTCCTGCCCGAGCCCGAAGCGCTCCTGGGCCTCCTCGGTCAGCGAGGAGTCCGTGAGCGGCTTCTCGTCGACGAGCTTGATGAAGCCGGTGTTGCAGGAGCGCATGAAGGTGTTGGCGAGCGTGGCGCTCTCATTGGGCTGCATGCCGGTCAGGTTCTTGAAGGTCTGGCTCTGCCAGGTCGCCGTGTCGGGGCAGGGCGCCGGGCCGTTCATCGAGGTCACGCCGTTGTCGATGAGCATGGCCGCGGTGATGATCTTCATGGTGGAGCCGGGGGCGACCCGTCCCTGGAAGGCGGCGTTGAAGCCGTCCGCGCGGTTGTTCGCCACGGCCAGCACTTCGCCGGTGCTCGGCTGCACGGCGACGACGGAGGACTCGCCGTACCGCTTCACCGCCTTCTCGGCCGCCGCCTGGACGCTCGCGCTGAGGGTGGTGCGCAGCTTCCCGGGCTCGCCCTCGGTCAGCGTCAGCAGCGGGGTGTCCGGCGCATCCGCGGCCGCGTGCCGTACCGCCAGCTCGATGCCGGGAGTGCCGCCGGCCTTCGAGCCGTACCGCTCGCGCAGCGTGGCGAGGACCGGTCCGAGCGAGGGGTACTTCTCCTTCGTCAGCACGGTGCCGTTGCGCCCGACGGCCTGGATCTGCGGTGTCGCCGACTCCTCGGTGACCAGCGTGTCCCCGTCCTTCAGGCCGGGATGCACGACCGACGGCTTCCAGTCCACCAGCGCCCGACCACTGGTCTCGCCGCGCACCACGGTCAGCTCGCTCTTGTAGCTGAGCGGCTTCGTCGTCCCCTCGTACGACACCTTCGCCTTCACCGTGAACGGCACGGAGGTGCCGGCCGCCGTGCCCGGCGTGATCTCGACGCCGCCGATGTGCGCGTCCTCGCCGTAGGCCGTCAGCAGCGCCCCGGCGACCGAGGCGTTGTTGGTGTACGAGGCGGCGGTCGTCGCGTCGCCCTTCTCCCAGGCCGTGAAGAACTTCTCGGTGGTCTCCGCGACCTCGTCCTTGTCCGGCGGTCCGCTCTTGGCCTCGGAGGACCCGGAGGACCCGGATCCCCCGCCCCCGTCCAGCGCCGACACCACGTTGTAGGCGCCGTACCCGGCACCGCCCACCATCACGGCGAACACTCCGCCTATGACGGCGACCTTCACCCCCCTGCCCATCGGCAGTCCCCTCCCCGTCAGACCTTCCGCCCGCCTTCTTGAACGCGTTCAGAAGCAGTTGTGGTTGCACCCTATGCGCAGGGGGTGACCAGCGGTACGGGTGTTTCCGTTTGGTGGCCTAAAGGAGACCGTGGCCGTCACGGGCCGGTGGGTGTCAGGGACCGGTGGGTGTCAGGGGCCGGTGGGTGTCAGGGCCCGGTGGCCGTGGCTATGGCCTCCGTCGTCGCCTGCCGCAGCGCGCGGTCCGTGATCCAGCTGTTCTTACCGCCGGTCAGATGCGCCACGGCCCGGCCCACCCACTCCGGATCGCCGAGCAACTGCGGCTTCCCCTCCTCGACGAGCTGCCGCAGCAGACTCTCCAGCCGGAGGGCGTCCACCGCCCGGTAGGGGCGCTCGTGCAGGTCGAAGCGGAGCTGCTGGTCCTCGTACGGGTGGCGCAGCGTCAGGTGCAGCCAGCCGCCGGCCCGCTCGGCGACCATTCCCTTCAGCGTGTACTTGCCCCTGTTGTTCGTGTTCCAGGGGTGCTTGCCCCAGGTGAGCCGAACGCCGCCCATGATCCGCGACCACGGGATCGACCGTCCCCCGGAGTCCGGCTCGTGCTGGTGGAGCCCGTCCGGGCGGAACTCCACCCAGTGGGTGCCCGGTCGAGCGGCGTCGCCGACTCCCCAGCGTCCGCCGGTCAGTTCCAACGGTCCCAGTGACGCACCGTCCTCCATCATGCGCGTCATTGAACCACGTGTCTTGTACACCGGTGCGTGGCCGGCGGCCCGTTCCGCCGGGGGCCCGGGCCGGCTAGACCCACGTGTCCAGCCACATCCGGGATCTCCACTCCTCCATCGGGATCGCCGTGCCCGTGTACAGGGGCCAGAAGTAGATGAAGTTCCACGCGATGAGCAGCACCAGGACGCCCGCTCCCGTCGCACCCGCCACCCGGCGGGTGTCGCTGCAGCCCGGTCGGCCGATGATCGCCCCCAGGAGCATGGCCACCGCGAGGCACAGGAACGGGACGAAGACGACGGCGTAGAAGAGGAAGATCGTGCGCTCCTGGTACATGAACCAGGGGAGGTACCCGGCGGCCACGCCGCAGGCGATGGCGCCCGCGCGCCAGTCGCGGCGGAAGAGCCAGCGCCACAGGACGTACAGCAGGGCGAAGCAGCCCACCCACCACAGGAGCGGCGTGCCGAGCGCCAGGACCTCGCGGGCGCACTTCTCGCCCGCGTCGACCGGGCAGCCGTCGGAGCCCGCCGACGGCGACTCGTAGAAGTAGGAGACCGGGCGGCCCAGGACGATCCAGCTCCAGGGGTTCGACTGGTAGGTGTGCGGCGAGGTCAGGTGGGTGTGGAATTCGAGGACCTGGGTCTCGTAGTGCCACAGGCTGCGCCACCAGTCGGGGAAGAGCCACGACCAGGAGCTGTCCGCACCGTCCTTCGCCGCCCAGTCGCGGTAGTAGCCGCCGGTGCCGTCGGAGGGGGAGAGGATCCAGCCGAGCCAGGAGAGGAGGTAGGTCGCCAGGGCCACCGGGACCGTGGAGAGGAAGGCCCAGCCCAGGTCGTGGCGGAGTACCGCGCGGTAGGGGCGGTGGGCGCCCGCGACGCGGCGGGAGCCGACGTCCCACAGCACCGCCATCACGCAGAAGGCGGCCATGACGTAGAGGCCGTTCCACTTGGTGGCCGCCGCCAGGCCCAGCATCAGGCCCGCCGCCAGCCGCCAGGGGCGCCATCCGAGGCGGAGGGTCTCCGCGACGTGCGCGTCCGGGCGGACCCGGCCGTCCTCGTCCACCGGGAGCGCGGCGGCGAGCCGGGCCCGGGCTCTGTCGCGGTCGACGACCAGGCAGCCGAAGGCGGCCAGCACGAAGAACATCAGCACGCTGTCCAGCAGCGCGGTGCGGCTCATCACGAAGTGCAGTCCGTCCAGCGCCATCAGGGCGCCCGCCAGGCAGCCCAGGAACGTGGAGCGGAACAGGCGGCGGCCGATCCGGCACAGCAGCAGCACCGACAGCGTGCCGAGCAGCGCCGTCATGAAGCGCCAGCCGAACGGGTCGAAGCCGAACAGCAGCTCGCCCAGGCCGATGACGTACTTGCCGACCGGCGGGTGCACCACGTACGCCGCGTCGGTCGGGATCGGGACGTCGCCGCCGCTGTTCAGGATCAGGTCGTTGGCGTTCTTGTCCCAGTTGACCTCGAAGCCGCGGTGGATCAGCGCCCACGCGTCCTTGGCGTAGTACGTCTCGTCGAATATCACCGCCTTCGGGCTGCCCAGGTTCCAGAACCGCAGCACCCCCGCGAGCAGCGCCACCAGCAGCGGCCCGCCCCACGCCGACCAGCGCACGATCCGGTCGGCGAGCTGCTTGGACAGGCCCAGGAAGACCCACAGGCGCGGACTCGGGCTCGTGTACGGCGGCACCAGCCGGTCGCGGACGTCACCGGCCGCGGGCCCCGCCGGGTGGCCGAAGCGGCGCAGGCGCTGCTGCCAGGTGGGCGGCTCGTCGTGCGGGGCCCGGCCCTGCCGGGTGTCCGTGGAGGACGCGGTACTGGTCACCGCGCCATCGTAGGGAACCGCGCTGTGCACGTCCCGTGCATGGCCCTCCCGGGTGCGGATACGTTCCCCCTCCGGGAGGGCCGACCGGGAGGGCCGGCCGGGAGGATCGGCCGGGAGGACTGGGAGGATGGGGACGTGACTGGAACCCTTGTACTCGCGGGCACCCCCATCGGCGACGTCCAGGACGCCCCGCCCCGGCTCGCCGCCGAACTGGCCGGTGCGGACGTCGTCGCCGCCGAGGACACCCGGCGGCTGCGCCGGCTCACCCAGGCGCTCGGCGTCGCGCCCGCGGGGCGTGTCGTGTCGTACTTCGAGGGCAACGAGTCGGCCCGTACGCCGGAGCTGGTGGAGGAGCTGGCCGGCGGGGCGCGGGTGCTGCTGGTCACCGACGCCGGGATGCCGTCGGTGTCCGACCCCGGGTACCGGCTGGTCGCCGCCGCCGTCGAGCGGGGCGTCCGGGTCACCGCCGTTCCCGGTCCGTCCGCCGTGCTGACCGCGCTCGCCCTGTCCGGGCTGCCGGTCGACCGGTTCTGCTTCGAGGGCTTCCTGCCCCGCAAGGCCGGCGAGCGGCTGACCCGGCTGCGCGAGGTCGCCGAGGAGCGGCGGACCCTCGTCTACTTCGAGGCCCCGCACCGGCTCGACGACACCCTCGCCGCCATGGCCGAGGTCTTCGGCACCGACCGGCGGGCCGCCGTCTGCCGGGAGCTGACCAAGACGTACGAGGAGGTCAGGCGCGGGGGGCTCGGCGAGCTGGCCGCGTGGGCCGGTGAAGGGGTGCGGGGGGAGATCACCGTCGTCGTCGAGGGGGCGCCGGACAAGGGGCCCGAGGAGGTCGGCGCCGAGGAGCTGGTGCGCCGGGTGCGGGTGCGCGAGGAGGCGGGGGAGCGGCGCAAGGAGGCGATCGCCGCGGTGGCCGCCCAGGTGGGCGTGCCCAAGCGCGAGGTGTTCGACGCGGTGGTGGCGGCGAAGAACGCGGGGAAGGACGCGGCGAAGAACACGGGGAAGGATGCGGCGACCTGAGGGGATCCGTAGGGCCGCCCTTGACCCGTCCCTGACCTTGCGGGCACTCCTGCCAAGGGCAGCCCAAATCGGCCCAAACACTCGGCAGCGCCTGGTGCTTTCCCGCTGGTGGAGGAGTCCACTGGAGGAAGGAACCGAACGAACCGAACGAACCGAAGGGGCCGGGATGAGCATGAGTGAGAGCACCGTGCGGACCCGAGTGCGTGCCGGTGCCACCGCCGTCGTCCACGAGTCGTACTCCTTCGCCTGCATGCGCTGCGGGCACGGCTGGGAGCAGTCGTTCGAGATCGAGCACCACACGGACGCCGACGGCCACGCGTTCGTGCTCTATGTCGCGGACGGCCGCGTCGTCCCCTCCCCGCTGACCCGGCCGACCTGCGCCACCTGTGACAGCCACGTCGTGCGCATCCTGCGCCCGGGCCGGGTCGCCTCCGTGCGCGGCACCACCCACGGCATCCACCGGGTGCCCCCGGCCGGACCCCTGGAGGTGCCGCGGGTGCCCGGGGCGGGAGTGCCCGAGGCGCCGGGACCGGGGGCGCCGGGGCTGTCCGGCGAGCGCCGGCACTGGCACCTGACCGACCTGCTGCACGCCCTCCACCTCCAGCGCAGGGCGAGCTGACCGACGCTTCGGGGGTGCGCGGGCGCTTCCGTAGGATCGGGGCATGTCTTCGAACGCCCCGGGACGGTCCGACAAGCACACCGCGCCCCCGCTGCCCGAGCCCCTGCGGGTACCGGTCGCGGACTCGCACACCCACCTCGACATGCAGTCCGGCACGGTCGAGGAGGCGCTCGCCAAGGCCGCTTCGGTCGGCGTCACGACCGTCGTCCAGGTCGGCTGCGACCTCGCCGGGTCCCGCTGGGCCGCCGAGACCGCGGCGGCGCACGACGCCGTCCACGCCACCGTCGCCCTGCACCCCAACGAGGCGCCGCGCATCGTCCACGGAGACCCCGACGGCTGGTCGCGGCAGGGCGAGCGGCAGCCCGGCGGGGACACGGCCCTCGACGACGCCCTCGCGGAGATCGACCGGCTCGCGGCGCTGCCGCAGGTCAAGGGCGTCGGCGAGACGGGTCTCGACTACTTCCGCACCGGCCCGGAGGGCAAGGAGGCCCAGGAGCGCTCCTTCCGCGCCCACATCGAGATCGCCAAGCGGCACGGCAAGACCCTCGTCATCCACGACCGCGACGCCCACACCGACGTCCTGCGCGTCCTCAAGGAGGAGGGCGCCCCCGAGCGCACGGTCTTCCACTGCTACTCCGGCGACGCCGAGATGGCCGAGGTCTGCGCCCGCGCCGGGTACTACATGTCCTTCGCGGGCAACGTCACCTTCAAGAACGCCCAGAACCTGCGCGACGCCCTCGCCGTGGCCCCGCCGGAGCTGGTCCTGGTGGAGACCGACGCGCCGTTCCTGACCCCGGTGCCCTACCGCGGGCGGCCGAACGCCCCCTACCTGGTGCCGGTCACGGTGCGGGCCCTGGCGGACGTACGGGGCGTCGACGAGGACACCCTGGCGGCCGCCCTGGCCGCGAACACGGCCCGCGCCTTCGGGTACTGACACGCTGAGTAGTCGCGTCGCTTGGGAGAGTGACCGGCCCTCCGCTAGGTTCTGGGGGCCCGATCGGGACCCTGGAGCGTGTGGGCGTGAGCAGAACGCAGTTCGAGCCGGCAGAGGCGTACGAGTACTTCGGGCCGGCAGAGGCGTACGAGTACTACGAGTACCTCGCACCGTACGACGTGCACAGCGCGCCGACCCTGCCCGTACTGCCCCGCCAGGGCGACGGGCGGGCCGAGCGCCGGCGCCGGGCCCGGGACGCGGGGCGCGCGGACACCTCCCTGCGCCGACTGCTGCCGCGGGCCCTGGTCGTGGCGTTCCTGGCGGGCGGCACCACCGCCTTCGTCGCCAAGGACAAGGCGGTCGAGCTGACCGTCGACGGCACCCCGCGCACCCTGCACACCTTCGCCGACGACGTGACCGAGCTGCTCGCCGAGCAGGGCGTCCAGGTGGGCGCGCACGACGTGATCGCACCCGCCCCCGGCACCCCGCTGACCAGCGGCGAGGACGTCACCGTCCGTTACGGACGGCCCGTGCTGCTCACCCTCGACGGCCACCGGCGCCAGGTCTGGACGACCGCGGCGACGGTCCGGGGCGCGCTGCGGCAGCTCGGCGTCCGGACGCAGGGCGCGTACCTGTCCACCGAGCCCTCCCGGCGCATCGGCCGCGAGGGACTCGCCCTGGTGGTGCGCACCGAGCGGGTGGTGACCGTGCTGGCGGACGGCCGGGCCCGCACCGTCCGCACCAACGCCGCGACCGTCCGGGAAGTCGTCGAGGAGGCCGGCGTCACCCTGCGCGGCGAGGACACCACCTCCGCCCCCGCGAGCGGCTTCCCGCGCGACGGGCAGACCGTCACGGTGCTGCGGATCACCGGCTCCCAGGAGGTGCGCGAGGACCCGATCCCCTTCGACGAGCGACGGACCGAGGACGCCACCCTCTTCCGCGGCGCCGAAGTCGTCCAGCAGGCGGGGCGGCCCGGGCTGCGCCGCACCACGTACGCCCTGCGCACCGTGAACGGCGTGCGGCAGAAGCCGCGCCGGCTGCGCACCGAGGTGGTCCGCGAGCCCACCCCGCGGATCGTGCGGGTCGGCACCCGGCCCCGGCCCGTCTCCGTCCACGGCGCCGACCACCTGAACTGGCAGGGCCTGGCCGCCTGCGAGTCGGGCGGCCGCGCGGACGCCGTGGACCCGTCCGGGACGTACGGCGGGCTCTACCAGTTCGACGCCGCCACCTGGCACGACCTCGGCGGCGAGGGCCGCCCCGAGGACGCGTCGGCCGCGGAGCAGACGTACCGGGCGCAGAAGCTGTACGTACGCAGCGGCGCCGCCGCCTGGCCGCACTGCGGCGCCCGGCTGCGGGAATGAGGCCGCCCCGCCCCCGGCTACCCTTGCGGGGTGAGCAGCCCCACCCCCGACGCCCTCCTGGGCCCCGCCGACGTCCGCGAACTCGCGGCCGCGCTCGGCGTACGCCCCACCAAGCAGCGCGGCCAGAACTTCGTCATCGACGCGAACACGGTCCGCCGCATCGTCCGCACCGCCGAGGTACGCCCCGACGACGTGGTGGTCGAGGTGGGACCGGGTCTCGGCTCGCTCACCCTGGCCCTGCTGGAGGCCGCCGACCGGGTCACCGCCGTCGAGATCGACGACGTCCTCGCCGGTGCCCTGCCCGCCACCGTCGCCGCCCGCATGCCGGAGCGCGCCGACCGGTTCGCGCTCGTCCACTCCGACGCGATGCACGTCACCGAGCTGCCCGGCCCGGCCCCGACCGCGCTGGTCGCGAACCTCCCCTACAACGTCGCCGTCCCCGTCCTGCTGCACATGCTCGACACCTTCCCGAGCATCGAGCGGACCCTCGTCATGGTGCAGTCCGAGGTCGCCGACCGGCTCGCCGCCGGACCCGGCTCGAAGGTGTACGGCGTCCCGTCCGTGAAGGCCAACTGGTACGCCGAGGTGAAGCGGGCCGGTGCCATCGGCCGCAACGTCTTCTGGCCCGCGCCGAACGTCGACAGCGGGCTGGTGTCACTCGTCCGGCGGACGGAGCCGCTGAAGACCACCGCGTCCAAGTCCGAGGTCTTCGCCGTCGTCGACGCCGCGTTCGCCCAGCGCCGCAAGACCCTGCGGGCCGCGCTCGCCGGGTGGGCGGGGTCGGCCGCCGCCGCCGAGGCCGCCCTCGTCGGCGCGGGCGTGTCGCCGCAGGCGCGCGGAGAGGCGCTGACCGTGGAAGAGTTCGCGCGTATCGCCGAGCACAAGCAGTAGGCAGTCAGGCAGTAGGCAGTAGGGAGTGACGAGCAAGTGAGCGTGACGGTCCGCGTCCCCGCCAAGGTCAACGTCCAGCTCGCGGTCGGCGCCGCCCGCCCCGACGGCTTCCACGACCTGGCCAACGTCTTCCTCGCGGTCTCCCTGTACGACGAGATCACCGCCACCCCGGACGCCGACGGGCTCCGCGTCACCTGCGAGGGGCCGGACGCCGGCCAGGTCCCGCTCGACCGCACCAACCTCGCGGCACGCGCGGCCGAGGCGCTGGCCGCCCGGTACGGGCGCGCACCCGACGTCCACCTCCACATCGCCAAGGACATCCCCGTCGCCGGCGGCATGGCGGGCGGCAGCGCCGACGGCGCGGGCGCGCTGCTGGCCTGCGACGCCCTGTGGGGCACCGGCGCCTCCCGCGACGAGCTGCTGGAGATCTGCGCCGAGCTGGGCAGCGACGTGCCGTTCAGCCTGGTCGGCGGGGCCGCACTCGGCATGGGGCGGGGGGAACGGCTGACGGAGCTGGAGGTCGGCGGCGACTTCCACTGGGTGTTCGCGCTGGCCGCGCGGGGGCTGTCCACGCCGGCCGTCTTCCGCGAGTTCGACCGGCTGGGGGAGGGCCGGGACATTCCGGAGCCGGTCGCCGACCAGGCGGTGCTCGACGCCCTCGCCAAGGGCGACCCGGCCGCGCTCGCCGTCGCAGTCTCCAACGACCTGCAGCCCGCCGCGCTCTCCCTCTTCCCCGAACTGTCCGACACCCTCGCGGCGGGCCGGGCGGCCGGGGCACTGGCGGCCATCGTCTCGGGCTCGGGGCCGACCACGGCATTCCTCGCGACCGACGCCAAGTCCGCCTCCGACATCGCGGGCGTGCTGCGGGCGTCGGGGACGTGCCGGGACGTGCGTACGGCTTCCGGGGCGGTGCCGGGGGCGACGGTGGTGTGAGGGGCTTACCGCCTGCCGAGCGCTGACAAGTCGATGCCGATCGCGTAGGGCTTGTCGACCTTGATGACGTCCCGATGCAGGCCCATGTGTACGTAGGCCCTACTCATCGAGTCGAGTTCGTAGACGTGGACCACGAGCCCGCCTTTGGTCCCGTCCTGTTCGACGCGCCAGTAGTTCGGAATGCCGGCGGCAGCGTACTTGTGGGGCTTTGTGGTGCGGTCGCGAGATTCGGATTCCGGGGACACGACCTCGACGGCGAGGAGGACGTCCTCGGCCTGGAAGCTGGTCTGATCCAATCCGGTGACCGCGTCGGCGCGCACCACGCTGATGTCGGGCTCGGGCCCGTTGCGCTCGTCCAGGAGAACGGTCATCTCGCGTTCGACACTGAGTCCGGCCGCCAGTGAGCTGCGCAGCCCGTTGAACAGCAGGTCGATGGCCAGGTAGTGGAAACGGCGCTGCGGACTCACGAAGACCAGGCTCCCGTCGATCAGCTCGGTGTGCGGCGGGAGATCAGGCAGCGTGAACAGGTCGTCCACGGTGTAACCGTCCTGCGGCGGCATGGGCCACTCGACGCGGCGCTTGACGGACTCGGCGGTCATGGTTCCTCCCATGGACGGGATCCTGCTGCCTGCACCCCAAGGTAACCGGGGGATACGTCACACGTCACCACAAAGAGTGACCACCCCCGCCCGCGTCCCCCCGCCCCCCGGAGGGCCTACGCTTGAAGGCTGATCGATCCCCCAGGCAGGAGAGAAATGGCCGTCAATCTGGTCAATGTCGAGAACGTCAGCAAGGTGTACGGCACCCGTGCACTCCTCGACGGCGTCTCCCTCGGCGTCTCCGAGGGGGACCGCATCGGGGTCGTCGGACGCAACGGCGACGGCAAGACGACCATGATCCGGATGCTGGCCAGGCTGGAGGAGCCCGACACCGGCCGGGTCACCCACTCCGGCGGGCTGCGGCTCGGCGTGCTCACCCAACACGACTCCCTCGACCCCGCCGCCACCGTCCGGCACGAGGTCATCGGCGACATGGCCGACCACGAGTGGGCGGGCAGCGCCAAGATCCGCGACGTGCTGACCGGACTGTTCGGCGGGCTGGACATGCCGGGCTTCCCGCAGGGTCTCGACACCGTCATCGGGCCGCTCTCCGGCGGCGAGCGGCGCCGGATCGCGCTGGCCAAGCTGCTCATCGAGGAGCAGGACCTGATCGTCCTCGACGAGCCCACCAACCACCTCGACGTCGAGGGCATCGCCTGGCTCGCCCGGCACCTGCGCGAGCGGCGCTCCGCGCTCGTGTGCGTCACCCACGACCGCTGGTTCCTCGACCAGGTCTGCACCCGCATGTGGGACGTGCAGCGCGGCGACGTCTACGAGTACGAGGGCGGCTACTCCGACTACGTCTTCGCCCGCGCCGAGCGCGAGCGGATCGCCGCCACCGAGGAGACCAAGCGGCAGAACCTGGTGCGCAAGGAGCTGGCCTGGCTGCGGCGGGGCGCCCCCGCCCGCACCTCCAAGCCCCGCTTCCGGGTCGAGGCCGCCAACGAGCTGATCGCCGACGTGCCGCCGCCCCGGGACAGCAGCGAGCTGATGAAGTTCGCCTCCTCCCGGCTCGGCAAGACCGTGTTCGACCTGGAGGACGTCACCGTCCAGGCCGGTCCCAAGGTGCTGCTCAAGCACGTCACCTGGCAGCTCGGCCCCGGCGACCGCATCGGCCTGGTCGGCGTCAACGGCGCCGGCAAGACCTCCCTGCTGCGGGCCATGGCCCGGGCCGCCCGCAGCGAGGGCGAGGAGCAGCCGGCCGGCGGGCAGGTGCGCGTCGGCAAGACCGTCAAGCTGGCCTACCTGTCGCAGGAGGTCGCCGAGCTGGACCCGGACTGGCGGGTGCTGGAGGCCGTCCAGCGCGTCCGGGAGCGGGTCGACCTCGGCAAGGGACGGGAGATGACCGCCGGGCAGCTGTGCGAGACCTTCGGGTTCGGCAAGGAGAAGCAGTGGACGCCGGTCGGGGACCTGTCCGGCGGTGAGCGGCGGCGGCTGCAGCTGCTGCGGCTGCTCATGGACGAGCCCAACGTCCTCTTCCTCGACGAGCCCACCAACGACCTCGACATCGAGACCCTGACCCAGCTGGAGGACGTCCTCGACGGCTGGCCCGGCTCGATGATCGTCATCTCCCACGACCGCTTCTTCATCGAGCGCACCACCGACCGGGTCTTCGCCCTGCTCGGCGACGGCGCCCTGCGCATGCTGCCGCGCGGCATCGACGAGTACCTGGAGCGGCGGCAGCGCATGGAGGAGGCCGCCGCCTCCAGCGCACCGGCCGTGGCGGCCAAGCCCGCCGCCGCCGTGCCGGAGAAGAGCGCCGCCGACGTGCGCGCCGCCAAGAAGGAGCTGCAGAAGATCGAGCGGCAGCTGGACAAGGTCTCCGAGAAGGAGACCAAGCTGCACGCCCAGATCGCCGAGCACGCCACGGACTTCGCCAAGGTGGCCGAACTGGACGCCGAGCTGCGCGAGCTGACGGGGCAGCGCGACGAGCTGGAGATGCGCTGGCTGGAACTGGCCGAGGACGCCTGAGCCTGCTGCGTGCGGGGCGCGCGGGTGGTGTAAAGGCGGCGTGAAGGCGCGTAACAGAGGCATCACGGGCCGGTCCGCCCTTGGGAACAGGGGCGGACGCGGCCCGGTGGGCGGTTGGGGGCGGGTGATAGAAAGGCCGTCCGAGGACTGTCCCAGGGCGGTCCGAGGCAAGTGGAACGATCGCCTTCGACGACTCCGGGGCCAGCGCGTGACCCGGGGCGTGGCTAGAAATCAGTGAGTAATAAGGGGGAACGCGCTGATGAGCCAGCCGCCGAATCAGCCGCCGCAGCCGGGTGGCTTCGGAGCACCGCAGGACCCACCGCCGGGAGGCTTCGGGGCGCCGCAGAACCCACCGCCGGGTGGCTTCGGGGCACCGACCCCGCCGCCCCCGCAGGGCCCGCCGCCCGGTCAGCCGCCGCAGCAGCCGGGCTACGGCTATCCGCAGCAGCCCGGGCAGCCTGGTCAGTCCGGCCAGCCGGGGCCGTACGGGCAGCAGCCCGGGCCGTACAACTCCGGCCCGTACGCCGCCCAGCCGCAGCAGCCCGGCCCGTACGGGCAGCAGCCGGGCTACGGGTACCCGCAGCAGCAGTACCCGGGCGCCCCCGGCGTCCCCGGCACGCCGCCGCCCGGCGGTCCCGGCTCGCGCAACCCCTTCAAGGGCAAGCCCGCCCTCGCCGTCGGCGCGGCCGTCGCGGCCCTGCTCGTCATCGGCGGCAGCGTGTGGGCGGTCACCGCGAGCGGCGGTGACGACGACAAGGACAAGAAGCCCGCCGTCGCCAAGACCGACGACCCCAAGCCCTCCGGATCCAAGGGCGGCGCACCGGTGAACCCGGGTGACGGCAGCGGCGACGGCGGCGAGGACCCCGAGGACCTCAACGAGGGCCGCCAGGCCGGCGAGGCCAAGGTGCTCTGGTACAAGGAGGCGCCCGACGCCCCCGGTTCCGGCGCCGACGCCGACGGCATGTGGATCACCGGCAAGGCCGCGGTGAAGGCGGCGTACAAGCAGGTCTTCGCCTACAACGTCGGCGACGGCAAGCCCGCCTGGGACCCGATCGCCTTCCCGGAGAAGATCTGCTCGGTCACCCCGGAGAAGACGGCCGACGACAAGATCGTCGTCGCCTACATGAGCGGCTCCAGCGACCGCGCCAAGTGCAACAAGCTCCAGGAGATCGACCTCGCCACCGGCGAGAAGGGCTGGACCGAGGAGGTCGCCGACGGCGACCTGTTCGACTCCACCCTCTCCCTCGAACTCACCCTCAGCGGCAACACCATGATGGTCGGCCGCTCCCAGTCCGGCACCGCCTACGACGTGCGGAGCGGCAAGAAGCTGTACGAGAAGAAGAAGTACGGCGACGCCTGCTTCCCCGCCGGGTTCGCGGGCAGCGCCAACAAGCTCGTCCAGGTCGCCTCCTGCGGCGCCGGCGGCAACAACGCGCACGACGAGCTGCAGGGCCTGGACCCGAAGACCGGCAAGGTCCTGTGGACCTACAAGTACGAGAAGGACTGGCGGATCGCCCGCGCCTACTCCGTCGACCCGCTCGTCGTCTACGCCACCAACGAGGACAAGAAGGTCTGGAACATCTCCAGCTTCACCTCCGGCGGCAAGGTCC
Source organism: Streptomyces hyderabadensis (assembly GCF_020404845.1). GTDB lineage: Bacteria > Actinomycetota > Actinomycetes > Streptomycetales > Streptomycetaceae > Streptomyces > Streptomyces hyderabadensis. The sequence goes on along the minus strand of NZ_JAIOJZ010000017.1, from coordinate 37,698 downwards.
AGGAACAGGTCGGCGTCGACGAGGACTTCGCCCCCGAGTGCGGCTGGGCCATCATGGAGCGCGACCTCCAGGGCTGCTCGGGCGTGGCCGTCGCCGGAGGCACCCTCTACCTGCCGACCGAGGCGACCAGCGGCGCCAACGAGATCGTCGCGATCAACCTCACCACCGGCAAGGAGAAGTGGCGCACCAAGTCCCCCGCGGACGAGTCGATGATGCCGATGAAGGTCGAGGGCGACCAGCTCATCGCGTACGTCCAGCCGTCCTACGACGCGGGCGGGCAGGTCGTGTCCATCCCGACCGGCGGCAGCGGCCACAAGCCGACGAAGCTGCTGCAGAACCCGCAGGGCGTCGCGGACATCGAGAACAGCTTCTACTCCAAGGACATCGACTGGGTCGACGGGCGGTTCTACATCTCCAGCACCCGTCTGACCGGGAACGACGAGTCGAAGGAGAAGTTGATGCTCGCCTACGGCAAGTGACCTCTTCCCCTGCCGTTCCCGGGGCCGCGTTCCCGCGGCCCGTTCCGTCCCCGTCGTCTCCGCTCTCCGAGGTGCTCACGTCATGACCCAGCCGCCGCCCCCGCCGCCCAACCAGCCCCCGCAGGGGGGCGGTTTCGGCCCGCCGCAGAACCAGCCGCCGCAGCAGCCGCCCGCACCGCCCTCGGGGCCGGACCTCGGCAAGGCGCCCGAGCCGGGCTACGGCTACCCGCAGGCCCCGGGGTCCGCCCCGCAGACCCCGCCGCAGGCGCCCGCGGCCCCGCCCACGCCGCCGGCGGGTCCGCCGCCGCAGCAGCCGGGGTACGGGTATCCGCAGCCGCCGTCGCAGCCCCAGCCGCAGCCGGGGTACGGCTATCCCGGTCAGCAGCCCGGGCAGCCCGGGCAGCCCGGAGCGTACGGGCAGCCGACGCCGGCCTACGGTCAGCCGGGTCAGCCCGGCTATCCCGGTCAGCCCGGCCAGCCCGGTTACGGCTACCCGCAGCCGACCACCATGCCCATGCAGCCGCAGGCCGGTGGGCCGGGCGGCGGCCGGAAGATCAACGCGCAGGTCGCGATCATCGTGGCCGCCGTCGTCGCGATCGCGCTGATCATCGGCGGCGGGGTCTGGTACGCCGGATCCTCCGACGACGGGGGCAAGGACGACACCGCCAGCTCCAGCGGCGGCACGGGCGGCGACGGCGGTACGGACCAGAAGGGCGGCGACGGCGGCAAGACCTCCGGCGCCAAGGAGAAGGCGCCCTCCGACCCGGCCGCCAAGGTCCTCTTCCAGGTCCCCATGCCCGCGGTGAGCAAGGAGGACGACAGCGTCGTCGTCTCCGGCTCGTGGCTCACCGACAAGGTGTACGCCAAGAGCGGCATCGCCGAGGTCAACGGATACGACCCCGACAAGGGCACCAAGAAGTGGACGATCAAGCTGGACGGCCCCGTGTGCGCCGTCACCCGGCACGTCACCGACGACAACAAGACGGTGATCATCCACCAGCCCGCCATGCCGACCAAGGCCGAGCCCTCGCACGGCTGCACCAAGGTCGCGGTCCTCGACCTGGACGCCGGGAAGAAGGTGTGGACGAAGTCCGCCGGTGACGGTCCGATCTCCTTCGACAACGTCACGATCAGCGGTGACACCGTCGCCGCCGGCAGCACCGACGGCGGTGTCGCCTTCGACATCGCCAAGGGCGACATCCTCTGGTCCCCGAAGACCACCGACACCTGCTACGACGCGGGCTACGGCGGCGGTGCCAAGCTGGTCGCGGTGCGCAAGTGCGGCTCGTACGACGCCCGGCAGCTGAACATCCAGACCATCGACCCGAAGAGCGGGAAGGTGATCTCCGAGTACAAGATGGCCAAGGGCATCGAGTACGCGGGCGTCGTCTCGACGGACCCGCTGGTCGTGGCCGCCGACGTGGGCGACTCCGCCGGTGACGGCAGCGGCATCTCGGACTTCTTCTCCATCGACAACAAGACCGGCAAGCTGCTCACCCGGATCTCGGCGCCCGGCGACCAGTTCGCGGCCCGCTGCGACAGCATCAGCAAGACCGAGGCCTGCAACGGCCTCGCGGCGGGCAACGGCAAGCTCTACATCGCCACCGAGGAGCACGAGGGCAGCGGCGAGTCGTACAGCCGGGCCAACGAGGTCGTCGCCTTCGACCTGACCACCGGCAAGCAGACCGGCCAGCGCGCGGACTCCGGCAACGACTACACGATCACGCCGCTGCGCATGGACGGCGGCAACGTGATCGCCTACAAGCGCCCGCCGTACGACAAGGGCGGGCAGGTCGTGAGCATCGACGGCGCGACGTTCAAGCAGACGGTGCTGCTGGAGAACCCGGCGACGGAGGCGGTGCGGGACGTGGAGTCGAGCATGTCGCCGGACTACTCCGAGCTGCTCTACTCGCAGGGGCACCTGTACATGTCGCAGGTGTTCGCCAGTGAGCCGACCAGTGCGGACGAGAAGGAGTACCTCGCGATCGGGTTCGGCACCAGCGGCTGACGCCGTCGCCGTGACCTTCGACCGGGTGACCGTACCGGCCCCGTCCCTGTTCCAGGGGCGGGGCCGGGCGCTTGGGGGGCGCGGGGGCGCGGGGTCGGGGGGAATTCGGTGCTCCGGGGCGGTTCTCGCGGGTAGGGGCAGCGCGAGGGCTGGGTAGCGTGTAGCTTCCGGGAGCATGCCGGGGCATGCCGGGGGCATGGGTGCCGGGGACCGGGTGACTGGGGGGTTGCTCCATGGGAGTACGGCTCATGGTGGTCGACGATCACCGATTGCTCGCCGAGGCGCTGGCCTCGGCGCTGAAGCTGCGGGGACATCGGGTGCTGGCGGCGGCGGCGCCGGCCGCGGGGGCGGCGGAGCTGGTGATCAGCCGGGCGCCGGAGGTGTGCCTGCTGGGGACGGCGACACCGGCCGAGCCGGGGATCTTCGACCCGGTGGTGCGGATCAAGCGGGAGCGTCCGCAGGTGGCGGTGCTGGTGCTGGGGCCGGTGCCGAGCCCTCGCGGTATCGCGGCGGCGTTCGCGGCGGGGGCGTCGGGGTACGTACGGCACGACGAGCGCATAGAGGGCGTCGAGCGGGCGATCATGAAGGCGCGGGCCGGCGAGGCGGCGGTGGCGCCGGCGTTGTTGCAGGGGGCCTTCGGTGAGCTGCTGAACCCGGCGGCGCAGCCCGACGACGAGGGGCATCGGCTGCTGCAGCTGCTCACGCCGCGGGAGGTGGAGGTGCTGGTGCGGGTCGCGGACGGCGAGGACACGCGGCTGATCGCGGCGGGGATGGGGATCGCTCCGTCCACGGCCCGTACGCATGTCCAGCGGGTGCTGATGAAGCTGGGCGTGGGGTCGCGGCTGGAGGCCGCGGCGCTGGCGGCGCGGACGGGGTTGCTGGACCGGGCGGGGGCCTCCGGCGGCTGAGCGGGGTGCCTGCGGCGGCCTGTGCGGCTCCGGTGGGGGTGCGGGTAGCGCCTTGGGTTCGGTGGGTGGGTCGGGGCCGCGCCGGGGGGTGTTCGTCCTCGGAACGGCGCGGAATCGGTTGGCCTAGAGGTTCCCGGCGTTGACGCGCCAACCGCTGCGGGCGAACACCCCCCGACACGTCCCCTTCCCGCCGTACGCGGCTTTCCCGCCGCGTCGCCTTAGCTGCGGGCAGTCGTGCCGCTGGGGCGGCACGGGTGGGCGCAGCGGCACCCCGTAACGCCGGGCCGCGCTCCCCACCCCCGCGCCCACCCGAACGCCGGGTGCCGGTCAAAACCCCGGTGCACTGGGCGGCGTCACAAGGACACCGTCACTCCTTCCCGGTCCCCTCCACCGGAGGTGTCGGCGGCGCCGTAGGCCGCAGCTTCAGCCAGACCAGGAAGAAGAGCCCCAGGACCAGCATCCCGATCCCGGTCCAGAGGTTGATGTTCACCCCCTGCGCCTTGTCGATGTCGTCGTCGGACGCCACGAAGCCCGCGATCGTCACGATGACGCCGTAGATGACGAACAGCCCGCCGATGATCCGCCGGATGTCGAACAGCCGCGCGGCGGTGACGGACTTGGTCTCCAGCTCGGAGACCTCGTCCTGGACGTTCTTGTCGGAGTAGGAATCAGACATGCTCTCTCAATCCTCCCGCGATCAGAACGAGAACGGGATGTAGCAGGCGGCGGCCAGGACGACCGCCCCCCAGCCCAGCAGCGCCGGCTTGCGGTACCACGCGTCGTCGCCCTTGGCCGGTGCTTCCGCCATGCCGGGGGAGGTGGTGCCGTAGACCAGGCCCTGCAGCTCGGTGACCGGCTTCGGCTTCGTGAACAGGGACACGGCGACCATGACCACCGCACCGGCGACGAAGCCCGCGATCGCGGAGACGAAGTTGGCGCCCTGGTCGGAGGGGATGTCGATGATGCCCTGCTTGTAGATCACGAAGTAGTTCACCATCGCGGCGGTGGTGCCCGCGATCAGGCCCCAGAAGCCGGACTTCATGGACGCCCGCTTCCAGAACATGCCGATGATGAAGACCACGAACATCGGCACGTTGAAGAAGGAGAAGAGCGTCTGGAGGTAGCTCATGATGTTGGAGAAGGACGAGGCCAGGAACGCCGTGCCGATGGAGGCCAGGACGCCGATCACCGTGATCAGGCGGCCGAAGCGGACGTAGTAGCCGTCCTCGCGGTCCTTCACCACGTACTTCTGCCAGATGTCGGTGGTGAAGACGGTGTTGAAGGAGGAGATGTTGGCCGCCATGCCGGCCATGAAGGCGGCGAGCAGACCGGTCACCGCGATGCCGAGGACGCCGTTGGGCAGCAGTTGCTGCATCAGGTACGGGATCGCGTCGTTGTACTGGAGGTCCGAGCCGGGGGTGCCGATCTTCGGGACCAGGACCGCGGCGACCAGGCCCGGGATCATGACGACGAAGACGATGAAGATCTTGGGGAACGCGGCGATCAGCGGGGTGCGCTGGGCCGCGGAGAGGTTCTTGGCCGACAGGGCGCGCTGGACCTCGGCGAAGTTGGTCGTCCAGTAGCCGAAGGAGAGGACGAAGCCGAGGCCCAGGACGATGGTCAGCCAGTTGGCGCCCAGCGGGTTCTCGCTGCCGATGCCCGTGCCGCCCCACGCCGTCATGAAGTCGGAGCCGTGGGACTTGGAGAGGGAGTCGGACAGGCCGTCCCAGCCGCCGACCTTCTTCAGGCCCAGGACGGTGATCGGGATGAGGCCGGCCAGGATCACGAAGAACTGGAGGACCTCGTTGTAGATGGCCGAGGACAGGCCGCCCAGGGTGATGTACGCCAGGACGAAGAAGCCGGCCACCACGATGGCCACCCACTCCGGCCAGCCGAGCAGCGCCTCGACGACGATCGCGAGGGCGTAGAGGTTCACACCGGCGATCAGGATGGCCGCCACGGCGAACAGGGCCGAGCTGAGGAGGTGGGCGGCCTTGTCGAAGCGCAGGAGCAGGAACTCCGGGACCGAGCGGACCTTCGAGCCGTAGTAGAACGGCATCATCACCAGGCCGAGGAAGACCATCGCCGGGATCGCGCCGATCCAGTACCAGTGGGTCGTGTAGACGCCGTACTGGGCGCTGTTGGCGGCCATGCCGAGGATTTCGGTGGCACCCAGGTTGGCCGCGACGAAGGCGAGGCCGGTGACCCAGGCGGGCAGCGAACGGCCGGAGAGGAAGAAGTCCAGGCTGGTCTTGACCGAACGGCGGGCGGCGAAGCCGATGCCCAGGACGACCAGGAAGTAGATCCCGAGGATCGTGTAGTCCAGCCAGTTGGTGGGGAGTCGAAGCTCTGCGGCTAGGTATGTGGGGCTTGTGGGGGTTTGCATTAAGCACTCGCTTCGTTCGCGAACTGATCCGGAGCGGAACCTACGCCTCCGCGTTCAGTAATTGAACACTTCTGGTGATGAACTTTGTTTGATTGTGATGTGGCGCGGTGGATGGTCGGTTGTGATGTGTTATGTTTGATTGTGTTGGATGATTGACGGGTGTCCTGGTGACTGTCATGGGTGGGTGCAGAGGAGTGCGGCAGTGAAGAAGACCTCGACCCGGCTGGCCGACGGCCGTGAGCTGGTCTACTACGACCTGCGCGACGACACCGTGCGCGACGCCGTGGACCGCCGCCCGCTGGAGCGGACCGTCACCACGTCCGAGGTGCGTCGCGATCCGCTGCGCGGCGACTCGGTCGCCATCGCCTCGCACCGGCAGGGCCGCACCTACCACCCGCCGGCCGACCAGTGCCCGCTGTGCCCGTCGGACGGGGAGCGGCTGAGCGAGATCCCGGACTCGGCCTACGACGTGGTGGTCTTCGAGAATCGTTTTCCCTCGCTGGCCGGCGACTCCGGGCGCTGCGAGGTCGTCTGCTTCACCTCCGACCACGACGCCTCCTTCGCCGACCTGAGCGAGGAGCAGGCCCGGCTCGTGCTCGACGCCTGGACGGACCGCACCTCCGAGCTGTCCCATCTGCCCTCCGTTGAACAGGTGTTCTGCTTCGAGAACCGGGGCGCCGAGATCGGGGTGACGCTGGGTCACCCGCACGGGCAGATCTACGCCTACCCGTTCACCACCCCGCGCACCGCGCTGATGCTCCGTTCACTCGCCGCCCACAAGGACGCGACGGGCGGGGAGAACCTGTTCGACGCCGTGCTGGAGGAGGAGCTGGCCGGGGAGCGGGTCGTCCTGGAGAGTGAACAGTGGGTGGCCTTCGTGCCGTACGCGGCGCACTGGCCGTACGAGGTGCATCTGTATCCGAAGCGGCGGGTGCCCGACCTGCTCGGTCTCGACGAGGCGGCGCGCACAGAATTCCCCCAGGTCTATCTGGAACTGTTGAGGCGCTTCGACCGGATCTTCGGCGAGGGTGAGCCGCCGACGCCGTACATCGCGGCCTGGCACCAGGCGCCGTTCGGGCACCTGGAGGAGTTCGAGGGCGTGACGCGGGACGACTTCGCGCTGCACCTGGAGCTTTTCACCATTCGCCGTACGTCCGGCAAGCTGAAGTTCCTCGCGGGCTCCGAGTCCGGCATGGACGTGTTCATCAACGACGTGCCCCCGGAGCGCGCGGCCGAGCGACTGCGAGAGGTAGCGAGTTCATGAGCGGGAAGTACCTGGTGACGGGTGGTGCGGGATACGTCGGCAGCGTCGTCGCCCAGCATCTGCTGGAGGCGGGGCACGAGGTCGTCGTGCTCGACAACCTGTCGACCGGCTTCCGTGAGGGGGTGCCGTCGGGTGCCTCGTTCGTCGAGGGAGACATCCGGGACGCCGCGAAGTGGCTGGACGCCTCGTTCGACGGCGTGCTGCACTTCGCCGCCTTCTCCCAGGTCGGCGAGTCCGTCGTGAAGCCCGAGAAGTACTGGGACAACAACGTCGGCGGCACCATGGCCCTGCTGGAGGCCATGCGGGGCGCGGGCGTGCGGCGGCTCGTCTTCTCCTCCACGGCCGCCACCTACGGCGAGCCGGAGCAGGTCCCGATCGTCGAGACCGCGCCGACGAAGCCCACGAACCCCTACGGTGCCTCGAAGCTGGCCGTCGACCACATGATCACCGGTGAGGCGGCGGCCCACGGGCTCGGCGCGGTGTCGCTGCGGTACTTCAACGTCGCGGGCGCGTACGGGGAGTACGGCGAGCGCCACGACCCCGAGTCGCATCTGATTCCGCTGGTCCTCCAGGTGGCGCAGGGCCGCCGGGAGGCCATCTCCGTCTTCGGCGACGACTACCCGACGCCGGACGGCACCTGCGTGCGCGACTACATCCACGTCGCCGACCTGGCCGAGGCCCACCTGCTGGCCGTGGCGGCCGCCGCCCCGGGCGAGCACCTCATCTGCAACCTGGGCAACGGCAACGGCTTCTCCGTCCGCGAGGTCGTCGAGACGGTGCGCCGGGTGACCGGCCACCCGATCCCCGAGGTGGTGGCCCCGCGCCGGGGCGGCGACCCGGCGGTCCTGGTGGCGTCGGCGGACACCGCCCGGGAGAAACTGGGCTGGAACCCGTCCCGCGCGGACCTCGCGGGGATCGTGTCGGACGCGTGGGAGTTCGCGCAGCGGCGCGCGGGCTAGTACTTACCGCAGTCACCGGAAGGGCGAGGGGTCAGGGCATGGGCGAGGCTGTCGCGGGGACCGTCGGCGAGCGGTTCCGGGAGCTGTACGGGACGGAGCCGGAGGGGGTGTGGGCGGCGCCGGGCCGGGTGAACCTCATCGGCGAGCACACCGACTACAACGACGGCTTCGTGATGCCGTTCGCCCTGCCGCACCAGGCCGTCGCGGCCGTCTCCCGGCGCGACGACGGCGTCCTGCGGCTGCACTCGGCGGACATCGACGCCGGCCCGGTCGAACTGCGCGTCGCCGACCTGACCCCCGGTTCGGACAAGTCCTGGACCGCGTACCCCTCGGGTGTCGTCTGGGCGCTGCGCGAGGCGGGCCACGAGCTGACCGGTGCTGACGTCCACCTGGCCTCGACGGTCCCGTCGGGCGCGGGCCTGTCCTCCTCGGCGGCCCTGGAGGTCGTCGTCGCCCTGGCGCTCAACGACCTCTACTCCCTCGGCCTGCGCGGCTGGCAGCTGGCCCGCGTGTGCCAGCGCGCGGAGAACGTCTACGTCGGCGCCCCCGTCGGCATCATGGACCAGACCGCCTCCGCCTGCTGCGAGGAGGGCCACGCGCTGTTCCTCGACACCCGCGACCTCTCCCAGCGGCAGATCCCCTTCGACCTCGCCGCCGAGGGCATGCGCCTGCTGGTCGTCGACACCCAGGTCAAGCACTCCCACAGCGAGGGCGAGTACGGCAAGCGCCGGGCCGGCTGCGAGAAGGGCGCCGCGCTGCTCGGCGTCGACGCGCTGCGCGACGTGCCCTACGCCGAGCTGGACGCGGCGCTGGAGCGGCTGGGCGACGAGGAGGAGGTGCGCCGGCTGGTCCGGCACGTGGTGACCGAGGACGAACGCGTCGAGCGCGTGGTCTCGCTGCTGGAGTCCGGCGACACCCGCGCCATCGGCCCCGTCCTCGTCGAGGGCCACGCCTCCCTGCGCGACGACTTCCGCATCTCCTGCCCCGAGCTGGACCTGGTCGTCGACACGGCCCTCGCCGCCGGCGCCCTCGGCGCCCGGATGACCGGCGGCGGCTTCGGCGGCTCGGCGATCGTCCTGGTGGAGGCCGCCGACGTGGACCCCGTCACCAAGGCGGTCGAGACCGCCTTCGCCGCGGCGTCCTTCACAGCGCCGCGCGTCTTCGAGGCGGTGCCTTCGGCGGGGGCGCGGCGGCTGGTCTGACGCCCGGCGCGGGTCACGGAGCGTTGAAGGCGTCCGCTTCCTCGTCCGGGCTGATCCGCACGGTGCGGGCGAAGGCGTCGATGTCGTCGAGAGCGCGGAGGATCCGCCCGGCATCGGGATCGGCCAGGATGATCAGGACGTCGGCGGCTTCCGTGCCCTTCTCGTAGCGCCAGGCATAGCGGAGGCCGACGTGCACTTCGTTGCTGTCCTCGTCCTGGTAATAGCGCAGTACCCGCAGCCCGGTCCCCAGGTACGGGGAGTCGAAGTCCTCCACGACGGGGCGCTCGACGGTGTAGCTCGCGTCGGCATGGGTCAGCTCACGCAGTGCCGTTTCCCTGTGCTGACCCTCCTCGATCTCCACCAGGTCGACGTACGCCGGGAGCGGGATCTCCCTCGGGTGCGGGAGATGGAGGAAGACCTCGAAGCCCGGATAGGCCGCGGGCGCCCTGACGGCGAACATCAGGAGCATGTTGGTCAGCAGGTCGACTTCGCCGGGCGCCGGCTTCTCCGGCGCGAAGTCCTCCCAGATCCCCTCGGCGAAGTAGCGGGCCCACGCCTCAGGTGTCTGGGCCTCGTCGACATCCTCAAGGCCCGGTTCCGGCCACATGAGCGGGATGCGGATCCAAGGGGACAGATCCATGGCGTGCTTGACGTTGAGCCAGCTCACTCGTAACTCCATCTGAACGTGGCGACCACCGCGTCGAACAACTCGACCAGGACGTCGGTGAACTCACTGCCGGCATCGCCGTCACCCGGCGTGGAGAAGTTGATGCTGATCCAGCGGGCGGGGTCGTCCGGCACGGGAATCACATAGTCGACCCGCCGCGTCGGCGGGGCGGCCTGCTCTCCCTCTTCGTCGGGGGCACATCTGTAGGCCCGGCGGAGCGCGGGCGCCCCTGCCACGTCGACCTTTCCCGCTGTTCCACCGGGGACCTCCTCAGCGGCCAGTTGTTCGATCACAGCCTGTGGAGGAACCGCGTGGTCTCGGCCGATCGGCATCTCGGCGACGATGAACGAGGCCATGAGGAAGATTCCCCCGCGCGGGAGCACCGGCAGGTAGAGGTCGAGGCCTCCGTTCCTTCTGGCCGCACGCGCCTGCTTCTCCAACTGACGCCGCATGTCCAGCCGGAAGCGCATCGCGTCGTCACGGGGGATTCCCTCCGGGACCCGGCCCATGTGCGAGAAGAGGACCCTCTCCAGCGCTTCCTTCGTGCCCTCACGCAGGGGGATGCGGATCCAGCCAGGAGGCAGGACGAGTTCATAGCGGCCGGGAGCGGCCGCTGCGACGGGCGGTGCGTGCGGTTCCGAACCGGCCGTACTCACGAGCGGGCCTGCTTCTTGAGCTGCCGGTCGGCCACCAGAATCGTCAGGCAGCAGAGCAACGGAATCACGGCCAGCCAGCTGTAGCCGATGGCTCCGATGATGTTCCAGACCAGGTACATCACGGCAACCAGCTTGATCGTCTGAGAAAAGTTGGCGCCCAAGCGCGGGTTACGAATGAGTTCTCGGTTCCTGAAAAACAGGACCAGCATCAGTACTGGGGCGATCATCATCGGCCATGCCACGTAGTCGTAAGTGAGCCAGCTCATCCCGCCGTACTCGCTGCCGATATCCTGGAAGGCGAAACAGAGAATCGGTACCAACGTACATGCGGCAAGAAATTTCATGGCCCGTGATTCCTGTGGGCTCCTGGCCGGAATTGTCGCCACTGTCTCCGCTCCCTCGGGTCATTTTCTCAATTGTGCTGCAACTGCGCTTCGGAGTGATCACCAACGGCTCCCGACTTCACGCGTCAGGACATCTTTGGCGTCGCCGTACTGGTCTCCATATGGGCCCTTTTCCCCGAGTTTGTCACCCACGTCGACCAAGGTGGCAGCCGCATAGTTCAGTTTGAACTGCATGGCGGCCTTCTCCATCGAGTCGGCCGCCCTCACCACGTTCGGATCCGAACCGAACTCGGCGCGCATGGCCTTGGCGAACTTGCTCGCGCTGACGACCTCCCGGTCGCCGCCCAGCAGGCGGTCCAGGCGAGTCGTCCCGGGCCGTGTTTCCCTCGACCCGAGCTGGCGCAGGGCGTTCTTCGCGCGCACGGCCTTCGCCCCGCGGGCCGAGTCCGTGCCGTATCGCATGATGTTCTTGTCGAGCAACTTGCGCAGATTCGCGTACCGCTGGAACCGTCCAGCCCTGCTTGCCGACTTGAGGGTTGCCGCTGCGGCCTTCACGCCCTTCATCGCGACGCTTCCGAACCCCAGCGTCGCCAGCGCGAAGACGTCCATGGCGACGTCCGCCCAGTTCCCGTCACCGGAGAGGGCCAGCATCGTGTGCCCCACGCCGACGAGCGCCGTGAGGCTGATGGTGGTCACCGTGATGAGGGTCGCGAGCCATCCGACGGGTGTGAAGAGGAGGGCGATGACCCCGATGACCGTCGCGGCCCAGCTCAGGATTTCAATGACGCTCTTGATCGTGTCCGCATGCTCGTGCACCCAGTCCTTGAGGTTCTCCCATCTGCTGTCCTTGATGATGTCGGAGATGTCCCGGCCGATGTTCGCTGCGTAGTGCCGGGCGCGGGAGTCACGCTCGGAGAGCACCTGGTCGAGCTGCTTCTGGTACGGGGCCAGGTGACTGTCGGGGTCGGATTCCTCTGGTGCCTTGCTGTGGCCGTCCCTCTTGGCCTCGGCTTCCTTCTTCTTCACTTCCGCAGCGTGTTCTTCGTCGGCCCGCTTCGCCGCTCGTAGGACGCCGTCGGCCCGTTCCTGGAAGCCCTCCAGCTCGTTGGCCCACTTGCCGAGGTCGCCGACCACGCGTTCATAGCGGGCCGCCGTCTCGCGGAAGTGCTTTTCGACGTCACCCGAGTCCTCGCGGATCTTGTCGGCGTACTGGCCCTGCAACGCGTCCCCGTCGGCCGCCTTGCGCAGGATGGCGGCCTGGTCGCGAAGGGTCGAGGCGAGCTTCTTCATCCGGGTGACCTCGTCGCGGATGTCCTCCGGTTCGCCGGGTACCGGGTCCTTCTCCGCCAACGGGTGCCAGTCGACCGGCCGGCGCCTCCCCGCACTCGTACCCATCGGTCATTTTCTCCCGCTTTTGCCGCTTTTCTTTTCGTGCGCGTTCTTGAGGTCGAGGTCCAGCTTCTCGAAACTCGTGCGGGCGGTCTTTACCTGCTTGCCCAGGTCCTCGACCTTTCCGAGGAGTTCGCGCCGATAGTTGTCCCAGTTGTCGACGAACTCATCCATTTTGCCGGCGATGCTTTCGTGGCCCCAGATGTCATGGATGTCGGTGCGGTGTTCTTCGATGCCTTTGAGGGCCTTCTTGATGTCGTTCAGGTTCTTCTTCGACGACTCCAGAAGCATGTAGTCGGCTACCAGCCGGTCGTGCTCGCCCACCGGCACCTCCGTTTGATCTCAGATGCGGGCCAACGCTATCGATGGGGCGTGGGTGGCACCAGCGAGGTTCACGTCAAGCCCGCCGGCTCGTCACTCTTTGTGATGACGATCAGGGGGACCGGCGGCTACCGTGGACGGGCTGGCTGAGAATCCCGTCCATGGGAGGAACCATGACCGCCGAGCCCCTCGCCGAGTCGAACGCCACGCCCGGCTGCCGCTGGCCGGTGCCGCCCCGGGACGGATACACCGTGGACGACCTGTTCACGTTGCCCGACCTCCCGCCGCACACCGAGCTGATCGACGGGAGCCTGGTTTTCGTGAGTCCCCAGCGGTATTTCCACAGCACCATGATCGATCTGCTGATGGCCGGGCTGCGCCGTACGGTGACCGAGGACAGGAAGGTCGTGCGGGAGATGACCATCGTCCTGGACCGTCACAACGGTCCCGAACCCGACATCTCCGTCGTCCGCGCCGACGCCGTCACCGGCAGGGAGCAGACCCGTTTCCAGGCCGCCGACGTCCTGCTCGCCGTCGAGGTCGTCTCCCCGGACTCCGAATCCCGCGACCGCGACACCAAGCCGCACAAGTACGCGGCCGCCGGCATCCCGCACTTCTGGCTGGTCGAGGCGGGCGGCGGTGCCGGAAAGCACCCGGTGGTGCGGGTCTACGAACTCGACCCCGTCTCCAAGACGTACGGCCTGACCGGCACCCATCGCGAGCTGCTCAAGCTCGGTGTGCCGTACGACATCGACATCGACATCACGTCGGACGCGCTCGACGCGTTCTGAGCGCCTTGGACCGGCGGGCCGGACCGGTTTACCGACTCAGCCGCTTGACCAGCGTGTACTCCGTGATCCCCGGCGGGTAGTCGGGGATCACGCACATGATGTCGTAGCCGTGCTTCGTGTAGAAGCCGGGGGCCTGGAAGTCCCAGGTCTCCACGCGGGCGGCGGTGCAGCCGCGTTCGGTGCGGGCGGTGCGTTCCGCCTCGGTGAGGAGCGCGGAGCCGAGGCCCGCGCCGCGGTGGCCGTCGTCCACCCACAGGTAGGTCACGTGCAGCCAGGTGGCCCAGGTGTGGCCGACCAGGCCGCCCGCCAGGCCGCCGTTGTCGTCCAGCACCCAGACGTGCAGCGGGAATTCGCGTTCGTGAGGGGTTCCGCGCAGGGTGCGCAGGACGGAAGAGGCCGCTGTGTTCGTCTCACGGAGGCGGGTGCGCAGCAGATCGCGCCGTTCCTTGTCGACTTCTGTCACAAGACGAAACATGCGGCTCACCATAAACGTGCCGCCGAGTCAGTTCTGCAAATAGCCTTCCGCTCCCGGCGCCCGTCCGTACTCTGATGAGCAGCACCGGTGGGGGCCGGTGCCGTTCAGGGGGCGAGACAGCCGGGTACGACACCCGGGGCGGGGGTAGCGGTTACCGCACGGCGGCGGCCGTGGGGCTGCGGCGACCCGTCCCGGAGTACCGAGCACAACAGCACAGCTGGATGCGGGGCCCTGGGCGTCGTACCCGTGCCGGTGCCGTCATCCGAGGACGGACAGACGATGGGTATCCCCTGCTCCTGGCGGAGCTCGGGGGAGGGGGTTTCGTGGTTCGTATCCGAGTCCTGGTCGTCGACGACCATCGCATCTTCGCCGAGTCGCTCGCGGCCGCCCTGGCCGCCGAGCCCGACGTCGACGTCTCCGCGGCCGGCAGCGGTCCGGCCGCCCTGCGCTGCCTGGAGCGGGCCGCCTCCGAGGGGCGGCGGTTCGACGTGCTGCTCGTCGACGCCGACCTGGGCGGCCATGTGCCCGGCGCCCGGCCCGCCGTGCCCGTGCGGGACGGCAACGAGGACGGGCTGGTGGACGGCATCTCGCTGGTCGCCGGGGTGCGGTCGGGGCAGCCGGGCGTACGGATCGTCGTGCTCGCCGAGAAGGACGACCCCCGGCGGGCGGCCCTCGCGCTGGGGGCCGGGGCGTCCGGGTGGGTCGCCAAGGACTGCTCCCTGTCCCGGCTGCTCAGCGTCATCCGGGGCGTCCTGCGCGACGAGACGCATCTGCCGCCCGCCCTGCTCACCGGCGTGCTGCGCGAGCTGACCGCGGCCCGCAAGCACCGCACCGAGAGCGAACTGCTGGTGGAGTCGCTCACCCCGCGCGAGCGCGAGGTGCTGCGCTGCATGGTCGCCGGGCTCGGCCGCAAGGCGGTCGCGGAGCGGCTGTACCTGTCCCCGCACACGGTCCGCACCCACATGCAGAACGTGCTGGGCAAACTGGGCGTCCACTCCACCCTGGCCGCCGTCGCACTGGCCCGCCGGGCCGGGGTGGGGCCGGCGGACCTAACCGGGGATGTTGTCGAACGGGGCGGTCAGCTGGCGTAGCAGGGCCGCCAGCTCGCTGCGCTGGGCGCGGGACAGCTCGCCCAGGATGGCGCGCTCCTGGGCCAGCAGGCCCGCCAGCGACTGGTCGGCGCGGTCCCGCCCCTCGTCCGTGAGCCGGACCAGCACACCGCGCCGGTCGCTGGGGTCGGGCAGGCGCTCCACCAGGCCCTTCTTGGCGAGGCGGTCGATGCGGTTGGTCATCGTGCCGGAGGTGACCAGGGTCTGGGTGAGGAGCTGCCCGGGGGAGAGCTGGTACGGGGTGCCCGCGCGGCGCAGCGCCGTCAGCACGTCGAACTCCCACGGCTCCAGGTGGTGTTCGGAGAAGGCCAGCCGCCGCGCGCGGTCCAGGTGCCGGGCCAGCCTGCTGACGCGGCTCAGCACCTCGAGCGGTTCCACGTCGAGGTCCGGGCGCTCCCGGCGCCACGCTGCGACCAGCCGATCGACCTCGTCCTCCATGACGATCAGTGTAGTGGTTGTGTCGACGTGAAGTCTCTTGATGTCGATTGTCTTGATAGTGAGCTTCTTGAGGTCGGTTATCTTGACATCGAGATAGTTGCGAGGTGACGCTGGGTACCCGTCCCCTACGGACACCCTCTGGAGGCTCCATGCCCGCCACCGCCCCCACCTGGGACCCCGCCCAGTACCTGCGTCACGCCGGGCACCGCGCCCGCCCCTTCACCGACCTCCTCGCCCGGATCCCGGACCTCCCCGCGGACTCGCCCCGCATCGCCGACCTCGGCTGCGGGCCCGGCAACGTCACCGTCCTGCTCGCCGACCGCTGGCCCACCGCCCACGTCACCGGCTACGACAACTCGCCCCGGATGCTGGAACGGGCCCGGCAGTACGCCGGCCCCACCGCAGGCGGCGGCCACCTCGACTTCGCCCCCGCCGACGCCCGCACCTGGACCCCCGACCAGCCCTGCGACCTCCTCGTCAGCAACGCCACCCTGCAGTGGGTCCCCGGCCACGCCGACCGCTTCCCCGACTGGATCGACCGCCTCGCCCCCGGCGGCACCCTCGCCCTCCAGGTGCCGGGCAACTTCGACGCCCCCAGCCACCGCCTGATGCGCGAGCTGGCCGACTCCCGGCGCTGGCGGGACCGCCTCGCCGGTGTCCTGCGCCACGACGACGCCGTCCTCACCCCCGAGGGCTACCTGGCCCGCCTGACCGCCGCCGGCTGCACCGCCGACGTGTGGGAGACGACCTACCTCCACCTGCTGCCCGGCGACGACGCCGTCCTCGACTGGGTGAAGGGGACGGGACTGCGGCCCGTACTGGACGCCCTCGACGACGACCCGGCCGCCCGCGACGCCTTCGTCGAGGAGTACCGGGCGGTCCTGCGCGCCGCCTACCCCGCCGAGGCGTACGGCACCCCGTTCCCCTTCCGCCGGGTCTTCGCCGTCGCCCGCAAGCCCGCGGGGACGGCGGACCGGTGATCACCGGCCTCGACCACGTGCAGCTCGCCGCGCCACTCGGCGCCGAGGAGGCACTGCGCGCCTTCTACACCGGCGTCCTCGGCATGACCG
Organism: Streptomyces hyderabadensis; assembly: GCF_020404845.1. GTDB lineage: Bacteria > Actinomycetota > Actinomycetes > Streptomycetales > Streptomycetaceae > Streptomyces > Streptomyces hyderabadensis. Next base: position 21,232 of record NZ_JAIOJZ010000017.1, on the reverse strand, counting down.
AGATCCCCAAACCGCCCCTGCTCGCCGCCCGCGGCGGCTGCTGGTTCCAGGCGGGCACCGCCCAGCTCCACCTGGGCGTCGAGACGACCGGCTTCCGGCCCGCCCGCAAGGCCCACCCCGGCCTGCGGGTCACCGGGATCGACGCGTACGCCGCCCGCCTGGAGACCCACGGCACGCCCGTCACCTGGGACCACTCCCGGCCCGGCCACCGGCGCTTCCACTGCGCCGACCCGGTCGGCAACCGCCTGGAGTTCCTGGAACCGGACGGACCCGCCCGGCCCTGACCCCCGCCGCGCTCACACCACGCCGTCCGCGGCGAGCGCGTCGATCTCCTCCTCGGACAGCCCGAGACCGCCGAGTACCGCACGGGTGTGCTCGCCCAGCGCCGGGACCGCCTCCATCCGCGGCGCCCCGCCGGTCGGTCCGGGCGGTGCCAGTGCAGGGACCGGGCCCGCCGGGGTGGGCACCTCGTGCAGGCGTCCACGCGCGGCCAGCTGCGGGTGGTCCCACACCTCGGCGAGCGTGTTCACCCGGGCATTGGCCACCGGCACCGCGTCGAGCAGCTCGATCGCCTCGGCACTGGTCAGCTCCGCGAACCGGGCCGCGATCACCGCACCCAGCGCCTCCCGGTGCGCGTCGCGGGCGGCGTTCGTGGCGTAGTCCGGGTGCTCGGCCAGCTCCGGACGGCCCAGGAAACCCGCGCAGAAGCCGCGCCACTCGCGCTCGTTCTGCACCGCCGTCAGCACCACCTTCCCGTCGCCCGCCGTGAACGGGCCGTACGGGAAGATCGTCGCGTGCGCGGCACCCGCCCTGGGCGGCGGCGGCGCGCCGTCGAACGAGTAGTACAGCGGAAAGCCCAGCCACTCCACGGTGGCCTCCAGCATCGACACGTCCAGATGCGTGCCCCGGCCCGTGCGGCCGCGCTCCAGCAGCGCGCCCAGGATCGAGCTGTACGCGTACATCCCGGCCGCGATGTCCGACACCGGGATCCCCGCCTTGGCCATGTCGTCCGGCGTACCCGTGACCGACAGCAGCCCCGACTCGGACTGCACCAGCAGGTCGTACGCCTTGCGGTCCGCGTAGGGGCCCGGCGTGCCGTAACCGGAGATGTCGCACACGATCAGCCCCGGATGCGCCGCCCGCAGCTCCGCCGCGCCCAGACCCGCCCGGGCCGCCGCGCCCGGGGCCAGGTTCTGCAGGAAGACGTCGGCGTCCGCGATCAGCCGGCGCAGCAGCTCCAGACCCCGCGGATCCTTGAAGTCCAGGGTGAGGGACTCCTTGTTGCGGTTGACCCACACGAAGTGCGAACTCAGACCGCGCACCCGGGAGTCGTACGCCCGGGCGAAGTCCCCCGCCCCCGGGCGCTCCACCTTGATCACCCGCGCGCCGAGGTCGGCGAGCTGACGGCTGGCGTAGGGAGCGGCGATCGCCTGCTCCAGCGAGACGACCGTGACGCCGCGCAGTGGCTGCATGTGCTCCGTCCTCGCGGCCGCTAGCTCTTGCGGTGCCCGATCAGCCGCGGCTTCGGCTCCAGGCCGTCCAGCCCGTGCCACGCCAGGTTCACCAGGTGCGCGGCCACCTCCGCCTTCTTCGGGCGGCGCACGTCCAGCCACCACTGGCCGGTCAGCGCCACCATGCCCACCAGCGCCTGCGCATACAGCGGCGCCAGCTTGGCGTCGAAGCCGCGGCTCTTGAACTCCCGGCCCAGGATGTCCTCCACCTGGGTGGCGATGTCCGAGATGAGGGACGCGAAGGAACCCGTCGACTGCGGGATGGGCGAGTCGCGGACCAGGATGCGGAAACCGTCCGTGTACTCCTCGATGTAGTCCAGGAGCGCGAAGGCCGCCTGCTCGCACAGCTCGCGCGGATGCCCCGCCGTCAGCGAACCGGTCACCATGTCCAGCAGCCGGCGCATCTCGCGGTCCACGACCACCGCGTACAGGCCCTCCTTGCCGCCGAAGTGCTCGTACACCACCGGCTTGGACACCCCGGCCCGCGCCGCGATCTCCTCCACCGAGGTGCCCTCGAAACCCTTCGCCGCGAAGAGGGTGCGGCCGATCTCCAGCAGCTGCTGGCGGCGCTCGGCACCGGTCATCCGGGTGCGACGCGCTCGCCGCGGCTTCTCGTTGCTTGGGGTGCTGCTGGAGTCGGTCGCCACGGCGTCAATCATGCCGCCTTCGCGGTCTCCTTCCGGCGGCGGGCGCCGTCCTGATCCGTGTTGCGGCGTGAATCGATACGCGAGCGTGACGGCCAGCGCACGTCGTACGCCCACCCGAGCTGCTCGAACCAGCGGATCAGCCGGGCCGAGGAGTCCAGCTGGCCGCGCATCACACCGTGCCGCGCCGAGGTCGGGTCCGCGTGGTGCAGGTTGTGCCACGACTCACCGCAGGACAGGATCGCCAGCCACCAGACATTGCCCGAGCGGTCCCGGGACTTGAAGGGCCGCTTGCCCACCGCGTGGCAGATCGAATTGATCGACCAGGTCACGTGGTGCAGCAACGCCACCCGCACGAGTGAACCCCAGAAGAACCCGGTGAACGCACCCCACCAGGACATCGTCACCAGCCCGCCGATCAGCGCGGGCAGCGCCAGGGACACCACGGTCCACAGGACGAACTGACGGGAGACCGCACGCAGCGCGGGGTCCTTGATCAGGTCCGGCGCGTACTTGTCCTGCGGCGTCTGCTCCTCGTCGAACATCCAGGCGATGTGCGCCCACCACAGGCCCTTGATCAGGGCCGGCACCGTCTCGCCGTACCGCCACGGCGAATGCGGGTCGCCCTCGTCGTCGGAGAACTTGTGGTGCTTGCGGTGGTCGGCCACCCAGCGGACCAGCGGCCCCTCGACCGCCATCGAGCCCGCGATCGCCAACGCGATCTTCAACGGCCGTTTCGCCTTGAAGGAACCATGGGTGAAGTGTCGGTGGAACCCGATGGTGATGCCGTGGCAGCCCAGGAAGTAGAAGAAGACCAGCAGCGCCAGGTCCAGCCAGCTCACGCCCCAGCCCCAGGCCAGTGGCACCGCCGCCACCAGCGCGAGGAACGGGATGGTGATGAACAGCAGCAGCGTGATCTGCTCGATCGACCGCTTCTGCTCACCACCCAGCGTGGCGGAGGGCGCCGCGGCGGAGTCGGTCGGCTGCGGAGCGTCTGGGATCACATCGGAACTCGTGGTCATGCGCGTCCCCTGTGGGGTCGAGGGTGGGGTCGTGTGGTGTGGCCGGTGCCGGGCCGCGGAACCATGCACGGATTTCCTACGGTTCCGTAACCTACGGCGACGTAAGTATGGCAGTGCGTGGCCGCGCGGCAAGAGCCCCAGAGCCTGCGCGTCCTGGCCGACACCTATCCTGGGAGTCGGTCGGACAGCGCGGTCCGCTCTGATTACTTCCCGGACGTCCGGCCCGGTAAGCGGCGCCCGCCGCGCGAGACGGCCGTCCGGGTTCCCTCCCAGACGAGCTTCAACACTGCAAGGAGCCGCACCTGTGAGCAGTGCCGACGACCAGACCACCACGACGACCAGCAGCGAGCTGCGTGCCGACATCCGCCGACTGGGTGATCTCCTCGGGGAGACCCTGGTCCGGCAGGAAGGCCCCGAACTGCTCGAACTCGTCGAGAAGGTACGCCGACTCACCCGCGAGGACGGCGAGGCCGCCGCCGAACTGCTGCGCGGCACCGAACTGGAGACCGCCGCCAAGCTCGTCCGCGCCTTCTCCACCTACTTCCACCTCGCCAACGTCACCGAACAGGTCCACCGCGGCCGCGAACTGGGCGCCAAGCGCGCCGCCGAGGGCGGACTGCTCGCCCGCACCGCCGACCGGCTCAAGGACGCCGACCCCGAGCACCTGCGCGAGACGGTCCGCAACCTCAACGTGCGCCCCGTGTTCACCGCACACCCCACCGAGGCCGCCCGCCGCTCCGTCCTCAACAAGCTGCGCCGCATCGCCGCCCTCCTGGACACCCCGGTCAACGAGTCCGACCGCCGCCGCCTGGACACCCGCCTCGCCGAGAACATCGACCTCGTCTGGCAGACCGACGAACTGCGCGTCGTACGCCCCGAGCCCGCCGACGAGGCCCGCAACGCCATCTACTACCTGGACGAACTGCACCTCGGCGCAGTCGGCGACGTCCTCGAAGACCTCACCGCCGAGCTGGAACGGGCCGGCGTCAAGCTCCCCGACGACACCCGCCCCCTCACCTTCGGCACCTGGATCGGCGGCGACCGCGACGGCAACCCCAACGTCACCCCCCAGGTCACCTGGGACGTCCTCATCCTCCAGCACGAACACGGCATCAACGACGCCCTGGAGATGATCGACGAGCTGCGCGGCTTCCTGTCCAACTCCATCCGCTACGCGGGCGCCACGGAGGAACTGCTGACCTCGCTCCAGACCGACCTGGAACGCCTCCCCGAGATCAGCCCCCGCTACAAGCGCCTCAACGCCGAGGAGCCCTACCGGCTCAAGGCCACCTGCATCCGCCAGAAGCTGGAGAACACCAAGCAGCGCCTCGCCAAGGGCACCCCCCACGAAGAGGGCCGCGACTACCTCGGCACCGCCCAGCTCATCGACGACCTGCGCATCGTCCAGACCTCCCTGCGCGAACACCGCGGCGGCCTCTTCGCCGACGGCCGCCTCGCCCGCACCATCCGCACCCTGGCCGCCTTCGGCCTCCAGCTCGCCACCATGGACGTCCGCGAACACGCCGACGCCCACCACCACGCCCTCGGCCAGCTCTTCGACCGGCTCGGCGAGGAGTCCTGGCGCTACGCCGACATGCCCCGCGAGTACCGCACCAAGCTCCTCGCCAAGGAACTGCGCTCCCGCCGGCCGCTCGCCCCCACTCCGGCCCCCGTCGACGCGCCCGGCGAGAAGACCCTCGGCGTCTTCCAGACCGTCCGCCGCGCCCTGGAGGTCTTCGGCCCCGAGGTCATCGAGTCCTACATCATCTCCATGTGCCAGGGCGCCGACGACGTCTTCGCCGCCGCCGTACTGGCCCGCGAGGCCGGACTCATCGACCTGCACGCCGGCTGGGCCAAGATCGGCATCGTGCCGCTCCTGGAGACCACCGACGAACTCAAGGCCGCCGACACCATCCTGGAGGACCTGCTCGCCGACCCCTCCTACCGGCGCCTGGTCGCCCTGCGCGGCGACGTCCAGGAGGTCATGCTCGGCTACTCCGACTCCTCCAAGTTCGGCGGCATCACCACCAGCCAGTGGGAGATCCACCGCGCCCAGCGCCGCCTGCGCGACGTCGCCCACCGCTACGGCGTACGGCTGCGCCTCTTCCACGGCCGCGGCGGCACCGTCGGCCGCGGCGGCGGCCCCACCCACGACGCCATCCTCGCCCAGCCCTGGGGCACCCTGGAAGGCGAGATCAAGGTCACCGAGCAGGGCGAGGTCATCTCCGACAAGTACCTCATCCCCTCCCTCGCCCGGGAGAACCTGGAGCTGACCGTCGCGGCCACCCTCCAGGCCTCCGCCCTGCACACCGCCCCCCGCCAGTCCGACGAGGCACTCGCCCGCTGGGACGCCGCCATGGACGTCGTCTCCGACGCCGCCCACACCGCCTACCGCAAGCTGGTCGAGGACCCCGACCTGCCGACCTACTTCCTGGCCTCCACGCCGGTCGACCAGCTCGCCGACCTGCACCTGGGCTCGCGGCCCTCCCGCCGCCCCGGCTCGGGCGTCTCGCTGGACGGCCTGCGCGCCATCCCCTGGGTCTTCGGCTGGACCCAGTCCCGGCAGATCGTCCCCGGCTGGTACGGCGTCGGCTCCGGCCTCAAGGCGCTGCGCGAGGCAGGACTGGACACCGTCCTGGACGAGATGCACCAGCAGTGGCACTTCTTCCGCAACTTCATCTCCAACGTCGAGATGACCCTGGCCAAGACCGACCTGCGCATTGCCCAGCACTACGTCGACACCCTCGTCCCGGACGAGCTGAAGCACGTCTTCGACACCATCAAGGCCGAACACGAGCTGACCGTCGCCGAGGTCCTGAAGGTCACCGGCGAGAAGGAACTGCTCGACGCCGACCCCGTCCTCAAGCAGACCTTCGCCATCCGCGACGCCTACCTCGACCCCATCTCCTACCTCCAGGTCGCCCTCCTCGGCCGCCAGCGCGAAGCGGCCGCCGCCGGCGAGGAAGTCGACCCGCTGCTCGCCCGGGCCCTCCTCCTCACCGTCAACGGCGTGGCAGCGGGCCTCCGCAACACCGGCTGACCCAGCCTGCGGGCAGTCGTGCCGCTGGGGCGGCACGGGTGGGCGCAGGCGGCACCACGTAAGCGCCGGGCTGCGCGCCCCACCCCGCGCCCACCCCGACGCCCCGCACGTGAAAACACCGGTGCCCCGAACTCCTACAGAGTCCGGGGCACCGTCACGTCGTCGTACGGGAAAACCTCACACCGCGAAAAACGCCGCCGTCAGCAGCACAACCCCCGCCCCCGCCATCCCCCACGCCACCCGAGTCCGCCGCAACCCACCCGCCACGACCACCGACGCCAGCAACAACGCCCCACCCAACGGCACCCACGCATACAGAATCCCCGCCGGCCCCGAACGCACCGCGTCCCCACTGCCCGGCTTCAACACCACGCTGTACGTCCGCCCCTTCGCCACCGCCACCGAGTCCTCGATGACGACCCGCTCCCGCGCCTGCGACCCCGCCGACACCGGCGAGTACGGCCCACTGCACACCCCGCCACCGCACCGCGTCACCTCGACCGTGCCCTGCTCCCGCCCCTTGGTCAGCAGCACGTGCTGCGCCGTACCCCAGGACGCCCACACACCCGCGATCAGGATCAGCACCGCGACCGTCCCCATCGCCGCGACCCGCCCGAACCGCAACAGGACGGCGGACGCCGAGGACGCGGAGGAGGCCTGACGGGCACGAGCAGCGGCGGCGGCAGAGGCAGGCATGGCCGGGATCATTGGCCATACCTACGCGCCCGGTCAACTCACCCGCGCACCATCGACGGACAAGTCAGGAGTTGTACGCGCTCTGCGCCCGCTCAAGACCCTCGATCACCAGAGCCTCCACCGCGTCCGCCGCCCGGTCGACGAAGTAGTCCAGCTCCTTGCGCTCCGCCGACGAGAAGTCCCGCAGCACGAAATCCGCCACCGGCATCCGCCCCGGCGGCCGCCCGATCCCGAACCGCACCCGGTGGTAGTCCGGGCCCAGCGACTTCGTGATCGACTTCAGGCCGTTGTGCCCGTTGTCCCCGCCGCCCAGCTTCAGCCGCAGCACGCCGTAGTCGATGTCCAGCTCGTCGTGCACCGCCACGATGTTGCCGACCGGAACCTTGTAGAAGTCCCGCAGCGCCGTCACCGGACCGCCCGACACGTTCATGAACGACATCGGCTTCGCCAGGATCACCCGCCGGTTCGCCGGCCCCGGCGGACCGATCCGCCCCTCGACCACCTGCGCCTGCGCCTTGCCGTGCCGCTTGAAGCGCGCCCCGATCCGCTCCGCCAGCAGGTCCGCCACCATGAAACCGACGTTGTGCCGGTTCGCGGCGTACTCGGGGCCCGGATTCCCGAGGCCGGCCACCAGCCACGGAGCGCCCGCGTCCGTCGTCACGTCCATGTCTCCTCAACCACCCGTACCGTAATGACCCGTCCACACATACGCGTCGGCCGCTGCCCCGCACGGGAACAGCGGCCGACCACACGATGACCGTAAGGGAGGATCAGGCCTCGGCGGCCTCTTCGCCCTCGCCCGCACCCTCGGCCGGGGCCTCCTCGGCCTGCGCGGCCAGGACCTGCAGCACCACGGTGTCACCGTCCACGTCCAGCTTCACGCCGGACGGCAGCGCGATGTCCTTGGCGTGGATCGAGGCACCGGCCTCCAGACCAGCCACCGACACGGTGACCTGCTCCGGGATGTGCGTGGCCTCGGCCTCGACCGGCAGCGCGTCCAGGACGTACTCCAGCAGGTAACCGCCCGGGGCCAGCTCGCCCTCGGCCTGCACCGGGATCTCGACCGACACGGTCTCGCCGCGCTTCACCAGCTGCAGGTCGACATGCTCCAGGAAGCCCTTGATCGGGTCACGCTGCACGGACTTCGGGATCGCCAGCTCGTTGGTCTTGCCGTCGATGTCCAGCGCGATCAGCACGTTCGACGTACGCAGCGCCAGCAGCAGCTCGTGACCCGGCAGGGTCAGGTGCAGCGGGTCCGAACCGTGGCCGTACAGCACACCGGGAACCTTGTTGTCACGGCGGATACGACGCGCGGCACCCTTGCCGAACTCGGTACGCGTCTCGGCGGTGAGCTTCACCTCGGACATGATCACTCCTCGTGGAAATCAGGAACGGACGTGGTCACCCGGCCACGAACGGCCTGCTACGAAGAGCGCGTCGATAACGGAGCGCCACACCCGCGAACACGGGTACGGCCTCCCTCGCCGAGCAACTTCAGCAGTCTACTCGGAGAGGAAGGCCGTACCCAAAACGATCAACAGGCGGTACCGGAGCCTGCAGAACGGTTACTGCACAGAGCCCACGACGCTCACTGCTCGTCGAACAGGCTCGTCACCGAACCGTCCTCGAACACCTCGCGCACCGCACGCGCGATCGTCGGCGCGATCGACAGCACCGTGATCTTGTCCAGCTCCAGCTCACTCGCCGACGGCAGCGTGTTCGTGAACACGAACTCGCTCACCTTCGAGTTCTTCAGCCGGTCCGCCGCCGGACCCGACAGCACACCGTGCGTCGCCGTCACGATCACGTCCTCCGCACCGTGCGCGAACAACGCGTCCGCCGCGGCGCAGATGGTGCCGCCCGTGTCGATCATGTCGTCGACGAGGACGCAGATGCGCCCCTTCACGTCGCCCACGACCTCGTGCACCGTGACCTGGTTCGCCACGTCCTTGTCACGCCGCTTGTGCACGATCGCCAGCGGAGCGCCCAGACGGTCGCACCAACGGTCCGCCACCCGCACCCGGCCCGCGTCCGGCGACACCACCGTCAGCTTCGAACGGTCCACCTTCGCACCCACGTAGTCCGCCAGCAGCGGCAGCGCGAACAGGTGGTCCACCGGACCGTCGAAGAAGCCCTGGATCTGGTCCGTGTGCAGATCCACCGCCAGGATCCGGTCCGCACCCGCGGTCTTCATCAGATCCGCGATCAGACGCGCCGAAATCGGTTCACGCCCCCGGTGCTTCTTGTCCTGCCGCGCGTAACCGTAGAACGGCACGATGACGGTGATGGAGCGGGCCGACGCACGCTTCAGCGCGTCGATCATGATCAACTGCTCCATGACCCACTTGTTGATCGGAGCCGTGTGGCTCTGGATCAGGAAACAGTCCGCACCACGCGCCGACTCCTGATACCGCACATAGATCTCACCGTTGGCGAAGTCGAAGGCCTTCGTCGGGACGACCCCGACACCCAACTGCTCGGCGACCTCCTCGGCAAGCTCGGGGTGTGCGCGGCCGGAGAAGAACATCAACTTCTTCTCGCCGGTCGTCTTGATCCCGGTCACAGCACTTTCTCCTCAGAGGTTCGCAGCTGAGCGTCACAGGCGCTCTCCCGCTGGCCGCGGGGGCGTCTCAGCTGGTGGGGTGCGGATGTGCACTTATCACGGTACGCCGTGTTCGACGCGCCGGTTTCCGGTCAGTCTTCGCCGCCCGCCTCACGGGACACCGCCTCGGCCGCCTTCGCCGCCGCGCTCCCCGGCCGCTTCCGGGCCACCCAACCCTCGATATTCCGCTGCTGGCCACGGGCCACAGCCAGCGAACCGGGCGGCACGTCCTTCGTGATCACCGAGCCGGCAGCGGTGTAGGCACCGTCCCCGACCGTGACAGGAGCCACAAACATGTTGTCCGAACCCGTACGGCAGTGCGAGCCGATCGTCGTGTGGTGCTTGTCCTGACCGTCGTAGTTCACGAACACACTCGCGGCACCGATGTTCGTGAAGTCACCGACCGTCGCATCACCCATGTAGGACAGGTGCGGAACCTTCGTCCCCTCGCCGATCGACGAGTTCTTCGCCTCGACGAACGTACCGATCTTCGACTTCAGCCCCAGCCGGGTACCCGGCCGCAGATACGCGTACGGCCCGACCGAAGCCTGCGGACCGACGTGCGCGCTGACGGCCACCGTGTTGTCCACCCGCGCCCCCGCGTCCACCCGCGTGTCCGTCAGCCGGGTGTTCGGCCCGACCTCGCAGCCCTCGGCGAGATGCGTCGAGCCGTGCAGCTGCGTACCCGGGTGCACGACCACGTCCTGCTCGAACGTCACCGTCACGTCCACCCACGTCGTCGCCGGGTCCACCACGGTCACGCCGGCCAGCATCGCCTCCGTCAGCAGCCGCTCGTTGAGAATCCGGCGCGCCTCCGCGAGCTGCACCCGGTTGTTGATCCCCGCGATCTCCCGGTGATCCCCGGCCACCGACGCGCCCACCCGGTGCCCCGCCTCACGCAGGATGCCGAGCACGTCCGTGAGGTACTCCTCGCCCTGGCTGTTGTCTGTGCGCACCTTGCCCAGCGCGTCCGCGAGCAACTGCCCGTCGAAGGCGAACACACCCGAGTTGATCTCCCGGATCGCCCGCTGCGACTCCGACGCGTCCTTGTGCTCCACGATCGCCGTCACGGCACCCGAGGCCCCGTCCCGCACGATCCGCCCGTACCCCGTCGCGTCCGGCACCTCGGCCGTCAGCACGGTCACGGCGTTCCCGTCAGCGGAGTGCGTGGCGGCGAGCGCCTTGAGCGTCTCGCCGGTCAGGAGCGGGGTGTCCCCGCAGACCACGACGACGGTCCCGTCCACGGCACCGCCCAGCGCCTCCAGCCCCATCCGCACGGCGTGCCCGGTGCCGTTCTGCTGCTCCTGGACGGCGGTGCGTACCCCAGGGGCGACCTCGGCGAGGTGCGCGGTGACCTGCTCGCGGGCGTGCCCGACGACGGCGACCAGGTTCTCGGGGTCCAGCTCGCCGGCGGCGGCGAGCACGTGCCCGACCAGCGACCGGCCGCACAGCTCGTGCAGGACCTTGGGTGTGGCCGACTTCATACGGGTGCCCTCACCCGCTGCGAGAACGACGACGGCTGCCGGGCGAATGGCGCTCACGGGATGCCCTTCGGCTTTGAGGGGGTGGGGGTGGACATCCGCAGGATACCGGGGTGGTTCGTGGGGGACATGAGTGCGGGCCCTGACTGTGGCTTTCGCCGTCAGGACCCGAACTGAGCATGTGCTCCCGGGGGAGGACTCGAACCCCCATGATCAGAACCAAAATCTGACGTCTTGCCCTTAGACGACCCGGGATTACCGCTATGTCCGATTTGATGGATCGGCCGCGGAAGCAGCACCTACTATGCCGTACCAGGCGCCCTCCATGCGACGGTACAAGTCGGCGCTCTTCAGTACGTAGATGACCAGGCAACCGTGATAGGCGTCCGAGGTGTTCTTGCGGTTTGTCTTCGGGTTGTGCTTCTTGAGGGTGGGCGTCTGGAAAGCGGCGGTGTCCACGCCGACCAGGCGGGCCCAGAACTCTTCGGCCTCCGCCACGTTGGCCGACTCGTGGATGCTCACGCGGAACCGCACACGCTCGCGTGCGACGCCGAGTACGTCCAGCCAGCGCATGAAGAAGGTGATGACGTTGGGGTCGCTGTTGATGAACTGCAGTCTCTCGCGGCGGCTGTACGGCTTGTCCTTGGTGCCCTCGGCCCAGTAGAGGGCTACTCCCGCCAGGTACAGCTCTCGGTCGGACAAGTGGCCGACCGTGCTTTTTGAGGCCGCCTTCGCTTGTTGGCGCTCTTCCTCTCGACGCCGCAGTGTGGCTTCCCAGCCCCGTTTGGCGATGGCCGAAGCCTCCTCGGGACTGCGCCTCCTGTCTGGCTTGGGAAGGTCCCGTACCCACAGCGAGATGGAACTCTTGCTGCACCCCAGCTCCACCTGGATCTGGTCGTACGTCCACCCCTGGAGCCGCAGCTCCCGTGCCCGGTCCCTCGCGTCGTCCTTCGCGTTCGGGCGCTTCGTCCACTCCGGGGGCGGCTCGCCTTCCAGGAGGCGGTTGAGGATGTCGTTGTTGTCGACGTGCAGTCGGTCGCGGATCTGGCGTCGGCTGAGTCCCTCGCGTCGCAGCGCCACCGCCCGCTCCCGCAGCTCTTCGAAGTCCGCGTACTTGTTCTGTGAACGTGCCAGGGGCATACCGTCCGGCCGGAATGCTCGGCTCCGGAGGGGGACGGTGTGGGGTTCGCCAGTTCGAGGGATATCGCGTCGTATCGTTTGTCGAAAGTCACCGGAAAAGGGGCGCTCGGCGCCCGTAGGCTGGAGGCATGACCACGACGGGGGAAGACCACGTACCGGCCCGGGGTGGGCCTTGGTGGTGGGACAGGCGGCGCGGCGCGGTGCTCGATGTGGGCCTGGGTGCCGTGTCCGCGCTGGAGTGCGCGGTGGAGGGGGTTCCGTTCGCGCGGGACGCGGGGATTCCGCTCGCGATGGGGGTGGTGTTCGGGCTGCTGGCCGGTTCGATGCTGGTGGTGCGGCGGAGGTGGCCGATCGCGGTGGTGCTGGTGGCCCTGGCCATCACGCCGGCCGAGATGGGTTTCCTGATGGGGGTCGTCGGCCTGTACACGCTGGCGGCGTCGGAGTTGCCGCGGCGGATCATCGGGGCCCTGGCCGGGATGACGTTCCTGGGGACGCTGGTCGTGACGTTCGTGCGGCTGGGGCAGGACATGGCGCGGGACGGTCTGGAGCTGGGGGAGTGGTTCCTTCCGTTCGCATCGATCGCGACGTCCCTGGGGATGACCGCGCCGCCGTTGCTGCTGGGGCTGTACGTGGGGCAGCGGCGTCGGCTGATGGAGAGTCTGCGGGAGCGGGCGGACAGCCTGGAGCGTGAGTTGCAGTTGCTCGCGGAGCGGGCGGAGGAGCGTGCGGAGTGGGCGCGGGGTGAGGAGCGGACGCGGATCGCGCGGGAGATGCACGACGTGGTGGCGCACCGGGTGAGTCTGATGGTGGTGCATGCGGCGGCGTTGCAGGCGGTGGCGCGGAAGGATCCGGAGAAGGCGGTGAAGAACGCGGCGCTGGTGGGGGACATGGGGCGGCAGGCGCTGACGGAGTTGCGGGAGATGCTCGGGGTGCTGCGCAGTGGTGGGGAGGGTGCGCGGGCGGAGCGGGCGTCGGTGCCGTTGGCGGCGGTGGGGGTGGCGGCTGCTGCGGCGGCGTCGCGGGCGGCGGAGGACGGGGAGTCGTCGGACGGGCCGTGTCTGTCGGAGCTGGACGAGTTGATCGGGCAGTCGGAGGCGGCCGGGATGGTCGTGAATCTGTCGGTGGAGGGGGAGGTGCGGCTGTATGCGGCGGAGGTGGAGTCGACGGCGTTCCGGGTGGTGCAGGAGGCGTTGACGAACGTGCACAAGCATGCGGCGGGTGCGAAGACGCATGTGCGGTTGGCGCACCGGGTGTCGGAGATTGCGATGCAGGTGGAGAACGAGCCGCCGCCGGTGGCTTCGGCGGCGTCGTCGGCGCGGTTGCCGTCGGGGGGCAATGGGCTGGTGGGGATGAAGGAGCGGGTGGCGGCGCTGGGCGGGGTGTTCGTGTCGGGGCCGACGGATGCGGGGGGTTTTCGGGTGTCGGCGGTGATTCCGGCGTCGTAGGGCGCGGTCGCGTCAGCGGGTGGTGGTGAGGCGGCTGGGCTGGGTGCCGGCGACGAGGGTGGCGAGGGCGGTGTCGATGGTGGGGCCGAGGTACCAGTCGCCGGTGTGGTCGAGGGCGTAGACGCGGCCTTCGGTGTCGATGGCGATGAGGGCCTGGCTGTCGGTTTCGGTGCCGAGGGGGCAGGTGTGGGTGTCGAGGGCGCGGCCGAGGTCGCCGAGGGTGCGGGCCATGTGGAGGCCGTGCAGGGGGTCGAGGTGCAGGGTGGCGGGGGCGATCTGGCGGCCGGGTCCGGTGGGTGTGATGTGGAGGCCGCCGAATTCGGCCCAGGCTTCGACGGCGGCGGGGAAGACGGTGTGGCGGTGGCCTGCGGGTGAGGTGTGTTCGCGCAGGGTGTCGGCCCAGATTTCGGCCTGTTTGATGTCCCAGCGTCCGGGTTGCCAGCCGGCGTCGCGCAGGGCGGCGTCGACGGGGACGGGGAAGCGGGTGGTGGAGGTGCGGTCGGCTTGCATCGGCCCTTGGTTCGTTTCGGTCGGCTGGTTCGGCTCGATCTGTTCGATCTGCTGGGTCAGGCCTTCTCCGTCGTGGGGTCGACGATGCGGATGCCGAAGTGGGCGCTGAGGGCGGTGCAGGCGCGGCAGGGTGGGGCGAAGGCGCCGTGGAGGGGGTCGCCGTCCTCGCGGATGCGGCGGGTGGTGAGTTTGGCGTGTTTGAGTGCTTTGCGGGCTTCGCCGTTGGTCATCGGTTTTCGTGCGGCGCGTTTGCTGCGGGTGGCGTCGGCGGTGGCCAGGTGGCGTGAGATGAGGATGGTCTCGGCGCAGCGGCCGGTGTAGCGGTCTCGTTGGCCGCTGGTGAGGGTGTCGAGGAAGTCCTGTACGAGGTGGTGCAGGGCGGGGGGCGTGTCGGCGCGGGTGGCGGTGCCGGTGAGGGTGGTGCCGCGTACCGAGAGGGCGGCGGCGACGGTGGGGAGTATGCCGTCGCGGCGGTGCCGGAGGGTGGGGGTGTGCTGGGCGTCGGCGCTGCTCCAGCCGATGCGGGGGTCGCCGCCGCGAGGGTCGTCGGACCGTCCGGTGTCGGGTCCCGTCTGCGTCGCACTCATGATCGTTTTCCCCTCCTGAGCATCCCCCCGAAGGTCACAGAGTGCCAAATCGGGTGGCTGCTGCGGAAGCTGGGGCGGGGTGACACGCCCGGGTATGGGCGGTGGGTCACGGAAGGGTGACGGCTGGTCACGGAAGCGGAGGTGCCGGGTGCCGGGTGCGGGCTCCGGTGCCGGTGACCCCTCTTGCCGTACCGCATAGGCTGTCGGCACCGCGCTCGCACGCGGTGGACCAGACAGTGCAGGCAGATCAGACGGATCTGGCAGCAGACAGACGCCGCAGGGGGCAACCGCCATGACGACAGGTCGGCTCGGGCAAGCAGCCGCGCCGCCGAACGCGGCCTATGCCGGGCAGGTCGTGCATTTCCCGGATCCGGTGCGGGCGGCCCGTCACCCGAGAGGGGTACGGGTGGACGCGGGTGGCTACCCCGATTTCTCGCCGTACGCGCGGGCGGTCGCGGAGATCGCGGATCCGCCGGAGGGGTTCGGGGTCGATGAGTTGCGGCTGACGGACTACGTGTCGGCGAACGCGGCTCTGGCGGCGTCGGGGCACGAGTTGTGGGACACGGTGCCGGCGGTGGCGACGCCGCACGGCTGGACGTGGCACCACGTGGCGGGTTCACGGCGGATGGAGCTGGTTCCGGTCGAGGTGAAGGCGTTGCTGCGGCACCACGGCGGGATTTCCACGGCGGCGGTGGACCAGGCCAAGCGCGGGACGCGGCCGTTGCAGGAGACGCGTCCGGCGCACTTCGGGCTGCCGAAGTCGGGTGTGGCGGTGACGGAGCAGCAGGTGCAGGGGGTCGAGGAGGACCTCGGGTACCGGCTGCCGGGTGCGTACCGGTCGTTCCTGAAGGCGGCGGGCGGGTGTGCGCCGGTGGGTACGGCGCTCGATGCGGAGCTGGGGCTGCTGGTGGACCAGCCGTTCTTCACGGTGCGTGAGGAGGCGGCGGTCAATGACCTGGTCTATGTGAACAAGTGTCTGCGGGACCATCTGACGAAGGACTATCTGGGTGTCGCGTTCGTCCAGGGCGGTCTGCTCGCGGTGAAGGTGAAGGGCGAGCGGATCGGTTCGGTGTGGTTCTGCGCGTACGACGACGTGCGGGACGTGGACCCGTCGTTGGCGCCGGCGGATCGGGTGGAGCGGCTGCTGCTGCCCTGCGGTGAGGACTTCGACGCGTTCCTGTCGCGTCTGGCGGGTTCTCCGCCGGAGCTGGAGACGGTGGCGAATCTGATGGTGGACGGCGGTTTCGCGCGTGCGGTGCCCGTGTCGGCGTCGGTAGGGGAGTGAGCTGGCGATGGTGACGTTCGCGCAGGCGCAGGAGCGCGCGGAGGAGTGGGTCAACGGCGAGTTGCCGGCGTACCAGCACCGTGAGGTGCGGGTGCGGGAGTTCGACCTCGGGTTCGTGGTGTGGGCCGAGGACCGTGCGGACGGGCCGCGTTCGGACGGGGGTGCGCAGCGGCTGGTGATCGCCCGGGACAGCGGCGAGGCGACGTTGTGGCCCTCGCTTCCGGTGGGTGAGGTGATCCGCCGGTACGAGGAGGAGTACGGCCGTCCCGACGAGGCGGAGGCGGTGGCTCCGGCGCCGGCGGCCCGGGTGGACCTGAATCAGACGTCGTTCTTGTTGAGTCCGCCGGAGTGGTTGCAGGAGGCGGCGGACCGGATCGGCATTCCGGATCGTCGGCGGGGCGATCAGGGGGGCGGTGACACGGGGAGTGCCGGGGGCGCCGGTGGCGCGCTGCCCGAGACGCAGGCCGGGGTGCCTTCGGCTCCGGCGGCGCCCGCCTCCGCGCCCGCCTCCGCGTCGGCGTCGGCGGGTGGTTCGCCGGGGAGCGGTGCCGAGTGGCCGGCCGCGGGCGCCGGTGGCTCCGGCGCGGGTGCGGGTGCGTCCGGTGCGCCGGGGGCCCCGAGTGCGCCGGGTGCGCCTGCCGGGGCGACGCCCTGGGCCGGGACGGACACCAACGCGGACGCCGGTGAGGACCGTTCCGTGCCGCTGCCCCAGACGGTGTTCGCGCCGCCGTTGAGCGGTGCCGACGACGACACGCCGCCGCCGTCCACGACGCCGGACGCCAAGACGGCGCTGATGTCGGGCGGCAGCCAGCTTCCGCCGACGGCGCTCTCGCCGGCGATCGGCGACCCGAACGCGCCGGGCGCGCCCGCCGGGGCTGCCACGCCGCCGCCCGCGGCTCCGGCGCCCCCCGCGGCGGGGCCGTCCGCCGGTTCGGGCCCGTCCGCGACGCCGCCCGGCCCGTCCGCCACGCCTCCCGGGCCGCCCGCGTCGAACGCCGGGGACATCGCCGACGCCGCGACCAGCAAGGCGACGCCTCCGCCGCGCCGTGGCGGTGGCTCGTCCACGCCGCCTCCGCCGAGCGCCCCGGGTGTGCCGGGTGCGCGTCCGGGGAGCACGCCCCCGCCGGCGGGGACGCCCGCGCCGGGTGCCCCGGCGGGCGGCTACGTGCCGACGCAGCTGGTGTCGTCCCTCGGTCCCGAGGGCCCGGGCGGCCCGGGCACGCCGCCTCCGCCCAGTGCCCCGGGCACCCCGCCGCCGCCCAGCGCTCCGCAGCCTCCGGCCGGTGCGGGCGCGCCGGGTACGCCGCCCCCGCCGAGTGCGCCTGGCGCACCGGGTGGGACGCCGCCGGGCGGGGTGCACCACGCCGCCACGATGCTGGCCGACCCGGGCCGTACCGGCGGCGGTGCCCCGCAGCCTCCCGGCCCGCCCGGCCCGCCGAACCCGCCCGGTCCGCCCGGGGCTCCCGGTGCGCCTTCCGGTCCGGGTACGCCGCCGCCTCCTCCGGCCGCTCCGGGGGCGCCTGGTGCGCCCGGGCCGCAGGGCTCCGCGGGAGGTCCGGGCGGTGCCGTGCACCATGCGCAGACGGTGCTGGCCTCGCCGTCCCTGGGCGGTCCCGGCGGCATCGGTGCGCCGCCGCCCCCGCCTGGTGCCGTGCCGCCGCCGCCCGGTGCCGTGCCGCCGCCCGGGCAGCCCGTGCCGGGTGCGCCGCCGGCGTACGGCTATCCGCCGCAGCCCGTCGGTCAGCCGACCGTCGGTCCCGGCTACCAGGCCGTACTGCGCTACCGCGCTCAGGACGGTTCCGAGCAGCAGCTGATCCGGCGTTCCGCGCCGGGGACGCCGCACCCGGAGTGGCAGATCTTCCACGAGCTGCGTGCCATGAACGTGCCGCCGGACCAGGTGCTGGAGCTGCACACCGAGCTGGAGTCCTGCGAGCTGCCGGGTGCGTACTGCGCGCGGATGATCCGGGAGCAGTGGCCGCAGGCGCGGATCACCTCGATCGCGCCGTACGGCCTGGACCACGCGAGCCGGCAGCAGGGCATGCAGCAGCTGCTGGCGCACCAGGGCGAGCTGCACCAGGTGGCCGACGGTCCCGCGCGGCCGGCGCCGGTGCGTGCTCCGCTGCCGCAGGTGCAGCCGGCGCCGCCGGTTCCGCCGGAGGCCGTCGGGCAGGAGCTGGCCGGCGCGTTCGGTCCTGGGGTCTTCCGGTTCGAGCAGGCCGCGGTGTCCCGGCAGGGTGTGCCGCCGGTGGTGGCGCACACGCTGGTGGCCGCGGGGCTGCCGATGGACATGGGCCCGTTCTTCTGGGCGCAGGCCCAGCCGGGGCGCCCGGTGCCGACGCTGGCGGAGCTGGCGGCCGAGCGCGGGGTGCAGCCGGCCTCGGACGCGGGGTCGTACCTCGTCGTGGGCAGCGACTTCGGCCGGGCGATCTGCGTGCAGTACGGGACGGCGGCCATCGTGGCCGTGCCGGTGGAGGCGGGTCCGGGCGGGGCGCCCGTGCCGCCGCAGTTCGTGAACACGGGGCTGCCGGAGTTCGCGCGCTGCCTGGCGCTGCTGGGCCGGATGTGGCGGCTCAGGTTCGGTCTGAACCAGGAGCAGGCGGGCCGCTGGACGGTGGACTTCCAGGCGCAGTTGGCCGCGCTCGACCCGGCGGCGCTCGGGTCGCCGGAGAGCTGGTGGTCGGTGCTGCTGGAGCAGATGTGGGACGGGCTGCTGTGAGGCGTTCGCGCCGCTGACGTACCCGACGGGCGGGGCCCGGCCGGCCTGCGGGACGGCCGGGCCCCGCCTTTGGTGTGCGGTGTGTCGCATTATGTGGGCTTACCGGCGATCCATAAAGTCGGTTAAGTCCCTTTAGTGCGTCAGGTTCACCACAGGGGTGTGATGAGCATGAGCAGCGCCTCGGCGTCTTGCCACGGCTTCGCGACCGTACGCGGGCGCGAGCGCGGCTACCGGCCGGAGCAGGTGGAGGAGTGTGTCGCGGCCCTGTCCGAGGACCGTGACGCGGCCTGGGAGCGGGCCGCCCGGCTCACCGTGCTGGCCCGGGAGATGGAGGAGGAGCTGGCGGACCTGCGGGACGTGGTCGCCCAGCTCACCGCGCAGGACTACCGGGCGCTGGGCGAGCGTGCCCGGGAGCTGTTCCGGCTCGGCGAGGAGGAGGCCGAGGCCGTGCGGGCGGGGGCGCGGAGCGCGGCGGACGGTCTGATGGCGGAGGCGAGGACGTACGCGGCCGCGGTGCGTGACGCGGCGCAGGCGGACGCCGACGCCGTACGCGCCGAGGCCGACGAGCGCGCCCGGCAGCGGCTGCTCGCGGCGCGCGCGGAGGCCGACGAGGCGCGGATCGAGGCGCGGCGCGAGGTGCGGGCCGGGCGGGCGGAAGCGCTGTCCGCGCTGCGCGAGATGCGCACGCGCACCGCCGGGATGCTCGCCGAGCAGCGCCGGGAGCTGGCCGAGCGGTGGGCCGCCGCCGAGCGGGCCGAGGACGAGCGCGCGCGGGCCCTGGACGCCCGTCACGAGGAGGCGGCGGCGCGCGCGGAGCAGGCGGTGCGCGCCGCGGAGCAGGAGTTGGCCGAGGCCGGGGAGGCGGCCGGGCGGCGGCAGGAGGAGGCCCGGGCCCGGGCGGCCGAGGTGGTCGCAGGGGCCCGGGCGTGTCAGGAGCGGATCGCCCGTGAGACGGAACGGGTGCTGCGCGAGCACGGGGAGCGGTGGGACGAACTGCAGGCCCACATGGCCTCCGTGCGCAGCAACCTCCATGCGCTGACGGGGCGGGCGGTGGAGTGACGCCGGGGGCGGCACCGGGGTGCCCCCGGGGCCCGGCCGGTCGGGGTGACGCCGGAGGGCTCCGGGGGGCCGTCCCGGCTGGGTGACGCCGGAGGGTTCCGGGGGTCCGTCCCGGCGGGGGTGACGCCGGAGGGCTGCCGGGCCCCTCCCGGCGCGGCGCACCGTCAGTCTCCCCTGCGGACCGCCCCCGCCAGGATCCAGGCCTCCACCGCCTCGTAGTGCCGGCGCTGTTCCTGCGCCTTGCGCCGGCCGGAGAGCATCGTGCCGAGCCAGCCGCAGGCGAAGCCCAGCGGGATGGAGACCAGTCCGGTCGTGGTGAAGGGGAACCAGTTGAAGTCGGCCTCGGGGAAGGCGGAGACCGGGGAGCCGGAGACGAGGTTGGTGCCCGGCATCAGCAGCAGCACGGCCAGCGAGCCCCCGATCAGGGTGCTCAGCAGTCCGGCGCGGGTGTAGCGGCGCCAGAAGAGGCCGTAGACCAGGGCGGGGGCGATGGCCGAGGCGCCCAGGCAGAAGGAGAGGGTCACCAGCGGCTGGAGGCTGCGGTGCTGGACGAGGGTGGCCAGGACGATCGCGGGGACGCCGACGGCGAGGGCGGAGACGCGGGCGAGGGTCATCTCGCGGCGCGGTGACATCTCCTGGACGCGGGTGGCGAAGACGTCGTGGGCCAGGGAGTTGGCGCAGGCGAGGATCATGCCGCCGACGGAAGCGAGCAGGGTGAGGAAGACGGCCGTGGTGACGGTCGTGAACAGGAACGTTTCCGCGGTGGAGACCTGCGCGCCGAACGCCGCCTGCGAGCCCAGCAGGTAGGCGGTGTTGCCCTGCGGGTCGATCCCGGCGACGACCGACCGGCCCACGAGCGCCGTCGCGCCGAAGCCGATCACCGTGACGACCAGTACGAACAGGGCCACCGCGGACACCGCCCAGGACATCGAGCGGCGCACCTGGCGGGCCGAGGAGGCGGTGTACATGCGCATGGTGACGTGGGGGAGGCAGGCGCCGCCGAGGACGACGGTGAGCTGCGAGGAGATCATGTCCGCGTCCGGGTGGGGCCCGCCGGCGAACTGGAGCCCGGAGTTCAGGAACGCCGGCCCCGCGCCGCTGCGGTCCGCCGCCGCGTCGAACAGCGCGCCCGGGTCCCAGTCGAAGCGGTGCAGGATCAGCGCGGCGACCACCAGGCCCGAGCCGAGCAGCAGCACGATCTTGAGGATCTGGATGAGGGCGGTGCCCTTCATGCCGCCGATCGCCGCGTAACCGATCATCAGCACGCCCAGGCCGATGATGCAGCCGGTCTGCAGCGCCGCACCGGAGAAGCCGAGGACGAACGCGAGCAGTTGGCCGGTGCCCGCGAGCTGCACCAGCATCAGCGGCAGCAGCGCCGCGATGGTCACGGCGCAGGCCGTGATGCGCGCCGCGCGCCCCGGCATCCGGCGGGCGAGCGCGTCGCCCATCGTGAACCGGCCCGCGTTGCGCAGGGGTTCCGCCAGCAGGAACATC
>NZ_JAIOJZ010000169.1 GCF_020404845.1 Streptomyces hyderabadensis | reverse complement strand
AACCCACGCTGAACGTACGTCCCCTCGATCTCCGTCGGATCCACCCCCGACCGCCGCACCGCCAGCGTGTACGGCCGCTCCTCCTTCGCACCGAACCAGATGATCTGCTTCGGCTTCAGCGTCGTCTCCACGAACGCCGCACGCCCCGGCTCGATCTGCACATTCCCCGGACGCACCTCGTACGACAGATGATCACCATGATCACTGCCCGC
>NZ_JAIOJZ010000168.1 GCF_020404845.1 Streptomyces hyderabadensis | reverse complement strand
AACGAGCCCGTGCCGGACAAGTTCGAGGACACCCCCGCCAAGGACCGCGACCCGGACTGGTTCAAACGAGCCGTCTTCTACGAGGTCCTCGTCCGCTCCTTCCAGGACAGCAACGGCGACGGCATCGGCGACCTCAAGGGTCTGACCGCCAAACTGGACTACCTGCAATGGCTGGGCGTGGACTGCCTGTGGCTCCCGCCCTTCTTCAAGTCACCGCTGCGCGACGGCGG
>NZ_JAIOJZ010000167.1 GCF_020404845.1 Streptomyces hyderabadensis | reverse complement strand
AAACACCGGACGCACCCGTCATCAGCACAGGACCGTCCCCGAAACCCCCAGCCACACCACCGGCAGCGGACACCCCCGAACGCACCAGCCGCGGCACCCGCACCACACCACCCCGCACCGCCCACTGCGGCTCACCGCAGGCCAGCCCTGCAACCAGCTCCTCCGGGCCGGCCTCCGCCGGAAGATCCGCCAGGACGAACCTGCCCGGATGCTCCGCCTGCGCCGCACGCACCAAACCCCACACCGGCGCAAC
>NZ_JAIOJZ010000166.1 GCF_020404845.1 Streptomyces hyderabadensis | reverse complement strand
TCCACCGACAACGACCCCACCACACCGTCATCCAGCACACCCGCCGTATGCACCACCGCCGACACATCCACCCCGGCCAACAACCCCGCCAACGCCTCCCGGTCAGCCACATCACACGCAGCCACCCGCACCCGCGCACCCAACCCCTCCAACTCCGACACCAACCCACCCACACCCGGCGCCCGCCCACCACGCCGACTCACCAACAACAAATCCCGCACCCCGTGCACCCGCACCAGATGCCGAGCCACCAAC
>NZ_JAIOJZ010000165.1 GCF_020404845.1 Streptomyces hyderabadensis | reverse complement strand
AACCTGACCACGCCGAAGCACCGCCACGGCCACCACGTCCGACTCCAGCACCTGCCCGACAAGCCCGGCCAGCACACCGTCCGGACCCACCTCCACGAACCGCCGCACACCCAAGCCATGCAACGCCCGCAACCCGTCGGCGAACCGCACCGCCTCCCGCACATGCCGCACCCAATACCCAGCCCCGGCAACCTCCGCCCCCACAACCGCACCCGTCACCGCCGACACGAACGGCACCAACGGCTCACGGAAGACCAGCCCC
>NZ_JAIOJZ010000164.1 GCF_020404845.1 Streptomyces hyderabadensis | reverse complement strand
TGGGGGCTGGTCCGGAGGAGCTGGTTGCGGGGCTGGCCTGCGGTGAGCCGCAGTGGGCTGTGCGCGAGGGCGTGGTGCGGGTGCCGCGGCTGGTGCGTTCCGGGGTGTCCTCTGCCGGTGGTGTGGCTGGGGGCTTCGGGGACGGTCCTGTGCTGATTACGGGTGCGTCCGGTGTGCTGGGTGGTGTGGTGGCCCGGCATCTGGTGGCGGTGCATGGTGTGCGGGAGTTGGTGCTGCTGAGCCGGCGGGGTCCGTCGGCGGAAGGCATGGTCCGGCTGGAGGCCGAGTTGGTCGCACTCGGTGCG
>NZ_JAIOJZ010000163.1 GCF_020404845.1 Streptomyces hyderabadensis | reverse complement strand
AACCTCATGACCCTTACGCCGCGCATCCGACAAACGCTCCAGCACCACCACACCCACACCCTCAGCCCAGCCCGTCCCATCCGCCGACGCCGAGAACGACTTGCAACGACCATCCGCCGCCAGCCCCCGCTGCCGCGAGAACTCCACAAACTGCTCCGGCGTGGCCATCACCGTCACACCACCCGCCAGCACCAGATCACACTCACCCGACCGCAGCGCCTGACCACCCAGATGCATCGACACCAACGACGACGAACACGCCGTGTCCACCGTCACCGACGGACCCTCAAGCCCCAGCACATACGA
>NZ_JAIOJZ010000162.1 GCF_020404845.1 Streptomyces hyderabadensis | reverse complement strand
TCCACCACCGCCCGGAACTCCTCCAGCACCGGCTCCATCAACGGCGAATGGAAAGCATGACTCACAGCAAGCCGCTTCACCCGCCTGCCCTGCGCCGCAAGAACATCCGCGACCTGCCCGACCTCCGCCTCAGCCCCGGAGATCACCACAGCTTCGGGCCCGTTGACCGCGGCGACACCCACACGGCCGGACACCTCCGCCAGCAGTGGCAGCACCTCCTCCTCGGAAGCCTGAACCGCCACCATCACCCCACCAGCCGGCAACCCCTGCATCAACCGCCCACGAGCAGCCACCAGCACACACGCATCCGCCAGCGACA
>NZ_JAIOJZ010000161.1 GCF_020404845.1 Streptomyces hyderabadensis | reverse complement strand
AACGCGTCCCGACAACACCGAACCCGCCGCCGCGTGCCCCGCGTAGTCGTGATACATCCCGCCCACGAACACACCCGTCGCACTCCCCCGCAACCCCAGCGCATCAACCCCCGCCCGCTCCAACGCCTCCCACACCGTCTCCAGGAGCAGCCGCTGCTGCGGGTCGATGACCGGTGCCTCGTTCGGACTGACCCCGAAGAACCCCGCGTCGAACTCCCCCGCACCCCGCAGGAACCCCCCACTGCGCGTGTACGACCGACCCGCACGACCCGGCACCGGGTCATACAACCCCTCCACATCCCAGCCACGATCACCCGGGAACTCCGACACCGCATCCACT
>NZ_JAIOJZ010000160.1 GCF_020404845.1 Streptomyces hyderabadensis | reverse complement strand
GTGGATGTGGTGGAGGCGCACGGTACTGGCACCGTGCTGGGTGATCCGATCGAGGCGCAGGCGTTGCTGGCGACGTATGGGCAGGGGCGGTCGGCGGATCGTCCGTTGTGGCTGGGGTCGTTGAAGTCGAACTTCGGTCATGCTCAGGCGGCTGCGGGTGTGGGCGGTGTCATCAAGATGGTGATGGCGATGCGGCATGGTGTGCTGCCGCGGACGCTGCACGCTGAGGAGCCGTCGGAGCAGGTGGACTGGTCGGCGGGTGAGGTGCGGTTGCTGACCGAGGCGCGGGAGTGGCCGGCGGGGGAGGATCGTCCGCGCAGGGCGGGTGTGTCCTCGTTCGGGATCAGCGG
>NZ_JAIOJZ010000016.1 GCF_020404845.1 Streptomyces hyderabadensis | reverse complement strand
GGCCTGCCCGGCCCGGGGTCGGCCGACGCCCGCACCCCCGGGCCGGGCGGCCCCGCCCGGGGCGGCCGCGCGCCGGGCGCCACCGCATCGGGCGCGACCGCGCGGGATCTGCGTCTGGGCCCCCTGCGGTCCGGCCTCGACCGCGCACGCGACCTGCTGCTCCGCCGCCTGACGGTGTGCGGCGTGCCGTACGCCGAGGCGCGGGACGTCGCCGGTGCGGGCGGCGCCGAGACGCTGACGACACGGTGGGAGGTGCGCTGGACGCCGGCCACCGAGGCGATGCTTTCCGCGGTCGGCGTTCACGGTGTCACGCCCGCCCAGGCGGCCGAGGGGGTGCTGCGCGAGCGGTGGCGGGCGGAGCGGGACGAGGGCGGCCCCACCGCCGCGCAGACCCTGGAGGGACTCCGGCAGGCGGCCGAGTGCGGCCTGCCGGAGCTGGCGGACGCACGGCTGGCGGAGACCGCCGAGGTGCTGCCGGGCGCCGCCGCCCTGCCCGAACTCCTCACGGGGCTGAGCCTCCTCGACCGGTTGCGGGCTGGGCACGTCCCGGGGCTGGGTGCCGACGCGGAGCGTGCCGGCCGGGCCACCGCCGTGGCCGAGCTGCTCACCGCCGCGGCGGTACGCCAGGTGGACGGCCTGAGCGGCGCCGAGGACCCGGCGGACGCGCACGCCCTGCTGGAGCTCGCGCACCGCGCGGACCTGCTCGGCGGCGTCCGGCTGACCGACGCGCTGGCCCGGTTGGCCCACGAGGGCTCCCCTTTGATGCGCGGCGCCGCCGGAGCCGTCCGGGTGCTCCTGGGGCACGAGGATCCCGACGTACTCGGCGAACGCGTCGTGTCCTGGGTCGACGCCGCCCGCGATCCCGATGCGCGCTCCGCGCTCACCGCCCGGCTCACGGGGTTGCTGACGGCCGCGGGTCCGCTGCTGGAGTCTGCGGCCCCGGCGCTCGAACCGCTCCTCGACCGGGTGGCGGAGCTGACCGACCGGGACTTCCTGGACCGCTTGCCGGCGTTGCGCGGCGGCTTCGACACCCTCAGCCCGGCCGCCCGCGACCGGCTCCTGGCCGTCGTCGAGGAGCGGCTGGACGCCGACCGGCCGGCCGACACGGGCGGGGTGGACCCGGCCGCGCTCGCCCTGTGGACCCGGGCGGACCTCATGGCGCGGGCCGCCCTCGACGGGCTCCGGCTGCTGCCCCCGGCGGTCCCCGCACACACGGACCACGGAGCGGGCGGGCCCCACACCCACGAGTCCGGCGAGGCGACCGACGTCGAGACCGGCCAGGCGACCGATGTCGGCGAGTCCGCCGAGGCGACCGACCTAGGCGAGTCCGGCGAGACCGCCGAGGCAACCGGCCTAGGCGAGTCCGGCGAAACCGGCGAGACCGAACCGGCCGACGGCACGGCCACGGCTGCCGCCACCGCGTCCCCGGGCGCCGAGGATCACCGTCTGGACCCCGCCGACCGCTGGCGGCTGCTGCTCGGGCGCCGTACCGACCGGCTGTCCCCGGCCGCGACCGCGCCGGCCACCGCGTTGGACGAGCTGTACGGCAGCGGCCGGGGCGAGGGCAGCCGGGGGGAGCTGACCGGGCCGGGCCGGGGCGGCTCGGGCGGCGGCCGCCAGGCTCCGTACCCGAGCGTGCGGGAGTGGTCGGAGGAACTGGCTGCGCTGTTCGGACCGGGCATCCGCGAGGAGGTCCTGGCGGCGGCGGCCGCGTCGGGCCGGCCGGACGTGCTGGCCGAACTCGACCCGGACAGCGTGCGCCCCTCCGTCGATCTGCTGCGCACCGTGCTGCGGCATGCGGGAGGCCTGCCCGAGGCACGGCTGGCCGCGCTCCGACCGCTCGTGCGGCGGCTGGTCGAGGCGCTGACCCGGGAATTGGCCACCCGGTTGCGTCCCGCGCTGCACGGCAGCGTCGTGCCGCGCCCCAGCCGCCGCCCGGGCGGCGGCCTCGACCTGCCCCGCACGCTGCGGGCCAACCTGGCCTCGGCGCACCGCGGTCCGGACGGCACGGTCCGGGTCCTCCCGGAGCACCCCGTCTTCCGTACCCGTGCCAAGAGGTCCGCCGACTGGCGGCTGATCCTGGTGACCGACGTGTCGGGTTCCATGGAGGCGTCCACCGTCTGGGCCGCGCTCACCGCGTCGGTGTTCGCGGGCGTGCCCACGCTGTCCACGCACTTCCTGGCCTTCTCCACGGAGGTCATGGACCTCACCGGCCACGTCGACGATCCGCTGTCTCTCCTGCTCGAAGTCAGCGTGGGCGGCGGCACCCACATCGCGGCGGGGCTGCGGCACGCCCGGGAGCTCGTCACCGTGCCGTCCCGCACGCTCGTGGTCGTCGTCAGCGACTTCGAGGAGGGCTATCCGCTGGGCGCACTGCTCGCCGAGGTCCGCGCTCTGGTCGGGGCCGGCTGCCACGTACTGGGGTGCGCCGGCCTCGACGACGCGGGCCGCCCGCGCTACTCCACCGGGGTGGCGGGGCAGCTCGTCGCCGCGGGCATGCCGGTCGCCGCGCTCGGCCCACTCGAACTCGCCCGCTGGGTAGGGGAGAAGATCGCATGAGCCCGCACCTTCCGCCGGTCGACCCCGCGGTGACCGCCCAGCTCGTCGCGGCGCTCACCCCCAGGCTGCGCAAGCGGCTGGACGCGGGTGTCGCCAAGGTCGCGGGGCGGCCCGCGACCCGGGACGGCGACCTCGTGCGCGTCGCGCTCGACGACGACACCGACCTCGAACTGCACGCTCCCGGCGGGGTCGTGACGAGTGCGGAGGCGATCCGGTGCGGGTGCCTGCTCGCGCCCGACTGCCTGCACCGGGCCGCCGCGGCATCGGCTGCCCCGCTCGCCGAGCCCGCGGATCCGGCGGCCGAAGAGCCGCTGCCCACGGAAACGCCGGGCACGGAAGCGCAGGTCACGGAAACGCCGGGCACGGAAGCGCAGGCCACGGAAACGCCACGCACGGAACCGGCCGCCACGGAAGCGCGACGCAAGTCTCACCCGGCGTCGGTCTCGGACTCGTCTCCCGCTCGGACCGCCGTACCCGGAGGCGTCGCCGCTCCCGGGAACGGCGACGCCCACCTCACGGCCACGCCCGCCCAGTGCACGGCCGCCGCCGCCCTTCGCGAGGCCGCGGCGGCCGTGCTGGAGGCAGGCGTCGACGGTGCCGGGGCCGTGCTCCAGGCGGAGCTGCTGCGGGCGGCCCACACCGCGCGACTCGCCGGCCTCCCGCGCGCCGCCGGGCGTGCCGTCTCCGTGGTCACGGCGTTGCGCGCGGCACGTGACGCCGATCCCGCCCACCGCTTGAGCGACCTCACCGCCGCCCTGCGCGACGTCCTGGTCCTCGCCCACCGCCTGCCGCAAGCCACCGGGCCGGAACTGGCCGGGCTGCGCGGCAGCGTACGCCGGCCGTACGCACCGGACGGGTCACTGCGCCTGTACGGGCTGTTCGCCGAGCCGGTCCTCACGGCGACCGGTTACGCGGGTACGGTCACTTGGACCGCCGATGCCGCGGGGCGGCTCTACACGGTGCCGGACGTGGCCCCCGGGGGCGCCGCACGGGCCATGGGCTCGGCGGACCGTGCCGTGCGCGTCGGCGACACCTCCCTGACGCCCCGTGAACTCTCCCGTGCCGGACTCGCCGTGTCCGGGGCGACGGTCTCCCCGACGGGCCGCCTGGGGGCGGGGGCGGGGGTACGGGCCGTGCGCGCGCCCGGCGCCTCGTGGCACGCCGAGCCGCTCGACCGGCTGTGGGCGGTGCCGGCGGCCGAGCAGGTCGCCCGTGCACTGGCGAGCGACCTGGACGTGCCGCAGGCGCATGGCACCGACTCGGGGGGCGACGGCGGTGGCAGCGGTGCCGACGGTGACGAACCGGCCGCGCGGGCCGGCCGGGACGGCCAGGACCTGCTGTTCCTCGACGTCACGCTGATCGGCACGGTCCGCGAGGCGGCGGGCGAGTGTCTGCTCGCCGACTGCGGCGGCCTGACCGTACGGCTCGCCGCCGCGCACGACGACCCCGCGTTGCCCCACCGTGAGAACCTCCGCGTCCTCGCGCTCCTCGCCACCGCGCCGGGCGCCCGGCTGCGCGTGATCGCCCGGCTCACCCCTGCCCCGGTGCCCCGTGCGCTGCTGCTGGCGACGAGCCTTCCCGCCGATCCGGGCACGCACGCCGACCTCGGTCTCGACCGGCTCCGCCGCGCGGACCTGCCCGCGGCCCCGACGGCGGGCGCCCCGGGCGACGCGCGCGGCATCCGACCGGCGCCGACCGTTCCGAACGTTGAGCCCGCGACTGCGGCCGACGAGGCGCCGGTGCATCTGCTGCGGCGCCGGGTCCACCAGGCCGTGTCCGGCGGCCGCCGCGTGCTCGCCTTCCCCGGAAGCCGGGAGTCCGAGGCTGCCCGCCTGCGCCGGTGCGGTCTCGGCACCGCCGGTGAGCTGCTCACCGCGCTGCACGCCACGGCCGCGGAACGGGCCCGCGACCCCTTCGGCCGCCTGCTCCCGGCGGACACCGGGCGGTTCACCACGGCGTGGCTCGGTGCGGCCGTCTACGCGGAGGAGGTCGACCGCGCGCTGTGCGCCGCCGCGTGGGGCGCGGGTCCCCCCGGTTTCGCGGCTCGATAACCTCACCGCCGCGCCGTTGTGGCGATCACCGGGGAACGGGCCGTGCGGCCGGCGGCACCCGCACGGTCGCCCCGACGGGCCCGGGCGGATCACCGTAGTATCGGATGATCTCGTGGGGAAGGCGGGCCGACATGGGCAGGCAGCGTCCCGGTACGCCGACGCTGGAGGAGGTGGCCGCCCTGGCAGGCGTGGGCCGGGGCACCGTCTCGCGGGTGATCAACAACGCGACCGGTGTGCGGGACTCGACGCGCCGTGCCGTGCAGCGGGCCATCGCCGAGCTTGGGTACGTGCCGAATCTCGCGGCCCGTTCCCTGGCGGGTCACCGTGCCGACGCCGTCGCGCTGGTGATGACGGAGCCGGACTGGCGGCTGTTCGGGGAGCCGTTCTTCACCGAGATCGTCCACGCCGTGGGCGACGCCCTCACCGACACCCCGTTGCAGCTGCTGCTCACCCTGGTCCGCACGGACACCGAGCGGCGGCGCTTCGTGGAGTTCGCGCGCGGCGGCCGGGTCGACGGGGTGCTGCTGATGTCCGTGCACGCCGAGGATCCGCTGCCGGACATGCTCGCCGAGGCGGGACTGCCCACCGTCATGCTGGGGCGGCGTTCCGGCGAGGAGAGCGTCACCTACGTCGACGCCGACAACACGGGCGGCGCGCGCGGCGCGGTCACGCATCTGCTGGACGCCGGCCGCGGCACGATCGGGGCGATCAGCGGACCGCTCGACATGTACGTCGCGCAGTGCCGCCTGCGCGGGTACCGGGAGGCCCTGGAGTCGGCGGGGGTGCCGGCCGGGTCGTCGCTGGTCGCCGAGGGGGACGACTTCACGGAGGAGAGCGGGCACCGGGCGATGACCGAGCTGCTCGCCCGGCACCCGGACCTCGACGCGGTCTTCGCCGCCTCGGACACGCTGGCGGCCGGGGCCCTCAACGCGCTGCGGGCCGCGGGCCTGCGGGTGCCGCAGGACGTCGCCGTGATCGGCTTCGACGACTTCCATCCGGCCCGTCCCACGGACCCGCCGCTGACGACGGTCCGGCAGCCGCTGGAGGAGATCGGCCGCACCATGGTGCGGCTGCTCCTGGAGGAGATGGAGGACCCCGCGGCCGCCTGGCGGCACGTCATCCTCCGTACGGAGCTGGTGCTGCGGGACTCCGCCTGAGCGACGCGGCACGTCGGGAGCGCTCCCGACGGGACCTCTGTAACCTGCGGCTTCGAGATTTATTCGACAACTCTGGCGCGCACAGTCTTGTCAGGAACATGAACCCCTCCTACAGTCCCCATCAACCGGTAAGTGGGAGCGCTCCCATCAGTGGGGAGTTGGGAGCGCTCCCGCACCGGCCCCTCCTTCCCCCCACCCCTCCCGGAGAGGCCCCCATGCGAACGCTACGGCCCCGAGTCCGCGCCCGGCGCGGCCTCTTAGGCGTCCTGAGCGCGACCCTGGCGACCTTCGCGCTCGTCGCGTCCCTCGTGACCGCCGCGGCGCCGGCCCAGGCGGACACCACGATCTGCGAACCCTTCGGCACGACGACGATCCAGGGGCGCTACGTCGTCCAGAACAACCGCTGGGGCTCCACCGCCACCCAGTGCGTCACCGCCACCGGCACCGGCTTCCGCGTCACGCAGGCCGACGGCTCGGTGCCGACCAACGGGGCTCCGAAGTCGTACCCGTCGGTCTTCAACGGCTGCCACTACACGGCCTGTTCACCGGGCACCAACCTCCCCGCCCGGCTCGACACCGTCTCCCAGGCGCCGTCCAGCATCTCCTACGGTTTCGTCGACGACGCCGTCTACAACGCCTCGTACGACATATGGCTGGACCCGACGCCCCGGACCGACGGGGTCAACCAGACCGAGATCATGATCTGGTTCAACAGGGTGGGCCCGATCCAGCCCATCGGCTCGCCGGTGGGCACGGCCACGGTCGGCGGGCGCACCTGGGAGGTGTGGAGCGGCGGCAACGGCTCCAACGACGTGCTGTCCTTCGTGGCGCCGTCGGCGATCACCGGCTGGAGCTTCGACGTCATGGACTTCGTCCGGGCTACCGTCGCCCGCGGACTGGCCGAGGAAGACTGGTATCTGACGAGCGTTCAGGCGGGCTTCGAGCCCTGGCAGAACGGCGCCGGGCTGGCCGTGAACTCCTTCTCCTCCACCGTGACGACCGACGGGTCCCCGGGCGGCGGTACGGACCCCGGCCCCGGTGACCCGGGCGGCGCGTCGGCGTGCACGGTGTCGTACGGCACCAACGTCTGGCAGGGCGGCTTCACCGCGGACGTCACCGTCACCAACACCGGCACGGCTCCGGTCGACGGCTGGCGGCTCGCCTTCCCCCTGCCCTCCGGTCAGCGGATCACCCACGCCTGGAACGCCTCCGTGACCCCGTCCACGGGCACCGTCACGGCGACCGGCGCGACCCACAACGCCCGGATCGCCCCCGGCGGCAGCCTGTCGTTCGGCTTCCAGGGCACCTACGACGGAGCCTTCGCCGAGCCGGCGGGCTTCCGCCTCAACGAGGCCGACTGCACCGCGGCATAGCGGCCGCAGGCCCCACGACTCCTCGCCCGTCCGGTCGAAGCGCCCGCCCCCGGACGGGCGAGGGTTCCATCCCCGACCTAGGAGACCCCTATGGTTCGACGCACCAGATTCCTTTCCCTGGCGGCGGTACTGGCCACCCTGCTCGGCTCGCTCGGCGTGACCCTCCTGCTGGGGCAGGGGCGGGCCGAGGCGCACGGCGTGGCGATGATGCCCGGCTCGCGCACCTACCTGTGCCAGCTGGACGCCAAGACCGGCACCGGAGCCCTCGACCCGACGAACCCGGCCTGCCGGGCCGCGCTCGACCAGAGCGGCGCGACGGCCCTGTACAACTGGTTCGCCGTGCTCGATTCCAACGCGGGCGGCCGCGGTGCCGGTTATGTGCCGGACGGCACGCTGTGCAGCGCCGGCGACCGTTCCCCGTATGACTTCTCCGCCTACAACGCCGCCCGCTCGGACTGGCCCCGCACGCATCTGACGTCGGGGGCGACGATCCCGGTGCAGTACAGCAACTGGGCGGCGCATCCGGGTGACTTCCGGGTGTACCTGACCAAGCCGGGCTGGTCGCCCACGTCCGAGCTGGGCTGGGACGACCTGGAGCTGATCCAGACGGTGACCGATCCGCCCCAGCAGGGCTCGCCGGGCACCGACGGCGGCCACTACTACTGGGATCTCGCGCTGCCCTCGGGCCGCTCGGGCGACGCGCTGATCTTCATGCAGTGGGTGCGTTCGGACAGCCAGGAGAACTTCTTCTCCTGCTCGGACGTCGTCTTCGACGGCGGCAACGGAGAGGTCACCGGCATCCGCGGTTCCGGCAGCACTCCGGACCCGGACCCGACGCCGACCCCCACGGACCCGACGACCCCGCCCACGCACACCGGTTCCTGCATGGCCGTGTACTCCGTGGAGAACTCCTGGAACGGCGGCTTCCAGGGCTCGGTCGAGGTGATGAACCACGGCACCGAGCCGCTGAACGGCTGGGCCGTGCAGTGGAAGCCGGGCAGCGGGACCACGCTCGGCGGGGTGTGGAACGGTGCGCTGTCCAGCGGCTCGGACGGTACGGTCACGGTCCGGAACGTGGACCACAACCGCGTCGTACCACCGGACGGGAGCGTGACCTTCGGCTTCACCGCCACGTCGACCGGCAACGACTTCCCGGTCGACTCGATCGGCTGCGTGACGCCCTGACGCACGCCTGACGCGGGCCCCGGCGCCGGCTCCGACGCACGCGCGGCACGCGTCGGGGAGCGCCGGGACACGGTCGGCGGGAGCCCGGCGGGCTCCCGCCGACCTCACGTGCCGGTTACAAATCGCTCAACCTCTGGTTGCGAAGCGGTGATCGGGCGACGATAGGGCCATGACTCCGGCCCAGCGCGCCTTTGAGCGGCTGCACGCCTGGCCCGACCTCTCGGCGGGTCCGGCCAGTTGCGGAACCGGACGGGCCCTGTGCTCCGTCCGTGACGAGATCGTCCACTTCCACTCGGACCGGGACGTGGACCTCCACCTCACCCACCGGGCCATCCAGCGCTTCCAGTACGACCTCGGCGGCTCCACCGCCATCCGTCTGGTGCCCGGCTCCCGTTGGGTGACCGTGCACCTGGACTGCGACGCGGACGTCGACCTGCTGCTGAGCCTGGTGAGTATCGCGCTCAAGGCCCATCAGGCCCGGCCCCCGGCCGACCGCGCCCCGAATCCCGCGGGGCCGGTGGGTCTCCCGGCGCCCGCGGGGTGCAACTTCCGCCGGGTCACGGTGCTTCCGCGCGCCGCGGCCGGGGAGGCCTGAGTCCCGCCGCGGCGAGGACCGCGCCGAGCACGCAGAGCGCGCCCGTGACCACCACGGCCACGTGGACGCCGTTCATGAACGCCTGCCCGCTGCCCTCCACCACGGCGGCCCGCAGCCCGGCCGGCATGTCGCCGGAGACCGGCGCCACGCCCATCGCCACGGCGTCCTTGGCCTCCTGGAGACCGTCGGCCACGGCCGGGGGCACGCCCGCGCCGGTCAGCTCGCCGGTGAGGCTGCTGCCCACCTTGGCGCTGATCAGGGAGACCAGCACGGAGGTGCCGAGCGCGCCGCCGATCTGCAGGGTGGTCGCCTGGAGACCTCCCGCCACGCCGCCGTCCTGTACCGGGGCGTTGCCGACGATGGCGTCGGAGGAGGCGGACATCACCATGCCGACGCCGAGGCCGAGCGCGATGAAGGGCGGCCACATCGTGGCGTACGCGGAGTCGGTCTGCCAGGTGAGCATGCCGAAGCAGGAGGCCGCCTGGAGCAGCATGCCCAGCGGCATGGTCAGCCGGGGCCCGAAGCGCTGGGTCAGGGCCGCGCCCAGGGGCGAGGCGACCAGCGAGGCGAGGCTGAGCGGGAGCGTCCGCACGCCCGCCTCGACCGGCGTGAAGCCGCGCACGTTCTGCAGGTACAGCATGACGAAGAAGATCACGCCGAGCATCACGAAGAAGTTCAGCGCGGTGATGACCGCGCCGATGGTCAGCGCCCGGCTGCGGAAGAGGCGCATCGGCAGCAGCGGGTGCGCCACCCGGGTCTCGTAGCGGCCGAACACCAGCAGGAGTACGAGGCCGGCGGCGACGGCGCCGAGGGTGCCGGCCGAGGTCCAGCCCCAGGTCTCGCCCTTGACCACGCCGAAGACCACGGCGAGCAGGCCGAGCGCGAGCAGGACGAGGCCGGGGATGTCGAAGCGCTCGCGCACCGCGGCGCTGCGGCTCTCCGGGAGGACGAGGGCGCCGAAGACGATGGCGACGACGCCGATGGGGGCGTTGATGTAGAAGACGGACTCCCAGTCCACGTGCTCCACGAGGAGGCCGCCGACGATGGGCCCGAGGGCCGTGGCGACCGCGGAGACCATGGCCCAGATGCCGACGGCCATGCCGAACTTCTTGGGCGGGAAGACGGAGCGGAGGAGTCCCAGGGTGTTGGGCATCAGCAGTCCGCCGAAGGCGCCCTGGAGGGCGCGGAAGGCGACGACGCCCTCGATCGAACCGGACAGGCCGATGGCGACGGAGGCGAGGGTGAAACCGGCGACACCCGCCAGGTAGTAGGTACGGCGGCCGAACCGGTCGCCGAGCTTGCCGCCCAGGATGAGGGTGGCGGCGAGGGCGAGGAGGTAGGCGTTGGTCACCCACTGGAGTTCGGCGGTGGACGCGTGCAGGTCGCTGCCGATCTCGGGGTTGGCGATGGCGACGACGGAGCCGTCGAGCTGGACCATGAACAGTCCGAACGCGACGGCGAGGAGGGTCAGCCACGGGTTGGACCGCGCACGGCCGGCCGGCCGCGGGGCGGAGTCGGTCCCGGCCGCGGGCAGGGCGGAGTGATCCACGGACGTGGAGGGCATGGAGGAGCTTCCTCTTCCGGATCGAGGGGTGGTGCGGGAAGGGCAACGGCGCGCCCGGAGGGCGGCACGTGTGTCAGCGGGCGCCGGGGTGGAGGTGCCGCGTCAACGCGTCGAGGGCGTCCAGGGCGGAGCCGAGCGCGCCCTGCTGGCCCTCGGTGAGGGAGGTCAGGGCGTGGCGGATGAACGCGGTCTCCAGGTCCCGCACCTCCGAGATCCGCTCACGGGCGGTGGCCGTGAGGTGGAGGTGGGCGATCCGCTTGTCGCCGCTGTCCCGCCGGCGCTCCAGGTCGCCCTGCTCGGTGAGCTGGGAGACCAGGGCGCTGACGTTGTTCGGCTTCATCAGCAGGGCCTCGGCGGCCTCGCGCACCGTGGTGCCCTCGTGCTGCGCGACGAACCGCAGCAGGGCGAGCTGCCCCTCGGGGGGCTTGGGGTGCGGGTACCGGGCGGTGACCTGCCGGTCCAGCGCCCGGTGCAGCGCGGGAAGGCACGCCGCGAGCCCGGCGGCCACGCGGTCGATGTCCCGGCTGGGGGTGCTGGAGTCGGTCACCCGCGAACAATAGATATGACGAGATAGGTATGTCAAAAGAGGTAATCTGCGAGCCCCGCCGCCGAAGCCGCGCAACGCACTCGCAACCTTCGCCGTGATGGCATGCGCGGCATGGGTGACACACGCGATGGCATGCGCGGCATGGGTGACACGTACGAGGAGACCCCGCGCGTCGAGCTGACCGCCGAGGCGTCCGCGCTGCTGCGGCGGCTCCGCGAGGCGCACGGCCCGCTGATGTTCCACCAGTCCGGCGGCTGCTGCGACGGCAGCGCCCCCATGTGCTACCCGGCCGGCGAGTTCCGCACCGGCGCCTCGGACATCCTGCTCGGCGAACTGACCGTCGACGGCGTGACCGAGCCGGTGGAGTTCTGGATGTCGCGGAGCCAGTACGAGGTGTGGAGCCACACCCGGTTGATCGTGGACGTCGTCCCGGGCCGCGGCAGCGGCTTCTCGCTGGAGGCGCCGGAGGGGGTGCGCTTCCTCATCCGCTCCCGGGTCGTGGACGCCTAGGGCCTGTCCGGCGGATCAGGCCGCAGGCGAGGCGCGGTACCTCATCGATGCTGGTGAGCGGGGTCTGGTGCGTGCAGCTGCAAGGCGGAGGAGGGCGGCAACGCGGAGCGTTGCCAACCGACGACAACGCCGCAGACGGGCGTGCCAGACCCCGCGCCTGCGGCATGATCCGCCGGACAGGCCCTGGGGCGCGTCCGCCCCCTTCCCCTCGGCCGTCAGCGCACCAGGGGGAGGAAGATCGTGTCGACGATCTCTTCGACGACGTCGTCGGGGACCGGCGCGAGGGTCGCGAGGATTTCCTGGCGCAGCAGGTCGAAGGGGAGGGACCTGACGCGCCCGGTGAGCCGTTCCGGCCTGGCCTCGCCCCGGGCGACGGCCCGGTCGTAGACCTCGGCGAGCGCGTCGGCGGACTTGGCGCGCGCCGCGTCGAGGAGGTCGCCGGGGTTGGTGCCGGTCTCCTGGTAGTAGCCGGCCAGGTGCGCGTACATGAGGATGACGAGCCGGGCGTTGGCGGTGCCGATCTCCCGCATGAGGGCGAGGACGTCCCCCCGCAGACTCCCCGTGTCCGGGGTGTCGACGCGCGCCTCGTCCAGGGCGTGGGCGACGGCCGCCCGGGCCAGCTCGTCGCGGTGCGCCCAGCGGCGGTACAGCACCGGCGGACTGGTGCCCGCGCGCTTGACCACGGCGTCCATGGTGAACCGGGCGTAGCCGCGCTCGGCGAGTTCGTCCCAGGCCGCGTCCAGGAGCGCCTTCTCCAGTGCCGCCCCGCGGCGCCGCTGAGCCATTCCCACGCCTCCTCGCTGTGGAAAGAGTTGTCTTTCTTATCGTAGCTCCCTATTCTGCGAGAGTAAGAAAGACTTATCTATCCTAAGGAGGTGGGGGCTCGTGAGCACCCCCCACACCACCCCCCTCGGGGCCGGGCCCGCGGCAGCGGATCCCGACCGGATCGACCCCGCCGTGTGGCGCATCGGGGTCACCCTCGTCGTGGGCGCGCTCGCCGTCGTCTTCGACACCACCGTCGTCAGCGTCGCGCTGGACGACCTGGCGAAGGCGTTCCACGCCCCGCTGGCCACCGTCCAGTGGGGGAGCACCGGCTATCTGCTGGCGGTGTTCGTCACCATCCCGCTCGCCGTCTGGGCCCAGGCGCGCTTCGGCGGACGGCGGCTGTGGATCGCGGCCCTGGGCGGGTTCCTGCTCGGCTCGGTGCTGAGCGCGCTGGCGTGGAACGCCCCGAGCCTGATCGCCTTCCGTGTCGTCCAGGGCCTGGCGGGCGGCATCATGATGCCGCTCACGGCGACGCTGCTCATGCAGGCGGCCAAGGGCCGGCAACCGGGCAGGGTCATGGCGATCATCACGGTGCCCACCGCGCTCGGCCCGATCCTCGGCCCGGTCCTGGGCGGTCTCATCCTGCATCTGGCCGACTGGCGCTGGATGTTCCTCGTCAACATCCCCTTCTGCGCCGTCGGCGGGTGGCTGGCCCTGCGGAACCTGCCCGACGACCGGCCGGAGCCCGGCGGCCCCCGCGTCCGCCTGGACGTCGCCGGGCTGCTCCTGCTCTGCCCGGGCGTCACCGCCCTGCTCTACGGCCTGTCCCGGGTCGAGGGCAGCGCGGGCGTCACCGGCGCCACGGTCCTTCTCCCGCTGCTCGGCGGACTCGCCCTCGTCGGCGGCTTCACCGTCCGGTCGCTGGCCCGGCACGGCGGCGCCCTGATCGATCTGCGGCTGTTCCGCCACCGCGCGGTGGCCTCCTCCGGCACCCTGCTCTTCCTGGGCGGCATCGCGCTGTACGGGCCGATGATGCTGCTGCCCCTGTACTTCCAGCAGGTACGCGGCGAGGACGCCCTCGGCGCCGGGCTCCTGCTCATCCCGCAGGGCGTCGGGGCGCTGCTGGCGCGCGGCCTGGCGGGCCGGTACCTGGACCGCGTCGGCCCCCGCCGGGTCGCCGTCGTCGCCTTCGTCCTCGTCGCCGTGGCCACGGTGCCGTTCGCCTTCGTCACCGCCGACAGCGGCGGGGTCCTGCTCATGGCCGCGCTGTTCGTCCGCGGCACCGCGCTCGGCGCCGCCATGATGGCGCCGATGGGCGCCGCCTACGTCGGACTGCGGCACCGGGAGATCCCCGACGCCGGCGTCATCACCCGTGTCGCGCAGCAGATCGGCGGCTCGGTGGGGATCGCGGTGCTCGCCGTCGTCCTGCAGCACGCCTCCCTCGGCGCGCACGGCCCGAGCGCCCTGGCCGACGCCTTCGACACGGCCTTCTGGTGGTCGGTGGCGCTCACCGCGCTCGCCGTCCCGCTGTGCCTGCTGCTGCCCGGCCGGCCGGAGCGCCCGGCCGCCGCCCGCCGGGCCGGGACCGACGCGGCCGCCGATCACCCCCGCCCTACGGTCTGAGGCTGCCCACGATGTCCGCCGTCGCGGTGAGTCCGCTGTTGATGGTGGGGGCGATGCTCGTGCTCGCCAGGTAGAAGCCGAGCAGCAGGCAGACCAGGGCGTGCGAGACCTTCAGTCCGCCGTTGCGCAGGAAGAGCACCGCCAGGATGGACAGCAAGAGCACCACAGAGATGGAAACGGCCATCGTCAACCTCCTCCGCCACGTCCACTTCGCGGCGTTCGGCCGTAAGTGTGGCGTAGCGGAGGGTTCGTCCGGGCGGCTGACCTGTCCTCCGAACGAGTGGTGTTCCGGTGCGGCCCTACGCGTCCCGGCGGGCGTCGAGGAACGCTTCGAGGCCCGCGAGGTCGTCGGTGTTGAGATGGTCGACACCGGCGGCGAGCAGTTCGGCCCACACGGCGTCCCGCGCGGGCCCCGCCACGTCGGGCGTGGCCCAGAAGCGCACCCGCTGCCCGCGTGCGTGGGCCGCGGCCACGAGCTCGTGGAGCCTGCGCCGTTCGGCCGCCGGGAAGGCGCCGACGCCCTGCCAGCCGAAGTTGAGCGTCCAGTTGTCGCTGATCAGCGGGACGAAGGAAGCCGGTGCCGCGGTGCCGAGGTCGGTGAGGCGGCCGTCGTAGAAGGCCCGGCGGGTGCGCTGCGCCTCCATGGGTGCGCGGGCGGCCCGGTCGCCGGAGACCACCGCGGTGACCGCGCCGGGGAACACCCGTCCGTGGGCGTAGGAGGTGAACAGGTGCTGGTGGCGGCGCAGTCGGCGGTCGAGTTCGCGGTACGTCGCCTCGCCCTCGGTCTTGATGTCGATCAGGAGTTGCAGGGCGCGGCGGTCCCGCCGGTAGACCCGGCCGTGGTTCGCGCGGACGCGGGCGGCGAGCGGGTCGAGGTAGAGCGACTCCAGGGTGCGGGACGGATCGAGGTCCTCCGGGTCGTGGGCGACCAGGAGTTGGCCGTCGACCAGGTAGATGTCGGCCTCGACGCTGCCGAAGCGGTGGTCGAGGGCGTCGAGGAGGGGGCGGGGGTGCTCGTAGTCGTTGTGGGCGTGCGCGCGCCACAGCGGGCGCGGTCCGTGCCTGCCTTCGGACGCCAGCGCGGTGCCGGCGGGCAGGGCGACCGCGCCCGCGAGGGCGGCGCCGAGGGTGGTGAGGGCTCTGCGTCGGGTGGTGAGGGCCATGCTCTGCCTCCCTGGAAGTGCCGTACGGGACCCCAGTGAGTATGGGGTCCCGCAGGCCTCAGAGAGCAGCGTCGTGCGGGGAGTTGGCCGGACCGCCGCCGGTCGTTCACTTCACCGGAGCGGTTCCCGGGCCGGACGCCCCGCGGGCGTGGCCGGGGGTGTCAGGGGGCCCGCAGGTCGACCAGTTCGGCCAGCGCCGCACGGTGGGTGCCCGTCGCGCCGTACGCGATCGAGTCGGCCTTGGCCCGCTTGAGGTACAGGTGGACCGGGTGTTCCCAGGTCATGCCGATGCCGCCGTGCAGTTGCAGCGCCTCCTCGGCGGCGTGCACGGCGACCTGGGCCGCGTACGCCTGGGCCACGGCCACCGCCACGTCGGTGTCCGCGCCGGTCGCCAGGGCGTCGGCCGCACTGCGGGCGGCGGCGCGCAGGCCCGCCACCTCCAGCCACAGCCGGGCGAGCCGGTGCTTGAGCGCCTGGAAGCCGCCGACCTGGCGGTTGAACTGCTTGCGTTCCTTGAGGTAGCGGACGGTCTCGGTCAGCAGCCAGTCGGCGAGGCCCAGTTGTTCGGAGGCGAGCAGCCCGGCACCGGCCCGCAGGGCCCGGCGCAGCGCGGGCTCCGCCTCACCGAGGCGACGCGCCGGAGCGCCGTCGAGGGTCACGCGCGCCAGCGGCCGGGTGAGGTCGAGCGAGACCTGCGGAGTCACCGTCGTGTCGGCGGCGCGGACCGCGTACAGGCCGCCGTCGTCCGCGGGCACGAGCAGCACGTCGGCGAAGGAGGCGTCGGCGACGCCGGTCAACTCGCCGTGCAGCGCTCCCCCTTCGTACCGCACCCGCGGGAAGGCGGCGCCCGGTGCGACGTGCAGTCCGACGGCCAGTACCGCGACGGTCGTGGCGGACGCCAGCTCGCCCAGCAGGTCCTCGGCCCCGCAGGCCAGCAGCGCCTCGGTGGCGACGACGGCGCTCGTCAGGTACGGCACCGGTGCGACCGCCCGGCCCAGTTCCTCCAGTACCACGGCGGCTTCGCGGTGGGTGGCGCCCTGCCCGCCCAGTGCCTCCGGGATCAGCAGGCCCGCCAGGCCCATCGAGTCGGCGAGGCTCTTCCACAGCGCCGCGTCGTGCGGGGCGGCCGACTCGGTGCGGGTGATGACGCCCGCCGGGTCGCAGTGGTCGGTGAGCAGGTCCCGGACGGCGGCGCGCAGCGCCTCTTCCTCCTCCGTGTGCAGGAGAGCGGGTTCGGGCTGTGCGCTCATCGGGCGAGGTCCTTCCATGCGACGTCCTTGTCGGTGCGCGGCTCGGCGGGCAGGCCCAGAACACGCTCGGCGACGATGTTCAGCAGGACCTCGCTGGTCCCGCCCTCGATGCTGTTGCCCTTGGACCGCAGGTAGCGGTATCCGGCGTCGCGGCCGGTGAAGTCGACCAGTTCGGGCCGGCGCATGGTCCAGTCGTCGTAGAGCAGACCCTCCTCGCCGAGGAGTTCCACTTCCAGTCCGCTGATCTCCTGGTTGAGCCGGGCGAAGTTCAGCTTCATGCCGGCGCCCTCGGGGCCCGGCTGGCCGGCCGCCAGCTGCTGGCGCAGGCGCACCCCGGTCAGGCGGGCGACCTCGGCCTCGACCCACAGGCCGAGCAGGCGCTGGTGCAGGTCGTGGGTGCGCAGTTCGGGGCGCTCGCGCCAGGTCGCGGCGAGCTTGCCGATCATGCCGCCCTCGCGGGGGACCGGTGTGCCGCCGATGGCGACGCGTTCGTTGTTCAGCGTGGTCTGCGCGACCCGCCAGCCGTCGCCGACCTCGCCGAGACGGCGGGAGTCGGGGATGCGGACGTCGGTGAGGAACACCTCGTTGAACTCGGCCTCGCCGGTGATCTGGCGCAGCGGCCGCACCTCGACGCCGGGGTCGGTCATGTCGCACACGAAGTAGGTGATGCCCCGGTGCTTGGGCACGTCCGGGTCGGTGCGGGCGATGAGGATGGCCCAGCGGGCGAGGTGCGCGCTGGAGGTCCACACCTTCTGCCCGTTGACCACCCAGTCCTCACCGTCCCGTACCGCGCGGGTGCCGAGGGCCGCCAGGTCGGACCCGGCGCCGGGTTCGCTGAAGAGCTGGCACCAGACCTCCTCGCCGGTCCACAGCGGCCGCAGCAGCCGGCGCTGCTGCTCCTCGGTGCCGTACTGGAGGATGGTCGGGGCGGCCATGCCGAGGCCGATGCCGATGCGCCGGGGGTCGTTGTCGGGGGCTCCCTCGGCCGCCAACTCGGCGTCCACCACGGCCTGGAGGGCGCGCGGCGCACCGAGTCCGCCGAGCCCTTGCGGGTAGTGCACCCAGGCGAGTCCGGCGTCGAAGCGGGCCCGGAGGAAGTCCGTGCGGTCCGTGCCGGCCGGCGGGTGTGCCGCCAGCAACTCGCGGGTACGGCGGCGCAGTTCCGCTGCGTCGGTCATGCGGCGGTTCCCTTCTCGTGCATCTCCGGTACGACGGCCACCCGGCCGGTCGTCCTGCCGTCGGCGACCCGCTGCACGGCGCCCGCCGCCCCGTCGAGCGTCACCCGCTCGCTCACCAGCGGCTTGACGGCGCCCCGGGCGGCCAGTTCGGTGAGCTGTTCGTGGCAGTGCCGGACCAGCTCGGGGTTCTTGGTGTTGTACAGCCCCCAGTGCAGGCCGAGGATCGCGTAGTTCTTCACCAGCGCGTGGTTCAGCGCGGGGCTGGGGATCGTGCCGCTCGCGAAGCCGACGACGACGATCCGGCCCTCGAAGGCGACGACCTTGGCGGACTGGGCATAGGCCTGGCCGCCGACCGGGTCGTAGACCACGTCGGCGCCCCGGCCGCCGGTGGCCTCCTTCACGGCCGCCACGACATCCTCGGCGTTCCGGTCGACGACCACGTCGCAGCCCAGCTCGCGGGCGACGGCCGCCTTCTCGGGGCCGCCGACGACGCCGACGACGGTGGCGCCGGCCGCCTTGCCGAGCTGCACGGCGGCGCTCCCGACGCCGCCCGCGGCGGCGTGGACCAGCAGGGTCTCCCCGGCTTGCAGCCGGGCCCGGCGGTGCAGGCCGAACCAGCCGGTCTGGTAGCCGATGTGCAGGGCGGCGGCCTCGGCGTCGTCGAGGGAGTCCGGCGCGGGCAGCAGGGCACGCGCGTCCGCGAGGGCGTACTCGGCGAAGCCGCCGTGCGGGAGCGCCGGATTGGCGAGGACGCGGCGCCCGTCCTCGGTCTCGCCGCAGATCTCCACGCCCGGCGTGAACGGCAGCGGCGGCCGGACCTGGTACTGGCCCCGGCACATCAGCGCGTCCGGGAAGTTGATGTTCGCGGCGCGGACCCTCAGCAGGACCTGGCCCTCGCCCGGCGTCGGCGGCGACACGTCCGCGAGGCGCATCACCTCGCCCGGCTCGCCGTTCTCGTGCACCTGCCATGCCTGCATGCGGGGCCTCCACCGACTGCGTCGTCCGACCGGGTCCCCCGCATACTAAGCGGTCGCTTGCCCATCAGGGAACAGGCCCGGGCACAGGATCACGGAGCACCGCACCGGGAACGGACCGCCGGCTCACGCCTGCGCGGGCCGCGCCCGTACATGCATCCGCTCACCCTGCGGGCCGAAGAGGCTGAGGAACTCGGCCGGCCCCTCCCCCGTCGACCCGAACCAGTGCGGCACCCGGGTGTCGAACTCGGCGGCCTCCCCCGCCGACAGCACCACGTCGTGCTCGCCGAGCACGAGCCGCAGCCGGCCGGAGAGGACGTAGAGCCACTCGTACCCCTCGTGGGTGCGCGGGTCCGGCTCCTCCCGGCGCTGGGGCTCCAGCACCTTGAAGGCCTGGAGGCCGCCCGCCTGACGGGTCAGGGGCCAGTGGGTGCGGCCGTGCCGCACGATGGGCTTGGCGCGCACCCGGGGGTCGCCGACCCGCGGGGCGCCGACCAGTTCGTCCAGCGGGACCTGGTGGGCCTGGGCGATCGGCAGCAGCAGTTCGAGGCTCGGCTTGCGCAGGCCCGACTCCAGCCGCGACAGGGTGCTCACCGAGATGCCGGTCGACTCGGACAGCGCCGCCAGGGTCACCTCGCGTTCCTTGCGCACCTGGCGGAGCCTGGGCCCGACACCGGCGAGGACATCGTCTGCGGTCGTCATGCGTTTATTGCAGTTCCGGCAAACGGGTTTGTCAATCCCGCGGTGTTCGAGCGACCTTCTGGGTGGAGGTGGTCACCATGACCCAGAACAAGGACGTCACCCGGAACAAGGACCTGACCGGCACCTACGACGTGGTGGTCGTCGGCGGCGGCGCGGCGGGACTCTCCGCCGCGCTGGTCCTGGGCCGCTCACGGCTGCGCACCCTGGTGGTCGACGCCGGTGAGCCGCGCAACGCGCCCTCGGCCC
The DNA here is from genome assembly GCF_020404845.1 of Streptomyces hyderabadensis. Classification (GTDB taxonomy): domain Bacteria; phylum Actinomycetota; class Actinomycetes; order Streptomycetales; family Streptomycetaceae; genus Streptomyces; species Streptomyces hyderabadensis. The sequence goes on along the minus strand of NZ_JAIOJZ010000016.1, from coordinate 133,355 downwards.
ACATGCAGGGCTACCTGACCCGGGACGGCATGTCCCCGGCCGAGTTCCTGGCACTGGGCCGGGACGAGATCGCGCGCTACGGAGTGGAGCTGGTCCGCGACCGTGCCGTGGACGTGTCCCGGGACGAGGACTTCGCGGTACGGCTGGCCGGCGGGGAGACCGTGCACGCCCGCCGGCTGATCGTCACCACCGGGCTCAGGGACGAGCTGCCCGCCGTGCCCGGGGTCGCCGAGCGGTTCGGCCGGGACGTGCTGCACTGCCCGTTCTGCCACGGCTGGGAGGTCCGCGACGAGCGCTTCGGCGTCCTGGCCACCAGCCCGCTCAGCGTGCACCAGGCCCTGATGGTGTCCGGCTGGTCGGACGACGTGACGCTCTTCCTGCACACGGTCGCCGAGGAGGAGCTGTCCGACGACGAGCTGCGGCGGCTCGCCGCGGCCGGGGTCAAGGTGGTGCCCGGCGAGGTCGCCGCCCTGCGGGTCGAGGACGACCGGCTCACCGGGGTGCGGCTGGCGGACGGCACGGCGCACGACCGCACGGTGGTCTTCGTCGCCCCGAAGCCCGTCCCGCAGACCGGTCTGATGGAGCGGCTGGGGGCCCAGCTGCAGGAGACGCCGTTCGGCTCCTACCCCGTGGTGGATCCGACGGGCCGGACCAGCGTGCCGGGCGTGTGGACCGCCGGGAACGCGCTGGGCTTCGCCGAGCAGGTGGTGCACGCGGCGAGCGGCGGCTACCGCGCCGCGGCGGCGGTCGTCGGCGATCTGATCATGTCGGACCTGGACGCGGCCGTCGCCGGGTGAGGCCCCGCCCGGAGCACCCGGCGGGGGGCGTACGCCGGTGCGCCGCGTCCGCGGCATGCGGGTCCGCGGGGCCCGGCGGCACCCGCGGGGGTGTACGCCCCGCCGTTCCGGTGCACCATGACTGCATGTTGCTGGCCCGGTTGGCCCAGGTGTCCCGGGAGGTCGCCGCCACGTCGGCGCGGTCCCGCAAGACCGCCCTGCTCGCGGAGCTGTTCCGCGAGGCGGAGGCGGCGGACGTACCGGTCGTCATCCCGTATCTGGCGGGACGGCTCCCGCAGGGGCGGATCGGCGTCGGCTGGAAGGTGCTGAGCCGCCCGGTGCCGCCGGCCTCCGGGCCGACCCTGACCGTGCGGGACGTGGACGCCCGGCTCACCCGGCTCGGCGCGGTCTCCGGCCGCGGTTCCCAGGCCGAGCGGGCCCGGCTGGTCGGCGAGCTGATGGGCGCCGCCACGGAGGACGAGCAGCGCTTCCTGATCGGGCTGCTCACCGGAGAGGTCCGCCAGGGCGCCCTGGACGCGGCCGCCGTCGAGGGCCTGGCCGCGGCGACGGACGCTCCCCCGGCGGACGTCCGGCGCGCGGTGATGCTCGCCGGGTCGCTGCAGACGGTGGCCGAGGCCCTGCTGGCCGACGGGCCCGGCGCCCTGGGCCGGTTCCGGCTCACCGTCGGCAGACCCGTCCTGCCGATGCTGGCGCACAGCGCGTCCTCGGTCGCCGAGGCGGTCGGCAAGCTGGGCACCGCCGCCGTGGAGGAGAAGCTGGACGGCATCCGCGTCCAGGTGCACCGGGACGGCGGCACCGTACGGGTCTACACCCGCACCCTGGACGACATCACCGAACGGCTCCCCGAGATCACCGAGGCGGCCCTGGCCCTGCCGGGCGAGCGGTTCATCCTGGACGGCGAGGCCGTCTCCCTCGACGCGGACGGGCGCCCCCGCTCCTTCCAGGAGACCGCCGGCCGGGTGGGCTCCCGCACCGACGTGGCCACGGCGGCGCGGGCGGTTCCCGTCTCGGCGGTGTTCTTCGACGCGCTCTCCGTCGACGGCCGCGACCTGCTCGACCTCCCGCTGACCGAACGGCACGCGGAGCTGGCCCGGCTGGTCCCCGAGCCGATGCGGGTGCGGCGCACCCTGGTGCACGGTCCCGAGGAGACCGGGGCCGCGGAGGAGTTCCTCGCCCGGACGCTGGAGCGCGGGCACGAGGGCGTCGTCGTCAAGGGGCTGGACGCCGCCTACAGCGCGGGCCGGCGCGGCGCGTCCTGGCTGAAGGTCAAGCCCGTCCACACACTCGACCTGGTGGTGCTGGCCGCCGAGTGGGGCCACGGCCGCCGCACCGGCAGGCTCTCCAACCTCCACCTGGGCGCCCGCACCGCCGACGGCTCCTTCGCGATGCTCGGCAAGACCTTCAAGGGCATGACCGACGCCCTGCTGGCCTGGCAGACCGGGCGCCTCGAGGAGCTGGCCGTCGAGGAGCACCCCTGGGGCGTGACCGTACGGCCCGAACTCGTCGTCGAGATCGCCTACGACGGCCTCCAGCGCTCCACCCGCTACCCGGCCGGCGTCACGCTGCGCTTCGCCCGCGTGGTCCGCTACCGCGAGGACAAGCGCCCCGAGGACGCGGACACCGTGGACACCCTGCTCGCCGCCCACCCCGGCGTGGCCCCGTGAGGCGCAGCGCGGGCCTGCTGCTGCACCGGCGCGGTCCGGACGGGGAGGTCCAGGTGCTCCTGGGCCACATGGGCGGTCCGTTCTACACCCGCCGGGACGCCGGGGCGTGGACCGTCCCCAAGGGCGAGTACGACCCGGCGGAACCGGCGTGGGAGGCGGCCCGGCGCGAGTTCCGGGAGGAGCTGGGGCTGCCGCCGCCCGAGGGCGAGGCCGTGCCGCTCGGCGAGGTGCGGCAGGCGGGCGGGAAGGTCGTCACCGTCTGGGCCGTCGAGGCGGACCTCGATCCGGCGGCGGTCGTCCCCGGCACCTTCCGCATGGAGTGGCCGCCGAGGTCGGGGCGGATGCAGGAGTTCCCCGAGCTGGACCGGGTGGCGTGGTTCGGCCTCGACCGGGCCCGCGAGGTGATCGTGAAGGCGCAGTCCGCGTTTCTCGACCGGCTGGCTGAGCACTCGCACTGACGAGACGCCACGAGGAACCACGAGGCACCACGAGGAACGACGCGGCCGCCCGCGTTGCGGCACCCCGCGCCGCGCGCCAAGGTCGAAGCACGAAGGCACCCAGGGAGGTCGGCCATGCCCATCGCGACGGTGAACCCGGCGAACGGCGAGACGCTCAGGACGTACGAGGCCATGGGCGAGGAGGAGATCGAGCGCCGGATCGAGCTCGCGGAGGCCACCTTCCGCACCTACCGGACCACGGGGTTCTACGAGCGGGCCGGGCTGATGCGCCGGGCCGCCGACCTCCTGGAGGCGGACCAGAAGGAGATCGGCAAGGTCATCACCACGGAGATGGGCAAGCCGGTCAAGCAGGCCCGCGCGGAGGCGGCCAAGTGCGCCAAGGCGATGCGCTGGTACGCCGACCACGCGGCCGAGCTGCTGGCCGACGAGGAGCCCGCCGACGCCGACGTGAAGGACTCCGGCGCCTCCCGGGCCCTGGTCCGCTACCGGCCGCTGGGCCCGGTGCTCGCGGTGATGCCGTGGAACTTCCCGCTGTGGCAGGTGATCAGGTTCGCGGCGCCCGCGCTGATGGCCGGCAACGTCGGGCTGCTCAAGCACGCCTCGAACGTGCCGCAGACCGCCCTGTACCTGGAGGACCTGTTCCACCGGGCGGGCTTCCCCGAGGGCTGCTTCCAGACCCTGCTCATCGGTTCCGCCCAGGTCGACGACATCCTGCGCGACGAGCGGGTGCGGGCCGCCACCCTCACCGGCAGCGAGCCGGCCGGCCGCGCGGTGGCCTCCACCGCCGGGGAGATGATCAAGAAGACGGTGCTGGAACTGGGCGGCAGCGACCCGTTCGTCGTCATGCCGTCCGCCGACGTCGAGCGGGCCGCGGCGGTGGCGGTGACCGCGCGCACCCAGAACGCCGGGCAGTCGTGCATCGCCGCCAAGCGGTTCATCGTGCACACGGACGTGTACGACGCCTTCGCCGAGCGCTTCGCGGAGGGCATGCGGGCGCTCAGGGTCGGCGACCCGATGGACGAGGAGACCGAGGTCGGCCCCCTCTCCAGCGAGCAGGGTCTGAACGACCTGGTGGAGCTGGTCGACGACGCGGTGCGCGACGGCGCGAGCGTGCTGTGCGGCGGCGAACGCCCGGACGGGCCGGGCTGGTACTACCCGCCGACCGTCCTGGCCGGCGTCACCCGCGAGATGCGCATCCACCGCGAGGAGGCCTTCGGCCCGGTCGCCACGCTCTACCGGGCGGCCGACCTGGACGAGGCGGTGCTGATCGCCAACGACACCGACTTCGGGCTCAGTTCCAACGTGTGGACCCGCGACGACGCGGACGTGGACCGCTTCGTCCGGGACCTGGAGGCCGGCGGCGTGTACGTCAACGGGATGACGGCGTCCCATCCGGCGTTCCCGTTCGGCGGGGTCAAGCGGTCGGGCTACGGGCGTGAGCTGTCCGGGCACGGAATCCGCGAGTTCTGCAACATCACCACCGTATGGCACGGAGCGTGAGCCTTCCGCGACTACGATCCCCTTTGTGAACCGCGAAGTGACCCTGCCTCTGATCGTCGACGACCGCGGCACGCTCCAGGTCGCCGCGTCCGACGTGAGCAAGCTGCTGCGCACGGTCGGCGGTCGGTGGCTGCGGCTGGTGGAGACCGGCGAGGAGAGCCTGGACGAGGACACGGTCGCGGCCCTCACCATCGAGCTGGCCAAGCTGGCCGACCGGATCGACGTGGCGTGCATCGCCCACAGCAGCGGCCGCACCTCCTGACAACGCCGGTCCCCGCTGCCGACGCCGTCCCCGCTGTCCCCGAGACGGAGTAACCCGGCGAGAGATCACCGCTCCGCTGAGTGATCGTGGATGGGCACCCCTGAAAAGGTGCACCACTTTCCGGCCGGGGGGCGAGAGCCTTCCGCGAGGCGAAAGCAGGCACGGTTCATGGCGACTTTGTGCAGACCCTCGGTGTCCGTCCCGGAGCACGTGATCACGATGGAGGAGACGCTGGAGCTGGCGCGCCGGCGCCACACCGACCATCCTCAACTGCCGCTCGCGCTCCGGCTGATAGAGAACACCGGGGTCCGCACCCGGCACATCGTGCAGCCCATCGAGGAGACCCTGAAGCACCCGGGTTTCGAGGACCGCAACAAGGTCTACGAGCGGGAGGCGAAATCCCGTGTCCCGGCCGTCGTCCAGCGGGCCCTGGACGACGCGGAGCTGCTCACCACCGACATCGACGTGATCATCTACGTGTCGTGCACGGGCTTCATGATGCCCTCGCTCACGGCGTGGCTGATCAACGAGATGGGCTTCGACAGCACCACCCGCCAGATACCCATCGCCCAGCTGGGCTGCGCGGCCGGCGGTGCGGCGATCAACCGCGCCCACGACTTCTGCACCGCCTATCCCGAGGCCAACGCGCTCATCGTGGCCTGCGAGTTCTGCTCACTGTGCTACCAGCCGACCGACCTCGGCGTGGGCTCGCTGCTCTGCAACGGCCTCTTCGGCGACGGCATCGCCGCCGCGGTGGTCCGCGGCCAGGGGGGCACCGGGGTGCGCCTGGAGCGCAACGGTTCGTACCTGATCCCCAAGACGGAGGAGTGGATCATGTACGACGTGAAGGCGACCGGCTTCCACTTCCTGCTGGACAAGCGGGTGCCGGCCACCATGGAGCCGCTCGCGCCGGCGCTCAAGGGCCTGGCGGGCGAGCACGGTTGGGACGCCTCCGACCTGGACTTCTACATCGTGCACGCCGGCGGTCCCCGGATCCTGGACGATCTCAGCAAGTTCCTCCAGGTGGACCCGCACGCCTTCCGGTTCAGCCGGGCGACGCTCACCGAGTACGGCAACATCGCCAGCGCCGTCGTCCTGGACGCGCTGCGGCGGCTTTTCGACGAGGGCGGCGCCACCGACGGGGCGCGCGGGCTGCTGGCCGGCTTCGGCCCCGGCATCACCGCGGAGATGTCCCTGGGCTGCTGGCAGACCGCGGACGTGCGGCGCGGCGTACGGGACGACATGACGCGGGCGGTGCCGCGAGACGTGACACGGAGTGTGAGGCAGACGTGAGCGAAGAGACGATGTCCCCGGCCGCGCCGCCCGTACGGGACTGGCCGGCCGTCGACCTGCCCGGCAGCGACTTCGACCCGGTGCTGACCGAGTTGATGCGCGAGGGCCCCGTGACCCGGATCTCGCTGCCCAACGGCGAGGGCTGGGCCTGGCTGGTGACCCGCCACGACGACGTGCGCATGGTCACCAACGACCCCCGGTTCGGCCGCGAGGCCGTCATGGACCGGCAGGTCACCCGGCTGGCCCCGCACTTCATCCCGGCGCGCGGCGCGGTCGGCTTCCTGGACCCGCCCGACCACACCCGGCTGCGCCGCTCGGTGGCCGCGGCCTTCACCGCGCGGGGCGTGGAGCGGGTGCGCGAGCGCTCCCGCGGCATGCTCGACGAACTGGTCGGCGCCATGCTGAAGGCCGGGCCGCCCGCCGACCTCACCGAGGCGGTGCTGAGCCCCTTCCCCATCGCGGTGATCTGCGAGCTGATGGGCGTGCCGGCCACCGACCGGCACGCCATGCACACCTGGACCCAGCTGATCCTGTCCTCCTCGCACGGCGCCGAGGTCAGCGAACGGGCCAAGAACGAGATGAACGCCTACTTCTCGGATCTCATCGGGCTCCGGTCGGACAGCACCGGCGAGGACGTCACCTCGCTGCTGGGTGCCGCCGTGGGCCGGGACGAGATCACGCTGGAGGAGGCGGTCGGGCTCGCGGTGCTGCTGCAGATCGGCGGCGAGGCGGTCACCAACAACAGCGGGCAGATGTTCCACCTGCTGCTGACCCGCCCGGAGCTGGCCGAACGGCTGCGCTCCGAACCGGCGCTGCGTCCGCGGGCCATCGACGAGCTGCTGCGCTGGATCCCGCACCGCAACGCCGTGGGGCTGTCCCGGATCGCGCTGGAGGACGTGGAGATCAGGGGCGTGCGGATCCGCGCGGGCGACGCGGTCTACGTGTCCTACCTGGCGGCCAACCGCGACCCGGAGGTCTTCCCCGACCCGGACACCATCGACTTCGAGCGCTCCCCCAACCCGCACGTGGCCTTCGGCTTCGGCCCGCACTACTGCCCCGGCGGCATGCTGGCCCGGCTGGAGTCGGAGCTGCTCGTCGGCGCGGTCCTGGACCGGGTGCCCGGGCTGAAGCTCGCGGTGGCGCCCGAGGACGTGCCCTTCAAGAAGGGCGCGCTGATCCGCGGGCCCGAGGCCCTCCCGGTGACCTGGTGAGCGGGCTCGCCGCGGCGACCGAGGGCCTGCTGGTGCCGCCGGGCCAGGGCCGGGTGGTGCAGGCGCCGGCCCAGCACGTGACCTTCAAGGTGACCGGTTCGCACTCGCGCATGGCCTCCACCTTCGAGGTCATCGTGCCGCCGGGCTTCGACGTGGGCGCCCATGTGCACACCCGCAGCGAGGAGCTGTTCTACGTGCTGGAGGGCGAGCTGGACGTGCTCGCCTTCGAGCCGAGGGTCCGTACGCCGGACAGCTGGCGCAGGTGGGAGTCGAGTTCGGGCAACCGGGTGGTGCGCGCCACCCCGGGCACGGTCATCGTCGTGCCCCCCGGCTGCCCGCACGCCTTCGCGAACCCGACGGGCGAGCCGGCCAAGATGTTCTTCCAGGCCAGCCCGCCCCCGGACCACGAGCGCTACTTCGAGGAACTGCTGGAGATCCTCGGCGCCGGCGGCCCCCCGGACCACGAGGCGATCGAGGCTCTCAGGGCCAAGTACGACATCGAGCAACTGACTCCGCTCAGGCACGGGTGAGACACCCAGGGGCGCGGGGAACTGCGCGACCAGCCACGACGGACCAGCACCCGGCGTCGCACAGCATCCGAAACGGCGCTCACCGGATCGGCATCCCCGCCAGCGTCCGCGCGATCACCAGCCGCTGGATCTCACTCGTGCCCTCGAAGATCGTGTAGATCGCGGAGTCGCGGTGCATCCGCTCCACCGGGTACTCCCGCGTGTAGCCGTTGCCGCCCAGGATCTGGACCGCCTGGGCGGTCACCTTCTTCGCGGTCTCACTCGCGAACAGCTTGGACATCGAGCCCTCGGCCGCCGTGAACGGCTTGCCGTTGATGGCCATCCAGGAAGCCCGCCACACCAGCAGCCGCGCCGCGTCGATGGACGTGCGCATGTCGGCGAGCTGGAAGGCGACGCCCTGGTTGTCGATGATCGGGCGCCCGAACTGCTCCCGGGTCTGCGCGTACTCCAGCGCCACCTCGTACGCGGCGCGCGCGGTGCCCACCGCCATCGCGCCGACCGCCGGGCGGGACGCCTCGAAGGTGGCCATCGCCGCGTTCTTCACGCGCTCGCCGCCCTGCTTGGCCTTCTCCCGGGCGCGGGCGAGGCGGGCGTCCAGCTTCTCCTTGCCGCCGAGCAGGCAGGAGCCGGGCACCCGCACGTTGTCGAGGACGACCTCGGCGGTGTGCGAGGCGCGGATGCCGTGCTTCTTGAACTTCTGGCCCTGGGACAGCCCCGGGGTGTTCGGCGGCACGATGAAGGAGGCGTGGCCCTTGGAGCCCAGCTCCGGGTCGACGACCGCGACGACGACGTGGACGTTGGCGATGCCGCCGTTGGTCGCCCAGGTCTTGGTGCCGTTGAGCACCCACTCGTCCTTGGCCTCGTCGTAGACGGCGCGGGTGCGCATGGAGGCGACGTCGGAGCCGGCGTCGGGCTCCGAGGAGCAGAAGGCGGCGACCTTGACGTCGCTGGCGTCGCCGTACATCTGGGGGATCCAGGTGCCGATCTGCTCCTCGGTGCCGTTGGCGAGGACGCCGACGGCGGCGAGGCCGGTGCCGACGATCGACAGGGCGATGCCCGCGTCGCCCCAGAACAGCTCCTCCATCGCCATCGGGATGCCGAGGCCGGTGGGGTCGAAGTACTGCTGGGCGTAGAAGTCGAGGGAGTAGATGCCGACCTTGGCGGCCTCCTGGATCACCGGCCAGGGGGTCTCCTCGCGCTCGTCCCATTCGGCGGCGGCGGGGCGGATGACGTCGGCCGCGAAGCCGTGCAGCCAGTCCCGGACCTCCTTCTGTTCGTCGCTCAGCTCCATGGTGAACTCGGCCATGTCCCCTCCAGTGACGCCCATGCATGTTACTTGCGGTAACCCCGAGTCTGTTACCGGCGGGTAGGAAAAGTCAACTCCCGGGTCCCCCTCGCCCTCCCGTTCGATGTCACGCGCCCTGTGAGTGTTACTTTGCGCAGGCGTCACCGAAACAGCACGGGTGGGGAGAGCACATGAACACCACGCAGCGGACCGATCAGCAGACGTCCGCCGACCGCAGACGGCGCGAGCTGCTCGAGGCCGCCGACCGGGTGGTGCTGCGCGACGGTCCGCACGCCTCGATGAACGCCATCGCCGCCGAGGCCGGCATCACCAAGCCGATCCTGTACCGGCACTTCGGCGACAAGGGCGGACTCTACGCCGCCCTCGCCGTCCGGCACACGGACGCCCTCCTCGCCTCGCTGCGGGCCGCGCTGGACGCCCCGGCCCAGCGGCGGCAGCGCGTCGAGTCCACCCTGGACACCTATCTGGCGGCCATCGAGGCCCGCCCGCAGGTGTACCGGTTCCTGATGCATCCGGCGGAGGGCGCCGGCACCCCGGGCGACCAGTCCGAGCAGGGCTTCGACGTCGGCAGGCACTCGGCGCCGCTGCTGCGCCGGATGGGCGAGGAGCTGGCCCAGGTCATCGAGGAGCGGCTCGACGTCGGGCCGGGCACCCAGCAGCTGGCCCGGGTCTGGGGGCACGGCATCGTCGGCATGATGCACGCCGCCGGGGACTGGTGGCTGGGCGAACGGCCCTGCTCCCGGGAGGAGTTGGTCCGTGCCCTGGCCGACCTGCTGTGGGGCCGGCTCGCCGAGGCCGGCGACAAGGCGGGCGGCCCGGGGTTCTGACCTGCCCGGTCGCCGCCCCACCGGTCACCGCGCCCCGGTCGTCGCCGGCGGGGGCGCTCAGCGGTGCCAGGACGCCCGCGCCACCTGGCGCATCAGCTTCCGGTGGCGCCGGCCGGTCAGGCGATCAGCGTAGACCCGCCCCTCCAGGTGGTCGCACTCGTGCTGGAGGCACCGGGCGAAGAAGCCCGTCCCGCGTACGGTGACCGGCGCACCGGTCACCGTGAAGCCCGTCACCACCGCCTCGTCGTGCCGCTCGGTCCCCGCCTCCAGTCCCGGCAGCGACAGACAGCCCTCCGGCCCCCGCACCACCACCCCGCCGGCCTCCACCAGCCGGGGGTTCACCAGGTGCCCGAGGTGCCGCTCGTCCTCGTCGTCCGGGCAGTCGTACACGAAGACGCGCAGCGCCTCGCCGACCTGGTTCGCGGCCAGGCCCACGCCGTGGGCGGCGTACATGGTCGCGAACAAGTCCTCCACCAGCGCCGCGAGTTCCGGGCCGAAGTCCGTCACCTCCGCGCCGGGAGCGTGCAGGACGGGGTCGCCGAGGAGGCTGAGGGGACGGACGCGCCCGTGGGCGCCCGGGATGGGGCCTTGTCGCATGGCGGCCAGAGTAAGGTCCCTGTGTCGCCCGGCGGCGCGCGCCCACCGCCGGAACCGGTGGCCGGTGCCGCGATTCGGGAGTGCGAATGGATCTCGATAGGCTGAGGTCCACACCACGTGGCCGTCAGGCTTCACAGGCTTCAGGCGCGGCGCGTACGGCAAGGAGGATCGAGAACTGATGGCAGGCAACTCGGACCCGCTCACGCCGCGGGCCAAGATCGCCGTGACCGCGGGCAAGGCGGTCGCGGCGGCATCGCGCGCCGCGGGGCGCGGCAGCGGTTCGGTGATCGGCGGCCGGGTCGCGCTGAAACTCGACCCCGACCTCCTGCACCGGCTCGCCCAGCACCTGGACGTGACCCTGGTCTCGGCGACCAACGGCAAGACCACCACCACCCGGCTCATCGCCGAGGCGCTCAAGGCGGCCGGTCCGGTCGTCTCCAACGCGCTCGGCGCCAACATGCCGGCCGGCATCACCTCGGCCCTCGCGGGCGGCTCCGAGGCCCGGTACGGGGTCATCGAGGTCGACGAGAAGTACCTGGTGGGCGTCGCCCAGGCCACCGAGCCCAAGTGCATCGCGCTCCTGAACCTCTCCCGCGACCAGCTCGACCGCGCCGCCGAGACCCGGATGCTCGCCGAGAACTGGCGCGAGGGCCTGGCCGGCTCCAAGGCCGTGGTCGTCGCCAACGCCGACGACCCGCTGGTGGTGTGGGCCGCCTCCTCCTCCCCCAACGTGATCTGGGTCGCCGCGGGCCAGATGTGGAAGGACGACGCCTGGTCCTGCCCGTCCTGCGGCGGTGTGATGCAGCGCCCCGGCGACGACTGGTTCTGCGGCGAGTGCGGCTTCCGCCGTCCCACGCCGAGCTGGGCCCTGTCCGGCGACCACGTGCTCGACCCGCACGGCTCCGCCTGGCCGATCCACCTCCAGCTGCCGGGCCGCGCCAACAAGGCCAACGCCGCCTCCTCCGCCGCCGTCGCCGCCGTCTTCGGGGTGCCGCCGCAGGTCGCCCTGGAGCGCATGTACCAGGTGCAAGCGGTCGCCGGGCGCTACGACGTGGTCCAGTTCCAGGGCCGCGACCTGCGCCTGCTGCTCGCCAAGAACCCGGCGGGCTGGCTGGAGACCTTCTCCCTGATCGACCCGGCGCCGGCCCCGGTGATCCTCTCGGTGAACGCGCGCGGCGCCGACGGCACCGACACCTCCTGGCTGTGGGACGTGGACTACACCCGGCTGACCGGCCACCCGATCTGTGTGATCGGCGACCGGAAGCTGGACCTCGCGGTGCGCCTCGAGGTCGCCAACCAGCAGTTCCAGGTGTGCGAGGACCTCGACCAGGCGGTGCAGCTGTGCCCGCCGGGACGCATCGAGGTCATCGCCAACTACACCGCCTTCCAGGACCTGCGCCGCCGCGTCGGCAACTGACCGCGCAACTTCAGGGGATTTTCGTGAGCGACAACCAACTGCGGATCGTCTGGATCTACCCGGACCTGCTCAGCACCTACGGCGACCAGGGCAACGCCCTCGTCGTGGAGCGCCGGGCCCGCCAGCGCGGCCTCGACGTGGCCCGGCTCGACGTGCGCAGCGACCAGCCGATCCCTACCTCCGGCGACATCTACCTGATCGGCGGCGGTGAGGACCGGCCGCAGCGGCTCGCGGCCGAGCGGCTGCGCCGGGACGGCGGCCTGTACCGGGCGGTGGAGAACGGCGCGATCGTCTTCTCGGTCTGCGCCGGCTACCAGATCCTGGGCCACGAGTTCATCAACGACCTCGGCCAGCGCGAGCCGGGCCTCGGCCTGCTCGACGTGGTCTCCACCCGCGGCGACGGCGCCCGGTGCGTCGGCGACGTCCTCGGCGACATCGACCCGCGCCTCGGCCTGCCGCCGCTGACCGGCTTCGAGAACCACCAGGGCGTCACCCACGTCGGGCCGGGCGCCCGCCCGCTCGCCCAGGTCCGCTTCGGCAACGGCAACGGCACCGGGGACGGCACCGAGGGCGCGTACAACGACACCGTCTTCGGCACGTACATGCACGGCCCCGTGCTGGCGCGCAACCCGCAGATCGCGGACCTGCTGCTCAAGCTGGCCCTCGACGTGAACGCGCTGCCGCCGACCGACGACCGCTGGTACGAGGCGCTGCGCAACGAGCGCATCGCGGCGGCGCAGCAGCCCGCCTGAGCCCCTCCCCCGGGACCCGTCTGATGAGGCATCCGCACAGGTGAGCGGGTGCGTCCAGTAGGCGGACGCGTGGTTCGGCCCCGCCCCCTCGTACCGCTAGGGTGGCGGGGATCGAGCCGGACAGCGCGGTCCGGACCCGTGCCACGTTGAGAAGGTATTTCGGGCTATGCGCATTGGTGTCCTCACGTCCGGCGGCGACTGCCCCGGCCTGAACGCCGTCATCCGGTCCGTCGTGCACCGCGCCGTCGTCGACCACGGCGACGAGGTCATCGGTTTCCGGGACGGCTGGAAGGGCCTCCTGGAGTGCGACTACCTCAAGCTCGACCTGGACGCGGTCGGCGGCATCCTGGCCCGCGGCGGCACCATCCTCGGCTCCTCCCGGGTCCGCCCCGAGCACCTGCGGGACGGCGTGGAGCGCGCCCGCGGCCACGTCGAGGAGCTGGGCCTCGACGCGATCATCCCGATCGGCGGCGAGGGCACGCTCAAGGCGGCCCGGCTGCTGTCCGACAACGGCCTGCCGATCGTGGGCGTGCCGAAGACCATCGACAACGACATAGCGGTCACCGACGTCACCTTCGGCTTCGACACCGCCGTGACCGTCGCCACCGAGGCCCTGGACCGGCTGAAGACCACCGCCGAGTCGCACCAGCGGGTGCTGATCGTCGAGGTCATGGGCCGGCACACCGGCTGGATCGCGCTGCACTCGGGCATGGCGGCCGGCGCGCACGCGGTCGTCGTCCCGGAGCGGCCCTTCGACATCGAGGAGCTGACCGCGAAGGTCGGCGAGCGCTTCTCCGCGGGCAAGCGGTTCGCGATCGTGGTGGCCGCGGAGGGCGCCAAGCCGAAGGCCGGGACCATGGACTTCGACGAGGGCGGCAAGGACGTCTACGGCCACGAGCGCTTCGCCGGCATCGCCCGCCAGCTCTCCGTCGAGCTGGAGGAACGGCTCGGCAAGGAGGCCCGGCCGGTGATACTCGGGCACGTGCAGCGCGGCGGGACGCCGACGGCGTACGACCGGGTGCTGGCGACGCGGTTCGGGTGGCACGCGGTGGAGGCGGTGCACCGCGGGGAGTTCGGGAAGATGACGGCCCTGCGCGGGACGGACATCGAGATGGTGTCGCTGGCCGACGCGGTGGAGTCGTTGAAGACGGTGCCGGACGCGCGGTACGCGGAGGCGGAGTGCGTTCTGTGAGTTCGCGGGGCCGATAAGGACTCGGGTCCACCGGTTCTTCGCGGACTGCGGGTTCGTTGTGGTTGATCGCGCAGTTCCCCGCGCCCCTGACGGGGCGCTGTACCGCCCCCGGTGAAGAATGCTACCGGGGGCGGTTCTACGCTTGCTTCGGACAAGCGGCGTTCAACCGCGCTCAACCCCCACGAAACAGGAGCGGGCGGATGGATCACAGCGGGCACGGCATGACGATGGATCTGCCGCCGTTCACGCTGGGGCGAGGCCTCGCCTGGTCGGCGGATCCCTTCTTCCTCGTCGCCTGCCTGCTGGGGCTGGCGCTGTACGGCTGGGCCGTCGTCCGTCTGGTGCGGCGCGGTGACAAGTGGCCGGTCGGCCGGACCGCGGCCTTCGTGGCCGGTGTGCTGAGCGTCGCCCTGATGATGTGCACCAAGCTGAACGACTACGGCATGGTCATGTTCAGCGTGCACATGGTCCAGCACATGGTGATCAGCATGGTGTCGCCCATCCTGCTGCTGCTCGGCGCGCCGATCACGCTGGCCCTGCGCGCCCTGCCCCCGGCGGGCCGCGGCCGCAAGGGGCCCCGCGAGCTGCTGCTGATGCTGCTGCACAGCCGCTACATGCGGATCATCACGCACCCGGCGTTCACCATCCCGCTGTTCATCGCGAGCCTGTACGCCCTGTACTTCACCCCCCTGTTCGACACCCTGATGGGCTCCCAGGCCGGTCACATCGGGATGATGGTGCACTTCCTCGCCGTCGGCCTGGTGTTCTTCTGGCCGATCATGGGCGTGGACCCCGGCCCGCACCGGCCCGGTTACCTGATGCGGATGCTGGAGCTGTTCGCGGGCATGCCGTTCCACGCGTTCTTCGGCATCGCGCTGATGATGGCCTCCTCCCCGATGGTGGAGACGTTCAAGAACCCGCCCGCCTCGCTCGGCATCGACGCCCTCTCCGACCAGAACGCGGCCGGTGGCATCGCCTGGGCCTTCAGCGAGGTCCCGTCCGTCCTGGTGCTGCTCGCGCTGCTCTTCCAGTGGTACGCCTCCGAGGAGCGCCGGGCCCGGCGCAGCGACCGGGCCGCCGACCGCGACGGCGACAAGGAACTCGCGGCCTACAACGCCTACCTCGCCTCACTGAACACACGCGGCGGCTGAACGGGGCACCATGGAGGGCAACGGACACGAGGAGGGTGTTGCGATGCCCGGTTCCACGGACAGTTCGACGAAGACGATGGGGGCGCTCACCATCGGCGGCCTCGTCGCGGTGACGGCGTACACGGTGGCCCTCGGGAGCAACGGCTGGCTGTGGTTCGGCTGGGTCGTGCTCGGTCTGATCACCCTGGGGCTGGTGGCCACCCGCAGCGCCTGAGCCCCGCCCGGGGCGCCCCGCTCACTCGCGGCCGAGCCGGCCCGCCGAGTGCACGCCCGGCTGGTACTTCGGCAGCCGGACCGTGATCTTCATGCCCGCGCCGACGGCCGTCTCGATGACGAGGCCGTGGTCGTCTCCGTAGACCTGGCGGAGGCGGTCGTCGACGTTGGACAGCCCGATGCCGCCGGACGGGCTCACCTCGCGCGCGAGGATGCGGCGCAGCAGGTCCGGGTCCATGCCGGCGCCGTCGTCCTCGATGACGACCAGGGCCTCGGCACCCGCGTCCTGGGCGGTGATCTGGATGCGGCACCGGTCTGACTTGCCCTCCAGGCCGTGCTTGACGGCGTTCTCGACGAGTGGCTGCAGACAGAGGAAGGGCAGCGCGACCGGCAGCACCTCGGGGGCGACCTGGAGGGTGACGGCGAGGCGGTCGCCGAAGCGGGCCCGCACCAGCGCCAGGTAGTGGTCGATGGCGTGCAGCTCGTCGGCGAGGGTGGTGAAGTCGCCGTGCCTGCGGAACGAGTAGCGGGTGAAGTCGGCGAACTCCAGGAGCAGCTCGCGGGCGCGCTCGGGGTCGGTGCGCACGAAGGACGCGATCACCGCGAGCGAGTTGAAGATGAAGTGCGGGGAGATCTGGGCGCGCAGGGCCTTGATCTCGGCCTCGATGAGCCGGGTGCGGGACTGGTCGAGGTCGGCCAGCTCCAGCTGGACGGAGACCCAGCGGGCCACCTCCCCGGCCGCTCGGACCAGCACGGCGGACTCGCGCGGGGCGCAGGCGACGAGGGCGCCGTGCACCCGGTCGTCGACGGTGAGCGGGGCGACGACGGCCCAGCGCACCGTGCAGTCCGGGGTGTCGCAGGTGAGCCGGAAGGCCTCGCCGCGGCCGGTCTCCAGCGGCCCGGCGAGGCGTTCCATGATCTCGGCGCGGTGGTGGGTGCCGACGCCGTCCCAGACCAGGACCTCCTTGCGGTCGGTCAGGCACAGCGCGTCGGTGCCCAGCAGCGAGCGCAGCTTGCGGGCCGACTTCCCGGCGGTCTCCTCGGTCAGGCCCGCCCGCAGCGGGGGCGTGGCCAGGGAGGCGGTGTGCAGGGTCTGGAAGGTGGCGTGCTCGACCGGGGTGCCCAGGCCGCCGAGGTGCTGCGGCCGGGCCGTGCGCCGTCCCAGCCAGAAACCGGCGGCCAGCAGGGGGAGCAGGGCGACGGCCAGGCCCGCCAGGAAGCCGCTCAGGGAACCGCTCACGGCACCGCCTTCACGTGCGGATCGGGATCGTCGGGGCGCAGCTCCTCGGCGCCCAGCTCCTCCGGCAGGTGGAAGCGGGCCAGGATCGCCGCCGTCCCGGCCGGCACCCGGCCCGGGGTGGCCAGGGAGACCAGCACCATGGTGAGGAAGCCCAGCGGCACCGACCACAGGGCGGGCCAGGCCAGCAGCGCGTGCAGCGATCCGCCGCCGCCCGGGAAGCCGCCCATGGTGGCGGCGACGGCGAGCAGGGCCGAGCCGCCGCCCACCAGCATCCCGGCGGCCGCGCCCGGCGGGGTCAGCCGCCGCCACCAGATGCCGAGGACCAGGAGCGGGCAGAAGGAGGAGGCGGACACGGCGAAGGCGAGTCCGACCGCGTCGGCGACCGGCAGTCCGCCGACCAGCGCGCTCGCGACCAGCGGCACGGCCATGGCGAGCAGGGTGCCCAGCCGGAAGTGGCGCACGGCGCGGGAGGGCAGCACGTCCTGGGTGAGGACGCCCGCCACGGCCATGGTGAGCCCCGACGCGGTGGACAGGAACGCGGCGAAGGCACCGCCCGCGACCAGCGCGCCCAGCAGGTCGCCGCCCACTCCCCCGATCACCCGGTCGGGCAGCAGCAGGACCGCGGCGTCGGCGTCCCCGGTGAGGGTCAGCTCGGGGGCGTAGAGGCGGCCGAGGGCGCCGTAGAGGGGCGGCAGCAGGTAGAAGGCACCGATCAGGCCGAGCACGGCGACGGTGGTGCGGCGGGCGGCGACGCCGTGCGGGCTGGTGTAGAAGCGGACCACGACGTGCGGCAGTCCCATGGTGCCCAGGAAGGTGGCCAGGATCAGGCCGTACGTGGCGTACAGCGGGCGTTCGGTGCGGCTCTCGGCCCGGGACGGGGACAGGGCGTCGTCGGCGCCGTGTCCGGCGGCCGGGACGGGGGTGTCCGCGGCGAAGACGAGGCGGGCACCGGCCTCGATGCGGTGGGTGCCGGCGGGCAGGGCGACGCGGTCGCCGTCGTGGGCGCGGCCGTCCACGGTGCCGTCGACGGTGACGGTCAGCGGTTCGTCGAGCTTGAGGGTGAGGCTGTCGTCGACCCGGACGGAGCGCTGCTCGCGGAAGGTGGCGGGTTCGTCGAAGGGGCGGCCGGGGGCGCCGTCGGCCTGCCAGGCCAGCACCAGGAAGAAGGCGGGGACCAGCAGGGCGGTGAGTTTGAGCCAGAACTGGAAGGCCTGGACGAAGGTGATGCTGCGCATGCCGCCGGCGGCCACGATGGCCGTGACGACGACGGCGACGATCACCCCGCCCAGCCAGTCGGGCGCCCCGCTGAGCACGTTCAGCGTCAGTCCGGCGCCCTGGAGCTGGGGCAGCAGGTACAGCCAGCCGACCCCGACGACGAACGCCCCCGCGAGCCGCCGCACCCCCTGGGAGGCGAGCCGGGCCTCGGCGAAGTCGGGCAGCGTGTAGGCGCCGGAGCGGCGCAGCGGGGCGGCGACGAACAGCAGCAGGACGAGGTAGCCGGCGGTGTAGCCGACCGGGTACCAGAGCATGTCGGGGCCCTGGACGAGGACCAGCCCCGCGATGCCGAGGAAGGACGCGGCGGAGAGGTACTCGCCGCTGATGGCGGCGGCGTTGAGACGGGGGCCGACGGTGCGGGAGGCGACGTAGAAGTCGGAGGTGGTGCGGGAGATGCGCAGGCCGAAGGCGCCGACGAGGACGGTGGCCACGACGACGAGGGCGACGGCGGGTATCGCGTAGCTGGAGTTCATGGCGCCTTCACGGCCTGGTCCGGCATGGTCACCGGTCCTCGACGAGCCGCACGAAGTCGCGCTCGTTGCGCTCGGCGCGGCGCACGTACCAGCGGGCCAGGAGGACCAGGGGCGCGTACAGGCCGAAGCCGAGGACGGCCCACTCCAGGCCGCGGGCGTCGGGCAGCGCGGCGAAGAGCAGCGGCAGCGGCCCGACCAGGAGGCCGAGGACGGCCAGGACGGTGAGGCCGGCGCGCAGCTGGCTGCGCATGAGGGAGCGGACGTAGGTGTGGCCGAGGGTGGTCTGCTCGTCGATCTCGGTGCGCGGGCGGTAGTAGCCGGAGGCCCGGCCGGTGCGCCTGGGCGGGCCGGTGACGGTGACGCGCCGTTCGGCGGGGTCCTGGGGCACGGCTCACGGCCTCCGCATGAGCAGGTCCCGCAGCTCGCGGGCGTGGCGGCGGCTGACCTGGAGTTCCTCGGAGCCGACCAGGACGCTGACGGTGCCGGCGTCCAGGCGGAGTTCGCCGATGTGGCGCAGGGCGACGAGGTGGCGGCGGTGGATGCGGACGAAGCCGCGCGCCCGCCAGCGCTCCTCCAGGGTGGACAGGGGGATGCGGACGAGGTGGCTGCCACGCTCGGTGTGCAGGCGGGCGTAGTCGCCCTGGGCCTCGACGTGGGTGATGTCGTCGACGGGGACGAAGCGGGCGACGCCGCCGAGTTCCACGGTGATGTGGTCGGGGTCGGGTTCGTGTACGGGTATCCGCGGCGGGGGCGGCGTCGCGCCGCGTTGCTCGACGGCACGGCGCACCGCCTCGGCCAGCCGCTCCCGGCGCACGGGTTTGAGGACGTAGTCGACGGCGTCGAGGTCGAAGGCCTGGACGGCGAAGTCCTCGTGCGCGGTGACGAACACGACCAGCGGCGGCCGGGCGAAGCCGGTGAGCAGCCGGGCGAGGTCCAGTCCGTCCAGGCCCGGCATCTGGATGTCGAGGAAGACGACGTCGATGGCGTCCGGCCCGTCGGGGCCCGACTCGAGGGCCCGGTTGATGCGGCGCAGCGCCTCGGTCGCGTCGCTCGCTCCCTCCGCCGTGCCGATGCGGGGGTCGGCGTTCAGCAGGTACACGAGTTCCTCGAGCGTGGGGCGTTCGTCGTCGACAGCCAGGGCGCGCAGCATGAGGCTGGAGTGTAGGAGCAATCCGTACGCCTGCACACGGGCCCGGCGTGGACGTACCCGCTGGATACAGTGCCCGCATGAACAGCAGGCCCGCTTCGTTCGACGAACTCGACCGGAAGATCGTCACCGCTCTGATGGAGAACGCCAGGACGTCCTTCGCCGAGATCGGCGCGGAGATCGGACTGTCCTCGACGGCGGTCAAGCGCCGGGTGGACCGGCTGCGCGAGACCGACGTGATCACCGGGTTCACGGCGACGGTGCGGCCCTCCGCGCTGGGCTGGCGCACGGAGGCGTACGTGGAGGTGTACTGCGAGGGGGCGGCGCCGCCGCGGCGGCTGGCGGAGGTGGTGCGGGGCTACCCCGAGATCACCGCGGCGATGACGGTGACCGGCGGCGCGGACGCGCTGCTGCACGTGCGGGCCCGGGACGTGGAGCACTTCGAGGAGGTGCTGGAGCGGATTCGTGCGGAGCCGTTCATCCGGAAGACGATCAGTGTGATGGTGCTGTCCCACCTGATCCCGGACAGTCCGGAGGCAGGGGCGGCCCTGCTCGCCCCGGAGGACGCGGGCGACGCGGACGGCGCAGCAGAGCTGCGCTGACCAGGTGAAGAACGCAGCGATGCTGCGGGAACACGCAGCTTTCGTCGCTTGTCGGGCTCGGCCGTCACTTCTTACCGTGGTGTCAACCACCAGTCACGCACCGTGAGGAGCGGAGGTACCCCTTCGTGCCCGAGTCCCGTGTGCCGCGCCGGCGGCGCTTCGTGGTCTGCGAACCCAGACACTTCGCCGTGCAGTACGCGATCAACCCGTGGATGAGCACCGACCGACCGGTCGACGTCATCCGCGCCCTGGACCAGTGGCAGGCGCTGGTCGACACCTACCGTGCCCACGGGCACACCGTGGACACCGTCCCGCCGGTCCCCGGCCTGCCCGACATGGTCTTCGCCGCGAACTGCGCGGTCGTGGTCGAGGGCCGGGTCTTCGGCTCCCTCTTCCACGCGCCCGAGCGGCGGCCGGAGTCCGTGCCCTTCGAGGCGTGGTTCAAGACGGAGGGCTTCGAGGTCCACCATCCGGAGTCGGTCTGCGAGGGCGAGGGCGACCTGGTCCCGGCCGGCCGCTGGATCCTGGCCGGGACGGGGTTCCGCACCACCCGTGCGGCCCATCGCGAGGTGCAGGAGTTCTTCGGCGTGCCGGTGATCTCGCTGACCCTGGTGGACCCGTACTTCTACCACCTGGACACGGCGCTGTTCGTACTGGAGGAGGGGTCGGACGCGGACGGCGGGAACATCGCCTACTACCCCGGCGCCTTCTCGCCCGGCAGCCGGGAGGTGCTGGAGCGGCTCTACCCGGACGCGGTGCTCGCCACCCGCGAGGACGCGATGGCATTCGGGCTCAACTCCGTGTCCGACGGGCGGCACGTGTTCATCGCGCCCGAGGCCCGGGCACTGGCCGACCGGCTCGCCGGTCTGGGCTACGTGCCGGTCCCCGTCGACCTGTCCGAGTTCCACAAGGCCGGTGGCGGCATCAAGTGCTGCACCCAGGAGATCCGGGAGACCCGCTCATGACCGCACCCGCCCGCGCCGACCGCGGCTCCGCGGAACTGATCCGCGCGGAGGAGCCCGTCCTCGCGCACAACTACCACCCGCTGCCCGTCGTGGTGGCCCGCGCCGAGGGCGCCTGGGTCGAGGACGTCGAGGGCCGCCGCTACCTGGACATGCTGGCCGGGTACTCGGCGCTCAACTTCGGCCATCGCCACCCGGCGCTGATCGAGGCCGCCCACCGGCAGCTGGACCGGCTCACGCTCACCTCGCGCGCCTTCCACAACGACCGGCTCGCGGGCTTCGCCGAGCGGCTGGCCGCCCTGACCGGCACGGACATGGTGCTGCCCATGAACACCGGCGCCGAGGCGGTGGAGAGCGGCATCAAGGTGGCCCGCAAATGGGCCTACGACGTCAAGGGCGTCCCGGCGGACCGGGCGACGATCGTGGTCGCGGCGGACAACTTCCACGGCCGTACCACGACGATCGTGAGCTTCTCCACCGACGAGACGGCCCGTGCCGGTTTCGGCCCCTTCACGCCCGGTTTCCGGATCGTCCCGTACAACGACCTGGCCGCGCTGGAGGCGGCGGTCGACGAGACGACGGCGGCCGTGCTGATCGAGCCGATCCAGGGCGAGGCGGGCGTGCTGATCCCGGACGACGGCTATCTGGCGGGTGTGCGGGAGCTGACCCGGCGCACGGGCTGTCTGTTCGTCGCGGACGAGATCCAGTCCGGCCTCGGCCGCACCGGGCACACCCTGGCCGTCGAGCACGAGTCGGTGGTGCCGGACGTGGTGCTGCTCGGCAAGGCGCTGGGCGGCGGCATCGTGCCGGTGTCGGCGGTGGTCGGCAGGCGCGAGGTGCTGGGGGTGCTGCACCCGGGCGAGCACGGTTCGACGTTCGGCGGCAATCCGCTGGCCGCCGCGGTGGGCACGGCGGTGGTGGAGCTGCTGGAGACCGGCGAGTTCCAGCGCCGGGCGGCCGAGCTGGGCACGGTGCTGCGCGAGGGCCTGGCCGCCCTGGCCGGCAAGGGTGTCGTCGGCTTCCGGGCGCGCGGGCTGTGGGCGGGCGTGGACGTGGACCCGGCGCTGGGCAGCGGACGCGAGATCAGCGAGCGGCTGATGCGCGAGGGCATCCTGGTCAAGGACACCCACGGCTCCACGATCCGCCTGGCGCCGCCGCTGACGGTCACGGCCGAGGAGCTGGCGGGCGCCCTCGGGACGCTGGAGAAGGTCCTGACCGCCTGATCGCCCCGCCGGGGCTCACCGAGCGGCTCGGCGGTCCTCGTCGAGCCGCTCCACGTGTGCGACGTTGTCCCGGTCCTCGGCGTCCTCGCTCGGCCCGGCCGCGAACCAGGCGTCGAGGATCTCACCGAGCAGCGGCCCGGACGTCAGCCGCAGGCTCAGGGCGAGCACGTTGGCGTCGTTCCAGCGGCGGGCCCCGTCGGCGGTGTACGCGTCGGCGCACAGGGCGGCGCGCACGCCCGGCACCTTGTTGGCGGCGATGGAGGCGCCGGTGCCGGTCCAGCAGCAGACCACGGCCTGGTCGGCCCGCCCCTCGGCGACCTCGCGCGCCGCCCGCTCGGAGCAGACCGCCCACTGCGCGTCCGCCCCGGGGTCCAGCGCGCCGTACGCCCTGACCTCGTGGCCGCGGGCGCGTAGTTCCCCGACGAGGAGCCGGGCCACGGGTTCGTCCATGTCGGAGGAGACGGAGATACGCATGTGCGAAGCGTACTCACCGGCCGCTCACCTCATCGGCCCAGTCACATGACCGAAGTCACGACCATACCCAGCATGATCGGGGGAACGGGTACGACCTGAGAGACGTACGACCGAGCAGCGCTCCGCCCGGAGTGTCTGCGCGTGGAAAGGGAGGCCGCCACGTCCCCCACCGAGAACGGCCAGGAGACCGACGCCGCGGCGGTGCGCCGCCACCCCGCCCTGTTCCGGGCGATCAAGCGTCGGCAGAACCCCCGACTGCGCCGGTCGGACATCACCGTCACGGACGAGGCGGCCGTCAAGCGGGCCGTCAAGGCGGCCTCCCTCGGCAATGCCATGGAGTGGTTCGACTTCGGCATCTACGCCTATCTGGCGGGCACGATCGGCCGGGTGTTCTTCCCCTCCGGGAGCGACACCGCACAGCTGCTCTCCTCGTTCGCCACGTTCGCGGTGGCGTTCCTGGTGCGGCCGATCGGCGGCATGGTCTTCGGCCCGATGGGCGACAAGAT
Source organism: Streptomyces hyderabadensis (assembly GCF_020404845.1). GTDB lineage: Bacteria > Actinomycetota > Actinomycetes > Streptomycetales > Streptomycetaceae > Streptomyces > Streptomyces hyderabadensis. The sequence continues at coordinate 110,283 of NZ_JAIOJZ010000016.1, read as the reverse complement.
CGGCCGCAAGAAGGTGCTGGCGCTGACGATGATCCTGATGGCGATCGGCACGGCCGCCATCGGGTTCATCCCCAGCTACGACTCGATCGGCTTCTGGTCGCCGCTGCTGCTGATCCTGTTCCGCCTGCTCCAGGGCTTCTCCACCGGCGGCGAGTACGGCGGCGCGTCCACCTTCATCGCCGAGTACGCGCCCGACAAGCGGCGCGGTTTCTTCGGCAGCTTCCTGGAGCTGGGCACGCTGGCCGGGTACACCGGTGCGGCCAGTCTCGTCACCGCGCTGACGGCGGGGCTGGGCAGCGACACGATGGACGCCTGGGGCTGGCGGATCCCGTTCCTGGTGGCGGCGCCGCTCGGCATCGTGGGTATCTATCTGCGGCTGAAGCTGGACGACACGCCCGCCTTCCTGAAGCTGGAGGACTCCAACGTCCACATCTCCGAGGCGGCGAACGCGGTGGAGACCACCGCGCGGGGCGACCTCGCCAAGATCTTCCGCACCCACTGGCGGTCGCTGGTGCTGTGCATCGCGCTGGTCGGCGCGTACAACATCACCGACTACATGCTGTTGTCGTACATGCCGACGTACCTGTCGGACGAGCTGGACTACAGCGAGAGCCACGGTCTGATGATCCTGGTGGCGACGATGGTGCTGCTGATGCTGATCATCAACCAGGTGGGCCGGCTGTCGGACCACTTCGGCCGCAAGCCCGTCCTGATGACCGGCATGCTCGGGTTCTTCGTGCTGTCCGCGCCGGCCTTCGTGCTGGTGCAGGAGGGCAGCCTGCTCGCGGTCTCGGGCGGCATGCTGATGCTCGGTCTGTCGCTGGTCTGTCTGCTGGGCACGATGTCGGCGGCGCTGCCGGCGATGTTCCCGACCAACGTGCGGTACGGGTCCCTGTCGGTCGGCTACAACCTGTCGGCGTCGATCTTCGGCGGGACCACACCGCTGGTGATCACCGCGCTGATCAGTGTGACCGGCTCCGACATGATGCCCGCCTACTACTCGATGGCGGCGGCCCTGTTCGGTGTCGTGGCCGTGGCCTGCATGAAGGAGACGGCCCAGAAGCCGCTGGCGGGCTCCCCGCCGTCGGTGGGGACGGAGGAGGAGGCCGCGGAGATGGTCGAGGCGCAGGCGCCGACGCCGAAGTTCTGACGCGGGGCGTCGCACCGCCGACGGGCGGTGGGGTTCGGTGTGCGAACCCCACCGCCCGTGGGCGTGTCAGGCGTCTGTCAGTCGTGTGTCACAGGCGCTGCCACAGGGCCGGCACGTTGGGCGGCTCCCAGCCGGGGTAGGCGGTGTGGCCCTGGAGGCACCGGTAGTTGACGCCGTCGTAGCTGACCACGTCACCGGCCGCGTAGGTGGCTCCCAGCTGCCAGGTGGTCTCGCCGCCGCCGTCGCCGGGCACGGTGAGGGTGTACGTGGTGGTGTGTGTGACGGTGCCCGTGCCCGTGAGGGTCAGGGTGTAGGAGCCGGGGGCGGTGCCCGCGGCGACCTGGACCGTGGCGGTCGAGGACTGGCCGGAGGTCACCGAGTCCGGGGTGAAGCCGACGCTCACTCCGGTCGGCGCGCCGGACGCCGACAGCCGCACGTTCTGGGCGTCACCGCTGGTCGTGGCGGTGTTCACGGTGACCGTCGCGGAGCTGCCCGGCTCGACCGTGCCCGAGGACGGGTTCGCGGAGATCGAGAAGTCGTCCTGCGGGTTCGGCGCGTCGCCGACGGCGGTCTTCCAGATCGTGTACGCGATGCCGTCGGCGCTGCGGTTCAGCGCGGTGGCGCTGATGTTGGAGGTGGTGTCACAGGCGGAGTGGTAGCACGGGTCGTAGGACCGGCCCGCGGTGCCGCCCCACTTGGCGGCCTCCGTGGCCGACTTGATCGCGGAGGCGCCGGTGGCGTAGCCCGAGGTGGGGACGCCGACCTGCTGGAACGAGTAGTCGTCGGAGCGGCCCTGGCCCTCGACGTTCTCCTGCGGGGCGAGGCCGAGGGAGGTCCAGTACTCCCGCATCGGGGCGGAGGCGGCGGAGGTCAGGTTGTTGATGAAGTAGCCGCCGTTGACGGAGCCGACCATGTCGAAGTTGTAGTACGCCTTGATCCTGGCGCGCTCGGTCGAGGACAGGGCCCGGGCGTAGAAGTCGGAGCCGTTCAGGCCCTGCTCCTCGTCGGTCCACCAGGCGAAGCGGACGCGGTTCTTCATGGTCGGGTTCTGCTCGGCGAGCGTGAGTGCCGTCTCAAGGAGCGCGGCGGAACCGGAACCGTTGTCGTTGATGCCGGGGCCCGCCGAGACTCCGTCGAGGTGGGCGCCGAACATGTAGACGCTGTTGGCGTCGCCCTTCGGCCACTCGGCGATCAGGTTGTTGCCCGCGCCGGCGGAGCAGCCGGAGGTGCAGGTCTGCTCGGTGACGGTGTAGCCGGCCGCCTGCAGCTTGCCCTTCACGTACGCGAGGGAGGCGTCGTACCCGGTGCCGGTGGAGCGGCGGTTGCCGCCGTTCTGCGCGGCGATCGAGCCGAACTGGGCGAGGTGGGCCTGCACCTGGGCGACGTCGACGTCGGGCGGGGTGCCCGGATTGCCGCCGCCGCCCACGGTGAGGGTGTACTGGGCGGTGTGGCTCTTGCTGCCCGCCGTGCCCTTGACGGTGAGCGAGTAGGTGCCCGCGGCGGTGCCCGACGTGGTGGACACGCGCATGGTGGAGCTGGAGCCGGAGGTGACCGTCGAGGGGCTGAAGGTGACGCTCACGCCGGGCGGGGTGCCGGTGGCGGTCAGCGACACCTGCTGGGCGCTGCCGGCGACGGTGGTGGTGTTGACCGTGGCGTTGACCGCGGAGCCCGCCTCGACGTTGCCGCTCGCCGGGCTGAGGGCCAGCGAGAAGTCGGTCTCCTGCCGGACACAGGTCGGGTCGCCGCTCTGGGCCGGGATGTCGATCGCGTTCCAGGCCGCCTTGGTGCGGTCGAACAGGTCGCAGGACGGGTCGAGGTTCTTGGCCGCGGTGAGGGTGGCGCTGCGGTAGCGCTTGTAGGTCATGCCGCTGGTCTTGAGCAGCATGCCGCCGTAGAAGATCTTGCCGGCGTTCTGGATGCCGATGCCGGTGACCTGGCTGCCGTCGCAGGTCGGGCTGGAGGGCTTGCCGCCGCCGGGGTTGGAGCCTTCGGCGAGGAGGTAGAACCAGTGGTTCATCGGCCCGGCCGCCGCGTGCTCCTCGGTGCGCGGGATGGCGGAGGAGTAGCAGTTGGGGTCGTTGTTGACCAGCTGGGGGTTGTACATGTTGCGGATCGGGCCGCGGCCCTGGAGGTTGATCTCCTCGCCGACGGTGTAGTCGGGGGTGTCGTGGGGGGCCGGCTGGTTCGCGTACGCCTCGGTCAGGGCGCCCATGATGTCGCCGGTGGCCTCGCCCAGGCCGCTCTCGTGGTTGGCGCCGCCGGGGGTGAAGCTGTCCAGGCCGTGGCCGTACTCGTGGCCCACCACGTCCATGCCGGCGATCCACTTGCCCGCGCTGTTGTGGCCGATGGTGACCCGGGAGCCGTCCCAGTAGGCGTTGAGCTGGTTGAGACCGACGAGGGTGGGCCAGCTGCCGCCGTTGCCGTCGTGGCCGTTGCGGCCGAGCCAGTCGCGGAGCATGTCCGACTCCTTCTGCGCCGCGTACATGACGTCGACGCAGCCGGTCTCACGGCTGGTGGCGTTGCCGGTGCCCCAGTCGTCGTCCGGTCCGGTGAACAGGCCGCCGTTGTAGTCCGAGCACTGCAGTCCGGGGCGGGTGGTGTCGCGCAGGGCGTACTGGCTGCCGGAGCGGGAGGTGTCGATGGTCAGCGGGTCGGGGCCGTTCCACTCGCTGTGGCCGGTGCCTGCCTTCACGTCGTCGTAGCTGTCGACGACCTTGCCGGTGCGGGCGTCCACGAACACGTGCAGCTTGCTGGGCACGTGGTCCTCGGTGGTGCCGACGAGCACGGTCTCCCAGGCGAGGGTCTGGACGTCGTCCTTGACCCGCACCACCAGCCGCTTGGAGTCGACCTTGTCGACCTTCGCGAGCCGCTCGCGGCTGGTCTTCACCGCCTGCTCGGCCTTGATCCGGGCCTCGGTGGGCACGGCTATCGCGGCCTCGGTCGCGGACTGGACGGCGCGGACCCGTCCCTTGCCGTCGGCGAGCACGACGGCGTCGCCGCCGACCACCGGCAGGCCGTTGTAGGTGCGCTCGTAGGCGACGGAGAACAGGTTCTTGTCCCAGGGGGTGACCTGGTGGCGGTCGTACTGCTCGTCGGGGCCGCCGGCGACGAGGGCGTCCAGGCCGCTGCGCACGGCCTGGTCGGCCGCTGCTACGGCCCTCTCGACGGGGGTGGGCTGCGCCGCGGAGGGCGCGGACCGCTCCGAGGCCGAGGCCAGGGAGGTCGGTACCACCACCCCTGCGAGTGTCATGGCCAGGACTGTCCCGGCCACCGCGGTCTGTCTGAGCATCGTGGCTCCTTGTGAGAGTGGGGGGGCTCCTTGCGGGCCGGCCCGGGCCGTGCCATGCCGGACGCGCACCCTGGGGTGCGGGGACGCGTCCTCGGATGTCATTTGCATGTCAGGTCGCGGGCTGGCGGAACCCTCACACCCCGGCGCACCGGATTCAACGGCTCCGCGGGCGCGGTACGGTCCTGTCAAAATCCGGCAAGTGGGCGTGCGCGGCGGCGAGGTGCCGCGCGCCCCGCCTCCCCGTGCGCCACCGGAGCCCTCCCCCGCCTCACTCGCCCGCGTCCAGCAGCCGCTCCCGGTACGCCCTGACCTCCGGCAGGTCGGCCCACTGCCCGGTGAGCCGGCTGTGCAGGCCGCGCAGTTCGGCGGTGACCATCGACTCGCGCGAGCGCACCGCCTCCGGCAGGGCCTCCGAGGCGAGGGCGACGGCGGCGCCGGGATCGCCGGCACACGCCCAGCTGTCCGCCAGGCGCAGGGTGAGCAGCAGCCGGGCGCTGCGCATCTGCGGCGGCACCTGTGCGCGCGAGCGTGCGGTGGCGTCCACCGCCCGCCGGGCCGCCGCCCGGTCCCCGGTCGCCACGGCGAGGTCGCGCAGGGCGCCGCCGATCGCCGAGTCGACCCGCATGGCGCCCTCGGGCCCGGCCATCCAGGGCGCCTCCAGGTGGTCCTGGGCGCCGAGGCGGGCGAATCCCCGCCGGGCCAGGGTGATGTGGTGCCGGCAGGCCGCCGTGTCCCCCGCCAGGGCGTGGCCGCGGGCCTGGTACAGGTCGGACAGGGTGGCCATCCACCGGCGTCGCGCGTCCACCGCGCCGATGCCCTGGGCGTACCCGAGCATCAGGGACGGGTCCCCGTCGAGCCGGACCAGGGTGCACATGTCGCTGAGCAGGGTCGCGCGGGCCGAGGCGTCCCGGACGGCGTCCGCCCAGCGCAGTCCGTGGCCGAACCAGGCCATCGCCACGCCGACCTGACCGCGTTCCATCCGCAGCCGGCCGGCGACCTGGGCGTACTGCGCGCCGAGCCGCAACTGCCCGTAGGGCAGCCGTCCGGCGGAGTTGACCTCGCCGGCCCAGCGGGCCAGGGCCCGCAGCAGGCCCTCCACGGCGGTCACCCGGCCCTCGTGCCGGAACGCCTCGCGGATCAGGCAGGCCAGGACGGCGGTCAGGCCGTGCAGCAGCTCCGTCTCGGCGACCGCCGGTCCGTCGTCCGCGCCCCACGCCGGGGCCGCACCGCCCGCCGGATGCGGACCGCCGAGCAGTACCGGTAACTCACCCGGATCGGGCACCGCGCAGCCCGCGGTGCCGTGCAGCGGGCAGGCCAGCCCTTCGGCGGGCAGCCGTGCGGGCCACATCCGGGCGTCCGGCGCGCCCTGTCCGGCGGGGGCGTCCGCCCCGGGCAGCGGCGCGAACAGCGCCGGGTCGGCCGGGAAGCGGCCCGGCCGCGGTACCTCGCGCGGCGCGGCGGCGAGCGCGGCCAGCTCTCCGCCGGTCTCCAGCACCGCGTCGAGCCTGCGCACCAGCCCCACGGGCGGCTCGCGCAGGCCCGCCTCCAGCTTGCTCACGGCGGAGTGGTGGTAGCCCACCCGGAGGCCCAGTTGCAGCTGCGTGAGCCCGGCCGCCCGGCGCAGGGACCGCAGTTGCCGTCCGAACTCCGCCCACGGGGCCCCGTCCGCCCGCGCCGGCCCTTCCGCCCGCGCCGGCCCAGCCGTCCGTGCCGGTCTGTCTCCCGGTGCCGATCCGCCGGTCATCCGCCCTCCCCCGGGTCGCGCCCCCGCCGCGGGCCGTGCGCCACCCGGGGCTTCGCGCCTTGTGCCACCGGACAGCACAGAGGAGCGGGCAGGCCGCGTCAATCGAGTTGACCGAAGAGCGTCCGAACCGGTCCCGTCCGGTTTCGGCGCGGTCGGGCTACGATCGATCACCGGTCGCGGACGACCGGCCGAGAGCCCGGAGAACTGGGAGACACACCGTGTTCTACTACGTGCTCAAGTACGTGCTGCTGGGCCCCCTGCTGAGGGTCGTCTTCCGCCCCCGGATCGAGGGCCTGGACCATGTGCCGGGGTCCGGGGCGGCCATCGTCGCGGGCAACCACCTCTCCTTCTCCGACCACTTCCTGATGCCCGCGGTGCTCAAGCGCCGCATCACCTTCCTCGCCAAGGCCGAGTACTTCACCGGGCCGGGCCTCAAGGGCAGGCTGACCGCGTTCTTCTTCCGCAGCGCGGGACAGATCCCGGTGGACCGCTCCGGCAAGGAGGCCGGGCAGGCCGCGATCCGCGAGGGGCTCGGCGTGCTGGGCCGGGGCGAGTTGCTCGGCATCTATCCGGAGGGCACCCGCTCGCACGACGGCCGGCTGTACAAGGGGAAGGTCGGCGTCGCGGTGATGGCGCTCAGGGCCGGGGTGCCGGTCGTGCCCTGCGCCATGATCGGCACCTTCGAGGCGCAGCCGCCGGGCCGGAAGATCCCGAAGCTGCACCCGGTGGTCATCCGCTTCGGCGAGCCGCTGGACTTCTCCCGCTACGCGGGCATGGAGGGCGAGAAGGCCGTACTGCGCGCCGTGACCGACGAGATCGTCTACGCGATCCTCGGCCTCTCCGGTCAGGAGTACGTCGACCGGTACGCGGCGGACGTGAAGGCCGAGGAGGCCGAGAAGGCCGCCCAGGGCCGTAGGTTCCCCCGGCTGCCGCACCGCTAGCCGGGGCCCTGAGGGTTCCGCCGTCTGCCGTCGGCAGAAGGGCGTGGCCGACCGGTGGCGGGGCGCCTACGGTCGCCGTATGACACGTGCAGTGGTGATCGGGGCGACGGGACAGATCGGACGGGCGGCGGTCGGTGCGCTGGCCCGGGACGGCTGGGAGGTGACGGCCGTCTCGCGGGGCGGCGACCGGGACGCACGGTGACCCAAGGACGTACGGGTGGCGCGCGCCGACCGGGAGGACGACGCGGCGCTGTCGGCGGCGGTGGGCGAGGGCTGCGACGTCCTGGTGGACATGGTGGCGTACGGGGCAGGGCACGCACGGCAGTTGGTCTCGCTGGCCGGGCGGGTCGGCTCGGCGGTGGTGATCTCCAGCGTCTCGGTTTACGAGGACGACAAGGGCCGCAACTTCGACACCCAGGCCGAGCCCGACGGCTTCCCCGAGTACCCGGTGCCGGTCCCGGAGACGCAGCGCACCATCCGCCCGGGCGACGGCTCCTACAGCACCGGCAAGGCGGCGCTGGAGCGGGAACTCCTGGCGGCGGGCGACCGGTTGCCGGTGACGCTGCTGCGGGCGGGCGCGATCCACGGCCCCTACTGCCGGACCCCGCGCGAGCTGTACTTCGTCAAGCGCAACCTCGACGGCAGGCGCCGGCGTGTGCTCGCGTACGGCGGGGCGAGCCGCTTCCACCCGGCGAGCGTGCGCAACATCGCCGAGCTGATCCGGCTGGCCGCCCCGCGGCCGGGCACCCGCGTCCTGAACGCGGTGGACCCGGACGCCCCGACGGTGGCGGAGATCGCGGCGGCGATCGACGCGGTGATGGGCGTCGAGACGCAGGACGTGCTGCTGGACGGCCCGCCGGTGGACGGCGTGGGCGACACGCCGTGGACCGTGCCCGCGCCGGTGGTGTGCGACATGAGCGCGGCGCGGGAGCAGTTGGGCTACCGCCCGGTGGCCGGGTACGCCGACACCCTTCCTGAGACGGTGGCGTTCATCGAGGAGCGGCTGGCGGGGCGGGACTGGCGGGAGGCGTACCCGAAGATGTTCCAGGCCTACGGCGACCTCTTCGACTACGCGGCGGAGGACGCCTGGGCCGAGGGACGGTAGCGGGATACCGACAGGGGACGGCCGGTCGGACCGGTCGCCCCCTCCCTCAGGTGTCCGCCCGCCGGGTTACGGCTTGGGCGTGGCGTGCGGCGCGCAGGTCACGTCGCGCGCGTCCACCTTGCCGGTGAGCAGGTAGCTGTCCACCCGGTCGTTGACGCACGGGTTGACCAGTCCGGTGACGCCGTGCGAGCCGGCGTCCCGCTCGGTGATGAGCCGGGAGCCCTTGAACCGCTGGTGCAGTTCGACGGCGCCCTCGTACGGGGTGGCCGCGTCGCGCTCGGACTGGACGATCAGCACCGGCGGAAGTCCCTTGCCGGTCTTGACGTTCAGCGGGGTCTGCTGCTTGACCGGCCAGGTGGCGCAGGGCAGGTTCATCCAGGCGTTGGCCCAGGTCATGAACGGGTGGTCGCGGTGCAGCCGGGTGTTGTCCCGGTCCCAGGTGCGCCAGTTGGCGGGCCACTTGGCGTCGGTGCACTCGACGGCCGTGTAGACGGCGTTGCCGTTCTCCGCGGAGGCGTTGCCCGCGGTGTCGGACAGGTCGGGTGCGGCGGCGTCGACGAGGGCCTGGGTGTCACCGGCGGCGTACTTGCTGAAGATCTCGGCGGTCGGCGCCCAGGCGGAGTCGTAGTACGGGGCGCTCTGGAAGAAGGAGATCAGCTCGGCCGGTCCGACGACGCCGCCGAGCGGCTCCTTCGCGGCGGTGGCGCGCAGCTTCAGCCACTGTTCCTGGACCTCGGCGCGGGTGTCGCCGAGGTGGTAGGTGGCGTCGTTGGCGGCCACCCAGTCCTGCCAGTCCTTCCAGCGGCCCTCGAAGGCGACGTCCTGGTCCAGGTTGGCCTGGTACCAGATCTTGTCGCGGGACGGGTTGACGACGCTGTCGACGACCATCCGGCGGACGTGGTCCGGGAAGAGGGTGCCGTAGACCGCGCCGAGGTAGGTGCCGTAGGAGACGCCGAGGTAGTTGAGCTTCTTCTCACCGAGCGCGGCGCGGATCACGTCGAGGTCGCGCGCGGTGTTCGGCGTGGTCATGTGCGGGAGCATCTCGCCGCTGCGTTCGAGGCAGCCCTCGGCGTACTCGCGGGCGAGCTTGCGCTGGGCGAGCTTGTCGGCCTCCGAGCCGGGCACGGGGTCGGCCTTGGGCGCCTTGACGAACTCCTGCGGGTCGGCGCAGGAGATGGGCGCGGAGTGGCCGACACCGCGCGGGTCGAAGCCGACGAAGTCGTAGGCCCTGGCCGTCTTGGCCCACACCGCGCTCTTGCTCGTGACCCGGGCCGGGAAGCGCAGGCCGGAGCCGCCCGGGCCGCCGGGGTTGTAGATGAGGGCGCCCTGGCGCTCGCCCTTGCCCCCGGTGTTGCCGATGCGGTCGACGGCGAGCTTGATCTGCTTGCCGTTCGGCTTGGCGTAGTCCAGCGGCACCGTGACGTAGCCGCACTGGATCGGCTTCGGCAGGTTCCAGTCGGCGGCGCAGTCCGCCCAGTCGATGCCGGCCCGGGCGGCGCGGGCGGCGGCGATGGCGGCACCGCGCGCCTCCCGGTCCCAGCCCCGGGCGTGCCCGTGGCCGTCGGCCGGGACCGCGCTCGCGGCGGGTGCCGTGACGGCGCCGGCTATCAGCGTGGCGGTGACCAGCGCTCCGGCGGTGCCGAACGCGGTCGCCCTCCGCCGCATGCTGCTCGTGCTCAAGTGGCCCTCCCCGTACGTGTTCGCGACAAGTACGGGGATCCTCGCGGCTGTGGGATTCCTGAGAACAGAGCCAGTACTACTTCTTTGCCAATCCGATAAACGGAGAAGGGCGTTCGATCGACGGACCCGGCGGTCTCCCCCGCGTCGGGAAGTCAGTCCAGCGAGGCCAGCGCCCCGTCCAGCAGCCGTCGCAGCCGCAGCGCGTCCGGCGCCACGGCGGTCACCAACGCGGCGGGCCCGGCCAGCGGCAGGACGGCCGCCCCCTCCTCGAACACCCGGGCCGCCGGCGGCCCGGTGGCGAACCCGGGCCGTACGACGACCAGCTGGCCGACCGCGCGGTGTCCCGCCAGCCCCGCGGGCCCGTCCCAGCCGCCCGGCGCGCCGGGCCCGCACGCCAGCTCCTGGTCGAGGACGCACCGCCCGTCGATCCGTACCGTCAGCCGGCTGGTCAGGCGCCCCGGTTCCTCCCCGGCCCGCCCGAGCACCTGCTCCTCGCGCAGCAGCAGCCGCGCCCCGGAGGCGACGTCGACGGACGTGGTGACGCGCAGGTCGCTGCCGTCGGCGGAGATCAACTGCTCGGGCAGCCAGTTCAGTTCGGCGTCCTCGTCGACGCCGAGCCGGACGTCGTAGCGTGCCCCGGCCTTGTCCTGCCCCGGCAGCGCGAGGGTGGCGGCGGCCGAACCGACGCTCAGGCGGGCGCCGTCCGCCGCACGGGCCGTCACCGTGAAGTGGTCGCCGCCGAGCGGCCCGCTCATCGCGCCGACCAGCATCACCCGGGCCTCGGCACCGCTGCCCCGGGTCCGCCGCACGGCGAGGGGCCCGTCGCCCTCCAGTACCGGCAGGACGGTGCCGCCGCGCCCGTCGCCGCGGGCGAGCACGCGGGCGCTCGCCCGGACGCCGCCCGGGGCGGTCCTCACGCGGTCCACGCGGCGATCCGCTCCCGCACCCAGTCGGCGACCTCCCGGACCCCGTCCTCGCTCCGGAGCGACTGCAGGATGACGGGCAGTTCGCCGCGCGCGGCCTTGGCGTCGGCGGCCATGCGCGCGAGGTCGGAGCCGACGTACGGCGCCAGGTCGGTCTTGTTGACGATCAGCAGGTCGGCGGTGGCGACCCCGGGGCCGCCCTTGCGCGGGATGTCGTCACCGCCCGCCACGTCGATCACGAACACCTGCGCGTCGACGAGTCCCCGGGAGAAGGTGGCGGTGAGATTGTCCCCACCGGACTCCACCAGGACCAGATCGAGCGGTCCGACCTCGTCCTCCAGGTCCTCGACGGCCTCCAGGTTGGCGGAGATGTCGTCACGGATCGCGGTGTGCGGGCAGGCGCCGGTCTCCACGGCACTGATCCGCTCGGGCGGCAGCACCGCCTCGCGGAGCAGGAACTCGGCGTCCTCCCGGGTGTAGATGTCGTTGGTCACCACGGCGAGGGACAACTCCTCCCGCAGCGCCCGGCACAACGCGGCGACGGTCGCGGTCTTCCCGGACCCGACGGGCCCACCGAGCCCGATCCGCAGCGCACGGCGGGTCCCGTCGGGCCGCCGGGCATCGGCGGACACGGCGGCGGAAGATTCGAGGTGATGGTCGAGATGCATAACAACGGCTCCTGTCAAAACTAGGGGACTGTCAGCCCGTCCGGCGCTTGAGGACGAGGCCGTCCAGGCCGAACGGGGGTCCAGGGGGCAGAGCCCCCTGGCGGGGGTCGAAGGGGCAGAGTCCCTGGGTTCGGGACGGGAGGGGCGGCGGGGGCGAACCCAACAGGGCGGCGGGGGGCGAACCCACCCGCCTAGGAGGCGAACAACCGCACAGCCCAAGCGGCATGCGCCTCGGCCCCGATCTCCAGCAGCGGCGCCGACCGCGCGGGCAGCACGTCGACCCCGTCGGTCACGACGCGCTCGCCCGTCTCCACGGCCTCCTGAGCCACCCGGTCCATGTCGTCCGAGAGCCGCGCCAGCACCCCCGTCGCGTCGAACGGATCGAGACCGAGCAGCCGCACGACGGCCGTCGCGGGCCCGCTCACCCCCTCGTAGAGGGAGCAGTACGCGGCGTCGAGCGGCCCGAGACCGGCCGCACGCGCGGCCAGTCCCAGCACCACGGGCTGGTGGGCCCCCTTGGGGAACCGCGAGGCCAGGGCGTCGAGTTCGGGGCTCGGCCAGGTCGCCCGGGCGGCCCGCATCAGCTGCCGACCCAGCCTGCGCGCCGCCACCCGCAGGGCGGGCGACGGGGTGCGGGCGTCGGCGGCCCGGTCGAGCTGCCCCGGGTCGACACCGAGGGCGGCGGCCGCCGCGACGCACGCCGCGACGACCCCGCTCGTGTGCAGCCGCCCCCGGCAGAAGGACTCCAGGCTCGCGGCGTCGGTGATGCGTCCCGCCCGGACGGCGGCCTCCGCCCCGCCGGAGTGGGCGTGCCCGCCGGCGGGGAAGCGGCCGTCCGCGAGGACGAGCAGTGCGGCGCGGGTCATCCCGGCGCTCAGAAGAGGAAGTACCGCTGGGCCAGCGGCAGCTCGGCGACGGGGGCGGGTTCGACGAGTTCGCCGTCGATGGTCACCGCGAAGGAGTCCGCGGCCACCTCCACCCGGGGCAGCGCGTCGTTCTGCCGCATGTCGGCCTTGGTGCGGCCGCGCGTGGACCGGATGGGCACGAAGGACCGTCCGAGTCCGAGCCGCTCCGGCAGCCCGTCCTCCACGGCCTGCTCGGACACGAAGTTGACCGAGTTGGTCGCGGGTGCGGTCCCCAGGGCCCCGAACATCGGGCGCGGCAGGACGGGCTGCGGCGTGGGGATGGAGGCGTTGGCGTCGCCCACCTGCGCGTACGCGATCTGGCCGCCCTTGATGACGAGCTGCGGCTTCACCCCGAAGAAGCGGGGGTCCCAGAGCACCAGGTCGGCGAGCTTGCCGCTCTCCACGGACCCGACCTCGTGCTCGATGCCCTGGGCGACGGCGGGGTTGATGGTGTATTTGGCGACATAGCGACGGGCCCGCAGGTTGTCGGCGCGGGTGTCACCGGGCAGCAGGCCGCGCCGTCGCTTCATCACGTGCGCGGTCTGCCAGGTCCGCAGGATCACCTCGCCGATACGGCCCATCGCCTGGGCGTCCGACGACATGATGGAGATCGCCCCCATGTCGTGCAGGATGTCCTCGGCCGCGATGGTGCTGGGCCGGATCCGGGACTCGGCGAAGGCGAGGTCCTCGGGGACTGCGGGGTTCAGGTGGTGGCAGACCATCAGCATGTCGAGGTGTTCCTCGACGGTGTTGACGGTGTGCGGCCGGGTCGGGTTGGTCGACGCCGGCAGCATGTTGGGCAGCGACACCGCCGTGATCATGTCAGGTGCGTGGCCGCCGCCGGCGCCCTCCACGTGGAAGGCGTGCAGGGTGCGGCCGGCGACCGCGTCGAAGGTGTCGCCGACGAAGCCGGCCTCGTTCAGGGTGTCGGAGTGGACGGCGAGCTGGACGCCGGACTCCTCGCACACGTCCAGACAGGCGGAGATGACGGCGGGCGTCGCACCCCAGTCCTCGTGGATCTTGAAGCCGAGGACGCCGGCGCGCAGTTGGTCGCGCATGGACTCCTTCGACATGGTGCTGCCCTTGCCGAGGAAGCCGATGTTGACGGGGCTGGACTCCAGGGCGGCGAACATCCGCGCGAGGTGCCAGGCACCGGGCGTGACGGTGGTCGCCTTGCTGCCCTCGGCCGGGCCGGTGCCGCCGCCGATGAGGGTGGTGACGCCGGACGCCAGCGCCTCGTGGACGGCGTCGGGCGCGATGAAGTGGACGTGGGTGTCGATGCCGCCCGCGGTGACGATCTTGCCGTTGCCCGCGACGATCTCCGTCTCGGGGCCGATGACCAGGTCGGGGTGGACACCGTCCATGGTGTCGGGGTTGCCGGCCTTGCCGATGCCGGTGATCCGCCCGTCGCGGATGCCGATGTCGGCCTTGACGATCCCCCAGTGGTCGATGATCACGGCTCCGGTGATCACCGTGTCGGGGGCGCCTTCGGCTCGGGTGGTGCACGCCTGCCCCATGGACTCGCGCAGCACCTTGCCGCCACCGAAGACGGCTTCGTCTCCGGAGCGGCCGGGGCCGCCGGAGCGGTCCTCCTCGATCTCGACGAGCAGGTCGGTGTCGGCGAGGCGGATGCGGTCGCCGGTGGTCGGGCCGAACAGGTCGGCGTAGGCGGTGCGGGACAGTTCAGGCATCGAGGGCACCTCCGGTCGCGCCGCGCAGTCCGACGACGACCCGGGCGCCCGCGAGGGGGACCAGCCGCACGTCGACGGGGATGCCGGGCTCGAACCGGACGGCGGTGCCGGCGGCGATGTCCAGCCGCCTGCCGTGCGCCGCGGCGCGGTCGAACTCGAGACCGGGGTTGGCCTCGGCGAAGTGGTAGTGGGAGCCGACCTGGACGGGCCGGTCGGCGGTGTTGAGCACGGTCAGGCGGGTGACTTCGAGGCCCGCGTTGAAGGCGACCGGCTCGTCGGCGAAGAGGATCTCTCCGGGGATCACGACTGCCGCCCCCGTCAGATGATCGGTTCGTGGACGGTGACCAGCTTGGTGCCGTCGGGGAAGGTGGCTTCGACCTGCACGTCGTGGATCATCTCGGGGATGCCCTCCATGACCTCGTCGCGCTGGATCAGCTTGCGTCCGGAGGCCATGAGTTCGCCGACGCTGCGCCCGTCCCGGGCGCCTTCGAGGATGTGCGCGGTGATCAGCGCGACGACCTCGGGATGATTGAGCTTGACGCCTCGTGCGCGGCGCTTCTCCGCCACGTCCGCGGCCACATGGATGAGCAGTCTCTCCTGCTCGTGCGGGGTCAGTTGCATTTACCACCTCACAGGGCATCACGCCAGGACCGGACGGTCCGGCAGCCGCGGCCACCGCGACGGCTCTAGATGTAACACACATGGAGCAGCCCGAACGCACCCGCCGGTTCCGAAAAACCGCAGGTGGATCGGGGTGCAGACTAGGGCTACAGTGTTACGGCCACGTCACCCGGTTTTGACCGATTGATTACCGATGCCGTCGGCGACTTCCAGCGTGTCCGCATTACGACGGGTTCGGCCCGCGATGCTCTGCGGCGATGCCGAAGCGGTGGTGCTCCCGCGGGGGCGCGGCGCCCGGGTCGTGGACCGCGGCAACCGAGGTGACCACCTGGCCGTCCGGGGACTCCTGGGCCTCTTCCAGGCTTTCGAGGTCGGCGGCTGAGACGAGGGCGACGAGAGGCTTGCCGTGCCGCGTCACGACGACGCGCTCGCCGCCGTACACCACCCGGTTGATCAGGTCGGCCAGCTCGGCCCTGGCTTGCGTCACCGGAATCTCGTAGGCCATGACCCCAGCTTACGGTTTGCCCTTCTCCACTCCCGAGAAGCGTACGTCCTGTACATTTTTTACAGAGAGCGCAGCCGACGCCGGTTCTGCCACGAGGAGGGGTTCGCCATGACCCGACCGTCCGCCCGCCACGTCCTGCCCGAGTTCACCGAACGCACGAGCGACCGGGCCCGGATGACGGACCCCTACTCCAAGCTGCTCCAGGAGCGCATCGTCTTCCTCGGGACGCCGATCGACGAGACCTCGGCGAACGACGTGACGGCCCAGTTCATGCACCTGGAGCACCAGGCGCCGGACCGGGACATCGAGCTCTACGTCAACTCGCCCGGCGGCTCCTTCACCGCCATGACGGCGATCTACGACACGATGCGCTACGTCACCTGCGACGTGGCGACGACCTGCCTCGGGCAGGCCGGTTCGTCTGCCGCGGTGCTGCTGGCGGCGGGCACCCCGGGCAAGCGCGCCGTACTGCCGGGCGCCCGGGTGGCGATCCACCAGCCGGCGCTCACCGAACCGGTGGAGGGCCGGGCGAGCGACCTGGCCGTCCACGCCGCCGAACTGCTCCGCGTCCGCGCCCGTCTGGAGGAGAACCTCGTACGGCACACGGGCCGCACGCCTGAGCAGATCCACGCGGACGTCGAGCGGGATACGGTCCTGGACGCGCAACAGGCCCTGGAGTACGGGATGGTGGACCGGATCGTGCCGGGGCGCAGGACCCCGCCCGCATCGCCCGGCGCGAGGTGATCCGCCCGTGCTGCCACCTGAGTTGCCGCCGCTGCCCGCCCTGACCCGCGCCGAGGCCGAAGTCATCGACCGCTACCTGGACGTCGTCGACCTGCTCGGGCGCATCAACCCCGGGCGCGACGGCGACACCTACGGCGGCCTGCGGGCCGCCCAGGCGCTGGTGGGCAAGGCCACGGCGCTGCGTGACGCGCTGGCACTGATGCACCGGCGCGGCGAGACGGAGGTGCACGCCGCCACCCTGGCCCGGGCGCTGCGGGTGCTGGACGGCGAGCGCCGGACCGCGCGGGTCGGCCTCCCGCCGCACACCGGGAGCTGAGAAGGTCCGAGTCGAAACGGACCAAAAGGCGTACCCCCTTTCGGCGTAGGAACACCTCCGATTCGTGGCCGGTCGAAGTTGCGGCGCCCCGCGCCCGGCCGGTGCGATGCGCCGTTCCGCCGCTGGTCCCGGGGCCCTCGCCGCACTCGGCGGCACCTGGAACACGAGCCGGCGACCCGAACGGGCGAGTGGGACGTAACAACACAAAGGGCACGTTCCGGTGGGAATTCCCCACGGTGCGGGACAAGATCCGTGACTGACGACAAGCCCCCGCCGCAGCGGCGGGGCGGTCCGGGCGGACGCCGAGTCCTGCCGCCGTCCGGACGACCGGTCGCGAGGAAGTGGATCGGCAGGAGTGGAGGACCCGAGCACGACGGGTCGCCGGCACCGCCGCCTCCGCGAGAGGCGCCGGACCGAGCGGTCCTTGGGGTGAAGCCGCACGCGTGCGGCCGGGCAACTTCGCCAGCCCGAATCCGACAGGTCATCCTTCACAGGCGGCTGACGAAGGGTTGCGCATGTCCGCGCTCAATCGTGTCCCGTCCCTGATGGCTCGTGCCGGTACGGCCTCTGCCCTCACCCTCGCCGCCGTGGGCGGCTCCGTCGTGGTTCCCGGTGTCGCCGCCGAGGCGGCCGCGGCGAGCCATGCCACCAAGGCCCTCAAGATCGCGGCCTCCAAGAAGGGCTCCCCGTACCGCTGGGGTGCCACCGGACCGCACCGGTTCGACTGTTCCGGCCTGACGCTGTACTCGTTCAAGAAGGCCGGCAAGAAGCTGCCGCGCACCGCGGCCCAGCAGTACAACCAGACCCGCCATGTCTCCGCCAAGAACCGCAAGGCCGGTGACCTGGTGTTCTTCCACTCGGGTCGCAGCGTCTACCACGTCGGCATCTACGCCGGGAAGGGCAGGCTCTGGCACGCTCCGAAGACCGGGGACGTGGTGCGCCTGCAGAAGATCTGGACCTCAAGCGTCTGGTACGGCCGGGTCAAGTAGCCCGTCCGCGGGGGTGACGGCGTTCTGCCCCGCCGTCACCCCCGCGGGCGCGACCGGCCCGCCCGGGGGCGTCCAGGGCAGTTCGATGGAGATGGTCTTGCCGCCCTCGCGCGTGGGGCGCACTCTCAGCCGGCCGCCGCACTCGGCGGTGAGCCAGCGGATGATCACCATGCCCCGCCCGTTGTCCTGCTGGACGGCGGCGGGCAGCCGCTTGGGGAAGCGCGGATGGCTGTCCGTGACGCCCAGGCGCAGCCGCTCGTCCCGGTCGAGGACGAGGTCCACCGTGAAGGTGGGCGACTGCCCGAAGGTGTGCTGGACCGCGTTGGTCGCCAGTTCGGAGACGATGAGCCGCACGGTCTCGGACAGATCCGCGTCGCCGGGCAGCCCCCACTCCGCCAGGGTGCCGACCACATAGGTCCGCGCGGCGGCCACCGAGGCGGGATCGCTCGGCAGAGTGACGGATGCTTCCAGATGGTCTGCCATGGCGACGTCGTCCCTTTCTCACGGGACCGCAGGCCCGACACGGAGCGGATGGTTCGAGTACGGTCCCGGACTGGTGCTTCGCCGCCAGACTGCCACCAACAGACCCGTGGAGGGCGGCGATCCACCAAGATATGCATATATCTGTCGCTCGAAGCGGTGAACTCTGCGACGGCAGAGCGTATTCGGGCGGCTCATAAGGAGTAGGGGAGTTGTCCCATGCAGCACGGTCCCGTGGTGCGCCGCCGGAAGCTGGGCGCGGAACTGCGCGCCCTGCGCACGTCGGCGGGCATCACCAGCGGTGAGGCGGCCCGGCTCGTGGGCTGGCACCAGTCGAAGATCAGCCGGATCGAGACGGGGACGAGCGGGGCCAAACCCTCCGACGTGCGGTTACTGCTGGACGCCTACGGTGTGGACGACGAGCAGCTGCTGGGGCTGCTGGTGACGCTGGCGCGCTCCGAGGACGCGGCGGGACGCAACCACTGGTGGCACGCCTACCGCGGCGTGCTGCCACCGACGTACCGCGACTTCATCAGCCTGGAGTCGCAGGCCAGCGCGATGCGCACGCTGGAGACCACGGTGGTCCCCGGGCTGCTCCAGACACCGGAGTACGCCCGCGCGGTGACGCGGGCCGCGGTGGACGGCATGCCGGCCGACCGGCTGGACACGCTGGTGGAGGTCCGGCTGGCCCGGCAGGACGTGCTGCGCGGCGAGCCGCCGCTGGAGCTGAGCGCGGTCCTGGACGAGGCCGTGCTGCGCCGGGAGGTGGGCGGTCCCGGGGTGATGGCCCGTCAACTGGCCCGGCTGGTCGAGGCCGCGCGACTCCCCCATGTCCGCCTCCAGGTCCTGCCGTTTGCCGCCGGGGCGCACATCGGTGTCACCGGCCCTTTCGTAATCTTCTCCTTTTCGAGCACTTCTGATCTGGACGTGGTTGTTCTCGACCACTTGACGAGTAGCCTGCATCTCGAACGGAAAGAAGACCTAGAGGCCTACACCGAGGCCTTCAACGCCCTTCTGATCCATGCCCTTTCGCCCGAGGACTCGTTGGACTTCATCGCCGCGACCGCGGCAGGCGCGTAAGGAGGCACCATGTCAGGCTCCCTGTCCGAACGTCCCCGGAACATCCCTGTCAGCACCGATATGACCGGTGCGCGGTGGCTGCGCAGCAGCTACAGCACCGGAGCGAACAACTGCGTGGAGACGGCCCGTCCGTCGGCCGACCGCTGGGCCGGACTGCTCGCGGTGCGCGACTCCAAGAACCCGGCCGGGCCCGCCCTGCTCTTCTCCCCCGAGAGCTGGACGACGTTCACCGCCGCAGTCCACCGCGGCTGACCCGCCGTACACCGGACGGCGCACGGCCGTGTCCCGCCGACTCATGGCCGCGTGTCGCCGATCACCCGTACAGCGCGCTCGATCTGTTCCCGGGAGAGGTCCCCGCGAGCGGTCAGTCTGAGCCGTGAGATGCCGTCGGGCACCGAAGGAGGGCGGAAGCAGCCCACGGCCAGGCCGGCCGCCCGGCAGTCGGCCGCCCACCGTACGGCCCCCTCCGGGGAGGGTGCGCGCACCGAGACGACCGCGGCGTCCGGACGTACCGCGTCCAGGCCCGCGGCGGTCAGGCGCGCGTGCAGTTCGGCGGCGACGGCGCGGGCCCGCGCGGCACGCTCCGGTTCGCGGCCGAGCAGCCGGAGCGCCGCGAGGGCCGCCCCCGCCGCCGCGGGGGCGAGTCCGGTGTCGAAGATGAACGTACGGGCCGCGTTGACCAGGTGGTCGATCACCCGGGCGGGGCCCAGCACGGCGCCGCCCTGGGCGCCGAGCGACTTGGACAGCGTGACCGTCACGACCACGTCCTCGCTGCCCGCGAGGCCCGCGCCCTGCGGGGCGCCCCGGCCGCCGTCGCCGAGTACGCCCAGGCCGTGGGCGTCGTCGACCACCAGTCCGGCCCCGTGCGCCCGGCACGCGTCGGCCAGCGCGGCCAGCGGCGCGGCGTCGCCGTCGACCGAGAACACCGTGTCGGAGACGGCCACGGCGGGCCCCTCGTGGGTGGCCAGCGCCTTGCGCACGGCGTCCGGGTCGGCGTGCCCGACGACCTGCGTGGTGCCCCGGGCGAGCCGGCAGCCGTCGATCAGCGAGGCGTGGTTGCCCGCGTCGGAGACGACGAGGCTGCCGTGCGGTGCCAGCGCGGTGACCGCGGCGAGGTTGGCCGCGTACCCGGAGGAGAACACCAGCGCGGCCTCGAACCCGCAGAACCCGGCCAGTTCGCGTTCGAGTTCGGTGTGCAGCGCGGTGGTGCCGGTCACCAGCCGCGAGCCGGTGGCGCCGCCGCCCCAGGTCCGCGCGGCCGCGGCCGCCCCCTCGACGACCTCCGGATGCCGGGCCAGCCCCAGGTAGTCGTTGCTCGCCAGGTCCAGCAGCGGCGACGCCGCCTGACGGGGGCGCAGCACCCGTACGAGCCCGGCCTCGCGGCGCGCCCGGTCCTGCTCGTCGATCCAGCCGAACGCCATGGGGCGGTCCTCCGGGGTTTTGTAGGCAATGAACAGACATTAGCGGTCCGGCCACCCCCGCGAGGTGTGGCAATACCCACACGTCGATCTGTCAGTGTTGTGCGAACTCTCCTTGGCCGCGAACGGCCCCTTAGGACAGGATCGGCTCTCATGGACCTGCTGAACACGCTGGTGGACAAGGGGCTTCGGCGCGAGGCGCCGACCCGCGAGGAGGCGCTCGCCGTCCTCGCCACTTCCGACGACGACGTGCTCGACGTGGTGGCCGCGGCCGGAAAGGTGCGCCGTCACTGGTTCGGCCGACGGGTGAAACTCAACTACCTCGTCAACCTCAAGTCGGGCCTGTGCCCGGAGGACTGCTCCTACTGCTCGCAGCGGCTCGGCTCCAAGGCGGAGATCCTCAAGTACACCTGGCTCAAGCCCGACCAGGCCTCGGCAGCGGCCGCGGCGGGAGTGTCCGGGGGTGCCAAGCGGGTGTGCCTGGTGGCCAGCGGACGCGGTCCGACCGACCGGGACGTGGACCGGGTCTCCGACACCATCAAGGCCATCAAGGAGCAGAACGAGGGCGTCGAGGTCTGCGCCTGCCTGGGGCTGCTCTCCGACGGCCAGGCGGAGCGGCTGCGGGCGGCGGGTGCCGACGCCTACAACCACAACCTCAACACCTCCGAGGCAACGTACGGGGACATCACGACCACGCACACGTACGCCGACCGGGTGGACACGGTGCACAAGGCGCACGCGGCCGGACTGTCCGCGTGTTCGGGCCTCATCGCGGGCATGGGCGAGAGCGACGAGGACCTGGTGGACGTGGTCTTCTCGCTGCGCGAGCTGGACCCGGACTCGGTGCCGGTCAACTTCCTGATCCCGATGGAGGGCACGCCGCTGGCCAAGGAGTGGCACCTCACCCCGCAGCGGTGCCTGCGCATCCTGGCGATGACGAGGTTCGTCTGCCCGGACGTCGAGGTGCGCATCGCGGGCGGACGCGAGGTGCACCTGCGCACCATGCAGCCACTCGCCCTGCACCTGGCCAACTCGATCTTCCTCGGCGACTACCTCACCAGCGAGGGCCAGGCGGGCCACGCCGACCTGGAGATGATCGCGGACGCCGGCTTCGAGGTGGAGGGCGCCGGGGAGGTCACCCTGCCCGAGCACCGCGCGGCCGCCCGGGACGGCGGCTGCGGCGCGCACGAGGGCGACGGCGGATGCGGGTCGCACGGAAGCGGTGGCGGCTGCGGCGCGCACACGGGCGGCGGGGTGTGCGCCCCTGCGCCCGCGGCCACCACCGCGCCCGCGGCCGCCACCGGGCCGCGCCCCGCCAAGGAGCCCCGTACGGACCTGGTGGCGGTGCGCCGCCGCGGGGCCGGGACGGACCTCGCGCCCAATGCCTGAGCCCGCGTTGAACGTCGCCGAGCTGCTGGCGCTGGACCGGCGGCACGTCTGGCACCCGTACGGACCCATGCCCGGCCGGCAGGACCCGCTCGTCGTGGAGTCGGCGAGCGGGGTCCGGCTGCGGCCGGCCGACGGCTCCGGGGAGCTGGTCGACGGGATGTCCTCCTGGTGGTCGGCGATCCACGGCTACAACCACCCGGTGCTGAACGAGGCCGCGCGCGAGCAGTTGGAGCGGATGAGCCACGTGATGTTCGGCGGGCTCACCCACGAGCCCGCCGTACGGCTGGCGAAGCTCCTTGTCGACATGTCACCCGAAGGCCTGGAGCACGTGTTCCTGGCCGACTCCGGGTCGGTGTCGGTCGAGGTCGCCGTCAAGATGTGCCTGCAGTACTGGCGTTCGCTCGGCCGTCCCGGCAAGCAACGCCTGCTCACCTGGCGCGGCGGCTACCACGGCGACACCTGGCAGCCCATGTCGGTGTGCGACCCGGAGGGCGGGATGCACGAGCTGTGGTCCGGCGTCCTGCCGCGCCAGGTCTTCGCGGACGCGCCCCCGGCGCAGTACGAGGAGGCGTACGCCGACCACCTGCGGTCGCTGGTCGAGCGGCACGCCGGCGAACTGGCCGCGGTGATCGTGGAGCCGGTGGTGCAGGGCGCGGGCGGGATGCGCTTCCACTCCCCCGCGTATCTGCGGGTGCTGCGGGAGGCGTGCGACGCGCACGACGTGCTGCTGGTGTTCGACGAGATCGCGACCGGCTTCGGGCGCACCGGCGCGCTGTTCGCGGCGGAGCACGCGGCGGTGACGCCGGACGTGATGTGCGTGGGCAAGGCGCTGACCGGCGGCTATCTGACGATGGCGGCCACGCTGTGCACGTCGCGGGTGGCCGACGGCATCTCCCGCGGCGAGGTGCCGGTGCTGGCCCACGGACCGACGTTCATGGGCAATCCGCTGGCGGCGGCCGTGGCCTGCGCGTCGATCGGGCTGCTGCTCGGCCAGGACTGGCGCGCGGAAGTGAAGCGGATCGAGACGGGCCTCGGCGAGGGGCTCGCGCCCGCCGCCGGGCTGCCGGGCGTGCGCGACGTGCGGGTGCTCGGCGCGATCGGGGTGGTGCAGCTGGACCACCCCGTCGACATGCGGGCGGCGACGGAGGCGGCCGTGCGCGAGGGCGTGTGGCTGCGCCCGTTCCGCGACCTGGTCTACACGATGCCGCCGTACGTCACGGGCGACGCGGACGTGGCCCGCATCGCCCGCGCGGTGTGCGCGGCGGCACGGAAGGGATGAGATGCCGGTACTGGTGATCACGGGGACGGGCACGGAGGTCGGCAAGACGGTCGTGACCGCCGCCGTCGCCGCGACGGCCCTGGCGGGCGGCCGGTCGGTGGCCGTGCTGAAGGCCGCGCAGACGGGGGTCGGACCGGACGAGGCCGGGGACGCCCAGGAGGTGGCACGGCTCGCGGGTGACGTGACGGTCGCCGAAGTGGCCAGGTTCCCCGAGCCGTTGGCGCCGGGCACGGCCGCGCGCCGGGCCGGGCGGGCGCCGGTGCGCCCCGGCGAGGTCGCGGAGGCGGCGGCCAAACTGGCCACCGAACACGACCTGGTGCTGGTCGAGGGCGCGGGCGGGCTGCTCGTGCGCTTCGACGCGGCCGGCGGGACGCTGGCGGACGTCGCCGGTCTCCTGGACGCACCGGTGCTGGTGGTGACCTCGCCGGGACTGGGCACGCTCAACACCACGGAGCTGACGGCGCGCGAGCTGCGTTCCCGCGGCCTGGAGCTGCCGGGGCTGGTGATCGGCAGCTGGCCGGGGTCCCCGGACCTCGCCGCCCGCTGCAACCTCGCGGACCTCCCGGACGTGTCCGGCGCCCCCCTCCTCGGCGCCGTGCCCGCCGGAGCGGGGAGCCTCTCCCCGGCGGCCTTCCGCTCGTCGGCACCCGACTGGCTGGCGCCCGCGCTGGACGGCACCTGGGACACGGACGCCTTCGTCACCCGGCACGCTCCGTGACCGTCCCCCTGGGGGCGCACGGCCCCGGGCCCCGGCCAGGACAGGCGAACGGGCAGGTCCGGCCCCTCGCCGACCGCCGGCGGGCGGGCCCCGCCGACCGGCGGTGGGCGGTCGGCGGGACCGGACCACGCCCGCAGTGAGGGCGCCCCGGGGCCAGAGCCGGTCAGGGGGCGCTCCGAGAGAGTCGCTCGCGCGGTGGGTGCGGGGCGGCGGGGCGGGGGACAATCGCGGTGAGGCGTCACCTCGTGAGGGAGGTCCCATGCCGCTGCGATCCGCCCGGGCCCGCGGGGTGCCGCACGACGCGGTGCACCATCCGCTCTTCGCCCGCTACTACGCCCGGTTCAGTGTGAGTGCCGAGACCCGGATGGGCATGGCCCGGGTACGCGAACGGATGCTCACCGGGCTGTCCGGGCGGGTGATCGAGGTCGGCGCGGGAAACGGGCTGAACTTCTCGCACTACCCGGGCACCGTCTCCGAGGTCGTCGCCATCGAACCCGAGCGCGTGCTGCGTCAGTTGGCGGTGGAGTCGGCGCAGCGCGCCGGGGTGCCGGTGGACGTGGCACCGGGTGCGGCGGAGGCCCTGCCGGTCAAGAGCGAGGCCTTCGACGCGGCCGTGCTCTCGCTGGTACTGTGCAGCGTCCGGGACGTGCCCCGCGCGCTCGCGGAGCTGCGGCGGGTCCTGCGGCCGGGCGGACAGCTGCGGTTCTTCGAGCACGGCCTGGGCGGCGGGCGGGTGATGACCGCCACCCAGCGCGCGCTCGACCGGACGCTGTGGCCTCCCCTGTCCGGCGGCTGCCACCTCTCGCGCGAACCGGTGGCCGCGCTGCGGGACGCGGGCTTCACGCTCGGGCCCTACCGGCAGGTGATGATGCCGGAGAACGGTCCGGCCCTGCCGAGTTCGTACTGCGTCCTGGGCACGGCCTGGCGCCCGTCCTGACCGGCGGGCCCGATCTGCGCCGCCGTCACCCGCTCCAGCCGCGCAGCTCGTCCGCGATCTCCTCGACCGACGCCTCGCCCTTCTTCACCAGCAACGCGAGGTCACGCACCCGTTCGGGCGTGGTGGCGACCCGCACCCCGCTGGCGACCAGGTAGGCGTAGGCGACCGCGGAGGCGAACAGGGCGTTGGAGCGTTCCAGCGCCGGGACGTGGATCAGCAGCTGGAGCAGCGCGGCGGCGCGGGCGTGCGGGGTGTCGTACACGGGCGTGCCGAATATCTCGGCCCGGTGGCGCGCGACGGCGGCGACCAGCGCTCCCCAGTCGGTGACCTGCGGATCACCGGGGGTGCGCTGCTCGGCCAGCATCAGCAGCCAGGCGAGATCGATGGTGAGGTCGTTCATCCGGTGGGTGTGCGACGGCTCAGCGACGGCCCTCGGCGATCTCCTCGGCGAACACCTTCTCGTACTGCCGCATGAAGTCGGCGGCGGCCTCGACGAAGGTGCGGCCGGCCTCGCCGGTGTCCTGCCGGACCAGTTCCTCGATGTAGCGGTTGACGCTCAGGCCCCGGGCCAGGGCCTTCTCCCGGGCCGCCCGCGCGGTGCCCTCGTCCACCCGCACGTTCAGCTGGGCCTTCTGGGTCTTCGCCATACCTCGAAGCTAGCGCCGGAGCGCTAGCAGCGGCAAGGGCGCTCGGCGGTCTTCCCGTTCCGGCCGCGGGAGTGATTGACTCGCCGTGACCGGAAGCCCCCTGTGCGTGAGGAGAGTTCATGTCGCGCCCGTTCCGCTTCGGCGTCAACCTGACGAGCGCCGCCCCCGCAGACGAGTGGGACGCCAAGTGCCGGCGGGCCGAGGAACTCGGCTACGACGTGATCCTGGTGCCGGACCACCTCGGCATGCCGGCGCCGTTCCCGGCCCTGGTCGCCGCGGCCCGGGCCACCGAACGGCCCCGGCTGGGCACGTTCGTGCTCAACGCGGGCTTCTGGAATCCGGCGCTGCTGGCCCGGGAGGTGGCGACCACCGACGCGCTGACCGGCGGGCGGCTGGAACTCGGGCTCGGCACCGGCTACGTACGCGCGGAGCACGACACCGCCGGACTGGCCTTCGGCTCGCCGGGCGAGCGGGTGGACCATCTGCGGCGCACGGTGGAGGAGCTGGAGCGGCTGCTGGGCGACGAGGAGCACCTGCCCCGGCCCGTGCAGCGCCCCGGGGTGCCGCTGCTGATCGGTGCGAACGGCGACCGGATGCTGGAGCTGACCGCCCGGCACGCGGACGTCGCCGCGTTCACCGGCGGGCGCACCGTGCGGGGCAGCACGACGGGCCGGCTGGCGCCGATCACGGCCGAGGAGCTGGACGAGCGCGTCGCCCGGTACCGGGAGCTCGCCGCCGGCCGCAAGGAGCCGGCGGAGCTGAACCTGCTCATACAGATGGTCGCCGTCACGGAGGACCGCGAGTCCGCCGTCCGGCCCTACCTGGAGCGCATCCCTCATCTCACCCCGGAGCAGGTGCTGGAGCTGCCGATCCTCCTGGCGGGCACCCTGCAGCAGATCACCGCGCAGGTGCGGGCGCAGCGCGAGCGGTACGGCTTCACCTATCTGACGGTGCTGGAGCCGTTCATGGAGGCCTTCGCGCCGGTGCTGCGGGCCCTGCGCGAGGACTGACCCCCCGCCGCGCGCCGCGGCCGCGACGCCGGGGGCCGGGCCGGTCCGCATGCCGGAATCACCGCACGGGGCTCCGGCACGCGTGGTGGGATCGCGGCATGACCGATCTGCGCATACGGCCCGGCGGGCCCGAGGACCTGGACACCGTGCTGGCCTTCTGGAAGACGGCCGCCGAGGGGACGAGCATCAGCGACGACCGGGCGGGCGTGGAGCGCCTGGTGGCGCGCGACCCGGAGTCCTTGCTGCTGGCCGAGCGCGACGGGGAGCTGGTGGGCACGGTGATCGCGGGCTTCGACGGCTGGCGCTGCCATCTGTACCGGCTGGCGGTGCACCCGGACCACCGGCGCCGGGGCATCGGCTCGGCCCTGCTCGACGCGGCCGAGGAGCGCTTCGTCCGGCTCGGCGGGCGCCGCGGGGACGCGATGGTGCTGGTGCGCAACGAGCGGGCCCGGCATGCCTGGCGGGCCGCCGGGTACGAGCCGCAGGAGCAGTGGCGGCGCTGGGTGAAGCACCTCGGCGACCGAGCGGCCGCGGAGTGAAAGGTTGAAGGCTTGAGCATCGGGCGAACCTCCGGGTCCTGGCCGATCATGGGTCCGAGGTGACCCGATGACCGAAGTGCTCCTGCTGCTGGTGGCGATCCTGCTCTCGCTCGCGTGCGGCGCCTTCGTCGCGGCCGAGTTCTCGCTGACCACCGTCGAACGGGGCGAGCTGGAGCGGGCCGCGGCCCGTGGTGAGCGGGGCGCGGCGAGCGCCCTCAAGGGCGTCCGGAACCTGACCTTCCAGCTCTCCGGCGCGCAGCTCGGCATCACGGTCACCAATCTGGTGGTCGGCATGCTCGCCGAGCCGTCGGTCGCGGCGCTGATCGCGGGGCCGCTGGAGGACCTGGGCGTGTCGCGTTCGGCGGCGTCCTCCCTGGCGCTGGTGCTGGGCACGGCCCTGTCGACGGTCTTCCTGATGATCGTCGGCGAGCTGGTGCCGAAGAACTGGGCGATCTCCTCGCCGTTGGCCGTGGCCAAGCGGGTGGGCGGCCCGCAGCGCTGGTTCAGCGCCGCCTTCCGGCCCTTCATCACGCACCTGAACAACACCGCCAACCGGGTGGTGCGCCGCTTCGGTGTAGAGCCCGCCGAGGAGCTGGCGTCCGCGCGCGGTCCGCAGGAGCTGGCGGCGCTCGCCCGGCACTCCGCCAAGGAGGGGGCGCTGGAGGCGGACACCGCCGAGTTGTTCGTGCGCACGCTGAACCTGGCCGATCTGACGGCCCAGCAGGTGATGACCCCGCGGGTCCAGGTCGTGGCCCTCGACGCCAGGGCGACGTGCGAGGACGTGGCGAACGCGACGCGGGCGACGGGGCTGTCCCGGTTCCCGGTCTACCGGGACAGCCTCGACGCCGTGGTCGGGACGGCGCACGTCAAGGACGTGCTGGCGGTGCCCGCCGAGCGGCGGCCCGGGATGCCGGTCGCCGACCTGATGCGCGAGCCGCTGCTCGTCCCCGAGTCGCTGACCGTGGACCGGCTCCTGGACCGGCTCTCCGGGCGGCGCACCATGGCCGTGGTGATCGACGAGTACGGGGGCACGGCGGGGGTGGCCACGCTGGAGGACATCGTCGAGGAGGTCGTCGGCCAGGTGCGGGACGAACACGATCCGCACGAGACGCCCGACCTGGACCCGGCCGGCACGGACGAGGCGGGCCACGCGCTGTACTGGGCGGACGGCTCCGCCCGCGTGGACCGGCTGGAGCGGCTGGGGCTGCGGGTGCCCGAGGGACCGTACGAGACGGTCGCGGGGCTGGTGGCGGCCGGTCTCGGCCACATCCCCGTCGTCGGCGACAGTCTCGACGTGGCCGGCTGGCGGCTGGACGTGGTGGACGCCACGGGGCGCAGGGCCGCCCGGGTGCTGATGCACGCACCTCTCGACGACACCGCCGACACGGCGGACAGCCCCGACGGGACCGACCGGCCCGACGCCGGTTCCGGCGGCGGTTCCCGCGGTGGTTCCGGCGGCGGGGAGGACGAAGGGGAGGCCGGCCGGTGACCGCCGTACAGCTGCTGATCGGTCTGGCGACCCTGGTCGTCAACGCGTTCTTCGTGGGCGCCGAGTTCGCGCTGATCTCCGTGCGCCGCAGCCAGGTGGAGCCGTACGCCGAGGAGGGCGACGCCCGGGCGAAGCGGGTGCTGTGGGGCCTTGAGCACGTGTCGGCGCTGCTGGCGGCGGCGCAGCTGGGCATCACGCTGTGCACGCTGGTCCTCGGCGTGGTCGCGGAACCGGCGATCGCGCATCTGCTGGAGCCGGTGTTCCACGCGATGGGCGTGCCCTCGGGCGCCGGGCACGCGGTGTCCTTCGTGATCGCCCTGGCGCTGGCGACGTATCTGCACATGCTGCTGGGCGAGATGGTGCCGAAGAACATCGCGCTGGCCGAGCCGGTGCGCAGCGCGCTGCTCCTCGGGCCGCCGCTGGTGGCGCTCTCCCGGGCCCTGCGTCCGGTGATCTTCACGGTCAACGCCTTCGCGAACGGGCTGCTCAAGCTGCTCAGGGTCGAGGCCAAGAACGAGGTGGCGGCGACGTTCACGGACGCGGAGCTGGCCCAGATCGTCAAGGACGCCGGGGAGGCCGGGCTGATCGACGACCGGGCCAGGGAGCGGCTGTACGACGCCCTGGAGCTGGGACGCCGGCCCGTGCGGGACGTGGTGCTGCCGCTGGAACGCGTCGTCCACGCGCGCGTGGGCATCACCCCGGAGCAGCTGGAGCGGCTGTCGGCGCAGTCGGGGTTCTCCCGCTTCCCCGTGGTGGACGACGGGCGGCGGATCGTCGGCTACCTGCACGTGAAGGACGCCCTGGACGCCTCGCCGCGCGACCTGCCGTTCCGCCTGCGGGACATGCGGCCCATCGCCCGGGTGCGCGAGCGCACCCCGCTGGACGACGTACTGACCGCCATGCGGCGCAGCCGTACCCACCTGGCGGCGGTGCTCGGCTCCGACGGACGGCTGGCCGGTCTGGTGACCATGGAGGACGTCCTGCGGGAGCTGTTCGGGCAACGGACCTGAGCCCGCCGCCTCCCGGGCCCGCGGACCGGAGCACCGGAGGGCGACCGACCGGTGGGTATGTGCAGGGGACACAGGCGATACCATTTCCGTCGCCATGCAGACGAACCCCGCGTACACCAGTCTCGTCGCCGTCGGCGACTCCTTCACCGAGGGCATGTCGGACCTGCTGCCCGACGGCTCCTACCGGGGCTGGGCCGACCTCCTCGCCGCCCGGATGGCGGCCCGCACCCCCGGCTTCCGGTACGCCAACCTGGCGGTGCGCGGCAAGCTGATCGGCCAGATCGTCGACGAGCAGGTGGACGTGGCCGCGGCCATGGGCGCCGACGTGATCACGCTGGTCGGCGGGCTCAACGACACGCTGCGCCCCAAGTGCGACATGGCCCGGGTGCGGGACCTGCTCACGCAGGCGGTGGAACGGCTGGCGCCGAGCTGCAAGCAGCTCGTCCTGATGCGCAGCCCCGGCCGCCAGGGTCCCGTGCTGGAGCGGTTCCGGCCGCGCATGGAGGCGCTGTTCGCGATCGTCGACGACCTGTCCGAGCGGCACGGCGCCGTGGTCGTGGACCTGTACGGCGCCAAGTCGCTGGCCGATCCGCGCCTGTGGGACGTGGACCGGCTGCACCTGACCGCCGAGGGGCACCGCCGGGTCGCCGAGGCCGTGTGGCAGTCGCTCGGCCACGAGCCCGAGGACCCCGACTGGCACGCTCCGGTCCCGCCGACCCCGCCGCCGGGCTGGACGGCCCGCCGGACCGCCGACGTCCGGTTCGCCCGGCAGCACCTGCTGCCCTGGATAGGCCGCCGGCTGACCGGCCGCTCGTCCGGGGACGGCCTGCCGCCCAAGCGTCCGGACCTGCTCCCCTACGAGGACCCCGCGCGGTGATCCCCGGCGCCGCAGGCCCCTTCGTAGCTTCCGACGAACGGCCCCGCGGCGCCGACCTGCACGAATCGCCAGTAGAATCCGTCCACGTGACTTCCGCTCCCGCCAAGCCCCGAATCCCGAACGTCCTCGCCGGACGCTACGCCTCCGCCGAGCTCGCCACGCTCTGGTCGCCCGAGCAGAAGGTGAGGCTGGAGCGGCAGCTCTGGCTCGCCGTGCTGCGCGCCCAGAAGGACCTCGGCATCGAGGTGCCCGACGCCGCGCTCGCCGACTACGAGCGCGTCCTGGACCAGGTCGACCTGGCCTCGATCGCCGAGCGCGAGAAGGTCACGCGGCACGACGTGAAGGCGCGGATCGAGGAGTTCAACGACCTCGCCGGGCACGAGCACGTGCACAAGGGCATGACCTCCCGCGACCTCACGGAGAACGTGGAGCAGCTGCAGGTCCGGCTCTCGCTGGAGCTGATCCGGGACCGCTCGGTGGCCGTCCTGGCCCGCCTCGGCAAGCTGGCCGGCGAGTACGGCGAACTGGTGATGGCCGGCCGCTCGCACAACGTCGCCGCGCAGGCCACGACGCTGGGCAAGCGTTTCGCCACCGCCGCCGACGAGCTGCTGGTCGCCTACGGCCGGGTGGAGGAGCTGCTGGGCCGCTACCCGCTGCGCGGCATCAAGGGCCCGGTCGGCACCGCCCAGGACATGCTGGACCTGCTCGGCGGCGACGCGGGCAGGCTCGCCGAGCTGGAGCGGCGGATCGCGGAGCACCTGGGCTTCTCCGAGGCCTTCACCTCGGTCGGGCAGGTCTACCCGCGCTCCCTGGACTACGAGGTCGTCACCGCGCTGGTGCAGCTGGCGGCGGCGCCGTCCTCGCTGGCCAAGACCATCCGGCTGATGGCCGGGCACGAGCTGGTCACCGAGGGCTTCAAGCCCGGCCAGGTCGGCTCGTCCGCGATGCCGCACAAGATGAACACCCGCTCCTGCGAGCGCGTCAACGGCCTGATGGTGATCCTGCGCGGCTACGCCTCGATGACCGGCGAGCTGGCGGGCGACCAGTGGAACGAGGGCGACGTGTCCTGCTCGGTGGTGCGCCGCGTGGCCCTCCCCGACGCGTTCTTCGCCCTCGACGGGCTGCTGGAGACCTTCCTGACCGTGCTCGACGAGTTCGGCGCCTTCCCGGCCGTCGTGGCCCGGGAGCTGGACCGCTACCTGCCGTTCCTGGCCACCACCAAGGTGCTGATGGGCGCGGTGCGCGCCGGGGTCGGCCGCGAGGTCGCGCACGAGGCCATCAAGGAGAACGCGGTCGCCTCCGCGCTGGCCATGCGCGAGCAGGGTGCCGAGCGCAACGAGCTGCTGGACAAGCTGGCCGCCGACGACCGCATCCCGCTGGACCGTGCCGCCCTGGACGCCCTGATGGCGGACAAGCTCTCCTTCACCGGTGCCGCGGCCGACCAGGTCGGTGCCGTCGTCGCCCGGATCGAGGAGATCGTCAAGCGGCACCCGGAGGCCGCGGGCTACACCCCCGGGGCGATCCTCTGACCCGCTTCACCCGGGCCGAGCTGGAGGCCGCCCGCGACCGTCTCGTACCGGACGTCGTCGCGGACGGCCTCCGCGTGCTGTTCTGCGGCATCAACCCCGGTCTGATGACGGCGGCGACGGGCCACCACTTCGCCCGCCCCGGCAACCGCTTCTGGCCGGTCCTGCACCTGTCCGGATTCACGCCCCGGCTGCTGAAGCCGTCGGAGCAGGGTGAGCTGCCGTCGTACGGGCTCGGCATCACGAACGTCGTGGCGCGGGCCAGCGCGCGGGCGGACGAGCTGACCGCCGAGGAGTACCGGGAGGGCGGACGGCTGCTGGCGCGGAAGGTGGCGCGGCTGCGGCCCGGCTGGCTGGCGGTGGTGGGTGTCACCGCGTACCGGGCCGCGTTCGACGAACCGAAGGCCCGGGTGGGGCCCCAGGAGCGGACCTTCGGCGACACCCGGGTGTGGGTGCTGCCGAACCCGAGCGGGCTCAACGCGCACTGGACGGCGCAGACGATGGCGGAGGAATTCGCCCGGCTGCGGGTCGCGGCGGAGCCACGGCCGCAGGCGTAGGCGGGACGCTCAGGGCGGCGCCTCCTGGGTGACCACCGCCAGCAGCCGCACCTCGTCCGTGTCGTCGCGGTCGGCGACGGCCACCGCGACCCAGCGGCCGGTGCCCTCGGCCTCCCACAGGTACGCCACCCGCGCCCGGGCACTCAGGTCCGCCCACGGCTCGGGTATCTCCTCCCGCTCGGTCCGCAGCAGGACCGTCTGCAGGTTGAACGGGGCGGTCTCGCCCCAGCGCCGGGCGAGTCGTTCGTACAGGGCGTCCCTGTCCTTCTCGTACTGCTCGACCGTCGCCGCCCGCTCCCCGGGGTCCCGGCCGCCGAGGCCGCGGCTGCCCTCCAGCACCGCGGTGAAGTACCCGGGACCCGCGGTGCCCCCGTCCGACGGGCCGTGCTCCGCCGGGAAGGGCCGGAAGCACAGCTCGTCGACGAGGGCGAGGTGCCGCGCGATGTTCATGCGTCCAGTAAACCCGCCGCCACTGACAATTGGCGGGGCGTCAGCCGGCCTGCGAACCGTGGTCAGGCGTCGCGGCGGCGCAGCCGCCAGAATCCGGCCAGGAGCGCGACCGCGGCCCACAGCGCGGTCACCGCGAGCCCCGTCCAGGGTCCCAGGGTCCCGTCGTACGTCCGGTACAGGGCGATCTGGCCCGCCTTGTCCGGCAGGAAGTCGGCGACGGTGCCCGCCGCGTCCCCGATCACGAAGGAGACGATGAGGATGAACGGGATCAGGGTGGACAGGGTGGCCACGCCACTGCGGAACAGGGCGGTGAGCCCGGCCGCGAACAGGGCCATGAGCATGAGGTAGATCCCGCCGCCCACGACGCCGCGGACCTGCTCGCCGACGGTGAGTCCGTCCGCCGCCGTGCCGAGGCCCGCACGCGCGGCGAGCAGCGCGGCGAGCGCGGTGACCAGCCCCACCGCGAGCACCGGTACGGCGACGACCGCCAGCTTCGCCGCGAACCACCGGCCCCGCTGCGGAACCGCGGCCAGGGTGAGCCGGATCCCGTTGCCCTGGTACTCGCTGGAGACGACGACGGCTCCGAAGGCGATGGCCGCGATCTGGCCCGGCATGACCCCGGACAGGGCCATGAACAGCGGGTCGAAGTCCGGGGCGGAGGTGTCGGACACCCCCGCCAGCGCGGAGAACGCCGTGGTGGCGGCGAACAGTGCCAGCAGGGTGCCGCACAGCGAGCGCAGGGTGAGCACCTTGAGCGCCTCCGCGCGCAGGACGGGCGTGAGGTTCATGGTCAGGCCTCCTGGGGCTGTGCGGTGAACTCGGTCTCGGTGGCGGTCAGGTCGAGGTAGGCCTGTTCCAGCGTGCCTTCGTCCGCGGCCAGTTCGAGGACGGACACGCCCGCGCCGGACACGATCCGGCCGATGTCCTCCACGCGCGCGTCGGGCACGGTCCAGTGGCCGTCGGCGTGTTCCACGGCGTCGTGGCCGTGCCGGGCGAGGGCGGCCTTCAGCGCGGTCGCGTCCGGCGTCCGGACGCGCACCCGTGGCCGCACGCGCGCGTCGATGAACTCCCGCATCGGCGTGTCGGCCAGCAGGCGGCCCCGGCCGAGGACGACCAGGTGGTCGGCGAAGGACGCGGTCTCGTTCATCAGGTGACTGGAGACCAGGACGGTGCGCCCCTCGGCCGCCATCCGGCGCAGCAGTTCGCGGATCCAGATGATGCCCTCGGGGTCCAGCCCGTTGGACGGCTCGTCCAGCATCACCACTTCGGGATCGCCCAGCAGCGCGGCGGCGATGCCCAGCCGCTGGCGCATGCCCAGGGAGAACGTCTTCACCCGGCGGCGGGCCACGGACGCGATGCCCGTCTCCTCCATCACCTCGTCGACCCGCCGCGCGGGGACGCGGTTGCTCGCCGCAAGGACGCGCAGGTGGTTCCGGGCGGTGCGGGAGCCGTGGGCGGCGTCCGCGTCGAGCAGGGCGCCGACCTGCCGCAGCGGCTCCTGCAGGGTGGTGTAGGCGCGTCCGCCGACGGTCGCGGTCCCGGAGGTGGGCCGGTCCAGTCCCAGGACGAGCCGCATGGTGGTGGACTTGCCGGCGCCGTTGGGGCCGAGGAAGCCGGTGACGCGGCCGGGGCGCACGGTGAAGGTGAGGTCGTCGACGGCTCGTCGGGTGCCGTACTCCTTGGTGAGGTGCTGGACGTCGATGCTGGTCATGGCAGCAGCGTGCCGGTCGGGGCGGGGCGTTGGCCTCCCCCGCCGGTGGAGACCGCCTCCCCCGCGCGGGGGAGCCGGGTGTCGGTTGCGGCTGGCACGATGGGCGAATGGTCCGCTTCCTGCGCCCGCTGTTCCGGGGGGCTACTTACACACGGTTCGTGTACCTGTGGGTGCCGATGCTGATCGTGAGCGTCTGGGTGCTCATCGACGGCGAATCCAGCATCTGGGTGCCGGCGGCCCTGTTGCTTCCGGTCGGTCTCATTCCGGCGGTGCGAACCGGCGAGGGCGTGCAGGCCCGGTGGCTCCTCACGCCGGGTCAGGGGGACGGCGGCTTCTCGGTGGCCCCGTCGGCGACCGGGCGGGACCGGCTGCGCACGGTGGTGTGGATGCAATGCCGGCTCGTCCTGGGACTGCTGACCGCGGGTGCCTGCGTCTGGCTGCCGATCCTCACCGTCGAACTGGTCCGGCACGCCGCGGGTCGCCGGGTCGACGACATCCCGGTGCTGCGGGACACCGCGCCGCACTGGGCGTACGCGCTCCTCGCACCGCTCCCCCTCCTCGCCCTGTACGGCGCCGTGGTCGGCCTCGGCGCGCTGGCCACGGCCGGGGCCCGTGCGCTGCTCGGTCCCTCCGCCGCCGAGCGGCTCACCGCCCTGGAGGAGCGAACCGAGCAGCTCCTGGAACGCAACCGCATCGCCCGCGAGCTGCACGACTCCATCGGCCACGCGCTGACCGTCGCCGTCGTCCAGGCGGGGGCCGCCCGCGCGGCGAACAGCCCGGAGTTCACCGACCGCGCGCTGACCGCGATCGAGGAGACCGGGCGGGCCGCGCTGGAGGATCTGGAACGGGTCCTCGGCGTCCTGCGGGAGGCGGAGCGGCCGGTGAGCGCCCGGCCGACGCTCGCGGACGCCGACCGCCTCCTGGAGTCCGCCCGGGCCTCCGGCGCCAAGGTCGACGCCGAGGTCACCGGCCCGCTGGAGACCCTGCCGGGTCCGGTCTCGCGCGAGGGCTACCGCATCCTCCAGGAGGCGCTGACCAATGTGCTGCGGCACGCGGGTGCCGTGCCGGCCCGGGTGCGCGTCCGGGTCGCGGACGGCACGCTCACTCTGGAGGTGCGCAACCCGTTGCCGGACGGGAGGGCCGCGCCCGGTCGCGGCAGCGGACTGCGCGGGATACGCGAGCGGGCCGCGCTGCTGGGCGGACGGGCGCACACCGGCCCGGACGGCGCCGGTGACTGGGAGGTACGCGTCGAGCTGCCACCGGGCTGATCTACGCTGGGCGGATGCCGCTCAGAGTGCTCCTCGTCGACGACGAACCCCTGGTGCGCGCCGGTCTGCGGGCGGTGCTGGAGGCGCAGCCGGACATCGAGGTGGTCGGCGAGGCGGCCGACGGGGCGGCGGTCGTTCCGCTGGTGCGGCAGACCCGGCCGGACGTGGTCGCCATGGACGTCCGGATGCCCTTGCTGGACGGCATCGAGGCCACGCGCGCGTTGCTGCGGACGGTGGCGGACCCGCCGAAGATCCTCGTGGTGACGACCTTCGAGAATGACGAGTACGTGTACGAGGCGCTGCGCGCGGGCGCCGACGGCTTCCTGCTCAAGCGCGCCCGCCCGGCCGAGATCGTGCACGCGGTGCGGTTGATCGCCGAGGGCGAGTCCCTGCTGTTCCCGGCCTCGGTACGGCAGTTGGCCGCCGAGTACGGCGACGGCGGCGGGAACCGGGCGGCCCGCGCCGCGTTGGCACGGGCCCGGCTGACCGAGCGGGAGGGCGAGGTGCTGCGGCTGATGGCGCGCGGGTTGTCGAACGCGGAGATCGCCGCGCGGCTGGTGGTCGGCACGGAGACGGTGAAGTCGCATGTGAGCGCCGTACTGGCGAAGCTCGGGGCGCGGGACCGCACTCAGGCGGTGATCACGGCGTACGAGTCGGGGTTCGTGGCGCCCGGGTGAGGACGCCCGGCGGACCGGGAAACGGAGGCCGGAACTCGCCGGGGTCGGAGCGGCCGAGTACCATCCGGCCAACACGCGCACGAGCTGGGAGGACGGACCGTGGCAGGCCTGACCGGCGGGGACCCGTCGCTGTTGCGGAGGATCAATTCCGCCGTGGTGCTGCACGCGTTGCGTGCGACGGACTCCGCGACGCTGACCGAGATCACCCGGGTGACGGGGCTGTCCCGGCCGACCGTCGAGGGGGTCGTCGAGGGGCTGATCGAGGCCGGCCTGGTCGTCGAGGCGGCCGCCGACGAGGGTACGGCCCGGCGGCAGGGGCGGCCCGCCCGGCGGTTCCGGTTCCGGGCGGAGGCGGGACACCTGCTGGGCCTGGAGATCGGCCCGCACCGCGTCGCCGCGCTCCTGTCGGGCCTGGACGGCCGGGTGATCGGGGCCCAGGCCAAGGACGTGGCCGAGGACGCGCCGGCCGACGAGCGGCTGGAGCGGCTGCGCACGGCCGTCGCCGAGCTGCTGCGCCGGGCCGGGGTGGCGCGCGGCTCGCTGCGGGCGGTCGGCGCGGCCACGCCCGGCATCGTCGAGGCGGACGGCACGGTGCGGCTGGGCACGGCGCTGCCGGGGTGGACGGGGCTCGGTCTGGGTGAGCGGCTGAGCCGTTCCTTCAAGTGCCCGGTGCTGGTGGAGAACGACGCGAACGCGGCGGCGGTGGCCGAGCACTGGAAGGGCGCCGCCACCGAGAGCGACGACATCGTGTTCGTGCTGGCCGGGCTCAGTCCGGGGGCGGGGGCGCTGATCGGCGGGCGGCTGCACCGCGGGTACGGCGGGGCGGCCGGGGAGATCGGCGCGCTGCACCTGCTGGGCCGGGACGTGACGCCGGAGACGCTGCTGTCCACCACGGACCAGCCGCTGCACCCGCTGGACGAGCAGGCGGTGGCCAAGGTCTTCGCCGAGGCCCGGGAGGGCGACGAGCGGGCCCGCGCGGCCGTCGAGCGCTTCATCCAGCGGCTGGTGCACGACGTGGCGGCACTGGCGCTGGCGCTCGATCCCGAGATGGTCGTCATCGGCGGCTGGGCGGCCGGGCTGGACGGCGTGCTGGAGCCCTTGCGGCGGGAGCTGGCCCGCTACTGCCTGCGCCCGCCGCGCGTGGCCCTGTCCCTGCTCGGGGAGGCCGCCGTGGCGACGGGGGCGCTGCGGCTGGCCCTCGACCATGTCGAGGAGCAGCTGTTCGCGGTGGAGGGTGCGACGGCCCGCCGCTGACCCGTCGGCGTCCCGCCACCGGCGGGGGGCCGGTGGCGTGCGACGGGCCGGTCAGGACGCCTGGGTCTGGGGGCCGTGGTGGATCTGCACATCGCCGGATTCGCCGAACGTCAGCCGACAGGTGTCGGCGCGGTAGGTGGCGACGGACAGGGCGGCGGTGCGGCCCCCGGCGAGGTAGCGGGTGGTGACCACGAGGACGGGCGCACCCGGCAGCCGGTCCAGTTCCTTCGCGTCGTCCGCGCCGGCCGAGCCCAGCTCGACGGCGCTCTCCTGCCGCTCCAGGTCCCCGCGCTGCAGTTCGCGCAGCACGGCACGCGCGCGTGCCGGGCCGGAGGGCGCGTCGATGGCGGTGAGCTCGGGCACCGAGGCCGGCGGGACGTACAGCAGTTCCGCGGCGACGGGCTGCCCGTGGCTCACGCGGGAGCGGCGGACGGTGTGGACCGGTTCGTCGCGGTCCGTCTCCAGCGCGTCGGCCACGGCGGCGGGGGGTGCGGCGAGCCGGCAGTCGGCCGGCTGCCAGGCGTCGTCGGCCGTGCCGGGCCAGGTGTGGTCCGGGGTGCCGACCGCCACGCCGACCCGCGGCGGGGCCACGGTGGTGCCGACGCCGCGGCGGCGCTGGAGCCTGCCCTCCAGCTCCAGCTGTTCCAGGGCCTGGCGCAGGGTCGCGCGGGCGACGCCGAAGCGGGCGGCGAGGTCGCGTTCGTTGGGCAGGATCTCGCCCACCTCGAACTCCGAGTCCAGGGCCTCGCTGAGCACGGTCCTGAGGTGCCAGTACTTCGGCTCCGGCACCGATTCCAACTGCGTGGTCCCCACCCTGTCCTCCGCAATCGCCGTGGTCCGGCGGCGTTTTGACGCCCTTGTTTATTAAAGGTTGTTGCAGTTCTCTGCGACCATAAAACGCGCCACCCCCTTGGTCAAGACCAATCCCGCGCACAGAACGGCCCCGGCACCCGTCGCGGGACGGGTGCCGGGGCCGCGAGCCTGCTCGGAGGGGGGCGGGCTAAGGAGTGTCGGCGGCGTCGGCCAGGGAGACCAGCTTGTCCGGGTTGCGGATGATGTACACGGACTGGATGCGGCCGTCGGCGACGTCCACCTGGACGACGGAGTCGGGCTTCCCGCCGGAGCGGACCAGCACGGCCGGGCCGCCGTTGAGCTCCAGGAAGTGGAAGGTGGCGTCGGGGATGCCCTGCTGGGCGACGGCGAACAGGAAGCGGCCCACCTTGTCCGCGCTCTCCAGCACGCGCAGCGGCGCCCTGGACCTGCCGCCGCTGTCGCCCACCAGCCGGACGTCCGGCGCGAGCGTCGCCAGCAGGCCTGCCAGGTCGCCGTCGGCCGCGGCGGCGAGGAAGCGCTCGGTGAGGTCGCGGCGCTGGGCCGGATCGACGTCGTAGCGGGGGCGCCGCTCGTCGACGTGCTTGCGGGCGCGTCCGGCGAGCTGGCGCACGGCGGCCTCGCCGCGCTCCAGCATGGCGGCGATCTCCGCGTACGGATAGCCGAACGCCTCCCGGAGGACGAACACCGCCCGCTCCAGCGGTGACAGCGACTCCAGGACGACGAGCACGGCGAGGGACACGGAGTCGGCGAGCACGGCCCGCTCGGCGGTGTCCGGCACGGCGTCCCCGAAGTCGGTGGCGTAGGGCTCGGGGAGCCACGGGCCGACGTAGGTCTCGCCGCGCGACTTGACCTGGCGCAGCCGGTCGACGGCGAGGCGGGTGGTGACGCGCACCAGGTAGCCCCTCGGCTCGCGCACGGCGGACCGGTCGGCGCCGGACCAGCGCAGCCACGCCTCCTGGACCACGTCCTCCGCGTCGGCCAGGCGGCCCAGCATGCGGTAGGCGACGCCCAGGAGGACGGGCCGGTGCTCTTCGAAGACGTCGGTCGCGGTGTCGGTGGTCACCCCTCCATCCCAGCGGACTCGTCCAGTGGTGTCCAGACGGATTCGCTCGTGCCCGACACCGGGGCTACCCGCCGGTAGCAATTGCTGACAAGCTGTCTACCCGACGTCATCGCGCACACGTTCCCGGAACACCTGTTCCCGACAAGGAGCCCCATGTCCGCAACGCTCTCCTTCACGGCCCCCACCGCGCACGGCCCGCGGGACCTCACCCTCGCCTACACGCGCGTGGGCACCGGCGAGCCGCTGGTGCTGCTGCACGGCATCGGTCACCACCGGCAGGCCTGGGACCCGGTGGTCGACATCCTCGCGACCGAGCGCGAGGTGACAGCCGTGGACCTGCCGGGGTTCGGGGAGTCGCCCGCGCTGCCGACCGGGCTGCCGCACGACCTCCCGACGACGAACGCGGTGCTCGGCGCCTTCTGCGCGGCCCTGGGCCTCGACCGCCCCCATGTGGCGGGCAACTCGCTGGGCGGCCTGCTGGCCCTGGAGCTGGGCCGGGCGAACCTGGTGCGGTCGGTGACGGCCCTGTCCCCGGCCGGCTTCTGGACCCAGGCCGAGCGGCGCTACGCCTTCGGTGTCCTGACGGGCATGCGCCGGACCGCCCGGAGCCTGCCCCTCCCACTGGTCGAGCGGCTGTCCCGCACCACGGCCGGCCGCACCGCGCTGACGAGTACGATCTACGCCCGCCCCGGCCGCCGCTCCCCCGAGGCGGTCGTCGCCGAGACGCTGGCCCTCGCACACGCGCAGGGGTTCGCCGAGACGCTCCAGGCCGGGCGGAGCGTGCTGTTCACCGACGACGTCCCCGGCGTCCCCGTCACCGTGGCGTGGGGCGACCGGGACCGGCTGCTCCTGCCCCGGCAGGGCATACGCGCCAAGCACGCCATCCCGCGGGCCCGCCTGGTGCGACTGCCCGGCTGCGGCCACGTCCCGATGAACGACGACCCGGCGCTGGTCGCCCGGGTCCTCCTGGACGGCAGCAGGGCTCAGTCGGCCAGGGCCTTGAGGACTTCGTTCAGCACGGTCGCGTTGTAGGGCATGCTCACGTGCGGGGTGTGGTCGTCCGGGTCGATGTCCTGGAGGACGATGTTGTTGACGTAGCGGCCCTCGGTCTTCGCGAGGGCGCACGACGTGTACGGAGTGACCACGTCGTCGTACCGGGTGGCGATGACGGTGTGCCGGACGCCCTCCGTCGTCTCGCCCAGGTCGGCCAGCTCGCGCTGGAAGGGGTGGTCGTGCTGGAGTTGCGGCCAGGCCGGCACGACCTCCCCGACGGCGCCCTGTTCGAGCAGTTCCACCGCGCCGGTGATCTGGCGGGCGAGGTTCATCAGTCCCTGCGCCGTGACTCCGTGGTTGCTGGGCGCGATGCCGACGAAGTTGTGCACCTTGGCTCCGCCGCCCAGGGCGTTCAGGTAGTAGCGCGGCATCATGCCGCCCTGCGAGAAGCCGACCACGTCGACCTCCTGGGCGCCGGTCCGCCGCAGTACCTCGTCGACGAATTCCGCGAGCTGCCGGGCGGAGTGCTTGATGTCCCCGAGGCCGAAGATCACAGGGTGGCCGTGGTGGCCGTAGTCGAGCCGGAAGACCCGGTGACCGTGCTGGCGCAGCAGCGGTGCCGCCGTGCTCCAGGTGTAGCCCCGGTTACCGAAGGTGCCGTGCACGAGCACCACCGGACGCGGATGCTCCTCGGTGGACGGGACGTTCCAGTCGTCCTCTCCCGCCGGTACGTCGACGGTCGCGATGACCTGCGCTCCGCAGGCCTGGGCGATCGCGCGCAGGCGGTGCGGGGCCTCGGTGATGTCCGTGCCGATGTCGTCCGAGTTGGGACCGGGGCTGCGGGGATTGAGGAAACTCACGGTCCTCTCCATTTCGTCGGGGAATGGCTCGGAGTCCGGGCCGACTCGGCCGGTTCGGTGGGGCAGCTTCTGAACGCGAGCACGGCGTTGTGGCCGCCGAAGCCGAAGGAATGGCTCAGGGCGAGGTCGACGGGCTGCGCCCGGCTGGTGCCGGTGACGGCGTTGATCTCGGCGTCTCCTTCCTGTTTCTCGAGGTTGGCCACGGGAGGCACCCGGCCGTGGGCCACGGACAGGGCGGTGATCGCCGCTTCGACCGCCCCGGCCGCGCCGAGCAGATGGCCGAGGGTGCCCTTGACCGAGGTCACGGAGGGCCGGTGAGGGAAGAGGCGGCGGATCAGCCGGGCCTCGGCGGCGTCGTTGAGCGGCGTGCTGGTGCCGTGCGCGTTGATGTGCTGCACGTCCGCGGGGCGGGCGCCGGCGTCGTCGAGGGCCCGCCGCACGGCGAGGGCGGCGCCCCTGCCCTCGGGGTCGGGTGCCACTGGGTGGTGGGCGTCGGACGATGCGCCGTAGCCCGCCAGCAGGGCGTAGCCGGTGCGTCCGCGGGCCCTGGCCGCACTCGCCGGCTCCAGGACCAGGGCCGCACCGCCCTCCGCCATGACGAAGCCGTCCCGGGCGGTGTCGAAGGGCCGGGAGGCGGCCTGCGGGTCGTCGGCGCGCCGGGACAGCGCGCCCATCCGGTCGAAGCCGGTGACCCAGAAGGGCTGTACGACCGCGTCGGAGGCGCCCGCGACGGCGATGTCGCAGGCCCCGGAGCGCAGCAGTTGCAGGGCGGTGCCGATCGCGGTGGCGCCCGAGGCGCAGGCGGTGACCGTGCACAGCGCCGGGCCCCGGGCCCGCAGGTGGATGGTGAGCTGTCCGGTGGCCATGTTGGGCAGGAACATCGGCAGCAGCAGCGGTGAGACACGTGCCGTGCCCGCTTCGAGCAGCTTGCGGTGCTGTTCCAGCATGGTGCCGGTGCCGCCGGCCGAGCTGCCGAAGACCACCGCGACGCGGTCCGCGTCCCAGTCGGCCGGGTCCAGGCCGGCGTCACGGACCGCTTCCAGGGCGGCGTAGAGGGCGAACTGGGTGAAGCGGTCGTACTGCCAGGGGCGAGAGCCGGGGACGTGATCACGGGGTGAGAAGTCCGGTACCAGGCAGGCGAAGTCGACGTCGAGACCCTTGAGTTCGGGGACGTGCCGGGCGGTGGGGCGGCCCGCGCACACCCCGTCCCAGGTGGCCTCGCGACCGGTGCCGGCCGGAGTGACCAGGCCGATCCCGGTGACGGCGACGTCGGGACGGGCGCCGGTCACCGCTTGACGGCCTCGGCCAGGAGGTCGGCCACGCCGGCCAGGGTGAGGTCCGGGTCGGCCTCGCCGTCCTGTACTTCGATGCCGAGTTCCTCGGTGAGGACGACGAAGAGCTCCACCACGGCCAGTGAGTCGAGGTCCAGCTGCTCGAAGGTCGCGGTGGGGACGATGGCCTCGGGGGGCACTTCGAACTTGTTGCTGAGAACCGAGGCGAGCAGGTCGTAGGCGCGGCTGTGGGGCGTGGTGTCGGTGGTCATGTCAGGGGTGTCCTTTCCGGTCCGACGGGCGGTACCCCGGGGGTGGTGGGGTTCCGTGTGGTGGGGGTTCCGTGTGGTGGGGGCTCCGTGGCGGCGGGGGCGGCGGTCAGGCGAGCGCGGCCGGTGCCTCCAGCTCCTCCTTGACGTCCTTGAGCAGGGCCATCGCGTCCCGGCCGTTGACCACCCGGTGGTCGTAGACCAGGCCGAGGTGGACGAACCGGTGGGTGCGAGGAGTGCCCTG
Organism: Streptomyces hyderabadensis; assembly: GCF_020404845.1. Taxonomy (GTDB): domain Bacteria; phylum Actinomycetota; class Actinomycetes; order Streptomycetales; family Streptomycetaceae; genus Streptomyces; species Streptomyces hyderabadensis. Next base: position 67,162 of record NZ_JAIOJZ010000016.1, on the reverse strand, counting down.
CGCGTCCAGGAGCACCTGGTCGTCGACGGCGCCGACGGAGATCACGCAGGTCTGGCCGGGGAAGACGATGGGGGTGGCCAGGACCGTGCCCTCGGTGGTGTGCGGGGCGACCATGATGTTGGCCCCGGTGAGTTCGGCGGCCTGGAACGTGCCCCGGAACGCCTTGCTCCGGAAGCCGGTCAGCAGGTCGGCGATCCGGTCGCTGGTCAGCTCGGCGGCGTCGTGCACCACCGGGGTGTACAGACCTCGGCCCGCGTCCATGGTGACGCCCACATGAGCCCGTTCGCTCTCGCGCACCGCGCCGTCGTCGGTGAGCGCCGCGAACATCAGGGGATGTGCCGCGTGCCGCCGCGCCACCGCCTTGATCAGCAGGACGGGCAGGGAGACGAAACTGCCGGTGCGCTCGGACAGCTGCCGGGCCAGTTCCTCCGCCTGTCCGACGTCGACCTTGGCGTAGGCGGCCGCGGCCGGAACGGTCCGCATCGACTCGGTCACCACCGCCCCCACCGTCCGCTGCTGCTTGGACAGTTGGCGCTCGGCGGAGGCGGGCGCCGCCCCGGCCCGCCGCACCAGGGCCTCGACGTCGGCCGTACGGACGACCGTGCGCCCGAGACCGCGCAGCTCGGCCTCGGACACGCCGTGGCGGTCGGCGAGCTCGCGGGCCGCGTTGGTGATGCTCAGCTCCGCGCCGGGGGGTGCGGATGTCGCCGCCGGGGTGGCGGCCGACGCCCGGTAGGAGTCGCGCTCCTGGGCCGACTCGAAGAGATAGGCGATGGTCTGCCCCGGCCGGCACTCCTGGCCGCCGCCGACGAGGACGTGCAGGATTCCGGAGCCGGTGCTCTCGATCTCCTCACTGGCCTTGGAGGTCTCCACCACCGCCAGCGGTTCCTCGCCCTCGATGCTGTCGCCGTCGGGGACGAGCCACTCGACCAGGGTGTAGCTGGAGTCGTTCGTGTTGAGTGTGGGCAGCTCGATGCCGATCACTTCATCGCCTCCGTGATCGCGCGGTGGATGGTGGAGGGCTGGAGCAGCACGTCGTGCTCCAGGTGCGCCGCGGTCGGTACGATGCTCGGCTCGGCGCTCAGCGGCAGTACCGGGCGGGCCAGCCGGCCCCACAGCTGCTCGTGGAGCTGCTGTGCGAGCAGTTCGCCCCAGGTCCCGTCGGCCGTGGAGTCCTCCAGGACACAGATGCGGTCGGCACGGGACAGCACCGGGAGCAGCGCCTTGCTGTCGAAGGGGTAGAGCTGGGAGGGCACCAGCAGTTCACACGTGATCTCCTCTTCGAGGAGCAGGGTGCGCAGGGCGGTGACGGCCCGTTCGGTGAGCCCGCCCGGGGCCAGGACGATCCAGTCGGGGGGCCCGCAGTCCGGCGCGAACACCCGGGCGGTCTCGCTGGGATCGGCCAGCACCTCGTAGCGGAAGAGGTCGTCCACGACCCCCTCCTGGTACATGGCGCGGGTGTAGAGCACCTTGTCCTCGAAGAGCACACCGGGCTCCTCGCGGTCGAGCATCGCGGTCAGTACGCGCCGGTTGTCGTGGAAGGGGGAGACTTCCCGCAGGTGCAGCGAGGGAATGCCGAGGAAGTGCTTCTGCAGGCTCTGGCTGTGCGTCGGGCCGTACCCCCGGTTGCCGCCGGTGGGGCAGCGCACGACCATGCTCATCGGGACCCTGCGGCCGTACATCGACACGGACTTGGCGGCGAAGTTCAGCAGCGGGTCGAAGGCCAGCGCGGCGAAGTCCGAGAACATCATCTCGACCACGGACCGGTTGCCGGCCAGGGCCAGGCCCGCGCCCACCCCGGCGATGCCGCCCTCGCTCAGCGGTGAGGACAGCACCCGGTCCGGGAAGCGGTCGGAGAGCCCCCGGGTCACCTTGAACGCCCCGCCGTAGGGGTCGGCGACGTCCTCGCCGATCAGATACGTGCCGGGGTGGGCGCCGAGCAGGTGGTGCAGTGCGCTGTTGAGGTTCTCGGCCACGCGCTGGCGCCTGGTCATCGGGCCTCCCAACGGGAGGCCGGACGCGCGCCGACCTCTCGTACGACGGCCGCGACGGCCTGAGCCTGTGCCTGGTCGGCGGCGGCGAACTGGGCGGGATGGCACTGTCGGTAGCGGCGGTACCAGTCGTGCCGGGCGGCCCGCTCACGGACCTCGGCCGCGCGGGTGTCGTCCCCCTTGCTGTGCGGGCCCACACGGTGGGTGACGCACTCGACCACGTACGGCCGGTGCCGGTCGCGGACCTGCTCGACCACGGGGGTGAGGGCGGCCCGTACGTCGGTGACGTCCACGGAGTCGATCCGCAGGTGGCCGACGCCGAACGCCGCGGCCCGGGCCGCGACGGTGCCGGACATCTGCCGCTCGGTCGGTGTCGACTGGGCGATCCCGTTGTGCTCCACCACCACGAGCACCGGGACCTGCCACAGCTGCGCCATGTTGAGCGCCTCGTACACGGCGCCCTCGCCCCAGGTGCCGTCGCCGATGTGGACCACCGCGATCCGGCCCGGCTCGGCCCCCTTCAGGTGCAGGCCGACTCCCACGGCGACGGGCAGGCTCTGGCCCTGTACGCCGGTCGACAGGTAGCGGTCGCGGTAGATGTGCTGGCTGCCGCCCACGCCGTGGCAGACGGCACCGGCCCGCCCCATGATCTCCGCGAGCAGGCCGTGCGGGTCGTGGAAGCGGGCCAGGTAGTGGCCGTGCCCGCGGTGGTTGCTGAAGACGTAGTCGCCCTCGTCCAGCAGCGGGTAGAGCGCGACGGGGATGTACTCCTGGCCGAGGCAGGTGTGCGTGGTGCCGTGCAGCCGGCCCTGGGAGAACAGCTCAAGCACGGCCAGTTCGAAGTGGCGGATCATCAGCAGGGTGCCGAGATCGGCGTCGGACAGACGGGACAGGGGACGGGCCACGACACCGGCTTCGGCTTCGCCGGCGGGCCCGAGGTCGACCGCGGGGGACGCGGACGTGACGTTCATGAGGTGCTCCTTACGGAAGTTCGACCACCTGGGCGCACCAGGTCAGCCCGGCGCCGAAGCCCAGGAGCAGCGCCTTGTCGCCGGGCCGTACGGTGGCCGAGGCGAGCAGCGACTCCAGAGCCAGCGGGATGGACGCCGAACTGGTGTTGCCGTCGGTGACGATGCTGCGGGCGACCGCCACGTGCTCGGGCGGGCGCAGTCGGCGCACCATCGCGTCGATCAGCCGCCCGTTGCACTGGTGCGGCACGAAGGCGGCGATGTCGTCCCAGGTGAGCCCGGCCGCGTCGAGTGCGTCCCGGGCCACCTGCGGCATGTGCGAACCGAACCAGCGGACCACCCGGGTGCCGTCCATGTGCATGTACGGGCGGGGGGCACCGGGTTTGGGCGGGGCGCTGGTCATCCAGGGCTCACCGGGGCCGTGGGTTCCCCACACCGCCGGTCCGATCCCGGCGTGGTCCGCGGCGCTGACCACCGCCGCCCCGGCGGCGTCGCCGAAGACCATGACGGTCGCGCAGTCGTCGGGGTCGGTGATGTCGCTCAGCCGCTCGGCGGCGACGACCAGGATCTGACGCGCCTGCTGTGCGGCGATGAGTCCGGAGGCCAGGGTCAGCCCGTAACTGAACCCGGCGCACCCGCCGTTGACGTCGAACCCGCCGGCCCGGCCGGCTCCGATGCGGTGGGTGAGACTGGCGGCCCGGCACGATGCCTGGCCGACGCTGCTGGCGGAGGAGAACAGGACGCAGTCCAGGTCCTCGGCGAGCACGCCCGCGTGGGCCAGGGCCTTGTCCGCCGCCTGCGCGGCCATCTCGACGAAGGTGTCGTCGGGGTCGGCTTTCAGCCTGGTCCGGATTCCGGTGATCTGCTCGATATAGCCGTCCTCGTGGCCGAACCTGGTGTCGAGTTCGGCGCTGGTGAGCAGGCCACCGGGGCGGTAGACGCCGATGCCGGTCAGCCGTCCCGCGCCCCGGGCCATCAGCGGGCTCCGTCCGCCGCGGCGACGGCTGCCTGGCCGTTCACGTAGTCGAGGGTCCGCCGGACGGTGCGCAGGTCGTGCACCGCCTCGTCCGGGATGGGGACGCCGTAGCGCTCCTGGATCCGCTCGGCCAGTTCGATGACGGCCATCGAGTCGAAGCCCAACGAGGTGAAGGGCGCGTCGGCCGGCTGCTCCGCGAGCGCCCGGGCCGCTTCGGCGCCGGCGATCTCGGCCACCATCGCCGTCAGGTCTTCCAGGGTGAAAGGGGACATGCAAGAACTCCAGCTGATGAGGTGCGGGGAGGGGTGACGGGAGGGACGGGAGGAGAGGACCGCGCGTGCGTCACCGGGCGGGCAGCAGGGCGTCGCGGTTCAGGAAGGCGAGCATCCTGCGGAAGTAGTCGGAGTCGAGCACCGGCGGGGCGCGGTGCGCAGCCGCCGCGGTGGGGCCGGCGGTGTCCTGCCCCGGGTCCGGGATCATCTGCCGGAGGGTCTCGCCGGCCAGCCTCAGGGTGCTGCGGGGAACCTCGTCGCCCAGGTCGCGAAGCCGCTCCAGCCAGGTGTCGAACGCAACGAGCGGAAGGTCGACACCCGCGTCCGCGAAGCCCTGGAAGTACGACCGGAAGGGCAGCGGCTCGGGGTCGATCACGTGGAACACCTGTCCTCGGGCACGCCGGCTCAGGGACAGGTCGACGATGGCGCGGCTGGTGAAGTCGACCGTGCCCACCGGCAGGAGGCCGGGGTGGTCGGGGGCGCAGCCGGCGCGGATGCTCGCCGTCGTCAGGTGGACGAACCAGTCCGACTTCCCCACCAGGCCGGTGCGCGAGTCCGCCAGGATCACACCGGGCCGGTGCACCATCGTGGGCGATCCGCGGTCCGCGGCCTGCGCGACCAGCTGCTCGGCGACCCATTTGGTGGCGCAGTAACCGGAAACACCGGTCCCGGCCTCCCGGGCCGCCGGGATCACCCCCATCGTCGAGATGTAGTGCACGGGAATTCGACGGGTCCGGGTCGCCAGTCTAAGGATTTCCAGGGTCCCCGACACATTGCAGCCGCGCAGGATCGGGTAACTCGCCAGGAGATTGACCCAAGCACCGCAGTGGTAAATGACGTCGATGTCGCGCGAGAGACCCGAGAACTCCTCGTCGGTCAAGCCGAACCGCGGCTTCGCCAGGCTGCCCGGCACGACGTCGATCCGCGACATGTGGTGCTCCGGCACATCCCGGGCGAGCAACTGGCCGGCGAGCCGTTCCCGGGCCTGAGCGGCCGACTCCGCCCGCACCAGGCAAAGGATTCGAGCGTCGGTCGAATCCAGCAGGTCGGCGAGCAGGAAACCGCCGAGGAATCCCGTGGCTCCGGTCAGCAGAATTCTCTCAGGCGGCCCTTCGGGAACATCCGGCAGAGCCGACGCATCGATTTCCGCGGGAAGCCGAAGATCGTCGCTGATCGGAAAACTGGCCATACCAACACCGCATTTCAGCACAGGTGGGATTCGGTCCTGCCCTGAACACTCCCCGCACCTCACGAGGTTTACTACAGAAATCTTCCACCAGTGGGAGCGCAGGGCGCATCCTCCTGGCCGTCACCCGCACCCGCACCCCCACAACGGGTGAGTAGGGCTCATCCATTCGAACAGACCACGACTCCGCACGGCCGGCCCGGAACGTACGCCCGGAGCGCGTTACCGGAATCGCGCGCCGTCGGTTGCACGCCAACGCGCTTACGCGGACACAGCGTTGCGAAACGGAGGGCGGGGGGCAGAGGCGGCCCGAGCGTAAAGACAGATGAGAAGGACACAGTCAATAGGTCGTGAGGCAAGGGGGGTTGAGCCATGGCCGCAGGGCCTGAGATGCCGGAGGTTCCCGATCCCGGTGGGACCGGGGCGAGTTCACACTCCGATCCGCCGAGGGCGTTACCCGGGGCATGGCAGCCTCTGCTCGGCCACCCGGCCCTCGCGGAGCTGCTCGGGCACCCCCTCGCGGGCGCCGCGCTGCAGGAGATGCGCCGGATCCTGCCACCCCGCGTCGCCCTGCACTCGCTGCGGACGTTCCTGCTGGCCGACGCCTGTGCGCGGACTCACGGGACCGCCTACGACCGGGTCGGCCTGCTGGCCGCCGCGGCGTTCCACGACGCCGGGCTGGTAGGGCGCACTCCGCTCGGTCGCGGTGGATTCCCGGGCCGCTCCGCCCAGTTGCTCGACCACTTCCTGGCCCGGCATCAGGTGGGCACGGTACGGCGCACCACCCTCACGCGTGCGGTGCGCGAGCACATGCGGCCGTTCCCCGCTCGCGACGCCGGACCCGAGGCGCGACTGCTGCACTTCGGCGTGTGGCTGGACGTCACCGGGCGCGGCGAGCGGCAAGTACCCGGCGACCGCCGCCGGTTGACCCGACTGGCACCCACCCCCTGGTTCGCCGTCTCCTTCTCCGCCCGGTTGGCGGCCTGCGGGCTGCGCCGGGTGCTGCCGGGCTCCCCGGTCACCCACCGGTGACCGGGGAGCCCGGCGACTCGCCCTTCCCGTCGCGAAAGGAACCGCAGACATGCAAGAAGACGAGCGTGTTTTCGATGTCGCCATCGTCGGAGGCGGCATCGGCGGGACGATGCTGGGGACGGTACTCGCACGTCACGGCGTGCGTGTGCTGCTGCTCGAAGGCAGCGGCCACCCCCGGTTCGCCATCGGAGAGTCCACCGTCCCCGAGACCACGTTCGGGCTCCGGGTCCTGGCCCGCCGCTACGACGTCCCGGAGCTCGATCACCTGGCGACCAACGCGGCACTGCGCCGCCACGTGTCGTCGAACAGCGGGGTCAAGCGGAACTTCAGCTTCATCTACCACCGGGAAGGTGAGCCCACCCGGCCCGACGAGTGCACCCAGTACCCCACCTGGGGGCCTCCGCTCGGTCCCGACTCGCACTACTTCCGGCAGGACGTGGACGCGTACATGTTCCACGTCGCCGTGTCCTACGGCGTGACCGCGTACACCCACACCATGGTCGACGACGTGAAGTTCGAGGAGGACGGCGCGACTCTCGTCACCCGGGACCGGGGCTCCTTCCGGGCTTCGTACGTGGTCGACGCCGGCGGCATGCGGGCGGTCCTGCCCGAGCGCCTCGGGCTGCGGCAGGAACCGCCCTACCGCACGAGGTCGCGCACGATCTTCACGCACATGGTGGACGTGCGCCCCTTCGACGCCGTGGCTCCGTCCCGTGAACAGCACGGCATGCCCAGCCCGTTCAGCCAGGGAACGCTCCACCACATGTTCCCGGGCGGATGGTTCTGGGTCATCCCGTTCGACAACCAGACGACCAGCACGAACCAGTTGTGCAGTGTCGGCCTCAACCTCGATCTCGACCAGCACCCCCGGCCGGAGGACATCTCCGCGGAGGAGGAGTTCTGGCAGTACGTGCACCGGTTCCCCAGTGTGGCCCGGCAGTTCGAGCGGGCGCGGGCGGTCCGGCCGTACGTGTCCACCGACCGCACCCAGTTCGCCTCGCAGAAGGTGGTCGGCGACCGGTGGTGCCTGCTGCCGCACGCCAGTGACTTCATCGACCCGCTCTTCTCCAGCGGTCTCGCCGTCACCGTGATGGCACTGAACGCACTGGGCCACCGGCTGATCGACGCGGTGCGCCAGGACGACTTCGACACCTCCCGGTTCGCGTACCTGGACCACTGGACCAAGCGCATGTTCCGGTTCTACGACGACCTGGTGTCCTGCAGCTACATCGCGTTCGACGACTTCGACCTGTGGAACGCCTGGAACCGCGTGTGGACCATCACCACGCTGTACGGCACGAACGCCCAGAACCAGGCCGCCGTGACGTTCGAGAAGACGCACGACCCGGCCTGTTTCGACATGCTGGAGCAGCCGCCGTACCGAGGTCTCCAGGGTATGGACAACCCCTGGGTGGAGCGGATGTTCGACCAGACGCGGGACGCCGTACTCGCCTATCGTGCGGGCGAGTTGACGAAGGAGCAGGCGATCGCACGCATCTACGAGCTGCTGGGCGAGAGCGGACTGGTCCCGTCGGTGTGGGGCACCCTGGACCCCGACGACCGGTGCCCGGCCGGGGTGTTCACCCTCTGGCCGCTGATGAAGATCCTGCTGTGGGGCAAGTTCCGCTCACCGCAGCACGTCCGGGGTTCCTACTTCACCGGCGGAGCGCGGCTGGTGGGCAAGGAAGCGGTCCAGGCGTACACCACCGAGCTGCGCGCCGGCAGCTCCCAAGTGCACCAGACCGTACGGGACATGTGGCGCAACTGGAACCGCGACTGGACGCGGCGGCCCGCGCCTCGGAAATGAGTACGGAAGAACATTCCCACCGACCGACGGAGGCACATATTCCGGTTTGCCGCTCCAGGGCCTCGGGTAGAAAATCCACATGGCCGAACAAATGGAAAATCGGCCGCGGTTCTCCCTGCTCAATCCGAGAGACAACGGGCTGCAATCCACGATGGTGCGACATTCCACCTGCCAATCGCCCGCTGAATGCTCCTGGGAAGAAATCTTCCAGCATCAGGACCGCCTCATGCGGCTGGTTCGGCGAAGACTACCGAGTTTCCAGGACGCCGAGGACTGCGTTCAGGAAACCATGGCCCGGGCAGCCGCCCACGCGGCGTTGGACAGGAATCGACTCGGCGCCTTTCTGACGTCGGTGGCGCTTCGCCTCTGCATCGACTTCTACCGCGACATAGACCGTCGCAGCAGACTCCTCCAGCGTGCGGCGCTCGCGGAAACCCCGGGCACGACCGAGGAGGACGTCTGCGACGAGGACTTCGGCAGATGGCTTCTGGGCCAGGTACAACACCTGCGGGGGCGTGAGCAGGAGGTCATACTCGCCCGCGCCAAGGGTATTTCCACTGCGGAATTCGCCCGCATGCACAACATCTCCGTCAAGGCGGCCGAAGCCGCCTTCACCAGGGGCCGCGCACGATTGAAGAACGTCTGCGCGAAAGCCTTGGAAGGCTGCGCCCGATAACACCCGAAAACCGCACCTCTCCCATCGCAGAGAAACGGAAAGGGACCCCACTCATGGGCAACAGCAAGAACGTCCAAGACATCTTCAAGGATCTGGTCGGTGATATGACCGACAGCTGGAAGGACGCGTTCGACGACCTCCTGAACCGGGACGACGACTCGGGATCGTCGCGCGGCTCGGGATCGTCGCGCCGCTCCGGCAACGCCGTCGACACACTGGCCGGGCTGCCGCCGAACGCCCTCGCCGCACTGGCCGGGGCCGTCAACCCGGCGACCGCGCTCGCGGGTGTCACCAATCCGCTGGCCGCACTCGGCGGGACCGGCGCGGGCGCAGCGCAGAACCCCCTGGCCGCGCTCACCGGCGCCGCGGGCGGCGGCAACCCGCTCGCGGCCGCGCTGGGCGGGGCGGGCAACCCCCTGGCCGCGCTGGGCGGGGCGGCCAATCCGCTCGCCGCGGTCGGCGGCGCGGCCGGCGCGCTCGGCGGGCTCGGTCAGCTGGCCGGAGGCCTCGGACACGCGGCGAGCGGGGCGGGCGACCTGATGGCGCTCCCGGGCCAGCTCACCCAGCTGCTCCAGGTGCTGCCCAAGCTCCTCGAGGCGGTCCAGGGCCTGCAGAACCTGACCAACCTGCCGGCCCAGGCCGGTCAGCAGGGGCTGGCGGCGCTGCAGGGCCTCACCGGACAGCAGGGCGGCGGTCAGTCCCGGGGCGGGCAGTCCTCGTCCTCCAGCTGACCAGTCGTTCACCGTCCCGCCCCGGCCGGCTCCGTGCCGTACGCCGACCGCCGTTCCGTACCGGGTCCCGATCTGAGGAGGATCACACACGATGACGTCTGTCGTCGGCGATCGGCTGCGTCTCGTGGTCAGGGTCCTGGGCAGCCTCGTGGCCGACGAGGTGGGACAGGCGACCCGGCTGCGGAGGCGTACGAAGCGGGACATGCGGTCCCCGGCGGAGGGCCTCGACGGCTCCGCCGGGTCCGCGGCCGAGGCCACCGCCGGGGCGGAGCAGCGCCGCGCCAAGGCGGTACGACATGCCCTGGAGAGCCTCGGCCCCTTCTACGTGAAACTCGGCCAGGTCCTCTCCACCCGGCCCGACATGGTCCCCCAGTCCATCCGCGACGAACTGCAGAACCTGCACGACGAGGTCGACGTCCAGCCGTTCTCTGAGTTCGAGCCGGTACTGGCCCGGGACCTCGGGCCGAACTGGAAGCTGCGCTTCGACGACATCGAGACCGTCGCCCCGCTGGGGGCGGCGTCCCTCGCCCAGGTCTACCGCGTGACGCTGCCCGGCGGGCGCGCGGCCGTGGTGAAGATCCAGCGACCCGGCATCCGCGAGGGCGTACTCGCGGACATGGCCCTGATGCGCCGGGCGTCGAAGATCGTGGCCCGTGTCGCGCCCCGGTTCAACGAGGTCATCGACATCGAGGCGATGCTCGGCTCGGTCTTCGACGCCATGGAGCCGGAGCTGGACTTCACCGGCGAGGCCCGCAACATGGACGAGGCCCGTGACCACGTCCGCCCGTTCCGCTCCCTGGAGGTGCCCCGGGTCCTGCACGCCAGCCCCCGGGTCCTGGTCCAGTCGCTGGCCGACGGGAAGTCGGTGCGGCACGTCGACCCCGCCCACTTCACGGACGACGAGCGCGTGGAGATCGGCAAGGACCTGCTGCGGTTCATGTACCACGGGTATTTCGTCCATCGCTTCTTCCACGCCGACCCGCACGCCGGCAACGTCTTCGCCGCTCCCGGCGGACCCGCGACGCTGATCGACTGGGGCATGGTCGGCCGCCTGGACCGCAGGACCAGTCTTCAGCTGCTGCCGCTGTTCATGGCCATGGCGCAGAACGACGGGGCCGGGCTGGCGCAGCACTGGGCGGAGATGGGCCGGCTGACGCCGTGGGCCAACATGCCCGCGTTCGCCGCCGACATGGCCGCGTTCGTGCCCACGGTCTCCCATCTCTCACTGGAGGACATGAACTTCGGCGTCGCGCTCACGACGGTGCTGGCCAAGGCGACCAAACGCGGAATCGGTTCGCCGCCGGCCGTCTCGCTGCTGGGCAAGTCCTTCGCGAACCTCGACGGTTCGGTGCGGTGCCTGGCTCCCGAGATCACACTGCCCGAGGTGTTCCAGGCGGAGGTGCCGAAGATCCTTTTCGCACTGGGCCGCGATTTCCTCGGCCGCAACCAGTTCGCCCGGAACTCCATGGAGCTTCTGCTGGCCGCCGTCACCAGCCCCGAACAGGTCCGGGGCGTCCTCTCCGACGTGGCCAACCGTCAGTTCGCACTGAACATCCACGAGCCGCGCACCCCCGCCGCGATGGGCGGCCAGCGGCCCACCCGCCCCTCCGGAAGCCTGCTCGCGCTGGGTGCCGCGGCCTTCCTGCTGGGCCGTCGCCGCTCCGGATGATCCGGGGCCGCCCAGCCGCCCCTGCCCCACCTCAAGGAGATCCCATGCCGGAAACCACACGTCCGCAGTCACCGTTCGCGCCGCCCGCCGCGACCCCGCACGGCATTCCCCGCGCGGCGCTCTGGACGGCCGCCGCACACGCGGCGGAGAACCTCCGGCCCGCGCCGATCGTCCGCGACCCGTGGGCCGCCGACTTCCTCCACGCGGCCGGGTTCGACGGGGGCCCGCCCGGAGACGGACCGCTGCAGCGCCTGCTGCCCGACTATCAGGTGGTCCGCACCCGCTTCTTCGACGACTACGTTCTCACCGCGGCCCGTTCGGGCTGCCGCCAGGTGGTGCTGCTCGGCGCCGGTCTTGACACCCGTGCCTTCCGGCTCGACTGGCCGACCGGGGTGCACGTCTTCGAGGTGGAGGACGCGGCCGTACTGGCCTTCAAGGAACGGGTACTGGACTTGAGCCGGCTCTCCTGCGGACGCCGCACCGTCGTCGAAGCCGACGGTGCGGCACCCTGGCAGGAGGAACTCGGGGCGGCGGGATTCGATCCCGGCAGGCCCACCGCATGGCTCTGGGAGGCACCCCTGTATTTCCTCCGGCCCCCGGAGGTGGCGGCCGTCGTCACCGCGATGACCGAACTCTCCGCCCCCGGCAGCATGTTCGGCGCCGAGTGCGTGAACTCCGCGACCATGTCCTCCTCGTTCGTCGCGCCCTTCATGGACGCCCTGGCGACGATCGGACTGGCCTGGAACTGGCAGATCGCCGATCCGGAGCGCTGGTGGGCCGAGCACGGCTGGGACGCGGCGGCCGCCGACCTGTACACGCTGCCGTACGCGGTAGAGCGCCTGACCCCGTATCTGCCGCTGATCGGCACGGCCGCCGCGGACAGCGTCTTCCTCACCACCGGAACGCTGCGCCGCACGCCCTGACCCGGCATCATGCGCAGGCCCCGGACGCACCGTCCGGGGCCTGCGCATGATGCCGTGGCGGCTACGGCCGCTCAAGCTCCAGCAGCGCCGCGAGCCACAGGTCGGGGAGTTCGTCCGCGGTCGCCAGGGCCTCGTCGTGGACGACGGTCAGGCACGCGGTGTCGTGCTGGCTCGTCAGCGTCGTCACACACCGGATGCCTGAGGCGACACCGGCGAAGACGGCCGCGCGACGGGCCGCAATCCCCTGGTGGACCAGGGCGGTGCCGAAGTTCACGCTGCTCACCGGGCCGGCCACGAACGCCCCGCGGACCAGTCGGGTGCCGACGGTGGCACCGAGCGACCGCGGGGCGGCGGACAGCAGCAGGCGCATGGCGTCGCGCCGCCGGCTCTCCCGCAGCCGGCCCGTGCGGGCGACGACCCGGGCCAGGGTCCGCTGGGGCGACTCCTCCTCGCAGGGCAGCAGGAGCCGGGCGGTGACCATGCGGTTGCCCGGGGCGAACTCCTCCCCCGGGGCCCGTACCGACATCGGGATCGACACGGGCAGCGGCGGATGGGCCGAGCCGGTGTCCTTCAGGTACCAGGTGCGGACGGCGTGGGACAGGGCCGCGAGATAGACGTCCGTGACCGTGCCGCCGTGGGCGCGGGCAATGGCGCGCAGCCGGGGCAGCGGGGTGTCGGCGTGGCAGACGTCGACGCGGCCCGTGAATGCTCCGTCGAACGCCGGTTTCGGGGTGGGCGCGCGGAAGGCGGACACCACCTCGCCCAGAGCGTCCGCGAGGCCCTGTGCGGTGGGCCGGGCGGGACGCTGCGGGGCCGGTCCGCCCTCGGGGTGGTCGCCGAGGAGGGCGCGGGCGGTGTAGGCGGCGCCCATGCCGTCCTGGAAGGTGTGGTCGGTCCGGTAGACCAGGGTGTGCCGGTCCGCCGGGCCGTGGACCAGCCATACGTCCCAGGGGGGCCGGTCGTCCGTGTTCATCGGCCGGGACAGCATCAGGCGGCTGGTCGCCGACCCGTCGGTGTCCTCGGGCAGCCACGCCTCGTGCACGTGCCGGTCCACCGCGATCCGGTCCACTCGCCGGAATTTCCCGCGGTCCCGTGCGATGCGGTAGCGCAACGTCGGGACGCGGTGGACGCGTTCGGCGACCCGCGCGCGTACGGAGTCCAGGGTGGGGGCCCGGCCTTCGAACCCGAACGTGAACGCGAGGGGCACCGGGTCGCCGCCCGTCGCCAGGTGGAAGGCGACGTCTACGGTTCCCATGGGCAGGGCCGACGGCAGGCGGCCGTCCGTACCGAAGTCGGGTCGCATGGTGGGACCTCCTGGTCGGGTTCTGGGGGTCTGTGGGGCTGCGAGGCCGGGGGGTTGCGGAGCTGGAGTCCGCGGTCTGCGGAGCCGGGGTACGGATGCGGGCCGCGTCCGCCGTCAGCATGTATGCCGAGCGATTCGCCCCAGTGTGTCCACGTACGCCCGCAGCAGGGGCCCCGCGGGTCCGCGGGCCGGCAGGCGCGGGGCCCGGGAACGGTGCCACGGAAGCGGTTCGCCTGGTTCCGGCTCGCCCAGCAGGGCCGCGGCCACGTGCGCGCCGTGCGCCACGGACAGGGCGAGTCCGTGCCCGCAGCAGCCGCCGATGTACCAGACGTCCTCGAAGCCCGGCACCGGCCCCACCACCGGCAGGTCGTCGCCGGTCATGCCGATGCGGCCGGACCAGCGGTGGGTGACCCGTACCCGGGCGAGGTCCGGATGCAGGGACCGCAGCCACTTCTCCAGCCAGGTCCAGGCACGCTCCCTGACGGCCTGGAGACGGGGAGCGCCGATACCCGCCGGAACCGCGGCGGTACCGCCGCCCGCCACCAGGCCCCGGTCCGGGAGCAGCCGGAAGTACGGCGCCATCGGGACGGCGTCGACGACGGAGTGCCCGGCGCGTCCGCCCAGGGCCTCGTAGGCCGGGGCGCTCAGCGGTTCGGTCGCGACGGCGTACACCTCGAGCGGCAGGACGGTGCCCACCGGCAGGTCCAGTGCCTGCGCGGCCGAGTTGACGGCCAGCACCGCCTGACCGGCGTAGAGCCTGCCGTGCGGCAGGACCAGCTCGGGGCCGACCAGATCGCCGGGGCGCAGGGCCAGCAGCGGGCTGCGGCCGTAGAATCGCACGCCTTTGTCGGCGCAGGCCCGGGCGAGGGCGCAGGTCAGGGCTGCCGGGTCGAGGGTCGCGGCGGGGCGGTGCAGGAGCGCCGCCCGGTAGGGCACGCCGACCCGGTCGCGGATGCCGGCCGGGGTGAGGACGGGGACGTCCAGTCCGAGTTCGCGGCAGGCGCGGGCCTGGCGGGCGAGTGCCGCCAGGCCCGCGGACGACCGGGTGGCCACCAGCTGCTCGCCGGGCCGCAGCCCGCAGGGCACGTCGAGCCGGGCGCACAGGGCGAGGACGTCCCGCACCGCCCGTTCACTGGCCCGGTGCATCCTGCGCGCCGTCTGCGGGCCGAAGCGGCGCACCGCGCGGTCGACCGCGGGGCCGGCCCGGGGGCCCAGCAGACCGGTGCCCCGGCCGCTGGCGCCGGCGGCCGGGTGCTCGGCGTCCACCACCGCGATGTCGAGCCCGGGGGCACGCTCCGCCAGGTGGTAGGCGCAGGACAGCCCGGCCAGCCCGGCCCCGACGACGGCCACGTCCGCGGTGACCACCCCGTGCAACTGGGGCTGCGCCGGCAGTTCCGCGGGGTCCCAGTACGGCGTTCCGGCCGGCGGCCTGATCATCCGGCGGCGTCCGGCACCGGCTCGGTCAGCGCACCGAACCGGCGGTCGTGCCACAGCAGCGGGCGTCCGCCGCCCACGTGCACGGCGGCGACCCGGCCGACGACGAGGTGGTGGTCGCCGTAGCGGCGTACGTCCTCGGTCAGGCACACCGACCAGGCGAGCGCGCCGGCCAGCACCGGGACGCCCAGCACCTGCCGGGTTTCGGTGCCGGCGAACCGCTCCGCCGCGGTCGTGGTGGGGGACGCGAACCGGCCCGCGAGCTCCTGCTGTTCCTCGCGCAGCAGGTGCACGGCGAAGACCCGGCGGGCGCGGACGGCGGCGAAGGTGCGGGAGCCGTCGCGCAGACAGGCGAGCAGCAGCGGCGGACGGGCGGACAGCGAGGTGACGGCGGACACCGTCATGCCCAGCGGGCCGTCCTCGCCACGGGCGGTCACGACGGTCACGCCGGCGGCCAGCTTGGCGTACAGGCCGAGACAGCGGGCGGCGCCGGGCCCCGGTTCCTCGTGCAGCGCTTCCTCGCCCAGCTGGTCGGCGGCCGGCGGCGGGGCGCCCGCGACGGCCGCCCGGTCAGTCACCAGCCGCAGCCGCGCGCTCATCGGTCACCTCCGCGCCCGCGAGGCCCCGCAGCACGCGGGCGACGTTGGTCCGCAGGGTCGACTCGGCCACCGGGTCGAGGATCTCGGCCATGGACGGGATGCCGAGGTCGAAGGCCGCGGTGTAGACGATGAGCGTGCCGCCGTCCCTCGCTTCGCAGCGCCAGCTCCCCTCGAAGGCCTGGAAGTCGCCGCTGACCTGTTCGAAGGCGATGGAGTACGTCTCAGGCGAGTAGGTGTCGCGTTCCCGCCACCGCATCAGGCCGCCCCGGAACTCGACGGTCCAGTCCGAGACCGTGGAGCCGTCGGGCAGCGCAGGCTCGACGCGCACCTCGCGGAAGGTGTCGCTGTGCTCGGGATAACGGCGGAAGTCGCTGATGCGGGCGTAGACGTCGGCGGGTGCCAGTCCGTCGACGAAGGCGTGCAGGACCACGTGGCGCATGGTTCGTTCGGTTCCTTCCCGGAGGGTTTTCGGACGCTGGTGTCCGGAGCTGGTGGCTGGCGCCGGCGCCAGGAGCCGGTGTCAGCCGGTCATACGGTCGGCCGTGCCGCGCAGGGCCGCGCCGAGGGTGGTGAGGAACAGGTCGAGCGCGGAGTCGTCGACCACGGCCGGCGGGGTCAGCCGCAGCACCCGGGTGGAGTTGAGGGAGTTGTTGACGAGCACACCGCGGGAGATCAGTTCCAGCAGCAGTTCGCCGACCGCCTGTTCCTCGGCGAACTCGATGCCGATCAGCAGGCCCCGGCCGCGCACTTCGCGGACCAGTCCGCCCTGGTACGGCGCGCACACGTCCCGTACGCCGGTGAGGATGCGCGGGCCGAGCGCGGCGGCCCGGGCCACGGTGTCCTCCTCCTCCATGGCCCGTACGGTGGCGAGGGCGGCGGCGCAGGCGATCGGCGAGGCTCCGAAGGTGGAGGTGTGCAGGTAGGGGTCGCGGCTGAAGGGGGCGTAGGCGTCCGCGGTGGCGACCATCGCGGCGACCGGTACGACACCGCCGCTGAGTCCCTTGCCGACGAGCAGCACGTCCGGACGCACGCCCTCGGCGTCGACGCCCCACCAGGTGCCGAGCCGTCCCATGCCGGTCTGGATCTCGTCGACGACCAGCATGGCGCCGTACGCCTGGCACAGCGCCCGCACCTGCCCGAGGTAGCCGGGGCGGGGGATGCGTACGCCGCCCTCGCCCTGGACGGGTTCGACGATGACGCAGGCCCGGTCGCGGCGGGCGGCCAGCGCCTGTTCGAGGTCGGCCGGGTCGTCGTAGGCCACCTGGGTGACGTCCGGGAGCAGGGGCTGGAAGGGCGTCTGGTACGTGGCGTTGGCGGTGACGCTCAGCGCGCCGAGTGTCTTACCGTGGAAACCGCTGCGGGTGGTGATCACCGAGGTGAGTCCGTGGGCGCGGGCCAGTTTCAGGGCCGCCTCGGTGGCCTCGGTGCCGGAGTTGACGAAGTGTACGTAGTCGAGGCCGGGCGGGGTGTGGGCGGCCAGGGCCTGGGCGGCCCGGGCGGCGACGGGTTCGAGGAGGACGCGGCTGGCCAGCGGGTGGGTGTCGATCTGCCGGTGCACCGCTTCGACGACGGCCGGGTGGCGGTGGCCCATGATGAAGACGCCGTAGCCGCCGAAGTCCAGGAAGCGGCGGCCGTCGTCGGTGTGGATCCAGGTCCCCTCGGAGCGGACCTCGGCCATGCCGCCCATGACTCGGCCCATCACGGCGCGGCCGGAGCCGATGTGCTTGAGGTAGAGGTCCACGACGTCGGGCCGGTCGGTCGGCGCGGCGGTTCCGGCGGGCGGGGTGAAGGACTCGGTGGACGGGGGTGACATGGTCATGACGCCACCTCCATGGGGGCGGTCGTGGCGGATCGGTTCCGGCTGAGCAGCCCGGCCCTGTCCCCGGCCCAGCGCTCGGCGTTGCGCACGAGCGCGGCCCGGATGTCGGCCCGGGTCAGGCGGGTGCCGCAGTCGGGTGCCCCGAGGGAGGTGTCGAACGGCAGCTCCCGCTGGAACACCAGCAGCAGCTCCGCGTAGTACTCCAGCCGCCGCCGCAGGGACGCGGGCAGCGAGGTGCCCTCCAGCATGGGCAGGAGCAGCCGGTGCACGGCATCGACGGGGATGAGCCGGGGCCGCTGGGGCCGGGGCAGGCCGTGGCGTACGGCGACGTCCGCGCAGACGTCGGCGAACTCCCGCAGCTCGATGGCCTCCTTGCCGGCCGTCAGCCAGTACTCACCGTCGGCCACACCGCCCCGGACCAGGTCGCCGATGGCCCGCGAGACGTAGTCCTGGGGCACCATGTCGATCCGGGTCTCGGGGGTTCCGGGCAGCACCGGGGCCTGCCCCAGGAGCATCGAGCCGATCGTCCTGGTCAGCCCCTGCTGACCGGCGATCCGCCCGCTGACGGAGTCACCCATGACGACCGAGGGCCGGACGATGGCGCCGGGCACGCCCGCCTCGCGTGTCAGCTGTTCGGCCCTGGCCTTGGAGTCGAGGTAGGCGGCCGCACCCGGGAAGCGCCGACGGTCCTCCTCGGTGAGGGGGTTGGCCACGAACGCGGTACTCACCAGGTACAGCGGGGCGTCGGCCCGGGCCGCCAGGTCGAGCATGGTGTCGGCACCGCGCAGATTGGTGCGCGTGATGTCCTCGGGCGGGGTACGCCAGTTGGTCTCGGCGGCGCAGTGCAGCACCGCGTCCACCTCGAGGGCCAGTTCGTGCCAGGCCAGCGGGCTCAGGCCGAGCCGGGGAGCGACCAGGTCGCCCTGCAGCTCACGCACCCGCGGATCGCGCAACGGTGTGCTGCGGCGCAGGCACAGCAGGTCGAAGTCGGGTGCCAGCTCGTCGATCAGGGCACGTCCGAGCACTCCGGAACCGCCGGTGAGCAGCAGGGAGGGGCGGTCGCGCCGTCCCGTACGGCCGACGGGCAGGAGGGCGAGACGCTGGTTGTCTGACGGCATGGGGAATGTGTTCTCCCAACGGGTCTCGGCCCACCGATGGACGGTGGGGGCGCGGTCAGGCGATGGCGAGCGGCCGGTCGGCCAGGTACGCGGAGAGCGGGGCGGTCATCCGGGAGCGCGACGGCGGGTGCAGGGACAGTCCGTTGGCGCAGGCGGCCAGATGACCCACCTCGTCGGACGTCATGAAGTTGAGGCCGCCGAGGAGTTCGACCGCGCGCGGGACGACTCGGGCGATGGCGTCCTGGACCCCGTAGCGCACGTACAACGCCTGGGCGAGCGCCGATTCGTCGAGGTCACCGGCGTCGATACGCCGGGCGACGCCCTCGGCGGTGGCCATGGCGGCCTCGGTCTCGACGAAGAGGCGTACGCGCTCGTGCTCGGGGATGCGGTCGTTCAGCAGCACCCGCTCCACCAGCGCGCTCGCGGCGCCGAGGTAGCTGCCCGTCATCAGCGTCTGGAACCAGATCAGACCGGCCGTCTGCAGTTCGTCGAGCTGTTCGCCGGAGGTCGTCCCGGTGCGCAGCAGGAGTTCCGGCGGTACGAGGACGTCGGTGAGCGTGACCTGTTCGCTCTCGGCCCCGGCGAGGAAGGCGCTGGACCAGAAGCCGCTGACGCTCATCCCCTCGCTCTCCGCGGGCACGACGGCTACGGCGAGTTCGTCGCCCTGCCCGTCCTCGCGCGGGATCAGCACGCTGGCGGTGAGCACGTCCATGGAGTGGGCCAGGCTGCACGGCCGCTTGACGCCGTTGATCCGGATGCCGTCCGCGGTCACCGTGGCGGTCATAGACGGGTCGAGGATGCCCGCGCCGCTGCGGCCCTCGGCGAAACCGGAGGCGATCACGCGGTTGGACGAGGCCACGCCCTCGATCAGCAGCCACTCCAGACCGTCGCCGAGGCCGCCGATGGCGACCAGGGTGGCCATGGAGAAGTGGTGCATGGTGGTGGCCACGGCCAGGGACGGCGAGCGGCTGCCGATGGCCCGCTGCACCCGCAGGGCGTCGAGCGCGGTGGCGCCCCGGCCCTGGTGGGCCTCGGGGACGAGCAGACCCGGACCACCGCTGTCCCGGAAGTGCCGGATGCCCGGGCTGCCCGGCCGCTCCAGTTCCATCAGCGGGGCCTCGCGCAGGGCGGGGTCCAGTTCGGGCAGCAGCTTCGCGAGGGTGGCGCGTTCACGCTCTAGGAATCTCATGGGCGTGCGGTCCTCCAGGATGGGATGAATACGGAATCGGCGCGGCACCCGCGCGGCCGTGGACGAGGTGGCTCACAGGGCGTTGGTGGCGCGCAGCAACTGCCAGACCGCGCCGGGGCGGGGCCTGCCGCGGAAGGCGATGTACTCCGGCAGCACCACGTGCGGGGCCCACTTCTGCTTGTACTCGAGCTGGGAGGCCGCCGGGTAGATCACCTCGCCGCGCTCGGCCAGGAAACGGGCGAGCCGGGTGAACATACGGCTGGCGCCGGGCAGTTCGTGCTCCGGGTCGAGCCCGGTGAACGGGGTGAAGCCGAAGTGCAGCCAGCCCGCTCCTTCGGCGGTCAGCCGTTCCATGACGGTGGCGTTGAGCGCCTCCATCACGCCGGGCGGAGCGTCGGGGCGGCGCCGGCTGAGGTCGTGCAGCCAGCCGGAGCGGCTGCCGTAGACCGGCGAGTAGTTGATGTAGCCGGCCGTCTCGCCGCCGATCCGCCCGACGAACAGACGGCGGTGCCGCTGCAGGCTCCCGTTGCGCTGGCCGACCAGGAAGCGCAGCTCCTTGACGTGCCGGCCCTTGTCCCGCAGCCAGCACTGGTCGATCCGGTCCAGTTCGGCGCAGTCGTCGCCGGCCATGACCTCGGCGACTTCCAGGCCCGCCCGCCGGGCGCGCGAGATCTTGTTCCGCAGCCGGACGAAGCGTGAGCCGCGCAGCGTGAAACGGCTGAGGTCGACCGCGTACGACGCCCCGAGCTGGTTGACCGTGAAGCCGTGCGCCGCGTACAGCTCGGCGTCCGCCCGCTGCAGTTGTACGGCGACCAGACGGCGGCCGGCGTGGGCGGCGAACGCGTTCAGCAGGCGTGCACGGTGTTCCGGCGCGGTGAACGGGCCGCCGAATTGCAGTACGTAGCGGCCCGAGGTGCGGTAGGCGCAGGTGCCGTCGAAGCCGTCGTCGTGGAAGTACTCGTTCCCGCTGTTGAGGGCGAGAAAGGAACTGGGGTTGTCGCTGTGTGCGGCGAGTGTGTCAAGTACGGACGGCATCGGCGTCCTCCACGGAGGGCCGCGTGGCGGCGCTTTCACCGGAATCCACCGCCGAGTGATACCGCTGCTCGAACCTGCGGAACTCCGGAGTGGTTTCCGGCTCGAAGGCGACACCGAAGGGTTTGAGGGAGTTCCCGAAGAGGGCCCGGTCGATCATGAGGTGGATCGGAAGGGCGAGCAGGGCCCATTCCGGCCGGACGAACAGCGCCCACGCCCCGGCCAGGACACCCGCTGTGACCAGGCTGTGCATGGTGTTGTAGGCCACGTAGAAGCCGCGTGGAACGTGTCCGTCCGGGCTGCGCCGGAAGGCGATCGCGCCGGGCAGGTAGCCGACGACGTCGATCACCGCGAACAGCAGCACGAAGACGGCCCAGCGGATTTCCGTGAGGTGCTGGAATGCGAGCACGAGCGATACGGTGAGAAAGCCCAGCCATTCGAGTCTGGAGAGTGCGAAGGTGGTCTTCGTCTCGAAACGGTTCTTGGCGTCCACGGGCGCTCCTGGATTGCGCGTACGATTCCGGGGCGTGGCCTCGGCCTGCCCCCTCGCTGTGGTCTGTCACTCCTGTTTACGCACCAGCGGGCCCAACCCCTCGTAAAGTGGAGATGGTTGAGAAGACGTGGTGCTGACGTGATGTTCGGGGGACTTCTTTCATGACGCGGTCGACCGGTCCGGGCGGCCCTCCTGGCGGCCCTCCGGACTCCGCCGCCGGCAGCGCGGCCTGGGAGTTGCTGCTGCCCGCCGCCTCGGCACCGGCACGCGCGCGTGGCCGCGCCTTGCAAGAGGCCCTGCGCGACGCGGTTCGCTCGGGCCGGCTCACGCCGGGCACCCGCCTCCCGTCCAGCCGCGACCTGGCGGCCGACCTCAAGGTGTCGCGGGGACTGGTGACGGAGGCGTACGAGCAGCTGACGGCCGAGGGCTACCTGCGCAGCGGGCGGGGCGCGGGGACGTGGGTGGGGGACGCCGTACGGGCCGCCCGTCCGCGTACGCGTGATCTCGCCCCGCGCTCCCCCGCCGATCACGTCGACTTCGTGCCGGGGACACCGGATCTGTCGCTCTTCCCGCGCTCGGCGTGGGCCGCCGCGCAGCGGAGCGTGCTGGCGGAGCTGCCGCACGAGGGCCTCGGCTACCCCGACCCGCGCGGGCTGCCCCGGCTGCGGACCGCGCTGGCCGAGCTGCTCGCGCGGCGCCGGGGCGTGGTGGCGGACCCGGAACGGATCATGGTGGTCTCCGGCGTGGCACAGGCCACCTCGCTGCTGGCGGGCGTGCTCCACGCGCGCGGGACGCGCACCGCCGGTGTCGAGGACCCCGGCAGCCCTCAGCACCACGCCCTGTATGCCACGGCGGGCCTCGGCACCGTGCCCCTCCCCCTTGACGACGAGGGCCTCGCCACGGGCCCGCTGTACGCGTCGGGTGTCCGGCTCGTGGTGACGACACCGGCCCACCAGTTCCCCACCGGGATCGCCTACTCGGCGCGGCGGCGCGCCGAACTGCTCGACTGGGCACGGTCCGTGGACGGCCTCGTCCTGGAGGACGACTACGACGGCGACTTCCGCTACGACCGTGCCCCCGTGGGCGCGCTCCAGGGGCTCGATCCGGAACGCGTCGCCTATACGGGATCGGTCAGCAAGTCCCTCGCCCCGGGGCTGCGGCTGGGCTGGCTGCTGGTGCCCGACTGGCTGGCGGACGACGTCGTCGAGCGCAAGCGCACCACCGACCTCGGGCACCCGGCCCTCGACCAGGCGGTCTTCTCCCGTTTCGTCGAGCATGGCGACTACGACCGCAGGCTCCGGGTCTGCCAGCGCGCCTACCGGGAGCGCCGCGACGCCCTGGTGGCCGCGCTGGCCGAGCACTTCCCCGGCTCACGGGTCACCGGCATCGCCGCCGGCCTGCACGCCATCGCCACGCTTCCGGAGCGGTACGGGCCCGAGGAGGGGTTCCTCGCGCGCGTGACGGAGGCGGGCGTCGCGGTGCGCCCGCTGACGGCGTACGCGCACGGCGGTGCCGGCCGTGGACCGGTGGGCGACGGTCCGGTGGGCGACCGGCCGGTGAGCGACGGTCCGGCGGGCGACGGTCCGGTAGCGGGGAAAGAGGTGCGGCTGGTGCTGGGGTACGCGCATCTGACACCGGCACGGATCCGGGCAGGGGTGGCGAGGATGGCACGGGCCGTGTGACGCGGCACCCGCCGCGGGCGGGCGACGGATTGCCCGGGGCCTCAGGACCCCGGGACCCCCGGGGCGTCGTCCGGGTTGTTCACCCGCAATTTCCGTGGGCGCCGCGCGGTGCCAGTAGGTCTGGCTCTGCACACTGGCTCGAACCCTGGCCCGTACACCGGCCGGATCCCGTCCCTGGAGGCGCATCCATGTCACACCGTCCGTTGCCCGGCCGCCGCAGCGTGCTGCGCGGTTCGCTCGCCGCGTCGGCCGCCCTGACCCTGCCCACCGCCCTGGGAGCGGCGCCGGCGTTCGCCCGATCGGGGCGGCCGGGGGCGGGCTGGGGCGTGCAGACGGGAGACGTGACCTCCCACTCCGGCCTGGTCTGGGTGCGGTCCGACCGGCCGGCCCGGATGATCGTCGAGACCTCGGCGACCGAGTCGTTCCGCAACCCGCACCGGTGGCACGGTCCGCTGCTCGGGCGCGACACCGACTTCACCGGCACCACGCAGCTGCGCGGTCTGCCGCCGGGCGAGCAGATCCACTACCGCGTGCTCCTCGCCGACCCGGACGACCCGCGCCGCACGGGCGAGCCGGTCACCGGCACCTTCCGCACCGTGCCGGTCCGCCGCCGCGAGGGCGTGCGTTTCGTGTGGTCCGGCGACCTCGCCGGGCAGGGCTGGGGCATCAACCCGGACCTCGGCGGCTACCGCATCTACGACGCCATGGGCGCCCTGGACCCGGACTTCTTCCTGTGCAGCGGCGACAACATCTACGCCGACGGCCCCATCGCCGAGACCGCCGCCCTGCCGGACGGAAGCACCTGGCGGAACATCACGACCGAGGAGAAGTCCAAGGTCGCCGAGACCCTCGCCGAGTTCCGCGGCAACTTCCGCTACAACCTGCTCGACGAGAACCTGCGGCGCTTCAACGCGCGGGTCCCGTCGATCATCCAGTGGGACGACCACGAGGTCCGCAACAACTGGTACCCGGGCCAGGTGATCGCGGACACGGACGACCGGTACACGGAGAAGAGCGTCGACGTCCTGGCCGCCCGCGCCCGGCGCGCGTTCAGCGAGTACTTCCCGATCTCCACCCTGCGCCCCGGCGCGCGCGAGGGGCGGGTGCACCGGGTGCTGCGCCAGGGCCCGCTGCTCGACGTGTTCGTGCTGGACATGCGGACGTACCGCAACGCCAACTCCCCCGGCGAACAGACCGTGGACCCGCAGGGCATCCTGGGCCGCGAGCAGTTGGAGTGGCTCAAGCGGGAACTGGCGCGATCGCGTGCGGTGTGGAAGGTCATCGCGGCGGACATGCCGATCGGACTCGTCGTGCCGGACGCCACCGAGGGCGCGCCCAACATCGAGGCGATCGCCCAGGGCGACCCCGGCGCACCCCTGGGGCGCGAGCTGCAGATCGCCGAGCTGCTGCGCTTCATCAAGCACCGCCGGATCACCGGCACGGTGTGGCTGACGGCGGACGTGCACCACACCTCGGCCCAGCACTACCAGCCCTCGCGGGCCGCCTTCGGCGACTTCGAGCCGTTCTGGGAGTTCGTCTCCGGGCCGCTCAACGCGGGCGCGTTCCCGGCCAGCGCGCTGGACGGCACCTTCGGTCCCGAACGGGTCTTCGTGAAGGCGCCGACCGCCTCGAACGTCTCGCCAGCGGGCGGCTACCAGTTCTTCGGCGAGGTCGACATCGACGGCGACAGCGCCGAGATGACGGTGCGGCTGCGCGAGCAGGACGGCACGGTGCTGTTCACGAAGGTGCTGCGGCCGGGCCGGGTGGGCCAGTAGCCCCGCGTCCGGTCCCGTAGCCTGTCGGGAGTGCCGCGCGCCGGCGTCATCCCCCGGCGCGCGGCCCCGCGTGCTCGTGGGGCGCCTGCTCCAACTTCCCGGCCTTCATGGCTGTTTCCGCAGGCCGGAGCGATTGTCAGTGGTCGCCTCTACGGTTTTTCCATGACGCGATCTTTGCAGGCCGTGGCCTATCGACGACCCTCCGTGCTGGAATCCGCGGCGCACGGGCAGCGCCTGGGGCTGGAGACCTCCCGGGGTGCGACGCCCGCCGGCGCCGTGGCCCATCCGCGGTTCTTCGCTGGTTTCCTGACGTCGCCCCAGAAGGCGTCCGCGGCGCTGCTCGCGGTGGCCGACGTGGCCGCCGCGCGGTACTTCCAGCCCCAGTTGCGGGCCTCGCTGGACCCGGTGGTGACGGCAGGCGGCGACCGGCTCCGCTTCGAGTCCTTCTCCGGCTGCGGCGGGGTCTACGCCCGCTTGGACGTGCTGGAGGCCGGTCTGGACGGCGGCGAGGTCGGGCGCGGCACGACGAACGTCGACGTCAACGACCCCCTGCGCGAGGCCCTGTCCCGGATCGGCGCCGACGACCCGCTGCACCTGCGGGTCGGCCCCGAGGAGCTGGCCGTGACCACGCTGGACGGGCCGGTGGTGGAGAAGAAGGTGCCGCTGCCGGACCGGTGGCTGCGCGGCTTCGCCGAGGCCCAGGTCATAGCGGCCGGCTTCGACCTGCGGGCCGAGCTGGACGCGGCCGAGGCGGTGCGCTTCCTGCGTGCGCTGCCCCGCGGCGGCCGGAGCGGGGCGCCCGGCCTCCGGTGGGTGGTGCCGTCGGGGCGTTCGCTGCGGCCGACGACGCGTGCGGTGCCCGGCGCGGTGTGCCTGCCCGGTCCGGAGCGGCTGGTCGCGCTGCAGCGCGTGCTGCGGCACGCCACGGCCCTGCGGGTCTACGGTCCGGCCCTCGCTCCGGGAGCCGCCGCCACGGCCTCCGCCTGGGAGGTGCTCCTGCCCGGCATGCGCCTCACCCTCACCTTGTCCCCCGACGCCTCGCGAGGTTTCTCCGGAGAGGGCGGTGTGCTCGACGCGCTCGCCACCGACGAGGCCGCCGAGGACGCCGAGTTGGTCTCCGTGCTCCTCGCCTGGGAGCCGCGGATCGACATCGCCGACCTGGCCGCGGCCTCGGGGCTGACCGCGGAGCGGGTGCGTGCGGCCCTGGTCCGGCTCGGCACGTCGGGGCGGGTGGGGTACGACACCGCGGAGGCGGCTTACTTCCACCGGGAGCTGCCGTACGACGCCGAGCGGGTGGAGCGTCACAATCCGCGGCTGCGTTCGGCCCGCGCGCTGGTTGCGGCGGGCGCGGTCGCCCTGGACGGGGCGATCGGGACGGTCACGGCCGAGGACGGCCATGTGCACCGGGTGCGCGAGGAGGCGGGGGTGCTCTCGTGCAGCTGTCTGTGGTGGGCCAGGTACCGGGGCGGGCGCGGTCCGTGCAAGCACGCGCTGGCGGTACGGATGGTGCGGCGGGGCGCCGGCGAGGCACAGGAGACGGTTCGGATCGACGGGGGTGCGCGATGACGGCGACGGCGACGACTGCGACTGCGACCGCGGACACGACGGGGCTGCTGGTGGGGGCGGTGCGCGCGGGTCGGACGGCGGAGGTCGTGGCGCTGCTCGACGGCATGACCGACGCTCAGCGGCGCGGCTGCTTCCCCGAGTTGAAGGCCGTCCGCCAGGAGCTGAGGACGGCCCGCTGGTCCGCGGAGTCCCGTCGTGCCCACCCCGCGCTGCACGCGGCCGGCGCGGCGTGCCAGACCGGCGCCGCGGCCGTGGCGAACTGGCTCGCGGCCGTCGACATGCGCTGGTCGCAGGCGTCACCGGCGGTCCTGCTGCACGTGCTGGGCGACCGTGATCGCGGTTGGCTGGCCGACGTGGTGCACCGGCTCGCCCAGCGACCGGCCGCGTCCAACGTGCCGTACGAGCTGATGGCCGGCCTGGTGCGGCTGTCCGGCTGCCCGGTGCCGACGACGGATGCCTACGTACGGGGCTGGCTGCTCCACATCAGCGGAAGCTGGCAGCGGGCCGGCACGGTCTGCGACCGTCTCCGCCAGGACCCGCACCTCGCGGAGCTGGTCGCCGCCCTCTTCCGCACCGAAGGCGTCGGCGCGCAGCTGGGATGGCTGTCCGGCGACGGACCCGGGAGCTGGACCAGTGCACTGGCACGGCTGACCGCCGAGGGCGCGCTCGACCGCCGGGCCATCGTCGACGCGTGCGTGGCACGGCTGCTGCGCGGGGGCGCACCGGCCGAACTCCGGGTGTTCCTGCGCCTGCTGCGCGATCTGGCGCTCTCCCGCGAGGAGGAGCGCGGGCGGACGGCCGACTGGACGGCGCTCGCCTCGGACGCGATGCCGACGGTGGCCTCCCACGCCCAGTCGGTGCTGGGCGCCCTGGCCCTGGCCGGGGAGCTGCCGCCGCGGCAGTTGGCGGAGGCGACCGACGCGGTGCTGTTCCGCACGGAGAAGAAGCTCGTGCGGTCCCAGCTCGTGCTGCTCGGCAAGGTACTCGCCAAAGACCCCGCCTCGGCCGACGCGTTGCTGCCGGCGGTTGCCCGGGCGTTCGGGCACGAGGACTCCGACGCGCAGGAGCGGGCGCTGAAGCTGGTCGAGCGGCACGTCGGCAAGGTCACCGCCGTGGAGGTCCGGGAGGAGCTCGCCGGGGCGGCGGAGCAGTTGATTCCGGCGCTGCGCACCCGGGCGGTGCGCACCCTCGGTGCGACGCCGCCGGACGCCCGGACCATGTCCCACGAGGAGGTACTGCCTCCCCCGCCGCAGTCGGTGCGCCTGGCCCCCGCTGCCACGTCGGCGGTCGAAGTCGCCGAGGAGATCAGCGCGTTGCTGGCCGCCGGCGGTGACGTGTCCGCGTTCGAGCGCGCCCTGGACGGGCTGGTCCGGCACGCCCACCGGGACCGGAACGCCCTGCTGGAGGCCCTGGAACCGGTGGTCGCCCGCCGCTGGTGGGCCGAAGCGGAGCTGCGGTACGGCCACCCGTCGGACGACTTCTTCGCTCGCCGTCACGAACTCTTCGACGGCGCTCGCGCTTTCGACCTCCTGCTCGCGACCTTGTGCGGGAAGGTCCGGACGGACACCTTGCACCGGGTGGTCCAGGACGGGTTGACGAACTCCGGCTGTGCGCACAACTCCCTGGCCCGCGCCTTCGAGGCCCGGGTGTGGGAGGTGGCCCACCGGCTGCGCACCGATCCTCAGCCGTTCCTGCTGGCCACGCCCACCTGGGGCACGGGCCTGCTCGATCCGGACACGTTGGTGGACCGGCTGGACGACTACCGCCGCGCGGGCGCCCGGGTCGCGCCGGTCGACTTCGGCCAGGCGTTGCTGCGGGTGCGGCGTGACGACCGCACGTCGGCGCTCGCGGCGGCGGAACGGGCGGCGGCGCTGGGGACAGAGGAGGGGGAGCGGCTCGCGCGCCGGTTGACCGCCGAGCGGACCAACCCCTTCGCCACCCGGTGGACGGCGGACGCCCGGATCCTGGTGGAACTGGGTGAGGTGCCCGACCTCCGGTCGGAGGAGTTCCCGGCCGCCCTGCGGCTGTTGGGGCGTCCGGTGAGTCCGGGCTCGAGCCACTGGTACTGCAGCCACTGGAGCGGCGGGATGCGCTCGCACTGGTTCGCCCTGCTGCCCGAGCGGCCGGAGCTGGTGGCCGCACGACTGCTGCGGGATGTGTCCGAGGCGACCGTGAACGACCAGCGGGGCGCCGCCGCCACGGTGCTGCCCCGGCTCGCCGACGCGGACGGCGAGGCGGGCGAGGCCGTGCATCTGTGCGTGGCCTACGGGTTGGGCGCGCGGCACGCCGAGGACCGGCTCGCCGCGGTGGACGCCCTGCTGATGCTGGCGGCCCGGGGCCGGCTCGGCGCCGACCGGCTGGGCGCGGACCTCGGCCAGTTGGTGCGGCGCGGCGCGGTCAAGCCGGCCCGGCTCGCCGATGCGGTGCGCACCGCCGCGGCGACGGGCGCGAACGCCACCGTGTGGACGGTCCTCCGTCACATGCTGCCCGTGCTGCTCGCGGACCTGGCCACCGGCGCGACCACGCCCTCGACCCGGGGCCTCGGTGAGCTGCTGGCCGTGGCGGCCGAGTGCGCCGAGCGGACGGGCGCGCGGGGTGTCCTGCCGCACCTGTCGTCGGTGGCGGACAGGCGCGGCGCGTCACGGCTGGTGACCCAGGCGCGGCGGCTGCGAGACGCGCTGGCGGCGGCACCCGCCGCCTGACGGCACACCGCCCCGAAAGGACACAAAGCACCCCAGAAGCCTTCTTTACCCATCGGTCACAGAGCGTTCGTGATCACGCAACACCGTTCCTTCACAGTGGGTGCATGAGTCGAGACATGTCTGAAGTGACGGACGCCGTGGCGCACCTCGTCGAGCACGGCACGGCGGTGCCCGCCCTGGTGCTGGCCTCGCTGGCGGCACTGATCGCCACGGCGGGTTTCCACACCCGGTGGTCACGACGCCGCGGGCAGGCGCCGCCCGCGGACGATACCGGCGCCCGGCCACCGACCGCCGAGCGGACGGCCGGGACCGGATCGACCGGGCACGAGACGACCGGATCCGAGCCGGGCGGGACCGAACCGGGCGGTGAGAGCGCGCTGTGGCGGATGCGGACGACGGTGCGGGACGCGCCGGGCTCGCTGGCCGTGCTCTGCACCGCCCTCGCCGACCGGCGGATCGACATCCTGAGCCTGCAGACGCACCCGCTGGCCGAGGGCACGGTGGACGAGTTCCTGCTCCGGGCCCCGGGCGAGCTGAGCGGGACCGAGCTGGCCGAGGTGGTGACCGCGGCGGGCGGTGCCCGGACCTGGACCGAGCGGGCGGACGCCCACGACCTGGTGGACGCACCGACCCGGGTACTGGCCCTGGCCGCCCGGACGGCCCTGGACGCGGCGGAACTGCCGCTCGCCCTGCGGCAGTTGCTGGGCCGGTGCACCATCAGGTCGCTGCCCGCGACCGCCGACGGGCGGACGGGGGCGCGGGGGGACCAGGCCGTGCCGCCGGAGGGCACGCTGGAGGACACGGTGCTGCGGCTGCGCGCCCCGGAGGGCGGGGTGATCAGCGTGGAACGCCCCCATCTGCCGTTCACCCCGGCCGAGTTCGCCCGGGCGCGGGCGCTGGTCGAGCTGGACGCCCGGCTCGGTCCGCGGATCCCGCGCGCCCGGGACGTGCTGACCCTGCCCGAGGGGAGCGACATCACGGTCCGCCGGGCCGACACGCGTGACGTTCCGGCCGCGAAGGCGATGCACGAACGCTGCTCGGCGCGGACGCTCGGGATGCGGTACCACGGTCCGGTCGGGGACGCCGACCGGTATCTCAACCACCTGCTCAGCCCCCGCTACGGCCGCACCCTCGCCGTGCAGACCGCTTCGGGGCGGATCGTCGGGCTCGGGCACCTGCTGTGGGACGGGGACGAGACGGAGGTCGCGCTGCTCGTCGAGGACGGCTGGCAGCGCCGCGGCATCGGCGGCGAACTCCTCGGCCGGCTCGTCGCGATGGCGGCGGAGACCGGTTGCGAGAGCGTGTACGCGGTCACCCAGGCCTCCAACACCGGCATGGTCGCCGCGATGCGCGGCCTGGGCCTCCCCCTCGACTACCAGATCGAGGAGGGGACCCTGGTCGTCACGGCCCGGCTGGACCCCTCGTCCCGCTCCGCGGCGCGACTGCCGCACGGGGAGCCGATCGGCCGGGAGTGACGGTCAGGGAGCCGATCGGCCGGGAGGGACGGACGGTGGGCGCGGTGGCCGGCGGCTCACTCGGTCCGCGACAGCGCCTCGCGCCCCGGGACGGTCCCGGCCGCCCCCTCCTTCAGGGCCCGGTCCAGGTCGGCCCACAGGTCCTCGACGTCCTCCAGGCCGACCGACAGCCGCAGCAGCCGGTCGCCGACCCCGGCGCCCCGCCGGTCCTCCGCGTCCACGATGCGGTGGCTGATGGACGCCGGGTGCTGGATGAGCGTGTCGACGCTGCCGAGGCTCACGGCCGGGGTGATCAGCCGGACGCCGCCGATGACCTGGTGCGGGTCGCCGTGGACCTCGAAGGAGACCATCGCGCCGCCGATGCGCGGATAGTGGACGCGGGCCACCCGCGGGTCGGCGGCCAGCCGCCCGGCCAGCTCGGCGGCGTTGGCGGAGGCGGCCCGCACCCGGACGGGCAGCGTGGACAGCCCGCGCAGCAGCAGATAGCCGGCCAGCGGGTGCAGTACGCCGCCCGTGGCGAAGCGGACCTGGCGCAGCCGCCCGGCGAACTCCTCGTCGCAGGCGACCACACCGGCCAGCACGTCCCCGTGCCCGCCGAGGTACTTGGTGGCGCTGTGCAGCACCAGCCGGGCGCCGTGTTCGGCGGGGCGCTGGAGCACGGGCGTGGCGAAGGTGTTGTCCACCAGCAGCGGCACCGACCCGCAGGCGTGCGCGACGGCCCGCAGGTCCACCTCGGCCAGCGTCGGGTTGGCCGGCGACTCCACGAGCACCAGGCCGGTGTCCGGACGCAGCGCGTCCGCGACGCCCGCCGGGTCGGTCCAGGTGACCTCGGACCCGAGCAGCCCCGCGGTCAGCAGGTGGTCGCTGCAGCCGTACAGCGGCCGTACGGCCACCACGTGCCGCAGCCCCATCGAGCCGCGGACCAGGAGGACCGCGCTCAGGGCGGCCATGCCGCTGGCGAAGGCGACGGCGGCCCCGGTCCCCTCCAGCCGGGCCAGGGCCGACTCGAAGCGGGCGACGGTCGGGTTGCCCAGGCGGCCGTAGACCGGCGGGCCGTCCGGCTCGGCGCCGGTGGCCGCGAAGGCGTCGATGCGGGCGGCCTCGCCGCGGCTGTCGTACGACGGGTAGGTCGTGGACAGGTCGATGGGCGGGGCGTGCAGGCCCCGGGCGGCGAGGTCGTCGCGGCCGGCGTGCACGGCCTCGGTGGCCAGTGCCCTGCCCGCGGGTGCGGTGGTGCGTACGTCGTCGGGTGGTGACGTGTGCGTGCGCGCTGAGTCCATGGCCCGAAGGGTGAACACCGCACGGGCCGGTGGCGGCAGACTCCGTGCTACGTTCGGGCCATGGCCGATTCCGTCGTACTGGATCCGGTGGATCTCCATCTGCTGCGGCTGCTGCAGAACGACGCCCGGACCACCTACCGCGATCTCGCCGCCCAGGTCGGCGTCGCCCCGTCGACCTGCCTGGACCGGGTGGCCCGGCTGCGGCGGGCCGGTGTGATCCTCGGCCACCGGCTGGAGCTGGACCCGGCGAAGCTGGGGCGCGGCCTCCAGGCGCTGCTGTCGGTACAGGTGCGCCCGCACCGGCGGGAGCTGGTCGGGCCGTTCGTGGAGCGGATCCGGGCGCTGCCCGAGTCGCGCACCGTCTTCCACCTCACCGGCCCGGACGACTACCTCGTGCACGTCGCGGTGGCGGACATGACGGATCTGCAGCGGCTGGTCCTGGACGAGTTCACGTCCCGGCGGGAGGTGGCCCGGGTCGAGACCCGACTGATCTTCCAGCAGTGGGAGTGCGGCCCCCTGCTGCCCCCGGCCGCGCCCGCGTCACCGCCCTCGGTCCCGCCCCCGGCCGCGGCCACGCCCTGAGCGAAATCCGGCCGCCCGGGCGACCGGGTCCGGCCCACCGGGCTGACGCGGCACCGGAATCCGTATGAGGATGTCCGCATGTCAGAGACCAAGAGCCCGCTGCCCCGCGAGGTCGCCGACGCGTACGTCGACGAGCTCATCGCCCTCGACCCCGTCACCGGTACCTACCTCGGTGTCGCCGAGAGTTCCAGCCGTCTGCCCGACTTCTCACCCGCCGGGCAGGAGGCCCTCGCGGAGCTGGCCCGCACCACCCTCGCCCGGCTGGACGAGGCGGAGCGCCGGCCGGGCGGGGACAGCGACGTGGAGCGGCGCTGCGCCCGGCTGCTGCGTGAGCGGCTCACCGCCGAACTCGCGGTGCACGAGGCCGACGAGGGCCTGCGTTCGGTCGGCAACATGGGCACCGCCGCGCATTCGGTGCGCGAGGTCTTCACCCTCACCCCGACCGGGACCGACGAGGACTGGGCCCGGATCGCCGAGCGGCTGCGGGCGGTGCCGGGGGCCTTCGCGGGCTACCGCGAGTCCCTGTCGCTGGGCCTGGAGCGCGGGCTGTACGCGGCGCCGCGGCCGACCGCGACGTTCGTCGAGCAGCTCGGCGAGTGGGCGGACACCGGCGAGGGGCGTGGCTGGTTCGAGGACTTCGCCGCCGACGGTCCCCAGGCGCTGCGCGCGGAGCTGGACGAGGCCGCCCGGGGTGCGACCGCCGCCGTGGCGGAGCTGCGGGACTGGATGCGCGACGTGTACGCCCCGGCCATCGAGGGCGCCCCGGACACGGTGGGCCGGGAGCGCTACGCCCGCTGGTCGCGCTACTACAACGGCACGGACCTGGACCTGGACGAGGCGTACGCGTACGGCTGGTCCGAGTACCACCGCCTGCTGGCCGAGATGAAGGCGGAGGCCGAGAAGATCCTGCCGGGTGCCCAGACCCCGTGGGTGGCCCTGGCGCACCTGGACGAGCACGGCAGGCACATCGAGGGCGTCGACGAGGTCCGCGACTGGCTGCAGGGCCTGATGGACCAGGCGATCGAGCAGCTGGACGGCACCCACTTCGAACTCGCCGAGCGGGTACGGCGGGTGGAGTCGCGCATCGCCCCGCCCGGCAGCGCGGCGGCGCCGTACTACACCTCGCCGTCGGAGGACTTCTCGCGTCCCGGCCGCACCTGGCTGCCGACCATGGGCCAGACCCGGTTCCCCGTGTACGACCTGGTCTCGACCTGGTACCACGAGGGCGTCCCGGGCCACCACCTCCAGCTCGCGCAGTGGACGCACGTGGCGGAGGACCTCTCCCGCTACCAGGCCTCGGTCGGCATGGTCAGCGCCAACGCCGAGGGCTGGGCGCTGTACGCGGAGCGGCTGATGGACGAACTGGGCTTCCTCACCGACGCGGAGCAGCGCCTCGGCTACCTGGACGCGCAGATGATGCGGGCCGCCCGCGTCATCGTGGACATCGGCATGCACCTGGAGCTGGAGATCCCGGCGGACTCGCCCTTCCACCCGGGCGAGCGCTGGACGCCGAAGCTGGCGCAGGAGTTCTTCGGCGCGCACAGCAGCCGCCCGGCGGACTTCGTGGAGAGCGAGCT
This sequence comes from Streptomyces hyderabadensis, assembly GCF_020404845.1. Lineage (GTDB taxonomy): Bacteria > Actinomycetota > Actinomycetes > Streptomycetales > Streptomycetaceae > Streptomyces > Streptomyces hyderabadensis. The sequence continues at coordinate 33,305 of NZ_JAIOJZ010000016.1, read as the reverse complement.
GACCCGGTACCTGACCATCCCGGGCCAGGCGATCGGCTACAAGCTCGGCGAGCGGGCGTGGCTGCTGGGCCGGGAGAAGGCCCGCGAGCGGCACGGCGACTCCTTCGACCTCAGGGCGTGGCACATGGCGGCCCTGTCCCAGGGCTCGCTGGGTCTGGACGACCTGGTGGACGAGCTGTCGCGGCTGTGAGGCGCTCGTCGGGCCGTCGGCCTCACCGCCGGAAGCCGCCCTCCGAGTCGATCACCTGACCGGTGACCCATTCCGCCTCGTCCGTGGCCAGCCACGCGATGAGGCGGGCCGGGTCGTCGGGCATGCCCCACCGGCCGGCGGGGAAGAGCGCGGCGACGGCGTCGTAGTCCGCGCCGGTCAGGTAGTCGGTGTCCACGGGACCGGGGTTGACGGCGTTGACGGTGACGGCGTGCTCGGCGAGGGTCGTCGACAGGGAGCGCGTGACGGAGGCGAGCGCGCCCTTCTGGAGCGCGTAGGCGATCTCGCCGGGCATGCCGCCCGCGATGTCCTGGCCGGAGGTCATCATCACGACGCGTCCGCCCGGGGTGCGCGGCGGCAGCGCGGCGCGGCGCCGGGCGTAGGCCTGGATCAGCAGCAGCACCGAGCGGGTGTCGACCTGCCAGTGGGCGTCGAGCATGGCGGCGTCGACGGTGTCGAGGGTGCCGTCGGATCCGCTGAGCGCGTGGTTGGCGACGAGGATGTCCAGCCGTCCGCCGAGCGCTTCGGCGGCGGTGGCGACGAGTTCGCTCGGGGCGTCCGGGTGAGTCAGGTCACCGGGGCCCGCGTGCACGGCGGCGTCCGGGTCGCCGAGCGCCGCGCGTACGGAGGCGGCCACCTCCTCGGGCCGGTCGGCGCCCCAGGGCATGGCGGCGTCGTGCGGGACGTGGTGGTGCAGGTAGACGCTCGCTCCGTAGGCGGCCAGCCGCCGGGCGACGGCGTGTCCGATGCCGCCGCGCCGGCTGGCTCCGGTGACGAGGGCGGTGCGGCCGCGCAGAGGGAGCGGGTCGCGGCGCAGGTCTTCGGGGGCGGGGTGGGGAAGTCGTGGCATGGGCACCCATGATGCGCGGGCCGCGGCCGCCCCGCACGCCAATATCGCCGCGGCGGAGGCGGACTCGATTCCGCGCCCGGCTCCGCGTACCGCACCGTGCGGCAGGACCCGCGTTCGCGCTCAGCAACCGCAGTCGGCCGCGTCCACCGGAGCGGTCAGGGGGTCGGCGGCGCGGCGCTCGGTGCCCTGCCAGGTCTCGAACTCGAAGCCCTCGCGCACCCAGTACTCGAAGCCGCCGAGCATCTCCTTGACCGGGTACCCGAGTTCGGCGAGGGCGAGCGCGGCGCGCGTCGCGCCGTTGCAGGCGGGGCCCCAGCAGTAGGTCACCACCGGCACGGCGGGATCGAGGAGTTCCCCGGCCCGCTCGGGGATCAGGGCGGTGGGGAGGTGGCGGGCGCCCGGGACGTGGCCCTGGTCCCAGGACTCGGTGGAGCGGCAGTCGACGAGCACGAACCCCGGGTCACCGTCGGCGGCGAGCGCACCGGCGACGTCGGAGACGTCGGTGTGGAAGGCGAGGCTCGCCCGGAAGTACGCGGCGGCCTCGGCGGGCGGCGCGGGGGCCGCGCGCAGGACGGGGTTGACCTGTCCGACGGGGGTGGTGGTGACGCTCATGGTCCGGCCTCTCCTCGATGGATCTTCCAACGGAAAACCTACGGTCCGCGCCACGTGGCCTGAAGGGCGATTCCCCGGTCGATCCCTTGTTTCGCCGGGGAATCCCTGCTATTCAATCCGGATGACCGAGTATTCCCCGGACGCCGTCGACTGGCGCCTCCTCGACGCCCTCCAGCGGGACGGTCGGGCCGGCTTCGCCGAACTGGCCCGTGCCGTCTCGATGTCCGCGAGTGCGGTGACGGAGCGGGTGCGGCGCCTGGAGGAGGCCGGGATCATCCAGGGGTACACGGCGGTCGTCGACCCCGAGCGGCTGGGCCTGCCGATCCTGGCGTTCGTGCGGCTGCGCTATCCGGTCGCCAACTACAAGCCGTTCCACGACCTGGTCGCGGTCACGCCGGAGATCCTGGAGGCGCACCACGTCACGGGGGACGACTGCTTCGTCATCAAGGTGGCGGCCCGTTCGATGCGGCACCTGGAGGAGGTGTCGGGCCGGATCAGCGCCCTGGGCTCGGTCACCACGAGCGTCGTCTACTCCTCACCGCTCCCCCGCCGCCCGTTGGGCCGCTGAATCCGGCTCCGGGCGCGCTCAGCCGGCGCCCCGCTGCCGCAGTACCGATCCGGACCGCCCCTTGACGACCTCCAGTTGGGCGTGGATGCGGCGGCGCAGGTCGGCGACGTGGCTGACGATGCCGACGCTGCGGTCCCGTTCGCGCAGTGCGTCCAGGACGTCGAGGACCTCGTCGAGGGTCTGGTCGTCGAGGCTGCCGAAGCCCTCGTCGATGAAGAGGGTGTCCAGGCGGACGCCGCCCGCCTCGTCGGTGACGACGTCGGCGAGGCCGAGCGCGAGGGCGAGCGAGGCGAAGAAGGTCTCGCCGCCGGACAGCGTGGCCGTGTCCCGCTCGCGGCCGGTCCAGGCGTCGACGACGTGCAGGCCGAGCCCGCTGCGGCCGCGGCCGCTGCGGTCGTCGGAGTGGACCAGGGTGTAGCGGCCGGAGGACATGCGCAGCAGGCGGGCGGTGGCCGCGGCGGCGACCTGTTCGAGGCGGGCGGCCAGGACGTACGACTCCAGGCGCATCCGGTGTTCGTTGTCCGCCGAGGTGCCCGCGGCGAGGGAGGCCAGGCGGGCGACCCGGGTGTGCTCCTCGCGCAGCGGGGCGAGCCGGCGCACCGACGCGGCGGCCTGCGCGGACAGCCGGTCCAGCTCGGCGCGGCACCGGTCGGCGGCGTCGCGGGCCGAGGATGCCTCGCGAAGGCGCCGGTCCGCGTCGGCGGCCGCCCCTTGCGCCGCGGCCAGGTCGGCGGGCGGTCGCCGGGCCGCGTCGGCGGTGTCCGCCTCGGCGAGGACGGCCCGGACCGCGGCGTCCTCCGACTGCCAGGCATCCAGCCGTCGCTGCAGCTCGCGGTGGGCGGTGTCGTCGAGCAGGGCGGCGGCCGCGTCGGCCGGGGTGTCGAAACCGGCCCGGAAGGCGGCGTCGGCGAGCCGGGCGTCGGCGTCCTTGAGCCGCTGCGCGGTGTCCGCGGCGGCGCGCGCGGTGTCGGCAGCCTCCGTGAGCAGCGCGGCCCGGCGCTCCAACTGCGCCGCCCGCGCCGCCACGCTCTCGGCGGCACCCCGGGCCCGCGTCAACTCCTCTTCCAGCGCGGCCTGTTCGCGCCCCAGCCGGTCCCGGGTCGCGACCCGGGAGGCGGACCGTACGGCGGCCTGCTGCTGGGCGGCGACGCGCTGCTCGCGTTCGCCCTCGGCCCGCCGCAGTTCCTCCTGCGCGGCGTGCAGGCCGGAGGCGGCCGTCCGCGCACGCGTGTACGCCCCCTCCAGTTCCTCCGCCTCCGCGGCCAGCCGGGCGGTGGGCGCTTCCCCGGCTTCCGCCGTGGCGGCGGCGAGCGCCTCCCGTACGGTGCCCAGGTGCCGTTCGGCCTGCGCGCGCCGCTCCTCGGCGGTCTGGTGGGCGGTGAGGGCGCGCTCCTCCGCGTCGCGGTCGACGTGCCCGGCGCTCTTGCGGGCGGGTGCGGGGTGCTCGGTGGCGCCGCACACCGCGCACGGCGTGCCGTCGGTGAGGTTCGCGGCGAGTTCGGCGGCGATGCCCTGCAGCCGCTGTTCCTTGAGGTCGAGCCAGTGGGCGCGGGCCTCGACGGCGTCCTCCGCGGCGGTGAGCGCCCGCTGCCGGGCCGCTTCGGTGTCGTCGGTGAGCCGGTCCCGTTGCCGGGCGGCGGCCAGCCTGCGCTGCGCCGGGTCGCGCTGCACGGCGAGCTGTTCGGCGCGGGTGGCGGCCTCCTGTGCGGTGTCGACGCGGCTCTGGAGTGCGGTGCGGGTGGCCTCCCAGTCGGCGAGCCAGGTCTCCGCCTCCTGCCGGACTTCCTCGTCGGCGCGTTCCTGGCGGTCGAGGCCGGCCCGCTCGTCGACGAGTTCGGCGAGGCGCCGTTCGGCGCGCCCGGCCGCCTCCAGGCCGCCCAGTTCCTCGGCGGCCCGGCGGGCGGCGGCGGCCAGTCCGGCGGCGCCCGCGTCGGCGAGGGCCTGCGGCAGCAGGGCACGGGCGCGTGCCTCCGCGGCCGCCGCTCTGCGGTGTTCGCCCTCGGCGGCGTCCCGCAGCTCCAGGGCGGGGGCCACCGCCTCGGCCTTGCGGCCCCGTTCCATGCGCTCCTGGGCGGCGCGGTGGTCCTCGGCCCGCTCCGCCAGCCGGGCGGCCCGCTCCCGTGCCTCGGCGAACCGGCGTTGCAGCCGGTCGAGTTCGCGGGCGTCGGCCAGGTGGCGGCCGGTGGCGGCCTGGGCGGACTCGGCGGCCGTCAGCCGGCACTCGGCGACGGTCAGCAGCTCGCGGGCGTCGGCGCGGGCGACGGCGGCGGCTTCGAGGACCGCCTCGGCCAGCCCCGGCTCGCCCGGCGCCAGTTCCGGCAGCTCCATGGCGCCACCGGCGGCCTGCTGCATCCGGTGCGCGTCGGCCAGCAGGGTGGCGTCGCCCTCGCGGACCTGGGCCTCGGTGGCCCGGCGCCGTTCCGCGAGGCGCTTCTCGACCTCGGCGAACCTCCGGGTGTCGAAGAGGCGTCCGAGGAGTTTGCCGCGCGCTTCCGCGTCGGCGCGCAGGAAGCGGGCGAAGTCGCCCTGGGGCAGCAGCACGACCTGGCAGAACTGCTCGCGGCTCATGCCGAGCAGCTGGGTGATCTCCTCGCCGATCTCCTGGTGCGAGCGGCTGAGGTCCTTCCAGGCGCGGGTCGTCGCGTCGTACTCGCGCAGCCAGGTCTGTGCCTTGTCGACGGTCGTGCCCTTGCCGCGGAGCTTCGGCCGTTCCCAGGGCGGCTGCCGGCTGATCTCCAGGCGGCGGCCCGCCACGGTCAGTTCCAGGCGGACCTCGGTGCGGGTGCCGACGGCCGCGTGGTCGCTGCGCAGCGTCATGCCCTGGCCGCTGCCCTGCCGGGCGCCGGGTACGGAGCCGTACAGGGCGTAGCAGACGGCGTCGAGGACGGAGGTCTTGCCGGCGCCGGTGGGGCCGTGCAGGAGGAAGAGCCCGGCGGCCGACAGGTCGTCGAAGTCGACGCTCTGCGAGGCGCCGAAGGGCCCGAAGGCGGTGATGTCCAGCCGGTGCAGCCTCACCGGGCCACCTCCCGCACGGTCTCGTCCGCGCGTACGGCGTCGAAGGCGTCCCGCAGCACGCTCCGTTCGCGGTCGTCGGGTCCGGCGCCGCGCACGTGGGTCACGAAGTCCTCCGCGATCTGCTGGTCGCTGCGGTCGGCGAGGCGCCGGGCGTAGGACACGCCGGGCTCGTCGGGGGCCCGCTCGGGGTCGAAGACGAGGCTGAGCGTGTGCGGGAACCGCTCCGTGAGCCGGGCCATGGGCTCGTCCGGGCGGACCGGGTCGGTGAGGGTCGCCTCGACCCACGCGTCCTCGTGCCGGGTCAGCTCCGGGTCGGCGAGCAGGTCCGCCAGCCGGCCGCGCAGCCGGGCCAGCGCGCGCGGCACCGGGCAGTCGAGACGCTCGGCGGTGACCGCACCCGCCGCGTCCAGGTCGACCAGCCACATGCTCTTGCGGTGCCGGTGCTCGGAGAAGGAGTAGGGCAGCGGGGAGCCGGAGTAGCGGACCCGCTCGGTGAGGGTCTGGCAGCCGTGCAGGTGGCCCAGCGCCACGTAGTCGACGCCGTCGAAGACGCCGGCGGGCACGGCGGCGACCCCGCCGACGGTGATGTCCCGCTCACTGTCGCTCTGCTCGCCGCCGGTGACGAAGGCGTGCGCGAGGACGACGGAACGGGTGCCTCGCGCGCGTGTGGCGAGGTCGGCGCGCACCCGGTCCATGGCCGCGGCGAGAACGGCCTCGTGCCCCGCCCGCTCGACGCCGAACTCGGCCTTGACCAGCGCGGGTTCGAGATAGGGCAGCCCGTAGAAGGCCACGTCGCCGTGGGCGTCGGCCAGCACCACGGGGGTGCCGCAGCCCGCCGGGTCGGTGCGCAGGTGGATGCCGGCCCGGTCGATGAGCCCGGCGCCGACCCCGAGGCGGCGGGCCGAGTCGTGGTTCCCGGAGATCATCACCGTGGGCACGCCCAGGTCGGCGAGGCGGTGCAGGGCGTCGTCGAACAGCTCGACGGCGGCGAGCGGCGGCACCGCCCGGTCGTACACGTCTCCCGACACGACCACGGCGTCGACGGCGTGCTCGCGCACGGTCTCGACGAGGTGGCCGACGAACCCGGCCTGGGCGCCGAGCATGTTCACCCGGTGGAACGCCCGGCCGAGGTGCCAGTCGGACGTGTGCAGAATTCTCACGACGCCGCTCCGACCTGCATGTTTCCCCTTACTCAGCCCCTGTGGTCAGCACCGAACCAGCACGGTCCTCCTGGTCAGCACCGACCACGCTAGCGCCCGTCGGTACCTGGTCCATCACGGGCCTCAGTCTGCCACCCGCGTCCGGGGTCAGACGGCCATGGATGTCGGCCGTGATCTGGATGGTGGAGCGGCCAAGCCACCTCGGCACTTCGAGGATGACACGCCGCCGGCGATGGCACTGCTTGCACAGCCTTCCCGCCCGGGAGCGACATCTCATGGCCCACTGGTGACCAACGCCACCCCCACGCCACCGGCCCGATTCGACTTCGCGTCCTGACCTACCACCACAACCTGGGGTCATCTGGGGACGCCCGCTATGCGCCTTCCAGGTGGCGCACCGCGGACACGGCGGCGGTCGCCCCGTCACCCGCGGATGCGGCGAGCTGGGCGGCCGAGAACTGACGGACGTCACCGGCGGCGAAGACTCCCGGCACCGAAGTGGCCAGACTGATGTCGGTCACGATGTGGCCGGCGGGGTCGAGGTCGACGAGGCCGCCGAGCCATCCGGTGTTGGGCTCCAGGCCTGCGAAGACGAACACGCCGTCGACGGCCTCGCTCCGCTCGGTCTCCTTCTGCCGCAGCAGCGCTCCCGTGACCTTCCCGTCGCCACGGACCTCGACGAGTTCGGTGTCCGCCAGGGTGCGGATCGCGTTCGACGCCTCAGCCCGGTCGGCGATGATCCGTTGTGCGGTCACCCGGGGCCCGCGGTGGGCCACGAGGACCTCCTTCACGCCGCTGTCGACCAGCACCCGCGCTTCGTCCAACGCCGAGTCGCCGCCGCCGACCACCAGCACCCGCTTGCCCGCGAAGAAGTGCCCGTCACAGGCGGCGCACTGGGACACGCCGCGTCCGGTGAACTCGGCCTCACCCGGAACCCCGAGGGTGCGTCGCGACGATCCGGTGGCGACGATGACCGAACGGGTGCGGAACGTGTCCGACTCACACCGCAGTTCGAACTCGCTCCGCGGTCCGTCACCGACGCGGTCCAAGGAGACGATGGTGTCCATGGCGAGTTCGCCGCCCGCGGCCTCGACCTGCTGGAGGACGGTCGGCCCGAGTTCGGCACCGGAGATTCCGTCGGGGAACCCCGGGAAGTTCTCGATGCGTTCGAGGTTCATCACCTGGCCGCCCGGCATGAGCTGCTCGACCACGAGCGTCCGCAGACCGAACCGTGCCGTGTACAGACCAGCGGTCAGGCCGGCCAGGCCGGCCCCCGCCACGACTACGTCGTAGGTCATCTTCCTGCTCCTTCGTTCGTTGGGTCTGCCTGATGAAGCTGCCGCGGCCGCAGTGTGGCGACGACCTGGCGCAGGTGGGCGCGCGCGGCCTCCTCCGCCGCCCGGGGATCGCGCGCGGTGATCGCCTCGATCACCGCGAGATGCTCCCGCAGGGACTGCCGCAGCCGCCCCGGCCGGGACAACGACCGCAGCCGCTCCGGCATCGGCCGGGTGCTGAGCCGGTCGAGCAGTTCGACCGCCGCCCGCTGACCGGAGAACTCCCGTACACAGGCGTGCAGTTCGATGTCCAGCTCGCTGTAGGTCGGCAGGTCTCCCGCCTCGGCGGCCTTGGTCAGGGCGGCGCCGAGATCCTCGAGTGCGGCCAGCTGACCCTCGACGGGGTCGGCGGCTGCCTTGGCTGCGCACAGTCCTTCCAGCACCATGCGGCACTCGGTGATCGCCACCAGCTCGGTCGGCGGCACCACCCGTACCCGCGAGCTCCGATGAGGAGCGCGCTCGACCAGTCCCTCGGCCGCCAGGTCGATCAGCGCCGCCCGGACGCCGGTCCGGGTCACGTCGAACCGGTCGGCCAGCTCGGGCTCGACCAGCCGCTGACCCGGCACCATGTCACCGTGCAGGATGGCCCGTCTGAGGTGGGTGAGAGCCTGCTGTCTGGCCTCCTCCCCCCTGCTCGGCCCGGTGTCCCGTGCCGGGCGCCTTCCGCCCCCCATGTCAGGCGCGGCGCCGCGAGAGGAAAGCGTCCATGCGCCGCGCCTTCTCGTCCGTCTCGAACAGCACCGCCTGGACGACGTTGTCGAGCACGGGGTGCGCCTCGCGTGGAGCGCGCAGCGCGGTCTTGGCCAGCTGGAGTGCCAGCGGGGCGTTGCGCAGCATGCGGTCGACCCAGGCGTGCGCCGTCGCGATGAGCGCGTCGGCGTCGACGACCTCGTTGAGCAGGCGTACGTCCAGTGCCTCAGCCGCGTTCAGGGTCCGGCCGGTGAGCAGAATCTCTTTGGCGAGCTGTTCCCCCACCAGTTCGGGCAGTCGCCAGGCGGCGCCCGCCGCCGCGAGAATTCCGAGTTGCCCCTCCGGGTTGCCGAATCTGGTGCGGTCGGTGCCGATGCGGAAGTCACAGGCGTAGGCGAGTTCGGCGCCGCCGCCGATGGCGGGTCCGGCTACCGCGGCGACCGTGGGCATGGGCAAGGCGGCGATCCGGTGGAAGAGGGCGCTGTTGATGCCTGCCAGGGCGTCGGATGGGCCGCGTGTCCGCAGCTGGGCGATGTCTGCGCCGGCCGCGAAGATGTCGGGTCCCCCGGTGAGGATCAGGGGGCGGGGGGTGTGTTCGAGGCCGGCGCAGATCCGGTGCAGGCTCTCGACCATGGCTGTGTCGATGGCGTTGCGGACCTCGGGCCGGTCGAGGGTGACCACGAGCCGGTCGTCGAGATCCTCGACACGCAGGTGGGGGTAGTGCTCGCCCATCAGTCACCCTCCCGGGTCCAGTCGTAGAAGCCGCGCCCGCTCTTGCGGCCCAGTTCGCCGCGTTCGACCATGTCGGCCATCAGCCGGGGCGGCGCGAAGCGCGGGCCGAGTTCCCTCTCCAGATAGCGGGCGATGCCTAGCCGTACATCGACCCCGACCAGGTCGGTCAGGCGCAACGGGCCCATGGGGAAGCCGTATCCGAGAGTCATGGCTGCGTCGATGTCCTCGGCGGAGGCAACGCCCTCCTCCAGCATGCGGATCGCTTCGAGGCCGACGGCGACGCCAAGCCTGCTGCTGGCGAAGCCGGGCGCGTTCCGCACGGTGACGGGGGTCTTGCCCCAGGAACGGACCCATTCCTCGGCCCGTTGCCGCAGGTCGTCCGCAGTGCGGTCACCGACCACGACCTCGACGAGTTTGCTGGCCGGTACCGGGTTGAAGAAGTGCAGCCCGATGACCCGTTCGGGGTGTTCGACGGCGTCGGCGAGAAGGTCGAGGGAGATGCTGCTGGTGTTGCTGGCGATCACGGTGTCGGCGGCGACCGCGCCGGTGATCCGCCGGAACGTGTCGGTCTTGAGCCCGAGATCCTCGGGCACGGCCTCGACGACCAGTGCGGTGTCCGCCAGGTCCTTGGTGTCGGTCGCGGTGGCCAGGCGGGCGAGGAGCGGTGCGGCGTCGGCGACACGGCCCCGGGTCACGCTGCCGTCCACCGCGCGGGCCACCCGGCCCCGGGCCGCCTCGGCCGCCTCCTCGTCGCGTTCGACGAGGACGACGTGGGCGCCGGCCAGCAGCAGGGCGTGGGCGATACCCGCTCCCATGCGTCCTCCACCGACCACGCCGCATCGGGTGGGAGTGGGGTTGTCGTGTGCAGCTTCCATGGCGGTGTGTTCCGTTCGTGGCGGTGGACCGCTGTCCGGCCCCGCGTGGAGCGGGCACCTCGTTACGGCGGGGCCGGACAGCGGGGCTCAGTAGATGACCTTGGCCTTCTTCAGGCGTTCGATCTCCTCGGCGGGCAGTCCGAGCAGTCGGCCGAAGACCTCGTCGTTGCTCTGGCCGAGCAGCGGAGCGGTGGACCGGATCGAGGCGGGTGTCTCGGACAGCTTCCACGGCGGGCTGACCGCCTGGCGCCGGCCGAGGACGGGGTGCGCGACCTCGGTGACGGCGCCGCGCTCCACCAGGTGCGGGCTGTTGAACAGTTCCTCCGCGCTGAAGGAAGGCATGGCGGCCACTCCACGGCTCTGCAGCAACTCCGTGAGCTCCATCGGCTCGTACTGGAGGGTCCACTCCTCAAGGAGCGCGTCGAGCCGGTCCTCCTCGGCCCGGCGGCCGGCGGCGGTGGCGAAGGTCTCATCGGCCGCCCAAGGCGGGTCACCCATCGTCTCGCGGAGCTTCGCCCACTCGGTGTCGTCGCCGACGGCGATGCTGATCCAGCGGTCCTCACCCTTGCAGCGATACACGTTGTGCGGCGCCATCAGCCGGTCGCGGTTGCCGTCGCGGGCGGGCGATTCGCCCGTCATCGCGTACTCCAGCACCGAGTCACCGACCAAGGCGTTGAGTGCCAGGCTCGCCGCCAGATCGATGTACTGCCCCTCGCCGGTACGCTCCCGGATGTTCAGCGCCATCAGGATGGCGAACGCGGCGGCGGTGCCGGCGCGGGCGTCGTTGGAACTGGTGCCGGTGCCCGGCTCCCCGTCGGCGTAGCCGGTCAGGTGGGCCAGGCCGCTGTAGGAGGAGAAGCAGGGCGCGTAGGCGGTGTAGTCCCGCAGGGGACCGGTGGCGCCCCACCCGGAGATCGACACCATGATCAGGTCCGGCTTGACCTCGGAGAGTGCGTCGTAGCCGAGGCCGAGTCGGTCCATCACGCCGGGACGCATGTTCTCGATCGCGACGTCGGCGGTGGCCACGAGGCGACGAGCCAGTTCGGCACCCTCGGGGGTGGCGATGTTCAGCGAGACGCTGCCCTTGCCGAGGTTCACCTCGAGGAAGTTGGAGGAGGCCTCCACCTCTTCGCTCAGGCCGGCGCGGTGCGCGATGCGCTGTTCGTCGACGCGACGGCGGCTCTCGACCTTGATGACCTCAGCGCCGAGGTAGCTGAGGAGCATCGTGGCGTACGGTCCCGCCAGCACCCAGCCGAAGTCGATGACGCGCACGCCTTGCAGCGGGCCCGGGCGGGAGGTTGCGTTGTCACTCACTAGATCACACCTGCTTCACGGAACTTGGCCAGATCGTCCTGGGAGCAGCCGAGGTGTCGGCCGAAGACTTCGTCGTTGTGCTGGCCCAGCAGCGGTGCGGGCCGTTCGCCCTGCCAGGAGACGTTGGAGAACTTGTAGGGGCGCCCGGGGTGCGTGAGCCGGCCGGCCGCCGGGTGCTCGTACTCGACGAGGTAGTCCCGTGCCGCAAGCTGTGGTGACTGCAGGAACGCTTCGGCGTCGTACACGGGGGCGCTCGCGCTCTTGCACGCCTGGATCTTGTGGAAGATCTCCTCGGCGGTGTGGCCGTCGGCCCATGCCTGGAGGCGACGGCGGAGTTCGGGGTAGTTGGCGGAACGTCCTGCCTGGGTGTCGAACGGGGGCCGCGCGGCCCATTCGGGCTCGCCCATCGCCTTGTACAGGCCCTTCCACTGGATCTGGGACGACAGGATGATCAGGACGTAGCGGCCGTCCTTGCCGGTGACCAGGGTCTCCAGCAGCCGGCCCATGCCGGTGCGGTCGGGGGCGACGCCGTCGTCGACGTAGCGGCGGAGCTGGGACTTCTCCAGGTGCATCACGGCGTGCTGCTTGGAGACGTCGATGTGTTGTCCGGGGCCGCCCCGGCCGCGCTTGAACACCGCGCCGAGGGTGCCGATGGCGGCGGTGACCCCGGCGTCGTACTCCCCGAGGTAGCCGGCGCCTCGCACCGGTTCGCGGGTCAGGTCCGGGGAGTTCATGGGCAGCAGGTAGCCCTGACCGCTCGCGTGGAAGGTGGTGAGGTGACGGGACTTGTATCCGGCCCAGGGGCCGGTCTGCCCGAACGGGGTGACGGAGGTGACGATCAACCGCGGGTTGATCTTCCGCAGGGCCTGGAAGTCCAGTCCGAGGCGTGCCAGTTCTCCTGGCGTGCGGTCCTCGATCAGTACGTCGGCGTCGGCGACCAGTCGCCTGAACAGCTCACGCCCCTGCTCGGAACCGAGGTCGAGGGTGACGCCGCGCTTGTTGGTGTTGAGGTAGAGGAAGAGACCGGAACGCTCGGGGTCCGGCGCGTCGTCCGGGAACGGGCCGCGCCGGCGCGCCTCGTCGCCGTGCTGTGGCGGTTCCACCTTGATGACGTCGGCACCGAAGTCGGCGAGCAGCTTGCCGCAGTACGGCGCGGCCACCAGGTCGGCGAGTTCGACGACCTTCAGGTGACTCATGGGTCCTTGTGACATCGTGGGTCCCTTGTCGAGCGGAGGTGACGGGTGCGGTGGCTCACGCACTTCAGGTGCGGGCCTTCTGCGCCTTCGCGGCGGCGGCGCGGGCGCGGTCGGCGAGGAACGCCCGTACGGAGTCCTGGTGTTCGGCGGAGCCGTAGCAGAAGGCCTGCGCCTGGCTGCCCAGGGTGTTGACCTCTTCCAGGCTGAGTTCCATGCTTCGGTTCAGTACGCTCTTGGCCAGTGCCTGCGCGGTGCGTGGCAGCCGGCCCAGCTCGCGCAGCCAGGCCACGGCGGCGTCCAGCAGGTCGGCCGACGGCAGCGCCCGGTCGGCCAGTCCGAGGGCGAGAGCCTCCTCGGCGGCGACCGCCCGGCCGGAGTAGACGAGCTCCTTCGCGGCTGCCACCCCGACGCGGCGCGGCAGGTGGAACAGCCCTCCGCCGTCCGGCACCAGACCGCGCTTGATGAAGCTCGCGGCCACCGTGGCGGTGTCGGCCATCCAGACGAAGTCGCAGGTGAGAGCCAGGTCGAGACCGAGGCCGGTGGCAGGACCGTTGACTGCGGCGACGGTGGGTCGGTCCAGGTGGTAGAGCTTGCCGAGGGTTTCGTGCAGGCCGCGCTGGCGGCGCCAGCCGATCTCGCCCGCGGCGGCGCCCTGGTCGAGTCGCTCCTGCATGCCCCGGATGTCGCCGCCGGCGCAGAAGGCGCTGCCCGCCCCGGTGAGCACCAGTGCCCGGATCGACTGGTCGGCGGCGACGTGGTCCACGGCGGCGCGCAGGTCGGCGCGCATCTGTCCGTCGATCGCGTTGCGCACCCGCGGACGGTTGAGGCTCAGGATGCCGATGCCGTCCTCGACGCGCAGGTCTATGGTCTCCATCTCGGGAGCCTGGTGCATGGGTGTCTCCTGGGTCGGTGGCCAGTGGCCGGTGGGTGTTCGATGGGCCGCGGGGTGCATCCGGCATCGGGCTTCCGCACAGAGGGCTTCGGACATCGCCCGTCAGGCCGTCACGCGTTCGAACACGGCGGCGAGCCCCTGGCCGCCGCCCGCACACATGGTCTCCAGGCCGTAGCGGGCCTCGCGCCGGTCCATCTCCCGTGCGAGCGTGGTCAGGATGCGCGCCCCCGTGGCCCCGACCGGGTGGCCGAGCGAGATGCCGGAGCCGCGTACGTTGAGCCGTTCGAAGTCCTGGGTGCCCAGGCCCCATTCCCGGGTGCAGGCGAGCACCTGCGCCGCGAACGCCTCGTTCAGCTCGATCAGGTCCATCTGCGACAGCTTCAGACCGGCTCGGTCGAGGGCGACGGCCGTGGCGGGGACCGGGCCGAGGCCCATCGTCTCGGGGGCCACCCCGGCCGACCCCCAGGCCACGAGCCGCAGGATGGGTCGCAGACCGAGTTCAGCGGCCCGCGCCGGGTGGGTGACCACACAGACGGCGGCGCCGTCGTTCTGCCCACTGGCGTTGCCGGCCGTCACCGTCGCCTCGGGGTCGTCCGCACCGAACACCGGGCGCAGCCGGGACAGGGACTCCAACGAGGCATCGGGGCGCGGGTGTTCGTCAGTGTCCACGAGGACCTCACCGGCACGCGTGACGACCGGTACCGGGATGATCTCCTCGGCGAACACCCCCTCCGTCTGCGCGGTGACGGCCCGCTGATGGGAGAGGAGCGCCAGACCGTCCTGTTCCGCGCGGCCGATGCGGTAGGCGCGCCGCAGGTTCTCGGCGGTCTCCAGCATGCCTCCCGGCACCGGATGGTTACGGCCGCCCGCCGTGACACGGCCTCGGGCGAGGCCGTCGTGCAGCATCACACCCCGGCCCTTGACGCCCCAGCGCATGTCGGTCGTGTAGAAGGCGACGTTGCTCATACTCTCCGCGCCGCCGGCGACGATCAGGTCGCCGGCGCCGACCTGGATCTGCATCGCCGCCTGGAGCACGGCCTGCAGCCCGGAGCCACAGCGCCGGTCGACCTGGAGGCCGGGCACCGTGACCGGCAGACCGGCGTCCAGGGCCACCACCCGGCCGATCGCCGGGGCGTCGCCGCTGGGGTAACCGTGCCCGAGGACGACGTCGTCGACGGCGGCCGGGTCGAGTCCGGTGCGCTCCAGCAGTCCGCGCAGGGCCACGGTGCCGAGCTCGGCCGCAGTCACGCTCTTCAGCGCACCGCCGAACCGGCCGACCGGGGTGCGGACCGGTTCGCAGATCACCGCGTCGCGCATGACGGGGGCGCTCACTCGGCCCGGCAGACCAGCTTGACGACGACGTCCGCCTTGGTGTGGACGACCCCGTCCTGGTTCTCGCCCCACACGTGCACGTCGACGAGGTGGTCGCCGTCCTCGACGTACTTCCGGGTCACCCGGCCCTTGACCCAGGTCGCGTCGCCGAGGAAGTTCATCCGCCGGTCCTGGGAGTCCATGGAGCGGACGAATCCGTCGTCGCCCATCCAGTCGGTGACCAGGTGTACGAGCATCATCTCGTTGTGGATGCCGCCGACGTTGGCGTAGGGGACACCGAACAGGCGGGCCGCGTGGTCCTCGTAGTGCCAGTCGCGGCGGAACCGGTGCTCGCCGGTCTCCGGATCGACGGGGTGGTGCTGGAGGTGGCCGCGCATCGCCGCCCACTTGATGGCGAAGGCGTAGGTGTAGGTGCTCACCACCGTGCGGGCGCAGGCGTCGCAGACGTCGTAGACGCCCTTGGCGACGGGGCGGATCTCCTCGCCCTCGACGACGTCCTCCCAGTAACGCACCGTGGCGCCGCGGCGGCCGACTCCGGCGAGCTGGTCGTCGAAGTCCCGGTGGATCGCCTCCAGTTCCGCGGGCTCGAAGTGGTGGCGCTGCTTGTCACGGTAGAGGCCGCCGTCACCGTCGGTCTTCTTCCTGCGCTTGCTCGGCGGGGTCGCCATGTAGATGTTGCGGCCGGTGGCCACGGCTATCGTCTCGTCACGCTGGTTGACGAAGTACCGCGGGACGCTCTCGATGAACATCCGGTACGGCTTGCCGTCGACCTTCTTCTCCTCGAAGCCGAGGTACTTGTCGTGGACGCTGAACTCGTCACCCGGGCGGAACGGCTTGAAGTAGTCGTGCTTGTTGCCGGCGGCGAGGCGGGCCACTCCGGGCACCCGCAGCCGTCCGCCGAAGGACGAACCGAAGGAGATGCAGGACTCGAAGGTCGGCGGGGCGATGATCCCGCCCCACCGGGTCCCGGCCGCGTACGAGGGGTCGCGCCACAGCGGGTTGGGGTCGCCGATGGCGTCCGCGTAGTGGCGGATCAGGTCTTCGGTGACCAGCTTGTTGTTGATGCCGCGCTCGTACTCGTTGTCCATGATGGCGTGCGGCGGCGGAGGGGTCTTGATGGACCCGCGTTCCTCATTGAACCTGGCGATGCGCTCGTCCAGTTTCTTGTTCCATTCCGAGTCGCTGAGGTCGTCCCAGTCCGACTCTGCGGCGTCGTTGTTCATACGGCGTCATCCGTCCCTGCTGCTTCGGTGAAAGTGAATGCGTCAAAAACACGCACATGCATGGAACAAAAGTTGTGACCAAGATTGGTGAACGATCCTGACTGTAGTGCTTCGCCGCCGCGACGGTCAACAGGGGTGAGCTCCAAAGGGGCCTTGACCAGCGCCGAAGTCGGGCACGGACCCCTCCGGCCGGGTCCGCGGCTCACCACGAGCGGCCCGGCGAAGCGCTCCGACGGCGCTTCCGTCCGCGGATGGCGGGGCTTATATTCGCGCGGTGAGCGCTACTGAATTCCTCTACGTCGGCACCTTTCCCAGGGCCTACCGTTCCGACCCGGCCGACACCGCTTTCGGTGTGTACGCATGGGGGCACGACCCGGAGACGGGAGAAATGTCTCCGGCCGGCCTGGCTCCGACACCACGCCCCGGCTGGGTGACGACACATCCCGGCGGGCGATTCCTGTACGCGGCCAACGAGGTATCGGAATTCGAGGGGCGGCCCGGCGGCGGCGTGAGCGCCTTCGCGATCGACCCGGCGAACGGCCGGCTGTCGCCGCTGGGCTCCCGGCCGGCCGGCGCCTCGGTCTGCCACTGCGTGGTCGACGCGACCGGCAGGTTCCTGCTCGCCTCTGCCTTTCACTCGGGCACGGTGCACCTGTTCCCGATCGAGCCGGACGGCCGGCTCGGCCCGGCCCTGGACGTCCACCACCACCGGGGATCGAGCGTGCACCCGCGGCGGCAGGCCGGCGCGCACGCCCATGCGGTCGTCCTCGACCCGGCCAACCGTTTCGTGCTCGTCCCCGACCTCGGCACCGACTCCGTCGTCGTCTACGAACTGGACGGTGCGCAGGGCAGGCTGGTGCCGCACCCCGATCGCGACATACGCCTGCCGCCCGGTTCCGGGCCCAGACACGCGGCGTTTCATCCGTCCGCCCGGTTCGTCTACCTCGTCAACGAGATGTCCGCCACCGTCACGGTGTTCTCCTACGACGCCGGGACCGCGGCGCTGCGCGCGCTGCAGACCGTGGCGACCCTGCCGGACGAGGTCACCGGCTACCGGTCGGCGGCCGGTCTGGCCGTCCACCCGAGGGGAGACTTCCTGTACGTCACGACGCGTAGCCGGGGTACGAGCGCCGAGCCCGAGGAGCGCGGCGTCGACAGTCTCGTCTGGTTCGCGATCGACCAGGACAGCGGGCGGCTCACCCCGCGCGGGCGGGTCCACTCGGGGGGCGAGGTGCCGCGCAGCCTCACCATCGGGCCGGACGGCACCCGGCTGTACGTCGGCAACCAGGGCAGCGGTACCGTCACCCGCTTCGACATCGACGCCCTGACCGGCGCACCGCGGCCGACCGGCCGGGCCTTCTCGACCCCGGTGCCGGTCTGCCTGCACTTCGCGACGCCGCGCCCCTGAGGCTCGGGCGGATCGTCAGCGGCCCACCGGCAACGGAACCGGCGGCCCGCACTTGTCCAGCGTGGCGCGTACCCGCTGGATGTGCTGCCGAGCACTCCGTTCCGCGCCCTCCACGTCACCGGCCACGATCGCTTCCATCAACGCACGGTGCTCGGCGAGGGATTCGGTCTTGCGGCCGGGGACCAGCACCGACTGAAACTGGAACTTCACCAGCGGGAAGTGCAGCGACTCCAGCACGTCGGCGGCCTTGGGGCTGCCGGCCGCCTCGATGACGTCGACGTGGAACTTGCCGTTCATCTCGGTGAACCGCATCAGATCGTCGGCGTCGAGGGCGGCCTGGGCCTCCTCCACCACGGCGCGCAGCCCGGACCGCTGCTCCTCGGTGGCACGCTCGGCGGCCAGCCCGGCGACCAGCGCCTCGACCACCTCCCGCACCCGCAGCAGATCCCGGGCCTCTTCCAGGCTGAAGGAGCGCACCCGGCCGCCCCGGTTGGGCTCCAGCACGATCAGTCCCTCGTACTCGAGTCGCGCCATGACCGTGCGCAGGGTGTTGCGACTGATGCCCAGCTCCCGCGTCAACGGGGCTTCCACCAGGCGCTGGTTGGGGCTGTACACCCCTTCCATGATGTCCTTGCGCAGTTGCCGGCAGGCCCGGTCGATCTTCGCGGAGTCGCGCGTGGACTCGGCGCCCGCGTCCGGGCCGGTCGCCGTGCCCTCACGCCGAGCGGAGCCGCCCCCGGCCATCGCGCCCTCCCTTTCGTTCACCACACCATCGAAACCAGATCGTTCCGCTCAATCGTAGGACACCTGGCCGCCGGGCCAGAGCCCGCCACGGCTCCGATCCCACGCCGCACGACAGCCACCGACAGCCGTGATGACGCCAGAATTCATTGCTTGCCGACAGGCATGTATCTGATTAGAGTTCCGGGCACGCACTCGAACGGTGAGGTGAGCATGATGTGCATACGTGCGGTCGGCCTGGGTCTGGCGATCCACCGGTGAGCGGCACGGACACGGCGTCGACCGCGAGCACCGTCCGCTTGACGCAGTTCGCCCACGGCGGCGGCTGCGCGTGCAAGATTCCGCCCGGTGAGCTGGAGCGCATGGTCGCCGGCCTGGCCCTGCCCGGCCTCCCCGGCGCCGGCCACGAACTGCTGGTGGGCCTGGACCACGGCGACGACGCCGCAGCGGTCCGGCTGAACTCCGGCACGGCGCTGATCCTGACGTCCGACTTCTTCACCCCCGTAGTCGACGACGCCTATGACTGGGGGCGGATCGCGGCGGCCAACGCGCTGTCCGACGTCTACGCGATGGGCGGCACGCCGGTGCTGGCCGTCAACCTCCTGGGCTGGCCGCGCGACGTCCTGCCCGTGGAGCTGGCCGCCGAGGTCCTGCGCGGCGGCCTGGACGTGACCCGGGCCGCGGGCTGCCATCTGGCCGGCGGTCACAGCATCGACGACCCCGAGCCCAAGTACGGCCTGGCCGTCACCGGCACGGGCCATCCCGACCGGCTGTTCCGCATCGAGGCCGGGCGGGCCGGACTGCCCTTGTCCCTGACCAAGCCGCTCGGCGTCGGCGTGCTCAACAACCGGCACAAGACCACCGGCGAGCGGTTCCCGCAAGCCGTCGAGGCGATGACCACGCTGAACCGGGACGCCGCCCGCGCCGCCGCCGCGGCCGGTGCCCGGTGCGCGACGGACGTCACCGGCTTCGGCCTGCTGGGCCACGCGTACAAGCTCGCCCGGGCCTCCGGGGTCACGGCCCGGATCGACCCGGCGGCCGTCCCCTACCTGGACGGTGCGCGGGAGACGGTCCGCGACGGCTTCGTCAGCGGCGGCACCCGCCGCAACCTCGACTGGGTCCGTCCGCACACCCGCTTCTCCCCCTCGGTGACCGAGACGGACCGCCTGCTGCTGGCCGACGCGCAGACCTCGGGCGGGCTGCTGGTCGCGGGCGAGATCCCGGGCGCGCCCGTCGTCGGCGAGCTGGTGCCGGCCGAGGACTCGGCCCTGGTCGTCGGCTGAACCCGCACGCTCCCCAAGCCATGTGAAGGAACGAACGTGACGTACCACAAGGAACTGACCCGCATCATCGAGGAGATCGTCGCTCCGGCGGCATCCGGGACCGACTCGGAAGGGGCGTTCCCGAGCGACGCCGTCGACGCGCTGGGCGCCGCGGGCGTGCTCGGACTGACCGTGCCCGCCCCGTACGGAGGCGGCGGTCTCGGACCGGGCGCCGCCACCGACGTGGTACGCAACCTGGCGACGGCGTGCTCGTCCACCGCCATGGTGGTCACCATGCACTACGCGGCGACGGCGGCACTCACCGCGACCGGCCGCGAGGACGTGCTGCGGGAGATCGGTGCCGGACGGCACCTGACGACGCTGGCCTTCTCCGAGTCCGGCTCGCGCAGCCACTTCTGGCAGCCGGTCTCCACCGCCACCGCGGACGGCGAGGAGGTGGTGCTGGACGCCCGGAAGAGCTGGGTGACCTCCGCACGGCACGCCGACAGCTATGTCTGGTCGTCCCGTCCGCTGGCCGCCGACGGACCGATGTCGCTGTGGACGGTGCCCGCCGGCAAGGACGGTCTATCCCTTCCGGGCCGGTTCGACGGCCTGGGTCTGCGCGGCAACGAGTCGTTGCCCGTGCACGCCGACGGCGTCCGGGTGGCACGCACCGACCTGCTCGGCGAGGACGGCGCGGGACTGGACATCGCCCTGACGGCGGTGCTGCCGTGGTTCCTGCTGCTGAGCGCCTCGTGCGGGGTGGGCCTGGCCCAGGCCGTCACCGCCGCCACGGCCGAGCACCTCACCGGTACCCGGCTGGAACACCTGGACCAGTCGCTGGCGCAGCAGCTGCCGTCCCGCGCCAAGCTGGCCCGGATGCGCATCCAGACCGACCGCACCGGGGCGCTGGTGGCGGACGCGGTGGCCGCGGTCGACGGCGGCCGGGCTGACGCCCAGCTGCTCGTGCTGGAGGCGAAGGCCGCCGCGGACGAAACGGCGGCCGAGGTCGCGGACCTGGCGATGAGCGCGTGCGGCGGAGCCGCGTTCCGCAAGGAACTGCCGATCGAGCGGCGCTTCCGCGACTCCCGGGCGGCGCGGGTGATGGCCCCGACGACCGACGCGCTGCACGACTTCGTCGGCCGGGCACTGTGCGGACTGCCGCTGCTGGACGCGCCCGCGTGAGCACCGGCACGGCCGCGGCATCCGTCCGCCACCACCACACAGCGAAGGCAAGGGCATGAAGACACTGCTGCTCGGCGCGGTCGCCTACGACCCGAAGACCGTGACCATCTGGGAGGGATTCCGCCGCTGGCTGCGGGCCCGCGACTGCGACCTGGACTTCGTCCTGTACGCCCACTACGAGCGGCAGGCGGAGGATCTGCTCGCCGGACGGATCGACGTCGCGTGGCACTCACCGCTGGCCTGGGTCCGCTCCCGGCGCCTCGCCGACGCCGACGGCACCGCACTCACGGCCGTCACGATGCGGGACACCGACCGGGACCTGACCACCGCTGTGGTGGTCCGCGCCGACTCGCCCCTGACCTCGGTGACGGACCTGGCGGGCCGGACCGTGGCGGTCGGTGCGGTCGACTCGCCGCAGGCGACCCTGCTGCCCCTGTCGCTGCTGCGCTCGGCCGGTCTCGAGCCGGACACGGACGTGAAGGTGCTGCGCCACGACACCGGGGTGGGACTGCACGGCGACCACATCGGCGGCGAACGCGACGCCGCGATCGCCCTGCGGGACGGGAGGGCCGACGCGGCCTGCATGACCGACTCCAACCTGCTGCTGTTCCGTCAGGAGGGCACCCTGCCCGCCGCCGCGACCAGGGTCCTCGCCCACACCGACCGCTACGACCACTGCGTGATGGCGGCGGGCCCCTCCGCGGACCCCGCGGCACTGGACCACCTCACGGGGCTGCTGCTCGACATGTCCTACGCCGACGCCGAGGCCCGCCCGCTGCTCGACCTGGAGGGCCTGACCCGCTGGCTGCCGGGCCGCACCGACCGGTACGACGCCCTGGAGAAGGCCGTCGACGAGGCCGGGTTCTACGACAGGCGAGGGGGCGTGAGTGTCCGCGGCTATCGACCTTGAGTCCCTGACCCTGGACAACGGCGGCCATCTGCTGGTCCGGCGGGCCCTCGGCACGCTCCGGCCCGGCGAGCGGCTCACGGTCCGGGGCGCGCACCCGGAACTCCCCCTGCAACTGGGCGCCTGGGCCCGCTCCCGCGGGCACCGCGTCGACCACGAGGCTCCCGCGCCCACCGACGGCCGCCCGGTGACGGTGCTCGTCAAGGGCGCCGCCGAGGAGCTGCGCTGGTCGGGCGCGCGGCGTGCGGGCCGGGCGGACCGTGCCGACCCGCACGCCGATCCCCGCTGGGGCCTCGCCGCCCGCGGGGCATTGGTCGAGGAGGGCGGTCCCGCGCTCGACGTGGCCTGGGTCGACCGGGATCTGGTGTGGGCGGACGTCGCACCCACGCTGTACGCGCGGGCGGCGGCCTCGCAGTGGGACCCGGCGACCGCCGTCGACTGGGCCGTGCCGGACGCGTTGCCCACCGACATCGAGGACGCCGTGGTCCAGGTGATGACGTACCTCGTGGAGAACGAGCAGGCGGCGCTGATGATTCCGGCGCGCATGCTCGCCAACCTCCACCCCCACTACCGGGAGGTGATGCAACTGCTCGCCTCCCAGGTCGCCGACGAGGCCCGGCACGTCGAGGTGTTCACCCGCCGCGCCCTGCTCCACCGCGAGCGGCCCGGCACCTCCGGCGCCGGCGGACGGGCCTCGCTCCAGACGCTGCTCGGCGAGCCGGACTTCACCCTGGCCTCGTTCCTGCTGTCCGTGCTGGGCGAGGGCACCTTCGTCGATCTGCTGGGTTTCCTCCACCACCACGCACCCGACCCGGTGACCGCGGGCATCACCCGCCTCGCCGCCCGCGACGAGGCCCGGCACGTCGCCTTCGGTGTCGCGCACACCGCGCACGTCACCCGCAGCGACCCGGCGTTCCTCGGGCGGCTGCGGCAGGCGGTGGAGCGGCGGCACGACGCGCTGCGCGACACCGCCGGACTCAACCAGGAGGTGTACGACTCCTTGGTGCTGCTGGCCGCGGGCTCCTGGGAGCCTGCGGCGATCCGGCGCGGCTGGGACGCGGTGCAGGAGTTGCAGCGCCAGATGGACGACGGCCGCCGGCGTCGCCTGCACGCCATCGGCTTCCCCGACGACGAGTCCGCCGAACTGTCGGCCCTGCACACCCGGAACTTCATGTGAGCACAGCAGCGAACAGCCAGGACTCCCCCGCCCCCGATCCGCGGCGACGGGTGCCGCGCACCGACGCCGTACTGGCCGACCCCCGCGTCGCCCCGCTGCGCGCACGTCTGCATCCGGATGTCGTCAAACGGCAGGTGCAGCGGGCACAGCAGCGGGCCCGGGCCGGGGAGCTGCCCCCCGAGGAGGTGGCGGAGGCCGTCGTACAGGCGTTGCCCGCGGACGGCTGCTCGATGCGGCCGGTGCTGAACGCGACCGGAGTGGTCCTGCACACCAACCTGGGCCGTGCCCCGCTGTCCCCCGCCGCCGTGCGGGCCCTGACCGTGGCCGCCGGTTACGTCGACGTCGAGTTCGACACCGGGAACGGCAGCAGGGCCCGTCGCGGCCGGGCGGCGCTGGACGCGCTGCTGGCCCGGGTGCCCCGTGCGGAGGACGCGCTGGTGGTCAACAACGGGGCGGCGGCGCTGGTGCTGGCCGCCAGCGCGCTGGCCCGGGACCGGGAGATCGTCGTCAGCCGGGGTGAGCTGGTGGAGATCGGGGACGGGTTCCGCATTCCGGAGCTGCTGGAGAGCACCGGCGCGCGGCTGCGCGAGGTGGGCACCACCAACCGCACCCACCTGGCCGACTACCGTGCTGCCGTCGGACCGCGCACCGGGTTCGTCCTGAAGATCCACCCCTCGAACTTCCTCGTCCAGGGCTTCACTTCCTCCGTGCCGGTGCGGGACCTGGCGGGCCTGGGCGTCCCCGTCGTCGCGGACATCGGCTCCGGTCTGCTGTCTCCCGAGCCCCTGCTGCCGGACGAACCGGACGCGGCCGGCTGGCTGGCCCAGGGCGCCGGCCTGGTCACCGCGAGCGGCGACAAACTCCTGGGCGGACCGCAGGCCGGTCTCGTCCTCGGCCGGGCGGAACTGGTGCACGCCCTGCGTCGCCATCCGCTCGCCCGTGCCCTGCGGGTCGACAAGCTGACCCTGGCCGCGCTGGAGGCCACGGTGAGCGACGGGGCCACGGTCACCGAACATGCGCTGCGCGCCGATCCCGGGCGACTGCGCCGACGGGCCGAGGCACTCGCCGCCGAGCTGGCCGCAGGCGGCCTGACGGCGCCCGTCGTGCCGAGCGACGGCCTGGTGGGCGGCGGGGGCGCACCCGGCCTGACGCTGCCCGGGTGGGCGGTCGAACTGCCGGCGCACCTGGCCGCCGTACTGCGGCATGGTGATCCGTGCGTGGTCGCCCGGGTCGACGACGGCCGCTGTCTGCTGGATCCCCGGTGTGTGCCGGACGGCGAGGACGAGCGGCTCGCCCGCGCCGTGCTCGCCGCCGCGTCCCGGGCGCCGGAGGGCGGACCGTCATGCATGTGATCACCACCGCCGGGCACGTCGACCACGGCAAGTCCACCCTCATCTGCGCGCTCACCGGCATGGAACCCGACCGGTGGGCGGAGGAGCGCCGCCGCGGGATGACCATCGACCTGGGCTACGCGTGGACCGGGCTCGACGACGGCGACAGCCTCGCCTTCGTCGACGTGCCCGGACACCGCAAGTTTCTCTCCAACACGCTGGCCGGGATGGGACCGGTACCCGCGGTCCTGCTGGTGGTCGCCTCCGACGAGGGGTGGCGCCGGCAGACCGCCGAGCACGTCGAGGCACTCGACGCGCTCGGGGTACGGCACGGCGTGCTGGCGCTGACCAGGGCCGACCTCGGCTATCCCGAACTCGCCGAGGAGGAGGCCCGCGACCATCTGGCGGGCACGAGCCTGGCCGGCATCGAGGCGGTGCCGGTGAGCGCGGTCACCGGCACCGGCCTGTCCGAACTGAGGTCAGCGCTGGGCAGGCTGGCGGCCGCCCTGCCCCCGCCGCCGGACCGGCCGGCCCGGTTGTGGGTCGACCGTTCCTTCTCCGTCCGGGGCGCCGGCACCGTCGTCACCGGCACCCTGGCCACGGGTTCTGTGCGCGTCGGGGACGAGGTGGAGGTCGTCCCGTCCGGCGCCCGGGTGCGCGTCCGGGGCATCGAAACGCTGAAGCGACCCGTCGACGAGGCCCATGCCGTGGCGCGGGTCGCCCTGAACCTGCGGGGTGTGAAGCCGTCGGACGTGCCGCGGGGTTCCGCGTTGGTCGCACCGGATCAGTGGGCCGTGACGGACTCGATGGACGTCCGGATCGACGCCCGGATCGAGCGGCTGCCCGCGCAGGCGATCCTGCACCTGGGGTCGGCCGCCGTACCCGGGCGCGTACGCCCGTTGGGCGACGACGCGGCGAGGTTGGTCCTCGCCCGGCCGGTGCCCGTGCGGATCGGTGAGCGGGCGCTCCTGCGCGACCCGGGGCGGGTGGGAATCGCCGCCGCGGCCGTGGTGCTGGACCCGTTCCCCCCGGCGCTGGTCAGGCGCGGGGCGGCGCGGCTGCGGGCCCGGGCGCTGGCCGGGCTGTCCGGCGCGGCCGAACCGGCGGCCGAGGTACGCGTGCGCGGCGCGGTACGGCGCACCCGACTGGTCAGGGCGGGGGCGCTGGCGGCCGGGGAGGCCACCCCGGCCGGTGCCGTGGAAGAGGCCGGCTGGCTGGTCGATGCCGAGGTGTGGGAGCGCTGGCACGACGAGTTGGGCCGGCTGGTCGAGGACTGGGCGGCACGGCACCCGCTGCGTCCCGGCCTCCCCGGGGCCACCGCCGTACGACTGCTGGGTCTGCCGGACGAGGCGCTGCTGGCGCCCTTGGTGCGCAGGCGGCCCGAACTGGTGGCCGACGGCGAGGGGGTGCACCATCAGGAGGCGGGACTCACCCTGCCGCCGGAGGTGCAGCAGGCCCTTGACCGGCTGGTGGCCCACTTGACCGACCGCCCTTTCGCCGCCTGGGAGTTGGCGGAGCTGACGGCGGCCGGCCTCACCGAGCGTCATCTGGGCGCGAGCGCCAAGCGGGGCGACCTGCTCAAGCTGCCCGGCGCGATCTACCTGCTGCCGGACGCCGCCGAACACGCCGCGGCCGTACTCGCGGAGCTGCCGCAGCCCTTCACCGCGGGCCAGGCGCGGCAGGCGCTGGCGACGACCCGCCGAGTGGCGCTGCCGTTGCTGGAGGAACTGGACCGCCGACGGCTGACCCGGCGGGTGGACACGCAGCTGCGATTCATTTCACGCACTTGAGCCAAGCGATTTTCTGGAATGAATCTGGAATGAATAGGGAGGGTCCGGCACCCGCGGGTGCCGGACCCTCCCTATTCAAGCAAAGCACTTTTCACGTGGCGGAGATGGACGGGAATCGAACCCGCCAGGCCGATGTCATCGACCTCGTCGGTTTTGAAGACCGCGGCGCCCACCAGGACACGTACATCTCCCTGTCACGTGGTGACGTAATTCTATCAGCTGAACTTCCCGGAAATCCAGAGAGCTTGAATTCCTCGGTCAGCCGGTGGCCCTGGCGAAGCGCCGGTTGCTCAGCCGGAGCATCAGCAGGACGAATACCGAGGAGATGAGCCAGATGACAATCGCCAGGGCCGTCATCTGCGGGAAATTGCCCTGGCCCCACAGGTCGAGCAGCACCCGGCCGACCACGGGATTGGACGAGCCGGACAGCAGCGAGGACGCGGTGACCTCGCCGAGGATGTGGATGAACACCAGTACCCAGCCCGCGGCGAGCCCCGGAAGCACCAGCGGCAGCAGGATCCGGCCGACCGTACGGCGCTCGGACGCTCCGAAGATGCGCGAGGCCTCCGCCAGTTCGTTGCCGACCACGCTCGTCGCCGTACCGGCCGCGCTCGCCGCGTAGGGCATCTCCATCGTCAGGTAGGCCAGCAGCAGGATGAACACCGTGCCGTACAGGCCGAAGGGTTTGCCGCTGAAGGCGAGGATGAAGCTGACGCCGATGAGGCTGTGCGGGATGGTCGCGGGCAGCGAGGTCACGAAGTCGATGACGCGCTTGTGGCCGCTTTCCTGCCCGTCCCGGCGCTTTCCGCCCCTGCGACGCCCGCCGGTGCCCCGACGCTGGTGGGCATAGAGCATCAGGAAGCCCGCGACCAGCATCGCGACGGTGGCGCACACCGCCGCGAGGCCCAGGCTGGTCAGCAGGGAGCGCAGGGTCTGGGTGTTGCCCAGCACGTTCTGGTAGTTGACGAGACTGAGCTGGCCCCACCGGATCTTCATGCTCCAGAACGGCTCGACCGAGACGAGGAGCAGTCCGAGGACCGGCAGGACCACGGCTGCCGCGATGTACCCGGCCACCAGGAGACGGGTGAGGAGCCGGAAGGGGCCGAGCCGCATGCGAGTGGCCCGCACCCCGCGTCCGCCGATGGTCGCTTGGCGTCCGCTCGGCACCAGGTACTTCTGGACGGTCCGCAGCGCAAGGATCACCACGAGCATGCCGGCCGCGAGGACGAGCGCGGCGTCCGGGTTGGACGGGTAGTCGGTCAGGTAGCGCCAGATCCGGACGGACAGGACCTCGATGCGGGCGTTGGTGCCGAGGATGACGGGCACCGAGAAGAGGCCGATGCCGTTGATGATGCCGAGCAGCCATGCTCCGGCGAGTGCGGGGGCGACGGCCGGCAGTGTCACGCGCACGGCGGTGCGCAGCGGTCCCGCTCCGTTGATGCGGGAGGCCTCCTCGATGGCCGGGTCCAGGTTGCGCAGGGCGGCGGACACGATGAGGTAGACGACGGGGACCAGGTGAAGGCCGGTGATGGCGACCATCCCGCCCATCGAGTAGATGTCGATGGGGCCGTCGGCGAGGTCGATGCCCACGTACGACAGCAGGGTGCGGATCAGCACGTTCAGCAGGCCGATCCGAGGGTCGAGCAGGACGACCCAGCCCAGC
The DNA here is from genome assembly GCF_020404845.1 of Streptomyces hyderabadensis. Taxonomy (GTDB): domain Bacteria; phylum Actinomycetota; class Actinomycetes; order Streptomycetales; family Streptomycetaceae; genus Streptomyces; species Streptomyces hyderabadensis. The sequence goes on along the minus strand of NZ_JAIOJZ010000016.1, from coordinate 5,840 downwards.
ACCCCGGTGACCGCGGGCAGCAGCAGCGGTGCCACCGGCATGAAGTCGCCGAGGCCGCGGAAGCCCCCGTCGGTGCGTTCGTTGATCCAGGCCAGCGTGGCTCCGCAGACCAGGGCGAGGATGCTGCCGCCGCCGACGACGACCAGCGTGTTCCACAGCACGGACAACAGGGACGAGTCGATGCCGAGGTCGCCGGAGTCACTCGTGGCGCTGAAGAGTCCGATGACCGTTCTGGCCATCGGGTAGATCACCAACAGGGCGATCAGGACCAGCAGGACGGCGGACAGGGTGTCCATGGAGCCCAGCCGGGAGCGCAGCGGGCGGCGACCCGGGGGCGGGCCGGGTGGTGTCGGTGTCGGGGTCGGCTCAGATGCGGGCGGGGCGGAAGGCGCGGTGTTCACGGTGGATGGAACTCTCCAGTCCGGGTTGGAGCCCCGGCCTGCCTGTTCCGGCATGCCGGGACGGCTCGCGGCTCTTACGGGCGGGGTGCGCGGGCGGACGGGACCTGCCGTCGACGGGCCGCGCGGGCGACTAGGCGTCCAGCAGCTTGAGCAGCCGGCTCTTGTTCGCCTTGGCCTTCGTGTAGTCGGGCCGCACGAACTTGGCGGGCAGCGCCGGTGTGCCGGGGGCGTCGGCCGGCGAGGACGAGACCGGGTTGAGGATCTTCTGGCCCGGGCCGGTCATGAAGAAGTTCAGCAGGAACCGGGCGGCGTTGGGGTGGGGTGCCTTGGCGGAGACGCAGGCGGCCGACTCGATGCCGGTGGTCGGGGCATCGGCCGGGACCACCGCCGCGACGGGGGCGCCCAGCTTCTTCATGGCCTGCACCGAAACCACCGAGCTCAGCATGAAGACGGCGCCCGCTCCCGCGGCGACCTGCTGCATCGCCGAGGTGGCGCTGTCGAAGAGGTTGGGTTTGCGGGCGCCGACCTGCCGGAGGAAGTCGTCGCCGTACCGCTCGCGCAACAGGTTCCAGGCGGCCAGGTTCACGGTGCCCGTGGTGGCGGGGTTGGCCATCACCAGTTGGCCCTCCCACTTCGGGTCCACCGCATAGGTCCACTCCCGCGGTGTGCCGTCGGTCAGCTCGGTGTTGAGCCCGAGGCAGTAGGGGTTGACCGACAATATGGGGTAGTGATCGGTCTTGAAGCGGGCGGGCCACTCGGCCAGGGCGGGCAGGGAGCCGATGCCGGCCAGCCACCCGTTGGCTCCGGCGTCGTCGGCGAACATGGGGTCGCCGGTGACGATGACGTCGGCGACGACCTTTCCGGCCTGGGCCTCGGCGCTGTAGCGCTGGGCCAGCGGGGCGGAGTTCAGACGCTGGAAGTCGACCTTGATGTCGTAGTGGTCCATGGCGGCGACGATGTTGTCCACCACGGAGGGGTCGTTCGAGCTGTAGAGGGTGACGGTGCCCTCGCGCCGTGCGGCGGACAGCAGTTCGCGCTGGTCCGCGCTGAGGGCGTCGGCGCGGGGCAGTGCGGGGAGTTCGGCGGACTTCGCGGTCTGACAGGCGGTGAGCAGGGCGGTCATCCCGCCGAGCCCCAGGCCCAGCGCCGCGCGCCGCGAGATACCGGCGCCGCGTTTGTTCGTCTCCATTGACGATGCTCCCGTCTTAGAGGGTCTGCTCACTCCGGGTGAGACAGCTGCACGGAGATCGTTCATCAATCTTGTCAACAATTTCGGTCACCGTAATCAGGGCGCCTGCCAGTGTCAACAGATGTGGCACAGGCGGTCCGCGCAGGCCGGCAGAGCGGTCGACCGGGCCGCGTCGGACAAAAAAGAAGGCCGCCGCGACATGGCGGCAGGCCGGTGACGGGGCGGGCCGGATGCTGCGGACGGCCCGCGGGGGACGAGGACTACCAGGCCGGCTTGGTCCGGGTGAGTTCCTCGGAGCGTGCCAGGGTGGCGCGCACCTGCTGGATGTGCAGGCGCGCGGAACGCTCCGCCGCCTCGGGGTCGCCGGCGACGATGGCGCTGGTGAGGTCGTGGTGTTCGGCCAGCGAGTCGGCCTTGCGACCGGGGACCATGACCGCCTGGAACTGGTACTTCACCAACGGAAAGTGCAGCGACTCCAGGACGGAGGCGGCCTTGGGGCTTCGAGCCGCCTCGATGACGCGGGCGTGGAACTCCCGGTTCAGCGCGGTGTACCGCATGATGTCGTCGTCCTTGAGCGCCTGTTCGGTCGCCTCCAGGACGCTGCGCAGTCCGGCTCGCTGCTCGTCGGTGGCGCGTTCCGCGGCGAGGCGCGCGACCAGGCTCTCCATGGCCTCCCGCACGCGCAGGACGTCGTGCGCCTCTTCCAGGCTGAACGAGCGCACCCGCCCGCCACGGTTGGGCTCCAGTACGACCAGGCCCTCGTACTCAAGGCGCGCCATGACCGTGCGCAGGGTGTTGCGGCTGATGTTCAGGACCCGGGCCAGCGGCGCTTCCACCAGCCGCTCGTTGGCGCTGTAGACACCGTCCATGATGTCCCGCTTGAGCTGCTGATAGGCCTGTTCGATCTTGGCCAGGTCACGGGGGGCCGCACCGCTCGACCGGACGGCGGACGGTGCGGCGGAGTCGGCCGGCCGAGGCGTCGCCGCAGTCGGTGTCTTCCGCCCCGCATTCATCCCAGACCCGCTCTCTACCGCACTCGGCTCCAACGATTTTGTTCTCCCATATTGTAGAACAACCGATGGACCCATCGCCCGCGGTTCACCACGGACCCTTCGGACCGGCCCGTCAGTCCGCCGGGAAGACCCGGGCCAGGGTCGGATCGAGACTGACCGCGACCTTCGCTCCGGACGCGAGCAGGTTGCCGTCCATGGTCTTGAGGACGAGGCGCTGGCCCGAGGCGCTGAGGTTGTACTCGACGTGCGAGCCCAGGAACGTGGAGCGCTCCACGGTGCAGCTGAACCGATTGCCCTCGGCCGCGGCCCCGTCCGGCGCGATGAGGCAGTGCTCGGGGCGGAAGAGCACCCGCACGGGCTCGCCCTTGGCCATCCCCGCCGTCGGCGTGCCGAGCAGCGGCCCGACGGACGTGTCGACCCGGACCCGGTCGCCGACGGCCTCCGCGACCGATCCGGTCAGTTCGTTGGCACTGCCGACGAAGTCGGCGACGTAGCGCGAGGCAGGTGTGTAGTAGATGTCGGTGGGGCTTCCCAACTGGGCCACGGTGCCCACTTCCATGACCGCGATGCGGTCGCCGAGCCCGGTGGCCTCGGTCTGGTCGTGCGTGACGTACAGCGCCGTGAAGCCGATCTTCCGTTGCAGCGTGAGCAGTTCCTCGCGCAGGCGGTCGCGGACCTTGGCGTCCAGGTTCGACAACGGCTCGTCGAAGAGGATCACGCCCTGGTTGGCCACCAGGGCACGGGCGAGCGAGACCCGTTGCTGCTGTCCGCCGCTGAGCTGTCCCGGGTAGCTGGAGCCGTACTTCTCCAGCCCGACCGTGTCCAACACCTCACCGACCCGCCGGCGCACCTCGTCCGCTGACGTCTTGGCCGTCCGCAGCGGGTAGGCCACGTTGTCGAAGACCGACATGTGCGGCCACAGGGCGTACGACTGGAAGACCATGCTGAGGTTGCGCCGCTCGGGCGGAAGCGAGATGCCGCGCTCCGAGGAGTACACCGTGCGGCCGTTGACCGTGATCTCGCCCGCGTCCGGGTGCTCGAGTCCGGCGACACAGCGCAGCAGGGTCGTCTTGCCGCAGCCGCTCGGTCCGAGCAGAACCATGATCTCGCCCTCGTCCACGTCCATGGAGACGTTGCGCAGGGCCGTGACGTCACCGCGGCGGGTGCGGTAGGTCTTGGTCAGATTGCGCACGCTGATGCGTGACCGGGCCGGCGCCGACGCGGTTCCCGACTGCTCCGGATCACTGACTTCTCTTGCCTGGGTCACCATGCGGCACTCCCCTGTCGACTGTTCCCTGAGTGCGCCCGAGCACCCACGGGACCTAGATCGTCCCCAAAATCGTGGTACAAAATTGGTGAACGATCAGACCGTAAACCGGGGGCGAGACGCGGTCAACCTTCCGCGTACGACCATCTCCGAAGTCGTGCATTCCCCCAACAAATGATTGCTTGCCGGTAGGTAATTACCTTGCTACAAAGGGCCTCGGCGGACCCGTCGCGGCCCGCACCGACACAAGGAGCACCGCTGTTGAGCACACATCGCAACGTCATCGTCGTAGGGTCGGGTCCCGCCGGATACACGGCCGCTCTGTACACCGCCCGCGCGGGTCTCGAACCGCTCGTCCTGGAGGGCTCCCAGAACGGCGGGGCCCTGATGAACACCACCGAGGTCGAGAACTTCCCTGGTTTCCCCGAAGGGGTGCTCGGCCCCGAACTCATGACTCTGATCCGCACCCAGGCGGAGCGGTTCGGCGCCGAACTGGTCGCCGACGACGCCACCGGCCTCGAACTGGCCGACGCTGTGAAGACCGTCCGGACACACGACGGCGAGTACACCGCCGACACCGTGATCCTCGCGATGGGTTCGGCGTACCGCAGGCTCGGGCTGGCGAGGGAGGAGGAGCTGTCCGGACGGGGCGTGTCCTGGTGTGCCACCTGCGACGGCTTCTTCTTCCGGGGCAAGGACATCGCGGTCGTCGGCGGCGGGGACACCGCGATGGAGGAGGCCGCCTTCCTCACCCGCTTCGCCGACTCCGTCACCGTGGTGCACCGCCGCGGCGAGCTGCGCGCGAGCACCATCATGGCCGAACGCGCCCGTCAGAACCCCAAGATCAGGTGGGCGCTGAACTCCGAGGTGGTGGACATCGCCGGCGAGGACAGGGTGACCGGCGTGCGGCTGCGCGACACCGTGACGGGCGACGAGCGCCTCCTGGACGTCGGCGGCCTGTTCGTCGCCATCGGCCACGAACCGCGCAGCGAACTGGTCCGCGGCCAGACGGACCTGGACGACCAGGGATACGTGGTGACCACCGGCGGCACCCGCACCAACCTGGAGGGCGTGTTCGCCGCCGGTGACCTGGTCGATCACACCTACCGGCAGGCCATCACCGCCGCGGGCAGCGGCTGCCAGGCGGCGCTGGACGCCGAGCGTCACCTCTCCGCACTGGCCGCGGCCTCCGCCGGGGCGGTACGGCTGTGACGGCGGCGGTCGATCCGGCGCCCGGCGCGCGACCAGTCGCCCGCACCTCGATCCGCGCCGGTGTGGTGGGCGTCGCCCTCCTGGCAGCGCTGTTCGTCGGCGGTCTGCTCTGGGCCAAGTGGCTGCCGTACGCCGGCAAGACCCGGGGCCTGAGCCAGACGCACACCTGGCCGGGCACGGCGATCTTCGCCTCGGCGGGCGCGGACTCCTCGCCCTCGCTGTCGGGGGCGTGGCACTTCACCACCGCCTACTTCCAGTCGGTGTGGCAAGCCGCGACGGTGGCCCTCCTGGTGGCGGCCGCGGTCGACGCGCTGGTGCCGCGTGCCTGGCTGCTGTCCGTGCTGAACCGCCGGACCGCGCTCGGGCAGAGCCTCGCCGGCGGCACCGCCGCGCTGCCCAGTCTGATGTGCACCTGCTGCACCGCTCCAGTCGCGGTCGGCCTGCGCAAGCGGGGGGCGACGGTCGCGGCCAGCCTGGCCTACTGGGTGGGCAACCCGGTACTGAACCCGGCGGTGCTGGTGTTCCTGTTCCTGGTGGCACCATGGCAGTTCGGCGCGGTGCGCATCGTGGTCGGGGCGGTGCTGGTGTTCGGCGCGACCGCGTTCGCGGCCCGGTTCGCCAAGGGGCCGGCGGACACCGCGGTGACACCGGCGGCAGACCCGGGCCAGGACCCGCTACGCGTGCGTGACCTGCCGCTGCGCTATCTGCGGTCGTTGGCCAGGTTCGCCGCCGTGCTGGTCCCGGAGTACTTCGTCGCG
>NZ_JAIOJZ010000159.1 GCF_020404845.1 Streptomyces hyderabadensis | reverse complement strand
TGGGTTCCTGGGCGGTGCTCGGGGACGGGCCGGTGGTTGATGGTGGTCGGGTGTTCGCCGATGTGGATGCGCTGCTGGCGGCTTCCGGGTCGGGTGTTCCTGGCACGGTGGTGGTGGAGTGCCGGGCTGTGGAGAACGTGTCGGTGCCGGATGCGGTGCGGGCGGGGCTGACGGATGTGCTGGGTTTGGTGCAGCGGTGGGTTGGTGAGGAGCGGTTGTCCGACTCGCGGTTGGTTGTGGTGACGCGGGGTGCGGTGGGTGTGTCGGCTGGTGAGCCGGTGGATGTGCGGACCGCGCCGGTGTGGGGGCTGGTGCGTGCGGCGCAGGCGGAGCATCCGGGCAGGTTCGTGCTGGCGGATCTTCCGG
>NZ_JAIOJZ010000158.1 GCF_020404845.1 Streptomyces hyderabadensis | reverse complement strand
TGCGTGGTAGTCGTACGGGTGTGTTTGCGGGGGTGATGTATCACGATTATGCGTCGCGTTTGCGGGAGGTGCCGGGGCATCTTGAGGGGCTGATGGGGACGGGTAATGCGACGAGTGTGGTTGCGGGCCGTTTGTCGTACACGTTCGGGTTGGAGGGCCCGGCGGTGAGTGTGGATACGGCGTGTTCGTCGTCGTTGGTGGCGTTGCATCTGGCGGTGCAGGCGTTGCGGTCGGGTGAGTGTGAGATGGCGTTGGCCGGTGGTGTGACGGTGATGGCGACGCCGGAGGCGTTTGTCAATTTCAGTCGGCAGCGGGGGCTTGCGGCGGATGGCCGGTGCAAGGCGTTCGGTGCGGGTGCGGATGGTACGGGTTGGGCTGAGGGTGCGGGGATGCTGTTGGTGGAGCGGTTGTCGGACGCGGAGCG
>NZ_JAIOJZ010000157.1 GCF_020404845.1 Streptomyces hyderabadensis | reverse complement strand
CCGCTGATCCCGAACGAGGACACACCCGCCCTGCGCGGACGATCCCCGGCCGGCCACTCCCGCGCCTCGGTCAGCAGACGCACCTCACCCGCCGACCAGTCCACCTGCTCCGACGGCTCCTCAGCGTGCAGCGTCCGCGGCAGCACACCATGCCGCATCGCCATCACCATCTTGATGACCCCGCCCACACCCGCAGCCGCCTGCGCATGACCGAAGTTCGACTTCAACGACCCCAGCCACAAAGGGCGGTCAACAGGCCGGTCCTGCCCATACGTCGCCAGCAACGCCTGCGCCTCGATCGGATCACCCAGCACCGTCCCCGTACCGTGCGCCTCCACCACATCCACATCCACCGCACTCAGCCCCGCCGACGCCAACGCCTGCCGGATCACCCGCTGCTGCGCCGGACCATTCGGCGCCGTCAAC
>NZ_JAIOJZ010000156.1 GCF_020404845.1 Streptomyces hyderabadensis | reverse complement strand
CGCATCCGACAAGCGCTCCAGCACCACCACACCCACACCCTCGGCCCAGCCCGTCCCATCCGCCGACGCCGAGAACGACCGGCACCGTCCGTCGGAGGACAACGCACCCTGCCGCGAGAACTCCACGAAGCTCTCCGGTGTGGCCATCACCGTCACACCACCCGCCAGCACCAGATCGCACTCACCCGACCGCAGCGCCTGACCACCCAGATGCATCGACACCAACGACGACGAACACGCCGTGTCCACCGTCACCGACGGACCCTCAAGCCCCAGCACATACGAGACGCGGCCCGACAACACCGACCCCGCCGCCGCATGCCCCGCGTAGTCGTGATACATCCCGCCCACGAACACACCCGTCGCACTCCCCCGCAACCCCAGCGCATCAACCCCCGCCCGCTCCAACGCCTCCCACACCGTCTCCAACAACAACCGCTGCTGCGGATCCATCCCCACAGCCTCATTGGGACCC
>NZ_JAIOJZ010000155.1 GCF_020404845.1 Streptomyces hyderabadensis | reverse complement strand
CGGCGAGTCGGGCGGCCTGGGCGCGCAGCGCCTCCGCGTCCCGCGCCGTGACCACCACCGGCACCACCGGGAGCCCACGACCCCCCGACACCGCCCCCACCGGCTCCGCAACAGCAGCACACTCCTCCAACACCACATGCGCGTTCGTCCCGCTCAACCCGAACGACGACACACCCGCCCGACGCGGACGCCCCTCACCCACCACCCACTCCCGCGCCTCCGTCAACAGACGCACCTCACCCGCCGACCAGTCCACCTGCTCCGACGGCTCCCCCACATGCAACGTCCGCGGCAACACACCATGACGCATCGCCATCACCATCTTGATGACACCCGCCACACCCGCAGCCGCCTGCGCATGACCGAAGTTCGACTTCACCGACCCCAGCCACAACGGACGATCCACCGACCGCCCCTGCCCATACGTCGCCAGCAACGCCTGCGCCTCGATCGGATCACCCAGCACCGTCCCCGTACCGTGCGCCTCCACCACATCCAC
>NZ_JAIOJZ010000154.1 GCF_020404845.1 Streptomyces hyderabadensis | reverse complement strand
TTACGACGTCTCCGACTACACCGCCGTGCTGCCCGAGTTCGGCGACCTCGCGGACTTCGTCGAGTTCGTGGACGCGGCGCACCAGCGCGGCATGCGCGTGATCATCGACTTCGTCATGAACCACACCAGCGACCAGCACCCGTGGTTCCAGGAGTCCCGCAGGGACCCCGACGGCCCCTACGGCGACTACTACGTCTGGGCCGACGACGACAAGCAGTTCCAGGACGCGCGGATCATCTTCGTCGACACCGAGGCCTCCAACTGGACCTACGACCCGGTGCGCAAGCAGTACTACTGGCACCGCTTCTTCTCCCACCAGCCGGACCTCAACTACGAGAACCCGGCCGTGCAGGAGGAGATGATCTCCGCGCTGAAGTTCTGGCTGGACCTGGGCATCGACGGGTTCCGGCTGGACGCGGTGCCGTACCTCTACCAGGAGGAGGGCACCAACTGCGAGAACCTCCCGGCCACGCACGCCTTCCTGAAGCGGGTGCGCAAGGAGATCGACGCGCAGTACCCGGACACGGTGG
>NZ_JAIOJZ010000153.1 GCF_020404845.1 Streptomyces hyderabadensis | reverse complement strand
CTACGACGTCTCCGACTACACCGCCGTGCTGCCCGAGTTCGGCGACCTCGCGGACTTCGTCGAGTTCATCGACGCCGCCCACCAGCGCGGCATGCGCGTGATCATCGACTTCGTCATGAACCACACCAGCGACCAGCACCCGTGGTTCCAGGAGTCCCGCAAGAACCCCGACGGCCCCTACGGCGACTACTACGTCTGGGCCGACGACGACACCCGGTACGCCGACGCCCGGATCATCTTCGTCGACACCGAGGCGTCCAACTGGACCTACGACCCGGTCCGCGGCCAGTACTACTGGCACCGCTTCTTCTCCCACCAGCCGGACCTCAACTACGAGAACCCGGCCGTGCAGGAGGAGATGCTGGCCGCCCTGAAGTTCTGGCTGGACCTGGGGGTGGACGGCTACCGTCTCGACGCCGTGCCCTATCTGTACGCCGAAGAGGGCACCAACTGCGAGAACCTCCCCGCCTCCCACGCCTTCCTCAAGCGGGTGCGCCGCGAGATCGACGCGCAGTACCCGGACACCGTGC
>NZ_JAIOJZ010000152.1 GCF_020404845.1 Streptomyces hyderabadensis | reverse complement strand
GACGATCATGTGGTGGGTGACCCTCCGATCTGCGGGTGGGACGGTCGCAGAACCGTGCAGACGTGCGCGGGCGTACGGCCCGGCTCCAGGCGCACATAGTTGGCCCTGCCCCAGTGGTAGGTCTCGCCGGTCAGCTCGTCGCGCACCGGCACCGACTCGTGCCAGTCCAGGCCGAGTTGCGGCATGTCCAACGAGACCGTGGCCTCCTGGGTGTGGCGGGGGTCGAGGTTGACGACCACCAGAACCGTGTTCGACCCCTGCCGCTTCGAGTAGGCGATCACCTCGTCCTTGTCCGTGGCGTGGAAGTGCAGATCGCGCAGCTGGTGGAGCGCCGGGTTCTCGCGCCGGATGGTGTTGAGGCGGGTGATGAGGGGGGCGATGGTGGTGCCCTCGCGGGTGGCGCGGGTCCAGTCGCGGGGGGTGAGCTGGTACTTCTCGCTGTCGAGGTATTCCTCGCTGCCGTCGCGCAGGGGGGTGTTCTCGCAGAGTTCGTAGCCGCTGTAGATGCCCCAGGCGGGGGAGAGGGTGGCGGCGAGGACGGCGCGGACCTCGAAGGCGGG
>NZ_JAIOJZ010000151.1 GCF_020404845.1 Streptomyces hyderabadensis | reverse complement strand
CACGGTCATGAGGCTGCGGACCCTTCGTTCCTGGGCGCGGCGGCGGAGGGCCGGCGGAGGTGGAGGACATGGGCCGGGGCCCGGCCGGGCTCAAGGCGCACGTAGTTCGTGCGGCCCCAGTGGTAGGTCTCGTCCGTGAGTTCGTCGTGGACCGGCACCGACTCGTGCCAGTCCAGGCCGAGCTGCGGCATGTCGAGCGAGATCGTGGCCTCCTGGGTGCGATGCGGATCGAGGTTGGCGACCACCAGGACGACGTCGGACCCTTCACGCTTGCTGTACGCGATGAGCGCGTCGTTGTCGGTGTGGTGGAAGCTCAGGTTCCTGAGCCGGTGCAGGGCGGGGTGGGCGCGCCGGATGGTGTTGAGGCGGGTGATGAGGGGGGCGATGGTGGTGCCCTCGCGGGTGGTGCGGGTCCAGTCGCGGGGGGTGAGCTGGTACTTCTCGCTGTCGAGGTATTCCTCGCTGCCGTCGCGCAGGGGGGTGTTCTCGCAGAGTTCGTAGCCGCTGTAGATGCCCCAGGTGGGGGAGAGGGTGGCGGCGAGGACGGCGCGGACCTCGAAGGCGGC
>NZ_JAIOJZ010000150.1 GCF_020404845.1 Streptomyces hyderabadensis | reverse complement strand
AGTTCTGAGGCAACGACCGTTGCCGGTTTGAGTAGAACGCACAATTAAAGAGTGTGCTTGTTCGCTCGAAACCATTAGGGTTTCGGTGGTCATAGCGTAGGGGAAACGCCCGGTTACATTTCGAACCCGGAAGCTAAGCCTTACAGCGCCGATGGTACTGCAGGGGGGACCCTGTGGGAGAGTAGGACGCCGCCGAACAATCTTTGGAAAGGACCCCTGGTCCCCAGCGTTCAGCTGGGGACCAGGGGTCCTTTCGTTTTTCCAGGGCGCACCGGGTAGCCGGCTGCGCGAGAATGACTTGCGGTACCGAAGACAGGAGTCACCGATGTCCACCAACTCTCCCGACGACCGACCGGAGCGCGACCAGCGGCGACGGGACGGTGGTGACCGCGGTGACCGCAGGGGGCAGCGCGGTGACCGGGGTGGCTTCCGCCGCGACGACCGCCGCGACGACCGACGTGACGACCGCCGGGGCGATGACCGCGGAGGACAGCGCGGTGGTTTCCGGCGCGACGATCGCGATCGTGGGCCCCGCCGGGACGATCGGGACCGTGGTGGTGACCGCGGC
>NZ_JAIOJZ010000015.1 GCF_020404845.1 Streptomyces hyderabadensis | reverse complement strand
CGGCACGTCCGGCGACGCCGCGCCGCCCCCCGGCTCCGACCCGTCCGCCTCGCCCTCCGCCCCCGCCGCGTCCGGCGCCGTCTCCCCCTCCGCCACCGCCGGCGGTCCGGGCGCGAGCGCCTCGCCGTCGCAGCCGGACGGCACCGCTCCGGCCGGGTTCCGCCGCTACGACGCGCCGGAGGGCTTCTCCGTCGCCCTGCCCGGCAGCTGGACGCGGCTGGACACCGCACGCGTGCCGGGCGGCGCGTACCGGGTGGTGTTCGGCGCGTCCGGCGACCCGCGCACCCTCGCCGTCACCTACAGCAGGAGCGCGGGCGCGGACCCGGTGGCGGTCTGGCGCGACGACGTCGAGCCGGGCCTGGCGCGCTCGGACGGCTACCGGCGGATCGGCGAGATCCGCGCGACCACCTACCGGGGGCGTGCGGCGGCCGACATGGAGTGGCTGGCCGGGGACGAGGGCGCCCGGGTCCGCACCTTCGGCCGCGGTTTCCTGCTCGGCGGCGGCCGCAGCTTCTCGCTGCGCTGGACGGCTCCGGCCGGCGACTGGGGCGACTCGGCGAACGAGCGGGCGCTCGCCGCCGTCCTCGGAACCTTCCGGGAGGATGCGAGCTGACCCTTCCGCCCCGTTTCCGCCTGTTTTCCCTCGGGCCGGGCGGGGACTCGGCCGCCATGGCACACATCGGATACACGATGATGACCGAGCAGGCCGGCCCGCGTGAACTCGTCGGCCATCTGGTGCGGGCCGAGGAGGTGGGGTTCGACTTCTCGGTGACCTCGGACCACTACTTCCCGTGGCTGCGCGCGCAGGGCCACGCGCCCTACGCCTGGAGCGTGCTGGGCGCCGCGGCGCAGGCGACCTCCCGCATCCCGCTGATGACGTACGTGACGTGTCCGACCTTCCGCTACCACCCGGCGGTGGTGGCGCAGAAGGCGGCGACGCTGCAGTTGCTGTCCGAGGGCCGGTTCCGGCTGGGGCTCGGCTCGGGCGAGAACCTGAACGAGCACGTGGTGGGCGGCGGCTGGCCGTCCGTCGACGTGCGGCACGAGATGCTCCAGGAGGCCGTGGAGATCATCCGGGGCCTCTTCGCGGGCGGTCACGTCAACCATCGCGGGACGCACTTCGACGTGGAGTCGGCCCGGCTGTGGGACCTGCCGGAGAGCGCGCCTCCGATCGGCATCGCCGTCTCCGGGGAGCGCTCCTGCAAGCTGGCGGGCGAGTTCGCCGATCTGGTCATCGCCACCGAGCCGAAGGCCGGGCTGCTGGAGTCCTTCGACCGGCACGGCGGCACGGGCAAGCCGCGCGTGGGCCAACTGCCCGTTTCCTACGACCCCGACCGGGACACGGCGGTCAAGCGGGCCCACGCGCAGTTCCGCTGGTTCGGCAGCGGCTGGAAGGTCAACTCCGAACTGCCGCACCCGGACTCCTTCGAGGCGGCCACCCAGTTCGTGACGCCCGACGACGTCGCCGAGTCCATCCCCTGCGGCGACGACCCGGACGCCTTCGTCGGGGCCGTACGCCCCTACGTCGAGGCGGGCTTCACCGAGATCGCCCTGGTGCAGATCGGCGGCGAGTCGCAGCCCGCCTTCCTGGACTGGTCGGAGAAGACCCTGCTGCCCGCGCTGCGCGAGGAGTTCGGCCGCGACTGAGCCCCGGGGACGGACGAATCACCGGCACGACTGAGCATCTTGCCGGTGTGCGGGGTACTAGAGGGCTCTACGTCCGTCCCGCTGGAGGCCCCCGTGAACACCGCCGTGCACAAGACCCTGGTCGTGCAGCTCCAGGCGGGCGACACCGCCGACCGGTTCCCGGTGCTCGCCCACCTCGCGTACGACGCGGCGGACCCGTTCGCCCTCACGGTGGTCTTCAGCCACGACGGCCGGGTGCTCGCCCGCTGGACGCTGGACCGCGAGATGGTCGCCGAGGGACTCACCCGCCCGGTGGGCGTCGGCGACGTGCGGCTGCGGCCCGAGTCGCACGGCATGTGGGACGAGCTGCGCGTCGAACTGCTGGGCGACGACCGGTCCGACGGGCACCGCCACCGTGCCGTGGTGTTCCTGTGGGCCTCGGCCGTCGAGGCCTTCCTGCGCGAGACGCACGCGGTGGTCCGGCCGGGCCGGGAACAGGTGCGCGTCGACGACTTCCTCGCCGAACTGACGGCGGAGGGCTGACCGCGGAGGGCTGATGACCGCGCAGGCCCGCCGGCCCGGGAACGGCAGGCCGCGGGCCGCGGGCCGCGAGGTATCAGCGGGCCGTGTGGCGGTGCCGGGTCCACAACGGGATCCCGAACCAGCACAGCAGGTACCAGAGCACCACGCCGGTGACGAGGTAGGGCACGAAGCCGTCGTGGGTCGCCACGCGCAGGATCAGCAGGAGCGAGCAGGCCGTCGTGGCGAGCAGCAGCACCAGGCCGAGCACGGTCAGCCGGGACGCCCACCGCACGGCCTGCGGCTTCACCCGCCGTCCGGAGACGAGGCGGTGCAGGGACACCGGGCCGATCAGGGCGCCGGTCGTCACGGCGCCGAGGACCACGGTGACCAGATAGATCGTCTGGTCGGTGTCCGAGAGAGTCTCGTACTTCGGCTGGAACACGACCGTGAGCAGGAAGCCGAACAGGATCTGCACGCCCATCTGCGCGACGCGGACCTCCTGGATCAGCTCCGTCCACATCCGGTCCGCCCGCTCCTCCTCGGTCTCGTTGCGGCCCCTGCGCCGGCCCGAGTCCGCTGCCGCGTCCGAGTCCCTCACGTCGTCCTCCCGATGACCGTCGCCTGCGTCCTCTTCCCTCTTCCCGGGATCCCCGCACTCAGGCGCCGGGCCGGGGCGGCGACCGCCGGTTTGGGTGATCGGGGGACGGTTACACGGGCCGGGACCGACCGATGCGCGGCAAGGAAGGCGAAGGATGTCCGACACTCAGCTCACCGTGACGCTCGACGGCGGCGGCCTCGACGACGCCCGGGCGATCGTCCGCACCCTGGAGGGCGTCTTCGGGACCCCCGACGGCCCGCCCGCCGACGCGGGGGCGACGGTGCGCACCGCGACCTTCGACTCCCCGGACACTCCGCGTGCCGCGGACGCCTCCCCGGGGGCGGCGGGCGGCACGCTGTCCGCGCCGGTGACGGTGACCGTCCAGGGCACGCCGCAGGCCGTGGAGGCGGCGAGCGAGACGCTGTCCCGCGCCTTCACCGCGCGCGACGGCGGAACGGCCTCCGGCGACCAGGAGCGCGAGCGCCAGTTGCTCCTGGTGCCGTGAGGCCGTGACACCTCGGCCGCGGGGCGCCTACCAGCGGCCTTCGACCTGGTCCTTGATGCGCCGGTCGTAGAGGTCGCGGATCGCGGCCAGCGTGCCGTCGGACAGCTCCGGCAGCCGGGCGGCGTCCGTGTTGGCGCGGGCCTGCTCGGGCGAACGGGCGCCCGGGATCACGCTGGTGACGCCGGGCTGCTGGACGATCCAGCGCAGCGCCAGCTGGGCCGGGGTGTACCCCTCGGGGGCGAGCGCGGCGAACTCGGCGGCGGCCGCGACCCCGGTGGCGAAGTCGACGCCGGAGAAGGTCTCGCCCTGGTCGAAGGCCTCGCCGTGCCGGTTGAAGTTCCGGTGGTCGTTGGCCGCGAAGACGGTGTCCTTCGTGTACTTGCCCGACAGCAGGCCGGAGGCCAGCGGCACCCGGGCGATGATGCCGACGCCCGCCTCGCGGGCCGCGGGCAGGACCTCGCGCAGGGGCTTCATCCGGAACGGGTTGAGGATGATCTGGACGCTCGCCACGTTCGGCCGGGCGATCGCGGTCAGCGCCTCCTCGCACGTCTCCACGCTGACGCCGTACGCGGCGACGCGCTCCTCCTCGACCAGGGTGTCCAGGGCGTCGAACACCTCGTCGCTGGAGTAGACGGGCGTCGGCGGGCAGTGCAGCTGCACCAGGTCTAGGCGGTCGACGCCGAGGTTGCGGCGGGAGCGGTCGTTCCACTCCCGGAAGTTGTCCAGGACGTAGTTCTGCGGGATCTGGTCGACCCGGCGGCCCATCTTGGTAGCGACCAGCACGTGCAGGTCGGGCCTGCTCGCCAGGAAGGTCGCGATGGTCTGCTCGCTGCGGCCGTCGCCGTAGACGTCCGCCGTGTCGAAGAAGGTCACCCCCGCCTCGGCGGCCGCCTCCAGGACCGCGAGGGCCTGCTTGTCGTCCACGTCTCCCCAGTCGGCGCCCAGTTGCCAGGTGCCGAGGCCGACCACCGAGGCGTGCTGATCCGACCTGCCGAAAGTGCGCTCGTCCATGGCGTCAGTCTGTCATCCGCGGTGCGCGGGCACCGCGTCGGGACGCCGGGAGCGGTCCGGTCCGTCGCCGGTGGCGAGTCTGCGTGCCTGGGTCGTGCGCGCGATCGCGGGCCCCAGCCGGCGCTTGAGCCGGCGCAGCGGCTCCAGTCGCCCGGCCGCCCGGTCGATCCGGTAGTACAGGCGGGGCGGGAGGTGCGGAAGCAGCGGCGAGTGGCGCTGGCCGAGCAGCGCGAACATCTCCTGCGGGGGCAGGTGGATGTAGCGGGGCAGGTTCTCGTACCACTGGGCGCTGAGCCGGGCCGCGCTCTGCACGGGCAGCAGGGCCACCTTGCGTTCGCGTTCGTAGTGGGCGAGGGCGTCCGGGAGGGCGTCCCGCTTGCGCAGGGCGGTGGCCAGGGTCATCGCGTCCTCCAGGGCGAGCGTGGTGCCCGCGCCGACGGAGTAGTGCGTGGTGTGGGCGGCGTCGCCGAGCAGGACCAGGTTGCCGCGGGACCAGGTGCGGTTGGTGAGGGTGCGGAAGGTGCGCCAGGGGGCGCCGGCCCGGCCGGCGGACCGCGCGGTGAGCGGGTGTCCGTCCAGCACGTCCGCGAAGAGCTTCTCCAGCAGGACCAGTCCCCCGGCCTCGTCGGCCCGGTCCAGGCCCAGGCCGGTCCAGGTCGCGGGCGCGCACTCGACCACGCAGGTGCTGCCCTCGGGGCCGAAGCCGTAGCCGTACGCCCAGATCCAGCCGTGGCCGGTCTCCACGAAGGCGAAGGTGAAGGCGTCGAAGACCTTGGTGGTGCCGAGCCACACGTAGTGGTTGCGGCCGGCGGTGATCTCGGTGCCGAAGTGTTCGGCGTGCCGGTTGCGCAGGGCGCTGCCCGCCCCGTCGGCCGCCACCACCAGGTCGGCGGCGGGCGGCTTTGCGCCGGTGACCGGGTGCTCGTACTCCAGGCGTACGCCCAGCTCGCGGGCGCGGGCGGCGAGGATCGCCAGGAGCCGGTGGCGGCCGATGCCGAAGCCCTCGTCGCCGTGGTGCCGGGTGGCCCGGTCGCCCACGTGGGCGACACCGTCCCGCCAGCGCACGGAGTGCCGCTCGACGGTGCGCGCGGAGGCGGGGTCGTGCTCCTGGAGCCGGTCGAGCAGTCCGCGCCAGTAGGTGACGCCCCAGCCGTAGGTGGAGCCCTCCGGGTCGCGTTCGTGGACGGTGATCTCGTGGGACGGGTCCTGCCGTTTCAGCAGGATCGACAGGTACAGTCCGGCGGGCCCACCGCCGACGCAGGCGACCTTCACACACACCCCTGGTATGCACTCATAACGGTCATTGGGGACCGCAGAGTAACAAGGGGACGGTGCCGGGCCGCCGCCACGCGGCCGTGGCCGGCGCGGATTGCCCGCGGCCGCCGTGCGGCACGCGGACTATCCGGCGGTCGCCGTGCGGCACTCCGGGTGGCCCCAGCCCTGGTCGTTCTTGGCGATGGGCTCACCGGCCGCGTACGAACGGCCGCACAGGCAGCGTCCGGCGAACTTCGCCTTGATGGTGCGCGACGAGGAGCCGCCGCCCTTGCGGCCGGCGCCCGAGGCCCGGCGCGGCGCCCTGCGGGTGGCCGGCACGTCCGGCGCGGGCGGCGGCTCCGGCGAGCCGAGCGCGCTGCCCGCGGCCTCCTGGACCACGGCAGCCTGGCTGGCGGCGCGGTCGGCGAAGTCGTTGAGCCGGTCGCCGTCGACCTGGTGGGCGGGGACGTAGCGGAACTCGACCGAGCGGCCGTCGAGCAGCTCGTCGATGCGCACGACCAGCTCCTGGTTGGCGACCGGCTTGCCGGCGGCGGTCTTCCAGCCGTTGCGCTTCCAGCCGGGCAGCCAGGTGGTGACGGCCTTCATGGCGTACTGCGAGTCCATGCGGACCTCGAGCGGTACGCCGGGGTCGGTCGACGCCAGCAGGCGCTCCAGCGCCGTGAGTTCGGCGACGTTGTTGGTGTTCCTGCCGAGCGGGCCGGCCTCCCAGCGGACCGGGTTCTCCGCCGCGTCGGCCACCACCCAGGCCCAGCCGGCCGGACCCGGGTTTCCCTTCGAAGCCCCGTCGCACGCGGCCACCACACGTTCACGCATGCGCCCGATCATGCCATGGCCGGGCGAGGGGTCCGGACCGGGTTCAGGAGACGTCCGTGACCTTGGGCATCTCCCCTTCCGTGGTCGTGATGTCGATCACCGAGAAGCTGGCGCCCTGCGGGTCGCTCAGCGCCGCGAACCGGCCGAACGGGGTCGTCATCGGGCCGAACCGCAGCACGCCGCCGAGCTTGGTGGCGCGGGCCACGGCGTCGTCGCAGTCGGCGACGGTGAAGTAGACGTTGATGTACGGCGGTACCTCGGGCGGGAAGTCCTCCGTCATCGTCATGCGGCCCAGCACGGGGTCGCCGCCGAGGTCGAAGAGGCGGAAGTCCACCTGGTCGTCCTGCATCTGCTTGGCCCGGTAGGAGAAGACCGCCGGGAAGAAGGCGTCCGACTTCGCGGGCTCGCGGGTGAAGACCTCCGCCCAGCAGTAGGCGCCGGGCACGGCCGTCGCCTCGAAGCCCTCGTGGGCGTCGCCCTGCCAGACGCCGAAGACGACGCCGCTCGGGTCCCGGGCCAGGCACATGGTGCCGAAGTCGCCGACCCGCATCGGTTCGAGGAGCAGTTCCCCGCCGGCCTCGCGGATCCGGCCTGCGGTCGCCGCCGCGTCCGGCGAGGCGAAGTAGAGGCACCACTGGGACTGGTCCTCGTGCCCGGGCGGGGGCGGGACCACGGCGGCCACCGCCTTGCCGTCCGCGTAGCACTGGGTGTAGTTGCCGAACTCCGACGACGACTCGCCGAAGGTCCAGCCGAGGACGTCGCCGTAGAAGCTCTTGGCGCCCTCGACGTCGGTGAACATCGCGTCGGCCCAGCAAGGGGCCCCTTCGGGTTGCACGGCCATGACTGTCGCCTCCTGTGCGACGAGTGATGCGAACTGGGACTGCGGGGGGGGTGAGACGACCGGATACGTCCGGTTCCTCACGCTAGTCATCCCGGCCACGCCCCGCGCGCCGACGACGGGTCACCGTCCGGCGTACGCCTGCTCCAGCGCGGCGATGTCGAGCTTGCCCATCGACATCATGGCCTTGTTGGCGCGCGCCACCCTGGCGGGGTCGGGGTCGCGGAACATCTCCTCCAGCCGGCGCGGGACGACCTGCCAGGACACGCCGAACCGGTCCTTGAGCCAGCCGCAGGGGCCTTCCTGGCCGCCGCCCTCGGTGAGCGTGGTCCAGTAGTGGTCGACCTCCTCCTGGTCCTCGCAGGTGATCTGGAAGGAGATCGCCTCGGTGAACCGGAACTCCGGGCCGCCGTTGAGGGCGACGAACTTCTGGCCGTTGGCCGTGAACTCGACGGTGAGCACCGTGCCCGCGGGCTGGTGCGCTCCCTCGGGGTACCGGGTGACGGCGCCGATGCCGGAGTCCTTGAAGACGGAGACGTAGAAGTTGGCGGCGTCCTCGGCGTCGCCGTCGAACCACAGGCAGGTGGTGAATCCGTCGCTGCTCATGAGTGCCTCCCGGGCGTGGAACGGGGTCACCACTGTCGACCGGCGCGGTGCGCGGAACTCATCGCTCTGCCGGTGGCGAATCTGCCGCGGGCAGAGAAGTGCCCGGTGGGGGCCGTGGCGGGCCGAGAGTGGAGGAACCGCGGCGCCATCGGCCGCGAACCGCACCCCTGTGCTGACCACGACTCGACAAGGAGCGCCGATGTCTCCACTCATCGCCGCAACGGCCCCGGCCCGATCGCCCAGGGCCGAGGACGGCGACACCCCCGCGACCCGGTTCGACGACCGGCTCGCCGAGCAGTTGCTCGACCAGCGGATCGTGCTGCTGGGCACCCAGGTCGACGAGGTCTCCGCGAACCGGGTCTGCGCCCAGTTGCTGATCCTGTCCGCCCAGGACCCGCGCACCGACATCAGCCTGTACGTCAACAGCCCCGGCGGCTCGGTGCACGCCGGGCTCGCCATCTACGACACGATGCGGCTGATCCCCAACGACGTCTCGACGCTCGCCATGGGGTTCGCCGCCAGCATGGGCCAGTTCCTGCTGAGCGTCGGCACGGCGGGCAAGCGCTACGCGCTGCCGAACGCGCGGATCATGATGCACCAGCCGTCGGCGGGCATCGGCGGCACCACCGCCGACATCGAGATCCAGGCCGACAACCTGGAGTTCACCAAGCGGACCATCGAGCGGATCACCGCCGAGCACACCGGGCAGAGCCCCGAGACCATCTCCCGGGACGGCGACCGCGACCGCTGGTTCACGGCCGAGGAGGCCAGGGAGTACGGAATGGTGGACCAGGTCGTGCAGTCCCTCGCGGACGTGCGCCCGGCCGCCACCCGGCGACGGATGGGACTGTGACATGGGCAGCTACACGATTCCGAACGTCGTCGAGCGGACCCCTCAGGGCGAGCGGTCCTACGACGTGTTCAGCCGGCTGCTGTCGGAGCGGATCATCTTCCTGGGCACCGAGATCGACGACGGCGTGGCCAACGTCGTGATCGCACAGCTCCTGCATCTGGAGTCGTCGGCCCCGGAGAGCGAGATCGCGATCTACATCAACTCCCCCGGGGGCTCGTTCACGTCGCTGATGGCGATCTACGACACGATGACCTTCGTGCAGGCGCCGATCTCCACGTTCTGCGTCGGGCAGGCGGCGTCCACGGCGGCCGTGCTGCTGGCGGGCGGGGACCCCAGGCGGCGGTTCGTGCTGGAGCACGCGCGGGTGCTGCTGGGGCAGCCGGCCAGCGGCGGCCGGCAGGGCACGGTCTCCGACCTGGCGCTGCAGGCCAAGGAGATGGTGCGGATCCGCTCCCAGGTGGAGGAGGTGCTGGCCCGTCACACCCACCACGACGTGGCGACGCTGCGCGCGGACATGGACCGCGACAAGGTGTTCACCGCGCGGGAGGCGGTGGCGTACGGGCTGGCCGACGAGGTGCTCGCCCGGCGCCTGGCGCCGGTGTGAGCGGCCGGGCCGGCGCCCCGCACGGTGCGGGGCGCCGGCCCGTGCGCGGCCTCAGGCGGCCAGGCACATCCCGTCGAACCGCCCGCCGGACGTGCCACGGGCCGGGCCCGCGCCGGTGTGCCGGGAGGTGAGGCGGACCAGCTCGCCCTGCGCGCGGGCGAGCAGGTCGCCCAGGCCCAGCCCGAGGGCGCCCGCCGCGGCGGCCAGCACTTCCGAGGACGCCTCCTTGCGGCCGCGCTCCACCTCCGAGAGGTAGGGCATGGAGATCCGGGCGGCCTCGGCGACCTCCTTGAGGGTGCGCTCCTGCTCCAGGCGTTCCCGCCGCAGGACGTCGCCGACCAGGTCGCGCCACAGGGGCTCTCGTACGGCGGGCGGCCTTCGCTCCGGGGGGACCGGCGCGGCGGGACGCGCTTCGGGTCGCTCGACCCGTGGGCGCAGCGGGATGACGCGGGCTTCGTTCGGCACGTGGCTGGTCACCTCCTCAGCCTAGGGTCCCGGCCGCGTCACGGAAGGGGGCGGCGTTCCGCCCTCAGGGAAATCACGGCCCGGGGAATCACGGCGAACTCCGGGGTGCCGGGCAGGGCCCGCCGGACTACCCTGGGAGAAACGGGGGCATGTGCCGTCGCGACCCGGGTACCCGCGTGCGGGAAAGCCTAGGGAGACGTCGAACCGTGACTTTCGTGGGAGAGGCAATGGAGACCGCCGTGGTCCGGCCGGAAGCTCAGGTGGCAGCACAGGCTGCCGGGACGAGGGGCGCCGTGGACCCCCGCACCGTGGCCCCGCGCGACGCGCGCCAGTTGTCCCGTCAGTTCTTCCGGCGTCTGGCGGAACTCGAAGAGGGCACGCAGGAGTACCAGTACGCGCGCAACACGCTGATCGAGATGAACATGTCGCTCGTGCGGTTCGCGGCGGGCCGCTTCCGCGGTCGCGGGGACGACATGGAGGACATCGTCCAGACCGGGATGATCGGCCTGATCAAGGCCATCGACCGGTTCGAGCTGTCCCGCGAGGTCGAGTTCACCTCGTTCGCGCTGCCGTACATCGTCGGCGAGATCAAGCGCTTCTTCCGGGACACCACCTGGGCGGTGCACGTACCGCGGCGGCTTCAGGAGCTGCGCGTGGAGCTGGCCCGGGCCCGCGAGGAGCTGTCCTCCCGCCTGGACCGCGAGCCCACCGTCGCCGAGCTCGCCACGCTGATGAACATCGGCGAGAGCGAGGTGATCGAGGGCCAGATCGCGTCCAACGGCTACAACTCCTCCTCGCTGGACGCCGCCCTGACCGGCGAAGGACCCGAGAACGGCGAGTCGGTCCTGGCGGACTTCATCGGAGTGGAGGAGGACGGGCTGCGGCTCGTCGAGGACTTCCACTCGCTGGCCCCCCTGATGGCCGAGCTGAGCGAGCGCGACCGGCAGATCATTCACCTGCGGTTCGTGGAGGAGGCGACCCAGGCGGAGATCGGTGAACGGCTGGGCTGCTCCCAGATGCACGTGTCCCGGCTGATCAAGCGGATCATCACCCGGCTGCGCGAGGGCATGCTGGGCGAACTCGGCTGCGCCTGAGCGCCGGCCCAGCGGCGGACGGCGGTGTCCTTCACTGCTCGGTGAGGGGCACCACGGCGCGTACGCGTTTGCCGACCGGGACGCGTTCGACGACGATCGACTCGACCAGGGCGTGCACGATCTCCAGACCGTGCCGGCCGACCCGCTCGGGGTCCCGGGGGAAGCGCTCCGGCACGGCGCCGCTGCTGTCGTACACGGTCACCGTCACCGAGCTGCCCGTGCCCTCCAGCTCCAGGATGTACGGCCCCCTGCTGTGCCGGTCGGCGTTGGTGACCAGCTCGCTCACCACCAGGAGCACCGCGCCGTCGGCCCGGGGGCCGATCGTGGCGCACCACTCGGTCCT
Organism: Streptomyces hyderabadensis; assembly: GCF_020404845.1. Classification (GTDB taxonomy): domain Bacteria; phylum Actinomycetota; class Actinomycetes; order Streptomycetales; family Streptomycetaceae; genus Streptomyces; species Streptomyces hyderabadensis. Next base: position 142,382 of record NZ_JAIOJZ010000015.1, on the reverse strand, counting down.
CAGCTGGTCGAGGAAGAGCGAGGCGAAGGAACGCGCCTGCGCTATGCAACCCGGCTCACCGGAGTAGTGTGCCGCCCGCCTCAGCGGTTCAACGGGTACGTCGAAACCAGTCGGTATCACTGCCCCGTCCAGGTACTCGGTCATGCGTTTCTCTCTCGGAAGCCGGACTGGCCGGACGCTGCTGCACCTGTCCTCGTACCCCGGGCCGCGCATCGCAGTCCCCGTCTCTTCGCAGTGCGGGCATCGTCACAGTCGTGCGGGGAACCCGTGGGTGCGTCAGGGGTGTGTCAGGGGTCTGCGAGCGGTTGGGGAGAGGGTGTGCGATGAACGAACTGATGACCGCACGAAGCCTCACCACCCGGCCGGTGGTCACGCTCGGCGGCGATGCCGTCGCCCAGGTCAAGGACACCGTATGCGACGCCGCCGCGGCCCGGATCACCGGTTTCACCCTGACCGGACGTGGCCTGCTGTCCGGCCCCCTGCAGGAGGGCCTGCCGTGGTCGGCCGTGCACGCGCTCGGGCACGACGCGGTGATGATCCGGGACCGGCGGGGACTGGTGGCCGCGGCGGCGATGACGGCGCACCGGCAGAACCTGCGGTCGCGGCTGCTGGGGTCGAGGGTGGTGACCGAGGCGGGGGCGGAGATCGGCACGGTGCTGGACGTCGTGGTGGAGGGCGGCACCGGTGGGCGGGTCGTCGGCTTCCGGGTGGCGGCGAACCGGCGGTTCGTGCCGGGCCGCGCACGGCACCGGCGCCGGGTGTACGTGCCGCGCGGCGCGACGCTCACCGTCACCGGCCGGGCGCTGGTGCTTGCCGAGGAAGCGGTCGGGCACGTCGCGGACGACCTGCCCGGTTTCACCGCCCTGGTCGCCGGGGTGCCCGGCCGGTGGCGGGGGTCGCCGCCGTGATGCTGTTCACCGAGGTGCGCGGCCTGCCGGTGGTGCCGCCGGACGGGGCCGGGCCGCTCGGCGCCGTGACGTCCCTGACCGTCGACGTCGCCTCCGGGTCCGTCAGCCATCTCCGGTGGCGCGGCGGCCGGTTCGGCCGGGAGTCGGCGCTGGCCTGGGACGCGGTGCGCTCGGTGGGACCGGGCGCCGTCCGGGTCGGTTCCGCGGCCGCCGGCGATTCGGCGCCGCCCCACCACGACCTGCTGGGCCGCCGGATCCTCACAGACACGGGCACCGGGCTCGGCACGGTGCTGGACGTCGCGTTCGACACCCGCACCGCCCGTCTCCTCGCGCTGTTCACCACCCGCGGCGAACTGCCGCCCGACCGCCTGCTGGGCCTCGGCGACTACGCCCTGGTCGTGTGGGCGGGCTGAACGCCGACCGGTACGGGCACGGCCGGATGCCGCCGTCCGACGCGGACGGCCCTGTCGGCGGGCGGGCCCGGCGGAGGCTGCTTAGCGTGGCACCGTGAGTCCCCGACCCCCCGCAGTGCCTCCCGTACCTCCCACGCCCCCCATGCCCTCCGGACCGCCCGCGGCCGCCGGCCGGGCGGCCCGGCGCGGCTGGGCGCAGGCCCTGGGCACGGTGCTCGCCGGGCTGGTCGCCATGGGGGCCGTGGCCGCGCTCGGACTGTGGGCGGCCGGCGCCGCGGACCTGCCCGACAACGCCTTCCCGCGGGTCGTGGTCGCGACCGTCGTCACCGCCGTCGGGGGCGCGCTGGAGATGTCGGGCGACGCGGGCGACCTGGCGGCCACCGACGCGGGGCTGATCGTGATGCCGCTGTCCGTCACCCTCACCGGTGCGCTGGTGATCGGCCGGGGCTTCGTGCGGCCGCTGCGCCACCGGGCCGTGGGCGGCGCCGGGGAGCTGGCCGGCTGGGCCGGGCGGATCGCCGTGCTGTGGCTGCTGGCCCTCCTCGGGACGGCGTTCGCCGCGCGGCAGACCTTCGAGGTCTCGCTCGGGGAGGGGCTGCTGGAGGACCTCGGCGACCTGTTCGGCGTCAGCCCGACGGTCGGTTTCACCGCGGACGTGCCGCTGACCGTCCTGTTCGGACTGCTGTGGCTGGCGGGGGTGCTCGTCCTCGCGCTGCTGGTCTCGCACCGGACGCCGCTGCCCGGGCCGTTGCTGCGGCTGCGGACGTCGGCGGGACCGGCCGCGTACGCGATGGTCGCGCTGCTGCTCGCCTGCGTCGTCATCGGCGTGGTCGTCGCCCTGGTCGCCGCCGGGACGCGCGGCAGTCCCGCGGACACCTTCGCCGTGCTGCTGCTCGGGCTGCCGAACCTGGCCTGGCCCGCGCTCACCATCGGTCTCGGGGCGACCTGGAACGGCCGGGTGGAGGGGCCGTTCGGACTGCCGATGCCGCGGGTGCTCGACGAGGTGCTGCGCACGCCGGACGTCTCGACCGTGAACGTGGGCACGCTCGCCGAACGCGACGGGCGGATGTGGTGGCTCCTGGTCGCCGCGGCGGTCCTGGTCCTGGCGGCCGGATTCCTGATGGCCTCCCGTGCCCCGGCCCGGCGGCCGGCCTGGCTGCACGCCGTGCACCTGGCCGTCGCCCTGGCCCTCACGGTGCTCGTGATCGGCCTGGTCGCCCGGATCTCCGCCCACTACGGGCTGTCGGTGCTCGGCATCGGCGACCTGGGCGGCGGGCTGTCCGGGCAGGTGTTCCTGCGGCCGCGGCTGTGGGGCGCGGTGGGTCTCGCGCTGCTGTGGGGACTGGTCGCCGGGTTCCTGGGCGCGCTGCCGGCCCGGTGGGCGGGCGGTCGGCCCGGCCGGGTCCGGTCCTGAAGCGGCCGGTGCGGCGGACGGGAAGGTTCAGGCGACGGGGACGACCAGGAGCGGTGCGGCCCGCTGCATGCGCAGCGCGTCCACGGACTCGGCCATCAGCTCGTACTCGGTGGTCTCGTCACTGGTAGCGACCCGCACCAGGTGCCCCGCGGCCAACTCGTCGGCGACCAGCTCCTGTTGTACGTCGTCGGCGCACCAGGCGCGCAGCATGCGCGGCACGTCGGGCGCGTCGTCGGCGACGGGAGTCAGGGCGCCGCGCGGTAAGTGCGGGGTGTCGGGCTGCGGGTCCAGCCGCTCGGCGATCCACGATGCCCGGTCGCGCAGCCACCACAGCGCCAGGGCGAGGGTGGGGGCCCGGTAGGTGCCCAGCGGGACACCGATGCGCCGGCCGTCACAGACACCGTAGGCGGTGACATGGCACAGGAACTCGTCGTGCACTGCTGCCCTCCCCGTCACGCCCGCCTGCCGGTCGGGCGGCGCGTCCGTGCGGCTCGTGTGCTGTGCGTGAGGGCACTGTCGCATGGTGTGAAAGGCCCTAGTGGTGAGTATGTTCACTACTGAACCACTGTCACCATGAATTTCCGGCCAGTCTCCTGGCATATTCGCGGCGCCGGTTGGCCGAAATGCCGCGCCGATGCCGCACCACGGCTGGGTGCGAGCCGGGGCGGGGCCGCACACACGTCGGTTCCGGAGGCGCGGTCCGCCTCCGGAATCGCCGTGCACGCCCCGCCGGGGCCGGCCTCTAGCCCTGGACGATCTTGTCGATGCGGGCCAGCTCGTCGGAGTCGAAGTCGAGGTTCCCGACGGCCGCGACGCTGTCCTCCAGCTGCCGCGGGCTGCTCGCGCCGACCAGGGCGGAGGTCACCCTGCCCTGCCGCAGCACCCAGGCCAGGGCCAGCTGGGCGAGTGTCTGGCCGCGCGACCCGGCGATCTCGTCGAGGGCGCGCAGCCTGCCGACCAGTTCCTCGGTGACGGCGTCGGAGTTGAGGAAGGGGCTGTCGCTCGCGGCCCGCGAGTCCTCCGGGATGCCGTTGAGGTAGCGGCCGGTCAGCAGGCCCTGCTCCAGCGGGGAGTAGGCGATGGAGCCGACCTGCAGCTCGTCGAGGGCGTCCAGCAGTCCGCCGGCCTCGGGGCGCCGGTCGAGCATCGAGTAGCGCGGCTGGTGGATCAGCAGCGGGGTGCCCAGCTCGGCGAGGATGCGGGCGGCCTCACGGGTCTGCTCGGGCGAGTAGTTGGAGACGCCGACGTACAGCGCCTTGCCCTGCTGCACCGCCGTGTGCAGCGCGCCCATCGTCTCCTCCAGCGGAGTCTGGGGGTCCGGGCGGTGCGAGTAGAAGATGTCGACGTAGTCCAGGCCCATGCGCTCCAGGCTCTGGTCGAGCGAGGACAGCAGGTACTTGCGCGAGCCCCACTCGCCGTACGGTCCGGGCCACATCAGGTAGCCGGCCTTGGTGGAGATCACCAGCTCGTCGCGGTACGGCGCGAAGTCGGCCTTCAGGGCCGCTCCGAGCGCGGACTCGGCGGAGCCGGGCGGCGGGCCGTAGTTGTTGGCGAGGTCGAAGTGGGTGACGCCGAGGTCGAAGGCGCGGCGCAGGATGGCGCGCTGGGTCTCGACGGGGCGGTCGGGGCCGAAGTTGTGCCACAGGCCGAGCGAGAGCGCGGGGAGCTTCAGGCCGCTGCGTCCGGTGCGCCGGTAGGGCATCTGCGCATAGCGGTCGGGGTGTGCGGTGTACAACGCGACTCCAGAGGGGTTGGCCCCCGAGGTACGGGGCTTGGGCGGGACCGCCCTCCACTCTCCCGTGACCTGCGGGCAGTGGTCCAACAGAAGAATCCGATGGGATTGCGCGGTTACGCTTCTCAATCATGGAACTGCGTCATCTCCAGCACTTCGTGGCGGTCGCCGAGGACCAGCACTTCACCCGCGCGGCGGAACGGCTGCTGGTGTCCCAGTCCGGCCTGTCGGCGTCGATCCGGGCCCTGGAGCGGGAGCTGCGGGCGCCGCTGTTCGTGCGCACGACCCGCCGGGTGACGCTGACGGAGGCGGGACGGGCGCTGCTGGGCGAGGCGCAGCGCATCCTGGCCCAGGTGCGGTCGGCGCACGAGGCGGTCGCCGCGGTGCAGGGGGTGCTGCGCGGGACGCTGTCGCTGGGTGCCGAGCAGTGCATCGCCGGGGTGCCGGTGGCGGGGTTGCTGGCGGCGTTCCGGCGGCGCCACCCGGACGTGGAGATCCGGCTGCGGCAGGCGGGCTCCGGGGAGCTGGCGGAGGAGGTCGCGGCGGGCCGGCTCGACCTGGCCTTCGCCTACCGCACCCAGGCGGACACGGACCAGCTGCGTTCGGTGGCGCTGGCGGGCGAGCCGATGACCGTGCTGTGCCATCCGGGCCACCGGCTCGCGGCGGACGGCGCGGTGCTCACCCCGCACGACCTCGCCGACGAGGTCTTCGTCGACTTCCACCCGGACTGGGGTCCGCGCCGCGTGACCGACGCCGTCTTCGCCGCGGCGGGCGTGCGGCGGACGGTGCCGCTGGAGGTGAACGACGTGCACGGGCTGCTGGACCTGATCGACGAGGACCTCGGCATCGCGGTCGTGCCGCGGCACTTCCGGCACAAGCGCGCCGCTCTGACCTCGCTGCCCCTCAAGGACGCGGGCGGCACGGAGTACGAGACCATCGCGCTGCTCCCGCCCGCGCAGGCCACCAGTCCGGCGGCGCGGGCGCTGATGGAGCTGCTGGAGACGGGCAGCGCCGGAAGGGGAAGCGGGTGAACGGGGGGCGCGGGCGGTCGGACTGCGCGATGGTGGACGTATGCATGCGAAGGACATCCTCATCGAGGGCTACGGCCGCATCCAGCAAGAAGTCCACGCCGCCGTCGAGGGCCTGGACCCCGACGGCCTGAACGCCCGCCCCGCCCCCGGTGCCAACTCCGTCGCCTGGCTCCTCTGGCACCTCACCCGCGTCCAGGACGACCACGTCGCCGACGCCTTCGGCCTCGACCAGGTGTGGCTCACCGGGGAGTGGGACAAGCGCTTCGGCCTGGGCCTGCCCCGCCGGGACACCGGGTACGGCCACGGGTCCGCCGAGGTCGCGAAGGTGCGGGTCGACTCGGCCGAGCTGCTGACCGGCTACTACGACGCCGTGCACGAGCAGACGCTCACGGCCCTGCGCTCGCTGACCGCGAAGGACCTGGAGCGGGTCGTCGACGACGCCTGGGACCCGCCGGTCACGCTCGCCGTGCGGCTGGTCAGCGTCCTGTCCGACGACCTCCAGCACGTCGGACAGGCCGCTTATGTGCGCGGGCTGGTTCAGAGCGCGGAGGCGTAGCCCGGCAGGACCACGTCCTCGATGAGGGCGTTGCGCTCGTCGAAGGGGACGAAGGCGCTCTTGAGGGCGTTCACCGTGACCGTGCGCAGGTCCTCGATGCCCCAGCCCGCCTGTTCGACCAGCAGGGACATCTCGCGGGTCATCGTCGTGCCCGAGACCAGGCGGTTGTCGGTGTTGAGGGTGACGCGGAAGCCCAGGTCCTTCAGCGCGGTGATGGGGTGCTCGGCGATCGAGGTGGCGGCGCCGGTCTGGAGGTTGGAGGTCGGGCACATCTCCAGGGCGATGCGGCGGTCGCGCACCCAGGCGGCGAGCCGCCCGAGCTTGCCGGCCGCGAGGTCGGGGATGTCGTCGGTGATGCGCACGCCGTGGCCGATGCGCTGGGCGCCGCACACCTGGAGGGCCTGGTGGATGCTGGGCAGCCCGTGCGCCTCGCCCGCGTGGATGGTGAAGGGGACGTTCTCGCGGCGCAGGTGCTCGAAGGCGTCGAGGTGGTCGGCGGGCGGGAAGCCGTCCTCGGCGCCGGCGATGTCGAAGCCGACGACTCCGGCGTCCCGGAAGGCGACCGCGAGGTCGGCGGTCTCCCGGGTGCGGTCGAACATCCGCATCCCGCACAGCAGGGTGCCCACCCGGACCGGGGTGCCCGCGGCGGCCGCCTTGGCCATGCCGGCCGCCAGCCCCTCCTGGACGGTCTCGACGACCTCGGCGAGCCTCAGCCCGCCGGCGGTCATCAGCTCGGGGGCGTAGCGGACCTCGCCGTAGACGACGCCGTCGGCGGCGAGGTCCAGGACGTACTCCTCGGCGGTGCGCAGCAGGCCCTCGCGGTTCTGCATCACGGCGAGGGTGTGCTCGAAGGTGGCGATGTAGCGCACCAGGTCCCCGGAGTTGGCGGCCTCGTAGTACCAGGCGGCCAGTTCCCCGGGGTCGGTGGTGGGCAGGGTGTGGCCGACGCTCTCCGCCAGTTCCACGACGGTCTCCGGTCGCAGGCCGCCGTCGAGGTGGTCGTGCAGGACCGCCTTGGGGAGGCGGCGGAGGGTCTCGGTGTCCAGAGAGGTTTCTATGCGCGTAGATGACATGTGCGGTGGTTCCTCGGCGGGTCGGTGGGCGAAGGGCGGGGACGTCTCAGTCGGCGGGCGGGGACGGCTCAGCCAGCGGGCTGGAGCAGGTCCCAGCGGTTGCCGTAGAGGTCCTGGAAGACGGCGACCGAGCCGTAGGGCTCGTGCCGGGGCTCCTCCAGGAAGGTCACGCCGGCGGCCGCCATCCGGGCGTGGTCGCGGGCGAAGTCGTCGGTGTGCAGGAAGAACCCGACGCGTCCGCCCGTCTGGTCGCCGACGCGGGCCCGCTGCCGCTCGCCCTTGGCCCGGGCCAGCAGCAGCGCGGTGCCGCCGCCTGCCGCGCCGGGCTCGACGACCACCCAGCGGGAGCCGTCGGGCCGGGCGGAGTCCTCGGCGAGGCGGAAGCCGAGGGCCTCGGTGTAGAAGCGGATCGCCTCGTCGTAGTCGTCGACGACGAGGGCGACCAGGGCGATGTGCGGCATCGGGACCTTTCGGGACGGACGATTGACGGGAGAGGTTATACGTAAAACCCCTTGGACGCCAGTCGCCGGTCCTAAGCCTCGGGCCCGAGGGGCGGGACCGCCCCGGGCCCGAGGCGCGGGCGCGGCCCGCCCCCTACCGTCACGGCCATGACGAACACCGCACCGCCGCGCGATTCCGGCCGGCGTCGACAGGACGTACTCGACCGCCTGGAGGGCGAACTGGACATCTGGGTGGCCACGGCGGACGCCGCGGGCGTGCCGTGCCTGGTCCCGCTGTGGTTCGTGTGGCACGAGGAGTCGGTCTGGCTGTGCACGCGGCTCACCAACCCGACCGGCCGCAACCTGCGCGGCGGCGGCCGGGTCCGGCTGGCTTTCGGGCACACCCGCAACGTCGTGCTCATCGACGGTGAGGCGGAGACGTTCGGACTGCGGGAGGCACCCGCGGCGGCGGAGGCGTTCACCGCGAAGACCGGCTGGGACCCACGCGGGGACAGCGTCTCGTACGCCTGGTTCCGGGTGCGGCCGATCGCGGTCCAGGCGTGGCACGAGGAGCGCGAACTGACGGGGCGCCACATCATGCGGGACGGCGCCTGGACCGGGTAGCGCGCGCAGCAGGTCCGGGCGTCGTCGAGCCGCGCGGGCTCCTCGTCGGCCTCCGGCGATGCGCGCTGTCGACGAGTCCGTCGGCGCTGCGCAGGGCGGAGCGCCAGAAGGCGGCACTGCCCGCCGGCCGCGTCCGGCCGAGGCCGACGCGACCGACGGGCAGGTCGCCGAGGTGCCGGGGGCCGGCGCACTCCGCGGTGATCGTTTCCGAGGTCACCGGCGGAGTTCCGCACCCCCGGGAGGCGTCAGCAGTACAGGTTCCCGCCCGGCGAGACACCGAGGATCTGGCTGAACTGCTGGTACTTGGTGACCCGGCTCTGAACCTGGGCGGGGTTCTTGCCGTCGCACTCCAGCGAGCCGTTGATGGAGCGGATGGTCTGGCCGAAGCCGGCGCCGTTGACCATGGCGTTGTGCGGGGTCATGGTGCCCGGCCCGGACTGGGTGTTCCAGTACCACAGGCCGGTCTTCCAGGCCACGGCCGCGTCGTTCTGCACCAGCCAGGGGTTGCCCAGCAGATCGATGCCGAGCGCGTCGCCCGCGGCCTTGTAGTTGAAGTTCCAGCTGAGCTGGATCGGTCCGCGGCCGTAGTAGGCGGCCTGGCCGGCCGGGCAGCCGTAGGGCTGGCTCCAGTCGCAGTAGTGGGGGTAGTTGGCGGTGTTCTGCTCGACGATGTGCACGAGGCCGCCGGTCTCGTGGCTGACGTTGGCGAGGAAGGCCGCGGCCTCCTGCTTCTTGGTGGTGTCGCTGCCGGTGTTGGCGAAGCCGGGGTAGGCGCTGAGCGCGGCGGTGAGGCCGCTGTAGGTGTAGAAGGAATTCCGGCCCGGGAACATCTGGTTGAACTGGGCCTCGCTGACCACGAAGTTGCCGACCGGCGTCTGCGAACCGCCGTCACAGGCGTACGGCTCCCAGTACCAGGTGCTGATGAGCGGGTCGTAGCCCGGGTTGGCGTGCTCGGCGATGTAGGCCTTGCCGTCGGTGTAGCGGACGATGTCGCCGGTGTTGTAGTTCGCACCGGCCGACCAGGCGGGGTAGCTCGAACACGCGGCGGCGGAAGCCTCGCCCGCGGGCATGAGCAACGGCACTGCGCCCGCGAGGGCGAGAGCGGTCACCACGGCGGATATACGGCGCCTCGACACAGGTTGTCTCCTTCTGCGGAGCACGGCCGCTCCCGTACGAGGGCAGGGTGGAGCGGAACCTCGTGCGCACGTGCCGGTCGGACCGGCCACGGCGTGGGGGCGGCCGTGGAGGGGGGTGTGGGGCACACTCAACCGCCTTGGTCTGTACCAGTCAAGGGTGTAGACCAATCCAATTCGACACCTCGGCCCCGGCCTTGCCGCGGCGCGGGTTCAGCAGCGGTCGACCGCCGGATCCCGGGCCGCCCACCACTACACATAGGGGCGAAATAAGAGCAGAATGCTCTTATGCGGCGCTACCGCACACCGCACCAGAAGCGGTCGGCCCTGCAAGTCAAAGGAGACGACTCATGGCCAACGTCTCGCACTCCCGAGGTGACATCACCAGCCACCCGGACGCACCGGAAATGCAGGCACGCTACGCACGCGTGCTCGGTGGTCGCGACGTGGCACTCGTGGACGGGCCGGTGTTCCTGCTCGGCCTCTACTGTGCCGTGTCCCCGTGGATACTCCACTTCACCACCAGCCAGCCCTCACTCGTGGCCCACAACCTGATCGTGGGCATCGCCATCGGTCTGCTGGCCCTCGGATTCACCCGCGCCCCGGAACGCATGTACGGCCTCAGCTGGGCCATGTGCGCGATCGGAGTCTGGATGATCATCTCGCCCTGGATCGTCGGCACGAGCCCGGACGCCGGTGTCATCTGGAACAACATCGTCATCGGCGCCCTGGCCCTGGTTCTGGGCATGGTCTGCGCCGGTACGGCGGCGCGGAGCGCTCCACGCAGGCCCTAGCCGCACCGGAAGGAAACAGCACGGGCCGGTCCCGCACCCGCGGGCCGGCCCGTCGCCGTGCCGCCTGCCCCGTCGCCCGTGCCGCACGTCCCCCGTCGCGCGTGCCGCCGCGGGACCGGCGGACTGCACCCGCCCGCAGCGGGCAGACGCACTGCAACGGGGTCCTGACGAAACAAAGGGGTGGAGATGGAGATCGACGGCATCATCAGCGCCATCGTCATCGGCGTCGTCATCGGTGTGCTGGGCCGGCTGGTCGTCCCGGGCCGGCAGCGCATCGGCGTCCTGTGGACGATCCTCGTCGGCATCGTGGCCGCGCTCGTCGGATCGTGGATCGCGTCGGCGTTCGACGTGGCCGACACGGACGGCGTCGACTGGGTCGAGTGGCTCATCCAGATCGGCCTGGCCGCGGTCGGTGTGGCCGCACTGGACCGGTCCCGGTCACGTCCGCGCCGCTGAGGGCCTGACCGTCACCGGCTGCGGAGCCACGCCTCGTACCAGGTGACGGTCGCGTCCACGGTGTCCGCGAGCGGTGCCGGAGCCACCCCGAAGAACCGCTCGAAGGCACCGGAGTCCATGATCTGCGGCTCCGTGTGCTGGTAGAACATCTCCTCGTACTCGGCCATCATCCGCTCGTCGAAGGGGCCGAAGGCGCGGGGCCGTTCCAGTACGACGACGTTCAGCGGCTTGCCCACCCGCTTCTCGATCATCGCGTGGATCTCGCGCGTACTCAGGGCCGGCGCGGTCGGCAGGTGCCAGACGCGGCCGTCGCCGTCGGGACGTTCGCCGAGGGTGGCGAGACCGGCCGCCACGTCCTCGATGCCGGTGTAGCTGTGCGGCAGGTCGATGTCGCCCATCGCCACCACGTCCCCGCCGGTGAGCGCGCCGGGGAAGACGGCGGCACCCAGGGACGAGTTGAGGACACCGGGACCGACGAAGTCGGCGCTGCGGCCGAGGACCGCACGGACCCGGCCGGACCGGTGGGCGGCCAGGTAGCGCTCGTCCAGTTCGGCGCGCATCCGACCCTTGCGGCTGGTCGCGTTCCAGGGGCTGTCCTCGGTCATCACCGCTCCCCCGGTCTCGCCGTACGGGTAAAGCGTGTCGAGCACGACCAGCCGGGCACCGCTCGCCTCGACGGCGGCCAGGACGGCCTCCTGGACCCGGGGCATCACCTCGACCTGGAGGTGGTAGGCGACGTTGACGCAATGGTGGACGACGGCGGCGTCCCGTATGGCGGCGCGGGCGCCCTCGGCGGTGCTCACGTCGGCGGCGACGCGCTCGACACCCTCGATCACGGGACCGGCTCCCTTGCGGTCCACCAGGCGGACGGGGTGACCCCTGCGCACCAGCTCACGGGCGAGCGCGGTGCCGGCGGGGCCGGATCCCAGGACGACGTGCGGGGCGGGCTGCTGCGGACTCGCGGTGGACATGGCGCTCCTCGTATCTCGCAATGACGATGACTTTTCGCTCTCATTAGAAACTATAACGCGTGCGATAGCCAGCACTGCGGTGAGCCGGGGAGTCTTAGGGTGGGCGGGAAGGGTCACGTCACGAGGAGGTCGGTACGCCATGGTCGTGAAGGACACGGAACTGCCGCACCTGCGCCGTTGTGTGGAGCTGGCGGCCGAGGCGCTGGAGGCGGGCGACGAGCCGTTCGGCTCGGTGCTGGTGGGCGGGGACGGCACGGTGCTGGCCGAGGATCGCAACCGGGTGGCCTCCGGCGACCGGACCCGTCACCCGGAGTTCGAGCTGGCGCGCTGGTCCGCCGCCCGGCTGACCCCCGAGGCACGGACGGCGGCCACGGTGTACACATCGGGCGAGCACTGCCCGATGTGCGCCGCCGCGCATGCGTGGGTGGGCCTGGGGCGCATCGTGTACGTCGCCTCGTCGGAGCAACTGGGGGCGTGGCTGACGGAGTTGGGCGTCCCGGAGCCGCCGGTCCGGCCGCTCCCGGTGCGGGAGGTGGCGCCCGGCGTGGCGGTCGAGGGCCCGGTGCCGCAGCTCACGGAGGAGATCCGGGCGCTGCACCGGCGCTTCCACGCGGGGCGCGACTGACCCGGGGCACCCGTCGGGGGGAGGTGGCGGACGGATGCCCCGGCCGCGGTCAGCCCTCGGCGCCCGGACGGAAGCGCCGGTAGAGGGCCGCTCCGCCCAGCACGAATGCGGCGCCGCCCGCGAGGGTGGGCACCATGTGGTCCGCCCCTGTGTGGGCGAGAGACACCTCTTCCCGGGGCGAGGTGGTGTGCGGGGACGGTTCGGGCCGGGCGCGCTCCTCCTCGGGGGCGGACGGCTCCGGCCGCGCCGGGGGCCGTGCGGGCTCCGGGTGGTGGTCGCCGGAGTCGTTGGCCGACTCGTTGCCGACGGCCGGGTTGCCGACGCCGACCACGTTGACGCTGTTGCCGCTGACGTTCACCGGGAGGTGCACCGGCAGCTGCACCCCGTTGCCGGAGAGCACGCCGGGCGAATCCTTTCCGCTCCCCTCGGCGACCGCGCCGCCGGACGACACCCCGGGCGCGCTGCCGGACGTACCGCCCGCGGCGCCCGTCTCCTGGTGGGACGCCCCCGCGCCGGACGCCTCCGCCGCTTCGGTGTTCGCGCAGCTGTTGCCCGCGGCCGGGTTGAGGAGCCCCGCCACGTTCACGGTGTTGCCGCACACGTTGACCGGCACGTCCACCGGGAGCTGGACGGTGTTGCCGGAGATCAGCCCGGGCGAACCGGCCGCGGACCCGTCGGCACCGGCACCGTCGGACGCGAACGCCGCGCACGCGGGCATCGTCACGGCCAGCGCGCCCGAGGCGGCGACGGCGAACACACCGTTTCGGGTAACCCTTCTCATGCGGTTCCCTGCCTTCCAGACATGGTCGCGGGCACTCGCCCGCACCGGTTAAAACGCGGGCGCACCATCCGAGTTATGGCTTATCGGCCTTTCACCCCATCGAGTGGGCCGTTCATCGAACAAATGCTGCGCCGTCCGGTGCGCCGTCGCCCGGAGGCGGCGCCGGGGAAGCCCGCTTATGGTGAGCGAGGGCGCCGAACACCGGTCCGCGACGGGGCGTCCCGGGAGGCATCGATGCAGGCCAAGCTGGATTCTCGGCCCTCGGTCCGGCGCTGCGCGGTCACCGGAGCGCTCGGGCTGGCCCTGCTGGGTGCGGGTCTGCCCGCGGCGAACGGCGCGACCACCACTGCCGCCACCACCGCGACCGCTACCGCTGACGCGCGGGACGCCGGTGCCGGCATGTCCCGGTTCTACGACCAGAAGGTCGCGTGGTCGGCGTGCGAGGGCACGGACATGCCGAAGGACCTGCAGTGCGGCAAGGTCACCGTCCCCCTCGACTACGCGCGGCCCGAGGGGCGGACCCTGGACGTGGCCCTGGCCCGGTACCGCGCGACCGGCGACTCGCGCGGGTCGGTCCTGCTGAACTTCGGCGGGCCAGGCGGTTCCGGAGTCAGTGAACTCGCCGCGGGAGGCAAGGAGTTCATGCACCTCACCAACGGCTACGACGTGGTGACCTTCGACCCCCGCGGCGTCGGCCGCTCCTCCCCGGTGTCCTGCGGACCGGCCACCCTGGAGATCATGGACGCGACGGACGGGGACGGGGGGCTGACCGACCCCGAGGAGGTGCTGAAGCGGCTGCGGGACGCGGCGGCCGAGTGCGCCGAGCACTCCGGTCCCGTGCTGCCCCACATAGGCACCGTCGACGCCGCCCGCGACATGGAGGTGATGCGCCGGGCGCTCGGCGACGACCGGCTCAACTACCTGGGTTTCTCCTACGGGACCCGGCTCGGGGCGGTGTACGCGGCCCGGTTCCCGGACAAGGTCGGCCGGATGGTCCTGGACGGGGTGGACACGCTGACGGAACCGCTGGCCGAGCAGGGGCTGGCCGGGGCGCGGGGGCAGCAGACCGCACTGGAGAACTTCCTCGACTGGTGCGTCGAGGACATCGCCTGCCCGTTCGGCCAGGACGCCCGCGCCGCCCGTGACCAGGTCGAGCGCCTGGTGGCCTCCCTCGACTCCGACCCGGTGCCGTCGGCCTTCGGCGAGCCCTTCACCGGGCAGGACATGGTCGGCGCGATCGGTCAGGCCCTGTACAGCCGGGAGCTGTGGCCGTCGCTGGAGCGGGCGATCGGGCAGTTGGTCGAGCAGGGCGACAGCGGCGGCCTGGAGGGCTTCTCGTCGGGCGGCGTCACCTTCCCGGTCCGTGAGCAGACCGGCGAGCAGGCCGGTGAGCAGGGCGCGGGACCGGTTCGTCAGCCGGTGCGCGGGGACAAGGGGGCCGGCCTCACCGACGAGGAGGACGTCCCCATGGACAACCTCCCGGCCGCCCTGATGGCGATCAACTGCGCGGACGACCCCGACCGCCCCACCGCCGCCCAGGTCACCGCATCCCTCGGCCGGCTGCGCGCCCGCTACGAGGAGGCCTCGCCGGTCTTCGGCCGGTACCGCCTCACACAGGTGCTCATGTGCTACGGCCGTCCCAAGGGCACGGACTACATCCGGGAGGACGTCAAGGACCTCGACACCGCGAGGATGCTCCTGGTCGGCACCCGCGGCGACCCCGCCACGCCGTACCGCTGGACGACCGAGACGGCCGACCGGCTCGGCCCCTCCGCCGTGGTGCTGGACAACCGGGGCGAGGGACACACCGGCTACGCGTCCTCCGAGTGCGTGCACCGCAAGGTCGACGACTTCCTGTTGTACGGCTCCCTGCCGCCCGACGGCAGCTCCTGCGGCTCCGAGGCCGCCGGCACCGGGCCCCACTGAGCGGGCGTTCTGCTCCGAATGCCCGATACGCCCGTGAGGCCTATCGTGCTGACATGGAGCACGATCTGAGTCCCGCCACCCTCGCCGAACTGCGGCGCCCCCGCCCGTATCCGGCCGTGTCCGTGCTGACCCCCACGCACCGCCGCGAGCCGGACAACGCCCAGGACCGCGTCCGGCTGCGCAACGCGGTCGCCGCGGCCAAGAAGCAGCTGGAGGAGGACCCGGCGGTCAGCCGCGACCGGCGCACCGAGGTGTCCCGCGAACTCGACCGGGCGCTGGCCGAGATCGACCTGACGTACGCCGAGGACGGTCTGGCGATCTTCGCCGCGCCCGGGGAGCACCAGGTCTGGACACTGAGCCGTTCCGTGCCCGAGCGTGTGGTCCTCTCGGACACCTTCCTGACCCGCAACCTCGTCGCCGCGCAGGCGGCCGAGCGGCCGTTCTGGGTGCTGTCGGTCGCCGCCGACCGCGTCAAGCTGTGGAGCGGCGGCGCGGACCGGGTCGTGGAGGAACACCTCGGCGGCTTCCCGCTGGACCGGCCCGCGGAGGACTTCGACCCCGAGCGCCAGGAACGGATCGGTGACGCGCCGAGCACCTTCCGCGACGAGGGCACCCGCAGGTTCCTGCGGGACGCCGACGCCGCGATGGGCAGGGTGCTGCGCGCGCATCCCCGGCCGCTGTACGTCACCGGTCCCGAGCCGGCGCTGTCCCTCTTCGACGAGGCGGGCGCGCTGGCCGCGGACGCGGTGCTCGTCCCGCACGGCGGGCTCGCGCACGGCACCGCCGAGGCGGTGTGGCAGGCGGTGCGTCCGGTGCTGGAGGACGAGGCCCGCGGGCAGGTCGAGGCGGTGGCCAGGGAGCTGGACGCGGCCCGCGGCCGCAAGGACTTCGCGGCCGGGGTGGACGAGCTGTGGGAGAGCGCCCACACGGGCCGCGTCCGGCTGCTGGCCGTCGAGGAGCACTTCAAGGTGACGATGCGCGACGACGGCGAGCACCTGCTCCCGGCAGCCGACGGCGACCTCGACGCCCGCGAGGACATCGTGGACGAGATCGTCGAGCAGTGCCTGGAGACCGGCGCCGACGTCCGCTTCGTGCCGGACGGCGCGCTCGGGGACGCGGACGGCATCGCGGGGGTGCTGCGGTACTGACGCCCGCCGCCGCACCCGGGGCGGCGCTCCCCTCCCGTGGCCTTGACGCACGTGAAAGCCTGTTCGCCGTACACGTACCCGCTGCCCGCGGGTGCGCGGCCGACGGCGAAGGAGCGGGCACGGCGTGAGCGGACTTCTGGGTGTGGCGGTCCTGGGTGCGGGACACATGGGTGCCGACCACATACGACGCCTCGACCAGGTGGTGAGCGGCGCCCGGGTCGCCGCGGTCGCGGACCCCGACAGCGAGCGGGCGAAGGAGGCCGTGGGCGGAATCGGCGGGGTCGTGGTGCACACGGAGGCCGAGGCCGCCCTGGACGCGCCGGGCGTCGAGGCCGTCCTGATCGCCTCGCCCGGCGAGGCGCACGAGAGGGCCCTGCTGGCCGCCTTCGCGCGGGGGCTGACGGTGCTGTGCGAGAAGCCCATGGTGCCGGACTCCGCGGGCGCCCTGCGGGTGGTGGAGGCGGAGGCGCGCCTCGGCAGGAGGCTGGCGCAGGTCGGGTTCATGCGGCGGTACGACACCGAGTACCAGCGGCTGAAGTCCCTGCTGGACGACGGACGCCTCGGCCGGCCGCTGATGCTGCACTGTGTGCACCGCAACGTCTCCTCCCCGCCGCACTTCACCTCGGCGATGCTGGTCAACAGCTCCGTCTCGCACGAGATCGACGCGGCCCGCTGGCTGCTCGGCCAGGAGCTGAGCGCGGTCACCGTGCTGCGGCCGCGGCCGTCGGCCGGTGCGCCCGAGGGCCTGCTCGATCCGCAGTTCGTGCTCCTGGAGACCAAGGGCGGCGTCGTGGTGGACGTGGAGATCTTCGTCAACTGCGGCTTCGGCTACGAGGTGCGCTGCGAGGCCGTCTGCGAGGCGGGCAGCGCCCGGATCGGCGCGGCGCACACCATGGTGGTGACGGCCGCGGGCGGCGCGCGGGAGGACGTGCCGCAGGACTACCTCGTACGCTTCGCGGACGCCTACGACCGCGAGGTGCAGAGCTGGGTGGACGCCACCCGTCGGGGCCGGGTCACCGGGCCGGGCACCTGGGACGGGTACGCGGCCGCCGCGGCCGCCGAGGCCGGGGTGCGGGCCCTGGAGACGGGCGCGCGCACGCCCGTCGAACTGGCGCCCCGCCCGGCCCTCCACGACCCGGCGTAGAACAGGAATCCGACGAACACCAGAGCGACGACACCCTTGGCTCTCGAACCCCGCCAAGTCCCGTAGGCAGCCTACGACTTGCCCCGATCCCCCGGTACGCCGAACGCGTATCCGAGTCGCTCCGGGGAGACTGTGGCATATGCCGGAAGCACCACCGTATCGTGTGTTGCCGAATCCCTTACGAGGCATGGCGGGCTGTGCAACAGTCGTAACGGTCCTTCCGTCAGCCTCGGTTCCCCCTTGGTCGTACCGTCAGCACATCGGAGTGCGTCATGTCGTCCCATCTCTCCGCGGACCACCCGGCCGCCCAGCCCCCGGGACCCGGTTCGGTCGAGGCGCTCATATCGCAGGCCCGGCGGCTGCGGGGCGACGTGGACGCGGTGCGGCGCGACAGCCAGGACGACGCGACGGACCCCCGGGGACGCTGGCAGCGCGCCCTGTACGATCTGGCGCTGCACCAACTCACCGACCTCGACGCCCACTTGGCGCAGCTGCGGGACGGCCCCGCACCCGCGCCCCGCGCCGGTTCCCTGCTCAGCCGGGTCGGCAGCGCGGAGTGGAACCTGCTGACGGACGAGGCCGAGTGGTCCGGGGAACTCTTCCGCATCCTGGGCCGCGACCCCGCCTCGGTCCCCCTCAGCCTCGACGAATTCCCGTCCCTGGTGCTCACCGAGGACCGGCCCAAGCTGACCGCGATGGTCACGGACTGCCTCGTCGACGGCCGGCCCATCGACGGCGAGTTCCGCGTGGTGCGTCCCGACGGGACCGTGCGCACCGTGCACATGATGGGCGAGCCCGTCCTCGACACCGACGGCAGCACGGCCTCGATGTGGACGGTGCTGCGGGACGTCAGCGAACTGCGGCGCAGCCAGCGGGCGGTGAGCGAGACCCGTGACTCGCTCCGGCGTCCTCCGCCACCGCCCTGGCACGGTCTGCTGCGGTTCCCGGAGGAGGGGCGGCCCGGCCTGGACCTGGCCGCCGCACACCTGCCGCCCGCCTCCGCGACGGGCCCGCGGTCCCGGTACGGCGGGTGGTACGACGCCTGTCCGCTCGGCACCGGCGACGAAACCCTGCTCAGCGTCGGCGAGTTCGGCCACCCGGAGACCGAGGCCCACGGCCCGGGGGTGCTGATCGGCGCCCTGCGCGGCCTGGCGCTGGCCGGCACCCGGCCCGAGCGGCTCGGGGACCGGCTCGCCGAACTGCTCCGGGCCACCGCCCTGCCGCCGGTGCGCGGCGCCGTGTACTGCGGCTACCGACCGGACAGCCGCATGCTGACCTGGGCCCACGCCGCAGGCCCCGCCCCGCTGCTCTTCCGCGGCGGAACGGGGCGTGGGCCGGCCGGACCGGACGGACCGTCCGGGCAGGCCGAGGCGATCCTCGAAGCGGGCGACCTGCTGCTCCTGCACACCGGGACACTCGAACCGGCGGCCGTGGAGCACCTCCTGGCGCTGGCCCCCCGGCTGGCCGGGGCGCACTGCGCACAGGACGCCGTACGGATCGTGACACGCGAACTCGACGGGTCTCCGGGCTTCGAGCACGCCTGCGTGCTGGTGGCCCGGGTGACGCGGTGAGACCCGCGGGAGTCCCGCGCGAGACGCGCCGGCTCCTACGCGGGCGCGACTGTGCCGCCCGGTTCCTTCCCCTTGGGTGACCTGCCCTTGGGCAGCGCCTGCTTGATCTCCTCCCGCAGCTCCTGGATCTTCGGGTACCCGGCGTACTCGGCGGTGAGCCGGTACATCTGGCGCAGCCGGTCCCAGGTCCGCTGGGAGGAGTTGGACCCCATCGACACCAGGGCCAGGCGCGCGTACCGGTCCGCCTGTTCGGGGTCGTCGGCGATGAAGCAGGCGGAGGCCATCGACAGATAGTCGAAGATCTTCGACCGCTGCCGGCCGTCGATCCTGAGGGCCAGGGCCTTGTCCGCGTAGTGCTGGGCGTGCGCGGCGGCGCCCGGTTCGAACTCGGCGAGCGTCCGGTAGGCCAGGGCCTGCATGCCGTACAGGTCCTCCTCCTTGAACGTCTGCATCCAGTCCGGGGGCGGCACGTCCGCCTTGTCGGAGACGAAGAGGTCCTCGGCCCGTCCCAGGGTGCGGCGCATCGCCTGGCCCTTGCCCATGGACGCCTGTGCCCAGGCCTCGATGGTGTAGAGCATGGCCTTGGTGCGCGGCAGTACCCGCTCGCCGGAGCCGGACTGGGCGAGCTTCATGAGGTCCAGCGCCTCGTCGGGCTTGCCCAGGTGCACCATCTGGCGGGCCGCCCGGGACAGGGCCTCGCCCGCCCGGGGCCGGTCGCCGCCCTCGCGCGCGGCGTGCGCGGCGATGACGAAGTACTTCTGTGCCGTGGGTTCCAGGCCGACGTCGTGGGACATCCAGCCCGCGAGGACGGCGAGGTTGGCGGCGACGCCCCACAGGCGCCGCTGGAGGTGGGGTGGGTGGTGGTAGGCGAGCATGCCGCCCACCTCGTTGAGCTGGCCCACCACGGCCTTGCGCTGGAGACCGCCGCCGCGGGCGGCGTCCCAGGCGCGGAACACCTCGACCGAGCGCTCCAGCTCCTCCACTTCCTGCGACCCGATGGGGGCGGCCTCGTAGCGGTCGAACCCGGCGGGGTCGGCGTGCAGGGGTGAGTGGGGGTCGGGGGCGTCGGCCGCCAGGGCCGGGTCGGTGTGCAGCCAGTCGTGCATGGCGCTGCTGAGTGCGGAGCCCGCGGCGAGCGCGGCGCCCGCGCCCACCAAGCCGCGTCGGTTGAGCATGAGGTCCATTCCCGTGAATTCGGTGAGGACCGCCGCGGTCCGCTCGGGCGCCCACGGCACTCCGTCGGGATGCTCTTCACTCCCGCCGGACGGCCGTTTCCCCGCGCGCCCGTGCCGGACCAGACCGAGGTCCTCGATGGTCACGACACGGCCGAGACGCTCGGTGAACAGGGCCGCCAGCACTCTCGGCACCGGATCGCGCGGGATCTCTCCCATGTCGATCCACCGCCGCACCCGCGAGGTGTCGGTCGCCAGCTGGGGGTGGCCCATGGCCGCCGCCTGCCGGTTGACCAGCCTCGCGAGTTCGCCCTTGGACCAGCCGGCCAGGCCGAACAGGTCCGAAAGACGGGTGTTGGGTTCTCCGCTCACGTCAAGCCCCCAGGTTCTCGGCTGAGTTGACAGTAGCCCCGTGCGGGTTGCCGGGCGACTATTCGCCACCGTTCGCCAGGGTGCGCCAGATGGTGTGCCACGGGCGGCCGGGTGTCAGGTAGGAATGCGCCACCCCGACCCGGTCGCCGTGGGGGTACTCCCCAGGGTGGCCCCGGGCGGCCGGTCGGGCGGCGCGACGACTTTCGGAAGACCTGCCCTCCGGCAGCGAACGGACTGGACCGGATCGGCACTTCTTCAGGCAGGCACAGCAGGCACACGAAGGGATCTGTCTCGCCCATGTACGCAGCATCGTCCTCCGTGTCCGCCCCGCAGCGCTCGCTGCACCCCCGCCCGACGGCGGGCGGCGGCCCCTACCTCGCCCCCGCGCGTCCGGCGGCCCCGGTGCTCGGGGCCAGGGCGCGGCTCGGCGCGGGGCCCGGCACCCAGCCGCTCAGCGGGAGAATCGACCTGTCCGGCCCCCAGGGGGCCCAACTGCGCACGGCGATCGCCGCCGTGCACCGGATCTGCCCCGAGTTCTCCCCCGTGCAGGTGCTGCGGCGCAGCGGGCGGTCCGTGCTCCTGGTCGGCACCACCGGGCGCAGCACGGCGGTGGCCAAGTGCTTAGTGGACCACTCCCCCGCGTGGGCGGAACGCAGCCGGCACGAGATAGGGGCATACCGCTCGTTCGTCCGGCAGCGCCCCCCGGTGCGGGTGCCGAGACTGATCGCGGCGGACCCGGACAACGGCACGCTGGTCATCGAGCGGATGCCCGGACGGGTGGCGGCGCTGCAACGGCACCCGCTGGAGGCCCCGCCGCGGGCGGACATCAGGGCGGCACTCGGCGCGGTCTGCCGGCTCAACGCCTGGCGGCCGCCGGCCGGCACCTTCGACGCCCCGCTGGACTACGCGGCCCGCATCTCCCGCTACCACGAGCTGGGGCTGCTCACCGACCGGGACCTGGGCGACCTGCAGAAGCTGCTGCACGGCATCGCCCACGCGGGCGGCCGCCAGGGCATGGGCCAGTTCTGTCACGGTGACGCGCTGCTGTCCAACGTCCTCATGTCCCCGGCCGGTCCGGTGCTGGTGGACTGGGAGCACGCGGGCTGGTACCTGCCGGGCTACGACCTGGCGACGCTGTGGGCGGTCCTCGGGGACGCCCCGGTGGCCCGCCGCCAGATCAGCCAGATCGCCCAGTCGACGGGCACGGCGGCGCGCGACGCCTTCCTGGTGAACCTGATGCTCGTGCTGACCAGGGAGATCCGTACGTACGAGACGGCCGTGCAGCGTTCGATGCACGACACGGTCGCGGCACCGTCGGCACCGTCGGCTCCGGCCCATCCGGGTGCCGCGCCGACCGGCGAGGAGCAGCGGCTGCTGCTGCGCCGGCTGCACGACGACTGCCAGCTGGCCCGGCGGGCCGTTCGGGCGGCGGTCGGCACGCGCTGACGGCAGGGCCGCCTGGCAGACGACGGACCGCGGTGCGCCACCCCCAACGGGGGGCGCACCGCGGTTTTCGCGTCTGCGCCACTCGGGTGTGCGCGAGGGCCATTGGTGTACGCCACTGACGCCGCGCAGGCCCGTGGGCCGCCGCCACGAAACTCGCCGAACCCCTTGCTGACGTGGGAAATCGCCGCTGTGACGGCATGATTGACGGATCGTCCGACCGCCGGGTACCACTGACCCACGCCCGGCCCCGCACCCCCCCACGCCCCGTCATGCCCCACCGTCACAGGAGGCCGCTTTGCGAGGATCCCCCGTCGTGCCCGCCCTGGCCACCGCGGCACTGCTGCTGCCGCTGCTCGGCGCGGCACCGTCCGCCGCCGTGCCCCCGGACGCGCCTCCCGCCCCGGACCGCCTCCAGCGGGCGTTCGCCGCCGCGGCGGCCGAGTACCACGTGCCGCAGAGCGTCCTGCTCGGCGTCTCCTACCTCCAGTCCCGCTGGGACGCGCACGGCGGCGCGCCGAGCGTGACCGGCGGTTACGGCCCGCTGCACCTCACCGACGCCCGTACGGCCCTGGCCGGGGCGTCGCACCACGGCGAGGGCGCCGAGGACCCTCGCGGCGACGACGCGCGGCCCGCGCTGCACCCGGCGGGCGGTGCGGCCGCGCAGCCCGCCGAGCTGCCGGCCCGGCTCACCACCCTGCCCAGGGCCGCCGAGCTGACCGGGCTGAGCCCCGAGGCGCTGCGCACGGACCCGGCGGCGAACGTGTCGGGCGGTGCCGCGCTGCTCGCCGCCGCGCAGCGGGAGCTGGGCGAGCCGCTCAGTGCCGACCCGGCGGACTGGTACGCGGCGGTGGCCCGGTTCTCGGGCGCCGAGGACTCCGCGACGGCGGCGGCGTACGCGGACGACGTGTACGAGGTCATCCGTACGGGTGAGCGGCGCACCACGGACGCCGGTCAGCGGGTCTCCCTGGCCGCCCGCCCCGACGTGGCGCCGGACGTCTCGCAGCTGGACGACGCGGGCCTGCGTGCCGCGTCCGCGGCCGGCACCGAGTGCCCGACGTCGGTGTCCTGCGAGTGGGTCCCCGCGCCGTACGAGGAGTTCGGCGACGGCGACTACGGCAACCACGACCTGGGCAGCCGGCCCGCCTCCCAGCGCATCCGCTACATCGTCGTGCACGACACGGAGGGCACCTGGAACGGGGTGCTCAACATGGTGCAGGACCCCACCTATGTGTCCTGGAACTACACCTTGCGCTCCACGGATGGCCACATCGCCCAGCACGTGAAGGCCGAGGACGTGGCCTGGCACGCGGGGAACTGGTACGTCAACGCCGGGTCGATCGGCCTGGAGCACGAGGGCTTCCTGGCTGAGCCGGACGCCTGGTACACGGAGGCGATGTACCGGTCGTCGGCGCGGCTGGTGAAGTACCTGGCGAAGAAGTACGACATCCCGCTGGACCGGCAGCACGTCCTCGGCCACGACAACGTCCCCGGCACCACCACGGCGACGATCCCGGGCATGCACACCGACCCGGGCCCGTACTGGGACTGGCGGCACTACTTCCAGCTGCTCGGCCGCCCCTTCGAGCCGACCGCGGGCAAGAAGTCCGCGCTGGTGACGATCCGCCCCGACTACGACGCCAACCGACCCGTGTACACCGGCTGCGAGACGGCGGGTGAGCCCTGTGCGGCGCACGGCTCCAGCGAGGTGCGGCTCTACTCCGACCACGACGTGAACGCGCCGCTGATCAAGGACATCGGCCTCGGCAGCACTCCGACGACCGGGGTGAACGACCTGTCCTCCCGGGTCTCCACGGGCCAGCAGTACGCGGTGGCCGACCGGTGGGGCGACTGGACGGCCATCTGGTACCTGGGGCAGAAGGCGTGGTTCCACAACCCGCCGAAGAGCCCGGCGGCGGTGCCCGCGTCGGGACGGGTGATCACCCCGCGGAAGGGCCTCGCGAGCGTCCCGGTGTACGGGCGCGCGTACCCGGAGAAGGCCGCCTACCCGGCGGACGTGCCCGCCCAGGCGGTGTCGCCGCTGCCGTACACCCTGCCCGCGGGCCAGAAGTACGTGGTCGGTGAGAAGGTGCCCGGCGAGTACTACTACGCGGTCACCTTCGACGAGGCCTCGCACCGGGTGGTGACCGGCAAGGACCAGTACTACGAGATCCAGTACGGCCACCGGGTCGCGTTCGTGCGCGCCGCCGACGTGACGCTCTCGGCCGCGCGGTAGGGCCGGGGCGGGGCGCCGGGTCTCAGCCCTGCTGGAAAAGCTCCGCCGGGAGCGGCTTCAGCAGGGCGTACAGGTCGTCGGTGATGGGGCGGTCCCAGGCGGCGATGGTCACCAGGACGCCGTCGCTGCGGTCGAACTGCACGCAGGAGATCCGGCCCTCGGAGAGCTTGAGCCGACGCACGATGAGCAGGTTGTCGCCCTGCATCACGGGGACGTCCTCGGCGCCGACGACGGTGATCTCCTCGTCGTTCTCCAGCGCGAGCAGCAGCTGGGCCACCTCGAAGGGGATCTCGCCCTCGGGGACCTCGCGGGCCGGGGAACCCTCCGGAAGGTTGCCGATGATCATCGCGGGGCCGCGGCCGCCGAACAGGTCGTAGCGCAGGAAGACGCCCTGACAGCTGCCGTCGGGCGCGGGCAGCAGGCCGGCGCCGAGATTGCCGGGCCAGTCGCCCGGGTCCATGGCCAGTACGTCGAAGTCGGGCCCGGCGGGTGTGGCGCTGCGGCGGCGGAGGAACGACATGCCGCAATGGTACGTGGCCGAGGGCCGCGGGCGACGTGCGGGCGGCTGCCCGGCCCGGCTATCCGGCCCGCCGGTGCCGGTCCTGGTGGCGGGCCACCCGGGCCCGGTTGCCGCAGGAGGGTGTGCACCACTCCTGACGCGGGTGCTCCTTGACGAAGTAGCGCACGCAGCGCGGTGCGTGGCAGGCCCGCAGCCGCTGCCGGTCGGGCCCCGCGAGGAAGCCGATCACGGCCCGCGCGAGGGCGGCGGCGAGGTCGGCCCGGGCGCCCTGCGCGGGTGCGGCGCGGACCACGGGCTCGGCGGCGTCGGCCCAGTCCAGGACGGGCACCGTGGGGGTACGGGCGGCGGCCTCGTTCAGCCGCCGCAGGGCCTGGGGCACCGGCAGCAGCCGGGCGGCGTCGGCGGGGCTCGGCTCGCCGGGGCGCACGGCGCGGGCGAAGAGGGCGCGGGCGGCGGCCCGTACGTCCCGTACGGCGGCCAGGGTGGAGGCGTCGGCCGCGAAGACCTCGGCGCCGGGCAGGGCGCCGGGGTGCGCCGCGACCCAGGCGGTGAGCCCGGCGGGGTCGGTCAGGTCGTCGGCGATCCCGCCGTGCCCGTCGTGCCGGACGGTCAGCGCGAGGGCGAGCGCGATCCGGGTGTCCGTGCGGGGCGAGTCCTGCATGGGGCCGATGATAGGCAGCCGCGAGCGGGGCGCCGCACCGGCTCCCGCCACACCGCGCGCATCCTGCGGAACCGCGCCCCTCTGCGAGGCCGCGCCCCTCCTGCCAGACGGGCCCTTGCCCCTCCTGGCGTCCGTGCCCTCCTGGCGGACCGT
This sequence comes from Streptomyces hyderabadensis, assembly GCF_020404845.1. GTDB lineage: Bacteria > Actinomycetota > Actinomycetes > Streptomycetales > Streptomycetaceae > Streptomyces > Streptomyces hyderabadensis. The sequence goes on along the minus strand of NZ_JAIOJZ010000015.1, from coordinate 117,085 downwards.
GCCCCTCCTGGCGGGACGTACCCCATCCGGACGGATCCCTGCCCCTCCTGCTAACCGACCGTGTCCTCCTGGCGGGACGTGCACCTGCGGCCAAGCCGTGCCCCCCCCTACTGGCGGGCCGACTGCGTGCTCCTGCCGGGCCGTGGCCTTCCGCCTGGCGGGCCGTGCGCTTCCTGGCGGGACCACAGCCCCCTGCCAGACGGGCCGTGCCCTTCTTGCCAGGCCATGCCGATCCTGCCAAGCCGTGCCCCTCCTGCCGAGCCAGGTCCCGGCTGTCGGGCCGTGTCCCTGCTGGCGGCGCCCTGTGCCTCCCGCGGTCACTCCTCCGGCGGGGCCGGGGGGATCACCGCGACCGGGGCCGCCGCGTGCAGCAGCACCGCGTGCGTGACCGAGCCCATCATGCGGGCGGGAGCCAGCAGGCGCCGGCGGTGACGGCCGACGACCACGAGGTCGGCGTCCTTGGAGGACGCGACCAGGTTTCCGGCGGCGTCACCGGGAACCACCCACGTGTCGGCCCGGACCTCGGGGTGACGCGTGCGGTAGGGGGCGAGCAGGCCGTCGGCCAGGACGCGGGTCTCGCTCTCGACGGAGACCTCGTCGATCACCAGGGGCATCATCTGCCCCGCGGCGGCCCAGGTCTGCACCGGCCACGGGTAGGCGGCGACCACCTGGAGGCGGGCGCCACGCAGCCCGGCCTCGGTGAAGGCGAAGGACAGCGTGGCGTCGTCCGGGCTGTCCACGTGCAGGCCCACCACCACGCGCGGACCGGGTTCGTCCGGCGCCTCGCCGTGGACCTCGCGCCCGGGGCGGGGCACCACCACGACGGGGCACTCCGCGTCGCGGGCGGCGGCCATGCCGTTGGAGCCGAGCAGCAGGCCGGTGAAGCCGCCCCGGCCCCGGGAGCCGAGGACCAGCAGCTGGGCGTCGGCGCCCAGTTCCGGCAGCAGGGCGCCCGGCACGCCCTCCATGCCCACGTACTCCGTGGGGACCGCGAAGGCCCGTCCCTGAAGGTGTGCGCGGGCCTGGTCGAGCGCCGGGTCCTCGGCGGTGTCGGGCGGGCCCGCCACCAGGACGTCGGTCTGGGCCCAGGCGGCGTACTGGCGCACGTGCACCACCCGCAGGGGTGCCTCGCGCCGGTGGGCGGCGTCGAGGGCCCAGTCCAGGGCGCGCAGTCCGTCCTCGGAACCGTCGACCGCCGCGATGACCGGCAGGGTGCTGGTGCTCATGGGTCCTCACCTCCGGAGTACGGACTTCCCCCCGGCGGCCGAGCGAACACCCTGGTTCGGCCGGTCGGCGCACCCCGCGGTGGCTAGGTGAGGTCGAACTCCCCTTCTCGCGCTCCCGACACGAACGCGCCCCATTCCGCCGGGGTGAAGATCAGGGAGGGGCTCTGCGGGCTGCCGCTGTTCCGCATGGCGATGAACCCCTCGACAAAGGCGATCTGGACATCCCCCAGGCCCCGGCTGCTGGACTGCCACTGCGCGTTGCTGAGATCCAGCTCCGGCTTGTCCCAGCCCATGAGCGGGCGCTGGTGGGTGGTGCTCTCGGCCACGTCCGTGCTCCTCCCGGTGTCGTCGTGCGCGGCCAGCCTAGCGATCCGGTCCGACCGCCGACAGGCCGTCGCGGCGTCAGGAACCGGCGAAGCGGTCCCGCAGCTCCCGCTTGAGGATCTTCCCGCTGGCGTTGCGCGGCAGGGCGTCCACGAACCGGACCCGCTTGGGCGCCTTGAACGCGGTGAGCTTCTCCCGGGCGTGCGCGATCAGCTCCTCCTCGCTGACCTCGCCGCGCGGGACGACGACGGCGGTGACGGCCTCGATCCACCGCTCGTCGGGCAGGCCGATCACGGCCGCCTCGGCGACGGCGTCGTGCGTGTAGAGGGCGTCCTCGACCTGGCGGGAGGCCACCAGGACGCCACCGGAGTTGATGACGTCCTTCACCCGGTCGACGATGGTGTAGTAGCCGTCCGCGTCCCGTACCGCCAGGTCGCCGGAGTGGAACCAGCCGTCGCGGAAGGCGGCCCCGGTCTCCTCGGGCTTGTCCCAGTAGCCCTCGCACAACTGCGGGGAGCGGTAGACGACTTCGCCGGGGGTGCCGTCGGGCACGTCCTTGCCGTCCTCATCGACCACGCGCGCGTCGACGAACAGGACGGGGCGGCCGCAGGAGTCCATGCGGCCCTCGTGCTCGTCCGGGCCGAGGACGGTGGCGAGGGGACCGATCTCGCTCTGCCCGAAGCAGTTGTAGAAAGCCAGGTGCGGCAGGCGGGCACGCAGCCGCTCCAGGACGGGCACCGGCATGATCGACGCGCCGTAGTAGGCCTTGCGCAGGCCGGTCAGGTCGCGGGTGGCGAAGTCGGCGCGGTTCGCGAGGCCGATCCACACGGTGGGCGGGGCGAAGAGGCTGTCCACGCGGCCGGCCTCGATCAGGTCGAAGAGGCGGTCGCCGTCCGGCGCGTCCAGGACGATGTTGGTCGCGCCGACCGCCAGGTAGGGCAGCAGGAAGACATGGGTCTGCGCCGAGTGGTACAGCGGGAGCGCGTGCACGGGACGGTCGCCGGCCCGGAGGTCCAGGGCGGTGATGGCGCTCAGGTACTCGTGCACCAGCGCCCGGTGGGTCATCATCGCGCCCTTGGGCAGTGCGGTGGTGCCCGAGGTGTAGAGCAGCTGCACCAGGTCCTCGGCGCCCGGTTCGGGCCCGTCGTACGCCGGTGCCGTGGCGAGGCGGGCCAGCAGCGAGCCGTCGGCGTCGCGCAGCGGCAGCGTGCGGGTCGCCCCGGGGAGCCGGGCGGCGAGGTCGGGATCGGTGAGGACCAGGGTGCTGCCGGACTGGCCGACGAGGTAGGCGAGGTCGTCGCCGGTGAGGTTCTGGTTGACCGGGACGTGCACCAGGCCCGCGCGGGCGCAGGCCAGGAAGGCGATCAGGTAGGCGTCGGAGTTGTGGCCGTACGCGGCGACCCGGTCGCCGGGGGACAGCCCCTGGCCCAGCAGGACGCCCGCCGCCCGGGAGACCGCGGTGTCCAGCTCGTCGTACGTCCAGGTGCGGTCGCGGTACTCCACCGCGACGCGTGCCGGAGTGCGTCGGGCGCTGCGCCGCAGCACCCCGTCGACCGTGCTGCCGTGTCCGGGCGTCATGACCTGATCCTCGGCCGGTCGCGGGGACGGGTCAAGCGGTGCGCCCGGCCCGTCCGGTTCCGCGTACCGACCTCCGTACGCCCCATTGACACGGCCCGTCGCTGACAGGAAAGTTTCACCCCGCACGGCGATCCGGGAAAGATACTTTCAGCTTCGGCGGCGGGAGACTCTTCGATGGCCGGTCAGGCGACGAACGGATGCACACGGCGTCAACTGGGCGCCGGCGCCCTGGCCCTGGGGGGTGCCCTGGCCATCGCTCCGTTCGCGGCGGGGCCCGCCGCGGCCGTCTCCGACAAGGGCCGCCGCCCCACTCTGCGGCGCGGTTCCGCCGAACGCGCCGGACTGCTCCCGGGCCATCTGCGCCAGCTCGTCACCGACGCCGAGGCGTTCCTCGGCCCGTCTCCCGTGCACCCGTGGTACGCGGGCGCGGTGCTGCTCGCCGGGCGGGGCGGCACGGTGGCGCTGCACGAGCCGATCGGCATGGCGGTGCGCTACCGGGCCTACGACGAGGCGACCGACACCGGCGTCGAGTTCCCGGCGGGTGAGCAGATCCCGATGGCCGAGGACACGGTGTTCGACCTCGCGTCGATCTCCAAGCTGTTCACCTCGATCCTCGCCGTGCAGCAGCTGGAGCGGGGCGCGCTGGAGCTGGAGGCGCCGGTCGCCTCGTACCTGCCGGACTTCGGCCGGGCGGGCAAGCAGGGCGTGACCGTCCGTCACCTGCTCACGCACACCTCGGGGTTCAGGGCCTGGATCCCGCTGTACGCCGCGCCGACGTACGAGGAGAAGGTGCAACTCGTCTACGACGAGGCCCCGGTGAACGCCCCGGGTACGGCGTACCTGTACTCGGACCTGAACATGATCTCGCTCCAGCTGGTGCTGGAACGGATCACGGGCCGCACCCTGGACGCGCTGCTGCGCGACGAGATCACGAAGCCGCTCGGTCTCACCCGCACCCGCTACAACCCGCCCGCCTCCTGGCGCCCGGGGATCGCGGCCACCGAGGACGCCCGCAAGCCCTGGTCCGGTCTGGACCGCGGGCTGGTGTGGGGCGAGGTGCACGACGAGAACGCCTTCAGCCTCGGCGGCGTCGCCGGTCACGCGGGGGTGTTCTCCTCGGCGTGGGACCTCGCGGTCCTCGGCCGGACGCTGCTCAACGGCGGCTCCTACGGCCGGGCCCGCATCCTGCGCCCGGAGTCGGTGGAGCTGATGTTCACCGACTTCAACACCGACTTCCCCGGCGACGAACACGGCCTGGGCTTCGAGCTGTACCAGCACTGGTACATGGGCGCGATGGCGACACCGCGCACGGCCGGACACACCGGGTTCACCGGCACCTCTCTGGTGCTCGACCCGACGACCGACTCGTTCCTCGTCGTCCTCGGCAACTCCGTCCATCCGGTGCGCGGCTGGCGTTCCGGGTCGGCTCCCCGGGTGGCGGCGGGCACCAGCCTGGCGCGGGCGGTGCCGGTCCGGCCGGCCGACGGGCGCACGGCGTGGTTCTCGGGGACGGCGAGTTCCGCCACGGCCACGCTCACGCTGCCCGCCCTGGACACGTCGGCGGGCCGGGCCCGGCTGCGCTGCGCGCTGTGGTGGGACACCGAGCCCGGCTCGGACACCCTGGTCCTGGAGGCCTCGACCGACGGCGGCGCCGGTTGGCGGCCGGTCCCGTTCACCACCACGCGCCGCGGCGAGGCGCCCCGGGAGCATCCGGAGGGCTCGGCGACCGGCTGGTCGGGACGCGTCTGGCACCGGCTGAGCGCCGGTCTCCCGGCCGCCCGCGGGCTCATCCTGCGCTGGCGGTACACCACCGACCGGCTGTACGTGGGCCGCGGGGCGTACGTCGACGGGCTGCGCGTGGAGGCGGCCGGCGACGTCCTGTTCCACGACGCGCGCCCGGCGGACGCGGCTCGCGTGGAGACGGTGGGGTGGACGGCGTCGGCCGACTGACCGGGCGGGAGCCCGGCGGGCGGGACGGGACCGCTAGCGGTTGAAGACGGCCTTCTGCACCTCGTTCGGACCGTCGAAGCTGTTCTCCTTCAGACCGTCGAGACGGCTGACGACGTTGTCGTCGGCGTTGTTCTTGCGGGCGCGGTCGACCAGCGACTTCTTGTCCGCCGGGTAGTCCATGCCGTTGAGGGCCTTCTGCAGGTCGATGGGGCTGAGGTCCGCCATGACTGCTCCTTCGTGCGAGGGTATCGGGTACGGAATTTCCGTTATGTCGCGGTACCCGGCCCCGTGCCGCGCATGCGCCCGTCAGGCACCGGTGCCGTTCAGTACCGCCATCGCCGCGTTGTGGCCCGGCACCCCGCTCACCCCTCCCCCGCGCACGGCGCCCGCGCCGCACAGCAGGACGTTCGCCTGCCCGGTCTCCACGCCCCAGTGGCCGGTGCCGTCCTGGGCGTGCGGCCAGGACAGCTCGCGGTGGAAGATGTTGCCGCCGGGCAGCCGCAGGTCACGCTCCAGGTCGAGCGGCGACCTGGCCTCGATGCAGGGCCGCCCCTCGGCGTCGGTGGCCAGGCAGTCCGCGAGGGGCTCGGCGAGGTGGGCGTCGAGCTGGGCGAGGGTCGACTTCAGGAGTTCGGCGCGCACGGCGTCGTTGTCCCGGGCGAAGAGGCGGGCCGGTGTGTGCAGGCCGAACAGGGTGAGGGTGTGCATGCCCGCGGCGGCCGGGCCGGGGGCGAGGATCGTGGGGTCGGTCAGCGAGTGGCAGTAGATCTCGCAGGGCGGTGCGTCCGGCAGTTCACCGGCGGCCGCCCGGGCGTGCGCGGCGGCCAGTTGCCGGTAGCCCTCGGCGATGTGGAAGGTCCCGGCGAACGCCTCGCGCGGGTCGGCCTCGGGGTCGCGCAGTCGCGGGAGCCGGGTCAGCAGCATGTTCACCTTCAGCTGGGCGCCCTCGGCGGGCGGGGGCGGCGCCTGGCCGGTGAGCGCCGCCAGTTCCCGCGGGGAGGCGTTGACCAGGACGTGGCGGGCGGCGGCGACGCCCTCCCCGTCGGCCGTGCGGTAGGTGACCTCGGCCGTGCGGCCGTCGGCGTCGATCCGCACCGCCTCGTGACCGGTGGCGAGCACGGCACCGGCGGCGCGGGCCGCTGCGGCCAGCGCGTCGGTGAGGGCGCCCATGCCGCCGACCGGCACGTCCCAGGCGCCGGTGCCGCCGCCGATCACGTGGTAGAGGAAGCAGCGGTTCTGGACCAGCGAGGGGTCGTGGGCGTCGGCGAAGGTGCCGATCAGGGCGTCGGTGAGGGCCACGCCCCGGACCAGGTCGTCGGCGAAGTGCTCCTCGATGGTGACACCGACCGGCTCCTCGAACAGGGCGCGCCAGGCCGCCTCGTCGTCGACCCTGCGGCGCAGTTCGTCCCGGGTGGGCAGCGGTTCGGTGAGGGTCGGGAACACCCGCCGGGCCACGTGGCCGGTCATGGCGTAGAAGCGCTGCCAGGCGGCGTACTCCCGCTCCGAGCCGGTGAGCCGGGCGAAGGACTCGCGGGTGCGGCGTTCGCCGCCGCCGACCAGGAGCCCCGTGGGCCGCCCGGAGCGCTCGACGGGCGTGTACGAGGAGACGGAGCGCGCACGCACCCGGAAGTCCAGGCCCAGGTCCCGCACGATCTTCCCGGGCAGCAGGCTGACCAGGTACGAGTAGCGCGACAGCCGTGCGTCGACCCCGGCGAACGGCCGGGCGGACACGGCCGCCCCGCCGGTGTGGTCCAGGCGTTCGAGGACCAGCACGGAGCGGCCGGCCCGGGCCAGGTAGGCGGCGGCGACCAGGCCGTTGTGGCCGCCGCCGACGACGACGGCGTCATAGGTGCGGGAGGTGCGGGGCGGGGTCGTCATGGCTCTTGGTAGCACGGCCCGGTCGGGGGCGGCCAGCCCGCCGTCGGGCACCGGCGGCGGCCGCCGCCGGCGGTCAGTGTGCCGCCGCGCGCAGTGCCGCGATCCGGCGGTACAGGTCCGCGGCCTCGGTGGCGCGGCCGAGCCGTTCCAGGCAGTGGGCCTCGTCGTCGCGGGCGACGAGGGTGTCGGGGTGATCGGGGCCCAGGAGCCGTTCGCGGGCGGCGGCGACCAGGCGGTACTCGGTGAGGGCGGGCGACCAGCGGCCGAGCCAGCCCAGGGCGACGGCGACCTCGCGGTGGCTGACCAGGGTGTCCGGGTGATCCGGGCCCAGGACGCGGCCGCGGACCGCGCCCACCTCGCGGGCCTCGGCCAGGGCCTCCTCCCAGTGGCCCAGCCGGCCGAGGTTGACGCCCAGGCCGTGCCGGGCGCGCAGCGTCTCGGGGTGCTCGGGTCCCTGGGCGCGGGAGCGGTCGGCGATCAGTTCCCCGTACACGGTCAGCGCCTCGGCGCAGCGGCCCAGGCGGCCCAGCGCGACGCCGGTCTCGTAGCGGGCGGCGAGGGTGTCGGGGTGATCGGGGCCGAGCGTTCGCGCGCGGGCGGCGGCGACGTCGCGGTAGGTCGCCAGGGCCTCCTGCCAGCGGTCCAGCCGTCCGAGTTCGTAGGCCACCTCGTAGCGGGTGACGAGGGTGTCCGGGTGGTCCGGGCCCAGGACCCGGGCGCGGGCCGCGGCCACCTCGCGGGCCGTCCGCAGGGCGTCCTCGGTACGGCCGAGCCGCCCGAGGTTGAAGGCCAGGTTGTGGCGGCAGCGCAGGGTGTCGGGGTGGTCGGCGCCCATGGTGCGCTCGCGGGCGGTCAGGACCGACGTGTACACCTGGTGCGCGTCGGTGTGGCGGCCCAGTCGGCCCAGGGTGTAGGCCATCTCCTGACGGACGGCGAGGGTGTCGGGGTGATCGGCTCCCAGCAGCCTGATCCGGGCCTCGGCGACGCCCTTGTACGCGCGCAGCGCCTCGGCGGCGTGGCCGGTGCGGCCCAGGGTGAAGGCGGCCTCGTAGCGGCTGGCGAGGGTGTCGGGGTGGTCGGCGCCGAGCAGCCGCTCGCGCTCGGCGGCGACCGCGCGGTGCACCTCGGCGGCCTCTTCCCAGCGGCCGAGCCGGCCCAGGCTCAGCCCCGTCCGGTGGCGTGCGGCCAGAGCGGCGACGGCCTCGGGCGCCGAGTGCGGCCCCTCGCCCGGGGCGGGCCCGGCGGGCCGCTCACCGACGCTCCGGTCACCAGCGATCCGGTCACCGGCGGGCCGCGGGATCCACGCGCCGGACAGGCCGGCCCCGGGGTCCGGCGGCGTGACACGCAGGCCGCTCGTGCCGGTCGCCTTGTGGCCGGTGGTCATGCCGTGGGTCCAGGACGGCAGCCCGGCGCGCTCCTCGACCGGCGAGGTCGAACGCGGCCGGGCGGTCGCCAGGGCCGGCACCGGCGCCGGTCCGGGACGTCCCGCGCGTCCGGGACGTCCGGTGCGTCCGGCGGTGATCCGGCGGCCCAGTTCGCGGGCGTCGTCGGGGCGCTGCTCGGGCCGTTTGGCCAGCAGGTCCAGGATGATCCGGTCCAGGTAGCCGGGTAGTTCGGCGCGGCGGGTGCGGGGCGGCGCGGGCTCGGTGTCGCGGTGGCCGACGAGGATCGCCCAGGCGTCGTCGAGGTCGAAGGGCGGGGCGCCGGTGGCGATCTCGTAGAGCACGCAGCCCAGGGAGTACAGGTCGCTGCGCCGGTCGACCTCGTCGCCGCCGATCTGTTCGGGCGACATGTAGTGCGGGGTGCCCATGGCGATGCCGGTACCGGTCAGCCGGGCGGTGAAGCCCGCGTCGTGACCGAGCCGGGCGATGCCGAAGTCGCAGATCTTCACGGTGCCGTCGGCGGTCCGCACGATGTTCGCGGGCTTGAGGTCGCGGTGGACGATGCCCTGCTCGTGGGTGTACGCGAGCGCGGAGGCGACCTGTTCGGCGATGTCCACGACGTCGGCCACCGGCAGCGGGTGGCCCCTGTTCTCCTCCAGGAGCCGGCTCAGGTCGTGCCCCTCCAGCAGCTCCATGACCAGGAAGAGCACGCCGTCCCAGTCACCGAAGTCGTGGACGACGGTCACCCCGCGGTGCTGGAGCGCGGCGGCCACCCGGGCCTCGCGCCGGAATCTCTCCCGCAGGACGCGGGTGAAGGAGTGGTCGTGCTGCGTGCCCAGCGGTTTGAGGCACTTGACGGCTATGCCGCGGCCCAGTGACTCGTCCCGCGCCCGCCAGACCTCGCCCATGCCACCGCGCCCGATCCGCTCGAGCAGCCGGTACCGGCCCTGGATCAGCGTGTCGTCCCCCATGACTTCGCCCCGCCCCCGTGGTTCAGTCCGCGCCGCCCTCCCCTGGCCGGTCCAGTATGGCCGCTTGTCGTCCGATTTTGTATGGCGCCGGACGCGCGGCCGGACCGAGCCGGGCCATGGCGTTCAGGATGTGCCGGGGCGGCAGCTGCCAGCGCAGACGTGCCGGGATCCGGCGCAGCAGGGCGCCGGTGAGGCGCAGCCGGCGGGTGACGGTGGCGGGCGGGGGCGCCGGTCTGCCGTAGAGCTGGTGCGCGTACGGCGGTAGTGAGTCGTACGCGAGACGGGCGACCCGCCGCCACAGCAGCTCCCGGGCCGGGACCAGGAGCGGGTGGACGGGCGGGCGGCGCAGGAAGTCGTCCACCTCGTGCGCCTCAGGACCCGCCGCCAGTTCGGGCCGCACCCGCGTGAAGTAGGCGGCCAGCTCGGCCCGGTCCGCGGGGACGGAGCCGGGGTCGAGGCCGACGAGACGGGCGCTCACCCGGTGTTCGGCGAGGTAGCGGTCGGCGTGGGCGTCGGTGAGCGGGAATCCGGAACGGCCGAGGACGTGCAGGTAGGAGCCGATCTCGGCGCAGTGCACCCACAGCAGCAGGCCGGGCTCGTCGACGCCGTAGCGCTCCCCCGTGTCCGGGTCCGTGGCGCCGAGCATGCGGTGGATCTTCCTGACCCGGGCGCCGGCCCGCTCGGCGGCCTCGGTGGTGCCGTACGTCGTGGTGCCGACGAAGCCCGCGGTGCGCATCAGCCGGCCCCAGGCGTCGCGCCGGAAGTCGCTGTTCTGCATCACGCCGCGCACGGCGCGCGGGTGCAGGGCCTGGAGGTAGAGGGCGCGGATGCCGGCCACCCACATCATCGGGTCGCTGTGCGCCTGCCAGGTCACGGAGCGCGGGCCGAAGAGCCCCGGGTCGCCGTCCGTCGCCGCCATACGGGCAGGCTAGCGCGTCACGCCGCGCGCCCCCAGGGGCTCAGCGCAGGGTGGCCAGGAACTCTCCGCAGGCGCGGGCGCAGTCGCGGCAGGCCCGTGCGCTCTCCTCGGCGCCCGGGTGGTCGTCGAAGACGTGCGCGCTCTCCAGGCACACCTGGCGGCACCACTCCAGCTGCGCGCGGATGGCGGCCTCGTCCACCTGGTTCTGTTCGGACAGCACCCGGCAGGTCGCGTCGCAGACCTCCGCGCACATGATGCCCCTGCGCCGTACGAGTTCCTGGTTCTCGGTCCCGTCCGGGTCCACGAGGCTCGCCCGCAGGGCGCAGGCCCGGGCGCACTCGGTGCACGCCTGTGCGCACGCGAAGCGGTCCTCGAGGAAGCGGAACAGTTCCTGCTGGGAAGTCGTCGTCGATGTCACACCGCGCGGGTTGCCGCCGGTTGCGGCGCCAAACCGCCGGGCCCGGTGTTTCCAAGGGCTGCGGACCGTTTTCCGCCGTGGGGCGGGGGCACCCGTGGACCGCCCCGCGGCCGGCGGGGCGATCGAGCCGGTACGACGCACGGAGGTGCACGGACATGCCGGGACGACAGGAACTGCCGTCGACTCTGGAACGCTCCTCGCAGGCGGCCCGGCGCACCTGGATCAAGGCCCACGACTCGGCGGTCGAGGAGTACGGCGAGGGCGAGCGGGCGCACCGGGTGGCCTACGGGGCGCTCAAGCACACGTACGAGAAGGTCGGCGACCACTGGGAGCGCAAGGAGGGCGGCCGCAAGGGTCCCTCCGACCCGCAGTCCGGGCGGCCCCGCGGGCGGGGCGGACGCAGCGGCGAGGGCGTCGACGAGAAGGCGTCCAAGGAGCACCTGTACGGCGTCGCCCGGCGGCTGGGCGTGGCGGGCCGCTCGAAGATGTCGAAGGCGGACCTGCTCGCGGCGATCAGGAAGGCCAACCGCTCGCGCACGCGGGCGTCGCGGTGAGCAGGTTGGTCACGCGGGCCGGGGGTACCCGCGCTCCATGACCAACGCATGGATGGACCTGGCCGCGGGCGGCTCCGGCGCACTCGCCGTCTGGCTGATCGTCGCCGCCGTGGTGGTGGTGGCCGTGCTGATCGGCGCGTTCGCCTTCGGCAGCCGGCAAAAGCGCCGGGAGCCGCCGCCCCCGCGGCCCGAGGAACAGCCCCACGTGCCCGACGGCGGTCCCGTCCACGAGGAGCGGGAGCGCCGGGAACCCGACGAGATGCCGCGCAGCGACGAGCGCACGCTGCCGCACGAGATGGGGCACCAGGGCAGCCGTACCGCCTCCGACCAGGAGCGGCCCCGCTGGGACGAGGGCAGCAGCGGCTCCTTCGGCAGCGGCGGCCCGGGCGGACGGCGCTGACGGCCGTCGGCCCGCGCAAGCAAGGTGCCGTACAGAGGAAGTGAGAACCATGGCGGACCCCGCTCGCCACACCCTGCCCCTGCCCGACTACGACCAGCTGCCGATCGGCGGACTGGAGAGCCGGATCCGGTCGCTGGACGCGCACCAGGTGGAGCAGCTGCTGGCCTACGAGCGCTCCCACGCCGACCGCGTCCCGGCCACGGAGGTCCTGTCGGCCCGGCTGGATCAGTTGCGCTCCGGAGCCGAGCCGTCCGGCGGCGACCCGGGTGCCGTGCGCCCGGAGCAGGAGCGGGGGCGCTCCGGTTCCCCGGTGTCGCCCGCGACCTCTCCGCAGCCGTTCTCCCCGCCGCCGCACGGCACTCCGGACCAGCGGGGCAAGCCGAAGGGTGACCGTACCTAGCCGGGGCGTAGTTTCCGGCACCGGCGGTGGGGAACCCATGCGCCGTGCTGTTGCAGAGGAGAAGGGCCCGCGCCGGTGCGCGGGCCCGTCACGCGGGCGAACACACCGTCAACTGGGCCGACGGGCGGCTCCCCGTCTCCGAGGGCGGGGGGCTGCTGCGCAAGGCCTTCCCCGAGCACTGGTCGTTCCTGCTGGGCGAGATCGCCCTGTACAGCTTCGTGGTGCTGCTGCTGACGGGGGTCTGGCTGACGCTGTTCTTCAAACCCTCGATGACGGAGGTCGTCTACAACGGCTCGTACGAACCCCTGCTGGGGGTGCGCATGTCGGAGGCCTACCGCTCGACGGTGGACATCAGTTTCGACGTCCGCGGCGGACTGCTGATCCGGCAGGTGCACCACTGGGCGGCCCTGGTGTTCCTGTCGGCCATCGGGGTGCATCTGCTGCGGATTTTCTTCACCGGCGCGTTCCGCCGTCCGCGTGAGGTCAACTGGCTGATCGGGCTCACGCTCTTCGTGCTGGCCCTCGCCGAGGGCTTCGCCGGCTATTCGCTCCCGGACGACCTGCTGTCCGGGACGGGGCTGCGCATCGCGCAGGGGATCATGCTGTCCATCCCGGTGGTGGGGACGTACGTCAGCATGTTCGTGTTCGGCGGCGAGTATCCCGGCGAGGACATCGTCCCGCGGCTGTACTCGGTACACATCCTGCTGCTCCCCGCACTGCTGGTCGCGCTGGTCACGGTCCATCTGATCCTGGTGTTCTACCTGAAGCACACCCAGTGGGCGGGCCGCGGGCGCACCAACCGCAACGCGGTGGGCAAGCCGATGTTCCCGCAGTTCATGACGAACTCCACCGGTCTGTTCCTCATGGTCTTCGGTCTGCTGACCGTGCTGGCGGCGGTGGCCGAGATCAACCCGATCTGGACGTACGGCCCCTACCGGCCCGACATCGTCTCGACGGGCTCGCAGCCGGACTGGTACGTCGGGTTCCTGGAGGGTTCGCTGCGGCTGATGCCGCCGTTCGAGACGGCGGTGGCGGGACACACCGTCATGTGGAACGTGCTGGTGCCCGCGGTGCTGCTGCCGGGCGCCCTGTTCGCGGTGCTGTACGCCTACCCGTTCTTCGAGCGGTGGGTGACGGGCGACCAGGAGGAGCACCACCTGTGCGACCGCCCCCGCGACAAGCCGGTGCGCACCGGTCTCGGCGTCGCCGCGATCGTCTTCTACGGCGTGCTGCTGCTGGCCGGCGGCAACGACATCCTCGCCCACACCTTCGACGTCTCGCTGAACCTGCTCACCTGGATCTTCCGGGTCTCCCTGGTGCTGGCACCGCCGCTGGCCTTCGTCGTGACCAAGCGCGTCTGCCTGGCGCTGCAGGAGCACGACCGCGAGCGGCTGGCCGAGGGCGACGAGACGGGCGAGGTGCACCAGACCCTCGCGGGCGGCTACGCCGAAAGCCACGGGCCCCTCGACCCCGAGGAGCACTACGTGCTGCGGGCCCGCAGGCAGCCCGAGCCGCTGGCACCCTCCGCGAAGGAGGGCGACGCCCCGCACGTGGGCCGGCTGCGGGCGACGCTCAGCGAGTGGTACTACGGCGACCGGGTCGACGTCGAGGAGACGGAGCGGGGGCGGGAGTCGGCGCCGGAGGCGGCGGCCGCCGCGGATGCGGCGGGACGGGATTCCTACTCGGGCGAGCCGGAGCGCTGAACGCCCCGGCCGGCGTACTGGAAGACCAGCCCGCAGACGCCCATGGTGAGCAGGCCGAAGCCGATCAGGGCCAGCCACAGGCCGAAGACGATGCCGAGCGCCAGCACCACGGCGGCCAGCGCGATGGTGATCGGCCAGCCGCTGCGCGGCGGGAAGAAGTCGAGCGGACCCGCGGTGTCGACGGCCTCGCCCTCACCGCGGTCCTGGGCCCGCAGTCCGCGCTTGCGGTACTGCACGCGCAGGAAGAACGCGACGAGCGAGGCCATCAGGAAGGCGAGGACGAGGGCGGCGGTGCCGGCGGGCTCGCGCGACCACCAGCCGTAGAGCGCCGCCTCGGCGCCGAAGAAGACCGCCACACCGGTGAACAGTCGGGATTCGGTCCTCACTGCACATGCCTCTGGTCGTGTCGGGTGATGTCGGGGTGGTGCAGGTCGAACGCCGGGGACTCGGAGCGGATCCGGGGCAGCGACGTGAAGTTGTGGCGCGGCGGCGGGCTGCTGGTGGCCCATTCGAGGGAACGGCCGTAGCCCCAGGGGTCGTCCCTCTCGACCTTCTCGCCGTACTGGTGGGTGCGCCACACGTTGTAGAGGAACGGCAGGGTCGACAGCCCGAGCAAGAAGGCTCCGATGGAGCTGATGGTGTTCAGCGTGGTGAAGCCGTCCGCGGCGAGGTAGTCGGCGTAGCGGCGCGGCATGCCCTGCTCGCCGAGCCAGTGCTGGACGAGGAAGGTGGTCTGGAAGCCGATGAAGAGCGTCCAGAAGTGGATCTTCCCGATGCGTTCGTCGAGCAGCTTGCCGGTGAACTTCGGCCACCAGAAGTAGAAACCGGCGAACATCGCGAAGACGACCGTGCCGAACAGCACGTAGTGCAGGTGGGCGACGATGAAGTACGAGTCCGTCAGGTGGAAGTCGAGCGGCGGGGAGGCGATGAGGACGCCGCTCATGCCGCCGAGCAGGAACGTGACCAGGAAGCCGCACGCCCACAGCATGGGCGTCTCGAAGGAGAGCGAGCCGCGCATCATGGTGCCGATCCAGTTGAAGAACTTCACGCCGGTCGGCACCGCGATGAGGAACGACATGAGGGAGAAGAACGGCAGCAGCACGGCGCCGGTGGCGAACATGTGGTGGGCCCACACCACCGCGGAGAGAAAGGTGATGGCGATGGTGGCGCCGACCAGGCTGACGTAGCCGAAGATCGGCTTGCGGCTGAAGACCGGGATGATCTCGGTGACGATGCCGAAGAAGGGCAGCGCCACGATGTACACCTCGGGGTGGCCGAAGAACCAGAACAGGTGCTGCCACAGCAGCGCCCCGCCGTTCGCCGCGTCGAAGACGTGCGCGCCGAACTTACGGTCGGCCTCCAGCATCAGCAGCGCGGCGGTGAGCACGGGGAAGGCGGGCAGCACCAGGATCGAGGTGAACAGGATGTTCCAGGTGAAGATCGGCATCCGGAACATGGTCATGCCGGGGGCGCGCAGGCAGATGATGGTGGTGATGAAGTTGACGGCGCTGAGGGTGGTCGACACGCCGCTCACCACCAGACCCATGGTCCACAGGTCGCCGCCCGGTCCCGGGCTGAAGGTGGCGCTGTTCAGCGGCGCGTAGGCGAACCAGCCGAACGAGGCCGCTCCGCCGGGCGTCAGGAAGCCCGCCACCACCATCAGACCGCCGAACAGGTACATCCAGTACGACAGCGCGTTCAGCCGGGGGAACGCCAGGTCGGGGGCGCCGATCTGCAAGGGCATGATGACGTTGGTGAACCCGGCGAACAGCGGGGTCGCGAACAGCAGCATCATGATGGTGCCGTGCACGGTGAACAGCTGGTTGTACTGCTCGTTGCTGAACAACTGCAGCCCGGGCCGGGCGAGTTCACTGCGCATCAGCATGGCCAGGACGCCGCCGAAGAGGAAGAAGCCGAACGACGTCGCCAGGTAGAGATGGCCGATCACCTTGTGATCGGTCGTCGTGGCCCAGCGCACCAGCGCCCGGCCCAGCGTGCGGTTCGTCCGCTGCCGAGCCGGTGTCCGGCGCGGCGTCCCGGTCCTTCTGTCCACCGCCATGCGGCGGAGGGTACCCAGGCGCCGCGGGCTCAGACGCACGACCACGCCGAGGCCGCAGCCGGGGTCCGGCGGATGGGCCAGCCGGTGCGGGCGGGTGCGGACCGGACGGCGCCGGGTCCGCACCCGCCTGCGGAAACGGGGTCTACGAGGCGTCGAGCACGGTGCCGGTCAGCACCGGGCCCTGCGGCTCGCCCGCGTCGTCGGTGTTCCTGAGCCCGATGTACTCGGTCGGCTCGGACACCTCGTCGGTGACGGTGGGCACCGTCACCTCGGCCTCCGTCTCACCGGCCGGGACCGAGACCCAGAGCGCGAAGTAGTCCAGCCGGGACAGCGGGACCTCCCGGTCGGGGATCTCCCCGGTCGTCTCCAGGAGCCAGTCCCGGTCGACGTCCTTGGTGGACAGCTCGGGACGGGTGTCGTCGGGGACCGCCACCAGCACCGTGCCCAGGTCCGTGTCGGCGGGTTCCGACAGGGAGACCCGCCAGCGCAGCGGCAGTCCCTCGGTGACCTTGTCCGCGACGGGCGTCAGCTCGATCTCCGGCATCGGATCGTCGTCCCGGACCGTCACGCCGCCGGCGTAGGAGCCGACGACCGAGCCGTGCACCGCCTTGACCAGCAGGTCGTGGCTCAGGTCGGCGCCGTAGCGCCGGTTGCCCGTCACCTTCACGGTCACGTCGGCGAAGGGCCTGCCGGAGCGTACGGTGACCAGGCGCTCCTCGACCGGCGAGCCGAACCCTTCCATGACGTACATCCGGACCGTGCCTGCGCCCTTGCCGGAGACCCGCACCGGGACGTGGTAGGTGCGCACGCCCGAGTCGCCCTCCTCGACCGTCGTCCGGCCGACGTCCACGCGGGCCAGCGGGGCCGGCCGCACCCGGGGGGTGCCCGGCTGCCAGGCGTAGGCGTCCATCAGCCAGGCCTTGCCCGTCCGGGAACGGGGCGTCAGTTCCAGCGTGGTGACGCGTCGCAGGTCGACTCCGGCGCGGGTGGCGGCGGTGAGCGGGACGCGCAGTTCCTGCGCCCAGTACGACGCGGTGCGTTCGCTGCCCGGCAGGCCGTCGGCGCGGACGGCGCCGAGGGTGGCGCGTCGGCCGGCGGCGTCGGCGACGGTCACGTCGAGCCGGGTGCCGGTGCTGCCCGGCGGCACGATGACGCGCAGGGCGAGGCTCTCGGCTCCCTTGAGGGAGACGGGTGCGCCGGGGCGGATCCGGGCCGGGGTGCCGGGTGCGGACCAGTCCAGGGCGATCGCGCCGCGGCCGGTCTCGCGCTCCGGCCACCAGTACGCGAAGTGCGGGGAGGAGCCGTGCGCGTCCTCGCCGAGGCAGACGGCCTCCGGGTCGGGGTCGACCGCGGAGCACAGCCGGCCGCCGCCGGTCACCCGCACGCCGTCGTCGTCGGGCAGGAACCCGGCGCCCCGGCCGGCCCCGACCGCGTGGGTCAGTACCCGGGCCGGGTCGGCCGAGGGGGCGCGGCGGCCGGTGCCGTCGATCAGCTCGCGCACCCGGTCGTCACCGGCGACGAACAGCCGGGCCGCGGCGGCGACGTAGGTCGCGCCGGCCCGGTGCTGCTGCCCGGCGGTGAGCCGGGTGGGGCTGTCCGTGGAGCAGACCGGGTCGGGGGCCTCGGGGTCCTCCCAGAAGTCGTCGGAGGCGGGTGCCTCGGCCTGGCCGGGAGTCCACTCGCTGTTGAAGTAGTTGTGGTTGGCGCCGGTGATGTGGACCGCGCTGTGCAGCGCCCGGCCCCGGCTCACGCCGCGGGTGCCGTCGACGTAGAGCTGTCCCTGGAGGTCGGAGACGTCGCCGTCGCAGCCCGGCAGGATCGTCAGGGACGGCACGTCGGGCACCGGGTTCTGGCCGAAGGCGGTGGGGCCGACGAGTACGGTGCCGCGGATGGTCCAGCGGGCCCGCGCCGGCGCGCCGTCCTGGTCAGCGGGTGGCGGGTAGAGGCTGTCCATGGCCGCCCGGTCGACGCCTTCGCCGCCGCGGGAGTGTCCGACGAGCAGGACGCGGTTCAGGTCGGCCTTCGGACCGCGGCGCACGGCGTCCGGGGCGGCGGAGGTCTTGGCGGCCCAGTCGGCCCAGCGGGCCAGGTGCGAGCGCACCAGTGACGAGCGTGCCTGGGCACCGCCGTCCTCCAGGTCGCCGTCCTGGCCGTTGACGCCGTTGGCGGAGATCGAGACGGTCACATAGCCTTGGGAGGCCAGCAGTTCCTGGTCCTGGAGGTAGCCGCGGTGGCTGGGGATGGGTTTGGCGCCGTCGGCGCAGGGCCAGTCGATCGTGACGGCGTCCTCGCCCTGGCCGGGGACGTAGCAGGTGGCGTGCCGGCCGTGCAGGAAGAGCGCGAGGGGGCGCTTGCCGGCCGCTCCCTTCGGCGCGACGACCACGCCGCGCATCTCGACCGGCGCGGACAGGCCGGGCAGCCGGACCGGATCGAGCGAGTACTCGCCGGTGGTCGTGGCGTACCGGCCGGGCCGGCCCGGGTCGACGGTGCCGGCGGGGAGTCGGGGCGGGAGTTCGGCCGGGGGTGCTTCGGCGGAGCGGCGCTGTCGGGCGGCGGCTCCCGGCTCCTGGTCCAGTCGGCGTCCGGCGGCGCGGACCTGGAGGTCGGTCAGCCCGTGCGGTGCGCCCGGCCGGGTCTCGTCCAGGGGTAACCGGAAGGTCCGGCCGTCGCGGTCCGGTTCGGGTACGCCGAGCAGGCGGCCGCCGGAGTGGAACTCGACCCGTGCGTCGCCGGGCGGGACGAGCCGAGGGGAGCGCCACTGAAGCGATCTCGTCTCGCCGGTGCCGGTGATCCGCCAGCCGGGCGGCAGGCCGGCGGTGCCGTTCGGTGCCGCCTCCGGCGCCCGCACGGTGGTGGCGCCGCCGGGCGGTTCCGGTGCGGCCTGGGCCGCGGCGGGCGCGACGCCCACCAGGGTCAGGGCTGCCGTCGCGGCGGCCCACAGTGTTCGAGCACGTATCAAGAATCCGCTCCTCAGTACCTCGGTGGTGCTCGGTCCGGGGCAACGCCCGTGCGGGCGCCCCGGGTTGGAGGAGGGGAGGAAGATCCTTGGGGTTGCCTGTGAGCCGTCAGCCGTCAGCCGCCGGTTCCGCCGACGGTGGTGCCGCCGCTCGTGCCGGTCCCGGCGTTCTCCGCGCCCTCGGCGGTCCCGGGGGCCGAGGGGGTCCGTTGGGTCGCCGCGCCGATCGGGCAGTCCTCGCTGGAGCGCCCGGCCAGCCTGCCGCCGGGCTGTTCCACGGTCACCTGCGCGCTCCCCAGGGCCGGGTCCTGGCGCAACCGGGCCACGGCGACGGTGCAGGCCAGCTGGTCGACGGCGGTGTCGCTGAGGCTCCCGGCGGTGCGCGGCAGCTGGACGTTGACGCCGGTGCCGTCGGTGCGGATGGTGGGGGCCTCGGCGGCGGGCGGCAGTTCGGTGGTCAGCCCGCTCCTGCGCTCCCGCTCGTCGGGCCCCTTGAACAGCATGAGCACGGTGCTGCCCAGGTCGGTCGGACCCGGCACCGTGCGGTCCACCGCGACCAGGTCGCCGTCCTCGACGAAGTAGAGCGGGACGTCGACCAGGGGCACCGCCTCGGGCACGGATTCCGAGGGCGCGGACGTGACGCCCGGATCCAGCACGCCGGTCGCGGGTTCGCCCGCCTCGACCACTCCGGTCTCGGGGATGCCGCACGCGGAGAGCGGGAGCAGCGCCGCGAGCAGCAGCGGGACGGCGCGCGCCGACGGTTTCATGTGCGGTCCTCCTTCGCCGGCGGTGTCCGGTCCTCTTTCGCCGGCCGTGTCCGGTCCTCTTTCGCCGACGGCGTCCGGTCCTCCTTCGCCGGGGTCGGCGTCCGCTCCTCCGGGGCGTCGGGCGGCAGCGGCAGGACGACCGTGAAGACGGCGCCGCCCTCCGGGTGGTTGGCCGCCCGGACGGTGCCGCCGTGCAGGCGTACGTTCTCCGTGGTGATGGCCAGGCCGAGGCCGCTGCCCTCGCTCCGGGCGCGGGCGTCGGCCGACTTGTAGAAGCGGTCGAAGACATGAGGCAGGACGCTCTCGGGGATGCCGTCCCCGCCGTCGCGGACCGTGACGACGGCCCGTCTTCCGGCGCGGGGATCGTCCTCGGCGTGCAGGTCCAGGCGCACCGGGGGCGCGCCGTGCCGCAGGGCGTTGGCGACGAGGTTCGCCACGATCACGTCGAGCCGGCGCGGGTCGACGCGGCCGCGCAACTCCCCCGGTTCCGGCAGGCCGGTCTCCACGGTGTCCTGCCAGCCGCGGGAGGCGAGCGTGCGGCGCAGGGACTCGGCCAGGTCGATCTCGTCCAGGTGCAGGTCGACCGCGCCCGCGTCGAACCGGGAGATCTCCATCAGGTCGTCCACGAGCGCGGCCAGTTTCGTGGTCTCCGTGCTGATCAGTCGTACGGCCGTCGCGGTGTCCTCGTCGAGTCCGGCGGCGTCCTCGTCCAGCACGTCCGTGACCGCCGACATCGCCGCCAGCGGGGTGCGCAGTTCGTGGGAGACGTCCGCGGCGAAGCGGCGGGCGCCCGCCTCCATGCGCCGCAGTTCCGCCACCGAGCCCTCCAGGGCCGCGGCGGTCTCGTTGAAGGTGCGGGAGAGATCGGCGAGTTCGTCGGAGCCGTGCACCGCGAGCCGGGTGTCGAGGCGGCCCTCGGCGATGCTCCGGGTCGCCCGGCGCAGCGCCCGCACCGGACGCAGCACCCCGCGGGCAGCCAGGAGCGCGATCAGGACGGCCAGGGCGAGGGCCGGGACGGTGGCGCGTTCGATGGCGGTGACCAGCGCGTCGACGTACCCCTGCTCCTCCTGCTGCGGCACCGTGAGGTAGACCTCGAGGCCGGAGGCGCGCCGCTCGGTGCTGTACGCCCCGGCGAAGGTGACGGGCATGCCCACGACCAGCGACGAGCGGCCGTCGTGCGACACCCGCTGGAACACGGTGGCCCGGCGGGAGCGCACGGCCTCGCGCATCGCCGGGGACAGTTCCTCGAACGAGTCCCCGGCGGCGGACGTGGCGCTCGCCTCCCGGTAGGCGACCAGTACCCGCCAGGGCTGGGACTGCCCGCCCCTGGACACGTCGTCGGCGAAGGACTCCAGGTCGGCGGTGTCGGGCGGGAAGCGGTAGTTGGGCACCAGGGTGTTGACGCGGTGCCGGAACTCCTCGATCACCGTGTCCTGGCTCTGCTGCAGCACGCCGGTCCGTGCCTCGCGGAAGGTCAGCGCGCCGGTGGTCACCGTGGCCACCACCGCGACGAGGGTGAAGGTCACCACCAGCCGCAGGCGCAGCCCCATCAGCGCCCGCAGCACCCGGGGAACTCTCACCGGGGCCCGAACCGGTAGCCGAAGCCGCGCACGGTGTGGACGTAGCGCGGGCTGCCCGGCGGCTCGCCGATCTTGGAGCGCAGCCGCTTGACGCAGGCGTCCACGAGCCGCGCGTCCCCGTGGTAGTTGTGCTCCCACACGGCTTCCAGGAGCTGCTGGCGGCTGAACACCTGCCCGGCCGAGGCGGACAGGGTGAGCAGCAGCCGCAGTTCGGAGGGGCCGAGGGCGACGGGCCGCCCCTGGTGGGTGACGGTCAGCCCGGCCCGGTCGATGACCAGGTCGCCGTGGTGTTCGGTGCGCGGCGTGCCCTGGTCGTCCGCGGTGGTGCCCACGCGGCGCAGCACGGCGCGTATGCGTGCGTCCAGCACCCGGGCGCGGACGGGTTTGACGACGTAGTCGTCGGCTCCGGACTCCAGCCCGACGACGATGTCGGTGTCGTCGCCGCGGGCGGTGGCCATGATGATCGGCACCTGGTCGTGGGCGCGTATCCGGCGGCAGACCTCCAGGCCGGACATGCCCGGCAGCATCAGGTCCAGGACCACGGCGTCGGGCCGGAACGACCGCAGCTGCTCGAGCCCGTCCTCGCCGGTCGCGGCCGCGGCGACCTCGTGCCCCTGGCGGCGCAGGGCCAGTCGCACGCCGTCCCGGACGGCGCGGTCGTCTTCGATGATCAGGACCCGTGGCATGGACCTCAGTATGCGGGTGCTGCGGTGGCGGTCCACGGGCGGGTGACGGCTGTTACACAGCGGTCCAAAAGCCGTCCACGGACGATCACACGGTCCGGGCAGGCTTTGTGATCATGAACGAGCGCCGCCGACCGACTCCCCCGTCCTCCTCCGCCGCCGCGGGCCGCAGACGCCGCGGCGGCCGCTCCCGTCGCCGACGTGGCGGCCGGTCCCGCCTGCTGTGGCCGGGACTCGCGGCCGGGGCCGTCCTGGTGCTCGCCGGTGGTCTGGCCCTCAAGGGGGCGACGGAACCCTCCGGGGGCTCCACCGACACGGCCGGTGCGTCCTCGTCGGCCCCGGGCTCCGAATCGCCCCGGGCCGACGGGACGCGGGAAGCGTCGCCGGACGGGTCGGCGGCCGCGTCCGCGAAGGAGACGGAGAAGGAGAAGCAGGAGAAGCAGGAGAAGGAGGAGCAGGAGACGGGCGGGAAGGGCTCGGACGGGAAGGGGCAGGAGGAGAAGCCGGACCCCGACTCGATACCGTCGTCCGGTCCCGGGACGTTCGCCACCGCGAGCGGCGGCGGCGACCTGGTCGGCGGGCGCGGCCGGACACTGACGTACGTGGTGCAGGTCGAGGACGGCATCGGCATCCCGGCGCGGGACGTCGCGGCCGAGGTGGAGCGCATCCTGGCCGACGAGCGGGGCTGGACGGCCGACGGGAAGGTCGGGTTCCGGCGGGTGTCCGGGGGCGCGTCCGACTTCCGGGTACGGCTCGCCACGGCGGGGACGGTGGACGACATCTGCGGTCAGTACGGCCTGGACACCGGCGGCGAGGTCAACTGCAACGTCGGCCAGGACGTCATGGTCAACCTCAAGCGGTGGCTGCTGGCCACCCAGTACTACGCGGACGACGTGACGTCGTACCGGGCGCTGATCATCAACCACGAGGTGGGGCACTTCCTCGGCCACGGGCATGAGGGCTGCCCCGGTGCGGGGCGCCCGGCGCCGGTGATGATGCAGCAGATCAAGGGCCTGCACGGCTGCCGCACCAACGTCTGGCCCTACGACGCCGAGGGTCGTGCCATCACGGGCCCGGCGGTCGGCTGACGGTGTCGCGCCCGGGCTTTGCGCAGTCCGGGTTCCGGCAGGTGCCGGGGTGCCAGACCGGGACGTAGATCCCCAGCGTCTTGTGCCGGTGCAGCTCGGCGGGGACCCGGTGCCCGCAGGACGGGCAGATCTGCGCGTACTGCGCGTCGACCTGTCGTGGCGTTCTCGTCTTCTGCGTGTGACTGCTCATGATGCCCACACCCACGCTCGTGAGACCATTTGAACGGCTCTTTGCCTTTACTTTACCTTACGTTGAGAGGCCTCGGGAAGCGCATCCGCTTCCCCGTCCTCCCCGTCCTCGCGGTCGGCGGGGCGGCGCAGGCTCAGTGTCACCGAGACCGCCAGGACCACGACGATGACCGCCAGACTCACCGGGGACGGGATCTCCGGCACGGCGGGGCTGACCATCTTGTGCGTCGCCTGGAGGATGAGCTTGACGCCGATGAAGCCGAGGATGACCGCCAGCCCGGTACTCAGGTAGTGGAAGCGCTCCAGCAGCCCCGACAGCATGAAGTACAGGGCGCGCAGGCCCAGGATGGCGAAGGCGTTGCTGGTGTAGACGATGAAGGTGTCGTCGCTGACGGCGAGCACGGCCGGCACGCTGTCCACGGCGAAGATCAGGTCCGCCGCCTCGATCGCCGCGACGACCGCGAGCAGCGGCGTCGCCACGTGCTTGCCCGCTTCCTTCACGAAGAACTTCTGGCCCGCATAGGTGTCCCGCACGGGGACGAACTTGCGCAGCAGCCGCACGGCGAAGCTCCTGCCGGGGTCGAAGCTCTCCTCCTCACCCTTGAGGATCTTGTAGACGCTGTAGAAGAGGATGGCCGCGAAGGCGAACAGCACGGCGGTGAAGCGGTTGACCACGGCCACGCCGGCCGCGAGGAAGACACCGCGGAACACCAGCGCGCCGATGACGCCGAAGAACAGCACGCGGTGCTGATAGGCGCGGGGCACCTGGAAGTAGGCGAAGATCAGCGCGAAGACGAAGAGGTTGTCGACCGAGAGGCTCTTCTCCAGCAGCCACGCGGTGGTGTACTCGGTGCCCGCCGTACCGCCGAGGACGAGGAAGACGACCGCGCCGAAGACCAGGGCCAGACCCACCCACAGACCGCTCCACGCGGCGGCTTCCCTGAACCCGATGACGTGGGCGCTGCGGTGGGCCAGCAGGTCCACGGCGAGCGAGACGACGACGGTGGCCGCGAAGACCACCCAGAGCCAGAAGAGCACATCGAACATGGGGGCCTCGCAGTGAGCTGGGGGTTCTCAGCGGTCCTCGACCACGGGTGCCGACCGCAGCGTCTCGGTGGGCACGCCGTTGGCCCTGGCCGCGTCGGCCAGGGCCTGGGCTGCGGCCTCGGCGGCCTGCGCCGTGTCGCTGGCCGCCTGGGCGGCTCCGTCGTCCGAGGGGCTCTCCCTGGTGGCCGGCGACTGCGGCAGCGCCTCGGTGAAGGCGCGGGACACTCCCTGGAGCGCGGAGGTGACCTCGCTGGGGATGACCCAGAACGTGCTGCCCGAGCCCTGCGCCAGCTGGGGCAGCACCTGGAGGTACTGGTAGGCGAGGAGCTTGGGGTCGGGGTCGTTGCGGTGCACGGCCTGGAAGACCTCGTCGATGGCCCGGGACTGGCCCTCCGCCTTGAGGATCTCGGCGGTGCGGTTGCCCTCGGCGCGCAGAACGGCGGCCTGCTTGTCACCCTCGGCGGTGAGGATCTGCGACTGGCGCTGGCCCTCCGCGCCGAGGATCGCGGCCCGCTTGTCCCGCTCGGCCCGCATCTGCTTCTGCATGGCGTCCTTGATGGACTGCGGCGGGTCGATCGCCTTGATCTCCACCCGGTTCACCCGCAGCCCCCACTTTCCGGTGGCCTCGTCCAGCACCCCGCGCAGCTGGCTGTTGATGGTGTCGCGCGAGGTGAGGGTCTTCTCCAGGTCCATGGATCCCACCACGTTGCGCAGGGTGGTGACGGTGAGCTGCTCGACCGCCTGGAGGAAGTTCGCGATCTCGTAGAAGGCGGCGCGTGGGTCCGTGACCTGGAAGTACAGCACGGTGTCGATCTCGACGACCAGGTTGTCCTCGGTGATGACCGGTTGCGGCTTGAAGGAAACGACCTGCTCGCGCAGGTCGATCACCGGATAGACCCGGTCGATGTACGGGATGACCACGCTGAGTCCGGGTTTCAGCGTGCGGTGGTAACGGCCGAGCCGTTCGACGTTTCGGGCGCGGGCCTGCGGCACGATGCGCACCGCCCGCACCACGGTGAAAACGGCGAGAAGCGCGACGATCACACCGGCGATGAGGAACGCCGAGGCTTCCATGGTCACTCCCGGGGATAAACGAATGCGGTGGTGCCGCTGATCTCCAGGACGTCGACCGTCGCGCCCCGGGGAATCACCAGCGTCTCGTCGTAGGAACGGGCCGTCCATTCCTCGCCGCCGATACGGACCCTGCCGTCCCTTCCGGTCACCTCGGAGAGGACGTACGCGGCCTGGCCGACCAGGGCGTCCACCCCGAAGCGCTGGGTCTGGGGCTGGACGAGGTGGCGCAGCGCGACGGGGCGGAGGAAGAAAAGGGTGATCGCCGAGACGACCGTGAACACGAGGAATTGAAAAGGCACGGAAAGGCCGGCTGCCGCGGATCCGGCCGTGATGAGTGCGGCCGCGCCCAGCATTCCGAGCGCGGCGGTGAGAGTGAAGATCTCCGCCACGATCAGGACTGCCGAAACGATCAGCCAGATCAGCCACGGATCCATCACGGCCCCCTTCCCGCTTTGGAATTATTTTACCGGCTTTCCGGAAAAGCGGACCCGTTCGTCGCCGGCGGGAGCTGGGGCGCCGAGGGGCCGGCGCGCACCGCGGTCGGTGCACTCCGGCCCCTCGCGGTCATGCGGCCGCGCAGGCTCCGAGGTCTTCCCAGACGCCCCATTCACCGGTGGTGCCGGGCTCCTCGCCGGTCACCCACCACTTGGCGCGCCAGGTGTGGCCGCCGTGCGAGACGGTGTCGCCGCCGCTGTAGACGCTCCCGGCGCTCCAGGCCGCGGCGTCGCAGTCGCCGGGCTCGCCGTCCCCGCCCCCGTCACCCCCGCCGGTGCCGCCGATGTTGACGTCGATGCAGGAGTAGAAGGCGTTTCCGGTGTCCGCGACGTTCCAGACGGCCAGGACCTTCTGACGGCCGGTGAAGCCGCCGAAGTTCACCTGGTGGCTCACGTCCGGGGCGGGCTGTGCGCCGTGGCCGTCGAATTCGGCGATCTTCTGGTTGCCGATGAAGTACTGCCAGTTGGCGGTGGCGTGCCGTGCCGTGTGGTGCCAGGTGAAGGTGTGCGTGGTGCCGACCGGCGTGACCCGCCAGCCCTTGCTGTCGTCGTCGAGTTCGGCGAACTGGCTGTTTCCGCCGCTGCAGCTGTTCAGGCCCTTCGGGCCCTCGACGCTCTGCGGCTCGTACTTGATCTGACCGCAGTCGACGATCCCCGCGGCGCACTGGTCCTGCCGGCTGCCGGGCGAGGTCACCCACCCGTGGGCGCCCGCGGTGCTCGCCGGAAGGCTGACGGCGAGCAGCGGAGCGACCAGCGCTCCGACCGCGATGGCCACCCGTCTCTTGGTGCGCATGTCGTGCCCCTTTCGGATACAGGTCTAGACCTGACGACTTCAGGTCTAGACCATAGCGGCGGAGCCGGTCCGGTCAAGGGCTTGCGCACCACCAACCGACAAGAGGCGGTGCCGATTTGGCGGGACGGCGCGCGTGCGCAACTCGTTGCGCTATTGGTCTAGACAAGGATCTCCGTGATGGTTAAAAGTCGAATGGGTTCTGCGTCTCCCCTGCCTCAGGACGGACGCCGTCGGACCCTGCCCCCGTGCTGCGCACCATCCCCACCGGCCGCCCGGTCCCCACCCCGCGGCCGCTGCGCAAGAGAGGAGCACCACCGTTGGAAGCGTTGGAAAAACGCAGGGAGCACGTGATCGCGCTCTTCCGCATCGTGCTGGGCCTGCTGTTCGCCTGCCACGGAGCCGCCACCCTGTTCGACGTCCTGGGCGGCCCGCACGGAGCGGCACCGGCCTTCGCCGCGTGGCCCGGCTGGTGGGCCGCCGTGGTGCAACTCGTCGGCGGCACCCTGGTCCTGTGCGGTCTCGCCACCCGCAGCGCCGCCGTCCTGTGCTCCGGCTCCATGGCGTACGCCTACTTCGTCGAGCACCAGCCCGACGGCCTGTTCCCGATCGAGAACGGCGGGGAGTCGGCGGCCATGTTCTGCTGGTCCTTCCTCCTGGTCGCCGCCGTCGGTCCGGGCCGCTGGAGCCTGGCCGCCCTCCTGCGCCCCCGGCGACGGGCCGGTGGCCGGCCGGCCACCGGGTCACTGCCCGCGGACACGCCGACGTCCGTCTGAGCCCGGGCGCCCTCGGCCGGAACCGGGTGGCGGTCGGCCCGCGCGGACCGCCGCACCGCCCGTCTACTCCTGTCCGCCGAACATGCCGATCAGGCCGTGCGGCGTGTCGTCGCCGAACATCAGCGCGTGCAGCCGGGACGACTCGGCGGCCTCCGCCGCACCCCGCGGGAACAGGTCCCGCTCGTACGCGGCGAGCGCGGCCTCCACGTCACCGGGGTGCGCGGCGAGGGCCTTGCCCAGCTCGGCGCCGTCGTGCATGGCCAGGTTGGCGCCTTCGCCGGACGGCGGCATGAGGTGGGCCGCGTCACCGAGCAGGGTGACCCCCGGCACCCGCTCCCAGCGGTGCTCGGCGGGGAGGGTGTGGAGCGGACGCAGCACCGGCGCGGTGTCGGCGTCGGTGATCATCGCCGTCAGCTCCGGCGCCCAGCCGGCGAACTCCCGCGCCACCCGCGCGACACCCTCCGCCCCGGCGAGTTCCGTCGCGTCGAACCACTCGCGCGGCTTGCGCAGGGCCACGTAGGCGTGCAGGGTCCCGCCGGTCTCCCGGTGCGCCTGGATCGCCTTCCCCGGTGCGAGGGCGAGCATCGCACCGTCGCCGACCGCCTTCGCGGTGGCCGGGTGCCGGACGTCGGCGTCGAGCAGAAAGGTCTCGACGAACGACATGCCGACGTACTCGGGTGCGGCGCCGGACAGCAGCGGTCGCACCCGGGACCAGGCGCCGTCCGCGCCGACCAGCAGGCTCGTCACGACGGAGGTGCCGTCCGCGAACGCCACCTCGTGGCGGCCGTCGCCGAGGGAGCGGGCGCCGCGGACCTTGTGGCCCCACCGAACGGTGCCGGCCGGGAGTGAGTCGAGGAGTATCCGCCGCAGTTCGCCGCGCATCACCTCGGGGCGGCCGCCCGTGCCGTCGTCGACTTCCTCGAACAGGGCCGTTCCGTCCGGGGCGAGGACCCGCGTCGCCTGCCGGCCCTCCAGGACCAGACCGCGGAACTCCTCGGACAGGCCCGCGACCCGCAGGGCCTGCTGGCCGTTGTGCTCGTGGATGTCGAGCATCCCGCCCTGGGCCCGGGCCGTCGGAGAGGCGTCGGCCTCGTAGACCGTGGCGGGGATTCCGTGGACGTGCAGGACGCGGGCGAGCGTGAGACCGCCGAGTCCGGCGCCGACGATCGTGACGTGCGTGTTCATGGCGCATACCTCCTGGTCGCGGCCCGCCCGGAGACGGAGGGCCGACAGCGGACACTGGACTGGAACGACGTTCCAGCTTCTCCAGGGTGGAACGGCGTTCCATCACCTGTCAAGCTGGAACGTCGTTCCAGAGGGTCTAGGATGAGGGGCATGGCAACCAGGTCGCGTCGCCCGGAACGGCGGCAGGAACCCCTCTCGCGGGAGCGCATCGTCGAAGCCGCCGTCGAACTCCTCGACACCGTGGGAGAGCGCGGCCTCACCTTCCGCGCGCTGGCCCAGCACCTCTCGACCGGCCCCGGAGCGATCTACTGGCACATCACGGGGAAGGACGAACTGCTCGGCGCCGCCACGGAGGCGGTCGTCGCCGCGGCCGTGGCCGTCGAACCCTCCGGCCGCACCGCCGACTCGCCCGAGGACACCGTCCGCGCCGTCGCGCTCGGCCTGTTCGACGCGACCGAAGCGCACCCCTGGCTCGCCATGCAGCTCGCGATGCAGTTGTCCCGGACCCCCTGGGCGACGGTGGCGCCGCGGATCTTCGAGAGCCTGGGCCGCCAGGTCCGGGCGATGGACGTGCCCGAGGCCCACTGGTTCACGGCGACCTCGGCGCTGATGCACTACATCCTCGGCGCCGCCGGCCAGAACGCCGCGAACTCCGCGAGCGCCGCGCGTGCCGGGCTGACGGGGGGCGACGTGGACCGGGACGCGTTCCTGGACACCGTGTCGGCGGCGTGGGAGGCGCTCGACCCGGAGGAGTACCCGTTCATCCGGGCCGTGGCGAACCAGGTGCGCGGCCACGACGACCGCGAGCAGTTCCTCGCCGGGATCACCCTCGTCCTGGCCGGCATCACGGCACATCACCGACCCGGACACTGACTGCGGGCACCGACTCCCGGCACTGCCGCCGCCCGTCGGGCCACCCCTCGGCGTGTGCGCCGTCTCACGCATCCCACGCCTGCCCAAGTTGCGTGGGTCACTGCGCAAATGCCCCTTTCGCCGCCATGCTCGTGCTGAGGGGCCGACGCGCAATGCCGCGCGAAGTCGCGGGTACCGCCGCCGACTTGGCCGCGACGCAGCCAAGTGAGCCACGCCACAGCGCGCGTGACGCCGCTTCCTCCTTCTCCCTCTCCCACCGCTCCCCTCCCCACCCCCGTTCCCTTCCTCACCTGCTTCTCGCTCACCGCAGAATCCGTAGAAAGGTGCCGATCGTGGCCGCTTACCTGTGCCCTCCCGCCGTGATACACGGCGAGCACTCCGTACAGACCAGCGAGATCGTGGCGGAGGTGCGCGACCGGCACCCGCACGCGGCGTGGGCGCCGCGGATCGACGGCATCGCGGCCAGTACGGGCATCGAGTCCCGCGGCTGGATGCTGCCCCTCCAGGCCGCCGTGGCGCCCGGCGACGGCGGCGCCCTGGGGGCCGCAGGCGTCGGGCCCGCCCGGGAGGCGCTGGTCCGCGAGGGGTTCGGCGAGCAGGAGGCGGACCGTGTGATCGCCGCCCTCGAAGCGGTGCCCGCGCCGCAGACCGTCCAGGAGCGCACCGCCCCGGCCTGGGAGGCCGTGCAGTCCTACGGGGAGCGCGCGGCGCGCGGCGCCCTGCAGATCGCCGGGCTGGACGTCGCGGACGTCGACTGCCTGATCACCAGCAACTCCACCACCCCGGCGCTGCCCGGACTGGACGTGGCCCTGGCCAACCGGCTGCCGCTGCGCGGCGACGCCATGCTGCTGCCGGCCGCCCAGTGGGCCTGCGTGGCCGGGACCCGCTCCCTGGCGCTGGCCGCCGACCTCGTGGCGGCGGACCCGGACCGGGTGGTGCTGGTCGTGATCTCCGAGGCGCTGAGCACGACCTACCAGCCCGCGGACGACACCCTGGAGTCCCTGATCGTCCGGCTGCTGTTCGCGGACACCGCGGTCGCCGCGGTGGTCACGGGCCGCCCGAGGCGCGAGTCGGTGCTCCGGCTGGACGCCGCCTGGCACCACACCCTGCCGGGCACACAGGACCTGCACCGCCTTCAGACGCGGGCGGACGGCACCCACTTCGTGATGGACCGGCGCGGGCCGCGGGCGGTGCAGGAGACCGTCACCGCGATGTGGGAGTGGCTCCGCGCCCGTTACGGGGACGACCCCACCGCCTGGCACCCCGACCTCCTGCTCGCGCACCCCGGCGGTACCCGGGTGCTGGAGTACATGGAGCAGACGATGCCCGACGAGTGGCCGTCGGGGCTCCTGGAGTACAGCCGGGACAGCTACACCAGCGGCAACCGCGGGGGCGCCGCCGTGTTCGACATCCTGCGGCGGGCGCACGACGCCGGACAGAAGGCGGGCAGCCGTGCCGTCCTCTACGCGGCCGCACCGGGCCTCACGGCCACCGCCCTGGAAGGTGAGTGGCTCTAGGAGTCGCTCGGTCACCGTCCGTGGTCCCGGCGCGGTCCGCTGGTGTGGGCGAAGCGTCCGCCGGTGTTATTGAATGGGGTGTGCGGTCGGGATCCTCGGGGGCTCTTCCGCACGGGTTCGAGTACGGCCCCGGCACTGTGCCGGGGTTGGCGAGCGAGCTGAGGGAGCCGCATGGACTCCACACCCTCCCCTTCGTCCTCGTCGCCGTTCAACCTGGTCAGCAGCGCTCTGGGGCGGTACATCCCGCGTGGCGGAGCGGCGGCGGCCGGTCCTGCCGAGTCGCGGGACGAGCCCGCCGGACATCAAGCGGAGCACGGTCATCCGGCAGCGGGCCGGCCGGAGCAGATCCTCGGCGCGGTGAATCTGGACCGGGAGCTGAGAGTCACCCACCGCAATCTGGAGGCCCCTGTCTTCGCGGGGCTGGACGCCGCGATCGGCAGCCCGTTCGTCGACCTGCTGCCCCAGGGTGACGTTCCGACGGTCACCCGGCGGCTGCGGCAGGTCCTCGAGACCGGCGAGGCGCACGTGGCGCGGGTCCAGCGCCTGCGCCGCCGCGACGGCTCGGAGCTGGTCGTCTCGATGAGCATCCTGCCCGCCGCCCCGCCCCAGGAGGGTCTGACCGTCTCCGTCATCGCCATGGCCAGGAGACTGCACCTGTACGCCGCCGAGACCGCGATCGGCACGTCGCTGGACATCGGCGAGACGGCGCAGTCGCTGGCGGAGTCCCTGCTGGCCTGGGGAGACGTGGCAGCCGTCGATCTCGACTTCGCCGTGTGGACGGGTGAGGGGGTCACCGAGCGGGCGCAGGGCCGCATCCGGCTGCGGCGGGCGGCGCTCGTCCCGGACCGGGCGTGGCCCGAGGGCTATGTGACCCTCGGCGAGGACCTGCCCAGCGACGCGAGCCGGCTGCTGGCACAGGCGATACGGCGCGCCGACGCCCCGCAGTCCATCGTCCTGCCCGACCGGGAGGCGATCGAGCGGGTGCTCGGCAGTCCGCGGCTGGTACGCGCCCTGGTGCCGGGGGACCGGTCGGCGGGTGTGGCGTGCGTACCGCTGGTGCTGGAGGGTGATCCGCCCGTCGTGCTGGGCGTGGCGGAGGTGTGGCGGCGGGCGGACCGGCCCTTCGCCGACAGCGAGCTGTTCGACCTCCAAGAACTGGTGGCCAGAACCTCCCACCACGTGGACCTGGCCCGCCAGCACCAGCGCGAGCACACGCAGGTGCTGGCCCTGCAACGCCGGCTGCTGCCGCGCTCCGGCGGCGGCACCGTCCAGACCGCCAGCGTCTACCAGCCCACCACCCCCGACAGCGCGGGCGTCGGAGGCGACTGGGTGAACAGCTTTCCGCTGCCGGACGGCCGTACCGCGCTGGTCGTCGGCGACGTCGTCGGGCACGGGCTGGGGGCGGCGGCGACCATGGGCCAGCTGAGCATGGAGGCCCGCGCGCTGCTGTCCGCCGGCCTGGCGCCCGACGAGGTGCTGGAGCACCTGGACGAGACGGTGACGCTGCTGGACGACGCGGAGTCCGGGCTGGCGGCCGGCTACAGCGCCCTCGGGTCGACCTGCTGCATCGCCGTCTACGACCCCGTCAGTCACCGGGTGACGCTGTCCAGCGCGGGCCACCTGCCCCCGATCCTGGTGGCGCCGGACGGACACGCCGCTCCGCTCCCGGTCCGCCCGCACCCCGGCCTGGGCGCCGAGTTCGCGCTGCGGGAGCCGTTCGGCGTGCACACCTTCCCCGCTCCTCCGGGTTCCCTGCTCGCCCTCTACACCGACGGGCTGGTCGAGGACCCGGCCGTGCCGATCGACGAGGGCATCGGCAGGCTGGCGGACGTGGTGTCCGCGGTGCACCCCTGGGACACGCTGCAGCAGGCCGCGCGGCGGGTGGTCTCCGAGGTGATGCCGGCGCGGCAGCGCGACGACGTGACCCTGCTGCTCGCGCGGATGATCGGCTACCGCAAGGGGGACACCGCGACCTGGCGGCTGCCCGCCCGCGACGACGCGGCCGCGCGGGCCCGCGCACTGGTCGCCGCGCTGCTGCGGCAGTGGCGCACCAGGGACGGCACCCGGGACAGCGTGCTGCTCCTGGTCAGCGAGCTGGTCACCAACGCGGTCCGGTTCGCCGGCGGCCCCATCACGGTACGGCTGATCCGGGCCGGTCCCGGCCTGCTGTGCGAGGTCGGCGACACCGGCAACGGCAGGCCGCGGCTGGGCCGGGGCGGGCTCCTCGACGACGGGGGTCGCGGTCTGCAGGTGGTGCACCGGCTCACCAGCCGGTGGGGCGTGCGGTGGACGGACACCGGCAAGGTGGTCTGGGCCGAGGTGCTGCGCTGACACGGCTGCGGGACCGTGCCTTCCCGACGCGCAGAGGGTGAGGTGAACGGAACCGGGGGCGCGAGGGCCGGCGTCCGTCCCGGCACCAGAAAGCCCATGCACCCCGAGGAGTCCGGCATGAACGGCACGGCCACCCGCTACCTCTACCTCGCGCGGCACGGCGAGGCCTCACCGGACGGGAGCGGGCTGACGGACGCCGGCCGGCGACAGGCCACGCTGCTCGGCCGGCGTCTTCGCGACGTTCCGCTGACCGCCGTCCATCACGGCCCCCTGCCGCGGGCGGCGGAGACCGCGCGTCTGATCACGGACGAACTGGAAGGTGTCAGCGCGCGCGTGTCGGAGATCGCCGGTGACTACGTGCCCCACATACCTCAGCGGGAGGAGCTTCCGGCCGAGTCGGCGGACTTCTACCTCGGCTTCCTCGCCGGTACCACGGACGAGGAACGCAGCCGCGGGCCCGAACTCGCCCGTCGGGCGCTGCGTCGTTTCACCGGGGCGGTGACGGACGGCACTCAGGACCGGCACGAACTGGTCGTCACCCACAACTTCCTCGTCGCCTGGCTCGTCCGCGACGCCCTGCACGCACCGGAGTGGCGGTGGCTCGGCCTCAACCACGGCAAGGCGGCGCTCACTGTCCTGCGCTACGCGCCCGGCCGCGCGGCCTCCGTCGTCCTCTGCAACGACATGCGGCACCTGCCCGCCGAGCTGCGCTGGACGGGTTTTCCCGAGAACTGCATGTGTGAGAACGCGCCTACGGGACTCAGTCCCGTCACCTCTGTACAGTGATAGGACAAAGTCCCGTCACTCGTTTGGAGCACGTCATGAGCCGAGCCGTCATGTACGACACGTTCGGAGGCCCGGAGGTACTGGAACTGCGCGAGGTGCCGGAGCCGCACGCGGAAGCAGGAGAGGTCCGCGTCCGCGTGTCCGCCGTCGGCCTCAACCCCATGGACTGGGTGCTGTCCTCGATGCCCGAGACGGCGCGGCAGTTCGGCATCACCCTGCCGTCCGGGTTCGCCACGGACTTCGCCGGCACCGTGGACGAGGTCGGCGAAGGTGTCACCGGCTTCGCCGTGGGCGACCGCGTCCACGGCGCCGCCACCGGCCGGGCCGCCGCCGACTTCGTGGTGGTCGATCCCGCCGGGCCGGCCGAGACCCTCCGCCGCACTCCGGCGGAGATCAGCGACGAGGTGGCCGCCACGCTCCCGATCGCGGGAATGACGGCCTCGGCGGCGTTGGCGGCGGCCGGCGTCAAGGCCGACGACACCGTGCTGATCGGAGGCGCCGCCGGCGGCGTGGGCGTGTTCGCCGTCCAGCTCGCCGCCCTCGCCGGCGCCCGCGTGATCGGCACCGCCTCCGAGGGCACCTTCGACTTCCTGCGGCAGTTCGGCGCCGACCCCGTCGCCTACGGGCCCGGCCTGGCGGACCGGGTGCGCGCGATGGCCCCCGAGGGGGTCAGCGCGGCCGCCGACCTGTTCGGCACGGAAGCCGCCGAGGCGGCGCTCGCGCTCGGCGTCCCGGCGGACCGGATCTCCACGATCGCGGCCCCCAACCCTCCCGCGGGGGTGCACGCGACCGGCGGTGCCAACGCCCATCCTGAGGACCTGCAGCGGATCACCGACGCCTTGGTCGCCGGGAAACTCACCGTGCCGATCGCCGCGACCTTCCCCGTCGAGGAGATCCAGGAGGCCGTGCGGCTGCAGGCAGGGCGCCGCGTCCACGGGAAGGTCGTGGTCAAGCTCTGACCCAGGACGACGGCCGGGGGCGGCCGCTGCCGCCCCCGACAGGAGCCGGCAGTGCTCGACTCCTTGCCCGTGCGGGCCGCACGGCGGGCCCGAGAACGGGCCCGCCCAGGTCGACCGAGCACGGCCGGGCGGCCAACGCAGGCCCGTCGATCGCCAAAGCCGTCCTCACGCTGCAGCGGCACCACACGGCGTCGACCGTCACGCGGCGCCGTTGAGGTAGTGGTGGCCGATGGTGCGGAGGCTGCGTGCGGTTGCGTGGTCGGCGGTCAGGACGCGCGCGTTGCGCCAGAAGCGGTCCAGGCCGGGGGCGTCGGCCAGCTCCAGGACTCCGGCGGTGATGTGCAGCATGGCGTGTGCGGTCACGGTCTCGGCGGTGGCGACGTGGAATGCCGTGGGCTCCTCGAGGTCCGCATGTGGACCGGGATGTAGTGCGCGCGCCATCGCGTTCGTCGCGCGGTCGACGAGGGCGACGGCCGTTTGGGCGTGGGAGGCGAGGTCTCCGTAGGCGAGAAGGAGGTCGGGGTCCGTGGCGGGGAGGCGGGTGGTCCGGCTGTTCCTGCTGAGGTCGCGGGCTTCTGCCAGGGCGCCCTCGATGACGCCGAGACCGACGTGGCACAGGGCGAGGCGCAGTGCGGGGTCGGCGAGGGCGGCGCGGGGTGTGGTCGATTCGACGTCGTGCGGTCGGTGGCCGATGACCTGCTGCGGGGCGACGGTGACGCGGTCGAGGACGATCGTGCCCGCGTCGGCGACGCGTTGCCCCAGGCGGTCGTGTGCGGGCTCGCCGGTGATGCCGGGAAGGCCACGCGGGACGCACACCACCAGGATGTCGCCCGTCGTGGTGGATACGGCGTCGACGACGAGCTGGTCGGCGACGGTTGTCGCTGTGTCCACCCAGCGGCGCCCGTTCAGCTCGTAGCCACCGGGGGCGGGGGTGAGCGTGAGGTCCGGTGCGCCGGGGTCGGTGGCCGCTCCGACGGGGCGGACGGCGCCGGTCCAGAGCCACTGGGCGTGAGCCGAGTCGGCTTCACCGGCGTCCGGTGTGCCGGAGGGCCCGTAGAAGTGGCTGCTCCAGGTGAGCACGTAGTGGCGTGCGAGCATTTCGCCGATCGAACCGTCTGCTGTCGCGATCTCGCGGATGGCGGCGCAGGCGGTGTGCCACTGCATCCCGCGGCCGGGCCCCGGTGGGGTCAGCGCTGCCAGCAGGCCGGCATCGCGCA
The DNA here is from genome assembly GCF_020404845.1 of Streptomyces hyderabadensis. GTDB lineage: Bacteria > Actinomycetota > Actinomycetes > Streptomycetales > Streptomycetaceae > Streptomyces > Streptomyces hyderabadensis. Next base: position 81,011 of record NZ_JAIOJZ010000015.1, on the reverse strand, counting down.
GGCGGGCCGTCTCGTCGATGGCCGGCTTGCCTGCCTGGTCGCGGGCTATCGCATCGGTGGCGAGATCGTCCGCCACTTCCCGGGCGGTGCGCAGCAGGTCCGCGGCGCCGGGCGGAAGATCGGTCACAGGCGTGGTGGGCATGGGCGTCAGCGACAGACCGTCGCGCGGCCTGGGCGAGCGGCGGGCTCGGTCCGCGAGCCGGTGCGGTGCCGGCGGGGCAAGGTCGTCATCTGGGTACTCCGTGAGCTGACGTGGGTGTGTTCTGCGTGGTCGTCGCCGACGGCCGTCGGAGCGGACGGCAGCCGAGGGCCGAGGAGGGTGCACATCCCGGCGGTGCGTCCCGCCGCGGCCTGTGCGGCGGTCAGGAGTGGGCGCTGGGTTCCGCCGTTCGCTCGCCGCGGGCGTCCTCGGCGGTCGTGTCGGGGGCCTTCTCCGGGGCAGGGGCGCCGGCCTGGCGGCGGTGTTCCCTCAGGGAGTGCCCGACGGCCGCGGCCCACACGGCGTAGATCAGGCCGTAGACCGCCCATTGGGTGCCGTCGCCCGCTTCGGCCCAGTCGCTGCGCAGGATGGTCCGGGTGTTGGTGAGGACGATGAGGCCGCCGACCGCGGAGCCGAGGATGCGCGGTGGTACGTGGCGGACCAGCCAGGCGGCGAACGGCGCGGCGACGAGGCCGCCGAGCAGCAGGGCGGCGGCCCACTGGTAGTCGATGCCCTCGGAGCCGAGGCCGACGAGGAAGCCGACGCTGGCGGCCAGGGCGACCAGGAACTCGCTGGTATCGATGGAGCCGATCACCTTGCGGGGCTCCAGGCGACCGCTGGCCAGGATGGCCGGGGTGCCCACCGGCCCCCAGCCGCCTCCGCCGGTGGCATCCAGGAAGCCGGCCACCATGCCGAGCGGGGTGAGGAATCGCTTGCGCAGGGGCTTGCCGAGGTTGCCGGTGGACAGGCCGCGGAAGGTGAAGCGGCCCAGCAGGTAGATGCCGAGGCCCAGCAGGATCAGCGCCATGACGGGCTCCGCCACCTCGGTGGACAGGTTCGACAGGACGGTGGCGCCGGCGAACGCCCCGACTGCGCCCGGGACACCGATCTTGACGACGACCTTCCAGTCCACGTTGCCGAACCGCCAGTGGGAGACCCCGGAAGCGAGCGTGGTGCCGATCTCCGCGAGGTGCACGGTGGCCGAGGCGGCGGCGGGGTTGGTGCCGAACGCGAGCAGAAGGGTCGTCGACGTGACGCCGTAGGCCATGCCCAGGCTTCCGTCCACGAGTTGGGCACCGAGCCCGGCAAGTGCCAGCAGTATGAGCGTCTTCACGCCTGCCCCCCGCATCCCTAGTTTCCCCATCGGATTAGTAGGGATGATGCGTGGCGGAGGACGCGTCGACAAGCGGGTGTCCATTTCATGGACGGATCGATATCACCTACTGAGAACGAGCAGGTCTGCAAGGGGGGCCGCCAAGGCGCCGGGTCTCACGGATTGGACCAGGCGGCAGGGTCCTGGGCGAGCGCGTGCACGAAATCGGGGAGCCGGCCCGCCGCGATGTCCGCGAGCGAGACCCCTTCGAGGATGTGCCGGACGTTCGCCCGCAGGGCGACCCACAGCGGCAGCAGGGACTCCGCCGGGCCGCTGTACGCCAACTCAGGGGGCCGTACGCCCCGCACCGAGACCAGGGGCCCCTCGACGGCCCGGACGACGTCGGCCACCGAGATCTCGGCGCCCGGCCTGGCCAGCCGGTAGCCGCCGCGGATGCCGCGCTGGCTGACGACCAGGCCGCCGCGGCGCATGTCGTTGAGGATGCCCTCCAGGAACTTGTGCGGAATCTCCTGCGCGTCCGCGATGGCCTCGGCCTTCATCGGCTCGGCCCCCTCCGCGCCGGCGAGCAGGAGGGCGGCGCGTACGGCGTAGTCCGCCCTGGCTGAGATCCTCATGCGGGCATTATCGCCCAGGCCCCGCAGCCGGGCCCGGGGCGCCACGGGCCCACGACCGGGCCGAATTCCTACGAAAAGGGTAGGGAAGCTTGACGGGGGACTGCGCTGCGCCACAAACTGGCAACATGCCCCTGTCGCAGCCGCAGCTCGTACGCCGCAGGCACGTTGACTTCCGTCGCGTGGCCAGCGCGGTCTGCCGCCCCTTCTGAGGCAACTCTCCCAGCGCGTCGTCCGGCGCCGCCAGCTCGCGCGGCGCCCTCGGCGGACGTGCTCCGCACCCGCGGTCCAGCCCGGCCCCACCGGCCTGCTCGTCGCCACGCCGACATCTGTTCCCGCCGCCGTCCGACGCGCGGGCGCGGGTGCACAGCCATCGCCGGCGCGACCGTGTCACGCCGGCCGTGACCCGGCCCTCCGTTCCCACCCCGATCGCCTGAAGGGGCTCCACGTGACCACTGCTCTTTCCTCCTCCGCACCCGCCCGGCCCGCTCCCCTCCCCGCAGCCGCCGAGGCGGCCGACGTCCGCGTCGGATACCTCGTGTACCTGCCGGAGAACGCCGATCCCGCGCAGCTGCTGCACACGCACGGACTACGCGCCGAGATCCGGCCGCTCGGACCCCGGACACCGCCGGCTCCCGCACAGACCTACGGCGACGACGTGGTCCGGATCGACCGCGCGAGCCGGACCGTCGAGGTGGCCGGGCGCGAACTGGACCTGACCTACTTGGAGTTCGGCCTGCTGGCCCACCTGGTCGCCCATCCGCACCGGGTGCACACCCGCGAGGCGCTCCTCTCGGGCATCTGGGGCTACGACTACCCCGGTGACGGCCGGACCGTGGACGTCCACGTCGCACGGGTGCGGCGCAAGCTCGGCGCCGAGCACCGGGGGCGCATCGTCACCGTGCGGCGGGTCGGCTACAAGTACCTGCCCGGCCACGGGTAGTTCCGCCGGCGCGACGACCGGGCCCCGGACCGCCGAGCGGTCCGGGGCCTTGTCCCGTGTCTGGAGCCGTGCCGGTTCAGCCGGCCGCCGGCGTCACCGGCAGCCCCGCCCGGCGCCATGCCTGGAAGCCGCCGATCAGGTCGGTGGCGCGGGGCAGGCCGATCCACCTCAGGGAAGCCGCGGCGAGCGAGGAGGCGTAGCCCTCGTCGCACAGCACGATCCACCGGATGGTGGCGCTGGTGGCCTCGGGCAGGGCGCCGGAGCTGGCCGGGTCCAGCCGCCATTCCAGGTGGTTGCGTTCCACGATCAGCGCGCCGGGGACGGTACCGTCGGCGCGCCGCTGGAATTCCGGGCGGGTGTCCACCAGGACCGCCCCCCGCGCGACGGCCGCATGTGCCTCGTGCGGATGGAGCCGGTCGAGGGAGCGTCGTACGGCTGCGAGCCTGGCGTCGATGCCCATCAGGCCGGCTCTCCCAGGCCGGGGAGGCCTTCGCGGCCGTCCGGTTCGAGGAGGCCGTCGGGGCTGTCGAGGCCGTCGGCGTCGTCGACCGCGCTGGTGCGGACCAGCGCGATGCCGCCGTGCCCGGGCAGCTGCCGGTAGTACGACATGGTGGCCAGGGCCGGGGAGTAGGCGTGGATGCTGACGGCCGGGGCGGCGCCGTCGTTGCGCACCTCGTGGATGTGCCGGGGGCCGAAGGCGCGGATGCTCTCGGTGGGCAGCCGCCACGGGCTGGGGCGGCCGGCGGCGCGGGTGGTGAAGGTCCGTTCGGTGAGCTCGCCCTGGACCACGCAGAAGGCGCCGGAGGAGCCGCCGTGGTCGTGGATCTCGGTGCCCTGGCCGGGCAGCCAGGTCAGCAGCCAGATCTCGAACGCGGGGGTGCGGGCGAGGCGCGCATAGAAGCGCTCCTCGGCGGTGAACCGGACCCGGGGTGACCACAGTGCGGTGCGTCCGGCGAAGCGGCGCGCGGTTTCGGCCAGTTGGGTGGGGCTGAGCGAGGGTGCATCGGTGCGCGGGGGCGCGGTCATGGTGGTGCCTCACAAGGTGTCGTGTCGTGCGGTCGGTCGTCAGGGACGGCCGGCGCGACACAGTGCGCTGGCCACGCGGACGAGATCCACGTGGTGTCGTGCGAAAAGGCGCTTACCGGTGGGCATGACCGAAACATTGGCAGGATTCGCCTCGCGGGTCAAACGGCAGGGTCCGAATTCCCTCTGCTGGAGCGCCTTTTGTGAACGGAGTACTGCGCGCGTGTTTCCGGTCTCCCGACATGTGAGACGGGGGCGGTCGTCCCGTTCACGGCCCGCAGCTCCGCGCCGTCAGCCTCATGTTCCGCACGCATACGCACTTCGCAGGCTTTCTGCGACCGCGCATTCACCTCGCGGGATTTCTGCGGCCCCACATTCGTCTCGCGGGCTTTCTGCGACCGACGCACGTCCCCTGGTTCGACGCGGCCGCAGGTCAGGCCCATGCTCGGAGACTGTTGGTCAGCAAACTCCCAGCATGAGTCAGCAGACGTGTACGTGGCGACCCAATTCGTCCGCGGAATGGGCAGCTTCTTCAAGAGCTGCGCGTACGCCCGCCAGAACCGCTGCGCCCACCCGTACGCCATTCGTCATCGCGATGCCGCTGGGCGGCAATGCGAGGAAGCCGGGTACTCACCCCAGCAGGCGGCGCTCGACCGACTGACCAAGGTGCCGTATGTGATACCGGTCGGGGCAGAGCGATGTTGGGGATCGGGTTGAGGCGTCATCGAAGGCTCACAGTGTCAGGCGGCCGATGTCCTGAGGGTCGAGACCGGTCAGCTGTGCGATGCGCGGAGCGGGGATGCCCGCCGTCAGAGCTCGATGGACGAGAGCTTCCCAGTCTTGAGTCGTCTCCCGGAATTCCAGCAACTCGCTTTCCACGTCCGTGACGGCCTGGGGTGCGCACTCCTGCTGGACCCTCAGCGCTTCATCCTCGCTCAGCGGCACGGGCAGGCGCTCCGCGTTCTCGGGGATGAACGCCTGGGCATCAACCGGGAGGATTCTGACCTGCTCGGACGAGGCCGATACCCCATGGGCATGCAGCCATCCCAGGACGGCCGGTGTTTCCGCACACTCCAGGGTTCCGACTGCAGCCAGGGCGGCCCCCAGCCGAGGGTGGCGGTCGGGAAGAAGAAACAGGTATGCGTCATCGGCCATCGCGCGGAATCGCCTTCTCGATAGGACCTCAGCGGGTGCACTGATGCTAGCGTCCCTGCTGCCCTCCGCTGCCAGTCTCAGTCGCCCGGCGACGATCCCGCTCGGGCTCGCGCAGCACTCGGTGCTGATGCTCGACGTCGAACTCGGTTCGGGGCACGCCAGGGTGGCGGATGCCGGTTCGCCGGGCCTGTTGCGGCTGCGGGGCGAGACAGTGGAGCGGGTCGTCTTCGGCGTCCAGCTGCGACTCCTCGCCATGGAGGTCCCGCGTGCCATCCTGCGGGAACTGACCGGGCACGGGCGCTGAGGCGCGGCAGGTGAAGGGCCCTACCGGACTTGCGATCACATGGTTGTTCGCGCACTCCCTCAACCTCTAATATTTGCCATCCGACAATAATTAGCAGATGGTGGGGCGGTCGCACGGCCGCGGCGGCGCCGTACAGAGGGAGACAGCTCGGTGACAGACCAGGTCGGGGCGAACGAAGCTGCGGCAGCGCAGGTGTGTAGCTTCCTTCAGAGGCGCCGTGAGCAGATCGCTCAGCGCTGGGCAGACGCCTCACTGTTCCGGACGGTGTTCACGCTTTCACGGGAAGAGGCCGTCGAGGCGTGCAAGGCCGTGGTGGATGCGCTGGCCGATGTGGCGCTGTCGGGGCGGCCGGAGGACATCGCCGCCCCCGCATTCGGCACCGTGCGTGATCAGCTGGGCAGGATGGCCGCCTCCCGGGCCCGCGCCGGTTTCACCCCGGCCCAGATCTCGGAGGAGGTCGCCGCCTTGCGTGCTCCCGTCGTCGAGCTGCTGCGCGGCGAGTTCACGGATTCCTCCGAGGCCACAGCGCAGGAGGGTGTCCTTGCTCTGACCGTGCTCATGGGCAGCTTGCGCCTGGTGGTCATGGAGACGGCACTGAGCGCGGGTGAGGAGCTCATCGCCCGACAGCGTCTGCAACTGCTGGAGGTGGCGACTCCCGTCATCAAACTGTGGGAGGGCATCGTCGCCGTTCCCCTGATCGGGACTCTGGACAGCGCCCGCAGCCAGGTCGTCATGGAGAGCCTGCTGGAGGCGATCGTCGCGCAGCGCGCCCAGTACGCCATCTTGGACATCACCGGCGTTCCCACGGTCGATTCCCTGGTCGCCCAGCACCTGATGAAGACGGTGGCCGCCGCCCGGCTCATGGGGGCCGAGTGCATCGTCTCCGGCATCCGGCCTGCGATCGCGCAGACCATCGTGCACCTCGGCATCGACCTGGGAACGATTCTCACGCGCGCCGGCCTGGCGGATGCCCTTGCCTATGCGCTCGCCCAGCAGGGCATCGAAGTTTCCGCCCACAGGATGGCGAGAGCGAGCACGCGGTGAACCGCGCCGCCGCCGGCCACCCGCTCGCGGTGCCGGTCTTGGCACTGGGGGACGTTCTGCTGGTGACCCTGCAGGGCGAGCTGCACGACGGCATGGCCGAGCAACTGCAGCAGGACATCGCCCAGCGCATCGCCCGCAGCACCGTCTCCGGCGTCGTGATCGACATCTCCGGAGTGGACATCGTCGACTCGTTCCTGGGTCGGGTTCTGTCGGACATCGCGGCCGGCGCCCGGCTCATGGCGGTGCGCACCGTACTGGTCGGCATGCGACCGGCGGTGGCGATCACCATGGTCGAACTCGGTCTCACCCTGCCCGGACTGGTCACCGCTCTGGACACCGAACGAGCCCTGGACATGCTGGCCACTGCTCCACAGTTGGCCGCTGTGTCGGTTCCGGCGGAAAGGAAGGAGGCGCGTGATGCCGGCCTCCCGTGACGTCACCGCCGCCCGCGTGGCCATCGGGTCGGACACCGACCTGGCCTGGGTCCGTCAACAGGTACGCCAGGCCGCGGCCGGGCTCGGGTTCAGTCTCGTGCAACAGACGAAACTGATCACCGCGGCCAGTGAACTGGCTCGCAACACCCTCATCCACGGGGGCGGCGGGTACATGGAGATCACCCCCTGTCCCCAGGGCACCGCCCCCGGACTGCGGCTCTCCTTCGTCGACAGCGGCCCCGGTATCCGCAATGTCGAGCAGGCAATGGCCGACGGCTACACCAGCGGTGGCGGCCTGGGGCTGGGCCTGAGCGGCGCCAAGCGGCTGGTGCACGAGTTCCTCCTCGACACCTGCCCCGGCCGCGGCACCACCGTCACGATCACTGCCTGGGCCACCGTCGTTCCCTCCGCGCGACCGGAGGCGACGTGAGCCGCGTATGGGACATCCCCATCCACGACTCCACCCGCCTGCGCGATGCCCGGGTGGCGGCAGAAGCAGCCTCCGCGCTGGCCGGCTTCACCTCGCACCGCACCGCGAACACCGCGTTGGTGGTCGCCGGACTGGCCACCGACCTGCTCGAGCACGCCGGTGGCGGCCGTGTGCTGATCAACCTTGTCGAGCGCGCCGAAAGGGCCGGTGACCGAGAGATCTCGGTCCAGCTCTGCGCTCTCGACCACGGCTCTGGCATGCCCGACGTTGCGGCCGCCCTGCGCGATGGCTACACCACGGCGCCGGGCTCCCTCGGTGCGGGACTGGGCACCTGCCTGCGTATATCCTCCGCCTTCGGCCTGCACAGCACCGCAGGCCGCGGCACCGTCGCCCTGGCGCGCGTCGACCAGCACCCCGCCGTCAGGCAGCAGTCCGCCGCCGCCCTGGGCGTGACCGTCGGCGCCGTCAATGTGCCCCTGGCCCACGGCGAGCACTCCGGCGATGCTGTGACCTGGGCGCGCCACGGGTCCCGGTTGACGCTGCTGCACGCCGACGGACTCGGCCACGGGCCCAAAGCCACTCACGCGTGCGCTGTGGCCGTGGACGAGTTGCACCGCACGGCGCATCTTCCGCCGGCGGAGATCCTTCGTCGTCTGCACACCGCGCTGTGTCCCACCGGGGGCGCGGCCGCTGCCATCACCCAGCTGGACGCCGGCACCCGCCGACTCCGCTTTGCCGGCGTCGGCAACATCGGGGCCCGCCTGCGCGATGCCGGCAGCCCCGCTCTTCCGGTACGCGACGACACCAGCGTGACTGTAGTGGCCCCCATCCTCCGCAGGAGCGCTCATGGCCCCTCCTCTGCATGACGTCTGGCACATCGTGTCGGCTGCCGACGCGGCCCGGGCACGGATCGTCGCGGCCCGGCTCACCGCCGACGCCGGCGTTTCGCCGCTCGAGCGCGCACGTTTCCTGATCGCGGTGACCGCCCGGCTGCGGCAGTGTCTGCGCCAGGGCGGTGCCGATCTCACCCTGGCCGTGCACGACTGCCCGGGCGAGGACCGGCGGACGCGGATCGTCGTGCAACCAGCCGACGAGCCCGCCGACGCCGCTTCCTGGCAGATCACTGTGTCCTGCTGTGCACCGGTGCGCCGGCTTCCAGGACGGCCGCTGACTCGGGACCTGGCCGAGGCTCTGCTGGCTGCGGACGACGACCTGGCCGAGGTGGTGGAAAGACTGGAGGAGAAGCAGGAACTGGTCCGCTTCCACCGGGAGGAACTGCACCAGACGAATCAGGGCGTGCTGGCTCTGCATGCCGATCTTGAGTCCGCCGCCCGGATCCAGGAGGAGTTGCTCGCCGCCGAGCGCTCCGCCCGGGCCGACGCCGAACGGGCACGGCAGCTGCTGACCTTCCTGGCCGACGCGAGCGACACGGTGACCGCCTCGCTCGATCCGTCGGACATCATGCGCCGGCTGCCCGAACTTCTGGTTCCTGACTACGCCAGCCACGTGGAGGTCTGGCTCTTCGACAACGAGATCTTCGGCCACGGCGTCCGTCCGGCCGCGGCCGTGGTCGCAGCCCGCAGCGGACGGCCCCAGCACGCCGCGGCCCACCCCGGTGGCCTGCCGGGCGTCGACGACCTGCCGTCTTCCGCCCTCGCTCCCGACCGGCCGCTGCTGTGCATTCCGCTCACCGCACGCCGCGCACTCGGCGTCGTCACGCTCACCGCGCCCGACGACGGCTTCGACCCGGACGTGTGCGTCATGCTGGTCGAACTGGCCCGGCGGGTGGCCACCGCCCTGGCCAACGCCCGCAGCTACACCCAGCACCGTGACATCGCCGAAGCCCTCCAGCACGCCCAGCTCACCGACCTGCCCGCCACCAGCGACCTGCGCCTGGCCGCCCGCTACCTGCCCGCCACCTATGGACTGAACATCGGCGGCGACTGGTACGACGCCTTCCGACAGCCCGACGGGAGCATGCTTGCCGTGATAGGAGACGTCACCGGACACGGACTGCACGCCGCCGTGCTGATGGGCCAACTGCGCACCGCCCTGCGCGCCTACGCCGTCGAAGGCGACAGCCCCGGACAGATCCTCACCCGGCTGCACCGCATGCTGCGCCACCAGCAGCCGGACCTGTACGCCACCGCGCTGATCGCCCGCTTCCGTCCCGGCGATCCGACCGTGGTGTGGGCCGCAGCGGGCCACCCGCCGGCCATCCTGCGCACCCCCGACGGCACCGTCCGTTCCCTGGAGGGGACACCGGGCGCCATGCTCGGGATCCCCCTGGACGCCACCTACCCGGAGCATGCCGCCCACGTACCCTCCGGCTCGACGCTCGCCCTGTACACCGATGGTCTGGTCGAACGACGCGCGCAGGGCATCGATCCGGGCATAGACCGCCTCGCCCAGGCTCTGGCCGCACTGAGCACCGCAGACCTGCAGAACCTGGACGACGCGGCCGATGCTCTGCTCAAACCGCTGCTGCACGACTGCGAACGCGACGACGACGTGTGCATGCTGCTGTGCCGCACCAGTAGTCCGGAGTGTCAGCCCGCCATGCCGCAGCAGCCCGCGAAACACTCTCGCCCATCCGGAAGGGGCCCTGTCCTCGAGAGCGTGGAGTCCGCAAGGGGAGAGGGTGACCACCGTGACTGCTCCTGACCCCACGTGTACGGCCGAAGGCCAGCTCCGCGCCGCGTTGCCTCTTGCCTGACCGGCCGCTACTGATCGTCTGCAGGCTCCTGCAAGGCACTCTCATGCGCGGCCAGGAAGGCCCTCAGCCCTCCGCTCAGCGCCGTCCGATCCTCCGGTCTCATCACCGTCAGCACCGCAGCGAGATCCTGCGCCCGCCGCCGCGCTACATCGTCCAGCACCTGCCGCCCCTGTGCGGTGACACCCAGCCGCACCTCCCGCCGATTCCGCGGGTGCGGGGCCCGCTCCAGGAGACCGGCCGCCTCCAAACGGTCGCACAGCCGGCTGGCCGTCGGGAGCGTGATGGCCAGCCGTTCCGCCAGTGCCGTCAGATTCATCCCCGGCGCGGCTTGCACGACGTGCAACGCCCGGAACTGGTGCACCGACAGCCGGAGGGTCACCTTATGGGCCGCCAACGACCACAAGGCCGCCAGAACGTCCACGGCATCGGCGATCTCCAGCGCAGCAGCCCGCGGGCCGTCACCCGGTCCACTCCCCCGGTCCTCACCGGAACCGCCGAAACGGATCACACACACATCACTCTCAGTAACATTCGGGCCATACGAGTCCTGCCACGCCAGCGCGCATACCCGATCGCCACAGACGCAAGCAGCCTGATCCCTGCCCATCCCTGGGCGCTGTCGGCGTTCGGCGCTGCAATAGCGCCGCAGGAGGGGTCGCCGGATTCGAGCCCGATCCGGCGGGCACACGCTGAGCCTGGCCGACGCAACCGATCAGGGACGGGGTGAGAAGGGTATGACCGACACCGACACCACGCGCACGCGGCCCCCAGCGCCCCTGTCATCGTCGAAGGACACAGCGCGGCCGCGATCGCCCACACCCGTGACGTCGCCCGCCTCTTCGTCGATGGTCTCAGGCCGTCCGCGGCTCCCCGAACGGCGGAGACGCTCGCCCTCGTGGTCTCCGAGCTCGCCACCAACTCCCTTCGCCACGGCGGCGGCCGCTACACCCTTGAACTCACGGCGAACGCCGAGGCAGTCGACGTCGCGGTCAGCGACCCCAGCCCGGCGCGTCCGCAAGAACGCACTCCCGACCTCAGCGGTGGCACCGGAGGATTCGGATGGCCCATGGTCCGCCACCTCGCCAGCAGGGTGACCGTCACGGCCGGGCCGGGGCGGGGCAAGACCGTTCACGTCCGCCTCCCGCGACGCCCCGCAAAACAGGCAGCGGTCCATCCACCCCGGACCTGACAGCTCACACAGAGAACCGGCTTCATTTGTCATTTGACAACTGATGTCTTGGAGCAACAAAGTGTCCGTGACAAGAGTGGATGAAGAAAGGGCCGGGATGCTCCGACAGGCCGGCGCCGCACCGCACACCGGCTACCGCCCCGGCGAGGTGCCCGGAAACCCGGCGCGAGGGCATCCCCCTCAGGCGGATTGGGCTTCGGAGCCGAGGTCGTCCTGTATCTGCCCTGCCGCCGCATCACAGAAGGCTTCCAGGCCTTCGAGCAGTGCGGCTCTCTTGGCTGCGGGCATGACATCCAGCACGGCCTGCAGTTCACGCTGCCTGCGCTCCCGCAGGTCGTCCAGGAACGCCCGCCCCCGCTCGCTCAGGCGCAGGCGCACCTCGCGGCGGTCGTTCGGGCTCACCACGCGGTCGACGAACCCGGTGGCCTGCAGCCGGTCGCACAACCGGCTCGTCGAGGGCGGCGTGGAGGCGAGGGAGTCGGCGAGGGTTCGCAGGTTGATGCCCTCGTGGTGTTCGAGGATGAGCAGTACCCGCAGCTGGGAGGCCGAGGCGGGAGCCGTCGAGGCGCGACCCCAGAGCACTTCCAGGAGCTCCGCGGCCGTGGAGGTCACGCGTGCGACCTCGTCGGGCCGTGGGCGGGGGCGGATGGTACTCACGCTCATACTCTCGCAGACGCTGGGACGGATGTCAGCGTACTAGGACCGCGCTCCAGCGGCAGAGGCATCGAGCCGCCACCTCCCACGTCGATCTCATGTCCGCATATTGTCGGTATTCCAGACAAGGATTGGTCTCTGTATCGTGAACAGATTTGTAGTCGCTGAACGCGCTGTCCGTACGGCAGCACCGCATGAGCTGCTCGACGCTGTCCGTCGTGTACTGGTCGAGCAGTACGCGGCGGACAGCGTCGAGCTCTTCATGGCCGACTACGGACTGACCGTGCTGCAGCCGGTGTCCGTCCTGCCCCACACCATGGAGCCGGTGTCGGTGCACAACAGCCCCGAGGGCCGGGCCTTCGGCGCCCAGGAGCCGTTCGTGGAAGACGCGCCGGGAGCCGGGCCGGTGCGAGTGCACCTCCCGGTGAGCGTGCGCGGTGACGCCTCGGCGTGCTGTCGGTCGTGCTGGCGGGCAGGGAACACGTCCGCGACTGCCTGGCGGAGCTGGCCGAGATCGCCGAGGTGCTGGGGCGGGAGGTGGTGGTGGCGGAGCGGGACACCGATCTGTACCTCCAGGCCCGCCGCAAGGACCGGCTCACGCTGGCCGCGGAGATGCAGTGGCAGCTCCTGCCCGGCCGCTCCTGCGCCAGGCCCGAGTACGAGCTGGGCGCACAACTGGAGCCCGCGTACGCCATCTTCGGCGACAACTTCGACTGGTCCGCGACCGCGGAGCACCTGATGCTGTACGTCACCAACGGCATGGGTGAGGGCATAGAGGCTTCCCTGCTGACGAATCTGGCCATCAACGCACTGCGCAACGCCCGGCGCGCGGGGCTGCCGCTCGCCGACCAGGCGGCCCTGGCCGACCAGGCGGTGTACGCGCAGTACGGGGGCGAGTGCTACCTGTCGGTGCTGATGTTCGACTTCGAGCTCGCCACGGGGCGGGCCTGGGTCGTGGACGCCGGGTCGCCGCAGATGCTCCGGCTGCGCGGGGGAAGCGTGGAGCGCATCGAGCTGGAGGCACAGCTGCCGCTGGGCATGTTCGAGGAAACCGACTATGTGGCCCAGGAGTTCCGCGTCGAGCCCGGCGACCGGCTGGTCTTCGTCAGCGACGGCGTCTACGCGGTCGCCTCGCCGAAGGGCGAGGCCTACGGGGACGCAGCCCTGGCCCGTGCGATCCAGGCAACGCGCCTGCTGCCGGCCGCCGAGGTCCCCCGGGCCATCCTGCGGGAACTCACGGGTCACCGCGGGCAGCGGGTCCCCGACGACGACGCCCTCGTGGTCTGCCTGGACTGGCTGGGACAGTGACCGCTGGTCCCCACGGGGATCTCGGCTGCCGGACCGCCCTACAAGAGCCTGACCAGCCCGCAAACGCCCACTCACCGCCTCCCCCTCTTACCGCTCCGAGCACCGGCCCGTCGACGCCGCCCGGTGGCAGGCGCTACCCGCCGGATCTCTTGCTGCGGGCATGGACATCGCCGCCGCCGGGCTGTCTGGCGGCCTGTCCCCTTGTCCGGCCGGGACGGCCGGGCTGTGCCCCACCGTCACCAGGGCCGGTGGAGTTCAGTGCGTTCGGCGGGGAACTGGTGGCGGAGGTCGGCGTCGCGGTCAGGCACGGCTCGACCGAGTCGATGGGCGACATCACGGTGGAGGCGCTCTCTCACTCCTGGTCCGGGCCAGGTAGCGGTATGTCGGCAGTGGCCGGGGGCAGCCCCTGGAGACAGGAGCAGGCGTGACGGCTCCCGCGCTTTGGTCGTGTCTGCCAGTCCGGTATTCCCTGGCCTCCGCGGACGTCGTCGCACGTGACCTTCGCGGTCGCAAGGTCGATACTGCCCCTGCAGGGCTCTTGCCGATCGTCAGCCGACTCGACACGAAAGCCTGACGCTGCGCCGGCGAAGTCCGTCCATCTGCCCATCAGCCTAGGAGATACCCTTGAGGATGCTCATCAACGTCCCCGAGACCGTCGTCGCGGACGCGTTGCGCGGTATGGCAGCCGCCCATCCCGAGTTGACCGTGGACGTCGAGCACCGGGTGATCGTGCGGCGGGACGCCCCCGTTGCCGGGCAGGTCGCCCTGGTCTCGGGGGGTGGTTCCGGACACGAGCCGCTGCACGGTGGGTTCGTGGGTCCCGGGATGCTGTCGGCGGCATGTCCGGGTGAGGTGTTCACCTCGCCGGTGCCGGACCAGATGGTGCGGGCCGCGGCGGCCGTGGACAGCGGGGCCGGGGTGCTCTTCGTCGTCAAGAACTACACCGGTGACGTACTCAACTTCGACATGGCCGCCGAACTGGCCGAGGACGAGGGCATCCAGGTTGCGAAGGTGCTGGTCAACGACGACGTCGCGGTGACGGACAGCCTCTACACCGCCGGCCGGCGCGGTACGGGGGCGACCCTGTTCGTGGAGAAGATCGCCGGGGCGGCGGCGCAGGAGGGACGGCCGCTGGAGCAGGTGGAGGCGATCGCCCGCCGGGTCAACGACGGCTCCCGCAGTTTCGGGGTGGCGCTCAGCGCGGTCACGACCCCGGCCAAGGGCAGCCCCACCTTCGACCTCCCGGCCGGCGAGCTGGAACTGGGCATCGGCATCCACGGGGAGCCGGGCCGGGAGCGACGGCCGATGATGACCTCGGGCGAGATCGCCGAGGCCGCCGTGGACGCGGTGCTGACCGACCTCGCCCCGCGCAACCCCGTCCTGGTCCTGGTCAACGGCATGGGCGCGACGCCGCTGCTGGAGCTGTACGGCTTCAACGCCGAGGTGCAGCGCGTCCTGGGCGAGCGGGGTGTCGCCGTCGCCCGCACCCTCGTCGGCAACTACGTCACCTCCCTCGACATGGCCGGCGCCTCGGTCACCCTGTGCGAGATCGACGAGGAACTGCTCGGGCTGTGGGACGCGCCGGTCAGCACCCCGGGCCTGCGGTGGGGCATGTGAGGGCCGACGAGGGCAGAATCGCGACGTACCTACCAGGCAAGGAGAATCTGTGCTCGACGCCGACTTCTTCCGCCGTTGGATGACGGCGGCCACCGCGCTGGTCGACCGCGAGGCGGAACGGCTCACCGCCCTCGACTCACCCATCGGCGACGCCGACCACGGCAGCAACCTCCAGCGCGGGTTCCGGGCCGTGGCCGCCGCGCTGGAGAAGGAGGCGCCCGACACTCCCGGCGCCGTCCTGATCCTCGCCGGGCGGCAGCTCATCTCCACGGTCGGCGGCGCCTCGGGGCCCCTGTACGGGACGCTGCTGCGCCGTACCGGCAAGGCGCTCGGGGATTCCGCGCAGGTGAGCGCGGAGCAACTGGCCGAGGCGCTGCGGGCGGGCGTGGACGCCGTCCGGACGCTCGGCGGCGCCGCGCCGGGGGACAAGACGATGGTGGACGCCCTGGTGCCCGCCGTGGACGCCCTGGGCGACTCCTTCGCGGCGGCCGGTACGGCGGCCCTGGAGGGGGCCGAGGCGACCACGCCCATGCAGGCCCGCAAGGGCAGGGCGAGTTATCTGGGCGAGCGCAGCGTCGGGCACCAGGACCCGGGGGCGACCTCGTCCGCCCTGCTCTTCGCGGCGCTGAAGGAGACGGCCGGTGAGTGACGACAAGCTGGTGGGGATCGTGCTGGTGTCCCACAGCGCCCAGGTCGCCGCGTCGGTGGCGGAGCTGGCGAAGGCGCTGTCGGGCGGCGGCGGGGCGGTGGCCGTGGCCCCGGCGGGCGGTACCGCGTCCGGGGAGTTCGGGACCAGTTCGGAACTGGTCGCGGCCGCCGCCGCGTCCGTGGACCGGGGCGCGGGCGTGGCCGTGCTCACCGATCTGGGCAGTGCGGTACTCACCGTGAAGGCGCTGCTCGCCGAGGGCGACGAACTCCCGGAGAACACCCGCCTGGTGGACGCGCCCTTCGTCGAGGGCGCGGTGGCGGCGGTCGTCACGGCCTCGACCGGCGCCGACCTCGCGGCCGTGGAGCAGGCGGCCGCTGAGGCGTACTCCTACCGGAAGGTCTGACCGCGCGGCCGACCGGGCGGTCCGGACGCGGGGACCGCCCGGGACTCGCGGGGTCCTCGCGCCCGCTCAGCCCCGTCCACGAACCGTCGTGTCAGCCTCCGTCCACGAACCGTCGCGCCAGCCGCTCCCCCGCCTTCTCGGCCGCGGCCGTGTCCTCGATGGGCTCGACCTCGCTGCCCTTGAAGACGATGTACGTGACGTCGGAGGCCGCCCCGCCGCCCTGGGGGTCCGCCGGAATGTCGAGGGCGCGTGCGGCGGCGTAGGAGGCCTCGCCGATCAGGTCGCTGGGACCGACGTCGCCGACGACCGCGTACCGTACCCGGTCCCCGTGGACGAGGGCCGCGAGCGAGCCGCCGCCGATGCCGTCCTCGCGGTGGTCCCAGGTGTCGCTGGGGCCGGGCACCACGACGTAGGGCAGGCGCTCGGCGTCCAGCGGGCGGCCGTCGGAGTCCGTGAAGGCGGTGGCGGGGCTGAAGTGCGGGTCGGTGCGGGCGTTGCACCGGTCGCCGGGCCGGCCGTCGCAGTCCACGTCCAGGTCGGCCTTCCAGTACACGGCGTCGCGCGTGCCGCACACCGGGATGTCCGCCGGCGCCCCGGCGTCGCTGCGGTAGCGCCCGGGCGAGACGGGGTCGCAGTCCCGCACTCCGGCCAGCAGGTCGGCGGCGCGGACGGGCTCCTCGGCCCCGTCCCGCTGCGGACGGTCCGCGGCCCGGGAGTCCGGCCCGACCCGGGATGCGGGTGCGGACGGCCCGGCCGGAACCTGCGGGACGGGGCCGACCCGCACTCCGGACCGGTCCGCGCGCAGGGCCCCGGTCCGGTCCGGGACACCGGGCAGCAGGACCCGCACCGGCGGGTCGGGGCGCGGCGTGGGCGGAGCGCCGGGGAACGTCGTGGGGGCGAGCAGGGCGGCGCTGGCCGCGACCAGTGTCAGCGACTGGACACGCACGATGGGGCCTCTCCTCGGGGACATGGACGGACACTCGGCCCCATCTGTCCCCGGATCGGCCACGCGCCCACCTTTTGCAGGGCCAGACGGTGCACGCCCGCCGTGCGCTCCGCGGCCCCGGGTGGGCGACCGGGGGCGGGCGGGCCGGGCCTTGTTCCGGATCCGGCCCGCCCGGCCGCCCAGGCCGGCGCGGGATGGCGACGACAGCGTTCCACGCGCCATCGGCCCGAACGTCCCCGTTCTTCCCGGGAGTTCGGCCCTGAGGTGTCTCAGCATACGTAACGCCCGCGCATGCGTTTCACCCACGGCCCTCTTGATGTGGCCGCGTCACGGGCGTCATATTGGTCCGGACCTTTACCGTCGCCGTCGTCGAATGCGGCAGCACCGAGGAGGCAGGGCCGTGCGCGAGGTTTCCGTTCCCGCTCTCCCGCGCCGGTGCGCCCTGTTCTGCGGGGCGCTGCTCCTGCTCACGTCCTGCGGCTGGGGATCGGCCGCGGACGGTGACGGTGGCGGGCTGCCCGCGGTGCCGACGGGCGTCACCGCCGAGGCCGGCAGCGCGACCACCGTGCACGTGATGTGGAACGCGGTCGACGACGTGCGGACCTACGAGGTGTACCGCGGCGGCACGCTGGTGAAGGAGGTGCCGGCGGCCGAGCGGATGGTGGACGTCACCCGGCTGCGCCCCTCGACGTCGTACGTCTTCACCGTGCGGGCGCGGGACGCCGAGGGACGGCTCGGGCCGCCCAGCCGGGAGGTGCGGGCGACCACTGCGGCCGCGGTGGACGACGAGTCCGCGCCGACCCGCCCCGGCGACGTCGAGGGCCGTGCGGTGGGCAGCCGGGCGGTCCAGCTCACCTGGTCGGCCGCGAAGGACGACCGCGGTGTGGTGTCCTACGACGTCTACCAGGGCGACACGAAGGTGCACAGCGTCGGCGGCGCCCAGACGGCGGCCGTGGTGACGGGACTGCGGGCGGGCACCCGCTACTCGTTCACCGTGCGCGCGCGGGACGCCGCCGACAACGTCTCCCCCGCGGGCACCGCCGTCCGGCTCACCACCCCGGGCACCGACGACGGCCGCGCCACCGCGCCCACCAAGCTGCGCGCCGCCTCCCACCGGGCCGACGGTGCCTACTACCTGGACCTCTCCTGGATCCCGCCGCGCACCGAGACGCCGGTGACCGAGTACCAGATCCACCTGGACGGGCGTGCGGCGACCTCGCTGGTCTACGGCGCCGACGCGCCGCGCGACCGCGCCGAGTACAGCTTCTACGCCGGACGCGAGGCCGGGGTCACCCACCGGGTGCGGATCCGGGCGAGGCTGGCCGACGGAACCTGGGGCGGCTTCTCGACGGAGCGGAAGGTGACCACGGGAACGGGCCGCTGACCCGGTGCCCGGCCGCCTCCGGCCCGGCCGGGGGAACGCGTCACCTGCCCGGTCGCCCTCCGCATGCGGGTGCGGCCGGGGCCCTGTTGGCTGCCAGCGGGGGCACGGGCGTTCCCGATCCCGGCGGCGCAAGGGATGTACCGCCGACCGTGCCGCCGGAGGGCAGTCCACATGCGCATCTCATCGCCACTTCTCCGCTCCGGCGCCACCGTGGCGGCCGCCGCCGCGCTGCCCGCCGCCCTGGCCGCCGGACCGGTCGCGGCGGGACCGGGGATCTCCGTGAGCACCACCGGGACCACGGTGTCGGTCACGACCACGGCCTGCGCCCAGCTCAACGGCAGTTGGGGCACCGCCTCGCTGCTGACCAGCAGTCAGCGGGACTTCGCCCAGGGCCGCCAGGTGGCGCTGTCCGGCAGCGCTTCGGGCCAGTCCGCGGCCTGGTCGGGAATCTCGCCGGGCACCTACACGGTGATCGTCATGTGCTCGAACAACAGCACCGCGGGCACCCAGACGGTGATCGTCTCCTCGGCCCCCTCCCCTTCGCCCTCGCCGAGCCGGTCCGCCGCCCCGTCCCCGTCCGCGTCGCCCGGCGGCGTCATGGGCGGTCTCGGCGGGGCCGTCCAGGACTACGGCACGGCCACCCTGGTGGCGGGGGGCGCGCTGGTGGGGGCGGGCGTCATCGCCGCGGCCTGGTTCCTGCGCCGCCGCTCGAAGCCGTACCGCTTCTGAGCCGACACCTCTCTGAGCCGACGCCTGATGGATCGTGGTCCGGTCAGGCCGGTTCGTCGCCGGGCAGCTCCGCGAACTCCGCCAGCGCGTGCCCGAGCCACCGGGTCCAGAACGTCTCCAGATCGATGCCGGCCCGCAGCACCAGGTGCCGCAGCCGGTCCTCGGGGCTGTCCCGGCCGGGCGGGAAGTCGCGCCGTTCGATCTCCTCGTACTCGGCCAACTGCCGTTCGTGCAGCTCCAGGTGGCGTCGCAGGTCCGCCTCGACACCGGCGGTGCCGACCACGGCGGCGGCGCGCAGCCGCAGCAGCATGGTGTCCCGCAGCGGCTTGGGGTCCTGCGGGGTCGCGGTCCAGCGGGACAGTTCGGCGTGGCCGGCGGGCAGGACCTCGTAGGACTTCTTCTGCCCGCGGGCCGGCTGCTGCCCGGGCAGGGCCCGGATCAGTCCCTGCGCCTCCAGTTTCCCCAGCTCGCGGTAGATCTGCTGGTGCGTCGCCGACCAGAAGTAGCCGATCGACCGGTCGAACCGGCGGGTCAGCTCCAGCCCCGACGACGGCTTTTCGACCAGGGCGGTGAGGATCGCGTGCGGGAGTGACATGGGCTCATCCTAGGGACGGCCCACCCGCCTCCTACAGCGCCGCCGCCAGCTCGGTGCCCTGCTTGACGGCGCGCTTGGCGTCCAGTTCGGCGGCCACGTCGGCGCCGCCGACCAGGTGCGCGGCGCGACCGGCCGCGATCAGCTCGTCGTACAGGCTCCGGCTCGGCTCCTGGCCGGTGCACAGGACGACCGTGTCGACCTCCAGTACGGTGGACTCGTCGTCGACGGTGATGTGCACTCCGGCGTCGTCGATCCGGTCGTAGCGCACGCCCGGGACCATGGTGACGCCGCGGTGCTTCAGCTCGGTGCGGTGGATCCAGCCGGTGGTCTTGCCGAGCCCGGCGCCGACCTTGGACGTCTTGCGCTGGAGCAGGTGGACGGTGCGCGGCGGCGCGGGGCGCTCCGGCGCGGCGAGGCCGCCGGGGGCGCGGTAGCCGGTGTCGACGCCCCAGAGGCGGAAGTACGCCTCCGGGTCCTCGTGCGCCTTGTCGCCGCCGTCGGTGAGGTACTCGGCGACGTCGAAGCCGATGCCGCCCGCGCCGAGGATCGCGACGCGCTCGCCGACCGGGGCGCCGTCGCGCAGGACGTCCAGGTAGCCGACGACGGACGGGTGGTCGATGCCGGGGATGTCGGGGGTGCGCGGGGTGACGCCGGTGGCGACGACGACCTCGTCGTGGCCGGTGAGGTCGTCGACGCCGACGCGGGTGTTCAGGCGCACGTCGACGCCGTGGGCCGCGAGCTGGGTGCGGAAGTAGCGCAGCGTCTCGTCGAACTCCTGCTTGCCTGGGACCTTGCGGGCGACGTTCAGCTGCCCGCCGATCTCGCTCGCGGCGTCGAACAGGGTGACCTCGTGGCCCCGTTCGGCGGCGCTCACCGCGCAGGCCAGTCCGGCCGGTCCGGCGCCGACGACGGCGACGCGCTTGCGCCGCCGGGCCGGGGTCAGGACCAGCTCGGTCTCGTGGCAGGCGCGCGGGTTGACCAGGCAGGAGGTGATCTGGCCGCTGAAGGTGTGGTCCAGGCAGGCCTGGTTGCAGCCGATGCAGGTGTTGATCGCCTCGGGGCGGCCGGCCGCGGCCTTGGCGACGAAGTCGGGGTCGGCGAGCATCGGGCGGGCCATCGAGACCATGTCGGCGGCGCCCTCGGCGAGCAACTGCTCGGCCACCTCGGGGGTGTTGATGCGGTTGGTGGTGACGAGCGGGACGGACACCTGGCCCATCAGCCGCTTGGTCACCCAGGTGTAGGCGCCGCGCGGCACGGAGGTGGCGATGGTGGGGATGCGGGCCTCGTGCCAGCCGATGCCGGTGTTGATGATCGTGGCTCCGGCGGCCTCGACGGCCTTCGCGAGGGTGATCACCTCGTCCAGGGTGGAGCCGCCGGGCACCAGGTCGAGCATGGACAGGCGGTAGACGACGATGAAGTCCTCTCCGACGGCCTCGCGCACCCGGCGGACGATCTCGACGGGGAAGCGCATCCGGTTCTCGTAGGAGCCGCCCCAGCGGTCGGTGCGGTGGTTGGTCCGCGCGGCGACGAACTCGTTGATCAGGTACCCCTCGGAGCCCATGATCTCGACGCCGTCGTACCCGGCCGCGCCGGCGAGGCGGGCGGTGCGGACGTAGTCGTCGATGGTGCGCTCGACCTCGGCGTCGGTCAGCTCGCGCGGGACGTGCGGGCTGATCGGGGCCTGGAGCGCGCTCGGGGCGACCAGGTCGGCGTGGTAGGCGTAGCGGCCGAAGTGCAGGATCTGCAGGGCGATGCGGCCGCCCTCGCGGTGCACGGCGTCGGTGACGGTGCGGTGCTGCTCGGCCTCCGCCTCGCAGGTGAGCTTGGCACCGCCCTCGTACGGGCGGCCCTCGTCGTTGGGGGCGATGCCGCCGGTGACGATCAGGCCCACTCCGCCGCGGGCCCGGGCGGCGTAGAAGGCGGCCATGCGCTCGAACCCGCGCTCGGCCTCCTCCAGGCCGACGTGCATGGAGCCCATCAGGACCCGGTTGGGGAGCGTGGTGAAGCCCAGGTCGAGCGGGCTCAGCAGGTGCGGGTAACGGCTCATCGGGCCCTCCGTGCGCGGTGACGTGCCTCTGTTGTAGAGGACGGCCACCCCATTGTGCAACTAGTTGCACAATGGGGTGGCGCACACCTCACCGCCCCGGCGGGACCGGCTCAGCGGCTCAGCGGCTCTCGAGCCGTACGTGCAGCTCGCGCTCCTGGTCCCCGGAGGCCTGGCTCAGGTCCTGCACGGTGAACAGGGAGTCCAGGGTGGAACGGAGCCGCTCGATCGCCCAGTAGCCGCCCTGCGCGTCGGCCTCCACGGACGCCCCGAGCCGGGCGGGGCCGCACTCGCCCCGCTGTTCGTCGGCCACGTCGAAGGTGCCGAGCCACACGGTCGGGCGCACCTCGTCGTACTCCCGGGTCACGTCGCCCGCGTGCCGGTCGGAGGAGAAGCACGCGCACAGGGTGTCGAACACGGTCCTGGCGTCCTCCTTGCTGCATCCGCTCAGCTCCACCGAGACGGACTCCGGATGCAGTCGCTCACCGTCCATCGTGATCGCTCCCTCTCGTGGTCGTGACCGAAGCCGCACTGGCCGATACCACCAGAAAAGCACCCTCGGCGGCCCGGCGCGAAGGGGCCGGGACAGCCCGCCGGGTCAGCCCCGGGTGAACCGGTACGTCTTGCTGTCGGTGAGCACGCAGAAGCCGGGCGACACGACGATCACGCGCAGGGTGCCGGTGCGCCGGTCGTAGTCGACGCCCTCCGCCTCGAAGCTCCCGGAGCAGGCGCTGCGCAGGGGCAGCTGCCGCAGCGCGGTCACGTGGCCGGTGACGTCGGCGGTGCCGTTCGGCGCCGCCGACAGGTCGATCCGCAGGAGCGGCTTCGTGATGCCGAAGAGGGCGCCCTCCGGGTCGTCGGAGGAGCACAGCAGGGTGGTGGCGTCCAGGAAGTCGCAGCCCTGCACGTCGCGCACGGCATGGTCCAGGCGGACGGTGGCCGCCTGCGGCAGGTCCGCCGAGGGCGAGGTCGCCGGATTGACGCCGGGGGTCGGGAACACCAAGAGCCGGTTCATGGTGCCCCACTCCCCCGCCAGCATCCACTGTCCGTCGGGTGAGATCGCGGACCACGAGTTGTTCAGCGCCTCCCCGGCGCTCAGCGTGTGCACGTACTCCGACCAGCTCCCGTCCGGTGCCTGCACGCGGAACATCTTGGTGTTCCCGTCGTCGCGCTGGTACGGCTCGACGTAGTGGCCGTCGTAGGAGGCGTCGGGGTCGCCGACGTGGTTCCAGCCGCGGGTGCTGAGGCCGAGCGGGATGGTGCCGATCCCGGTGTAGCGGTTGGGGCTGCCGGCCGGGACCTCCACCGAGGCCAGGCCCTGGCTCTCGGTCAGCGGGTCGGCGCGGTCGGAGCCCACCTCGGTCCAGCTCTCGGCGGCCCGGGCCTTGGCGGCGGGGGCGTCCGCCGCGGCCGGACCGGCGAGGCAGAGGGAGAGTGCGAGGACGGCGAGACCGGTCAGGGCGGTGTGACAACGTTGCCGGACGCGCAGGGGCATGGGTGCTCCTCGGTGGGGGTGGCCGGGCGGCCTGGGCGGGGGCGGGCCGTTCGGCGCACAGTCTGGACCGTCCACGGAGTCATGTACAGACCAACTCCGGTCGCTCCGGCTCCGGCCAAGGTCCCACCGGAGATGTTCCGTGCGGCGTTCCCCGCCCCGCGGGGAGATGCTGGGGAGGAGGCGGCGAAGCCCTGACGAACCGGCCCCGTGCGCGGTGGAACGCGGTAGAACAAGGAGGTCGGCACCGAAGGGCGTGGCGCGTCGAACGGCGAAGGCGGGGCGTGGGATGAGTGCAGCGGGGTCTGCCGGGTTCGAGGGCGAGCCGTCGCCGCGCGGCCCGGTGGGGCCCAGCGGACTGCTCGACCTGCTGAACGTGGCCTCGATCGTCCTGGACGCCGAGGGCCGGATCGTCCTGTGGAGCCCGCAGGCCGAGGAGCTGTTCGGCTACTCGGCGCCGGAGGCGCTGGGGCAGTACGCCGCCCGCATCATGGTGCACGAGCGCCATCTCGACCTGGTCGTGAAGCTGTTCGAGGACGTCATGAAGACCGGCCGGAGCTGGGCCGGCGCCTTCCCCGTCCGGCACAAGGACGGCAGCACCCGGCTGGTGGAGTTCCGCAACATGCGCCTGCTGGACGACCGCGGTGACGTCTACGCCCTCGGCTTGGCGGCCGACCAGTCGATGGTCCGCCGGCTGGAGCGGGACGTGGCCCTGTCCACCCGGGTGATCATGCAGTCGCCGATCGGCCTGGCCGTCCTGGACACCGAGTTGCGGTACGTCTCGGTCAACCCCGCGCTGGAGCGGCTCAACGGCATCCCCGCCGAGGAGCACCTCGGCCGGACGACCCGTGAGTTGCTGCCGCAGGTGGACGCCGGTCCGCTGGAGGCGGCGGCACGCGGGGTGCTGGAGACCGGGCGGCCGGTGGTCGACCGGCCCATGACCGGACGGACGCCCGCCGGCCCCGACGAGGAGCACACCTGGTCGGTCTCGCTGTACCGGCTGGAGGACGCCATGGGCGCCGTGCTGGGCGTGGCGGTCTCGGTGGTGGACGTGACCGAGCAGTACCGGACGAGTGCCGAGGCCGAGGCCGCGCGGCGCCGACTGGACGCGGTGGCGGACGCCTCCGCCCGGATCGGCACCACGCTGCAGCTGGACCGCACCGCGTACGAGCTGGCCGACGTGGCCGTGCCGTCTCTCGCCGACATCGCCGCCGTGGACCTGCTGGACGCCGTGGTCGAGGGCCGGCGCAGCACGCTGGGCCCGGCCGAACCCGCAGTGCTCAGGGCGCTGGCCGTGCGCGCCGACGACGCGGCCCGGGACGCGCTGCCGGCGGCCGACCCGCCCGGTCTGGTGGCCCGGTACGGACCTGACCGCCTGGTCACCGAGTGTGTGCGCACCGGCCGGCCGGTGATGGTGGCGCGGGCGACGCCGCGGGACCTGGGGCGGGTCGCCCGGTCGCCGGAGGCGGCCGAGCTGCTGCGCCGGGCGGGCGTCCACTCGTACCTGGCCGTCCCGCTGATCGCGCGGGGCGAGGTGCTGGGCGCCCTGGACCTGAAGCGGATCGGCAACCCGCTGCCGT
Source organism: Streptomyces hyderabadensis (assembly GCF_020404845.1). Classification (GTDB taxonomy): domain Bacteria; phylum Actinomycetota; class Actinomycetes; order Streptomycetales; family Streptomycetaceae; genus Streptomyces; species Streptomyces hyderabadensis. The sequence continues at coordinate 56,448 of NZ_JAIOJZ010000015.1, read as the reverse complement.
TCGACGAGGACGACCTGCTGCTGGCCCGGGAGCTGGCGGCGCGGGCGGCGCTGCAGATCGACAACGCGCGCTGGTACCAGAACGCCCGCGACACCGCCCTCACCCTCCAGCGCAGCCTGCTGCCGAGCCATCCGCCGGTCACCGGGGGGCTCGAGGTCGCCTCCCGCTACCAGCCGGCCGGCGGCACCAGCGAGGTCGGCGGCGACTGGTTCGACGTGATCGAGCTGGCGGGCGGCCGGACCGCGCTCGTGGTGGGCGACGTGATGGGCAGCGGCATCGCGGCGGCGGCGTCCATGGGGCGGCTGCGCACCGCGACCAACACGCTGGCCGCGCTGGAGCTGGACCCCGCGCAGCTGCTCGGGCACCTGGAGCGGACCACGGCCGGTCTCGACCAGGCCATCGCCACCTGCCTGTACGCCGTCCACGACCCGCACCGGCGGCAGTGCCTGATCGCCAACGCCGGGCATCTGCCCCCGGTCCGTCTGCGGGCCGGGCGACCGCCCGAGCTGCTCGACCTGCCCACCGGAGTACCGCTCGGGGTGGGCGGCGTCGCCTTCTCCACCACCGAGGTCGGCCTGGAGCCGGGCGACCGGCTGGTCTTCTACACCGACGGCCTGGTCGAGACGCGCAGGCATCCGCTGGACGAGCGGCTGGACGCGCTGCTGGCCCTGCTGGACGGCCCGGACCGCCCGCTGGAGGAGGTCTGCGACCTGCTGCTGCGCACCCTGCACGAGCCGGAGAACTCCGACGACGTGGCCCTGCTGATCGCCCGGGCCACGCCGCCGCTGCGCTAGCGGTGCCGAGCGGTGCCGGTCAGTTGCCGACGCCGATCACCACATGGGCGTACAGCTCCTCGCAGACCGCGAGGCGGGGCGTCAGACCGGCCCGGGCGAAGGCGTCGACGGCGTCGGACGCCTGGCGTTCGCTGGTCTCGACCAGCAGGCAGCCGCCCGGGGCGAGCCAGCCGGGCGCCTCGTCCGCGACCCTGCGCAGCACGTCGAGGCCGTCGGTGCCGCCGTCGAGGGCGACCAGCGGTTCGTGGTCGCGGGCCTCGGCGGGCAGCAGGGCGACCTCGCCGCTGGGCACGTACGGCACGTTGGCCGCGAGGATGTCCACCCGGCCGCGCAGCGCGTCGGGCAGCGCGTCGAACAGGTCACCGGCGTACACCCGCCCGCCCGCGTCCGCGAGGTTGCCGCGGGCGCAGCGCACCGCGGCCGGGTCGACGTCGGCGGCGTGCACCTCGGGGCGGTCGAGGGCGGCCGCCAGGGCCGCGCCGACGGCACCGGAGCCGCAGCACAGGTCCACGATGACCCTGGCGCGCGGCGCGTGGGCGAGGGCCTGCGTCACGAGGAACTCGGTCCGCCGGCGGGGCACGAAGACGCCGGGGGCGACCGCGATGCGCAGGCCGCGGAACTCGGCCCAGCCCAGGACCAGTTCGAGGGGCAGGCCGGTGACGCGGCGGCCGACGAGCGCGGTGAGTTCCGCGGCGCTGCGGGCGGCGGTCAGGATGAGCGCGGCCTCGTCCTCGGCGAAGACGCAGCCGGCGGCGCGCAGCGCGGCCACGACGGCGTCACGGGAGGGGAGGGACGCGGAGAAGGGGGCCGCGGAGGACGCGGGGGTGGGTGAGGCGGGGAAGGTGGGAGGCATGGAAGCCGAGAGCCTTTCGGGTACCGAAGGGCGCTCTCCGGGTCACTCGTCTCCGGTGACCGCACTGGCGTGAGGTGAGAGCACCCGGGCCGACACAGCGGTAATCGGTCTCACCTCCCAGTCGTCCGGCGGCCGGGGCGTTCCGCGGCCGCCGGTCACACTACCCCACTGATCAGCCGCCGCCGGCCTCCGCACGCAGCTGACGTACACAGCCTCCCGGTCAGAGTTGTACTGTGCAACCAGCGATGCGGAGGAGGAAGCGTGACGGCTGCCGAGACACCGGACGAGACGTCCGCCGGGCCCGGCGGACGCCCCGCGGACGCGGCCGTGGAGACCATCCAGCGGGAGATGACGGTCTTCGCCCGCCGGGCCCGTGCCTCGGCGGGGCGCATGCACCCGGAGCTGTCGCTGGTGTCCTACACGCTGCTCGGTCACCTGGAGGAGCGGGACGGCTGCCGGGCCACGGACCTGGCCGCCCACTACGCCCTGGACAAGTCCACCGTCAGCCGCCAGGTGTCCGCGCTGGAGCGCGCCGGGCTGATCGAGCGGCGGGTCGACCCGGACGACCACCGCGTCCAGGTCCTGCACCTGACGGAGTCGGGACGGCACGCCCTGGACCGGGTCACCGAGCGCCGCCGGACCGCCTTCCGGGAGCGGCTCGCCGACTGGCCCGAGGAGGACCTGACCCGCTTCGCGGCGTATCTGGAGCGGTACAACGCGTGGCCGGACGCGGCCCCGGGCGGGGACGAGGACCGAGCGGCGGCCGGGGGCACGTACGGTTGACGGGTACGCACCGATCACGCCGGCCGCGGGCAGCCCGCCCCGGCGGCCCGAAAGGCCCCACCGCATGAACCCCACCCGAGGCTTCACCGGACGCCCCCGCGCGGCCCGGCCGGGACTGCCGCCCGGCCAGTACGACGCGGGCGACGACTGGCCCGTGCTGTCCGCCGAGGTCACGCCCGAGATCGCGCCCGCCGACTGGACCTTCCGGGTGGGCGGCCTGGTGGCCGAGCCCCGCACCTGGGACCTGGCACAGGCCCGCCTGCTGCCCGCGTCCGGGTACGCGGGCGACATCCACTGCGTCACCGGCTGGTCGAAGTTCGGGGTGCGGTTCGGCGGCGTGTCCCTGGACGCCTTCCTGGACGCGGCGGGGCCGCTGCCGTCGGCCACGCACGCGGTCGCCCACGCGCACACCGGCTACACCGCGAACCTGCCGCTGGCGGACCTGACCGGCGGGCGGGCCTGGATCGTGTGGGAGTACGACGGGGAGCCGCTCGCCGCCGAGCACGGCGGTCCGGCGCGGCTGGTGGTGCCGCACCTGTACTTCTGGAAGAGCGTGAAGTGGATCGCGGGGCTGGAGCTCCTCGACCACGACGAGCCGGGCTTCTGGGAGCGCAACGGCTACCACGCGCGCGGCAATCCCTGGGAGGAGCAGAGGTACGCCGGTGACTGAGACGGCCACGCACCCCGCGGGTGCCTTCACTGCCCCGACGCGGTTCGCCGTGCCCGGGCGCATCGAGGTGAACGGCCGGGTGGCCGGGACGTGGCAGACGGCCACGCTCACCGAGATCCGCCGCGAGACGCCCCGCGCCTCCACCTTCCGCCTCGCCGTGCCCGACTGGGCCGGCCACCTGCCCGGCCAGCACCTGATGCTGCGGCTCACCGCCGAGGACGGCTACCGGGCGCAGCGCCACTACTCGCTGGCGTCCGCACCGGACGAGTCCGGGCACATCGAGCTGACCCTGGACCGGGTGCCCGACGGGGAGGTGTCCGGCTGGTTCCACACGGTGGCGCGGCCCGGCGACGAGATCGAGGTGCGCGGCCCGCTCAGCGGCTTCTTCGCCTGGCCGGGTGACCGGCCCGCGCTGCTGCTGGGCGCCGGTTCCGGCGTCGTACCGCTGATGTCGATGGTGCGGCACCACCGGGCGCGCGGGCTCGGCGTGCCGCTGCGGCTCCTGGTGTCCGCGCGGAGCCCCGAGGAGCTGATCTACGCCGGTGAGTACGGCGCGGAGACGACGCCCGTGTTCACCCGTACCGCGCCGCCCGGGACGCCCGTGGGCCGGCTGGCCCCGGCGCACCTGGCGCCGTTCCTGGCCGAGCCGCCGGACGGGGGCTGGGAGGCCTACGTGTGCGGGTCCAACGCGTTCGCGGAACACGCGTCGCGGCTGCTGGTGGCGGCCGGACAGCCGGTGGACCGGATCCGCGTCGAGCGCTTCGGCTGATCCCGCCCGGTTCGTGAGCGAGGCCCGCGGGACTGGGTACCAGTCCAGTGCGGGCACTCGCACACGTGGCGCGACACGAAGGCGCGGCGGCCCCCGCGCTCGACGGCCGTCCGTCCGTTCCTCCGGTCGCGGTGATCGCGGGGAGGTCGACATGCGAACCCGGGTACGCGGCTGGCGCTGGCGGCGCAATCCGCTGCGGCGCCGGTCGGACGTCGTCGAGGCGTGGACCACGGTGGTCGTCGCGCTGCTGCTGTTCGTGGCCGCGCCGGCGCTGGGTGCCGCCACCGCGTGGTGGGGGTACGGACGGGCCGAGGCGGTCGTCGCCGAGCAACGGGCCGAGCGGCAGCACGTCCGTGCCACGGTGGAGGACCGGACGCCCGGCTCCCTGTCGACGGGACAGCTCGGCGGACAGCACACGTACCGTGCGACCGTGCACTGGAAGGCGGCGGACGGCACGGAGCAGAGCACCACGGCACGGGTGCCGGCCGACACCCGGCACGGTGACACGGTCGACGTGTGGCTGGACTCCCGCGGCCGGAGCGTGCCCCCGCCGTCGGACGGTGCGGAGATCTGGCAGCACAGCGCCACCATCGGCTCGTTCACCACCATCGGGACCGTGCTCACGGTGCTCCTCGCGCACCGCGCCGTACGGGCGGTGGCCCTGCGCCACCGGATGGCGGAGTGGGACCGCGACTGGGCGCTCACCGAGCCGCAGTGGACCCACCGCCGGGCTTGACGGCGCCCCCGTCCGCGCGGTCGTCGGGCACGCCCGGACCTGGCGTCCCCTCGCGGCGCTCACGTACCGTGTGATCATCCGCACGGTCTGCCGCGTCTCCCCGCAAAGGCGGTTCTCGATGGCCCTGTTCGACCTTCCGCTCGACGAACTCCGCGCGTACCGCAGCGCGTCGGCCGAGCCCGAGGACTTCGACGCGTTCTGGAGCAAGACGCTCGCCGAGGCCCGCGAGCACGACCTCGGCGCCCGCTTCGAGCCGGTCGACACGGGACTGTCCACGGTGCGGGTGTACGACGTGACGTTCGCCGGGTTCGGCGGTCACCCGGTGAAGGGCTGGCTGACCCTGCCGGCCGCGGCGGCCGAGCCGCTGCCGCTGGTCGTGGAGTTCGTCGGGTACGGCGGCGGGCGCGGGCTGCCGCACGAGCACCTGCTGTGGGCGTCCACCGGGCGGGCCCACTTCGTGATGGACACCCGCGGCCAGGGCAGCGCCTGGGGCGGCGGTGGCGGCACCCCGGACCCGGTCGGGGGCACGCCCGCGTACCCGGGCTTCATGACCCGCGGCCTGGACGCCCCGGAGAACTACTACTACCGCCGGGTGTTCACCGACGCCGTGCGCGCCGTCGAGGCGGCCCGCTCCCACCCGCTGGCCGACCCGGCCCGCACGGTCGCGCTGGGCGCGAGCCAGGGCGGCGGCATAACGATAGCGGTGGGCGGGCTCGTGCCGGACCTGGCCGCCGTCGCGCCGGACGTGCCGTTCCTGTGCGACTTCCCGCGCGCGACCACGCTCACCGACCGGCACCCCTACCGCGAGGTCGGGCTGTACCTGAAGACGCACCGCGGCCGGACCGCGGACGCGCTGCGCACGCTGTCCTACTTCGACGGCGTGCACTTCGCGGCGCGGGGCCGGGCGCCGGCCCTGTTCTCGGCCGCCCTGGAGGACCAGACGTGCCCGCCGTCGACCGTTTTCGCCGCGTTCAACGCCTGGTCGCACGAGGACCGGACGATCGAGGTGTACGACTTCAATGATCACGAGGGCGGCGGGCCGTACCAGGAGGCCGCGAAGCTGCGCTGGCTGAGCCGCTACGCCTGAGGTGCGGGGTGGTGTTTCGGCCGAACCGGCGGACCGGTCTTCCCAGCTGGTTTAGACCAATGGTAATCCTGGTGGCGCACCGAGCCCGCGTGGCTACCGTACGTCATCAACAGGAGGCGCGGCATGGCCCGCACCACCCCGCACGCCCCGTCCCCCGCCGGTCCGTCCCCCGCCGACGCCCGGCCGCCCCTGTACCGACGGGTGGCCGACCAACTGCTCGGCGAGCTGCGCGACGGTACCGTCCCGCCGGGTGAGCGGCTGCCCGGCGAGCGCCGGCTGGCGGAGCACTTCGGAGTCAGCCGGGAGACCGTACGGCAGGCCCTGGACGTGCTGCGCAGGGACGGCCTGCTCACCACCGACCGGCGGGGCAGTCACGTCGCCCTGCCGGGGGAGCCGGCCGGGAGTCCGGCGCCGCTGGTCTTCCCGGTCGGTGCCCGGGCCGCGGAGCCCCGCACCGGCGACCGGGCCACCGTCGTGTGGGGGACGCCGCCGCCGGAGCACGCCGCCGCGCTGGGGCTGGTGCCGGGCCGGCCGACCCTGATGCACCACTACACGTCGGCGGCGACCGGGGGCAGCGGCAGGCGGACGGCCGTGACATCGTTTTCCGCCGTGGCGCTCGCCGAGGTCGAGGAGCTGGCCCGCTATCGCGACCGGGCCGACGGGGTGGCCTGCGCGCAACTGCGGCGGGCGTACGACTGGATGCGCCGGGCGGGCCTGACGCTGCACCACCGGGACACCATCACGCTCCAGCCCGACACCGCGTCGGTCCGGGTGGTGCGGCGGGTGCACGACCAGTACGCGCGGCCGCTGGAGATCACCGATCTCCTGGTGGACACCCGGCAGGACGCCCTGGTCTACGAGTTCACCCTTCCCGCGGCCGGCTGACCCGGCGGCCTACGGGAGCCGCCGGGCCACGACCAGCCGGACCCGCGGGCTGCCGTCGGGGCGGCGTCCGAACTCCGGCAGGGCGTGCAGGTCGGTGCGGAAGCCGGCCCGCGACAGCTCGCGGCCCACGTCCCCGAGCCGGAACGTCCGGTAGTACATGACGAACGGGGGCCGCCACAGCGCGTTGCGCACCCGCATCGCCGCGTCGAAGCCGAGCAGCGTCCAGTACCCCGGGGAGCCGGGCCGGGGCGGGGCGACGACGGGGAAGGCGAAGCAGCCGTCCGGCCGCAGGACGGAGCGCACCTGGCCGAACAGGCCCGGCAGTTCGCGGGGCAGGAAGTGCCCGAACGCCCCGAAGCTCACCACGAGGTCGAAGGCGGGGCCGAACGGCAGGGCGCGGGCGTCCGCACGCACCCAGGAGACCGCCGGCCCCGGCGGCAGCGCACGCCCGCGCGCGACCTCCAGCATCCCCGCGCTGAAGTCCACCCCGGTCACGGCCTGGTGGCACACCCGGGTCAGCACGCCCACGCCCGCGCCGGTGCCGCAGCACAGGTCGAGTCCGGCGCCGAAGGGCCCCAGCGGCTCCAGTGTGCGGGCCACGGCCTCCAGCACCCGGTCCGGCGTCCGGTACGGGGTGTGGTCGAACTTCGGGGCGAGCAGGTCGTAGCCGCGCTCGACCGACGACAGCGCCTGGACGGCGAGTTCGCGCAGGGTGGGACCTTCGGGGCTGAACATCCGGTCAGCCTAGGGGCTGCCCGGCGGGCCCCGCGGGAGTGCGGCGCTCGTCGAGCACGGTGAGCACGCGCTCGCACCAGCGGGCGTTCTCCCGTTCGAAGGTGATTCCGGCGGCCAGGGTGAGGTAGGGCCCGACCCGGTCGGCCTCCCGCAGGTGCTCCTCCTCGGTACGGCCGTCCAGGAGGCGTTCGCGCACCCGCTCGTAGCGGGCGAGCTTGCCCAGCGCCCACGCCCTGCGCTCCTCGACCAGCGCGCGGACCGCGGCCGGGTCGACGCCGTCCATGGCCTGCATCTTGATCAGGAACTCGTCGCGGACGGCGGTGGGCCGCCGGGTCGGCGCGGCGGCGAAGACGCCGAGCTGCTCCCGGCCCGCCTCGGTGAGCGAGAACAGCCGCTTGGTGGGCCTGCGTTCCTGCGGCACGGTCCGGGCCTCGATGAGTCCGTCGCCCGCGAGGCGCTCCAGCTCCCGGTAGAGCTGCTGCGGCGTGGCGGGCCAGAAGTTGGCGAGCGACACGTCGAACACCTTGGACAGCTCGTAGCCCGAGGCCTCGCCCTCCAGGAGGGCGGCCAGGACGGCGTACTTGAGAGACATGTCGACACGCTAGCAAGTACGCATCCCGACGACTACTCTACTTCACACCTATTCAAATAGTTCAGTATGAAGGAGTGGCGATGCGAGCATTCCGTGCGGCGGTCGAGGCACACGACATGGACGCCGTCGAAGCGCTGCTGGCCGACGACGTGGTGTTCTCCAGCCCCGTCGTCTTCAAGCCCTACCGGGGCAAGGCGGTCACGGCGGCGATCCTGCGCGCGGTCGAGCGCGTCTTCGAGGACTTCCGCTACGAGCGCGTCATCGGCGAGGCGGACGGGCGAGACCACGCGCTGGTCTTCGCGGCGCGGGTGGGCGACCGCGAGATCAGCGGCTGCGACTTCCTGCACCTCGACGCGTCCGGCCGCATCGACGAGCTGACGGTGATGGTGCGTCCGCTCTCGGGCGCACAGGCCCTCCAGGAGGCCATGGCCGCGCAGTTCGAGCGGATCGCCGAGGAGGCGCGACAGACGCCGGTGGCCCGGACGCGTTCGGCCGGCTGAGCCCGGTACGGACATCGCGGCAGACGGAAGAGAAGCAGGAACAGGCTCCGCACCGGCGGTGTTGCAGGGGGTGGGACGCGATGTGTCCCACCCCACCGCCACGGCGCACCAGCCGTGGTACGGTGCAGTCAGCACTTGTGTACGCCCCTCTTGATCGGGGCGCCGGTGCCAGTTCCCCTTCGGTTCGCGGATCCGCCCGTCCTGGTGCGACCGGTGCGTCCGCTTCTCAGCACAACCTCGTGAGCAGGGACCTCGTCCCCGCCGTGTCCGAGGTGCTGTTCCCGCCGCCCGGAGGCGTGTCGTCCGACCCCTCACGCGGCTTCCCCCCTTCCTTCCGCATGTCCCATGCCCGTGTCCTCGAAAGGACCGACCACCATGACCACCACACTCGAACACCCCCCTGCCCAGCAGTCCCCGGCCCAGATCGCGAGCGGTGTCCTCGACCTCGAAGCGGGCGGGAAGGGACGCCTGCGGGGCGACAGCCTGCAGCCCGGGCCCCACGACCCCGCCCTCTCCCCCGCGTTGATCCGCCGGCACGGGCTGCGCAAGGGCGACCTCGTCGAGGGGGTGTGCGGCGAGCGGCGCACCCTGACCGACGTCGTCCGCGTCAACGGCCGTACCCCCGACCGGCGGAGCACCCGGCGGCACTTCGCCGACCTCACCCCGCTGCACCCGCACGAGCGGCTGCGGCTCGAACACCCGGCGGCCGGCCTCACCGGGCGCGTCACCGATCTGGTCGCACCGGTCGGCAAGGGCCAGCGCGGCCTGATCGTGGCCCCGCCGAAGACCGGCAAGACCGTCCTCCTCCAGCAGATCGCCGCCGCGGTGGCGGGCAACCACCCCGAGGCCCGGCTGATGGTGGTGCTGCTCGACGAACGCCCGGAGGAGGTCACCGACATGCGGCGTTCGGTGCGGGGCGAGGTGTACTCCTCGACCTTCGACCAGAGCGCCAGGCAGCACATCGCCCTCGCCGAGCTGGTGATCGAGCGGGCCAAGCGGCTCGTGGAGGCCGGGGAGGACGTGGTGATCCTCCTCGACTCCCTCACCCGGCTGTGCAGGGCGCACAACAACGCCGCCTCCTCCGGCGGCCGCACGCTCAGCGGCGGCGTCGACGCGGCAGCGCTGCTCGGGCCCAAGCGCTTCTTCGGCGCGGCCCGCAAGGCGGAGGAGGGCGGCTCCCTCACCATCCTCGCCACCGCCCTGGTGGAGACCGGCTCGCGCGCCGACGACTACTACTTCGAGGAACTCAAGAGCACCGGCAACATGGAGCTGCGGCTGAGCCGGGAGCCGGCCTCCCGCCGGGTCTTCCCGGCCGTCGAACTGACCGGCTCCGGCACCCGGCGCGAGGAGCTGCTGCTCTCCGCCGCCGAGACGACCGCCGTGCGCGGGCTGCGCCGGGCACTCCTGGGCACCCGGGACGGACTCTCCGGCCTGGAGACCCTGCTGGAGCGGCTGCGCCGGACGCCGGACAACGCCACGTTCCTGAAGCAGGTGCAGCCGACGCTGCCCGCCGACTGATCCGCACCCCGGCCGTGCCGTCGCACCGTCGCGCCCGCCCGCCGCCGGCGTCGGCTACGGCATCCGGGTGCTTGCGGAGCGGACCCGGCCCGGTCAGCGTGGCGGTGCGGGGGGCCGTTCCTACGTTTGCGGTATGACTATCGGATTCTCATCCCGGGCGGTTCGATCCAGCTGCATGCTCTGCGTGGCGGGGCTGCTGACGCTCGTGCCCGCCACCGCGGCCGCCCGCGCGGGACGGCCGGACCCCGCTCCGCCCGGTGCTGCGGCGGCGGCCGGGCCGTCGCCGCTGTACCGCTCCGGCACCCAGGTCCGGCCGCATCCCGGAGCGCCCCGGGTTCCCGATGTCTCCGCGCTGTCCTGGGTCGTGGCCGACGCCGGCACGGGCGACGTACTGGCGGCCGACGACGCGCACCGCCAACTGCCGCCGGCCAGCACCCTCAAGACGCTGTTCGCCCTCACGGTGCTGCCCGCCCTGCCCGGCGGCATCCGTCACGAGGTCAGCGCCGGGGACCTGTCCGGCATCGGTCCTGGCAGCAGTCTGGTCGGAGTCGTCGAGGGCCAGACCTACCGAGTCTCCGACCTGTGGAACGGCGTCTTCCTCAACTCCGGGAACGACGCCGTGCACGTCCTCGCCTCGCTCACCGGCGGCTGGAGCGCCACGGCGGCCCGGATGCAGGCCCAGGCCCGCGCGCTCGGCGCCCTGGACACCCACGTCCGCTCGCCCGACGGGTACGACACCCCCGGCCAGGTCTCCTCGGCCTACGACCTGGCGGTCTTCGGCCGGGAAGGGCTGCGGCGCCCCGACTTCGCGCGGTACTGCGCCAAGGTCGACGCGGTGTTCCCCGGCCGCGACGGCGGCTCGTACGGGATCATGAACACCAACCGGCTGCTCACCGGGGCCGACGGTGTGGAGCCGTACCCGGGCCTGATCGGGGTCAAGAACGGCTACACCAGCAACGCCGGCAACACGCTCATCGCCGCCGCCCGCCGCGACGGACGGACCCTGGTCGTCACGGTGATGAACCCGCAGGAGGGCGGCGGCCACGCCGTGTACGAGGAGGCCCGCGCCCTGCTGGACTGGGGCTTCGCGGCGGACGGGGAGGTCGACCCGGTGGGCTCGCTGGTCCCCGAGCGGGCCCGGCCCCGGCAGGGACCGCAGGCGGCGCCCGCGGCGGTGACCGCGGCCGAGCCGGCCGAGGACGGGCCGGGCTGGCCGGAGACCGGTGCGATCCTCAGCGTCGCGGGGCTCGGTGCGGGCGTCGTGGCACTGGCCCTGCGGCTCAGGCTCGTACCGGACGACGGGAGTTGACGACCTCGTCGGGCACCTTCAGAACACCGACAACCCCGTGAGCGTGGTGAAGCGGTCCAGGGCCGCCACCCCGGCCACCGAGTTGCCCCGCTCGTCCAGGCCGGGGCTCCACACGCACAGCGTGCAGTGGCCCGGCACCACCGCGATGATCCCGCCGCCGACCCCGCTCTTGCCCGGCAGCCCCACCCGGTGGGCGAAGTCCCCGGCCGCGTCGTAGGTCCCGCAGGTCAGCATCACCGCGTTGATCTGCTTGGCCCGGCTGCGGCTGAGCAGCCGGGTGCCGTCGGCGCGGATGCCGTGCCGGGCCAGGAAGCCGGTCGCCAGCGCCAGGTCGGCACAGGAGGCGGTGACGGAGCACTGGCGGAAGTACTGGTCGAGCAGCACCGGCACCGGGTTGTCAATGTTGCCGTACGACGCCATGAAGTGCGCCAGAGCAGCGTTCCGGTCGCCGTGCGCGGCCTCCGAGGCGGCGACCTCCTCGTCGTGGGTCAGGTCCGGGTTGCCGCTCTCGGCGCGCAGGAAGGCGAGCAGTTCGCCGGCCGCGTCACCGGTACGGGTGTGCAGCCGGTCGGTGACGACGAGGGCGCCCGCGTTGATGAACGGGTTGCGCGGGATGCCGTTCTCGTACTCCAGCTGCACCAGGGAGTTGAACGGGTTGCCGGACGGCTCGCGGCCCACGTGCTCCCACAGGGCGTCGCCCTCCCTGGCCAGGTCCAGGGCGAGGGTGAAGACCTTGGTGATGGACTGCGCGGAGAACGGCTCCCGCCACTCCCCCACGCCGTAGACCGTGCCGTCCGGTTCGGCGACGGCCATGCCGAAGCGGCGCGGGTCCCGGGCGGCGAGGGCGGGGATGTAGTCGGCGGGCCGCCCGCTGCCCGGGGTCCGCTCGATCTCCTCGGCGATGCGCTCGAGGACCGGCCGGAAGGTCGTCGATGTGCTCATGATCGCCATTCTCCCTCGGCCGGCCCGGACGGCGGGCGGCCGAGGGTGGTGGACCCCCGTACCGGGGTGGTGCTGGCCTCACCCCCGCTTCGGGGGCGGACGCCATTCTGCGGCCGGCAGCCCGTTCACATACTCAAGTGCATGGTCGAATCAACGGTGCTCGTCGAGAGCCTGCCCACGCCCGCACGGGAAAAGGGACGCGAGAAGGGGAGCGACTTCTCCGAACTGTCACGGCGGATGGCCGACGCGGGGCTGCTCCGGCGCCGCCCGCTGTACTACACGGTCCGTTTCGGCGCCGTCGCCCTCGCGCTCGCCGGCGGTGTGGCCGCCTTCGTCACGCTGGGGGACAGCTGGAGCCAGCTGTTCGTCGCGGTCGCGCTCGCCGTGGTCTTCGGCCAGCTGGGACTGGCCGCCCACGACCTCGCCCACCGGCAGGTCTTCACGCGCCGGCGTCCCAGTGAGGCGGGCGGCCTGCTGGCGGCGAACCTGCTGCTGGGCATGAGCTACGGCTGGTGGATGAACAAGCACACCCGCCACCACGCGAACCCCAACCACGAGGAGAAGGACCCGGACGTCTCCCCCGACATCCTGGTGTGGTCGCGGGGTCAGGCCGCCAGGGCGACCGGGCTCCCCCGGTTCATCGGCAGGCACCAGGCGGTCCTGTTCTTCCCGCTGCTGACGCTGGAGGGCCTCAACCTGAGCTTCAACAGCTTCAAGGCGCTCGGCAGCCGGGCCGTGAAGCGGCCGGTGCTGGAGGGCAGCCTGCTCGTGGCCCACTTCGGGCTGTACTTCGGCGGCCTGTTCACGGTCCTCTCCCCGGGCAAGGCGCTGGTCTTCCTCGCCGTGCACCAGGGCCTGTTCGGGATCTACCTGGGCTCGGTCTTCGCGCCCAACCACAAGGGCATGCCGATGATCGAGGAGGGCATGCGGCTGGACTTCCTGCGCCGTCAGGTGCTGACCTCCCGCAACGTGCGGGGCGGTGTGCTCGTCGACGCCTTCATGGGCGGCCTCAACTACCAGATCGAGCACCACCTCTTCCCCAGCATGCCGACCCCGGCCCTCGGCCGGGCCCAGGTCATCACCGAGGCGTACTGCGCCGAACTGGGCGTGCCGTACCACCAGACGGGGCTGCTGGCCTCGCACCGCGAGGCACTGCGGCACATGAGGAGCGTCGGGGAGCCGCTGCGCGCCGCACGCTGAGCGGCGTCAGCTGTGCAGCACGCCCGCGCCGAGCAGCCCGAACAGCAGGACGCCGACCGCGATGCGGTAGATGACGAACGCGTTGAAGGAGTGCTTGGCGACGAACTTCAGCAGCCAGGCGATGGAGGCGTAGGCCACGACGAAGGAGACGAGGGTGCCGACCGCCAGCGGCGCGGCGCCCGCTCCCGTGCCCAGGGCGTCCTTCAGCTCGTACAGGCCCGCCCCGGTCAGGGCCGGGATGCCGAGGAAGAAGGACAGCCGGGTGGCGGCGACCCGGTCCAGGTCGAGCAGCAGGGCCGTGGACATGGTGGCGCCGGAGCGGGAGAAGCCCGGGAAGAGCAGGGCCAGGATCTGGGAGCCGCCGACCAGCATCGCGTCCTTGAAGGACGTGTCGTCCTCGCCCCGCTTGTGCCGCCCGGTGCGGTCGGCCCACCACATCACGCCGCTGCCGACGATGAGCGAGCCGGCGACCACCCACAGCGAGGCCAGGGGGCCCTTGATCAGGGGCTTGGCGGCCAGGCCGACGAGGACGATGGGGATGGTGGCGAAGATGACCCACCAGCCGAACTTGTAGTCGTGGTGGTAGCGCTCCTCCCGGTCGCGCAGTCCGCGCACCCAGGCGGTGACGATCCGCGCGATGTCCTTGGAGAAGTAGACGAGCACGGCGGCGATCGCGCCGACCTGGATGACCGCGGAGAAGCCGATGACGGCGTCGTCGTCGACCGGGATGCCCATCAGCCCCTCGACGATCTTGAGGTGTCCGGTGGAGGAGACGGGCAGGAACTCGGTCACCCCCTCGACGGCTCCGAGGACGACGGCCTGACCGATGCTGATGGCGCTCATGGCATCCAGTTCCTACTACACCCGGCTGTGCGCCGGGCGTCACGCCGGAGCGCGTCGGCGCGTGTCACCCCAGCGAGCGGTGTCGCGGCGAGGCGGGCCGGGGGCCGGTGCCCGCGCCTACCAGCCCTTCTCGAACATCCGCGCCACCTCGGCGATCCGCACCTCGTCGCGCCGGTAATAGGTGCGGCGGCGGATCCTCCGGGCGCGGAGCAGGCCGAGACGGGCGAGGAGCCCCAGGTGGGCCTCGGCCACCCGGCGGGACACCCCGAGCTTCGCGGCGACGGGGCCCGCGTGGACACCGTGCTCGGCGGGGTCGACGTGACGCTGCGGCGGGAAGTGCGCGGCCGGGTCCTTCAGCCATTCCAGGATGTCGAGACGCGTGCCGTGCACGGGCGTCCTGAGCATCTCGTCCTCCCTGCGCGCGGGCCCGTCCTGCCGTGTCCCTCCACCTTCCCGCAGCCGGGGCCCCGTTGTCCGGCAACCGGGCCATTTGCACATTCAACCAATATCGGTTCCGGTGCTACCGTTCATCCATGGGAGCCAAGACGGCCGGTGCGCGGCTCGAGGAACGGTGGCGGGACATCCTGTCGGTGCACGCCCGCACGATGTGCGAGATCGACCGGGCACTGCACCCGCACGGCCTGGGCGCGAGCGACTTCGAGGTGCTCGACCTCCTCGTGTCCGAGGGGCCGGCGGCCGGTGACCGGTGCCGGGTGCAGAACCTGGTCGGCCGGGTGCACCTGAGCCAGAGCGCGCTGTCCCGGCTGATCGCCCGGCTGGAGAAGGACGGCCTGGTGCAGCGCTCCATGTGCGCGGAGGACCGGCGCGGCGTGTACGTCACGCTGACCCCCAGGGGCCGGGACCTGCACGCCGAGATACTGCCGCTGCAGCGGGCCGCGCTGGCCCGCACCCTCGGCGACGACGAGGGACCCCGCCCCTGACGGGGGTCGGCGGCCCTCGTCACCGGCCGAGGCCGAAGACCCTGGGCCCTCGCCCCTAGGGACGGGCCAGCAGGGTGCGCACGCCGTCCGAGGTGAGGGTGAGGCGGTGCTCCGACCCGGCGTCGATGGACAGCGACAGGTCGTCGGCCGGCCACTGCGCGGCGAGGGCTCCCAGCGGCACCATGCGGTAGCGGGAGACGTACGGCAGCAGGCCGGCCATCTCCAGCTCCGAGGTGAACACGGGCACCACCTGCCGGCCGCCCTGCTGCTCCAGCACCGGAAGCGCCAGCATGCCGGGGTCGGCGGCGTCCCGGTCGTTCGCGTCGTCGGGCACCGGCACGAGGACGTCGCTGCTCGCGAGCGTGTCGAGCGCCGCCGTGTTGTCGGCGGCCTCGGGGGACTCGGCGAGCGTGTCCAGCGCCCGCTGAGCCGGCGTGACGGGGTGGTCGTTCGCGGGTGTCTCCATGGCAGATTCCCTGGTAGCGGCGGTGTTGCGGCCCGCGCGAACGATCGGCGCGGACCCGGGTCCAGCCTCGCGTACCCGGTCGCCCACGGCGCAACCCTGTTCGAGCGGCGCACCCGGTTCCGTACTCATCTGATCAGCCCGGGGCCCACTTGATCGATCATCAACGCGGTGGGGTTAGCATATGAGCGCCGCCTAGCTCGAAAGATAAGAGACGTGACTGTCAACGACGACTCGTTCACCAACTGGAAGCACCGCGAAGAGACCGCGGAATCGATGATCCCGATGATCGGGAAGCTGCACCGGGAGCAGGACGTCACGATCCTGCTGCACAGCCGTTCCCTGGTGAACAAGTCGGTGGTCAGCATCCTCAAGACCCACCGCTTCGCCCGCCAGATCGCCGGGGCGGAGCTCTCGGTCACCGAGACGATGCCCTTCCTGCGCGCACTCACCACGCTCGACCTGGGGCCCTCGCAGATCGACATCGGCATGCTCGCCGCGACCTACCGGACCGACGACCGGGGTCTGTCGGTCGAGGAGTTCACGGCCGAGGCCGTCGCCGGGGCCACCGGCGCCAACAAGACCGACCGGCGCGAGGGCCGCGATGTCGTCCTGTACGGCTTCGGCCGCATCGGCCGGCTCGTCGCCCGGCTGCTCATCGAGAAGGCCGGCTCCGGCAACGGGCTGCGGCTGCGCGCCGTCGTCGTGCGGGGCGGTGGGCAGCAGGACCTGGTCAAGCGCGCCTCGCTGCTGCGCCGCGACTCCGTGCACGGCCAGTTCCAGGGCACGATCACCGTCGACGAGGACAGCAGCACGATCCTCGCCAACGGCAACGCCATCAAGGTGATCTACGCGGACGACCCGAGCCAGGTCGACTACACGGCGTACGGCATCAAGGACGCCATCCTCATCGACAACACCGGCAAGTGGCGCGACCGCGAGGGCCTGTCGAAGCACCTGCGCCCGGGCATCGACAAGGTCGTGCTGACCGCGCCGGGCAAGGGCGACGTCCCGAACATCGTCCATGGCGTCAACCACGACACCGTCAAGCCGGACGAGCGGATCCTGTCCTGCGCGTCCTGCACCACCAACGCGATCGTCCCGCCGCTGAAGGCGATGGACGACGAGTACGGCGTGCTGCGCGGTCACGTGGAGACGGTGCACTCCTTCACCAACGACCAGAACCTGCTGGACAACTACCACAAGTCGGACCGCCGCGGCCGCAGCGCGCCGCTGAACATGGTCATCACGGAGACCGGCGCCGCCTCGGCCGTCGCCAAGGCGCTGCCCGACCTGAAGGCGCGGATCACCGGCAGCTCGATCCGGGTGCCCGTGCCGGACGTGTCGATCGCGATCCTCAACCTCCAGCTGGCCCGGGAGGCGACCCGCGAAGAGGTCCTGGACCACCTGCGCGAGGTGTCGCTGACCTCGCCGCTCAAGCGCCAGATCGACTTCATCAGCGCCCCCGACGCGGTCTCCAGCGACTTCATCGGCTCGCGCCACGCCTCGATCGTGGACGCCGGCGCGCTGAAGGTCGAGGGCGACAACGCGATCCTCTACCTCTGGTACGACAACGAGTTCGGCTACTCCTGCCAGGTCGTGCGGGTCGTCCAGCACGTCTCCGGGGTGGAGTACCCGACGTATCCCGCACCGGCGGTCTGAGCCGGTCAGGTCGGGTCAGGCCCCCGGACCGGGATCCGGTCCGGGGGCCTGCGACCTGGCCCTGGTCGGCGGCCTCGCCCACCGGGGCAGTGCTGCCCCCGGGGAGGTGCCGGGCGGAAGCTGACACGTATCGGCAGGGCCGGGCCGGGGCATGCGTGTGATGGCACTCCCGGTCCGGGCGCCGTGCGGCACGGCGGCCGGCTGATACGAGAATGGTTCCATGAACGCACTGTTCCGGTGCCCGCCCTGGGTCGAGGTGCTGGTCTGGTGCGTGGCGGTGCTGAGCCTGACCGTCCTGGCCGCCGCGGCCGTCGTCCGCAGTACGGTGCTGGACGCCGGGTTCTACGGCCAGGTGCTGGAGGACGAGCACGCCTACCAGCGCTTCTACGACGAGGTGCTGGTGGATCCGGGCAGCACGCCGTTCACCAGCGACCTGCTGGAGCGGCTGCCGGTTCCGCAGTCGACCGTCACCTCGAACCTCAAGGTGGTGATCCCGCCGGAGACGCTGCGCACCATGGGCGAGGGCCAGATCGAGGAAATGGTCCACTACCTGGAGGGCGACGGCGACCGGCTGCGGATCAGGGTCGACCTGGAGCCCGTCGTCGCGAACGTCGAACGGCTCAGCCAGGCGTACTTCGGCGACGCCGTCGCCGCGCTGCAGAAGCGCTCCGAACCCGACTTCCAGGCCTTCGTGCAGCACCTGTCCGAGCTGGTGGCACGGGTGGTGGCCGGGGAGGCGCCGCTGGAGGAGCTGCCGACGCTGCCGCTTACGCACGACCAGGCCGCCGCGGCCACGGACGCGTTGATGCGGCTGGTCCCGGACGGCGCGGCGCACGACGGCGTCAGATCCACGGTGCGCACGGCACTGGACCGGGGCGACGTGGCCGCCGCCCTGGCCGCGCTCGCTCCCGTCGCCCTGACCGACCAGGTCCGGGACGCCGCCGAGGAGCTGTTGCGGGAGGCACGGCAGGGCACCTGGGTGGTGAGCGTCGACGTCGAGCCCGGCACCGAGGCGCTGGCCCCGCTGGACCGCGCCCGCAACGTGACCCGGCTCTTCCAGGACGTGGTGGAACCGGCGGCGGCCGTGCTGTGCGCCGCCGCGCTCACCCTGCTGTGGTTCCTGACGCCCTCGCCCGCCAAGCGCCGGCTGATCCCGCTGGGCTGGGTGCCGGCGGCCGCCGCCGCCGTCATGGCGCTCACCGTGCTCCTGCTGCGGCTCACCCTGGGCGACACGCTGTTCGGCACCCCGGCGTCGTGGCCCCCTTCGGCCACCGGGCTGCTCGCCGACGTCCAGGCCGCCGCGCTGGACCGGCTGCTGACCACCGCCGTCGTCGTCGCGGTGATCCTGCTCGCCGCGGGCGCCCTGCTGATCACCGTCGGCTGGGTGTGGCAGACCCGGCCCGGCGTGCCGGTCCTCACCGATCCGCGGCACGTTCCGGCGCTGACCTTCACCGTCACCGCGGTCGCCCTGGTCGGGACGATGCTGGCGCCGGTGGCGATCACCGGCTCCTCCCCGCGGATCTGCCAGGGCAGCGCCGAGCTGTGCGACGCCCGCTACGACGAGATCGCCCAGCTCGCCTCGCACAACGCGATGGCGACGACGGCGGACCGGTTCATCGGCCCCCTGCAGGATCCGGACATCGTCGGCCAGCTGGGCGCCGGGGTGCGGATCCTGCTGCTCGACACCCACCGCTGGGAGCGGCCCGAGGAGGTCGCGGAGCGGCTGAGCACCTCCGACTTCTCCCCCGCCGAACGCCGTCGGCTGACCACGATCCTGGAACGGGTGAACCCGCCCCACCCGGGTCTGTGGCTGTGTCACTCGGTGTGCGGCGCCGGGGCCCTGGAACTGGAGCCGACGCTGCGGCAGATCGGTGACTGGCTGCGCGACAACCCCACGGAGATCGTCACGCTGGTCCTCCAGGACGGCGTGGACGCGGTGACCACCCAGGACGCCTTCGTCCGGGCCGGCCTCTCGGATCTGCTGTACGAGCCGGACCCCGACCCGGACCGCCCGTGGCCGAAGCTCAAGGACATGATCGACAGCGGTCGGCGGCTGGTCGTCTTCGCGGAGCAGGCGGACGGGCCCGCGCCCTGGTACCGCAACCTCTACCGGTACGGCATGGAGACGCCCTTCGCCTTCCGCAGCCCGGACGAGATGTCCTGCCTGCCCAACCGGGGCGGCTCGGACAAGCGGCTGTTCCTGCTGAACCACTTCGTCACGGCGGGCGGCGGGCTGCGGCTGGACGCCGGGGTGGTCAACTCCCGGCAGCGGGTGCTGGAGCGGGCGCACACCTGTGAGCGGCAGCGCGGCAGACCGGTCAACTTCATCGCGGTGGACTACGCGACGATCGGCGACGCGCTCGGCGCGGTGGACGAACTCAACGCCGAACGCCGGGAGGACGACGCCCGCGTCCCCGGCGAGCGCACTCCCGGACGGCTGCCGGGCACGGCGGAAGCCCGGCGGCGCGGTGGTGCTCCGCGCCGCCGGGCCGTCTCCCGCTGACCGGCTCCCGCCCGGCCGGCCGCTACCGGCCGGCTCCTGCGGGCCGGCCTACTGGTTGATCTTGAACTGGGATCCGGGCTCGATCCGTATGTCCTCCTCCGCCGAGTTGGTGATGGTGACGTCGGTCAGGGTCGCGCTGCCGCGGGCGCCGCCCATCGCGAGGATGCCGGAGCCGTTGTTCGACTTGTCGATGCGGACGTTCTGGATCTTCACGTCCGGCATCGCGCCGCCTCCCGTCTTGAACTGGATGCCGTCGTAGGTCGAGTCGAGGATCTCGGTGTCCCGGATGGTCACGCCCGGGATGTCCTGGCCCTGCGCGAAGAGGGTGATGGCGCCGAACTCCTGCGCCTCGCCCCAGAACGCGCCGCCCGTGCGGTGCAGGGCGTTGCCCGCGATCAGGGTCTGCCCGGAGAAGGGCAGCGGGTCGTGGTCGGTGGCGAGCATGATGCCGGGGTAGTTCATGGTGTCGGAGACGACGTTGTTCTCGATGGTGTTGCCGTAGCCGCCGTACACCGCGATGCCGTTGGCCCGCCACGGCAGCTGGATCGTGTTGTTGCGGAAGTGGTTGTCGTGGCCGATGTCCACGGACGTGTCCTTCACGTACTTGTTGGCCCAGACCGCGAGCGAGTCGTCGCCGGTGGTGCGGAAGGAGGAGTTGTAGACGGTGGAGTTGCGGGTGCCGTTGGAGAAGTTGATGCCGTCCGCGTAGGTGTCGCGGATGCGCATGCCGGAGAACTCCAGGCCGTCGGCGGGGCCCCACAGCTCGGGGATGTTCGAGTAGTCGCGGCCGACCCAGACACCGACGTTGGCGTGCTCGATCCACACGTTGCTGATCTTGGTGTCCTTGCCGAAGCGGCCGTTGAGCCCGACGCCGCCCTCCGCGTTGCCGTCGCCGCCGCGGATGGTGCCCGAGCCGAAGATGGCGATGTCGGAGATCTTCGTGTTGCCGTCGATGTCGAAGCCGAAGTTGCCCTCGTGCGGGTGGTTGATGCCGCCGGCCTCCTGCGGCGGGGTCAGGGTGTAGAGCTGGGAGTGCCACATGCCGGCGCCGCGGATGGTGACGTTGCTGATGCCGACCTGGTTGTACTGGCCCCGGTTCTGCGGGTCGTCGGTGAGGATCTTCTGTTCCTGGCGCCACTGTCCGGCGGGGATCCACACGCAGTCGATCTTGCCGTTCTGGTCGTCGGTGACGGCGCGCTGGATGGCGTCGGTGTCGTCGAGTCCGTCGCCGGGGACGGCACCGTACTCGGTGATGGAGGTGCACTCGGCGGGCTTGGTCTTGGCGGGCGCGACCTGCTCCAGGTCGATCAGGTCGATGACGTAGAAGGCGGCCGAGTCGCCGGAGTCGCGCTGCAGGCGGAACTCGGTGCCCTGCGGGAAGGTCCGGTCGAGCAGTGCGTGGGACTCGTCGAACAGGCGCCGGGCGTCGCCGCCGGGCCGGTTGGTGAGCCCCTCGGGGTCGTCGGTGCTGCCGTAGAGCCAGCTGTGCTTGGACGACAGGTTGAGCTTCTGCACGAACTCGCCGTCGGCGTAGAGGCTGATGGTGGCCTCGGCCCCGCCGCCGCCGGGTGCGTCGGGGATGGAGTTGCGCACCACGATGGAGTTGGTGGATGTGGTGGAGGTGAACTCGACGTACTGGCCGGTCGAGTCGAGCCGGACGGACTTGCGGCCCGAGGACTCGGTGCCGAAGTTGGTGTGCCCGAAGGTCCGCTTGGCGTCGGTGGTGAGCAGGGTGCCTTCGTACCGGCCGTCCTCCGCCTCGTACTCGGTGTACGGCACGGCGGCGCCGCGTCCGACGACGAGGGACTTGGCGAGCACGTTGTTGTTCTCGTTGGTCTCGGCGACCCGTTCGGTGGCGTCGGCGGTGGCGGTGAGGGTGACCCCGCCGCTCGTCGCCTTCCAGGTGCCGCTGACCGGCACGTCGACGGTGGCGCCGGCCGCGATCTGACCGGTCGTGCCGTCCAGGGTGGTGGAACCGGCCTGGACCCGGGTCACCGTGCCCGCCTCGACGGCGCTGGTGCCGCCGTTGTGCACGGCGACGGTGAAGGAGACGTCGGCGCCGACCGCGGGGTTGGCCGGGTTGGTGGTGATGGAGCGCACCTCGAGGTCGGGTCCGGGTGCCCGGTCGACGACGAGGCGGTCGGCGGCGGAGCGGCTGTTGTTGGTGTCGTCCAGCTCGGCGACGGTGTCCTTCGGGTCGGCCACCGCGGCGACCGCGTAGCTGCCGGCCGCGTGGGTGCCGGTGGAGACCGCGACCTCGGTGGACTCGCCGGGGTCGAGCGCCGGGACCGCGGCGCTGCCGGCCGTGGTGCCCTCCACGGTGACCTCGGTGGTGGTGGCGGCCGAGGGCGCGGTACCGGCGTTGCGGACCGTGGCGTTGACGGTGACCTCGTCGCGCTCGTCGGGTGCGGCGGGCGACCAGTCGAGGCCGGTGACGGTCAGGTCGGGCGCGGGCGCGGCGGTGCCGAGGACCTGGAACTCGGCGACCTGGCCGCCGGGTGCGCCGGTGTTGGAGAAGAACCGGAGCCGTACGTCGGAGACCCGGCCGCTGACCGGGATGGTCACCGCGTTGTCCTGGCCGGGGCTGAAGGAGTAGTCGGCGCGGTCGCGCAGCGAGGTGAAGTCGCTCGCGCCCTGCGCCCGTCCGAGCACCTGGATGCTCTGGGTGCGGGCGGACCACACCGGGTCCGGGTTGAGCTTGACGACGACACCGCTGACGTCGGCGTCGGCACCCAGCTTCACGGTGAGGTCGGCCGGGTTGCCGGCGGCCTCCCAGTACGTGGAGGTGGAGTCGTCGGTGGCGTTGGCGGCGACGTAGTTCTGGGTCGTCGAGGTGGCCTCGACCGGCTTGTTGCGGGCGAGGTTGGTGCCGGTGGGCGGCGGGCCGGTGTCGACGTCGTCGCCGTAGACCTCCAGCTCGGCCAGTTGCGCGGCGTTCCAGCCGGTGTTGCCGGTGATGTCGACGCGGACGTAGCGGGCCTCGGCGGGCGAGTCGAGGTCGATGGCCACGGTGCCCGCCTGCGCCGGGCCGAACGCCCGTCCCTCGGAGGCGTCGAGGCTCTGGAACGTGGAGCCGTCGGTGCTGCCCCGCAGGGAGAGCGTCTGGGTCCGGCTCTCCCAGCCGGCGGGCAGTTTGAGCACCACCCGGTCCACGTCGCGGGCGGTGCCGAGGTCGACCTGCAGCCACTGCGGGAAGGAACCGGCCGGTCCCTCCCAGTAGGTGGCCTGCTGTCCGTCGGTGGCGTTGCCGGCGGGGTAGGCGCCGTGCGAGCCGCCCGCCTTGGCGGGGCGGCCGAGGGCCAGATTGACGTCGGCGGCGGCCGTCACCGGCGCCGCGTGCGCGGTGGCGGCGAGGGGCAGCGGCAGCAGCCCGACCGTCATCAGCCCGGCGACGGCGGCGCCCGTGAGCGTCCGTCGGCCGAGAGATCTCCGTCTCATGGGGTCCTCTGTTCCGTGGGGAGTCGGGGAGGGCGCGACGGTCCGGCAGTTGGGGGGAAGCACCGACTCTGCGCGCCAATTGAGCAAGACAGTCGATTCTTTGCGGAAAGTGCGTCATCAGGTTTCTAGCGCGTCACCGGTTTGTCAACGGTCGCGGTTGAGGCGGGAATTGACTCGTAAACGATTTACGTCGCTTGCGACGCACTTGCGCAGCGCTTGAGCAGGCAACAGAGGCTCGATGAACACTGAATGCGATGTTCCGATCTCGCAAGTCACGCAAGCGATACACGAGGAGGAGCAACAGACCGGGCAAACCGAAGGGCCGGCCCGACACCCTCAGGGGTCGAGCCGGCCCTCGCCGGTGCGGGGTCCCCCGGTCGGGGGGACGGTGGAATCAGTCCGTGCCGGACTCCATCGCGGCACGGTCCAGCAGCTCGTCGTCGCCGGAGACCTCGCCACGGGAGGCGATGGCCTGGGCGCCGCCCTCGGGCATGGCGCCGATCAGTCCGGTGGCGGCGGCCTGGGCGGCGCCGATCGCGGGGTTGGCGGTGCCGATGAGGCCCAGTCCGGCGTACTGCTCCAGCTTGGCGCGGGAGTCGGCGATGTCCAGATTGCGCATGGTCAGCTGGCCGATCCGGTCCACCGGGCCGAACGCGGAGTCCTCGGTGCGCTCCATGGACAGCTTGTCCGGGTGGTAGCTGAACGCCGGTCCGGTGGTGTCGAGGATCGAGTAGTCCTCACCGCGCCGCAGCCTGAGGGTGACCTCGCCGGTGACCGCCGAGCCGACCCAGCGCTGCAGCGACTCGCGGATCATCAGCGACTGCGGGTCCAGCCAGCGGCCCTCGTACATCAGCCGGCCCAGGCGCCGCCCCTCGGTGTGGTACTGGGCGAGGGTGTCCTCGTTGTGGATGGCGTTGACCAGGCGCTCGTAGGCGGCGTGCAGCAGGGCCATGCCGGGGGCCTCGTAGATGCCGCGGCTCTTGGCCTCGATGATCCGGTTCTCGATCTGGTCGGACATGCCCATGCCGTGGCGGCCGCCGACGGCGTTGGCCTCCATCACCAGGTCGACGGCGGAGGCGAACTCCTTGCCGTTGATCGTCACCGGGCGGCCCTGGTCGAAGCCGATGGTCACGTCCTCGGGCGCGATCTCGACCGACGGGTCCCAGAACCGCACGCCCATGATGGGCTCCACGGTCTCCACGCCGGTGTCGAGGTGCTCCAGCGTCTTGGCCTCGTGGGTGGCGCCCCAGATGTTGGCGTCGGTGGAGTAGGCCTTCTCCGTGGAGTCCCGGTAGGGCAGGTCGTGGGCGACCAGCCACTCCGACATCTCCTTGCGGCCGCCCAGCTCCGTCACGAAGTCCGCGTCCAGCCACGGCTTGTAGATCCTGAGCTGCGGGTTGGCGAGCAGGCCGTACCGGTAGAACCGCTCGATGTCGTTGCCCTTGAACGTGGAGCCGTCGCCCCAGATCTGGACGTCGTCCTCGAGCATCGCCCGGACGAGGAGGGTGCCCGTGACGGCACGGCCGAGCGGCGTGGTGTTGAAGTACGCCCGCCCGCCCGAGCGGATGTGGAACGCCCCGCAGGTGAGCGCGGCCAGCCCCTCCTCGACCAGCGCCGCGCGGCAGTCGACCAGGCGCGCGACCTCGGCGCCGTACGTCTTGGCACGGTCGGGCACCGAGGCGATGTCGGGCTCGTCGTACTGGCCGATGTCGGCGGTGTACGTGCAGGGGACGGCGCCCTTGTCACGCATCCACGCGACCGCGACCGAGGTGTCGAGGCCGCCCGAGAAGGCGATACCGACGCGCTCGCCGGTGGGGAGGGAGGTGAGGACCTTGGACATAGGAAGAGTATGCATGATTACGCATGACCATGCAAAGCCTCGTCCGGCGTCGTCTGCGTCACCCGGCCGGCAGCGCCACGTACTGGTACTCCAGGAACTCCTCGATCCCGACCCGGCCGCCCTCCCTCCCCAGGCCCGACTGCTTGACGCCGCCGAAGGGCGCGGCGGGGTTGGAGACCAGGCCGGTGTTGAGGCCGACCATGCCGACCTCCAGGCGCTCGCTGACCCGCAGGGCGCGGTCCAGGCCCTCGGTGAAGACGTAGCCGACCAGTCCCCAGGGGGTGTCGTTGGCGCGGCGGACCGCCTCGTCCTCGTCGTCGAAGGTGAGGATCGCGGCGACCGGACCGAAGATCTCCGTGTTCATCAGCCGGCTGTCCGGACACACGTCGGTGAGCACGGTGGGCGGGTAGAAGCAGCCGGGGCCCTCGGGGGTGCGGCCGCCGACCAGCACCCGGGCGCCGCGTCCGACCGCGTCGGCGACCAGGTCCTCGACCTTGGCGCGCCCGGCGGCGTCGATCAGCGGCCCGACGTCCACGCCGTCGTCGGTTCCGGGGCCCACCACGAGCGCCTCCATCCGCCGGGCCAGCCGGCCGGCGAAATCCGCCGCCACCGAGCGGTGCACGAAGAAGCGGTTGGCGGCGGTGCAGGCCTCGCCCATGTTGCGCATCTTGGCGACCATCGCGCCGTCCACCGCGGCGTCCAGGTCCGCGTCGTCGAAGACGACGAACGGCGCGTTGCCGCCCAGTTCCATCGAGGTCCGCACGACCGTGTCCGCGCACTGGGCCAGGAGCAGCCTGCCGACGGCCGTGGAACCGGTGAAGGACAGCTTGCGGATCCGCCCGCCGCGCAGCAGCGGCTCGCACACCTCCCCCGCCCTGGAGGTGGTGACGACGTTCAGCACCCCGTCCGGCAGTCCCGCCTCCTGGAGGATCGCGGCCAGCGCCAGGGCGGAGAGCGGGGTCTGCGGGGCCGGTTTGAGCACCATCGTGCAGCCCGCCGCGATCGCCGGGCCGATCTTGCGGGCGCCCATGGCGAGCGGGAAGTTCCACGGGGTGATCAGCAGGCAGGGCCCGACCGGGCGCCGGGAGAGCAGCATGCGGTGGCGTCCGTCGGGCAGGACGCCGTGTCCGCCGTCGATCCGGACGGCCTCCTCGGAGAACCAGCGGAAGAACTCCGCGGCGTAGGCGACCTCGCCGCGGGCCTCGGCCAGCGGCTTGCCCATCTCGGAGGTCATCAGGCGGGCCAGCGCGTCCGTGCGCTCCAGGACGATCTCGTGGGCGCGGCGCAGGATCTCGCTGCGCGCCCTCGGTGCCGTCCGGGCCCACTCCTGCTGCGCCTGGACCGCCGCCTCCTCGGCGAGCCGGGCGTCCTTGGGGCCCGCGTCGGCGACGTGGGCGAGGATCTCGCCGGTCGCCGGGTCGTCCACGGGCATGACGGTGCCGTCCGCGGCGTCCGTCCAGACACCGCCGAGGAAGAGCTGCGTGGGGGTGTCGGTCATGGGGTTCCTCCTGGTCGCCGGTGGGTGGTTCCGGTGGGGCGAGCCGGGCGGCGGTGCGCGGCGGCCGTCGTCATCGCGCCGCCCCCGACGTGCCGGCCTCGACGGCGGCGGCCCAGGCCCGCAGCCCCTCGTCCACGGCCGTCTCGTCGATCACCAGGGCCGGGATCATCCGCACCACCTGGTTCCAGGCCCCGCAGAGCAGCAGGAGCAGTCCTTCGTCGACGGCGGCCCGCTGCACTCGGGCGGCGGTCTCCGGGTCCGGTTCGCCGTCCGCGGTGACGAACTCGCTGGCCAGCATGAGTCCCATGCCGCGCACGTCGCCGACGGCCGGGTTCCGGGACGCCACCGCCTCCAGGCCGTGGCGGAGCCGGGCGCCCATCGCCTCGGCGTTCTCGACGAGCTTCTCGTCGCGTACGACGTCCAGGGTGGCGCAGGCCGCCGCGCACGCGACCGCGTTGGCGCCGTACGTGCCGCCCTGGGAGCCCGCCCAGGCCTTGCGCATCAGTTCCTCGGGGGCGGCGATGCCGGACAGCGGGAAGCCGCTGGCCAGTCCCTTGGCGGTGACGAGGATGTCGGGGGTGACGCCGAAGTGCTCGTGGCCCCAGAACCGGCCGGTGCGGCCCACGCCCGTCTGCACCTCGTCCATGATCAGCAGGAAGCCGTGCCGGTCGGCGCGCTCGCGCAGGCCCTGGACGAAGGCGCGGTTCGCGGGGACGTACCCGCCCTCGCCGAGGACCGGTTCGACGATCACGGCGGCGGTGTCGGCGGGCGGGGAGATCGTCTGGAGGGTGTAGTCCAGCTCCTTGAGGGCGAAGCGGGTGGCCGTCTCCTCGTCCCAGCCGTAGCGGAAGGCGGTCGGGAAGGGGGTGACGACCACGCCGCTCATCAGGGGCGAGAACCCGGAGCGGAAGCGGGTGCCGGAGGTGGTCATGGAGGCGGCGGCGACCGTGCGGCCGTGGAAGCCGCCGTGGCAGACCAGCACGTTGGGCCGTCCGGTGGCCTGCCGGGCCAGGCGCAGCGCGGCCTCGACCGCCTCGCTGCCGGAGTTGGTGAAGAACAGGCTGTCCAGGTTCTGGGGCAGCACCTCGCCGAGCTTGTCGACCAGGCGCCGCAGCGGCGGGTGCATGACGGTCGTGTACTGGCCGTGGACCAGGGTGGCGACCTGCTCCTGGGCGGCGGCCACGACCCTGGGGTGGCAGTGGCCGGTGCTGGTGACGCCGATGCCGGCGGTGAAGTCCAGATAGCGGCGGCCGTCCTCGCCGTCGAGGTGGACGCCCTCGCCCCGGACCGCCACCACGGGGGTGGCCTGGCGAAGGTGCGGCGACAGTGCGGTCATGCTGGTCTCCCGGCCTGCTCGTCGGTCTCCTGCGGTGCTCCGAGCCTTCCCGGCGCGGCGGGCGCCCCAACGCCTGATCTGTCCGGCCGGGGCGGCGGGTCCGGACGATGTGTCAGGCGTACGGCGTAACCTGGGTGCACGAGGAGGCGCCGTGAGCGAGCACCGGCAGCCGGGCCCCGGGGGCCGGTCGCCCACCGTGGCCGACGTGCTGGCCCTGCCGGTCCTGGCCGGTGGTGAGCCGCGGGTGGTGGCCGGCGAGGAGCACCTGGGCCGCCCGGTCCGCTGGGTCCACGTCACCGAGCTGACGGACCCCGCCTCCTTCCTGAAGGGCGGCGAACTCGTCCTCACCACCGGCATGCCCCTGCCCGAGGACCCCGCCGGTGTCCGCCGCTACGTCGACGAACTCGCCGCCGTCGGTGCGGCCGCCCTGGTCATCGAGCTGGTACGCCGCTATCACCGGCCGCCCGACGCCCTGGTCGGGGCCTGCCGGGCGCACGGGCTGCCCCTCGTCACCCTCGCCAGGGACGTCAACTTCCTGGAGGTCACCCAGGTCGTGCACGCCCTGATCCTCGGCCACCAGGCGGACGCGATCCGCCGGACGCAGCGGGTCCACGAGGCGTTCACCGCGCTCACCCTGCGCGGCGCGGGGCCCGAGGAGGTGCTGCGCGCCGCGGCGGAGATGAGCGGCCGTACGGTCGTGCTGGAGAACCTGGTCCACCGGACGCTGGTCTGCGAGCCCTCCGGCACCACGGTCCGGGCGGCGCTGGCGGACTGGGAGCGGCGCTCCCGCACCACGCCGGCCACCGACCGCGCGGGGGTGTCCGGTCCCGAGGGCTGGCTCGCGGCGCCGGTGGAGTACCAGGGCGAGCGGTGGGGCCGGGTGGTCATGCTCCCCGCGGCGCTCCCTGCCGCGTTCCCCGGCCGGGCCTTCGGGCCCGAGGACGTCACGGTGCTGGAGCGGACCGCGATGGCGCTCACCATCGCCCGTCTCACCCACGCCACGCCCTGGGAGCGCACCGCCCACCGCACCGCCCTGCGCGACCTGGTCGAGCAGCGGAACCGCTCCCCCGCGGACGCTCGGGCCCGGCTCGCGGCGCTGGGGCTGCCCGCGGAGCACGCCCGGTTCGTCGCCGTCCTCGCGGACCTGCCGTCCGGGCAGGACACCGGGGCGGCCGAGACCCGGCTCTGCGAGGAGCTGGCCGCGACGGGTGTGCGTGCGCTCGTCGGGCTCCTGTCCCCCACCCGCCTCGGTGTGCTGCTGGCGCTGGGCCCGTCGCGGCCGTGGCGCGAGGCCGTCGAGCGGCTGAGCCGCACCGCCCTGGCCGCGGTCCCGGGCGCGACGGTGAGCGCGGGCGCCCCTGCCGATGACCTCGCTGACGTGGCGCGCTCGTTCCGGGAGGCGGCCCGGGTGGCCGAGGCCACCGAACCCGGCCGGCCCCTCCCGTCCGGCCGTTCCTTCCACGAGCGGTCCGACGTCGGGCTGCGCCGCCTGCTGTACGCGCTGCGCGACGACCTCCGCGTCCAGGACTACGCGGAACGGCAGCTGGGCCCGCTGCTCGACCACGACGCCCGGCACGGCACCGACCTCGTGGCGACCCTGCGCGGTTATCTGGACGCCGCGGGCAACAAGACGGTGGCCGCCCGTGCGGCCGGTCTGTCCCGGGAGACGGTCTACCAGCGGCTGCGCACCATCGAGCGGCTGCTCGGCCGCGACCTCGAGTCCGGCGAGCAGCGCACCGAACTCCATGCGGCCCTGCACGCCGTCGACGCGCTGCGGGCCTCCCCCGGCCACTCGCCCGGGAGGGGGACCGATGAGTTTTTCCCCGGCCCCGGGTCGTAGGGGTACACCGACCGGACCCGAACGTTGAGGAACCTCGCATGCGTACTCTGATCAGCACCGCTTTCGTCTCGCTCGACGGTGTCATGGAGGCCCCGGGCGGCGAGCCCGGCTACCGCAACTCCGGGTGGACCGTCGAGCTGGTGGACTTCCTCCCCGAGGCGTACGAGATCAAGGGCCGGGAGCAGGGCGAGGCCACGGCGCTGCTCCTCGGCCGGGTCAGCTACGAGGCGTTCAGCCCGGTGTGGCCGGACATGGAGGAGTTCCCCGAGTACCGCAAGATGCCGAAGTACGTGGTCTCCACCACCCTCACCGAGGACGACCTGGTGACCAACTGGGGCGAGACGACGATCCTGCGCTCGCTCGACGAGGTCGCCGCGCTGAAGGAGACCGAGGGCGGCCCGATCATCGTGCACGGCAGTGCCGCCCTGAACCGGAGCCTGTCGGACGCCGGCCTGATCGACCGCTACCACCTGCTGGTCTTCCCGGTCCTCCTCGGCGCGGGCAAGCGGCTGTTCAGCGAGGCGGACAAGGACGCGCAGAAGCTGCGGCTCGTCGAGCACGAGGTCTACGCCAACGGCATCCAGAAGAACGTCTTCGACGTCGTGCGCTGAGCCAGGGACGGCGGGTGGTGGTCCCCGGAAGACCACCACCCGCCGTCCCTGGGCCGCTCAGGCGCCCTCGACTGCCTCCTGGGTGAACACCGCGTGCAGCCGCCGCGTGTGGTCGACCCGCCGCTCCGCTCCGGTGAGCGCGACCGTCGCCGTCAGCCGCGGATCGGTGCTGGAGGCGGCGAACCGCAGCTCCAGGTCGCCCGGTTCGACGACACGGCGGCCGTCGCGGCCGGTGAACGAGGCGAGGTCGGCGGGGACCTCGACGCGCACCCTGCGGGCCTCGCCGGGGGCCAGCGGCACCCGGGTGTAGCCGATGAGGCGCTGCACCGGCTGGACGACGGAGGCCACCGGGTCGTGCAGGTAGAGCTGCACCACCTCGGTGCCGTGCCGTTCGCCGGTGTTGCGGACGGTCAGTTCCAGTGAGAACTCCCCGTCGGTCGGCGCCTCCTTGGTGTGCGCCACCAGGTCGCTCCAGGCGAACGTGGTGTACGTGAGCCCGTGCCCGAAGCCGAAGGCCGGCGTCGGGTCGATGCTGGACACCTCGCTGGCGTGGGCGAGCCGCGCCCCCAGGTAGGTGGTCGGCTGGGCACCCGCACCTCCGGGCACGCTGACGGGCAGCCTCCCCGAGGGGCTGGTGCGCCCGCCGAGCACACCGGCGAGCGCGGCGGTGCCCTCCTCGCCGGGGAAGAAGGACTGCACGATCGCGGCGGACTCGGCGACGGCGCGGCCCAGCGCGTAGGGCCGTCCGGCGAGCAGCACGGTGACCACCGGGGTGCCGGAGTCGAGCAGCGCGTCGAGGAGTTGCTGCTGGGCGCCGGGCAGCGCGAGGGACTCGGCGTCGCAGCCCTCGCCGCTGGTGCCCCGGCCGAACAGTCCGGCGCGGTCGCCGAGGACGGCGACGACGACGTCCGCCCCGCGGGCCGCGTCCACGGCCTCGCCGATGCCGGTCAGGTCGCCGTCGTCGACGCCGGTGCCGCGGGCGACGGTGATCTCCGCCTCGGGGAACTCGGCGGTCAGGGTGTCGCGCAGGGTGGGCAGGTCGATGCCGACCGGAACCTGCGGGTGCTGCACCCCGACGTGCCGCGGGAAGGAGTAGCAGCCGAGCACGGCGGTCGCCTCGGTGGCGTTGGGGCCGACCAGGGCGATCCGGCGCGGCCGGGTGAGCGGCAGGGTGCCGTCGTTGCTGAGCAGGACGACGGCCTTCTCGGCGATCTCGCGGGCCAGTTCCCGGTTCTCCGGCCGGTCCAGGTCGATGCTGCCGCGCAGCGCCTCCGGGTCCGCGAGGTCCACTCCGTCGAGCGCGGGCGGGACGGGGCTCCAGTCCGCGTCGAGCAGTCCCAGCTCCGCCTTCTGCCCGAGCACGCGGCGCAGCGCCCGGTCGATGAGCGCCTCGGGGACCCGGCCCTCGGTGACCGCCTCGACGAGCGGCGCGCCGAACGTCTTGACGGTGGGCAGCTCGACGTCGACGCCCGCCCCCAGCGCGGCGCCCGCGGCGCCGGCCCAGTCGCCCGCGATGCCGTGCAGGGTCTTGAGGAAGGCGATGCCGAAGTAGTCGGCGACGACGGTGCCTTCGAAGCCCCAGGTGTCGCGCAGCAGCCCGGTCAGCAGGGTCTCGTCGGCCGCTGCGGGCACCCCGTCGACGTCGGTGTAGGCGTGCATCACGGAGCGGGTGCCGCCCTCGCGGACGGCCATCTCGAACGGCGGGAGCAGGACGTCGGCCCGCTCGCGGGCGCCCACGGACGAGGGCGCGAGGTTGCGTCCGGCGCGGGAGGCGGAGTAGCCGACGAAGTGCTTGAGGGTGGCGACGATCCCGGCGGACTCCAGGCCCCGCACGTAGGCGGTGCCGATGGTGCCGACGAGGTAGGGGTCCTCCCCGATGGTCTCCTCGACCCGGCCCCAGCGGGCGTCGCGGACCACGTCGAGGACGGGGGCCAGGCCCTGGTGGATGCCGACGGAGCGCATGTCGCGGCCGATGGCGGCGGCCATCCGGCGCACCGCGTCGGGGTCGAAGGTGGCTCCCCAGGACAGCGGGACCGGGTAGGCGGTGGCGCCCCAGGCGGCGAAACCGGCCAGGCACTCCTCGTGGGCGACGGCGGGGATGGCGAAGCGGCCCGCCGAGGTGATGCGGGCCTGGCTGCGCATCAGGGACAGCGCACCGAGCGCGGGGTCGACGGGGACGGTGCCGAAGGGGCGGGTGAGCTGGCCGAGGCCGGCCGGCACGAGCGCGTCGAGGTCGACGGGCTCCTCCATGTCGTGCTGGTGCGGGGCGACTTCGCCGCCCTTGTCGGAGGCGCCCACCCACACTCCGTACAGCTGGGCGATCTTCTCCGGCAGGGTCATCGCGGCGACGAGCGCGTCGACCCTGGCGGCGACGGGCTGGGCGGGGTCGTTCCAGAGGGGGATTTCGGGGGTGGTCTCTACGGCCACGTCGGCAGTCACTTTCCTCCGACACCCATCAGCCCCTGGACCAGGGCACGACGGGCGAACAGGTAAACGAGCAGGATGGGCACCATGGACAGCACCACGGCTCCCAGCAGACCGGGGATGTCGATGCCGTGCGCGGTCTGGAAGTTGTACAGGCCCAGGGTGACCACCTTGGTGGACTCGGACTGGGTCAGCACGAGCGGGAACAGGAAGCCGTTCCACGCCTGGAGCGCGGAGAACACCACGATCGTGGACAGTCCCCCGCGCGACAGCGGCACGACGAGCTGGAAGAACATGCGCCGCGGGCTCGCGCCGTCCATCGCCATGGCCTCGTACAGCTCCGGGGAGATGTCGCGCATGGCGCCGCTGAGGATGAGCGCGGACATCGGCAGGCAGAACGCGGCCGTGGGCAGGATGACGCCGAGCAGGTTGTCGTACAGCCCGGCTTCGCTGATCAGGTAGAACATCGGCACGATCACGGCCTGGGCCGGGATGGCGAGGCCGAGCAGGAAGAGCCGGAAGATCGCCGAGGTGGCCCGGCCGCGGCTGCGGACGATGGCGTAGGCGAGCGGCGGGACCAGCAGCAGCACGATGCCGATCACGCAGGCGGTGACGACGAGCGTGTTGAAGAAGTACTGGCCGAAGCCCGAGTCGAAGGCGCCGGTGAAGTTGTCCAGCGTGAAGCTGTCCGGGAGCGAGACCGGGCCGTTGTCGGCGTAGTCCTGGCGGGTGCGCAGGGTCGCGGCGAGCATCACGTACAGCGGGAGTCCGACCAGGACCAGCCAGACGAGCGAGCCCACGCCGGCCACGTAGTTGGGTCGGCGCCTCATGACACACCCTCCATGGAGCTGCGCATCTTGTCGTAGCCGGAGACCCGGACGACGATCAGCGAGATGATCGTGGCCGCCACGACCAGGGCCAGGGCGATCGCGGAGCCGATGCCGTAGTCGAAGCTCTTGAACGCCTTG
Source organism: Streptomyces hyderabadensis (assembly GCF_020404845.1). Lineage (GTDB taxonomy): Bacteria > Actinomycetota > Actinomycetes > Streptomycetales > Streptomycetaceae > Streptomyces > Streptomyces hyderabadensis. The sequence continues at coordinate 22,708 of NZ_JAIOJZ010000015.1, read as the reverse complement.
TCGTACATGTAGTAAGCGCTGATGGTGGTGTCGGTGCCGGGGCCGCCCTGGGTCAGGATGAGGACCGTCTCGAACGTGGTCAGACCGCCGACGATCATCAGGATCATCGAGGTGATCATGGAGGTGCGCAGCTGCGGCAGGGTGATGTGGAAGAACTGCCGGTAGCGGCCCGCGCCGTCGATCTCCGCGGCCTGGTAGAGCACCGGCGGGATGGCGCGGGCGGCGCCCTGGTAGATCAGCGTGTGGAACGGGGTGAACTGCCAGGTGCTGACGAAGGCCAGCACCCCGATGGCGGTGGTCTGTTCACCGAAGAGGTTGCCGTCGCCGAAGAGCCAGCCCGCCTCGGCCGGGATGCCGAAGTTCGGGTCGAGCAGCGCCCGCCACAGCACGGACACGGCCGTCGCGGACAGCAGCAGGGGGATGAAGTAGATGACGGACAGGACGGCGCGGTTGCGCTGGTGACCGGCGGCCCAGACGCCGAGCAGGATGCTCAGCGGGGTCTGCAGGACCACGCCGAGCGCGGTCAGCAGCAGGGTCAGCCAGATGCTCTTGAGCATGACCGGGTCGTCGATGAGACGCGACCAGTTGTCGGTGCCGACGAACTCCGGCGAGCTGATGCCGTCCCAGCTCATGAAGGACAGCACCGCCACCATGATCAGCGGGACGATCGCGAAGAGGAAGAAGAACAGTGCGGCGGGCACCGCCCAGCCGAAACCGGGGCGGCCCACCGTCGTCGCGGACGGCGCGGGCGGCCGCCGCCGGGACTCCTTGCGGGGTCCGGCGGCGGGCCGCGCGCTCGTGAGGTGTGTGGTCATGAGCCGTTCGTCACTCGGTCGGGAGGGCCTGCATGGCCTTGATGAAGCCGTCCGTGTCGAGCTGTCCGTTGAAGAACTGCTGGATGGCCTTGTGCAGGTCCGAGCTGGCCTTCTGCGGGTACGCCTGGTCCCAGGACAGCTGGAAGGACGGGGCCTTGGACACCAGGTCGTACTGGAAGCGCGAGTACTCGGGGGTGCCGGAGCTGTCGATGAACTTGTCGGTGTTGGTCGTGGTCGGCAGGTTGCCGATGTCCAGCTGCGCCTTGACGAACTCGTCGGAGTACATGAGCTTCAGGAACTCGGCGACCGCCTCGGGGTGCTTGGTCTTCTTCATCACCGAGTAGTAGTTGTTGGTGTTGCCTGCCACGTTGGACGGGTCGCCCTTGCCGCCCTCGACGGTCGGGAAGGCGGTGTAGCCGAGCCCGTCCTCGGCGAAGTCCGGGTGGTCCGTCAGCTGCTGCGAGTAGTACCAGGAGCCCATCAGCTCGAAGCCGGCCTTGCCGGAGGCCACCAGCTGGACCGACCCGCCGTTGGTGTACTTGACGGAGTCGTAGTTCTTGCCGAAGGCGCCGGAGTCGACCAGCTCCTTGATCATGTCGAGCGCCTTCTTGCTGTCCGCGCTCTCCCAGGCGCTCTTGTCGCCGCCGACCGCCTTGGCGAACAGCTCCGGACCGGCTATGCGGTCGTAGAGGTACTGGAACCACATCTGGGTGGGCCAGATGTCGCCGCCGCCGAGCGCGATCGGGGTGACCCCGGCGTCCTTGAGCTTGTCCACCGCGGCGAGCAGCTCGTCCCAGGTCTTCGGCGGCTGGACGCCCGCGTCCTCGAGGACCTTCTTGTTGTGGAAGAGCAGGACCGGCTGGGTGCCGCGCATCGGGACGCCGTACGGCTTGCCGTCCACGACGGCGCTCTCGAAGACGGACGGCAGGAACTTCTTCTCCAGGTCCGGGTTCTTCTTGATGAAGTCGTCGAGCGGCAGCAGCAGGTCCGCCTTGACGAACGGCTTGATGCTGCCGCCGCCCCAGTTGAAGAAGACGTCCGGGGCCTGCGGGGTGTTGATGATCGTCTGGAGCTTCGTCTGGTAGTCGGCACCGGGGATGGTGTCGAGCACCGCCTTGACGTCGGACGTCTTGTTGAAGGTCTCGACGATCTGCTCTTCGACCTTGTTGCTGGCATCCCCGTAGACCAGGACATGGATCTTGCCGTCGTCCGACGACGCCCCGCCGTCCCCGTCACCGCAGGCCGACAGGCTCAGCGCCAGGGCGAGCGTCGCACCGGTGGCGACCAGTCTGGGCAAGCGCGCACGTGTCTTCATCGTTCGCCTTTCGAAAGTTTCGGCACCATCACCGAAAGTCCATGCTGGTCGGACAGTAGAGTGAGACCGGATTTCTGGTCAATGGTCGTGCGGCCGCCGACTCAAAACGTTATCGATCGCATGGCCTATCCTTCCTGCATGCACGAGGAAGTTGAGGTGAGCGCCAGGGTGACCCTGGCCGAGGTGGCGAAAGAGGCGGGAGTCTCCCCTCCGACAGTTTCGAAGGTCCTCAACGGTCGTTCGGATGTCTCCCGCACCACCAGGGCCAGGGTGGAGCACCTTCTGGAGGTGCACGGCTACCGCCGCCGCACCTCGGGCCCGGCGCGCTCGCCGCTGGTCGAACTCGTCTTCCACGAGCTGGACAGCGTCTGGGCGATGGAGCTGGTCCGCGGCGTCGAGGACGTCGCCAAGGCCAACCGGACCGAGGTGGTGCTCACCCGCAGCGGCACCCGGCACGCGCCTTCGCCGGACTGGATCGAAGGCGTCCTCAGGCGCAGGCCGCTGGGTGTCGTGCTGGTCTTCTCCTCGCTCCCCGCGGAGGTCAAGCACCGGCTGCGGTCCTGGGACATCCCCTTCGTCATCGTCGACCCGGCCGGCGATCCCGACCCCGACGTCCCGTCCGTCGGCTCCGCCAACTGGGCCGGCGGGCTGGCGGCGACGCGTCACCTCACCGACCACGGACACGAACGCGTCGCGATCGTCACCGGGTTCGAGGACATGCTGTGCTCACTGGCCCGGCTCGACGGCTACCGCTCGGCGATGACCATGGCGGGCCTGCCCATCGACCCGGCCCTGGTCCGGTACGGCGACTACAGCGTGGAGAGCGGCTACGAGCACGGCATGGACCTGCTCGCCGGCCCCGGGCGGCCGACTGCGGTCTTCGCGGGCAGCGACCTCCAGGCGCTCGGCGTGCTGGAGGCGGCCCGCGTCAGCGGACTGAGGGTCCCTCAGGACCTCTCGGTCGTCGGGTACGACGACGTGCCGCTGGCCCAGTGGTCGAGCCCGCCGCTGACCACCGTCCACCAGCCGCTGCGGCACATGGCCCAGGAGGCCACCCGCATGCTCTTCCACCCGGGCGATCCCGGCCGGGCCGGCCGCCGCATCGAGCTGGCCACCCATCTCGTCGTACGGCAGAGCACCGCGCCGCCGGGTGGGGGGTGACGGGCGCCCGGCGGCGCGGGTGGGTGAGGAGGGACCGGGGCTGCTACCGGCCCGAGTCGCCGTCGCCGTCGGCCCGGCCGGGCACGCCGGTCATCCGCTGGTCGTAGCCGGTGGCGGGGTCGACGACACGGCCGGCGGCCCACCAGTTCTCCCGCGCGGTCTCGACGGCCATCAGCATGACGTCCTCCTCGGGGACGCCCGCGCGCAGCCGGAGGTTGGCGACGATCGCCCGGAAGAGTTCCGCCTTCTGCTCCGCGCCGCGCTCGTTGAAGTACAGCTGGATGAACAGGGTGCGGCGGCTGCGCGGGATGCCGAACACCACCGGCTGCATGACGAAGTTGTCGTCCGGGACCTCGTGGAAGACGTGGAACTGGTCGTCCCGCGGGATCTCCAGGACGTCGACCATGGACTCGTGGAGCGCCTCGGAGACGAGGCGGCGGTACTCGGGCGTGGTTCCGGTGCGCAGGGAGATGCTGATCAGAGGCATGGCACCGACGCTAGGAGCCCTCCGTCCATTCTGAAAGCGAATGTTCGGCATGCTGGATATGCTGCGGCCTCATGGGGATGGCCGATGTGACGCTGACCGGGCTGCGGGTGCTGCGCGAGGTGGCGGAGCGGGGCACCTTCACGGCGGCCGCGCACCGCCTCGGGTACACGCAGTCGGCGGTCTCCCGGCAGGTGGCCGCGCTGGAACAGGCCACGGGAGCCCGGCTCTTCGACCGGTTCCCCGGCGGGGTGCGCCCCACCGGCGAGGGCCGCGCCCTGCTGCGCCACGCGGTCGCCGCGCTGGACGCGCTGGACGCCGCCGACCGGGAGCTGCGCGGCGTGCGGGACACCGCCAGCCGGGTCCGGCTGGGGTACTTCCCGGCCGCGGGAGCGGTACTGGTGGCCGAAGCGCTGACGGCGCTGCGCCGGGAACACCCCCGCGTGCGGGTGAGGACGCGGGAGGGGAGCACCCCCGCACTGGTGCGCGCGCTGCGCAGCGGCACCCTCGACCTGGCCCTGCTGACCTCCCGGCCCCCGCACCGCTCGCCCGACACCGACGACCCGCCCCTGCACGTGGAACCCCTGCTGGAGACGCGGCTGGCCCTGGCCGTTCCGGCCGGCAGCCGCTTCGCCGAACGCGGCACCGCCGATGTCGGGGACATCGCCTCCGAAGCCTGGATCGCCGGTCCGGGCGGCACGGGAGATCCGTTGCTCGGTGTCTGGCCGGGGCTGCCCGGCCGGCCCCGGATCGCCCACACGGCCCGCGACTGGCTGACCAAGCTCCACCTGGTCGCTGCCGGGGCGGGCATCACCACGGCCTCACCGGCGCTGCTGCCCGTGGTCCCGCGCGGCGTACGTTTCGTCGACGTCACGGGCGTCGCCGAGGAGGTACGGCGCATCGACCTGGTGTCGCTGCCCGGCCGGGTCACGGCACCGGCCGGGTCACTGGTGCACGCCCTGCGGCGGCGTGCCGCCGACCTGGCCGGCTGACGCACGAGTCGGGGACGAAGGCCCCAACTGCCTGCGTATCGGGCCGGTGTCTGGGAAGATCTCCCGGAGTCGGGCGACCACGCGACGGGGGACCAGGGGGGCCGATGGAAGCGCTGCAGGCAGGGGATCCGGACCGCATAGGCGCCTACCGGCTCGTGGGCCGGCTCGGCGCCGGTGGTATGGGGCAGGTGTTCCTCGGCCGGTCGGCGGGCGGAAGGCCCGTGGCCGTCAAGGTGGTCCGCCCGGAGTACGGCGCCGACGCCGGGTTCCGGCGGAGCTTCGCCCGGGAGGTGGAGGCGGCCCGGCGGGTCGGCGGGTTCTTCACCGCACAGGTCGTGGACGCCGACCCGGACGCGGAACGCCCCTGGCTGGTCAGTGCCTTCGTGCCCGGACCCTCGCTGCACACGGTGGTGAGCGAGCACGGCGGGCTGCCGACCGGGGCACTGCGGGTACTGGCGGCCGGACTGGCCGAGGGCCTCGACGCCATTCACCGCTGCGGCCTCGTGCACCGCGACCTCAAACCGGGCAACGTCATCGTGGCGGCCGACGGACCGCGCGTCATCGACTTCGGCATCGCGCGGGCGCTGGAGGCCTCGTCGCACACGGTCAGCGGCGTCGTCGCGGGCACCCCGGCCTACATGTCTCCCGAACAGGCGCGCGGGGACCGCGGGATCGGACCGGCGAGCGACGTGTTCGCCCTCGGTTCGGTGCTGGCCTTCGCCGCCACCGGCCGCGCCCCGTTCGGTGACGGGCATCCCGCGGCGATGCTCTACCGGATCGTGCAGAAGGAACCGGACCTCACGCTGGTCGATCACGAACTGCGCGGCCTGGTCGCCGCTTGTCTGGCCAAGGATCCGGACGCCCGCCCCACCGCGGCCGGCATCCTCGACTCCCTCTCCCGGGACACCGTGTCGGACCATTGGCTCCCGGCCGCGATCACCCGCATGATCAGCGAGTTCGGGGCCGCGCACGGCGTCGGCACCGGCGGGACGGACGGCGGCGCCACCCGGGACGAGGCCGCGGCCGCCGACGCGATGGCGGCCGGGACGACGGAGGCGGACGCACCGCCCGCCGACGGCACGAAGCCCTACGAGACCGGGGCCGCACCCGACGCCCCTCCCCCGCCCCCTGTTCCGCAGCGGCGCCGCGGACTGGCACGGCTGGTCCCCACCCGCCGCAGGAACGTCCGCGACACCCCGGAACACGCGGGCCAGGCCGCCCCCGAGCGCTCCCTCGCGCAGGGCTGGAACGGCCTGGCCTGGGGAGCGGGCGTCGCCGACTTCCGGGCCAGATTCCCGGGGGCGGCCCAGGAGAACGGCGAGTGGTGGGTCACGGGGCGGGGCCCCGAGACGTTCTGCGGGGTCACGATGGACACCCAGTACGCCTTCAACGCCCGCGGCCGATTGTGCCTGATCGCCTTCTACCCCGAGCCCGGGGACCGGGAGCGCCTTCCGGTGTCGGTCCTGGAGACGCTGGGCGCGCCGGACGGCACGTCGACCAGGTGGACCAGGGGCAAGGTCGTCGTGGACGTGAAGGTGGCGGGCGTGGTGGCCACCATGACGCACACGGGGTTCGCCGACCGGTGAGGCCCGCGGCCTCCGTCATGCGTCGGTCGCCGACGGTGGCCGGTGAGGCCCGCCGGCCTCCGTCATCCGTCAGTCGCCGACGCCGAGGCCGCCGGCCACGGCCAGCTCGCGACCGCTGAACTCGCCGGTGAGCATGGGCATGGCGGCAGCGATCGCCTCCTTGGCCTCGGGCAGCCGCAGGGACGCGTCGTGGTGCTCCTTCGACTGCCACACTTCCATGACCACGATCGTGTCCGGGTCATCGGCGGCCCTGCTGACGACGTAGCTCTCGCAGCCGAGTTCGCGAAGACTCCGGGCTCCGGAGAGCAGGATCGCCACGACGTCGTCGCGCTTGCCGGGTCGGGTCTTCATCGTGCCGATGTAGCCATAGGCCATGCCGTGCCGCCTTCGTCGGAGCCGCTGTCACCGGCACCATCATGGCCTCCCTCCGAGCTACGCACCCGGCAACCGCCGCAATCCCTGGGCGTCTCCGGGCGATCACGTGCCGGGGTCGACCCCGGGGTGCGTGAACCGCACGGGCTTGCCCAGCGAACGGGCGTAGGCGATCTCGGACCGGGTGCTGTCCCCGACGTGGTCGCCGACCACCAGCACCTCGTCGGCGAGCCGGATCTTCGCCCGGTGCAGCTCACCGAGCCGGACCTTCAGCGCCTCGGCCTCGACGGGATCGGCCCGGAGCACGTGCGGCGCCTTCGTGTCGAACCCCGGCTTGACGACGATCCTTCCGGCTTCGGTCTCCCGCAGATCTGCCTCGGTCATCTCGGCCGTGAAACGCATGGATCCGCAGATCACGACGATACGCGGGAGGCTCAGCCGCTTCTTCGCGTCGGCGAGTGCCTCTCCGGGCGTGACCGGTCGGGGCTGCGGCATGGGTTCCTCCTGCTGGTGTCGTACCACGACGGGGCCGGTCTGGGCGGGTTGGGCCGGACGAGCAGGATCGACCGCAGCGACCGGTCATCTTCCGCGCAGGGCCACACCTCCCCGCCCCACCCCGGTGACCGCCTCGTCGTCCGCTCGATCGCCCGTACGTGTGCTATCGGCTGTTGTTGCCGTTCAGCATGGGGGATGCGCGGCGCGCCGGCGAAACACCGCTACGTCGCACCCGGCTCGACACCGTCGCCGACATGCTCGGCCCGGATCGGTGCCCTGCAATAGCCCAGGGGGCGTCTGCAGTTGGAGGTGCTGGACACTTGGCGGAGAGCGCCCTGGAACACGGACACCCACGTGCTGCCCGTGGCTGAGGCTGGTCGGGCCGCGGAAGCATCAGCCGTTGGGCCGGGCCCCTTACGATAAGTGAGGCAACAGCACTGATGCGACACGCTGGTGCTTTTGGGGTCGGGATTGCGTCGCTGAGGCGAAGGCATGGAAGAAGGACGCGCTGCCTCCCCCGTGCCATGGATGCGCATATGCCCTTGGCATAATTCGCGCATGTCGAGCCGTGACACCATCCAGTACGCCCCTGACGTGGGACTCCTCATGATCCCCGGTGATCCGGCGACAGACTACTCCCCGGGGTTCGCGGTCTTCGACGACTCCGTCCCCGCCCTGCGCGCGTTCGTCCTGGACCGGCTACGGAAGGAGAACATCCGGCCGGCGGCGCCCAAGACGAAGGACGGTGCCGTCATACCCGTACGCGTGGGTCTGGTCCCCCGGCCCGACAACGACTACGACACGCGTGCCGTGTCGGTCACCGCCCCGCCGTGCCACGGCGGGTCCGTCCTGGACCGGCACATGGGCTACCTCTACAGCAGCGCCCTGCACGTCACGAGCGAGAGCATCCGTGAGCTCACCGAGGAGACGGGGACACCCGTCGGCTGTCACGGATGGATCGAGCTCTACGACCTCGAGAACGACAGCCGCTTCTACGACGACGAGGAGGACGGGGACAGCGCGGACGGCGACGCCGCGGACTGGGAACCCAGCCGCCACGAACTGGTGTCGTGGGCGGAGCAGAAGGCATTCGGGTACGCGGTCGGTTCAGTACGGGTGCTACTGCCCGAGCGTCAGACCGTGCGCGCCCTGGTGGACGACTACCTGGCCGTTCACCGTCGGGAGGCCCACCAGTGCGCGGAGCGGGGGCCGGTCCCTTCCGGTGTCGAGCGGGACCTGCGCCGGGCGCTCGCCGAACGCCTCGCCATCCGGCTGCGCACTGGTCTGAGCCATCGCGCCGCCGGCGGGGCCTGGGGCCGGGAGACCGAGCGTGAGCGCGCGCGCCGCCGCCGGGACGCCGAGGCACAGCCGCTCCTGCGCGCCTGGGAGACGTACCGGAGTTCGCCACACGGTTTCGGCGGCCTGCGTGCCGTCACCCGGTCCGTCTTCCACCACACCCGGATCCTCGTCCTGGACGGATCAGGTGTGGAGGTGGGGCAGTACCACGAGCCGGACGGCCCGCTCACTCTGGTGGACGAGCGGGTGCGCGCCGAGGCGCTCGACGCCCTGCGCGCGCACGGAGTGGACGTGGACGCTCCCGAGGACCTGGCATCCCTCGACGGCTTCCCGGACGCCGTGGTCGTCGCGGGCGGGGACACGTGGTCAATCCGGCTGTCCGAGCCGGGCGTGCCCCGGAGCCGGCTTCCCGAGGCCGGCTGGTTCGACACGGACTCGGGCACGCTCACCGTGTACGCCGCGTCGCTCGCCGAGCCGCTGACGGTGCTGCTGCTCCGGCACGGCGTACGCCCCCTGCTCGTGACCTGGGGCACACCGCACGAGGAGGTGGAACGGCACAACCTCCGTGCCGCGGTCGCGCCGGCCGAGATCAGCCCCATCAGCAGCCACAGCCGGGTGACGGCCGCCGCGCAGCGGCTGATCCCGGAGCCCCACCGCCGGTGGCTCAACGCCAAGCCCGACGACGGGGAAGCGCTCGCCGCGCGGGCCGGCAGCCTGCTGCCGCCGCTCATCGACGACGCGGCGGAGAACTCGTACTACCGGCGAGCCCTGGAGGCGCTCTTCGGCGCGCCCGTGAACCTGGCCGAGCGCGGGCCGTGCCGGCTCTGCGGGCGGTCCGCCCAGTCGGTTCGCCCGGGGCTGTTCTACTGCCACGGCTGCTGTGCCCTGGCGAGGAGCGGGGTGCTCCGGGACACCGGAGTGGACGGGGCGTGGACAGAGGCGATCGTGTACGCGCTGCGCAGGCTGGCGGAGATGGAGTTCTCCGGGCCGCCGTCCCTCGCCCAGCTGGACCGTGTCGGCGTTCCCTTCGAGGACCACGCCCTGGTCGACGAGGTGCTGCTCTGCCGTTTCCTGCTGCCGCGCCCCGGCTCCGCGGTGCTGAGCGCACGCCCGCTCCGCCCGGCCCGCACCTGGACGGAGTGGCTGTCGCACGCGGGGCTCCTCACGGACGGGGTGCGCACCTCGTTGGGTACGACGACCAGGGCCACGGACGGACATCTGTGCCGCTCCCTGTTCGAGCGGCACGTGGACGACTTCCTCCACCACCGGGGCGTGGCGCACGAACCGGAGCCCGCCTACCCGCGGCACCCGGAACTCAACACGACCGGCCTGCGGGCGGACTGGCGCCTGGCAGACGGCACGTTCGTCGAAGCCCTGGGCCTCATGACGAAAGAGGCGTACGTGGCGAAGGTCGCCCGCAAGCGGGAACTGGCCCGCCACCACGGCCTGCGGCTCATCACCGTCACGGCCGAGGACCTCAACCGCCTCCCGGAGATCTTCGCGGACTGGCTCCCCGAGGGCTCGGCCGGCTGAGGCTGAAGAACCCCGGTTCCGTCGAAGTTGAAGAGCCCGGGGCAGCAGCACCGGCCCATGAACTCGGCCATGGCAGGGACCGTCATCGCTCACCGTCCGTCGCCCTCCAGGGCACGGCACATTGCCCTGGTCATCTGCCAGCGTTCGGCTTCGAAATCCGTCAGGACGAGCAGGGCTCTCGGAGGCCGTCGACGAGCGCAGGGCCCCGGTGGTTTCCGGGACGCCCTGGGTGCTGGGACGCGCCTCCACCGAGGCCGGTCCGCCGCCGACCGACGGACCGGTGGGCGGTCGAGGCCGTTCGGCCAATGCGCTGCTGGACCCCGCCTCGCGCGGTGTGCGCAGCACGGCTGTCCGCGTACCGCACACGGTCCACAACAGGGGCAAGGGCGGTTCGCGCCTGTGACGATGGGACGGACGCAGTCACTCACTGCCACAGGGGCCAAGGGCGGAGTACCTCACGGCTGCTCCGCCCCCGGCTCGCCGGGCTTCCGTGTCAGCAGGTGGAAGCCGGCCTGATCATGATTCCCGTGACCGTGGCATTGCCGCCCCTCGGGTTCACGCAGATCCAGGCCCCCGGTGGCAGCCCGCCGAACACCAGTGCCGCCGCCATCACGCCGGCGGCAGCCGCACTGGTCAGTCTTCTGCGGAGCTTCTTCGATTCTCACCCTTTGGGTCGGGGCGGCGGCGTTCGGCCGCTCCCTGTGCACGTTCATGCCCAAGCGCGACGCGTGCCATGTCGCCAAGTGACGTCGTGTCAGTCCCTGGCGGCCACCCTCCAGGGCGGCGGAGCATCACAACGCTGCCCGTTGGGACGCCGAGCGCGGCAGGGGGTTGAAGCCGTTAGCGGCGGCCCACCTCGGAGACCGGGACGGCACTCATGATCAGGGCGGGCATCGCGCCGCAGGCGAGGCCGACGCCGCTGTTGATGACGACGCGGGTGCAGACGGTGGTGCGCAGGTCGACCGGCGTTCCGACCCCTTCCAGGCCGCCTAAGCGCCCTTGGTGAGGACACATGGGGGCTGCGCGCATAGCTCGCCTCCGAACTATGGTGTCCCACCACATACGCCTCTCACCTGCACGTTCCTACGGTGTGGCGACACCCAACCGTCCCCACCGAACGCCAGGAAGTGGTGCCGATGTCGTCGCCCGCAACCGCTCCACCAGCCCCGAACAACCTCAAGCGCATCGTCGCCGCGTCCCTCATCGGCACCACCATCGAGTGGTACGACTTCTTCCTCTACGGCTCCGCCGCCGCGCTCGTGTTCAACGAGTTGTTCTTCCCGGACTCCGACCCGCTGGTCGGCACGCTGCTGTCGTTCCTGACCTATGCCGTCGGGTTCGCCGCACGGCCGGTCGGGGCGCTGGTGTTCGGGCACTACGGTGACCGGCTCGGGCGCAAGAAGCTGCTGGTGCTGAGCCTGTTGATGATGGGCGGGGCGACCTTCGCGATCGGATTGCTGCCCACCCACGCGACCATCGGCACGGCCGCTCCCGTGCTGCTGACCGTGTTGCGGCTGGTCCAGGGTTTCGCCCTCGGCGGCGAGTGGGGCGGGGCCGTGCTGCTGGTGTCGGAGCACGGGGACGCGCGGCGGCGCGGGTTCTGGGCGTCGTGGCCGCAGACCGGCGCGCCGGCCGGGCAACTGCTCGCCACCGGTGTGCTGTCGCTGCTGACGGCCGTGCTGTCGGACGCCGCGTTCGACAGCTGGGGCTGGCGGATCCCGTTCCTGCTGTCCGGTGTCCTGGTGATGGTCGGTCTGTGGATTCGTCTGTCTGTCGATGAATCGCCGGTCTTCAAGCAGGCGTTGGCGCAGGCGGAGTCGCGGAAGGCGAAGGCCGAGCCGCTGCCGCTGGTCGCCGTGGTGCGATACCACTGGCGCGACGTGCTGATCGCCATGGGCGCGCGGATGGCGGAGAACATCAGCTACTACGTCATCACGGCCTTCATCCTCGTCTACGCCACCTCCGCGGCCGACGTCTCCAAGCAGACCGCGCTCAACGCGGTGCTGATCGCCTCGGCCGTGCACTTCGCGGTCATCCCGGCCTGGGGCGCGCTGTCGGACCGGATCGGCCGGCGCCCGGTGTACCTGCTGGGCGCGGCCGGTGTCGGGCTGTGGATGTTCCCGTTCTTCATGCTGATCGACTCCGGCGACTTCGGCAGTCTGCTGCTCGCGGTGACCGTGGGGCTGGTGCTGCACGGCGCCATGTACGCGCCCCAGGCGGCCTTCTTCTCCGAGATGTTCGCGACCCGGATGCGGTATTCGGGGGCGTCGATCGGTGCCCAGTTCGCCTCCGTGGCGGCGGGTGCGCCGGCGCCGCTGATCGCCACCGCGCTGCTGTCCGAGTACGACAGCTCGACGCCGATCGCCCTCTACGTCATCGCCTCGGCCGTGCTGACGCTGTTCGCCGTGGGGGTGGCCCGGGAGACCCGGCACCGGGACCTCGCGGAGGTGGACTCCGTCCCCGGTGACTCGGACGGGAGCGGGTCGGCGTCCGACTCCCGCGAGCAGCGGGCGCGCACCGTCTGAGCCGTCCCGCCACCGGCCCCCGTACGCCCGTGCGTGCGGGGGTCAGTGGCGGGTCGGGGCCGACAACCGGTGGAGCCTGAGGGCCAGTTGTATCTCGAGGGCGCGCTCGGGGCTCTGCCAGTCGTCGCCCAGGAGCCGGCCCACGCGCTCCAGGCGCTGGGCCACGGTGTTCACATGGACGTGCAGGGCCTCCTTCGTGCGGGCCGGGCTCATCCCGCAGGCGAAGTAGGCATCGAGGGTGCGCACGAGTTCCGTGCCGCGCCGCTCGTCGTAGGCGACGACCTGGCCGATGGTGCGCTCGACGAACCCCGGCACGTTCTGCTCCCCGGCCAGCAGCAGGCCCAGGAACCCGAAGTCCTCGGCCGCCGCGCCGTCCCCGGAGCGGCCCAGCAGGCGCAGGGCGTCCAGGCAGCGCCCGGCCTCGGTGTGGGCGGCGGCCACGGCGTCGGGACGGGCGGCGAGGTCCCGCACGGGGGCGGAGGCGCCGACGGTGACGGCCTCGTGGACCGCCCGGCCCAGGTGCCGGGCGGTGCGGCGGGCCAGGTCGGTGGCCCCGTCCCCGTCCGCCAGGGGCAGCAGCAGTACGGTGCCGCCGTCCCGGGCGGCGGCCAGGCCGTGCCGGGTCGCGGCGAGGTGGGAGGCGGCGGCCCACAGGCGCCGGCGCGCGTCCGCCTCCTGGTCGGCGTCGGCCGCGGTGGCGTCGAGGCGGGCGACGAGGACGACGTGCGCGGCGGAGAGGTCGGCGTGCAGCCGCCGGGCCCGGTCGTTCAGCAGGCGCGGATCGCGGTCGCGGGCGTCGAGCAGGTCGTCGAGCAGCTCGCCGCGGACCCGCTGTTCGGCCTCGGCGGCGGAGCGGCGGGCGAGCAGCAGCAGGGAGGTGACCATCGCGGCACGCTCCAGGGTGAGCTGGTCGACGGGGTCGAGGCCGGGGTGGCCGTGCAGGACGAGGGCGCCGAACAGCTCGTCACCGGCGGCGACGGCGGCGATCCAGTCGTCCTTGTGCCGCACCACGTGTCCGTCGGCGCGGGACGCCTCCAGTGCGTGCTCCGGTGCCCCGGCGGCCTCGGTGAACGTGACGGTGCCGTCCAGGACCTGCGAGACGGCGGCGGCCACGTCGTGCACTCCGCCGCCGCGCAGGACCAGCTCGGCGAGCCGGTCGTGGATGTCGGAGGCGCGCTCGATGACGCCGCTGCGGTCCCGGATGATCTCGTTGGCCCGTTCCAGTCCGGCGAGGGCCGAGCGGGTCTCGGCGAGCAGGTTGGCGGTGTCGATGGCGGCGGCCGCGAGGGCGGCGAAGGAGCCGAGCAGGGCGATCTGCTCGCGTTCGAAGACCCGGGCTCGCCGGTCGGCGGCGAAGAGCACGCCGATGACGTGGTGGCCGAGCATGAGGGGTACGCCGAGGATGGCGACCAGGCCCTCGTCGCGCACTCCCGCGTCGATGGTGCCGGTGTGCTGGAAGCGGTCGTCCTTGAAGTAGTCGTCGGTGACGTAGGGGCGGGCGGTCTGGGCGACGAGGCCGCCGAGCCCTTCTCCCATGCCGAGCCGCAGTTGCTGGAAGCGGGCGGCGACCGAGCCCTCGGTGACCCGCATGTAGGTGTCACCGCGCTCCGGGTCGTTGAGGCTGAGGTAGGCGACGTCGGTGCCGAGCAGGGAGCGGGCCCGCTGCACGATCGCCCGCAGTACGGCGTCCAGGTCGCGCAGCCCGGCGAGGTCGTGGGCCGTCTCGAACAGTGCGGACAGCTCGGCCTCGCGTCTGCGCCGGCCCTCCAGCTCCGAGCGCACCCGCAGCGCGAGGCGCTTGGCCCGCTCCAGCGCGTCGATCCGCTCGGCCGGTCCGCCCTCGGCACGCGCGACCAGCACCGGCTGCTCGTAGGCGTCGGCGGAGGCGCCGCGGGCCAGCAGCTCCAGGAACGGCGTCTCGGCGCACTGCGCGTGATCACGGGACATGCCCCCAGGATTCCCCATCACCCGCCCGTCCCGGCAGCCCTGTGGAAAACCCCGGCTCAGTGGGCGGTCCAGCCGCCGTCCAGGACGAGCGAGGTGCCCGTGAGGCTGGAGGTGTGCGGGCCGCACAGGTACGCCACCGCTTCGGCGACCTCGTCGGGTTCGATCAGCCGCCGCACGGCGCTGTCCCGCAGCAGTACGTCGGAGAGCACCTGCTCCTCGGGGACGCCGTGGGCGCGGGCCTGGTCGGCGAGCTGCCGCTCCACCAGCGGGGTGCGGACGTAGCCGGGGTTGACGCAGTTGGAGGTGACGCCGTGGGCGGCGCCTTCGAGTGCGGCGGTCTTGGACAGGCCCTCCAGTCCGTGCTTGGCGGACACGTAGGCCGCCTTGTAGGCCGAGGCGCGCAGACCGTGCACGGAGGAGATGTTGACGATGCGGCCCCAGCCCTGTCCGTACATGTGGGGCAGGGCGCCGCGGATGAGCCGGAAGGGGGCTTCCAGCATCACGGTGAGCACGGTGTGGAAGACGTCCGGCGGGAATTCCTCCAGGGGCCGCACCAGCTGCAGCCCGGCGTTGTTGACGAGGATGTCGGTGCCGGCCGCGGCGCGTTCGGCGGCGTCCAGGTCGGTCAGGTCCAGGACCTGCGGCTCGACGCTGCCCGCGAGGCCCCCGCAGCTCCCGGCGAGCGCCTCGAGTCCTGCGGCGTCCCGGTCGACCGCCCTGACCTCGGCCCCGGCGGCGGCCAGCCGCAGCGCGCAGGCGCGGCCGATGCCGCCGGCGGCGCCGGTGACGAGGGCGGTGCGGCCGTGGAGGTCGAGCGAGGAGGCGTGGGGGGCCGGGAGGGCGCTGGGCGAGGTCATGCCCCGACCCTAGGCAGCGGCCACCCCGTCCCCCATGTGGGCACGCCCCATACTTCAGATGGAACCAGTGGGTTCGAACCATGTGGGGGCGTCGGACAGCGCCTGCTTCACGCGGGTCTGCCCGAACTCCTTGATGTCCGGCAGCGCGTCCACCGCGAACCAGCCCACCTCCAGCGACTCGTCGTCGTTGACCCGGGCCTCGCCGCCCACGGCCCGGCAGCGGAAGGTGATGTCCATGAACTGGCAGACGTCACCGTTGTCGTAGGTGACCGGCTTCAGGGCCTGTACAAGGACCAGCCGCTCGACGATGCACTGGACGGCGGTCTCCTCCTCGACCTCGCGCACGGCGCAGGCGGCGGGCTGCTCCCCCGGCTCCGGGATGCCTCCGATCAACGACCAGCGCCCGTTGTCGGACCGTCGGCCGAGCAGCACTCTGCCCTCGTCGTCGAAGACGACGGCGGTGACTCCGGGGAGCCACAGGAGCTGGTGTCCGGCAGAAGCGCGCAGGTCACGGATGAAATCGGGAGTAGCCATGCGCCCGACCCTAACGGGGCGGCCCGTCCGCTCCCGCCATGTCGAGGGGCGCGCGGCAGGCGTACGGCTACACGTCGCGGGCGCGCCGACCGCGCACACCGGCACCGACGGCCCAGCCGAGCCCGCCGGCGGCGACCAGGACCAGGGCGATCTCGGGCGCGATGCCCACCCGGGTGGCGGGCGTCTCGGAGGACCGCAGGGGCACCTCCTGGACCAGGGAGTCCGCGACGAACATGCCGGTCTTCTGGGTGATCCTGCCGTCCGGCATGATGATCGCGCTGACGCCGCTGGTCACCGGGACGGTGACGGTCCGGCTGTGCTCGACCGCGCGGATCCGGGACATGGCGAGCTGCTGGTAGGTCATCTCGCTGCGGTCGAAGGTCGCGTTGTTGCTGGGCACGGAGATCATCTGGGCACCGTCGGTGACCTCGGAGCGCACGGCCCAGTCGAAGGCGGCCTCGTAGCAGGTCACCAGGCCCACCTTGGTGCCGGCCATGGTGAACACACCGGGTTCGGTGCCCCGGCTGAAGTCCCGGCTGACCATGCCGGTCCAGGTGTCGTTGATCGCCCCGATCAGCGAGCGCAGCGGCAGGTACTCGCCGAAGGGCTGGATCTGCCGCTTGTCGTAGGTGTCGACGGGGCCCTTGTCCGGGTCCCACAGGATCTGCTCGTTGAGCAGCTTGCCGTCGCGTTCCACGACGCCGCCGACCGAGATGGGCGCGCCGATCGCCTTGGCGGCCCCGTCGATGATCCTGCGGGCGTCGGCGTTGGCGAAGGGGTCGATGTCCGAGGAGTTCTCCGGCCAGAGCACGAAGTCGGGGCGTGCCACCTTGCCCGCCTTCACCTCGGCGGCCAGGCGCAGTGTCTCGCGCGCGTGGTAGTCGAGTACGGCCCGGCGCTGGGCGTTGAAGCCGAGCCCCGCGCGGGGCACGTTGCCCTGGACCACGGCCACGGTCGCGGTGCCGTCCTCCGCCTCGTCGCTGACCAGCGGCCGGGCGGCCACGGCGCCCACGACGGGCACGGCCACGCCGAGCAGGGCCACCGCCGCGGCACCGCGTCGCACCTGGTCGCCGCGGCGGGCCCGGACGGCCAGGCGCACGGCCTCGCAGAGGCCGAAGCCGCACAGGACGACCGCGAAGCCGAGCACCGGTGTGCCGCCGAGAGCGGCGAGCGGAAGGAAGACGCCGTCCGCCTGTCCGAACGCGATCTTGCCCCAGGGAAAGCCCTCGAAGGGCACGCGCGCGCGTGCCGCCTCTCCGGCGATCCACAGCGCCGCCGCCCACACCGGCCACCCGGGCAGCCGCGACACGGCGGCGACGCCCGCGCCGACGGCCGCCACGAAGAGCGCCTCGATCGCGGCGAGGGCGAGCCAGGGGCCGGGGCCCACCTCCACACCCGTCCACACCAGCAGGGGCATCAGGAAGCCGAGGCCGAAGAGGTAACCGAGGCCGAGGCCCGCCTTCCAGCCGCGGCCGCGCAGCACCCAGCCGAAGACGGCGAAGGCGGGCAGCGCGAGCCACCACAGGGTGCGCGGCGGGAAGCTGACGTAGAGGAGCACTCCGGAGAGCGCCGCGGCGGCGGCCGGGACGAGGCGCACGAGCCGCGCGACGACCCGCGAGGCGGGCGTGGTCTGCGGCTGCGTCCGTTCCGACTCGCCGACGGAGGTTGCGGTGGCTGTCACCCCCCGGAGTGTACGGCGGGTGACCTGGCCCCGGACAGGACGGTCCGCGGACGTCGACGGGGTGTGCGGGACCCGTGCCGCATCGTTTCGCCACAACCGGGTGCCGACCGGTCCCCAATCCGCCGACCGGCCGTTACGGTGTGGCCGAGCCCCGGTCGCCGGCCCGATGCCGCCGGGCGGCGGGGGCCCGTCAGGTCGGGGGCGGCGCGGGCGGGGGACAGGGTGGGTGCGAGGGGGTCGGCGTCTGCGGCCGGTGCGGTCGCGGACGGCGGGAGACGCGGCGGCGTGGACACGGCGGGGATGGTGATCCTCGCCGCCTGCGCGTCCTGGTCGTTGATCACCGCGGCCGCGCGAGACGGCCGCCCGGAGGGCGTGCTGCTCGCGGTGCTGGCCGTGGCCGCCGGTTATGCCGCGGGGCGGATCGGCGGGGCGCTGCTGCCGGTCGCCGTGCCGGGGGCGGCGGCGCTGGCCGGGCTCGCCCTGACGGTGGCCGTGCCGCATCTCGCGCCGGGGCCGCGGATCACCGCGCCGCTCGGGCACGCGGGTGCGACCGCCGCCCTGCTCGCGCTGTCGGCGGGCGCCGCATGCTGCGGGGCCTGGGCGAGCGGGGTGCCGGCCGTGCGGGCCGGGTTGCGGCTGCTGGCCGTCGCGATCGCCGTGACCGCGGCCGTACTGGGCTCGGTCGCCGGTTGTGCCGCCTGTGTGCTGGTACTGCTGTGCTCGCTCGCCGCCGGCCGGGTACGCCGGCGCGGGGCGGGGATCGCCGGGCTGGGTCTGGGCGCGGGTGTGGTGACCTGCCCGGTCTGGGCGATTCCGGTCGGCTTCGCGCCGGACGGGCTCGCCGTCTCCCTGGAGGGGCAGCTGACCTCTCATCGCGTCGGGTTGTGGGCCGACGCGCTGGACCTCCTGCGCGGGGACCCGGCCCTGGGGGTGGGGCCGGGACGCTTCGGGGCGCTGAGCCCCACGGCCGCCCAGGCACCGGCGCCGGACGGCCGACCGCACTCGGCGGTGTTGCAGCAGGCGGCGGAGCAGGGGTTCGTGGGTGTGGTGCTGCTGGTCGCGGCCTTCGGCTGGGTGCTGTACGCGCTGTGGCGCTCGCCGCGTCCCACGCCGGTCGTCCTCACCGCCGGCGTGGCCCTCACGGGGCTCGCGGCGATCGCCGCCGTCGGCAACGCGCTGAGCTTCACCGCGGTGCCGCTGGGCGCGGGCCTCCTCGCGGGCCTGGCCACGGCCCGCCCCCTCTCCGAGGAACCACCTCCGACACCAGACCCGCAGACACGACACCGGCACGGCCGGCTCCCCCGATGAGGACCGCACGAATCAGCGCCGCCACGCCCGGCCGACCTCACCGTGCTGGAGCCACGAACCCGGCCCGCTACGCCCGGGACTCCCCCACGGGCCTCGCCACAGCCCGCCCCCCACCGAGGAACCACCGCCGACGGCCACCCCCGGCCTACGCGGTGGGCCCGGCTCGTCGGGGTCAACCGGCAGAGGTCCGGACGCTCGGCCCGATCAGTGGGCCGGGTCCGGTCAGTGGGCCGGGTCCGGTCAGTGGGCCGGGGACCGGTCGGTCGGCCGGGTCCGGTCAGTGGGCCGGGCCGGGTGTCTTCGGGCGGAGGCGGTCCTTGATGACCTGGACGGCCGCCTCGGCGTCGTCCACGGTGATCGTGAAGGTGTGGCCGTCCCACAGCCGCAGGATCAAGCCCTCACCGCGTCGCACGACCACGGCCGTGCCCCGCTCCGGGCGCCAGCGGTAGCCCCAGCCGCCCCAGTGGCGCGGGGTGACGTGCGGCGCGAACTCGGCGCCGACGACGTGCGAGAGGGGGATGCGGCGGCGCGGCACGCCGATGTGGCCGCAGCGCACTTCCAGGCATTCCTCGTCGACTCTCAGCGCGACGTGCACGAACGCGAGCGTGCCGAACAGGACCAGCAGTCCCGCCGCGATGCAGCCGACGACGGCCATGGCGAGCGGGGCGACGCCGGACTCCCAGGCCGATTCGACGGCCAGGGCGATGCCGAGCGCCATGCAGGCGGCGCCGATGAGCGCCAGGAACCACTGGACCCGGTTGGTGGCACGGCCGGTCCAGACGTTCGGCGGTGGGACGGTCTCGCCGTGGCGATGCCTCATGGATATGAGGTTACTCATGTTTCGCTGCGCGGGTACCTCGTCGCGCAGGGTGACTGAGCCGACCGGGCGGAAGGCAGGTCCGTCAGCCGGCCGGCGTGACCGCCCCCAGGAGCCTGCCCTCGGCGTAGGCCAGCGCGGGCGCGGGCAGGGTGCCCTCGCGTCCGCTCAGCAGCACGGTCAGGGTGCCCTCGGCCGGGGCGCCGGGGTCGGGCCGGGCACCGATCCGGCGCAGCGCCTGGGCGGCGACCGCCCCGGCGGAGCCGTGCAGGACGAGGCGCGGGGCGTCGGGGCGCTGCACGGCGGCGCGGATGCGTTCGGCGACCAGTTCGTAATGGGTGCAGCCCAGGACGACGGTGGTGACGTCGTCGGGGGTGAGGTCGGCCGCGGCGGCCACGGCCGCGGTGATCGCCGCCTCGTCCGCGTGCTCGACGGCGTCGGCCAGTCCCGGACACGGCACCTCCGTGACCGTCGCCCCGTCGGCGAACTCCTCGATCAGGCGCCGCTGGTAGGGGCTGCCGGTGGTGGCCGGGGTCGCCCAGATCGCCACGGGGCCACCGCCGGCCGCCGCGGGCTTGATCGCCGGCACAGTGCCGACCACGGGCACCCCGGGCTCCAGCCGGGCGCGCAGCGCGGGCAGTGCGTGCACCGTGGCGGTGTTGCAGCCGACGATCAGGGCGTCCGGCCGGTGTGCGGCGGCGGCCTCGGCCACGGCGAGGGCACGCCCGGTCAGGTCCTCGGGTGTGCGCGGGCCCCAGGGCATTCCGTCGGGGTCGAGGGAGAGGATGAGATCGGCGTCCGGTCGCAGCCGACGTACCGCGGCGGTCGCCGCCAGCAGACCGATTCCGGAGTCCATGAGCGCGATCTTCACCCGGCCACCATAGACGATGCGCCGTTGCCGGCCGCTGCCGTGGGGCAGACTGCGCACGTGAGCGCCGATGTGTGGATGACCGTCGTGACCGTCGTGGCAGCCCTCTCCCTGGCCGCCTGGCTGTGGCTGCTGCTCGCCCGGGGCTTCTTCTGGCGCACCGACGTCAGGCTTCCGGCCCGGGAGGAGCCCGACGTCTGGCCCCCGGTGTGTGTCGTCGTCCCCGCCCGCGACGAGGCGGCGGTGCTGCCCGCGAGCCTGCCGTCCCTGCTGGCCCAGGACTATCCGGGGCGGGCCGAGATCTTCCTGATCGACGACGGCAGCACGGACGGCACGGGTGAGCTGGCGTGCGAGCTGGCCCGGCGGCACGAGGGGCTGCCGCTGACCGTGGCCTCGCCCGGGGAGCCGCCGGCCGGCTGGACGGGCAAGCTGTGGGCGGTGCGGCACGGCATCGGCCTGGCACGCGCGCGTGAGCCGGAGTACCTGCTGCTGACGGACGCCGACATCGCGCACGCCCCGGACAGTCTGCGCGGCTTGGTGGCGGCGGCCCGCACCGGGGGTTTCGACGTCGTCTCCCAGATGGCCCGGCTGCGGGTGGAGAGCGTCTGGGAGCGGCTCGTGGTACCGGCCTTCGTCTACTTCTTCGCCCAGCTGTACCCGTTCCGGTGGATCGGCGGCGGCCGCGCGCGGGGCGGGGACGGCACGCGGCGCGGGGAACGGAAGGGGACCCGTACGGCGGCCGCGGCGGGCGGGTGTGTGCTGCTGCGTGCCGACGCCGCGGAGCGGGCGCGGATCCCGGACGCCATCCGGCACGCCGTGATCGACGACGTGGCCCTCGCCCGCGCGGTCAAGGGCACCGGCGGCCGGGTCTGGCTGGGCCTGGCCGAACGGGTGGACAGCGTGCGTCCGTATCCGCGGCTGCACGACCTGTGGCGGATGGTCTCGCGCAGCGCGTACGCGCAGTTGCGGCACAACCCCCTGGTGCTCGTCGGTACGGTGCTCGGCCTGGCGCTGGTGTACCTGGTGCCGCCGGCGACGGTGCTCGTCGGCCTGGCGGCGGGACAGGGCCCGGCGGCCGCGCTGGGCGGCGCCGCCTGGCTGGTGATGGCGGGGACGTATCTGCCGATGCTGCGCTACTACCGGCAGCCCCTGTGGCTCGCGCCGCTGCTGCCGTTCACCGCGTTCCTCTATCTGCTGATGACGGTCGACTCCGCGGTGCAGCACTACCGGGGCCGGGGCGCGGCCTGGAAGGGCCGCACCTACGCCCGTCCGGACGCCGTGCCCGAGGAGGGCCGAGCAGGCTGAGCCTCCTCTCGGCGGGTCATTTCCGGCCGGGCGTCCAGTTCATGCCCCAGCCGTAGGCGTAGTCGACCGTCCGCTGCGGGCTCACGCCGCGCTCCGGCACCAGGTAGCGGGCCTCGCGCTGGACGACGAGGTCGCTCCCGGTGTTGGTGATCAGCGCGAGGGCGCACACGGTCGAGGGCACGGTGCACTCGTCGAGCGAGAAGTCGACCGGGGCGCCGTACTGCGGCTGGAGGGTGACGGTGGCGTGCAGGTCGGCGAAGGAGCGGGCGCCCTCGTAGATGGTCACGAAGACGAGGATGCGCCGGAAGTACTGCTGGTGGTCGAGGCTGATGGTGAGGTTCTCGCCGGTCGACACGGCGCCGGTGCGGTCGTCGCCGTCCAGGTGGATGAACGGCGGCTGGTGCAGCGCTCCGAAGGCGTTGCCGAGGGCCTGGACGACGCCCTTGCTGCCGTCGCTCAGTTCGTACAGGCAGCACAGGTCGAGGTCTAGGTCGTCGTGCATGGCGACCGGGCGGCCGAGCTTGCGGGCCCAGCCCGAGAACTGCTTGCGCACCTGCCAGTTGAGGTTGACGCGCATGGCACCGGAGGTGCCGCCCTGCTTGGTCAGCGACACGGACGGCGCCGTCTTGGTGAGCGTGACCTTGGTCAGCCGGACCGGCTGGGCGGCGGGCGCGGCCGCCGGGGGCGGAGCGGGGGCCGGGTGCGCCGCGGGAGGCGCGTACGGCGCGGGCGGGGGTGCCGTGGCGGGGAAGGCGGGCGGGGCGGGGGGGGGCCCCCGCGCCCGGCGGGGGGGGGGGGGGGGGGGGGGGGCGGGGGG
>NZ_JAIOJZ010000149.1 GCF_020404845.1 Streptomyces hyderabadensis | reverse complement strand
GGCCTCGGCGTTCGGATGATCGAAGACCAACGTCGCGGGCAGCCGCAGACCCGTCTCCGCACCCAACTGGTTACGGAACTCCACCGCCGACAACGAGTCGAAACCCAGATCGGAGAAGGAGCGATCCGCCTCGACGGCGTTCGCCGACGCATGGCCCAGGACCACGGCGATCCGGGCGCGGACCAGGTCGAGCAGGGACTGCCCGGTCTGGGGCGGGCGTGGTCCCGCGACCGTGTCACGCCGTCGGCTCCGGTGCGGGAGCAGCGCGGAGAACAACGCCGCGGGGGGCTCGGGGTGTGCGGCCAGCGCCGCGAGGTCGAGGCGGGCCACCACCAGCGCGGGTTCGTCCATGGTGAGCGCGGTGTCGAAGAGGGCGAGCCCCTGCTCGTCGGTGAGCGTGCTCAAGCCCGAGCGGCTCAGGCGGCGCAGGTGGCCTTCGTCGAGGGTGTCCGCCATGCCGGAGGCCCACAGACCCCAGCCGAGGGACTGCGCCGGCAGCCCCAGACCCCGCCGATACACCGCCAACGCATCCAAGAACGCGTTCGCCGCCGCATAACTCCCCTGACCCGCACCACCGAACGCGCCGGCCACCGACGAGAACAACACGAACGCCGACAACCCACGATCACGCGTCAACTCGTGCAAATGCCACGCCGCACCCGCCTTCGGACCCCACACCCCCTCCAACCGA
>NZ_JAIOJZ010000148.1 GCF_020404845.1 Streptomyces hyderabadensis | reverse complement strand
AGCCTCGGCGTTCGGATGATCGAAGACCAACGTCGCCGGCAGCCGCAGACCCGTCTCCGCACCCAACTGGTTACGGAACTCCACCGCCGACAACGAGTCGAAACCCAGATCGGAGAAAGAGCGATCCGCCTCGACGGCGTTCGCCGACGCATGGCCGAGGACCTGCGCGGTGATGGTGCGGACGAGTTCCAGCACGGACAGCCGGTCGGCGAGGCCGGAGGGCCCCGCGGCGGCCGTCCTGCGCCGGCGTCGGACCTGGACCAGGTCGCTGAACAGCGGCGGGAGGTCGCCCGCGCCCGCGGACATGGCCTGGAGGTCCAGGTCTGCCGCGACGACCGCCGGGTCGGGCAGCATCGCCGCGGTGTCGAGCAGGGCCAGGCCGCGCTCGGCCGACAGACCGTTCATGCCCGTGCGGTTCATGCGCTGGACGTGACCCTCACTCAGCGTTCCGGCCATGCCCGCCGTGTCCCACATGCCCCAGCCGAGGGACTGCGCCGGCAGCCCCAGACCCCGCCGATACACCGCCAACGCATCCAAGAACGCGTTCGCCGCCGCATAACTCCCCTGACCCGCACCACCGAAGGCGCCGGCAGCCGACGAGAACAACACGAACGCCGACAACCCACGATCACGCGTCAACTCGTGCAAATGCCACGCCGCACCCGCCTTCGGACCCCACACCCCCTCCAACCGG
>NZ_JAIOJZ010000147.1 GCF_020404845.1 Streptomyces hyderabadensis | reverse complement strand
GAGCTGGCCGTCGCCACCGACGTGTTCGGGCTGCGCGACGCCATGTTCCGCGGGGAGCGCATCAACATCACCGAGGACCGGGCCGTGCTGCACACCGCGCTGCGCGCGCCGCGGGACGCGGTGATCGAGGTCGACGGCGAGAACGTCGTCCCCAAGGTGCACGCCGTGCTGGACAAGATGGCCCACTTCGCCGACCGGGTCCGCTCCGGCGAGTGGACCGGTCACACCGGCAGACGCATCAAGAACGTCGTCAACGTCGGCATCGGCGGCTCGGATCTGGGTCCGGCGATGGCGTATGAGGCGCTGCGGGCCTTCACCGACCGCTCGCTCACCGTCCGCTTCGTGTCCAACGTGGACGGCGCCGACCTGCACGAGGCGGTCCGCGACCTGGACCCGGCCGAGACGCTGTTCGTCATCGCCTCCAAGACCTTCACCACCATCGAGACGGTCACCAACGCCACCTCGGCGCGGACCTGGCTGCTGGACGCACTCGGTGACGACTCCGCGGTCGCGAAGCACTTCGTGGCGCTGTCGACCAACGCCCAGAAGGTCGCGGACTTCGGCATCGACACGGCCAACATGTTCGAGTTCTGGGACTGGGTCGGCGGCCGGTACTCCTTCGACTCCGCGATCGGGCTCTCCCTGATGATCGCCATCGGCCCGGACCGCTTCCGGGAGATGCTCGACGGCTTCCGCATCGTCGACGAGCACTTCCGCA
>NZ_JAIOJZ010000146.1 GCF_020404845.1 Streptomyces hyderabadensis | reverse complement strand
TTTGGTCAGTGCCGGGGTGCAGGCGTGTGAGGTGGACGTGGTGGAGGCGCACGGTACGGGGACGCGGTTGGGTGATCCGATCGAGGCTCAGGCGTTGCAGGCCACGTACGGGCAGGGTCGGTCCGCTGAGCGGCCGTTGTGGTTGGGGTCGTTGAAGTCGAACATCGGGCATGCGCAGGCTGCTGCGGGTGTGGGTGGTGTGATCAAGATGGTGATGGCGTTGCGGGAGGGTGTGCTGCCGCGGACGCTGCATGCCGATGAGCCGTCGCCGCACATCGACTGGTCGGCGGGGCGGGTGCGGTTGCTGACCGAGGAGCGGGAGTGGCCGCGGGCGGAGCACCCGCGCCGCGCCGGTGTGTCCTCCTTCGGCGTGAGCGGCACCAACGCGCACGTGATCCTGGAGGCCGCCCCCCAGACGGATGCCGCGCCCGAGGTGCCCGACGGCGTCCTGGGCAGCGCGCCCGGCATCGTCCCGTGGGTCCTGTCCGCCGCGTCCGCGGACGCGCTGCGCGCGCAGGCCGAGCGGCTGGGCGCGCACCTGGCCGACCGGCCCGGACTCGCCCCGGCCGACGTGGCGTCCTCGCTCGCGACACGGCGTACGGCGCTGGAGCACCGCGCCGTCGTCGTGGGCGAAGACCACGACGAACTTTGCGCCACCCTCGATGCGTTGAGCACCGGCCGGCCCGCACCCCGGGCCGTGCTGGGCGACGCGGCCGCCCGTCCCCGCCGCCCC
>NZ_JAIOJZ010000145.1 GCF_020404845.1 Streptomyces hyderabadensis | reverse complement strand
CGGCTTGGTGCCGAGGTCGGCCGTCCCCTTCACCAGGCCGTTGCCGGGCTGGCCGGTGCTGAGGGAGGTGAGGCCGGCGAGCAGTTCGTCGCGGCCGTCCCCGATGACGAGGGCGCGCCGGGTGAGGGCGGTGCGGGTGGTGGCGAGGGACAACGCCACGTCGGCCGGGGCGAGTCCGGGCCGGTCGGCCAAGTGCGCGCCCAGCCGCTCGGCCTGCGCGCGCAGCGCGTCCGCGGACGCGGCCGACACCGGCCAGCCGACGATGTCCGTACCCGAGAGAACAGGCGTGCCCTCGTCACGGGTTCCGCCGTCCGCCGCACCGGAAGCCCCGGCGGCCTCGGCCTCCTCCAGGATCACGTGGGCGTTGGTCCCGCTGATGCCGAACGACGACACGGCGGCGCGGCGCGGGTGCTCCGCCCGCGGCCACTCCCGCTCCTCGGTCAGCAACCGCACCCGCCCCGCCGACCAGTCGATGTGCGGCGACGGCTCCTCCGCATGCAGCGTCCGCGGCAGCACACCCTCCCGCAACGCCATCACCATCTTGATCACACCACCCACACCCGCAGCAGCCTGCGCATGCCCGATGTTCGACTTCAACGACCCCAACCACAACGGCCGCCCCTCCGCACGGCCCTGCCCGTACGTGGCCTGCAACGCCTGAGCCTCGATCGGATCACCCAACCGCGTCCCCGTACCGTGCGCCTCCACCACGTCCACCTCACACGCCTGCACCCCGGCACTGACCAAC
>NZ_JAIOJZ010000144.1 GCF_020404845.1 Streptomyces hyderabadensis | reverse complement strand
CCGTTCACCGACGGAATCTCAGCCAAGGAGCCCAACTCGTCGGCGAGTTCACTCAGGTCGCCACCTACTGCCACCGCTCGGTGCTCCAGCGCGCCGCGCGTCGTGGCGAGGGAGAAGGCCACGTCCACCGGCCGGAGTTCAGGGTGCTCGGTGACGTACGAGCGCAGTCGCTGCGCCTGCGCTCGCAGACCCTCGGGAGAGGCGCCCGAGACGACCCACGGCACCGCGCGCCCGCTCCAGGACTCACCCTCAGTCGGCTCGGTGGACTCAGTGGGCTCGGGGGCCTGCTCGATGATCACGTGCGCGTTGGTGCCACTGAACCCGAACGACGACACCGCCGCCCGCCGCGGCCGTCCCGACTCCGGCCACGAAACCTCCTCCCCCAGCAACCGCACCTCACCCGCCGACCAGTCAATGTGCGGCGACGGCTCCTCCACATGCAGCGTCCGCGGCAGGACGCCCTCCCGCAACGCCATCACCATCTTGATCACACCGCCCACACCGGCCGCGGCCTGCGCATGCCCGATGTTCGACTTCAACGACCCCAACCACAACGGCCGCTCGGCGGACCGACCCTGGCCATAGGTCGCCTGCAACGCCTGTACCTCGATCGGGTCGCCCAGCGACGTACCCGTACCGTGACCCTCCACCACATCCACCTGCGCAGGCTCCAGCCCCGCGTTGGCGAGGGCCTGCCGGATCACGCGCTGCTGGGACGGACCGTTGGGTGCGGTCAGACCGTTGGACGCGCCGTCCTGGTTGACCGCACTGCCCCGCACCACCGCAAGGACCGGGTGACCCAGC
>NZ_JAIOJZ010000143.1 GCF_020404845.1 Streptomyces hyderabadensis | reverse complement strand
CCGGACCACCCTCACCCCGACGCAACGACCCACACACCACCCCCCGCACACCCGCCGCCTCCAACGTCTCCTGCACCCCCACCGTCAACACCGGATGCGCACTCACCTCAACAAACGCATCAAAACCCCGCCCCGCCAACTCCCGCACCGTCTCCTCGAACCGCACCGTCTGCCGCAAATTCCGATACCAATACCCCGCATCCAAACCAGCCGTGTCACACACCCCACCCGTCACCGTCGAATAAAACGGCACCTCACCAGACCGGCCACACACACCCGCCAAAACCTCACCAAGCTCCCCCTCCACCTCCTCCACAAACACCGAATGCGACGCATAATCCACCGCAATCCGCCGCACCCGCACCCCCTCACCCTCCAACACACCCACAAACTCCTCCAACGCCTCCACATGCCCACACACCACACACGCCGACGGCCCATTCACCGCCGCCAACGACAACCGCCCCTCCCACCCCACCAACCGCTCCCGCACCCCATCCGCCGACAACGCCACCGACGCCATCCCACCCCGGCCCGCCAACGCAGCACCAATCACCGCACTACGCAACGCCACCACCCGCGCACCATCCCGCAACGACAAACCACCCGCCACCACCGCAGCAGCAATCTCCCCCTGCGAATGACCCACCACCGCAGCCGGCTCCACCCCACACGCCCGCCACACCGCAGCCAACGACACCATCACCGCCCACAACACCGGCTGCACCACATCAACCCGCTCCAACACCCCCGCACCACCACCACGCACCACCTCCAGCAAATCCCACTCCACAAACTCACCCAACACCTCCCCACACGCCACCATCGACTCCAAAAACACCGGCGACGCATCCAACAAACCCACCGCCATCCCCACCCACTGCGACCCCTGCCCCGGAAACACGAACAC
>NZ_JAIOJZ010000142.1 GCF_020404845.1 Streptomyces hyderabadensis | reverse complement strand
ACCCAACTCCACCACCGCATCCGCAAACCGCACCGTGGCACGGACCTGACCCACCCAATACGCCGGATCAGTCAGATCCACGTCCGGCCCAACCGTCGACAGGATCGGCAACCTGGGTGCCGTGTACGTGAGTTCACGGGCGACCGTCTCGAAATCGGCCAGCATCGGCTCCATCAACGCCGAGTGGAAGGCATGAGAAACCCGCAGACGGCGAGTACGACGATCGGCGAACCGCTCCGCCACCGCAAGAACGGCCTTCTCCTCACCCGACAACACCACCGAACCCGGCGCATTGACCGCCGCCAACGACACCCGCTCATCCAGGTACGGCGCAACCTCGTCCTCGCCGGCCTCCACTGCGACCATCGCACCACCCTCGGGCAGTGCGTCCATCAACCGGCCCCGCGCCGCCACCAGACGCGCCGCGTCTTCGAGCGACCACACCCCGGCCACATAAGCCGCCGTCAGCTCACCGATCGAATGACCCACCAGCACATCCGGAGTGACACCCCACGACTCCCACAACCGGAACAACGCACTCTCGAACGCGAACAACGCAGCCTGCGTGAACACCGTCCGCTCCAGCAACCCCGCGTCCTCACCCCACACCACCTCCCGCAACGGACGCTCCAGATACCGGTCCAGCTCCACCACAGCCGCATCGAACGCCTCCGCGAACACCGGGAACGCCTCACACAACTCGCGGCCCATGCCCAGCCGCTGCGCACCCTGACCCGAGAACAGGAACGCGGCACCACCCTCGTGGACCCGGTCGCTGCGACCACCGTCGGCGATCGCCTTGAGTCCGTCGAGGAGTTCTTCCCGGGTGGCGGCGGTCACCGCCACCCGCTGGTCCCAGGTGGCGCGGGAGAGCGCCAGGGAGTAGCCGATGTCCGCGATCCCCGCCTCCGTACGGTCGGCGAGGAAGC
>NZ_JAIOJZ010000141.1 GCF_020404845.1 Streptomyces hyderabadensis | reverse complement strand
GCCCAACTCCACCACCGCATCCGCAAACCGCACCGTGGCACGGACCTGACCCACCCAATACGCCGGATCAGTCAGATCGGCGTCGGCCGCGACGGTGGAAGCGATCGACACCTGCGGCTCCGCGTACGACAGCTCACGCGCCACCGTCTCGAAGTCGGCCAGCATCGGCTCCATCAACGCCGAGTGGAAGGCATGGGAGACCCGCAGACGACGCGTCCTGCGGTCGGCGAACCGCTCCGCCACCGCAAGGACGGCCTTCTCCTCACCCGACAGCACCACCGAGCCGGGCGCGTTGACCGCCGCCAACGACACCCCATCACCCAGGTACGGCGCAACCTCCTCCTCGCCGGCCTCCACCGCGACCATCGCACCACCGCCCGGCAGCGCGTCCATCAACCGGCCCCGCGCCGCCACCAGACGCGCCGCATCCTCCAACGACCACACCCCGGCCACATAAGCCGCCGTCAGCTCACCGATCGAATGACCCACCAGCACATCCGGCGTGACACCCCACGACTCCCACAACCGGAACAACGCACTCTCGAACGCGAACAACGCAGCCTGCGTGAACACCGTCCGCTCCAGCAGCCCCGCGTCCTCACCCCACACCACCTCCCGCAACGGACGCTCCAGATACCGGTCCAGCTCCACCACAGCCGCATCGAACGCCTCCGCGAACACCGGGAACGAGGTGTACAACTCCCGGCCCATCCCCAGCCGCTGCGCACCCTGACCCGAGAACAGGAACGCCGTCCTGCCCGAGACACTTCGGTCAATCACCGCGACGCCCGACGGACGCCCCTCCGCCACCGCCCGCAGCGCGTCGCGGAGTTCGGCACTGTCGGCGCAGGCAACCACGGCCCGGTGTTCCAGCTCGGCGCGGGTCGTCACCGACGAGTACCCGACGCCGACCGTGTCCGACACATCGGCGT
>NZ_JAIOJZ010000140.1 GCF_020404845.1 Streptomyces hyderabadensis | reverse complement strand
CCCGGCTGGCGGCGGCGTTGACGCCCGAGGTGGACGCGGTCCTGGCCCGTCACCCCCTGCGCGACCTGGTCACCTCCTCCGACCCGCTGCCCCTGCTCGTGGAGCGCGAACGCGCCCTGTACGGCGCCTGGTACGAGTTCTTCCCCCGCTCCGAGGGCACCCCCGCCCAGCCCCACGGCACCTTCCGCACCGCCGCCCGCCGCCTGCCGGCCATCGCCGCCATGGGCTTCGACGTCGTCTACCTCCCCCCGGTCCACCCCATCGGCACCACCCACCGCAAAGGCCGCAACAACACCCTCACCGCCACCGCCGACGACGTCGGCGTCCCCTGGGCCATCGGCTCCCCCGAAGGCGGCCACGACGCGATCCACCCCGCCCTGGGCACCCTCGACGACTTCGACCACTTCGTCACCGAAGCCGGGAAACTCGGCCTGGAGATCGCCCTCGACTTCGCCCTCCAGTGCTCCCCCGACCACCCCTGGGTCCACAAACACCCCGAGTGGTTCCACCACCGCCCCGACGGCACCATCGCCCACGCCGAGAACCCCCCCAAGAAGTACCAGGACATCTACCCCATCGCCTTCGACGCCGACCCCGACGGCCTCCACGCCGAAACCGTCCGCATCCTGCGCCACTGGATGGACCACGGCGTGCGCATCTTCCGCGTCGACAACCCCCACACCAAACCCGTCGCCTTCTGGGAACGCGTCATCGCCGACATCAACCACACCGACCCCGACGTCATCTTCCTCGCCGAGGCCTTCACCCGCCCCGCGATGATGCACACCCTCGCGCAGATCGGCTTCCAGCAGTCCTACACCTACTTCACCTGGCGCAACACCAAGCAGGAACTCACCGAGTACCTCACCGAACTGTCCGGCGACGCCGCCGCCTACATGCGGCCCAACCTCTTCACCAACACCCCCGACATCCTGCACGCCTACCTCCAGCACGGCGGACGC
>NZ_JAIOJZ010000014.1 GCF_020404845.1 Streptomyces hyderabadensis | reverse complement strand
GGTCCAGGGCCGCTGCGACGTGATCGGCTGCTGTGGTGACGGCGCGCTGATCATCAGCGCGGTCCCGGCCTCGGAGACGGGCGCCGCCAACGGCCTCAACACGCTGATGCGGTCCATCGGTACGTCGGTGTCGAGCGCCGTCATCGGCCTTCGTCGAGGGGGTATCGGGCCACGTCACCGGCGGGTGCGGGCGACGGCGCGACGGACCAGTACACGTTGTAGCGCTGGTGGTGGATCTCGTGGAAGGGGCGCAGGGGCACCGGCCGGCCGTCCGCCAGGGCCGTGAACCGGGTGGGCTCGCCCGGCGTGCGGCGCAGGGTGTCGGGGCGGATGGCGGGCAGCGTCGCGAGCGGCGTGTCGCCGTAGCCGCCCGCCAGGACCAGCGGGCCGTACGACACCGCCTGCACCTGCGGGTTGTCGGGCGCGGGGCGCCAGACGGGGGCCCGGGGCAGGACGAGTTCGACGCGGTCCCCGGTCCGCCAGTGGCGGGTCACCGTCGCCCAGGTGCCCGGTTCGAGGCGGCCGCCGGCGCGCCGGCCGTTCACCGTCAGCTCGGCGCGGCCGTCGCTCGCCGCCAGCCAGCCGGGCACCCGGATCCGCAGCGAGAACCGGGCCGCTCCCCGGGTGACGGTCAGGCGGGTGCGGTCGCCGGTGGGCATGTCGGTCTCCTGGCGGAGTGTCACGCCCAGCTCATCCCAGTGCACTTCGGAGGGGATGAACAGGTTGACGTGGAGCGCGGGCCGGCGGGTGCCGGGGGTCCGGAAGTAGACCGTGTCGGCGAACTTGGTGTGCGTCTCCAGACCCGTGCCGTGGTCGCAGGAGAAGTTGTCGTAGTCGCCGCTGTAGCTGCCGGGCGCGGCACCGAGGCCGCCCTTCGGCTCGCGCCGTGAGCCCGCCCACAGCCCGGTGTAGTAGGTGACGAAGCCGTGCGCCGAGTCGGGGTCCTGCTCGGCGAGCATCTGGTTGTACAGCGTCCACTCGTAGTGGTCCAGGTACTCGGTGCGCTCCGGGTCGTGACGGAAGAGGTCCCGGCCGAGCTTGAGCATGTTGTAGCTGTTGCAGTTCTCGCAGGTGACTTCCGAGAGCCGGCCGGCGATCTCGTCCGGCGGGCCGAAGAGTTCCTTGTCGGAGTTGCCGCCGATGGCGTAGGAGTGGTGGCGTACGACGGTGGTCCAGAAGGTGTCGGCGATGTCCAGGTAGCGCCGGTCTCCGGTGGCCTCGTAGGCCGGGACGGCCCCGACCACCTTGGCGATCTCCGTGTTGGCGTGCCGTCCGGCGAGTTCGTCGCGGCCCGCGGCGAGCGGCGTGTACAGCTCGTCGTGGTCGAAGCGGCGGGCGGTGCGCAGGTGCACGGGGTCACCGGTCTCCAGATGGAGTCGGGCGAGGACGTCGTTCATGCCGCCGAACTCGACCTTCAGCACGCTCTGCATCCGCTCGCGCGAGAGCGGGGCGGTGCGGGCCTCGGTCCAGGCGGCCATCTCCAGAAGGACCTCGAACGCCTCCCCGTTCCCGCTGAGGCGGTACTGGTCGAGGAGCCCGGCCATGATCTTGTGCAGGGTGTAGTAGGGCGCCCAGGGCTTGCCCCCGGCTTCCAGCTGGTCGAAGACGGACTCCGGGAACGCGGAGAGGTATCCGCGGTGGAATCCGGCCGCCGGCGCCGCCCGCTGGCACTCGGCCAGTGCCGAGACGAGCAGGCGGGCCCGGTCCGCGTAGGCCCGCTCGCCGGTGCCCGCGTGGGCCTGGGCCAGGGCGCTGAGGAGGTGTCCGGTGGTGTGGCCGCGCAGTTGGACGTCGGGGGCCTCCCAGCCGCCGCAGGGTTCGGCCGAGGAGGGCAGGCCGACGTTGAGCCGGAAGGTGTGCAGCAGCCGGTCAAGGTCCACGAAGAGGAGGTAGGCGCAGGTGCGCCGCATGTTGGCGAGGAAGGGGCTGTCGAGGAGGCGCACGGCCGGGAGCGGGAAGGCGTCCAGCGCGGGGCGCGGGCGACGCGCGCCGGTCGTCCGCAGGGGCGTCGCGGCGGGGGTCGCCGGGGTCGGCGCGACGGGTGCGGAGGGCGCCGCCGCGGCGGATGCCGTGGGGATCGCGGTGGCGGCCGCGGCGGCCGACGCGGTGAACAGCACCTGGCGGCGGGAGGGGGCGGGTCTGCTGTGCGGTGCGGGCATGGTGCGGGCTCAGCTCCCTTCGATTGAATCGTTTTACTCGATTCGACGGAGACGCTAAGCGGCACCATCAGGAGCGTCAAGGGTTCTCACAAGAACCAGCTGACGCCCCATAATTCCCTGCTTATTCCCTTCGAAGCGCAAGCCTTCGGGCACCGAGCGGGCGCCGAGCGGGCATGACTCGGCGCGGACGGGCCTCGGCACCGTCCGCGCTCTTTGAATCGTTCAATCCCTTCGTTCAATCCGTTCTTCGGAGTCAGACCGCCTTCTGTGCGTACGGGACCAGCCGCACGGGTCCGGTCAGCCCGTACTCCTGGCGGGCGAGTCCTCCGAAGACCTCCGGGCGGCTCACCCGGAGCCGGTTGACGAGGGGCGTCGCGACCTCGATCTCGATGGTGTTCGTGCCCCGGCGCAGCAGCGGGCCCACGTCGACGACGGGGTCGAGCGGGTCGACCGGGTCGGCGTCGACACCGTTGACGCGGACCCGGCAGGTGTCGCCGACCCGCCCCAGCTCCAGGAGGGCTCCGTGGGCGGAACTCCAGCCGCCGGGGAGGGTGACCGTGGTGCGGTAGCGGCCGATGCCCGCGCAGTCCGCCAGTTCCGGGATGCTCGACCAGGGCAGCAGGGTGTCGAGCGTCAGGGTGTGGCGCACCTTCTCGGTCCGGGTCGGGCGGTCCCCGGGCCGCCAGTCCTCGACCTCGACGTGCCAGCGGCCCGGCTCGATCGGCGCCGGGACCGCGGGGAGGGTGGTGGTGACGGTCCGGCCCCGGGACAGCCGGGTGCGGTAGGTGCCGGCCGCCCCGGCCCGTACGGTGAGGCCGCGGGCGGTGAACAGCACCTCGTCGGCCTCCGAGGAGAGGGCGTGCGGGCGGTTGCCGTGCCGGTCGCCGAACAGTCCGGGGCGTCCCAGCGCGACGACGAGTGTCTGGCCCGGACGCAGGGCGACCCGGAAGGTCACGTCCTGGCCGTCCTGGGTGTACCGGCCCACCCGTACCACCCGGCCCGTCCAGGGGTCGAGGAGGTGGGGGACCGCGTCCCGGCCGTGGGTGCGGCGCAGGGTGACGTCGTGGTCGATCGCGGCCACGGGCGGCTTGACGGTCTCGGCGTGCTTGCCGTTGACCAGGTAGTAGTAGTCCGCATCGGCCGTGACACGGTGGGCGTTCAGGAGCGTCGAGGGTACGGAGTGCCGTACGTCCGGGGTGACGCCGAGCGCGGCGAGGGCGTCGCCGACCGCGGTCTTCTCGGTGACGCGGACGACGCCCGGCAGCGCGAGCAGGCGGGTGAGGACGTCGCGCAGCCGCTCGGTCTCGCCGGTCCTCGGCACGCCCGGTGTCAGCGCCTGGTCGAAGGCGCCCAGGAGCACCACCGGCAGCCCCGCCTCGGCGAATGCGAGGATCCTGCGGGCGTCGGCGAGGGCGAGGGTCGGGGTGGAGCCGTAGAAGAAGTCGCCCTCGACGAAGAGGGCCTTGTAGGCCGGTCCGCCGGGGGCGAGTCGGCCGCCGGAGACGGTGGCGTTCGGCAGGCCGAGGAGCGGGCCGCTGAGGAACTGGTGCGTCCAGCCGAGCGGCACACCGGTCGAGGTGAACCAGGAGGCGCCGATGCCGGTGGCCGTGTAGCCGGTCTGCCGGAAGACGGCCACGTCCGCACGGGCCCTGCCGGTCTGCAGCACCGCGTGCACGCGGCCGAGGTAGCCGGCGATGTCCCCGGCGTGCCGCCAGGTCGGCTGCCGCGGCCCCCACGATTCGCCGTACCCCGGCGCTCCGTTGTAGGGGCTGAAGGCGGCGAAGCCGGGCCATTCGGCCTCCGGGGCGACCGCGTACGAGAAGCCGTGCATCACCGTCTGGTTGACGCCCGCTGCGTAGGCCCCGCCCATGGTGCGCAGCACGCGGTCCCAGGTGGTGCTGTAGGCCGAGCCGTTGTAGGCGCCCGCCTCGCAGGAGAGCACGGTGTGCCCCGCCATGTCCCGGCCGCCGGCCAGGCACCGGTAGTCGTCCAGGTTCTTGAAGCCGAGGGACTCGCCCTCCGCGATGTCGAGGATCGCCGCGGTGGCGATGGCGTCGGTCTGCAGGCCGTAGGGCTGGGCGCGCAGGGTCATGCCGAGGGAGTGCGCCCAGTCCTTCAGCGCGCCCACGTGGTGCCGGTTGAACAGGTCGGAGACCGTGGCCCAGAAGTCGTGCCGGATCTGCCGGGTCAGCTGGGCCTCGAAGGCGAACACCTGGTTGCCGTCGTCGAGGACCAGGGCGGGCAGCCAGGGCAGCAGCGGCCGGCCCGTGCGCTGCTCGAAGGCCTCCGGCAGGCGCGCCGTCCAGACCAGGGCCTCGGACTCCAGTTCCACCGAGTCCTCGAAGAAGGCACCGCCCGCGGCCTTGAGCAGGCGTCGCAGTGAACCGGTGAGGACGTGCCGTTCCCAGTAGTCGGTGACGGCGGTGGTACCCGCCGCGGCGAGGTGGTCGACCACGAGGGCGGCGGGCGCGGAGTGCGGCCCCGATTCCGGTTGCTGTCCCGAGCCCCGCTGCCAGTAGGAGATCAGCACCCACTCGCCGTCCGCGGGCGCGGTCCAGGTCAGGCCGTCGTCGGTGACGGTGTCCGTGAGGTCGCGGACGCTGCCGGGATCGAGGCCGGTCTCCTTGCGGGTGGAGTGGGCGGGCTCGACGCGGGCGGCCTGCACCGCGAGCAGGCGCTGGGTGCGGACACCGGAGGCCGCCTCGTGGACGGGCGCGGGTACGGGCCCGCGGTAGGTGGTCCCGGCGGCCAGCGAAACGTGGCCGTGGGCGAGTTCCTGGGCGGCGGCCTCGTCGTCGGGGGTGACTCCGGGGACGGCCACGGGCCAGCTCGGGCCGAGGGTGAGGTCGACGGTCAGGCCGCGTCGCACCGCCCGGCGCAGGGCGGCCTCGACGCCCTCGCGCCAGGGTCTGCTGCCCCAGCCGTGGTGGGCGGTGTCCAGGAGCGACTTGTCCCGGATGCTGTGGTGGACGGCGGCGATCTCGGCTCCGCCGAAACCGGCGTCCGCGATCTGGTCGATCTCGCGGGCCACCTCGTCGGGGTCGACCAGGCCGTCCGGCCACCACCAGCGGAACTTCGGGCGCACCGATCGGGCGGGGTCGGTGAACCAACGGGCCGAGCCGGTGGCCCGGTCGGCGGCGGGGCCGGCGGGGAGCGCGGCGGCGCCGGGCGGGACGGCGACCGCGGTGGCGGTCCCCGCGGCCACGGCGGCGGCCAGCACCGCGCGTCGGGACATCCCGCCACGCTGCGAGACGAGTTCGTGCATGAGTGCGCCCCAGAGTTCGGAGGAGGAATTGTGTCGAGCTGAGCGGATTGAATCGTTTCAAAGCGTTCGAACGCGGGAACGGTAATCCGGCCCGATCATGGGGGTCAAGACATGTCGCACCGGTAACTTCCGTGCGCCGCGGCGCCGTCGCCTGCTTTCGGCGGCGCGGCACGGCCCCCGGGGCGAACCCGGCTTGACGGCACCGGATAGCATGCTCACGACTCCGGGGAAGGGCTCCGGAGAGGTGTGGTTTTCAGAGGTTGGGGGTCCGCATGGTCGCGGGTCGTGTGGTGCGTTTCGACAGTACGCGGGGCTACGGGTTCATCTCGCCGGACGACGGCGGTGAGGACATCTTCCTGCACGTGAACGATCTGCTCATTCCCGAGGAGTACGTACGCTCCGGGCTGGTCGTGGAGTTCGAGGTGGAGAGCGGTGAACGAGGGCTGAAGGCCTCGGGCATCCGGCTCCCCGAGGGAGAGCGGCACAAGCCCGCGCGGCGCCACCAGGAGGCCGCGCCCAGGGTCGCGATGTCCGACGAGAACGGCCAGCCGCTGTGCGACGTGCTGAGTACCGACGAGTACCGACGGGACGTCACGGAGTTGCTGCTGACCGCCAGCCCGCAGTTGACGGCGGAGCAGATCCTCACCATCCGCGGCGCGCTCCTGAAGTTCAGCGAGGGCCACGGCTGGATCGAGGACTGAGTCCGCGCCCCGCGTCGGCGATTCGGCCAGCCTCCCGTTCCGGGAGGCACGTTGCGCCCCACGGGTCCGTGCATCGGTCGGGCACCGGCACGCACGGTCTCCCGGGGGTGCGACGCCGGCTGCCGGGCGGTCACCGGCGTCCTTGCCGCCGCCCGGCCGCACGGCGCGGTGCCATACCCGCAACCGCTCGCCCGCGGGGACAAGCTCGCCGGCGCCTGACCGCCCGCCCAGATCCGGGCCCTCAGCGCGTACCGGCGACCAGTGCCTCCCCGAGCGGGGTGCGGCGGTAGAGCACGGACCGTCCGGAGCGGGCGCGGACGAGCAGTCCCGCGCCGCGCAGGATGGCGAGGTGGTCTCCTACCGCGCCGGGGGCCATGGCGAGGCTTCGGGCCAGGTGGCTGGTGCTGGCGGGGGCGTCCAGCGCCAGCAGCAACCGGGCTCGGGACCGGCCGACCAGAGCGGTCAGGGCGTCCGGTCGGGGGACGCTCTCCTGTTCGCCCCACAGGGCGGCGGTGCCGCGGGCACGGTAGATCAAGGTCCTGGGCCAGGGGTCTTCCGTGTGGGCGGCGATGTGCCCGACGACGGCCGAAGGGATCAGCAGGAGCCCGTCGCCGGCGAGGCGGACTGTTCCGCCTCGGAAGAAGCCGATCTCGATCCCGCCGGCGTGCCAGGCGATGCCCGGGTGCAGGCTCTCGATGGCCGTGGCCCAACCGTGTTCGCCGATCACGCCCACCCGGTGCACGACGTCGCGCTCGCAGACCGCGCGCAGTTGCGGCCAGTCCGCGGCGAGCAGCTCGTGCCACGCCTGGTCCATCGCCTCGGCGATCCTGGAGACGGCGTCGGTCGAGTCCAGCACTGCGCGCACGCGGGGATCACGGGCCAACGGGCCGGTCGCGGTGGCGGCGAATTCCTGGCGGGCCGCTTCCAGCGGTGTGGCCCGGATCGCGGCCAGGTCGTCCGCCCAGGTCTGGCCGAGGCCGCGCGGGGGCGGGGCGACGAAGTTCGGTCCGCCTTGCGGGGCCTGCAGAGCGAGGGCGGCGTCCAGCTCGGTCTCGCGGCGAAGCCGCCCCAAGGCCGGAAGGAGCCGGGAGGCCCAGGCCGGCGGCAGCGGCCGGCTCCGGCCGACGAGCGAGCGCAGCAGCAAGCAGAGGTCCAGCGCGGGCGACAGTGCGAAGCGGCTGCGCAGCAGGTCTTCGACGGAGACTTCGAAACGCAGCACCCCGCGATGCTACCGCGGCACGTCCGCTCCGATTCGTCCAGCGACGAATCATTGGTGAGCGGCGTGGGCGCACGGCGACGCTGCGCGTCATGACCCCTACCGCCGTACCCGCGCAGGCCGACCACCGTGCCACCTACCGGGAGGTGCTGGCCGAGCCGCGATTCCGGCTGCTCTTCTCCACCCGTGCTGTCGCGATCACTGCGGACGCGCTGCGGATCACCACGTTCTCGGCTCTGGTCTTCTCGGCCACCGGCTCCCCGCTGCTGAGCGCAGTGGCCTTCGGCATCGGCTTCATCCCGCAGTTGTTCGGCTCGCTGTTGCTGGGCTCCCTGGCCGACCGGCTGCCGCCCCGCGCGCTCATCACCGGCGGCTACGCCTTGACGTGCGCCGCCGCCCTGCTGATCGCCCTGGTGCGGATGCCGATCGCGGCAAGCCTCGGTGTCGTGGCGCTGGTCTCCCTCGTCACACCGTTGGTGCACGGCGCCTCGAGTCGGCTGGTCGCGCAGTCGCTGGAGGGTGACGCCTACGTACTGGGCCGTTCACTGAACAACATCGCGGCCTCCGGCGCGCAGTTGTTCGGTCTGGCGCTGGGAGGTGCGGCCGTCGCGGCACTCGGCCCGCACCGGGCGCTCGCGGTCGGCGCCGCCCTCTACCTCGGCTGCGCGCTCGCCGTCCGCATCGGGCTGCCCCGGCTGCGGCCGGCCGAATTCGGCGGCACACCCGGTAGCGCCGGGGGCGATGGCGGGGCCGTCCGGGCCAGCCTGCACGGTGCCGGGTTGCTGCTGCGCGGACAGACGGTGCGACGGCTGATGCTGGCCCAGTGGCTGCCGCCCGCGTTCGTAGCGGGCGCGGAGGGCCTCATCGTCGCCTACACGGGGGAACGCCACTTCGCGCCCGGCTGGTACGCGGTGCTGATGGGCTGTCTGCCGGTCGGCATGGTGGTCGGTGACCTGCTGGTGGGCCGGCTGCTGCGGCCGCCTACCCGGGAGCGACTGGTGGTCCCGCTGATTGCGCTGATGGGACTGCCGCTGGTCGGCTTCGCCGCCGAGCCCGGCGTGGGCGTCTCGTCATGTCTGCTGCTCGTCTGCGGCTTCGGATTCGCCTCCGGTCTCGGCCTGCAACGGCCGTTCCTGGACGCCCTGCCGCAGGATGGGCAGGGCCAGGCCTTCGGCCTGCTCGGCTCCGGCAGCATGACGCTTCAGGGCGTCGGGCCGGCCTGCTTCGGATCGGTGGCCGCGGGGCTCGGAACAGGCGGCGCAATCGCCCTGGCGGGCGGCGCGGCGTTGCTCACCGCCGGCTGGGTTCTCACCTGGCGCGCGTCCACCTCTCCGGCCGCCGTGCCGAACTGCTCTACGAGATCGGGGAACGGCACCGAACAGCATGCGCGTAGCTCTCCTGTGGAGTAGCCGTCGCAGGCCGGGTCGGTCGCGAACCGTCACGCATCCCCCGCCCCACGCCTCCCTGACAGACAGTCGGTCCCGATGGCTCCTGGTGTGCGGAGTTGATCGCGGCAGCCGCCGGGGAGCGGTAGTGCGAGGCTCGGTCCCCTCCCGTCCCTGCCGCGATCGCGCTTGGTCACGGGGCGGTGAGGGCCTCGGTGGTCTCCGGTTCGTCCGCGTCCGCGGGGGCCGTCGTCCCGGGCCCGCGCAGCACGACGTAGACGAAGAGGACGCCCATGACGGCCACGCCCACCCACATGGCCTGCTGCCAGCCGTCGA
The DNA here is from genome assembly GCF_020404845.1 of Streptomyces hyderabadensis. Taxonomy (GTDB): domain Bacteria; phylum Actinomycetota; class Actinomycetes; order Streptomycetales; family Streptomycetaceae; genus Streptomyces; species Streptomyces hyderabadensis. The sequence goes on along the minus strand of NZ_JAIOJZ010000014.1, from coordinate 144,789 downwards.
CGAACGACTGCCGGGCGGCGTGCAGCAGGTCCGGCGCGTGCGGGCCGGCGCTGCCCGCGGCCTCGACGGCGTTGGCCACGCCCTCCCGGGCGGTGTCCGCCGGTCCCTGGGGGATGCCGTCCAGCCGTCCGTCGACGGCGCCGCGGTAGCCGTTGGCCACCAGCGCACCCAGCAGGGCGACACCGAGTGCGGTGCCGAACTCGCGGGTGACGTCGTTGAGTGCGGATGCGACGCCCTGCTTCCCGCGCGGCAGGGAGCCGGTGATCGCCTCGGTGGACGGGGTCATCGACAGGCCCATGCCGACGCCCATGGCCAGCATGCCGGGCAGGACGGTCGGGTATCCGTCGTCCACGGAGACGAACAGGGCCATGAGCGCGAGGCCGGCACCGGCCAGGGCGATGCCCAGGGCCATGGTCGCGCGGGAGCCGACGCGTGCGGCGAGCACGGGGGCCAGGCCGGAGGTCGCCATCATCATGACGGCCATGGGCATCAGCGCCACCGTGGACAGCAGGCCCGAAAAGCCGAGTACGGCCTGGAAGTACGGGAAGAGGACCACGGCGATGCCCGCCTGGACGCCGAAGACCACCAGGAGGGTGATCGAGCCGCCCGCCAGGCCGCGCTCGCGGAACAGGCGCACATCCAGCAGCGAGGCGTCGCGGCGGTGCAGTTCCCAGGCGACGAAGCCGGCGGCGGCGATGACCCCGACGACGAGGCCGGTCAGGGTCACCGGGGCGGTCCAGCCGCGTTCGGGGCCTTCCTGCAGGACGAAGATGAGGCCGGTCACGGCGACCGTGGAGACCACCGCTCCGGTCGTGTCGAACCGGTGGGCCGGAATCTCGCGGGAGTTGGGGACCGACTTCAGGGCCAGGGCCAGGGCGACGAGGACCAGGACCACGGGGAGGACGAACTGCAGGCGCCAGTCGGCGACGTCGACGAGGAGGGCGGAGAGGAACATGCCCAGGATGCCGCCGCCTCCGGCGACGCCGGTCCACACGCCGATCGCCTTGCCCCGCTGCTCCTCGGGAAAGGTGGAGGAGATGACGGCGAGGGTCACGGGCATGATCATCGCGGCGCCCGCACCGCCGGCCACCCGGGCGGCGAGCATGACCTCGGCCGAGGGCGCCAGTCCCGCGACGACGCTCGCGGCGCCGAAGACGCCCAGCCCGGCGACGAGCATGGGTTTGCGTCCCAGGCGGTCGCCGACGGCGCCGAGCGGGAGCAGCAGCGCGGCCAGGGCGAGGGTGTAGATGTTGATGATCCACAGGACGGTGCTCTGGGAGGCGCCGAACTCGACGGCCATGTGGGTCTGGGCGACGTTCAGACCGGACACCGAGGCGATGACGGCCATCAGCGCGACGGAGACGGCGATCAGGATCGTGCGCAGCTGACGCGCGTCTGGGGTGTTCCCCGCGCCGGCCTCGGCGGCCGGTAGGGGTGGGCTGGTACGCATGGGTTCCTTTCGCAGGGCATGCCGCCGCCCGACGGGAGGTGGGGGTGTCGGGGAGCGCGGCTCGACTGCGTCCGACGCTAAGCCCGCATTGCACCAGAGGCATACGATGTTGCCCATGACGCAAGAAGATGGAGATCTGGACAGCCTCGTACGCAAGCGCATCCGCGCCCTGCGGGTCGCGCAGGGCTGGTCCCTGGAGGAGCTGGCCACCCGCGCCAACCTCAGCCAGTCCTCGCTGAGCCGCATCGAGAACGGCCGGCGCCGCCTCGCCCTGGACCAGCTGGTCACGCTTGCCCGCGCCCTGGACACCACCTTGGACCAGCTCGTGGAGACCGCCGACGACGACGTCATCACCAGTCCGATGATCGACAGCACGCACGGTCTGATGCGCTGGCCCGTGAAGGGGGATCCCGGCATGACCGTGGTGCGCCAGCGCCTGACCCAGCCGCCTCCCGAGAACCCGGCCCGCATGCGCGCCCACCCGGGGCGCGAATGGCTCGTGGTCCTGTCCGGCACGGCGGTCCTCATGCTCGGCCACCGCCGTCTCCGCGTCGAGACCCATCAGGCCGCCGAGTTCCCCACGATGATGCCGCACGCGATCGGCACCGCGGGCGGGCCCTGCGAGATCCTGGGCATCTTCGACCGCGACGCCCGCCGCGGCCACCAGCGTGAGGGCGAGGAGCGCGACGCCCGGGACACGGGCGAGTGACCGCGAGGGGCGTCAGGCCCCGGCGGGCAGGGCGTGCGCGAGCAGGATCTCGGCCGCGGACCGCGCGTGCCGGCCGTAGTCGGCGTCGTCCAGCACCATGGCGCGGCTGGCGGCTCCGTCCGCGAGCGTGACCAGTTGCTCGGCGAGCACGGCGGGCCGCTCGCAGCCCAGCTCGGTCAGCAGCGCCGCGACCAGCCGCGCCATCCGCAGCTTCTGTTCGCGGGCATAGGAGTGGACGGCGCTGTCCGGGTCGGGGAACTCGGCCGCGGCATCGATGAACGGGCACCCGCGTACCGGCGCCCCGTCGGGCGCGGGCACGTCGAACAGCCCGAGGATCCGCTCCCGCGGCGGCACGTCGTCGCGGGTCAGCACGCTTTCGAGCGTGGCGCCCGAGGAGGCGAGGTCCTCCAGGTGCGCGATCACCAGGTCGCCCTTGGTCCGGAAGTGGGCGTAGAGGGTGCGCTTGGACACCGGCGCCGCTTCCGCGACCTGTTCCATGCCGGTCGCGTTGATCCCCTGGGTCGCGAAGAGGTGGGCGGCGGCCGTGAGGATGCGTTCCCGTCCGCCGCGCCCGCGCGCCGGGGCTGTCGTGGTCGCACTCATGGGGTGAGTATACGCCTGCGTTTACTTCCACCGGAAAGGGCTGGTAGGGTCCGCCAGGTAAACGGTTGTGTTTACCTGAGACGCCCGTCGAGGAGGAATCCATGAGCCTGTCGGTCCACACCGAGCTGAGTGACGCCGCGGAGCGGCTGATACGCGGCCGGCGCGCGACCCGCGCGTTCCGTCCGGAAGCCGTGCCCGAGGACACGATCCGTGCGGTCTTCTCGCTGGCGGGCGCCGCACCGTCCAACTCCAACGCACAGCCGTGGCGGGTGGAGGTGGTCAGCGGCCCCGCCCGCGAGCGGCTGGCGGACGCGCTGCAGGCGGCTCACGCCGCGAACCGCACCTCGGTCGACTTCCCGTACTCCGACGACATGTACTCCGAGGTGCAGCAGGCGCGCCGGGCGGCCTTCGGCGCCGGGCTGTACGGAGCCCTGGGCATCGGTCCGGACGACCTGGCGTCGCGGGCCGCCTACAACGCGGAGAGCCTGCGTTTCTACGGCGCACCGCACGCCGCCTTCCTGTTCGTCGCCGGGGACGGCGGACCCCGGCTGGCCTCGGATGTCGGCGCCTACCTGCAGACCCTCCTGCTGGCGATGACCGCCTACGGCGTGGCGAGCTGCCCGCAGGGGCTGCTGAGCTTCTACGCCGACACGGTCCGCGCCGAACTGGGCGTCGGCGAGGGGCGGCTGCTCGTGGGCGTCTCCTTCGGCTACGCCGACGAGACCGCTCCGGTGAACCGGGTCACGGCCGGGCGGGCCGCGCTCGACGAGGTCACGACCTTCCACGGCTGAGCCTCGGACCGGCGGCCGCCGCGCGCCGTGGCGGCCTCCGGCGAGCAGGGCGCGAACCGCTACTCGATCAGCGCGTCCGCGGCGATGACCACCAGCCCGAGCAGCATGTCCAGGAGCCCCGCGCGGCACGAGGACAGCCGGCCGAGCCCTGCGGCGCGGGCCGCGGAGGTGCCCAGGGCGAAGAGCAGGACGGTGTTCAGCACCAGGGCCGTGCCGGCGGCCGTGTCCTCCGCCCACCACCCGCCCGCGGCGGCGAGCAGCATCACCACGGTCGGCAGCACCGCGGCGATCAGCGGCCACTCGGCGAGCACCGCCCGCAGCCTGCTGCTCGCCCCCGCGGCCCCGTCGCCGGACGCGCGCTGGGCGATCACGTGCGCGTAGCCGTGGGCGGCGCCCGAGGTCAGCGCCGTGAGCAGCACCCACAGCGCGTCCTGGCCGGGGTTGGCCTCCCCGCCCGGCACGTCCAGCGCGGCCACCAGGGCGCTGGCCAGGACCAGGCCGTAGATGCCCTTGAACAGCCACCGCTCCGGCCGGCGCCGCAGGATTCCCTTCGGCGCGGCGCCCTCGGCGGGACAGGATCCGGCATGCGCGGGCATTCAGGACAGCCAGTCGGTGTACCGGGTGGTGGCCAGTCGGGCGTTCAGGTCGGTGAGGACGTCTCCCTCGACCGCCGCGAACATGCCTGCGGTCGGGTCGGTGACGACCGTGCGCCCGTCGCCCTTGCGGGAGAGGGTGAGGCGGCCCAGGTCGTCCAGCGGGAACACCTCCGGTCCGCCGATGTTGCGGATGCCGTTCAGCGGGGTGCCCGCGGCGACTTCCGCCACCGCGGCCGCCACGTCCTTCGCGGCGATGGGCTGGATCGGCGTGGCGGGCAGCCGGACGGAGCTGTCGTCCGCGGTCCAGGACAGGACGGCCGCCATGAACTCCATGAACTGGGTGGCGCGCACGATCGAGTACGGCACGGGCCCGCCGCGCAGGAGGTCCTCCTGGAGGAGCTTGGCACGGTAGTAGGCCAGCTGCGGCACCCGGTCGACGCCGACGATCGAGAGGATCACGAAGTGACCGGTTCCGGCCCGCTGTGCCGCCGTGAGGAGGTTGTCCATCGATGCCCGGAAGAAGTCGGGCGAGGCGTCGTCGAAGGTCGGGGAGTTCGTCAGGTTGACGACGACGCCGGCTCCCTCGACCGCCCGGTCCACGCCCTCGCCGCTGACGACGTCCACTCCGGTGGACAGCGAGTGCGGCACCGCCCGGTGTCCGGCCGCGTCCAGGTGCTCCACGACCTGCGAGCCGATCAGTCCCGTACCGCCGATGACCGCGATCTCCACGGTGCGCCTCGCTTCCTGCCGTTGCCGTGCGGTTCCGTAACCACTGTGTCGGTACGCGCGCGGGACGGCGCCCTGGGCGCCCCGAAGGGATGACGGCACGCCCGGCACCGGACTGCCGGACGGAAGTGTGCGGGTGGTTCTCGGCGCGGATGTCGTTCATCGCGAACGGGGCGCGCTCCGGAAGGGGTTCGGCCTCGGCACGCCATCGGACGGCGCGGATCTCGATCGTCCGCCCATGCCCGAGGGCGGCGTCAGGCGGCGCAGTCCGGGCAGATGCCGCGGTAGGTCACTTCGGCCTCCAGGACGGTGAAGCCGAAGGACTGGGCGGCCGGGAGGTTCGCGAGGGGGTCGCCCGTCGGGTGCACGTCGCGGATGGAGCCGCAGCGCGCGCAGAGCAGGTGATGGTGGGGGCGGTGCGCGTTCGGGTCGTAGCGCTTGGCGCGGCCGTCGGTCGACACCTCGAGGACCTCGCCCCGGTGCACCAGTTCACGCAGTGTGTTGTAGACCGTCGCCCGGGAGATCTCGGGCAGTCGCTCCGCCGCCCGGGCGTGCACCTCGTCGGCGGTCAGGTGCACGTGGTCTCCGTCGAGGACCTCGGCGACCACGCGCCGCTGCGCGGTCAGGCGCCAGCCGCGTTCGCGAAGCCGCTCCAGGAGATCACTCATGCGCAGCACCCTAGCAGGGTTCCGCATCAACTCAAGAGCGGATATCGCTCTAGATGGCTCCTTGCCTTAGATCCTGTCCAATGTAGGGTGGTGCCCGCGAAGAACCACACCGAGGAGCATGCCTTGCCTGAGAACAACCAGAAGCCGCTGACCACGGTTGCCGGTGCACCGGTTCCCGACAACCAGAACTCCCTGACGTCCGGCCCGCGCGGTCCGATGCTGCTGCAGGATGTGTGGTTCCTGGAGAAGCTCGCCCACTTCGACCGCGAGGTCATTCCGGAGCGCCGGATGCACGCCAAGGGCTCGGGCGCGTTCGGCACCTTCACGGTGACCCACGACATCACCCGGTACACCAGCGCCAAGATCTTCTCCGAGGTCGGCAAGAAGACCGAGCTGTTCACCCGGTTCTCCACGGTGGCCGGCGAGCGCGGTGCCGCCGACGCCGAGCGTGACATCCGCGGCTTCGCCGTGAAGTTCTACACGGAGGAGGGCAACTGGGACCTGGTCGGCAACAACACCCCCGTCTTCTTCTTCCGCGACCCGCTGAAGTTCCCGGACCTCAACCACGCGGTGAAGCGCGACCCGCGCACCAACCTGCGCAACGCGGAGAACAACTGGGACTTCTGGACCAACCTCCCGGAGGCCCTGCACCAGGTCACCATCGTGATGTCGGACCGCGGCATCCCGGCCTCCTACCGGCACATGCACGGCTTCGGTTCGCACACCTACAGCCTGATCAACGCCGAGGGCGAGCGGTTCTGGGTCAAGTTCCACCACCGCACCCAGCAGGGCATCAAGAACCTCACCGACGCCGAGGCCGAGGCCCTGGTCGGCAAGGACCGCGAGTCCCACCAGCGCGACCTCTTCGACGCGATCGAGAACGGCGACTTCCCGAAGTGGAAGCTGTTCATCCAGGTCATGCCGGAGGCGGACGCCGAGAACTACCGCTTCCACCCCTTCGACCTCACCAAGGTCTGGTCGAAGAAGGACTACCCGCTGATCGAGGTCGGCGAGTGGGAGCTCAACCGCAACCCCGACAACTACTTCGCGGACGTCGAGCAGGCCGCCTTCAGCCCGGCCAACGTGGTCCCGGGCATCAGCTTCTCCCCCGACCGGATGCTGCAGGGCCGGCTCTTCTCCTACGGTGACGCCCAGCGCTACCGCCTCGGCGTCAACCACCACCAGATCCCCGTCAACGCCCCGAAGAACCCGGTGAACTCCTACCACCGCGACGGCGGCATGCGCGTCGACGGCAACCAGGGAGCCACCCCGGGCATCGAGCCCAACTCCTACGGGCGCTGGCAGGAGCAGCCCGCCTACCGCGAGCCGAGCCAGGCCGTGGGTGCCGTCGCCGACCGGTTCAATTACCGTGAGGACGACGACAACTACTTCGAGCAGCCCGGCAACCTGTTCCGGCAGATGAGCCCGGAGCAGCAGCAGGTTCTCTTCGAGAACACGGCGCGCGCGATCAACGGTGCCTCCCAGCAGACGATCGAGCGGCACATCGCCAACTGCACCCAGGCCGACCCGGCCTACGGTCAGGGCGTCCGCAAGGCGATCGAGGCCCTGGCCGCCGGCAACCTCTGACCCGGCCGCTCAGCGGTCACCAGGACGCGCGGTACGCGCAACGCACCCGCACCGGTGTGGGCACATCCCAGTGGCCGCGCCGGTGCGGGTGCACTGCCATGGAGAAACGATGGACATGCACAACAGCGGCGGGCTGACTCCCGAGCAGACGGAGCGGGTCGTGGCCCTGGCCATGGACCTGGCCCGGGAGGGCCGCACCGAACAGTTGGTGGAGTTCGTGGCCCACGGACTGCCGGTGGACGTACGCGATCCGGCGGGCAACACCCTTCTCATGCTCGCCGCGTACCACGGTCACGCCGACACCGTGGAGACCCTGATCCGGCACGGCGCCGATCCCGACCTCCGCAACGACCGCGACCAGTCCCCTGTCGCCGGTGCCCTCTTCAAGGGCGCCGACGACGTCGTGACCGTGCTGCTCCGGGCCGGCGCGGACCTGGACTCCGGTACGCCGACCGCACGGGCCGCCGCGGCCATGTTCGGCCGGGCCCACCTCCTCGCGGGCTGATCCCCCGGCCCCGCCGGGCGGGGTCCCGGCCCCGCCCCCGATCCCGCCTGCGCATGGCCTGAACCAGCGGTGCGCGAGCACCCGTACAGCGGCAGAATCACGGTGACGCGCGACGGTCCAGGGTGCGCTGTGACGGGAAGCGACTCCTGGGTTTTCACAGGTTGCTTGATCAACTCCCAAAGCATGAGCACGAATTACACACATCCCCTCTACACCGTGGCCCCGATGGTCTAGATTGACCGTGCTTCGGCCGTTCAGGCACGAGGCGACCGGTAATGATCTTTAGGTCCGGGGCAGGGGGGTCTGCTGCTGTCACTGTGCATTGCACGTATTGCTGTGACATAGCCGGAACGTTGTGCGCGGGCAGGCCGGGGGGCCGCCCGTGGGGAGGAACAGCGCGGCGCGGGAGGCGGGGGCCTCCCGAGGGGGAGGAACAGTGCTAGGCGAACACGTCGAACCACTGGGGACCTGGGGGGTTCTGTGCGGCAAGGGGGATTGGTCAGCCCATTTCCGTCTGCACGCGGGCAGCTGGCGGACGGGGCCGTCAGCCGGTCGGCGAGCGACTGGGAGCAGCGGTACCGCCGTACCGTGATCACCAGCGATACCGTGGCCACCGCCATCGTAGTGGCGGGTATCGGGAATTTCTTCGGGGTCCGGGACGCGGCCAACTGGCACGAGAAATGGGGAATTCTCGCGTTCGGCACCGAGCTGCTGGTGCTGGGCGCCCTCGCGGTGAGCCGGTCGTGGGCGCCGGCCGTACTCGGCCAGGGTGCCGAGGAATTCCGCCGGCTCGGACGTTCGCTGTTCATGGCTACCGTCGTGCTGGCGCTCGGCGGCATCGCCCTCACCTCGCGCAACATCAAACTGTGGATCTTCGTCGCCGTTCCCGCGATCGCGATCGTCACGATGATCTCGCGCTATGCGCTGCGCGTGCGGCTGCACCGGCAGCGCAAGGCGGGCCGGTGCCTGCGGCCGGTGCTCGCCGCCGGCAGCCCGGCCACCGTGCGCGACCTGATCGCCCGGACCCGGAGGTTCCCGCACCTGGGCTGGCGGGTGGACGCGGTCTGCACCACGGTCGGCCCCGGGCCGGAGGCTGACCAGCTGGACGGAGTGCCGGTCGTCGGCCCGCTGGAGGACGTCGCCCATCACGTCCGCCGCGACGGCTACCGGGTCGTCGCGGTCACCCCGGACCCGCACTGGTCACCGCACCGGTTGCAGCGGCTGGCGTGGAACCTCGAGGGCAGCGACGCCGAGATGGTCGTGGCCCCCGTGCTGATGGAGGTGGCCGGCCCGCGGCTGCACGTCGACGCGGTGCTCGGGATCCCGCTGCTGCGGGTCAGCATGCCGGCCTTCACCGGCGGCCGCCGGGCCGTCAAGGCGGTGGTCGACCGGCTGGGCGCCGCGATCCTGCTGACGCTGTTCGCGCCCCTGATGGTGTTCGTCGCACTGCTCATCCTGGTGGACAGCCGGGGCGGGGCGTTCTACCGCCAGCGCAGGGTCGGCAAGGACGGCCGCGAGTTCACGATTCTCAAGTTCCGCACCATGGTCGCCGGGGCCGACCGGGCCCGTGCCGCGCTGGCCGACCGCAACGAGGGCGCGGGACTGCTGTTCAAGCTCCGCCGGGACCCACGGGTGACCCGGGTGGGGGCCGTGCTGCGCCGGTACTCCATCGACGAGCTGCCGCAGCTGTTCAACGTACTCACCGGATCGATGTCGCTCGTCGGGCCGCGGCCTCCGCTGCCGGAGGAGTCCGCGGCATACGGCCCGGACATCCGAAGACGGCTGCTGGTCAAGCCCGGGCTCACCGGCCTGTGGCAGATCAGCGGACGCAGCGACCTGCCGTGGGAGGAGGCGGTCCGGCTCGACCTGCGGTACGTGGAGGACTGGTCGCTCGCGCTGGACACAGTGATCTTGTGGAAGACGCTGCGGGCGGTCCTCCACGGACAGGGGGCGTACTGATGCGCGGGGGCCGCCGGGCCGACGCGCGGATCGCAGGCCGTCGGGGTCTGCCTGGGGGGAGGAACGGGTCATGAGGGTGAGCGTTTTCGGCCTCGGCTACGTGGGCTGCGTGTCGGCCGCGTGTCTGGCCGGCATGGGACACGAGGTCATCGGGGTGGACGTGAACCAGGTGAAGGTCGACCTGGTCAACGACGGCAAGGCCCCGGTGGTCGAGGAGCGGATCGGCGAACTGATCGCCGAGGTCGTGGACAGCGGGGCGCTGCGCGCCACCACAGACGTCCGCGAGGCGATCATGGGGAGCGAGATGTCCCTGATCTGCGTGGGCACGCCGTCGGAGCCCAACGGCAGCCTGTGCACCACGTACTTGGAGCGGGTCACCGAGGAGATCGGCGCCGCCCTGGCGGAGCGCGGCGGGAGCGGCGGGCGGCACACCGTGGTGTTCCGCAGCACCATGCTCCCGGGCACCTGCACGAACCTGCTGGTGCCGATCCTGGAGAAGTACGTCGGCGGCACCGCCGGGGTGGACTTCGGGGTCGCGGTCAATCCGGAGTTCCTGCGCGAGGGCACGAGTGTGCGGGACTTCTTCGACCCGCCGAAGACGGTCATCGGCGAACTCGACGCGGCGAGCGGCGACGCGGTGGCGGCGCTGTACGGCGACCTGCCCGGCGAGGTGTTCCGGGTGCCGGTCGCGACGGCCGAGGCGATCAAGTACGCGGACAACGCCTTCCACGGCCTCAAGATCGGCTTCGCGAACGAGCTGGGCGCGGTGTGCCAGGCGCTCGGGGTGGACTCGCACCAGGTGATGGACGTCTTCCTGGCCGACCGCAAGCTGAACATCAGCCCCGCCTACCTGCGGCCCGGCTTCGCCTTCGGCGGCTCCTGCCTGCCCAAGGACCTGCGCAGCCTGGTCCACGCGGCGCAGCGGGCCGACGTGTCGGTGCCCATCCTCTCCCATGTGCTGCCCTCCAACTCCGCCCATCTGGAGCGCGCGGTGGAGCTGGTGGAGCGCGCCGGGAAGCGCCGGGTCGGGCTGTTCGGGCTGTCCTTCAAGCCCGGCACCGACGACCTCCGGGAGAGCCCGCTCGTCGAGCTGGCCGAGCGCCTCTTCGGCAAGGGCTACGACCTCAGGATCCACGACGCCAACGTGAGCCTGTCCCGGCTGCTCGGCGCGAACCGCGAGTACGTCGAGACCCGGCTGCCGCACCTCGCCCAGCTGCTCGCGGACTCCGTCGACGAGGTCCTGGAGCACGCCGAGGTGTGCCTGGTCGGGACCAGGGACCCGGCCGTGCTTGCGGCGCTGCCCCACGGCGGCGAGCCGCTGCTGATCGACCTCGTCCACCTTCCCGACGCCGACGCGCGCCGGGCCGAACCGGGGTACGTGGGCCTTGCTTGGTGACACGACGTCCGGTGACACGCCGCGCGGCGGCGGCACCGGCGACCGGCCGGGACGGCGCGCGCTGATCCTGGTGGAGAACCTGTCGGTGCCCTTCGACCGGCGGGTGTGGCAGGAGTGCACGACCCTGCGCGACGCGGGCTGGGAGGTGCACGTCATCTGTCCCCGCGGCACCAAGCGGGACACGGAACGGGAAGCGGTCGTCGACGGGGTGCGCATCCACCGCTACCCGTTGCGCGCGGCCACCGGGGGTCCGGCCGGCTACCTGCGGGAGTACGGCGCGGCGCTGTGGCACACGGCCCGGCTGGCCCGCAGGGTCGGGCCGGTCCACGTGGTCCACGCCTGCAACCCGCCCGACCTGCTGTTCCTGCCGGCCCTGTGGCTCAAGCGGCGCGGCGCGCGGTTCGTCTTCGACCAGCACGACCTGATACCGGAGCTGTACCTCTCCCGGTTCGGCCGCGGCAAGGACCTGCTCTACCGCGCCGTGTGCGCGCTGGAACGGCTCACCTACCGGACCGCGGACATCGTGCTCGCCACCAACGAGAGCTACAAGGACGTGGCGGTACGCCGGGGCGGCCGGCACCCGGACGACGTGTTCGTGGTGCGCAGCGCGCCCGCGACCGACCGTTTCCAGCCGGTGCCCGCCGAACCGGGGTTGAAGCGGGGCAAGCCCCATCTGCTGTGCTACCTCGGCGTCATGGGCCCCCAGGACGGCGTCGACTACGCCCTGCGGGCCCTGGCGAAGCTGCGCGACGAGGTCGGGCGGAGCGACTGGCACGCCGTGTTCGTCGGCTCCGGTGACGCCTTCGACGCGATGGTGGAGCTGTCCCGGTCGCTGGGGCTCGCCGATCAGGTGCAGTTCACCGGGCGCATCCCGGACGCCGACCTGGTGCGCTACCTGTCGACGGCGGACGTGTGCCTCTCCCCCGACCCGCGCAATCCGCTCAACGACGTGTCGACCATGAACAAGGTCCTGGAGTACATGGCGATGGGCCGGCCGATCGTCTCCTTCGACCTCCGGGAGGCGCGCGTCTCCGCCGGTGACGCCGCCCTCTACGCCCCCGCCAACGACGAGTCCGCGTTCGCGCGGCTCGTCGCCCGGTTGCTGGACGACCCGGACGAGCGCGCCCGGATGGGCAAGATGGGCCAGGAGCGTGTCAACGGGCAGCTCTCCTGGCGCAATTCGCAGCAGGCGCTGCTCGCCGCGTACGCCGCCGCCTGCCGCAACCGCACTTCGGTGCCGGCGCGCGCCCGGGGCGCAGCGGGCATCGCGTCGAAGATCACAGCAGGGATCAAGGCAGGGAGAAGGCCGCGCCGTTGAGCGATGACACGATACGCCTGGTCACGGTCGGGCGAATACTCCGGCGGCGCCGGCGGCTGCTCGCCGTCCTCGTCGTGGTGGGCGCACTGGTCGGCTACGGCGTCTCGGTGCTCTTCCCGCCGCGCTACACGGCGTCCGCGTCGGTCCTGCTGCCGGGGCAGTGGGAGGAGCGCGAGCTGATCACCCAGGTGGACGTCGCCACCAGTTCGTCGGTGATCGACCGGGCGGGCGAGGCACTCGGCTGGAGCGGGGTCAGCGACAGCGAGCTGCGCGACCGGGTGAGCGCCGAGGCCGCCGACGGGAACATCATCAAGATCTCCGGGACGTCCGACACCCCGGAGCGTGCGCAGCGGCTCTCCGACGAAGTGGCCCAGCAGTTCGTGACGTTCGCGGCACGGATCGCGAGCGGCAGCACCGATCCCGACGAGGCCGCGGGGCCGGAGGCGCTGCGGGAGCAGGTGAAGCGGACCAACCAGCGCATCACCGACCTGGCCAACGCGGCCGATCCCGGGCAGACCGTGGAGAGCGTGCAGGCCCGCACCGAGCTGGAGAAGCTGCGCAGCACGCTGCAGGAGGCCATGCAGAAGCTGGAGGAGGCCGGCCCGGCGAACAACAGGGCCGGCATGGTCGTCATGGGACCGGCGGCCCGGCCGACCGGTGAGGCCCCGCCGACCAGGCTGCAGCTCGTCGGCGGCGGCGCGCTGCTGTTCCTCGTGCTCTCGGTCGTCGGACACCTCGCCGCGGCGCGGGTGAACCGGCGGCTGCGGGCCGAATCCGAGATCGCCGCGGCGCTGCGCGCGGCGCTGCTGGGCACCGTGGACGTGCCCGGTGACCGGCGCTCCCACCGGCCGAAGGCACGCGGCGCGCGGGCCCGGCTCCGGCGGCTGCTGGGCACCGACGTCCGGTGGGACCTGCCGGCCCCGCAGTCCTCCGGCGACGAGGCCGGGCGGCGGATCCGCTACCGGCGCATCTGCGCGCGCCTGCGGGAACGGCTGCCGGCCGCCCGGCGGCTGCTGGTCGTCGTACCGGACGACGACCTGGTCGCCCGCCGGGCCGCGGAGCGGCTCGCCGCCGAGGCCGGGGGCGAGCCGCAGCTGCGGGTGGTGGAGGTCTCGGTGCCCCGGCCGTTGGTGCCGGACCGCGACACCGAGTCGGGTGTCCTGGTCGTGCTCGGCGCGGGCAGCCGCACCGCGGAGGAACTCGCCGGCCTCGCCGAGGCGTGCGCGGACGGCGGGCACGACGTCGTCGGCGTCGTCGTCGCCGGCGCGGTCCGGGCCCGCTCGACGGAGCCGGCCGGCCGCCCTCCGGAGCACGCCACCGAGGCGGCACCGGTGCCCGAGAACGCGACAGGAGGTGCCGCATGACGACGAGTACGACTGCGCAGTCGTCCTCCTCCGCCCCGCTGCTGGATCTTCAGGCCCTGGTCGTGGCGGTGCGCAGGCGGCGGCGCCTGTGGGCGTCCCTGGCCCTGCTGGGCCTGCTGGCCGGCGCGGCGGTGGCGGTCCTGCTGCCGCCCCGTCCCGCCGCGGTGACCAAGGTGCTGGTCGCGCACAAGGACGACCAGCCGAACGACACCGGAACGCTGATCCGCACCGATGTCGAGCTGCTGGACACCACGCGGATCGCCGCCGAGGCCCTGCGCTCCCTCGGCTCCCGGGAGAACCCGGAAGACTTCATGAAGGACTACCGGGGCACCGGACTGACCAACAACCTGCTGCAGATCGACGTCACGGGGGACAGCGAGGCGGAAGCGGTGGCCCGGGCCAAGGCCCTGGCCGAGACGTTCGTCGCGGACCACGTGCGGCGGATGCGGGAAGCCGCGGAGGCCGAGTCCAAGTCCCTGCTGGACCAGCGCGACCGGATGCGCAAGGAGCTGGCCGAGGTCAACAGGTCGATCGGGGACCGCTCGCCGGACGACGAACCGAAGGCGTCGGCCAGCATCGAGTCGCTCTTCGCCCGCCGGGCCGAGCTGGACTCGCGGATCGCGGAGTTCGACCAGCGGGCCGCGGAGGCGCTCACCGGCACACCCGAGGTCGTCGCCGGCACGCAGATCGTGGACGCCCCGCACGCGGTGCGGCACTCCTTGCCCAGGGCCGTGGCGACCGACGCCGGGATCGGGCTGGTCCTCGGGCTCGTCGTCGGGCTCGCGCTGGCCGCGGTCGGCGCGGTGGTGGCGGACCGCCCGGTGCTGCGCCGGGAGATCGCCGCGAACCTGGGCGCCTCGGTCCTCGCCGAGCTGCGCCACGGGCCGCGCGGGTCGGCCCGGTCGTGGCAGCGCCGGCGGACCCGGGCGGCCCGCGAACGGCTCACCGCCACCCTGGCGCGCCTCGTGCGCCGCTCCGCGGAACCGGTGTCGCTGCTGGAACTGGGCTGTGCGCGCGGCGCCGGGGTGATCGCCCTGGACGTCGCCGGGGCGCTGGAGGCGGACGGGCCCGTGGTGGTCGTCGACGCGCTGCCCGGCACGGACCTCGCGGGGGCCGCCCGCCGGAAGTCCGGCGGCCCGACCGTGCTGCGCGGCGAGCGTGCCGCGTCCGAGCCGCACCACGTCCGCCGGATCGGGGTCGGCTCGGTGGCGCCCGGTACGGCGTGGACCGACCTGCATCACCTCGGCAGCCGGACGGTGCTCGTGGTGCGGGCGGGGCACGGCAGCGCCGCGTGGCTGCACACCGTGGCGCGGCAGCTCGCGGACCAGCGCATCACGGTGATCGGGGTGGTCCTGATCGACCCCGATCCGCGTGACCGGACCGACGGCACGCTGTGGGACGGTCCGCACGCCGCCGCGCCACGCGGCCGCGACGAATCCCCCAAGCGGCACAACGGGACGGGGCGGCTCCGGACGGAACGGCCGGTGATCCCGGCCGCGACGGTCCCGGACAGCGATCAGGAGGCTCGGTAGCACATGTGCGGCATCGCAGGCACCTACCACTGGCCGGACGGCAAGGCCGTGACCGACCGGCTCACCGACGTCCTCGCCCACCGGGGCCCGGACGGGGCGGGCCGTTACAGTCACCGCGCGGGGGACGGCGAGGTGCAGCTCGGGCACCGCAGGCTGGCCATCATCGACCTGTCCGGGACCGGCGCCCAGCCGATGGTCGCGGACGGCCTCGCCCTGACCTACAACGGCGAGCTGTACAACGCGCCCGAACTCCGGGCCGAGCTGGAGTCCGCCGGGGTGCGCTTTCGCGGTACCTCCGACACCGAGGTGGTCCTGGAGGCCTGGCGGCGCTGGGGCACGGACTGTCTGGCCCGGCTGCGCGGCATGTTCGCGTTCGCGGTCTTCGACGAGCGCACCGGTGAACTGGTCCTCGCCCGCGACCAGCTCGGCATCAAGCCGCTGTTCCTGCTCCGGCGCGGCGGGGGCCTGGTGTTCGCCTCCGAGCTGAAGGCGCTCGCCGCCGTGTCCGGCGGGAAGCTGGAGGTGGACCACGGGGCGCTGGTGGCCTCGCTGCTGTACTACTGGGTGCCGGACTCGCGCTGTGCCTTCCGCGAGGCGGAGAAGCTGCCGCCGGGGAGCTGGCTGCGCTGCCGTCCCGACGGCCGGGTGGAGCGCGGCAGGTTCTGGAACCTGAAGGACGTCGCCGCCGAGGGCCGGGAGCGGGCCCTGGCCGGCGAGCAGCCGGATCTGGCCGCCGTCGTCGAGGAGTCGACCCGCCGCCACCTGCTGTCCGACGTGCCGGTGGCGACGTTCCTCTCCGGCGGGCTGGACTCCAGCTATCTGACCGCGCTGGCGGCCCGCGACCGGCCCGGCATCTGCGCCTACACCATCGGCTTCCGGGCCGAGGACGCCAGGTTCGAGGCCATGCCCGACGACCTGCGCTACGCCCGGCAGGTGGCCGAGCGGTTCGGCGTCGACCTGCGCGAGATCGAGATCGCCCCGGACGTGCTGGACCTGCTGCCGCGGATGACGTACCACCTGGACGAGCCGATCGGCGACCCCGCGGCGATCAACACCTTCCTGATCTGCTCGGCCGCCCGGGAGGCCGGGGTCAAGGTGATGCTGTCGGGGATGGGGGCCGACGAGCTGTTCGCCGGTTACCGCAAGCACCTGGCCAACACGCTGGCGCTGCGCTACCAGCGCGTCCCGCGGCCGCTGCGGCGCGGGCTGTCCGCGGCCGTGGACCGGCTGCCGGTCGCGACCAGCCGCCGGGGCTACCGGTCGGTGCGCTTCGCGAAGCGGTTCCTGTCCTTCGCGGACCTGCCGGAGGAGACGGCCTTCCGGCGCAGCTACACGATGTACGACCGGGGGGAGCTGCTCGCCCTGATCGATCCGGACCTGGCGGGGACGGTCGGGGAGGTGCTGACCGAGCACGCGGACGTCTACCGGGACAACGGGCTGGACGACTTCGTGAACCGGATGTGCCTGGCCGACGCCCGGATGTTCCTGCCGGGCCTGAACCTCGCCTACACGGACCGCTCCAGCATGGCCGCCTCGACCGAGGTGCGGGTGCCGTACGTGGACGTCGAGGTGGTGAAGGCGGCGTTCGCCGTCCCCGGTGACCGCAAGATCGTCGGACGGCAGGGCAAGGCCGTCCTGAAGGAGGCGGCCACGTCAATCCTGCCCCGGGAGATCGTGTACCGGCCCAAGGGCCTGTTCAGCGCCCCGCTGCGGGCCTGGATGAGCCGGGATCTGGCGCCGCTGGTGCGCGAGGTGGTGAACGACGGCGAGCTGGTGCGGTCCGGCTTCCTGCGCCGTGACGCGCTGCGGCGGCTCGTGGCCGAGGACGCCGCCGGGCAGCGGGACTTCTCCAAGCACCTGTGGCACGTGCTGACCCTCGAGTACTGGTACCGCGGCGCGACCTCGGGGGCCGACCACGACGTCCCGTCGAGCGCGTAGCACCTCGGCACCTCCCCCGCACCATGACCGGCAGAGAGACAAGAGGACTTTCGGTGAAACAGGTTGTGCAGAACTACAAGAGCGGCGAGCTGGCGCTGCTCGACGTGCCGGTGCCGGGCTGCAAGCCGGGCGGTGTGCTGGTGCGGACCGCCTATTCGCTGATCTCCACCGGCACCGAGCTGATGAAGGTGTCCGAGGCCGGCATGTCGATGCTGGGCAAGGCCCGTTCCCGCCCGGACCAGGTGGCCAAGGTCGTGCAGAGCGTGGCCACCAACGGGGTGCCCGCCACGTATCGCAAGGTGATGGGCAAGCTGGACTCCTACACGCCGCTCGGCTACTCGCTGTGCGGGGTGGTCGAGCAGGTCGGTGACGGCATCGACGACGTGAAGGCCGGCGACCTGGTGGCCTGCGCCGGCAACGAGCACGCCCTGCACGCCGAGCTGAACTGGGTCCCGAAGAACCTCTACGCCCCGGTGCCCGACGGTCTCGCGCCGCGGCACGCGGCCTTCGGGACCGTCGGGTCGATCGCGCTCCAGGGGGTCCGCCAGGGCGAGTCGCGGCTCGGCGAGGTGGCGCTGGTCATCGGGCTCGGGCTGATCGGGCAGCTGGTGGCGCAACTGCTGACCGCCTCGGGCGTCCGGGTCGTCGGCGTCGACCCCGACCCGGAGCGCTGCGAACTCGCCGAGCGGCTGGGCGCGGCGGCCTGCGGTGACCCGGCGTCCCCGGCCGTGGAGAGCGCCGTCGCCGAACTCACCCACGGCCACGGGGCGGACCAGGTGTACCTGGCCGCCGGCGGTGGCAGCAACCAGCCCGTCGAGCTGGCCGCGCGGCTGTGCCGGGACCGCGGCCGGGTCGTCGACATCGGCAAGTGCCGCCTGGACCTGCCGTGGAACGCGTACTACGAGAAGGAGCTGGACGTCCGGTTCTCCCGCTCCTACGGGCCGGGGCGCTACGACCCGCAGTACGAGATCGAGGGGCGGGACTACCCGATCGGCTACGTGCGCTGGACCGAGCGGCGCAACCTGGCGTGCTTCCTCGACCTCGTCGCCCGGGGCCGCGTCGACGTGGAGCCGCTCATCACGCGTACGGCCGCCTTCGACGACGCCGTGGAGACGTACCAGAGCCTCAAGGACGGCGGCCTGAAGGCCGTGGCGGTGCTGTTCCGGTATCCCGAACCGGCCGCCGGGGAAGGGGCGCCGGCCGATGCGCCGGCGATCACCGTGCCCGCGGTGCGCGGCGGCGGCAAGGCCCCGGCCCCCGTGCGGGCGGCGAAGAAGCCGGTGCGCCTCGCGTTCGTCGGCGCGGGGAACTACGCGACGTCGATGCTGCTGCCGCACCTGGCCCAGCGCGACGGCGTGGAGCTGTCGACGGTCGTCACGACGACGGCCCTGTCCGCGGCCAACGCGCAGCGGAAGTTCGGCTTCCGGGAGGCGACCACCGACCTGGACGCCGTGCTCGGCGACGCCTCCGTCGACGCGGTGTTCGTGGTCACCCGGCACAGCTCGCACGCCGAACTGACCCGGAAGGCGCTGCTGGCCGGCAAGGCCGTGTTCGTGGAGAAGCCGTTGGCGCTCTCCGAGGACGAGCTGACCGGGGTGCTCGACGCGGTGGAGGAGTCCGGCAACGACCGGTTGCAGGTGGGCTTCAACCGCCGGTTCGCGCCGCTGCTGAAGGAGGCCCGGGACCGGTTCGGCGCCCGCACCGGGCCGGCGAGCCTGCGCTACCTGGTCAACGCGGGACGGCTCGACCACGGCAGCTGGTACCTCCAGCAGGGCACCGAGGGTTCCCGGTTCGCCGGTGAGGGCGGGCACTTCGTCGACACGGCGAGCTGGCTGCTGGGGGCCGACCCGGTCTCGGTGTACGCCCTCGCCCCGTCCGGCAACGAGGACCTCCAGGTGGTGCTGGGCTACCCCGACGGGTCCACCGCCACGATCAGCTACGTCACCACCGGCGCGGCCGGATTCCCCAAGGAGACGCTCGACCTGGTCGCCGACGGCAAGGTGCTGCAACTCGACGACTTCGTGCGCACATCGGTCTACGACGGCCGCAAGCGGTGGGTCAGTTCCCGGCTGCCCAAGGCCCGGGACAAGGGCCAGTCGGCCGAACTGGCCGCGTTCGTCAAGGCGGTGCGGACCGGCGGGCCGATGCCGGTGCCGCTCGGGTCGCTGGTGGCCACCACGGCGGCCACCCTGGCCGTGCGGGCCGCCCTGACCGGTGGTGCTCCGGTGACCCTGGCGGAGGCGCGATGACCGTGAACCCGGGGAGTGCGGGCTGGTACCTGCGGCGGCTGTCCCGGATGGGTCCGCGGGAGGTGGGCGGCCGGGTGGCCGACACCGTGCGCAGGCGGCGGTGGCGGTCGGCGCCGCCGGTCGCCCCGAGCCTGACCGGGGCCCGGTTCACCGCGGTCCTGCCCGCCGGGACGCTCGCCTCGGTGGCGCCGGACGCCGCGAAGCGTCTGGTCGCGGAGGCGGACCGCCTGATGGCCGGGCGGGTGGAGTACTTCGGCACGGTCCGCGGCGACCTGGCCGACCCGGACTGGTCGTACGACCCGAAGACCGGGCGCCGCGCACCGTGGGGCTACGCCTTCGACGTGCCGTACCGCGACGAGGACGCGATCGGGGACGTCAAGCAGATCTGGGAGCTGTCCCGGCACCAGTACCTCACGGTGCTCGCCGCCGCCTACGCGGTCACCGGCGACGAGCGGTACGCCGAGCGGGTGGCCGGGCACCTGCGGTCGTGGTGGACGTCCAACGCGCCGCTGCGCGGGGTGCACTGGGTCAGCGGCATCGAGCTGGGGATCCGGCTGCTGTCGTGGGTGTGGATCCGCCGGCTGCTCGACGGCTGGCCGGGCGCGGCCGCGCTCTTCGAGGACAACCCGGCGGCGCTGAAGCAGATCTGGCACCACCAGCGCTGGCTGGCCGCCTTCCCCAGCCGGGGGTCGTCGGCGAACAACCACGCGGTGGCCGAGGCCGCGGGGCAGCTGGCCGCCTCCTGCGCCTTCGGCTGGTTCCCCGACTCGGCGCACTGGCGGGACGACGCGCTGCGGTCGCTGGACCGGCACCTGCGCGCCAACACGTTCCTCTCCGGCCTCAACCGGGAGCTGGCCACCGAGTACCACGGGCTGGTGCTGGAGCTGGGCCTGGCCGCGCTGGCGGAGGCGGACGCCGCCGGTGTGCCGGTTCCGGCGACGGTCCGGCTGGTGCTGCTGCGGATGACCGACGCGCTCGCCGCAGTCGTGGACGACCGGCTGCGCCCGCCGCGCCAGGGGGACGCGGACGACGGCCACGGCCTGGTGGTGGACGGCCCGGACACCGACCGCTGGGCCTCGCTGCTGGCCACCGGCGACGCCGTGTTCGGATCGCTCCCCTGGTGGCCGGAGGTGACCGGCACGGATGTGCGCACCCCGCTGCTGGCGGCGCTGGTCCGGCCGTACGGCAAGGACGGAGCGGGCGGGTCGGTGAGCCGCCCGGCGGCCAGGCCGGCCCACTTCGCGGACGCGGGGCTCACGGTGCTGCGCGGCCCCGGCGGCATCTGGTGCCGCTGCGACGGCGGTCCGCACGGCTTCCTGTCCATCGCCGCGCACGCCCACGCGGACGCGCTCTCGGTGGAGGTGCGGCACGACGGGGTCGACGTGCTCGCCGACCCGGGGACGTACTGCTACCACGGGCAGCCGGGGTGGCGGCGGTACTTCCGCTCGACCCTCGGCCACAACACCCTGGAGCTGGACGGAACCGACCAGTCCGTCTCCGGCGGTCCGTTCCTGTGGACCCGGCACGCGCGCAGCCGCGTGCCGGCCGTGGACGTCTCCGACGCGGGGGTGTCCCGCTGGTGCGCCGAGCACGACGGGTACCGGGGTTCGGTGCACCGCCGCCGGGTGGAGCTGACCGCCGCGAGCCGTGAACTGCGGGTGGTGGACGAGGTGAGCGGCCCGCGCCGGACCGTGCGGCTGGCGTTCCACCTCGGCCCGGCGGTCTCCGCCGACCTGTCGGGCAGCCGCGCCGTGCTCACCTGGTCCCGGGACGGCGAGGAGCGCTCGGCGGTGCTCGACCTGCCGGGCGAGCTGTCCTGGCGGGCGCACCGCGGTGAGACCGACCCGCCGCTGGGCTGGTACTCCCCCGGCTTCGGGCGCAAGGAACCGGCCACCACGCTGGTCGGCACCGGCGTCACCGACGGCGCCCGGGGCTTCACGACCGTACTCGGATTCCGCGGCTAGGCGCAGGAAGGGGGGAGGACGCATGGGAGTTGCAGGACGGAGCAGCCGGGCGCTGTCGGCGGCGGTGCCGCTGGCGCTGGCGCTGCTGGCGGCCGGCTGTGTCGGCACCTCGGACTCGGACGCGCCGGCGCCGGGGCCGTCCGCGTCGTCCGCCCCGCCCGCGCCGTCGGACGGGCCCCCCGTGGCCCGGGTGTGCGCGAAACCCGCGGCCGGACCGGCCAAGGCCCCGGCCGGTGCGGTGACCGTCGATCCCTCGGTCGTCGGCGACCTGGCCGCCAAGACCCGCAGCAGTCCCGCGCACACCACCTTCTGGCTGCGGCCGGGCAAGCACCGGCTCGACTCCGACCCGTACGCGCAGGTCGTCCCCAAGGAGGGCAACCGCTACCTCGGCGCGCCGGGTGCGGTGCTCGACGGCGGCAAGACCAACCGGTACGCGTTCGGCGGCACCGCGCGCGATGTCACGATCGGCCATCTCACCGTGCAGGGTTTCGCCGCGCCGCACGACGAGGGCGTGGTCAACCACGACTCGGCGGACGGGTGGGTGATCGAGCACGCCACGATCCAGCGCAACTCCGGCGCCGGGCTGATGGCGGGTGACCGCCAGCAGGTCCGCGCCAGTTGTCTGCGCGACAACGGCCAGTACGGCATGAACGCCTACAAGGGCGACGGCACCATCAACGACCTGGTGGTCGAGGGCAACGAGATCGTCGGCAACAACACCGGCGACTGGGAGCGGAAGCGGCCGGGCTGCGGCTGCACCGGGGGGATCAAGTTCTGGGCCGTCGAGGGCGCCGACATCCGGGGCAACTGGGTGCACGACAACCGCGGGACCGGCCTGTGGGCGGACACCAACAACAACGACTTCCTCGTCGAGGACAACGTCATCGAGTCCAACGACGGTGCCGCGCTGATCTACGAGACCAGCTACAACGCCGTCGTCCGCAAGAACACGATCCGCCGGAACAACTGGGTCGAGGGCCGGGCGAACACCGAGGGCGGCGACAACTTCCCTTACGCGACCCTCTACATCTCCGAGTCCGGCGGTGAACCGCGCATCGAGGCCCGCACGGACAAGATCGAGATCTACGGGAACGTGCTGGAGGACAACTGGTCCGGCATCACCCTGTGGGAGAACGCCGACCGGTTCTGCAACAGTCCGGCCAACACCTCCTCCGGCGACTGCACATTGCTGGTGGAGGACATCGACCGCTGCGCGCGCCCGGCGATCACCAAGGCGCCGCTGTACGGCGACTGCCGGTGGAAGACCCAGCGGGTGGACGTCCACGACAACCGCTTCGTCCTGGACAAGACCGTCGTGGAGTGCACGTCGAACTGCGACCGCATGGCGCTGCTGGCGAACTACGGCACCTATCCGGACTGGTCCCCGTACCAGGGCGAGCGGGTGGCCGAGGCCGTCACCCACCGGCAGCACAACCGCTGGCACGACAACGTCTACGTCGGGCCGTGGAAGTTCGTCGCCCAAGACCCGAGCCGCGTCCTGGACTTCGGGCAGTGGCAGGGCGCCCCGTACCGGCAGGACGAGGGCAGCACCCTGCGCGCACGGGAGGGGGGCTGAGATGGACGCGGACCGCACGCCGAAACTGGTCGGGACGGTCTGGGGACTGCTGGTCCTCAACACCCTGGGCTCCACGGGGGCGGAGACCATCGTCCCGCTCCCCCGTTCGCTCATCCAGATGGTCACGATGGGCGCGCTGGTCGTGGCGTTCTCGCTGGCGCTCGCGCTCAATCTCCGGCTGCGGGTGCGCGCCAGCGCCTACCTGTTCCTGCTCACCCTGCTGCTGGTACCGAGCGTGATCGCCAGCGCGGACCTGCAGTCCGGGTTCGGCGCGCTGTTCCGGTGCGCCCGGCTGGCGCTGTTCGTCGGCACGCTGTGGCTGCTCAGCCGCTGGTGGGACGGCGGCACGACGTTCGTCCGGCACCACATCCGGATGTACTTCCTGGTCCTGTGCACGGTGGCCGCCGGGGCGCTCGTCTCGCCGGGCGCGGCCCTGCCCGACCTCTACGGCGGGCGGCTGGTGGGGGCGTTGTGGCCGCTCACCCCGCCGCAGATCGGGCAGTACGCCGCGGTGATCATCGGGCTCGCCGTGCTGCTCGTGCTCGGCGGCCGGACCGACCGGCGCAGCGCGGCGCTGGTCGTCGTGCCCTCGCTGGTCCTGCTGATGCTCACCCACACCCGTACGGCCACGCTCGGCCTGCTCGTCGGTCTGACGCTTGCGATCGGCTCGCTCGCGCTGACCAGCGCGGCCGCCCGCCGGTTCTTCTCCTGGGCGGTGCTGTGCGCCGCGGTGGCCGCCGTGGTGTTCGCCTCCGCGCTGCAGGCGTGGTTCCTGCGCGGCCAGAGCGAGGAGAACTTCAGCAACCTCACCGGCCGGGCCAAGGTCTGGGACGCCCTGCTGGCGGCGCACCGGACGGTCGGGGAACAGGTCTTCGGCCTGGGTCTGGGCGACAAGTCGTTCGACGGGCTGCCGATCGACAACAGCTGGCTGGCCGTCTACCACGAGCAGGGGCTGACCGGCGTCGCCCTGGTGGCGGCGGTCTTCGTCGCACTCGGCGGCGTCGCGCTGCTGCGGCCGCCGTCGCTCGCCAGGGCCTGCGCGATCTTCCTGATCAGCTACTGCGCACTCGCGTCGTACACCGAGGCGGGTCTCGGCGACGCCTCGCCGTACCTGCTGCACCTGGCCGTGGCCGCCTCCCTGCTGACGGAGCCCGCCCCGGCCGCGCCCCTGCCGATGGCCGACCCCCCTCGTCGACGCGTCCCGCGCTGGGCGCGGACCTCGGAGGTGACCTGAGCATGCACGTCCTCGTGGTGCACAACCGGTACAACTCGGCCCAGCCGAGCGGCGAGAACAACGTCGTCGACCAGGAGGTGGAGCTGCTGCGCACGGCCGGTCACCGGGTCGGGGTGTTCGAGCGGCGCAGCGACGACATCGCCGCCCGGTCGCTGCCGGGCAAGGTCGCGGTGCCGCTGCTCGTGCCGTGGAACCCGGCGGTCCGCAGGGAGCTTGCCGCGCGGCTGCGCGCCGAGCGGCCGGACGTGGTGCACGTCCACAACGTCTTCCCGCTCCTGTCGCCCGCGGTGCTGGCCGCCTGCGCCGACGCCGACGTGCCCGCCGTCGCCACGCTGCACAACTACACCCAGGTCTGCCCGCCCGGCACGCTGCAGCGCGAGGGGCGGTCCTGCACCGAGTGCGTCGGGGCGACGCCGCTGCCCGCGGTGCGGCACGGCTGCTACCGGGGCTCGCGGCTGGCCACGGTGCCGCTCGCGGTCGGCCTGGCGGCCAACCGGCGGCGCTGGTGGTCCGGGGTGGAGCGGTTCTTCTGCATCTCGGCCGCGCAGCGCGAGGTCCTGGTCCGCTCGGGCATGCCGGCCGAACGGCTGGCGGTGAAGCACAACTTCGTGCCCGAGCCGGAAGCGCGCCGTGCGGGCGAGGGCGAGCACCTGCTGTATCTCGGCCGGCTCGCCGAGGCCAAGGGCGTACGGCTGCTCATGACCGCGTGGGACGAGATCGCCGCGGCCGGAGGTGTCGGGGTCCCGCTCGTCGTCGCCGGTACGGGTCCGCTGGAGCGCGAGGTGACCGCCTGGGCGGCCAGCCGGGACGACGTGCGGTACGTCGGTCTGTACGACCCGGAGCAGTGCAGACGGGCCCTCGCGCGGGCGGTGGCCGTGGTGGCGCCCTCGACGTGGCTGGAGGCGTTCGGCCTGGTGGTCGTGGAGGCGATGGCGGCGGGGGTCCCGGCCGTCGCCGCCGGGCACGGCGCCTTCGTGGAACTCGTCGAGGACGGGGTGACCGGGCTGCTGCACGAGCCCGGCGACGCCGCCTCGCTCGCGGACCGCCTGCGCCGGATCGCGGCGGAGCCGGACCGCAACCGGGAGATGGGCCGGGCGGCCCGGCACCGTTACGAGCAGGGCTTCAGCCCGGCCGTCGGGCTGGAGCGCCTGCTGGAGGGGTACCGCACCGCGATCGCGGGGCGGTCGGCACTGGCTCGTGGCGGGGACACCCGCGCGGGCAGGGGGGATGGGGGCAGTAGATGACACGATGCCGACTCTGCGGTTCGGCGGCGATGGAGAGCGTCGTCGATCTCGGAGCGACTCCGCCGTGCGAGAGCTTCCTCGCCGCGGACCAACTGGACCGGCCTGAGCCGGCGTACCCGCTGCACCTGCGGGTCTGCACCGACTGCTGGCTGGCGCAGATCCCCGCGCTGATCACGCCGGAGGAGACGTTCACGCAGTACGCGTACTTCTCCTCCTACTCGACCTCGTGGGTCGAGCACGCGCGGACCTTCGTCACCGGTGCCGTGGAGCGGCTGGGCCTGGGCCCGGACGCCTTCGTGGTCGAGGTCGCGAGCAACGACGGTTACCTGCTGCGGCACATGGTGGACCGCGGGATCCGGTGCCTGGGCGTGGAGCCTTCGGTGAACGTCGGTGCCGCGGCGCGGGAGGCGGGGGTGCCCACGCTCACCGAGTTCCTCAGCCCGGACACCGGCGCGGCCGTCCGCGCCGAGCACGGCCCGGCGGACCTGGTCGTGGCCAACAACGTGTACGCGCACATCCCCGACGTCATCGGCTTCACCAAGGGGCTGCGCGCCCTGGTCGCCGACGACGGCTGGGTCTCGATCGAGGTGCAGCACCTGCTGACGCTGATCGAGGAGAACCAGTACGACACGATCTACCACGAGCACTTCCAGTACTACACGGTCGCCTCCGCGATCCGGGCGCTGGCGAGCGGCGGACTCGCCCTCGTGGACGTCGAGTTGCTGCCCACGCACGGCGGTTCCGTCCGGCTGTGGGCCCGGCCGGCCGAGGTGGCCGGTGAGCCGGGCAAGCGGGTGGCCGAGGTGCTGGACCGGGAGAAGGCGGCCGGTCTGCGGGAGCTGTCCGGGTACACCGAGTTCTCCGCCCGGGTGGCCAAGGTGCGCCGGGACCTGCTGCGGTTCCTGATCGAGGCGGCCGAGCGCGGCGAGACGGTGGTCGGCTACGGGGCCCCCGGCAAGGGCAACACCCTGCTCAACCACTGCGGCATCCGCCCCGACCTGCTCGCGTACACGGTGGACCGCAACCCGTACAAGCACGGCAGGTTCACGCCGGGCACCCGCATCCCGATCCTGCCGCCCGAGCGGATCGCCGCCGACCGGCCGGACTACGTCCTCGTCCTGCCGTGGAACCTGCGGGCCGAACTGGCCGAGCAGCTCTCCTTCGTACACGAGTGGGGCGGCCGGCTGGTGTTTCCCATTCCGGAACTGAGCATCGTCGAGGCCCCGTCCCGAGAGGTCACAGCATGAAGGTCGTACTGTTCTGCGGCGGTTACGGGATGCGGATGCGCGAGGGCGCGTCCGACGACGTGCCCAAACCGATGGCGATGGTCGGGCCGCGGCCGCTGATCTGGCACGTCATGCGCTACTACGCGCACTTCGGGCACAAGGAGTTCATCCTGTGCCTCGGCTACGGGGCCCACCACATCAAGGACTTCTTCCTCAACTACGAGGAGACGACGTCCAACGACTTCGTGCTGCGGGGCGGGCGGACCGAGCTGCTGTCCGCCGACATAGCCGACTGGACGATCACCTTCGCGCAGACCGGCATCGAGTCGCCGATCGGGGAGCGGCTGCGCCGGGTGCGGCACCATCTGGACGGCGACGAGATGTTCCTCGCCAACTACGCCGACGTGCTCACCGACGCGCCCCTGCCGCAGATGATCGACTCCTTCGCGCGGCGGGACGCCGGGGCGTCCATGATGGTGGTGCCGCCGCAGTCCTCGTTCCACTGCGTGGACCTGGGCGAGGACGGTCTGGTGGGCGGCATCACGCCGGTGAGCGACCTGCCGCTGTGGGAGAACGGCGGCTACTTCGTGCTGCGGCAGGAGGTCTTCGACCACATCCCGGAGAACGGGGACCTGGTGGCCGACGGCTGCACCCAGCTGGCCAAGCGCGGACGACTGGTGGCGCACCAGCACCGCGGCTTCTGGAAGCCGACCGACACCGTGAAGGAGCGGGCCGCGCTGGACGCCGCCTACACCCGGGGCGAGCGTCCGTGGGCCGTGTGGGAGCGGGACGGTGCGGGGACGCCCGCCGGGGTGACCGCGTGATCGGCCTCAGCGCCGGGCGCACGGACCGGATCGTCGCGGTGGGCGCGCACTGCGACGACATCGCCATCGGCGCCGGCGGCACCCTGCTGACGCTGTGCCGGTCCCGGCCCGGCGTCCGGGTCGACGCGCTGGTGCTCTCCGGCGGTGGCGGCGAACGGGAGCAGGAGGAGCGAGCCGCGCTCGCCGCCTTCTGCCCGGACGCCGACCTGCGGCTGACGGTGCTCAAGCTGCCGGACGGCCGGATGCCGGCCCACTGGGAGGAGGCCAAGACCGCCGTCGAGGAGCTGCGGGAGCGGACCGAACCGGACCTCGTGCTGGCCCCGCGCACCGACGACGCGCACCAGGACCACCGTGGTCTGGCGAAGCTGATGACCACCGCGTTCCGCGACCACCTGGTGCTCCGCTACGAGATCGTCAAGTGGGACGGCGACCTCGGCCGCCCGACGGCGTACCAGCCGTTGACACCGGAGGCCGCCGAGGAGAAGGTGCGGCTGCTGCAGGAGCACTACCCCTCGCAGCGGCACCGCCCCTGGTACGACCGGGAGGCCTTCCTGGGCCTGGCCCGGATCCGCGGCATCGAATGCCACGCCCGCTACGCCGAGGCGTTCGACGTCGCCAAACTCACTCTCAACCTGGGGGGTTGAACCTTGCGCGTACTGCTCACCGGACACCAGGGCTACCTGGGCACCGTGATGGCCCCGGTCCTCACGGCCGCCGGACACGAGGTCGTCGGGCTGGACTCCGGCCTGTTCGCCGACTGCGTCCTGGGACCGGCACCCGCCGACCCGCCGGGGCGGCGGGTGGACCTGCGCGACCTCACGGCCGAGCACGTGGCCGGGGTGGACGCGGTGATCCACCTGGCCGCGCTCTCCAACGACCCGCTGGGCTCGCTGGCGCCGGAGCTGACCTACGACATCAACCACCACGCGTCCGTGCGGCTGGCCCGGCTGGCCCGCGACGCCGGGGTGCAGCGCTTCCTGTACGCGTCGACGTGCTCGGTCTACGGCGCCGCGGGCGGGGGCGAGCTGGTGACCGAGGACGCCCCGCTGCGCCCGGTGACGCCGTACGCGGAGTCCAAGGTGCGGGTGGAGGACGACCTGCACGCGCTGTGCGACGGCGACTTCAGCCCGGTGTACATGCGCAACGCCACCGCCTTCGGCTTCTCGCCCCGGCTGCGCGCGGACATCGTGCTGAACAACCTGGTGGGCCACGCGCTGCTGTCCGGCGAGGTGCTGGTGCTCTCCGACGGCACCCCGTGGCGTCCGCTGGTGCACGCCGCCGACATCGCGCGGGCCTTCACCGCCGCGCTGACCGCCCCGCGCGAGGCCGTGCACGACCGGGCGTTCAACATCGGCAGCGAGGTCAACAACGTCACGGTCGCCGAGATCGCCGAGGAGGTGGCCGCCGCGGTGTCCGGCTCGAAGGTGGTGATCACCGGCGAGACGGGCGCCGATCCGCGCTCGTACCGGGTGGACTTCTCCCGGTTCCGGGCCGCGGTCCCCGGCTTCGACTGCGAGTGGACGGTGAAGCAGGGCGCGCTCGAACTCGCCGACGCCTACCGCGAGCACGGGCTGACCCGGGAGGACTTCGAGCGGCGCTTCACCCGCCTGGCCGTCCTGCGCGAGTCCACCGGGACCGGTGCCGTCGACGACACCCTGCGGTGGCGCCGATGACCGAGCCAGGAGAGGAGATGTACGCCCTGGTGGAGCGGATGTACCCGCTGTGCCGGAGCATCACCGGCGACGGTGTCCGCGCGACCCTGCGGATCGTCGACGAGTACATCCCTCTGCACGTGCACGAGGTACCGACCGGGACACGGGTGCTGGACTGGACGGTGCCGCAGGAGTGGAACATCCGGGACGCGTACGTCGCCGACGCGGCCGGCCGCCGGGTCGTCGACTTCGCCGCGTCCAGCCTCCATGTGCTCGGCTACAGCGTGCCGGTGTCGGCGACCATGCCGCTGGCCGAGCTGCGTCCGCACCTGCACACCCTGCCCGAGCACCCGTCCTGGGTGCCGTACCGCACCAGCTACTACGAGCCGCAGTGGGGTTTCTGCCTGGCCCAGGAGACCCTGGACGCGCTGCCGGAGGGCGAGTACGAGGTCCGCATCGACTCCACCCTGGCGGACGGTCACCTCACCTACGCCGAGCACGTGGTCCCCGGCCAGGTGCCGGACGAGGTGCTCGTCTCCTGCCACACGTGCCACCCGTCGCTGGCCAACGACAACCTGGCCGGCATCGCGGTGGCGGTGTTCCTGGCCCGGGAGCTGGCGAAGCGGCAGCCGTACTACACCTACCGGTTCGTCTTCGCGCCCGGCACCATCGGGGCGATCACCTGGCTGGCCCGCAACCGGGAGCGGGTGGAGCGGGTCAGGCACGGTCTGGTGCTGGCCTGCGCCGGCGACCCGGGCGGGCTCACCTACAAACAGAGCAGGCGCGGCGACGCGGAGATCGACCGGGTGCTGCGGCACGTCCTGTCCGCGTCTCAACGACCGCACCGGATAACCGAGTTCACGCCGTACGGCTACGACGAACGGCAGTACTGCTCGACCGGGTTCGACCTCGGGGTGGGCTCGCTCACCCGGACCCCGTACGCGGGCTACCCCGAGTACCACACGTCGGCCGACGACCTGGACTTCGTCTCCCCCGCGGCGATGGCGGACACGCTCGCCGTCTGCCGCGAGGCGTTCGACGTCCTCGACCGCAACCGGTGCTACGTCAACCTCAGCCCGTACGGCGAGCCGCAGTTGGGGCGGCGCGGGCTGTACGACTCGCTCGGCGGCCGCAGCGACGCCAAGCAGGCCCAGATGGCCATGCTGTGGGTGCTCAGCCTCGCCGACGGCGAGCACGGTCTGCTGGACGTGGCCGAGCGGTCGGGGCTGTCGTTCGACACCGTCGCCGCGGCGGCCGACGCCCTGCACGGCGCCGGACTGATCAAGGCATGACGCCGATGGCCGTCGACGGGGAGAAGACGACGAAACCGGCGGGGCCCGCCCGCCGGGGCGTCGTCGGCAGGCTGTCCTGGGGCCTGGCCGACCAGGCGGCCTCCAGCCTGTCCAACTTCGTGGTGGGCGTCTATGTGGCCCGCTCGCTCGGACTGACCGCGTTCGGGGTGTTCAGCCTGGCCTGGGTGACCTACGGCGTGGTCCTCAACGTCTCCCGCGGGCTGGCCACCGACCCGCTCGTGGTGCGCTTCAGCGGCGTGCCGGAGTCGTCCTGGCGCGGGGCGGTGGGCCGGGCATCGGGTGCCGCGCTCCTGGTCGGCGCCTCGATCGGCTTGGTGTCGCTGATCGCCGGGCTGGGCATCGGCGGCCAGGTGGGGGCCGCGTTCGCCGCGCTCGGTGTCGTGCTGCCGGGGCTGCTGCTCCAGGACGCCTGGCGGTACTCGTTCTTCGCCGCGGGCGTCGGCCGGAAGGCGTTCGTCAACGACGTCGTGTGGGCCCTCGCACTGGTCCCGGCCATGGTGGTGGCGGCCTACGTGGGCAGCGTGACCGCCTTCCTGCTCGCCTGGGGCGGATCCGCCGCCGTGGCCGCGGTGTACGGCTGCATCCAGTCCGGCATCCGGCCCCGGCCGACCGGGGCGCGCGAGTGGCACCGCGACCACCGCGACCTCGGCTACCGGTACCTGGTCGAGAACGTCGGCGTCAGCGGGGCGGGCCAGATCCGGGCCTACGGGCTCGGCGCGATCGTCGGGGTCGGCGCGGTGGGCGTGATCCGCGGCGCGGAACTCCTGCTCGGACCGTTCCTCGCGGTGCTGATGGGGCTGTCGCTCGTCACCGTGGCCGAGTCGGCGCGGGTGCTGCGGCAGGCACCCGAGCGGCTCGGGAAGTTCTGTTTCCTGCTCGGCGCCGGGCAGACCGTCGCCGCGACGCTGTGGGGCGCGGCGCTGCTGCTGGTGCCGGACAGGCTCGGCGAGCTGGTGCTCGGTGACGTCTGGAGCGCCTCCTCACAACTCATCGTCCCGGTCACGCTCAGCGTCGCGGGCGCCGGGCTCGGCACCGGGGCGGCGGCCGGGCTGCGCGCGCTGGCCGCGGCCCGGCGCAGTCTGCGCTGCCAGTTGTTCGCCTCCGCCTGCTACGTGGCCGGCGGACTCGGCGGAGCGGTCGCGGGGGGCACGGTCGGCTCGGCCTGGGGCGCCGCAGCCGCTTCCGTCTGCGGTTCGGCCGTGTGGTGGCTGCAACTGCGGGCGGCCCTGCGCGAGCGACACGACCATCCCATTCCCGAAGTGAGGAACACATGACCCCCCACCCCCGGCTGAGCATCGGCCTGCCCGTCTACAACGGCGAGGAGTACCTGGCCGAGTCGCTGGACGCCCTGCTCGGCCAGACCTACGAGGACTTCGAACTGGTGATATCCGACAACGCGTCGACCGACGGCACCCAGGACATCTGCCGCCGGTACGCCGCGCGGGACTCGCGCATCCGCTACATCCGGCTGCCCCGCAACATCGGCGCCGCCCCGAACCACAACTACGTGTTCACCGAGTGCCGCGGCGAACTGTTCAAGTGGGCCTCGCACGACGACCTCTACGCCCGGGACCTGCTGCGCAGTTGTGTGGCGGCGCTGGACGAGCGGCCCGAGGTGGTCCTCGCACACAGCGGCCAGGCGGTCATCGACGGCGACGGCAAGGTGAAGGTCCCCTACGAGTACGGGCTCGCCACCGACTCCCCGCGCGCCCCGGAGCGCTTCCGCAGCCTGCTGTTCGAACCCGGGGGCGACGACTTCTACGGGGTGATGCGGGCCGACATGCTGCGCCGGGTGAAACCGCACGACAGCTACCACCACGCGGACCGCACCTTCGTCGCCGAGATCACCCTGCACGGTCCCTTCCACCAGGTGCCGGAGCTGCTGTACTTCCGCCGCGACCACCCCACCCGGGCCGAGCGGGCGAATCCCTCCAAGCGCGCCCGGTGCGTCAACCTGGACCCGCGCCGGGCGGGCCCGCTGCACCCGACGCCACGGTTGCTCGCCGAGTACGTCTGGGGCTTCGCCTCGGCGATCGGACGGGCGCCGCTGTCCTCGGCCGACCGGCGCGCCTGCCACCGCCATCTGGCCGCGTGGCTGACCAGCCGGGTCCGTCCGGGCGCCGGCGAGCGGGTCGAGGACCGCGCTCCGGTGGCCCCGGAGCGGCTCACCGTCTCCGTCGACGACCTGGTCGCCGGCCGCCAGGGAGGGCAGGCATGAACGCCATGCGCGAGAAGCCTTTACACATCGGTGTGTTCGGTCTGTTCGGCGCCGGCAACAGCGGCAACGACGGGTCGCTGGAGGCCGTCCTCGACCACCTCAGGGCCGCTCGTCCCGACGCGGTCCTGGACGCGATGTGCGGCGGCCCCGAGACCGTCGCGACCCGGTACGGCATTCCCGCGACCCGGCTCAACTGGTACCACGGGGAGTACCGGACCGCTTCACGCGCGAGCGCGATCGCGGCGAAGGCCCTGGGCAAACTCGTCGACGTCTTCCGCACCGCCGCCTGGGTGCGCCGGCACGACGCGGTGATCGTGCCGGGCACCGGCGTGCTGGAGACCACCCTGCCGCTCCGGCCGTGGGGTTTCCCGTACTCGCTGTTCCTGCTGTGCCTGACGGGCCGGCTGTTCGGCACCCGGGTCGCGCTGGTCAGCGTCGGCGCCGGTGCGATCGGCAACCGGCCCACCCGGGCCCTGACCCGCTGGTCGACGCGGCTGGCCGCCTACCGCTCGTACCGGGACCCGCAGTCGCGCGAGGCGATGCGGATGATGGGCGTGGACACCGCGCGGGACGAGGTCTACGCGGACCTGGTGTTCGCGCTGCCCGCGCCGTCGGCGAACGAGCCCGCGGGCGCACCGGGCCCGGTCTGCGTGGGCGTCATGGACTTCCACGGCAGCAACGACGAGCGGGCCCGCGCCGAGGAGATCCACCGGCGCTACCTCGACGGGACGACGCGGTTCGTCCGCGCGCTGGCCGAGGAGGGCAGGGCGGTCCGGCTGCTCACCGGCGACGAACTCGACCGGCCGGTGGCCGCCGCGATCGCCGACGCGGTGGGCTCGCCGCTGGTCACCGTCGCCGAGGCGGCCTCGCTGGCCGACCTGATGAAGGAGACGGCGTGTGCCGACAGCGTGGTGGCGACCCGCTACCACAACCTGGTCTGCGCCCTGAAGGTCGGCACGCCGACCCTCGCGCTCAGCTACTCGGCCAAGAGCGACGCGCTCATGGCCGAGATGGGGATGAGCGCGTACTGCCACCCGGCCCGCGAGGCCGACGCCGACCGGCTGCTGGAGCAGTTCCGGGAGCTGGAGCGGCGGTCGGCCGAGGTGCGGCGGGCCCTCGTCGAGCGGAACCTGGTGGTCGCCCGGCGCGTCGAGCAGCAGTTCACCGCCCTGGCCGCGGCCCTGTTCCCCGCGGCCGGCCACACCCACGCCCTGCGGGAGGCGCCATGAAGGCGACCCAAGTGCCGGAGATCGCCGGTGCGTACCTGTTCGAGCCGACGCCGCACTCCGACGAACGCGGCTTCTTCTGCCGCACCTTCGACGCCGAGGTGGTGCGCTCCGTCGGTCTGGACCCGGCCGCCTTCGTCCAGGACAGCGTCTCCCGCTCGGTCCGGGGCGTGCTGCGCGGCCTGCACCTGCGCTCCGGCGCGGGCGAGGCCAAGCTGGTGCGGTGCTCGTACGGCGAGATCTTCGACGTGGTCGTGGATCTGCGGGCGGACTCGCCGACCTACCTGGGCCGGGCCTTCTTCGAGCTGTCCGGCCGGACGCAGGCGACCGTGTACGTCCCGGCGGGGTGCGCGCACGGCTTCCAGTCGCTGACTCAGACCTCCGACGTGTCGTACCGGATCGACCGCCCGCACGATCCGGCCGAGGACGTGACGATCGCCTTCGACGACCCGGAGCTGGCCATACCCTGGCCGCTGCCGGTCACCTCGACGTCCGCACGGGACCGGGGGGCGCCGAGCCTCGCCGAGGTCCTCAAGCACCGGGAAGGGTGAGGCAGGCATGAGCACCGAGGAACTCGACCTGCCCCGCTCGCGCCGGGCGAACGAACGGCTGCACGCCATGGTCCCCGGGGGCGCGCACACCTACGCCAAGGGCGACGACCAGTATCCGGAGAACCTGGCCCCGGTGATCAGCCACGGCCGGGGTGCCCATGTGTGGGACGTCGACGGCAACCGCTACATCGAGTACGGCTCCGGTCTGCGCTCGGTCAGCCTCGGCCACGCCCATCCCCGCGTGACTCAGGCCGTGCGGCGGGAACTCGACCGGGGCAGCAACTTCGTCCGGCCGTCCGTCGTGGAGGTCGAGGCCGCGGAGCGCTTCCTGGCCACGGTGCCGACCGCGGAGATGGTGAAGTTCGCGAAGAACGGCTCCGACGCCACCACCGCCGCGGTGCGGCTGGCCCGGGCCGCCACCGGGCGCCCGCGGGTGGCCGTCTGCGCCGACCACCCGTTCTTCTCCGTCGACGACTGGTTCATCGGCACGACGCCGATGTCCGCCGGTGTCCCCGCGGCGACCGGGGAACTCACGGTGGCGTTCCCCTACGGCGACCTGGCCGCCACGGAGGAACTGCTCGCCCGGTACCGGGGTGAGGTCGCCTGCCTGATCCTGGAGCCCGCCACCCACGCCGAGCCGCCGCCCGGCTACCTCGCCGGTCTGCGCGAGCTGGCCGACCGGCACGGCTGCGTCCTGGTGTTCGACGAGATGATCACCGGTTTCCGCTGGTCCGAGGCGGGCGCCCAGGGCCTGTACGGCGTCGTCCCCGACCTCTCCACCTTCGGCAAGGCGCTGGGCAACGGGTTCGCCGTCTCCGCGCTGGCCGGGCGCCGGGAACTGATGGAGCGGGGCGGTCTGCGGCACTCCGGGGACCGGGTGTTCCTGCTGTCCACCACCCACGGTGCGGAGACGCACGCGCTGGCCGCCGCCATGGCCGTGCAGAGCACCTACACCGAGGAGGGCGTCACCGCCCGGTTGCACGCCCTCGGCGAGCGGCTGGCCGCCGGGGTCCGCGAGGCCGCGGCGAGCATGGGGGTCGGCGACCACGTCGTCGTCCGAGGGCGGGCCAGCAACCTGGTCTTCGCCACCCTCGACGAGAACGGGCAGCCGTCCCAGCCGTACCGCACCCTGTTCCTGCGCCGGCTCCTCGCGGGCGGGGTGCTGGCACCGTCGTTCGTGGTGAGCAGCGCGCTCGGCGACGACGACATCGAACGGACCGTCGACGTGGTGGCGCAGGCCTGCGCGGTGTACCGCAAGGCGCTGGACGCGGCCGATCCCACGCCCTGGATGGCCGGGCGGGCGGTGAAGCCGGTGTTCCGCCGCCGGGCGTGAGGTGAGGTGCACGGGGCGCCGGAGAGCCGACGGCGTCCGCGCCCCGACAGCGTGTCAGTGGCATTCCTGCCGACCGGCGTTGGCTCTCCGGTCGGCAGGTTCGTCCGCCGGGCCCTCGGCCGTCGCGCGCCCGGCCAGTCGGCCGGCCGTGCGGTCGACCAGCCACGCGCTCACCGGCAGCACCGCCAGCGCGGTGCACCAGCCGCCGACGGTGTCGGTCGCGTAGTGGGAGCCCAGGGCCACCTGCGCCCAGCCCATGGCGGCGCCGGCCACCAGCCCCGCGGCGAAGACGAACGCCGTGCCGGCCGCCCGGCCCAGGCGGAGGCGGCCGGCCGCGAGCAGCGACACCATGAGGGCGATCGCGGTGAGGAAGGCGGTGTGCCCGCTCGGGTAGGACAGGTTGTCGCCGTGGATGGTGCGTCCCACCACGGGCTTGAGCAGCGTCGTCGTCCCCACGGTCAGACCGGCGCCGGTCACCACGAACACCGCGGCGCGCGGCCGCCGAAGCAGCAGGCAGCCCGTCACGATGCCCGCGACCAGCAGCACCGCTCCCGCCGGCTCCCCCAGGAAGTCCGTGACCAGGGCGACGTGCCGCCAGGGCGGACCCGCCCCGTCCACCACCGCCCAGATCCGCGCGTCCGCGGCCCCCGGCTCGCTGTCGTCGGCGTAGGTGAGCCCGAGGACGAGGACCACCAGCGCGGCGAGTGCGGCGATCAGCCCCAGACCCGGGCGCAGCGACGACGGCAGCACCGCGGGCGCCGGCCGACCGGTCGGCCGCCCCCCACCCCCGGGCGGCCTGCGGTACTCTCCCACGTCCTCGCCCACTCCCCCGGCCTCGCCCGGCTCGCCGGCGAACGCGCCGATCACTCTCGGGTCCAGCCCCACCGTAGTCGTTCCCGCAAGCCTGATAACAGCCGATTCGGGCCATTGCGCCAAGGGTGCCGTGAATCGTTCGGCGCTCTTCGCGTCCGCCGGTTTGACCTTGACACCGTGACAAGGTCTTCACTGCGGGCCAGGAGGTGGTCCCGATGACCATGACGAGTCAGGACCCGGACCCGCTGCGGTTGCTCAGGGCTCTGGAGGACGAGCGTGCGTCCGTGCGGCTGCGGGCGGCCCTCGCGGTCGGCTCGGCGCCGGACCCGCGCTTCGTGGCGAAGCTCGTCGAGCGGTCCGCGGTCGAGCCGGAGTTCTTCGTCCGCGACATGCTGACCTGGGCGCTCACCCGCCATCCGGTGTCCATGACGCTCGACCGGCTGGTCGGCGAGGTCCGCTCGGACCGCCCGCAGGCACGCAGCCAGGCGCTGCACACACTGTCCAAGATCGGGGACCGGCGGGCCTGGCCGGTGATCACACCTGCGGTGCTCCGCGACCCGGACGACGAGGTGGCGCGCAGTGCCTGGCGGGCCGCGGTCGTCCTCGTCCCCGAGGGCGGGGAGTCCGGCCTGGCGGCCGTGCTCGCGACGCAGCTGGGACGGGGTGGCCGGGAGACGCAGCTCAGCCTCAGCCGGGCGCTCGTCGCGCTGGGCGAGGCGGTCGTCGGGGTTCTCGACGCCGCGACGACCGGCACCGAGCCGCACGTGCGCGCGCACGCCCTCGCCACCCGGCGGCTGCTGCGCGACCCGGACGCCGGCTTCGAGTCGGCGATCGAGGAGGCGAAGCGCGTCGTGGCCCTTGGCGGGTCCTCGCCCGAGGGACGATGAAGGTGTGTTGATCGGTGAGGTGGCGCGACGGTCCGGTGTCAGTGCCCGCATGCTCAGGCACTACGAGTCGCTCGGCCTGGTCCGCCCCTCGGGCCGCACCGGCTCCGGCTACCGGGAGTACTCCCGTCAGGACATCCGGCGGATCTTCCACATCGAGAGCCTGCGGTCGCTGGGGCTGTCGCTGCGCGAGATCGGGCGGGCGCTCGACGAGCCCGGGTTCGCGCCCTCGGCGCTCGTGGACGACCTCATCCGCCGGACGCGCGAACGCATCGCGGCCGAGACCGAGCTGCTCACCCGGCTGCGCCGGATCGATGCCGCGGGACCCGCCGGCTGGGAGGACGTCCTCCAGGCCGTCTCGCTCCTCCAGGCTCTCGGCTCGAAGAGCGCGGACGCGCGCCAGCGGGCGGCCCTCTCCTCGGTCGGCGAGGCGGCGGTGCCGGTGGAGGCCCTGGTCGAGGCGGCGCTCGGCGAGACGGACCCCAACGTCGCCGGGGCCCTTCGCTGGGCGCTGGCACGAGCGGGCGACGACGCCGCGGCGCTGCTGGCGGAGGGCCTCGGCTCACCGGTGGCCGCGGTACGGGAGCGTGCGGTCCGGGCCCTGACCGAGCTGCCCGGCGGTGAGGCCACCGCGCGGCTGCGGCACGCCCTCGAAAGCCCCGACGCCCAGGTCCGCGGGTACGCGGCGCTGGCGCTCGGGGCGCAGGGGGTGGCCGAGGCCGTCCCGACGCTCATCGACATGATCGTGGCGGGCCGCAACGACACCGACGCGGCCGACGCGCTGAGCGTGCTGGCGAGCGACACCGCGACCGCGGACCGGATCGCGGCCGGGCTCGTCGGGCGCCTCGCCCACGACACCACCGAAGGGCCCGCGCGCGGCCGGCTGACCCAGGCACTGGCGGGCGTCCCGGGCACGAGGGCTTCCCGTGCGCTGGCGGAGCTGTCGCGGGACGAGGACCGTGCCGTGGCGCTGACCGCGACGTATCTCCTCCGGCTGCGCGGAGCGGGGTGACGTCCCGGGGGTAAATGCGTCGACAGCGCGCCCGCGTGCCCGGCAGTATGTCGGCCCGTGACGAGCAGCGAACTGTGGACCCGTGAGACCGCCGACCGCTACGACGCCGAGGAGACCGAGTCCGGGATGGCCTCCGCCGCCGTCCTCGGACCGACCCTGGACTTCCTCGCCGAACTCGCCGGGGACGGCCGGGCGCTGGAGTTCGCCATCGGGACCGGACGCGTGGGCGTCCCGCTGCGCGAACGCGGTGTGCCGGTGGCGGGCATCGAGCTGTCCCAGCACATGGCGGCGGTCCTGCGGCGCAAGACCGACGAGGAGACGCTGCCGGTGACCCTCGGGGACATGGCCACGACCGTCGTGCCCGGCGAGTTCACCCTGGTCTACCTCGTCTACAACACCATCACGAACCTGCTGACCCAGGACGAGCAGGTCGAGTGCTTCCGCAACGCGGCTCGTCATCTGAGCCCGGGCGGCCGCTTCGTCATCGAGCTGGGTGTGCCACCGCTGCGGCATCTGCCGCCGGGACAGGTCGCGGTGCCGTTCGACGTCTCCGAGCGGCATCTCGGCTTCGACACCTTCGACCTGGTCGAACAGGTCCTCGTCTCCCACCACTTCACCCGTGACCCGGCCGACGGCAGCTACCGCCGCGACAACTCCCGGCACCGGTACGCCTGGCCCGCCGAACTCGACCTGATGGCCCGGATCGCCGGGCTCGAACTGGAACGCCGCGTGGGGGACTGGGACGGGACCCCGTTCACGCAGGACAGTGCGAGGCACGTCTCCGTGTGGCGCAAGCCCGCTTGACCTCGCCCTGGGGCAACGCCGAGGGCGGGCCGCGTGGGAGGAACGGCCGGAGGCGGCGTCCTGCCCGCACGAGTCACAGGTGAAGTACACCGTGCCGGTGCTGCCGATCGGCGTGGAGCTCGCTCAGTCGCCCTCGGCCGCCGGTACCGGCATCGACAGATGGGCGAGGTCGCCGGGCGGGGGCGTGCTGACCGGCCACAGCGGGGCGGGCGTACCGTCGGCGACCGCGGCCGGGGCGTCGGTCAGCCGCATCCGGTCGCGCAGCCGGCCGTAGAAGTCCATGGGGCCCAGGCGTACCGCCCGCAGCCTGCGGGGCGCGGCGTAGACGCCGAGCCAGTCGCCCGGGTCGAGTACGCCCCGCAGCTGCCCGTCGATGCTCACGGCGGCCCGGCCCGAGCGTTCGAGGATGCGCAGTCCGACGGGTTCGTCCGGTGCGGTGACCACGGAGCGGTCAAACGTCATGTGCGGGGCCACGGCGGTGAACACGAGCGCCTCCGCGCGCGGCGAGACGACCGGGCCGCCCGCGGCGAAGCTGTAGGCGGTGGAGCCGGTCGGGGTGGCGACGAGCAGCGCGTCGGCGGAGTAGGAGGCCAGCAGCCGGCCCGCGATGTAGACGCCGACGGAGACCTGCCGGTCCCGGGACAGCTTTTCGAGCACCACGTCGTTGAGGGCTGTGACGTTCAGGGCGATGCCCCACTCGTCACCGCTCTCGCAGTCGGTCCGCACCCGCGGGGGAGGCAGCAGCGGGCCTCGCCCGTACCGCAGGAGCGCTTCCATCTCCGACGGGATCTCCAGCAGCCGGGAGGCACGCAGAGTGAGCAGCATGCGGCTCTCCGGCTCCAGGTGGTCGTCCCGGACGGCGTCGAGGGCGGAGCGCACCGCGGGCGCGGGGACCTCGGTCAGGAAGCCCACCCGTCCCAGGTCCACGCCCAGGATCAGGGCGTCGTTCTCCGCGGCCAGCCGTGCGCCGCGCAGGAAGGTGCCGTCACCGCCCAGGGTGACGACGAGGTCCGGGTCGCCGGCCGCGTCCACCTCCTCGCGGGCGCTGCGCCGCCCGTCGCCGCTCCACACGTCGATGTCCGTGCACGCCACGGCGTTGCGGTCGCACCACTCCCGGACCTCCCGGGCGGCTTCCGCGGCGCCCTCGCGTCCTCCGTGGACCACGAGTCCGACCCGCTCGATCGTCACCTCTGCCTCCCTGCTCCCGGGCCGCGCTCCCGGGACCGCGGTCGACGGAATCCTCGCCGACCCCCGCGGCGAGGCGGGCCGCGACATGCCGGGGCGCCCTCCCCCGGCCGGTGGGTCGCGCATCAGGTACCGAGTAGGTACCATGCCGGTATGCCATCACTCAACGTGACCTTCACCGAGGAAGAAATGGAAGGTGTCCGCGCCGCGGCCGCGGCCGAGGGCAAGAGCCTCAAGCAGTACATGCACGACCTCGGTGTCCGTGAGATGCAGCGCAAGCGGTTCGTGGCAGGCGCCGTCTCGTGGGCGGACCGGCTGCGGGCGGAGTTCGACGAGGCGTTCCCGGACGAGGTCCCCCCGTCCCAGCGCGGGGGAGTCAGCGCCGCCTGATGAGCGAGCCCCTGTACATCGACGTCCCATGGCTCCTGGACGTCCAGGACGCCGCTCTGGACAACGAGGACGTGTCGGTCACGGACTACTCGGCCCTGGTGGCGGCGGTGGCCCGGCACAAGACCCGCATGCCGACCCTGGCCGCGTCCAACCCCGACAGCGCCTGGCGCGCGGCCGCCCTCCTGCACACCGTGGTGCGGCTCGAACCGCTCCCCCACCGCAACAGCCTCTTCGCGGCCTTCGTCACCGGCCAGTACATGGACCAGTCCGGAGAGGGCATCGATCCGCCCTACGGGGCCCTGTCCGACCTGATCAGAAAGGTCCGCGAGACCGGACTGAGCATCTACGAGATCGCCGACGTGCTCCGTTCCTGGCGCATCTGACCGGCGGGGCCGTCACCCGCCGGCCCTCACACCGCACGCCAGATGTTGTCGAACGCCGCTCCCTCGATGCTGCGGCGCTGCCGGGTGGCGGCCAGCTCCACCACGGCATCGTGCACCGCGGCGAGGACCGTGGCGACGCCGTCGTCCCCGGGGTCCGCCACCTCGTCGGCCGACTCGTGCCGGATGCCCACCGCGGCCGCCAGACCCACCAGGACCGGATCACCGACGGTCCAGCGGTCGTCGGCACGCCGACGCGCCGACGGATCGGTGGGGGCCGGCCGTTCGGCACCGCGCCGTGCCGTCCACCGCGGGCGCCTGCGACCGCCGTCGTCCGCCCCCGCGGCGGCGAGGTACTGGCCCGCCAGCCCGTCCCCGCGGCGCCACAGCCAGTCCGTCACCGACTCGCTCTGCTCCTGGCCGGCCTGGGACGCCGCCTCGTCGAGGAGCCGGTCGTCGGATCCGCTCGCCGCGAGCGGCCGCAGAAGGGTGCCGTCCAGCGCCACCCGTCC
Source organism: Streptomyces hyderabadensis (assembly GCF_020404845.1). Classification (GTDB taxonomy): domain Bacteria; phylum Actinomycetota; class Actinomycetes; order Streptomycetales; family Streptomycetaceae; genus Streptomyces; species Streptomyces hyderabadensis. Next base: position 103,057 of record NZ_JAIOJZ010000014.1, on the reverse strand, counting down.
CGCTGCCAGCAGGTCGATCAGCTCCGCCCCGGCCAGGGCCAGCGACAGGTCGCCGCGCTCGACCGGGTAGTCGGAGGGAACGTCGAGGGAGACGATCGTCAGGTCGTGCGCTGTGGTCATGGCGGAACTCCCCATCTGTCACATCTGCTGCGACACCCCTGCCGCGACCCGGTTCAGCCTACCCACGGCCGCAGCTTCTCGGGGTTGCGGACGACCCAGATACGGCTGACGCGGCCTTCGGCGAGGCCGAAGGCGGCCACGGTCACGACGACGCCGTCACGCCGGGCCACCAGCCCCGGGGCGCCGTTGACCGAGCGCTCCAGGAGTTCCAGGCCCGGCGCCTGCTCGGCGATCGCGACCATGTACCGGGCGATGCGGGTCCCGCCCTCGACCGGGCGCAGGACCGTGCCCGCCCGGCCGCCGCCGTCGGCGGTCATGACGGCGGCCGGGTCGAGCAGGTCGACCAGGGCGGCGATGTCCTTCGTCTCCCACGCCGCCTTGACCTGCCGCACCACCTCGGCCTGCACGCCGGGGGTCTCCCGGGTCCCCGCGTCGCGCACCCGGCGCCGGCCCGAGGCGGCGAGCTGCTTGCAGGCCGCAGGGGTCCGCCGGAGGATGCCCGCGATCTCGGCGAAGGGGTAGCGGAAGACGTCGTGGAGGACGAAGGCCACCCGCTCGGCGGGGGTCATCGACTCCAGGACCACGAGGAAGGCCATGGTCACCGACTCGTCCAGGACCAGTTGGTCGGCGGGGTCGCTGCCGATCCCGTCCCGCTCGGCCCGGGCGGGCAGCGGATCGGGCAGCCACGCACCGACGTAGCGCTCGCGCCGGGCCCGCGCCGAGCCGAGCACGTCCAGGCAGACGCGGCAGGTCACGGTCGTCAGCCAGGCACCCGGGGACCCGATCTCCGCCCGCCTGCCGCTCGGCAGCGCGTACCAGCGCGCGTAGGCCTCCTGCACGGCGTCCTCGGCCTCGGCCGGCGAACCGAGCAACCGGTGGGCGACGTTGATCAGTCGGCGCCGTTCTGCGTCCGTCGCGCCGGTCCTCGCCCCAGCCGTCCCCATGCCCGACCGCCCCCGCTCAGTCCTCGGCCTTACCTTTCGCCGACCTGTTTCGTCGGGTGGGTGAGACCTTACCGATCCACTGCCCCCGGGGCGGAAAAGAGGACCGCGGCATGGCAACCCAGGTGACGGCGCGACGCCGGACCTCCTTCCTGCACATCGCGATCACCCTGCAGACACTGACCATCCTCCTCCAGGCGGTCTCCGCCGGACTGCTGCTGACCGCCTCCTACGGGGAGACGCTGCACAGCGTCGGAGCCCGGGTGATGTACGGGGCGTCGATGCTGTACGTGCTCGCGGCGGTGCTGGCCTGGAAGCCGGGCGGCGGTCCGCTGCGGCCCGTCCGGCACGCCTGCGGCTTCCTGGTCCTCGCCTCGGCCCAGGTCGTGCTCGGCATCGCGCACGTCCCGTCGGTCCATGTCCCCCTGGGCGTGCTGATGTTCGGGCTGAGCGTGCTGGCACTGGCACGGCGCTGAACTCCACCGCGCCACGGGGTCACGCCTGTTGCCGGGCGTGGCGGAGGCAGGAGGCGGCCACCACGAAGGGCCACAGCGACTGGAGCGAGGTCACGACGCGTTCGGCGACGCCCGCGTCACCGTGGCGCCGCATCTCGATCAGGAACCACACCCCGCCGGCGGCCATCAGGGTCGTCACCCCGATCGACGGCGCGAGACGCAGCGCCCAGGGAGCGGCCGGACCCCCGTTGACGGCCAGCACCGGCCACACCGCCAGCAGGGTGAACCCGACCACCACCACCGCGCCGTGACGCAGGGAGCCTCCGCTGCTCGGCGCGGGAAGGGCCACCAGGGCCAGCGCCGCCAGTCCGCCACCGCCCAGCGCCACGCGCCCGGCGGTGGCGGCGGCCCGCAGCCCCCACGCGGTCAGCAGGTGGCAGACGCCCAGCGCCAGGAAGGCCGTCGTCATCACCCAGAACCCGGCGGCTCCGTAGGACCCCAGGACGCTGATCGTCTGGGTGACGGGGTCGTAGGAGGACCCTTCGGCATGCGCGGCGGCGGTCCAGCCTGCGATCAGCAGCACGGGCGCGCATCCCGACGACAGCAGGACCCACCGGGGAACAAATCGCATCAGCCAACCATAAAGCGCCCTCGTGCGGCTCCGCGCTCATGGTCCTCACACGGGCGGGTTGAGGGTGCGGAAGTACGTCCAGCTCGTCTCGTTCGGCTCGCTCCACTCTTCCGGCGCCCGCGCGAACCGCGGGTGGTGGTCGGCGATGTAGGCGCGGGTGCGCTCGGGCACCTCGGCGTACGACCCGAGCTTGCGGCCCCGGCAGTGGAAGGTGAGCCCGCCGGGCCGCGTGCCGCGGGCCATCCACGGGAGCCACGGGGACATCCGGGTCCACGACATGGTCGCCGGGACGCTGGGGGCGGGGCCTGCCAGATCCGCCCGGTGGGCGAAGAACTGGAAGAGTTCCAGGGCCCGGTACGTGTCACCGGCCGAGTGGGAGGCGTACTGGGCCACGGGCAGGGGCGAGGGGTAGGCGAGCGGGATCTCCAGGCTGAAGCAGACCTGGGCACCGAGGTCGGTGGTCGGCACCGGGAAGCGGCGCCACTTCTGGTTGGCCGGGTCGTTCCAGACGTGCACCACCGGCAGGTCCCGCCAGGTGTCCAGGATCTCGCGGGTGACGGGGTCCAGGTAGAAGGCGGCCTCCCGGGTGAGCAGCCGGTAGGCGTCCGGTCCGTCCTCGGCGTCCTGGGCCAGGCGGGCGACGTTGACCCCCTCGAAGCCGAAGACGTGCTCGTAGGGCTCGTCGGGAGCCCACGCGTACACGTTTCCGGACCACCAGTACGTGACTTCCTCACCGTCGAGCGAGGCACGGGTGCGGGCCAGGGAGCGGAGCGACTGCGCGGGTGTCGTCATGGACGTACTCTGCGCGACCGTCACCCGTGCCGGGCGGGAAACGACACGTCCCGCCCCGGAAACGGCCGGAAGCTTGCGTTCCGGGGCACCGGCGCACGCCTCCCGGTCAGCCGAGGGCCGGTGACGGCGCCGGGGTGCGGTGCTCCAGCGGGACGATCGCCGGACCCGCGTCCTGGCCGAGGAAGAAGCGGCGCACCACCCGCTCGGCGGCGTGGCCGTCGTCGTACTGGCAAAAGCGCGTCCGGAAGGCGGCGCGCAGGGCGGCGGCCTCGGGACCGCGCCAGCGGCCGCTGCGGAAGGTGTCGACGAGTTCGTCCTCGGTGGTGGCGACCGCCCCCGGAGTGTCGCCGGGGCGGCCCGAGAGCAGGTCGAAGGTGACGCCGCGGACCTGGGAGTAGATCTCCCAGTCGTCGGCGTAGATGACGATGGGCCGGTCGAGGTTGGCGTAGTCGAAGGTGAGGGACGAGTAGTCGGCGAGGAGCGCGTCCGCCGCCAGGCAGAGGTCCTCGACCGAGGGGTGGCGGGAGACGTCGAGGACGGCGCCCCGTGCGGCGAGGTCGTTCAGCTCCGGGCTCAGCTCGTCGAAGTAGTGGGTGCGGACCAGCAGGACGAAGTCGTCCCCCAGGGCCCTGGCCACCCGGGCCGGGTCGAAGGACGGTGTCCAGGCCGCCCGGTAGTCGCGGTGGGTCGGGGCGTACAGCAGGGCGGTCTTCCCCGGGGCTATGCCGAGCCGGGCGCGGACGGCGGCGACGTCCTCGGCGTTTGCGCCGTAGTAGCGGTCGTTGCGCGGGTAGCCCGCGTCCAGGGACTCGTAGGAGCCGGGGTAGGCGCGCTCCCACTGCCTGGTGGAGTGCTGGTTGGCGGAGACGCTGAGGTCCCAGCGGTCCACGCGTTCGAGGAGGCGGTCGAAGTCCATGCCCCTGGCGGCCGCCGGATAGGCACGCTGGTCCAGACCCATGCGCTTGAGCGGGGTGCCGTGATGGGTCTGGAGGTGGAGCTGCCCGGGGCGCTTGACGATGTGGTCCGGGAAGTTGACGTTGTTGACGAAGTACCGAGCGCGGGCCATCACCTCCCAGTAGCGGCGCGAGTCGCGCACCACGTGGTCGATGCCGTCGGGGACCCGGCCGGCCAGTTCCTTGCGCACCACCCAGACGCCGTGCACCTGCGGGGCGAGTTCCCTGGCCTTCTCGAAGACCGCGAGCGGGTTGCAGGACGGCAGCCGGTCCCAGTACGCGGTGTAGACGGCGAGGTGGGGGTCCGTGGCGCGGCTGCGGTGCAGGGTGTACAGCCCGGCGTAGGCGCGCTTGCCGGCCCGGGTCCTGGCCCTGGCGACCTTGGCCGGCCCCGCCTTCCTGGCGCGCGCGGCGAACTGGGCGGCCTGGTAGGCGCCGTAGAGCCGTTTGGCCACGGTCCGCATGTACACCCCGGTCGGGCCCTCGGGCAGGGTGAAGCCGGCCGGGACGTACCGCGCGTAGAAGTCGGCGATGCGGTCGAAGAACTCCCTGCGGTCGGCGGCCCGCACCCGCTCGGGGCGCTTGAGCGCGAACAGCATGTGGAACACGGCCCGCTCGAACAGCATGGGTGTGGCCCAGGCCAGCTCGGGCCGCTGCGCGAGGAACGCGAACAGGCCCTCGTACTGCTGGAAGATGTCGAAGTGCCTGCGCCCCGGCGTCTTCGTGATCGCGCCCTGGCGGCGCTGGCGGTACTCGACGCCGACCCGGTTCAGACAGCCGATGCGCTCGGCCGTGACCATCGCCATGTGGGTGACGGGCGCGTCCTCGTACAGACCGGGGGCGTACTGGAAGCCCTGTCCGACGAAGAATTCGCGGCGGAACGCCTTGTTCCAGGCCACCAGGAACAGCCGCATGTACTCGGGCCGCTCCTCGAGGCGGAAGACGTCGGTGCCCGCCCGTTCGAACAGGTCCGCGGCCTGGCTGCGGCCGCCCCTGCCCGACCAGTAGGTGCGCACGTGGTCGAAGACCAGGATGTCCAGGTCCCCGACGGCGTCCAGTCGGGCGGCCAGCGCCTCCAGCAGGCCGGGGGTGTAGGAGTCGTCGCTGTCGAGGAAGAGGACGTAGTCGCCCCGCGCGTGCCGGAGCCCCGCGTTGCGCGCCCGCCCGAGACCGACGTTCTCCGGGAGGTGCACGGCCTGGACGCGGGCGTCGCGGGCGGCGTACTCGTCGATGATGGCGCCGCAGGAGTCCGGTGAGCAGTCGTCGACGGCGATCACCTCGAGGTCCCGGTACGACTGGCCGAGCACCGAGTCCAGACATTCGCGCAGGTATCCCTGCACCTTGAACACGGGGACGACGATGCTGAACCGAGGCATGCGCACCACTCCAGGTGAAGCGTGGGTGAACCGTGACCGGACAGGGAGACAAGCGAAGCTTGTGAATCGTTGTACATGGGCTGTGAAGGTCTCGGGAAGTACGGAACCGCCATCCGCCGCGTCCGGGAGCGATGAGTTCGGACGCCCCGCCGGGTCCACCCTGTATGACTCGGATCATCGCGGACATCTCGGTCTCCCTGGACGGCTGTGTCACCGGGCCCGATCCCGGCCCGGGCAACGGCCTGGGCACCGGCGGCGAGGCCCTGCACACCTGGGCGTTCTCGGACGACCCGGAGGAGCGCCGGATCGTGCGGGAGACGACCGCCCGCTCGGGCGCCGTCGTCCTCGGCCGCCGCCTCTTCGACCTGGTCGACGGGCCGGGCGGCTGGGACGACACCGTCGGCTACGGCGCCGCGGAGGTCGGCCGGCCCCCGTTCGTCGTCGTGACGAGTTCGCCCCCGGCCTCGGTGCGGCTCACCGGCCTCGACTGGACCTTCGTCACGACCGGGCTCTCCGACGCCGTGACGGCGGCGCGCGAGCGTGCCGAGGCGGCTTCGGCGGACCGCGGCGGGGACCTCGACGTCGTCCTCATGGGCGGTGGCGCCCTGATCGGCTCGGCGCTCGACGCCGGGCTGGTCGACGTGCTGTCCCTGCACCTGGCGCCCGTCCTGCTGGGCTCCGGCACACCGCTGTTCACCGGCGGGACACCGCACACCCTGTCCCGGCGGAGCGCGCACCCCACCCCGAACGCCACACATCTGCTCTACGACGTCCTCTGACGTACTGCCGGGTCCGGTGCCGGACGTCTTGACGAACGCCCCCGCCGCCGGGCGGTTTCGGAGATCATGAGGCATGCGACCGGACGGCTGGCACCTCACCGAAGACCTCGACGACTTCCTGGCCGGGGCCTGGGACTTCCTGTGCTCGCGCCCCGCCGTGCACACCACGCCCCTGACGGCGGTCCAGAAGCTGCGCACACAGGGCGCAGGGGCCACCGCCTCCGGAGCGGGCGCCACCGGCTTCGGGTGGCTGGTGGAGGACGGCGAGGTCCGCGCCGCCCTCCTGCGCCCGCCGACCGGCCGGCTGACCCTCACCGCCCTCTCCCCCGGGCAGGCCGACTCCCTCGCCACCCATCTGGTCGGTCTCGGCCGGCGCCCCTCGGGCGTGCTCTCCGACGACGCGACCGCCACCGCCTTCGCCGGCGCCTGGCGGCGGCACACCGGCGCCGCCCCCGTGCGCGGTTGGGGCGCCCGTCTGCACCGGCTCGGCACGCTCACCCCGCCGCCGCGTCCGCCGGCGGGCGGGTGCCGGATCGCGGGCGAGCGGGACCACGAGCAACTCGTGCGCTGGTGCCGGGAGTTCGCCGCGGACGTCGGCGAGGTGGTGACCGTCGACGCCGGGACCTGGGCCGGTACGCGCTTCGCCGAGAAGCGCTACACCTTCTGGGAGACCCCGGACGGCACGCCCGTCTCCATGGCGGGCGCGAACCCGCTGGTCGGCGGCCAGGTCCGGATCGACCCCGTTTACACCCCGGCGCCGCGGCGCGGCCACGGCTACGCGGCCGCCGTGACGGTCGAGGTGAGCCGGGCCGCGCTGGCCGCGGGCGCGACGGAGGTCGTGCTGTTCACCGACCCCGCCAACCGCACCAGCAACGCCCTCTACCGGCGCCTCGGATACGTCCCGCTCGCCGACTTCTGCGCCTACGACTTCACCCACGCCGGCCGGCACCCGTAGGCACCCGGCCGGCGTGGGCGGTCACCGCTGCCGCTCCGTTCAGCAGTACGGCTTGGAGTCGGCCGCGAAGTCCTTGAAGGCGGCCTTGGTCTTCGCTCCGGCGATGCCGTCGATCTTGCCCTGGTAGCCGTGGTACTTCTTCAGGTCGCGCTGCAGGGCGCTGACGGTGTTCTTGCCGACGATGCCGTCGATGTCGTCCTTGTAGCCCCAGTGCGTCTTGAGCCAGCGCTGCAGGGACTTCCAGCTCTGCGTGCCGAGTTGCCCGTCCAGGGCGCCCTTGTAGTTCCACTTGGCCTTGATCCAGCACTGCACGTACCTGGCCTGCGTCGTGCTCAGGCCGAGGTTGTTCACCGCCAGCGCAGCGGCGTCCCTGGTGCTCACGGCGGCCGGTGCGGAGCGGGCGGGCTGAGCGGTGGCGGTCGCGGCGCCCGCGAGTCCGCCGGCCGCGACACCGGCGGCGGCGGTGAGGCTCACGAGCGTCCTGGTCATCGTGTTCATTCGCACGGCTTCCCCCTGTGGGTCGTGGTGCCGGATGCCTGACTTGCGCCGTCCGTACCGGGCGGCACCCACGACGATGGGGGCGGGCCGGTGCGTCCCGCCAGCTCTGCCGCCGACCTGGCGGGGGACGGGGACGTCCCGCGCCCGGCCTGCGGGTTCGCCGGACCGGATGTCGACACCGCGGGACGCCGTGGGACGCCCGGGACGCCGTACCGGGCCGCCCGTGAACCGGGCCGTCCCGTCGGGCCATTGACGACGGTGGGCGGTACCCCTACGGTGCCCTCACCGCGCGACCCGCGATCGGTCCCGAGGGCACCCGAGGGGATGGTGGCAGGGCGATGAAGGCAGTGGTCCAGGAGCGGTTCGGCCCCCCGGACAGTCTGCGGCTGCGGGACGTCGACGAGCCTTCCGCCGGGGCCGGGCAGGTACTGGTGCGGGTGCACGCCGCCGCGGTGAACCCCTACGACTGGCACATGCTGCGCGGAGACCCGTACGCGGCACGGCTGTTGGGGGGCATGGGGCTGACCCGGCCCAAGTCCCGGGTGGCCGGCATCGACGCGGCGGGGGTGGTGGAGCGGGTCGGTGCGGGCGTGCGGGGGCTCTCCCCCGGCGATCGGGTCCTGGGCTTCTGCCCGGGTGCCTTCGCCGAGTTCGCCTGCACCGTGGCACCGTTGCTGGTGCCCGTGCCCGCGGACCTGACCTTCGAGCAGGCCGCGGCACTGCCGATGGCCGCGGTGACCGCGCTGCGCGGCATCCGGACCGTCGGGCGCGTGCGGTCCGGGCAGCGGGTGCTGGTCAACGGGGCGGGCGGCGGGGTGGGCACCTTCGCGGTGCAGATCGCCGCGGTCCTGGACGCGGAGGTCACCGGGGTGTGCAGCGCCGGGAACACCGACCTGGTGCGTTCGCTGGGCGCGGCCCACGTCCTGGACTACGCCCGCGAGGACTTCACCCGCCAACGCGAGCGCTACGACGTGATCCTGGACAACGTGGGCAACCACCCGCTGGGCCGGCTGCGCCGGGCGCTGGCCCCGGCGGGTGTCCTGGTGGCCAACGGGGGCGGCTCCCCCGGCCGGGTGTTCGGGGCGATCGGCGCCATGCTGGAACTGGCGGCGGTCAACGCGGTCACCCGGCAGCGGCTGCGTCCGATCATGCCCGCGACGCCGGACGGACCGGCCCGCGAGGACCTGCTCGCCGTCACCTCGCTCGTCGAGGCCGGACAGCTCACTCCCGTGGTCGGCCGGACCTTCGCCCTGGCCGGCACGGCGGAGGCGGTGCGGCACGTCGAGGAGGGCCACGCCTGCGGCAAGACCGTGATCACCGTGTCGTGAGCCTCCCGCGCGGGCGGCCGCCCACCCGTGTGGTCAGTGAAAGCCCGTGCGCGGGGCCGTGACCTCGACGGTGTCCCGCACCAGGGCCAGCGCCGCGCCCACCGGGCTCGACCGTCCGCCGCTCACGGTCACGTCGCCCGCGTCCGGACAGCCGAAGACCACGGCCTTCTCCGGCCCGGTCAGGGCGTGCAGCGGGTCCCCCGGCGCCGTCTCCTCCAGCCGTACCCGCACGACGCCGGGCTCGGCCACCGACGCGGCGGCGACCGCCCGCAGCCGACGGGCCCTGGACGCCGCGTCCAGGGCCCGGCCGCGGGTGCTCCCGTCGACCGGCTGCGCCCGCACCCGCACCTCGGCCGGGTCCCAGCCCCAGGCCAGCGCGGCCAGCAGGCGCACCTTGGTGGCGGCGTCCGCGCCCGACAGGTCCGCCGAAGGGTCCGCCTCGGCGATGCCCCTGAGCCGTGCGGCCCGGATCGCGTCGCTGAGCGTGTCGCCGTCGGCGAGGCGGTCGAGTACGAAGGTGACGGTGCCGTTGGGGCAGGCGCGGATGGTGCGGCAGTCCAGGCCGCGCAGGGAGGTCCGCGACAGGTCGCCCGCCGGGAGGGCCGCCCCGGTGGCCCCGGAGATCCTGATCATGCTGCCGCCCGCCCGGGCGGCGGCGTCGAGTTCCCGCCAGTGCGTGAGCAGGTGGCTCTTGGTGGCCGTCACCACGTGGACGCCCCGGCGCAGTGCGGTCACCGCCTCCTGCGCGGCGCGCTCGCGCAGTTCCGGCGAGGACGGGACGGCCTGCACGAACACCTGCGCGCCGGTGCGGTCCAAGGTCTCGTCCAGGGGCCGTGCGGGGCCCCATTCCGAGCGCGGCGGCGGCGCCCCGTCCGCGTCCGGCAGGCACTGGGCCGCGCTCGCACGGACGGCGGCCACCCGCGGCCGTACGCCGTGACGCCGTGCGAGCGCCGCACCGTCCCGGGCCAGCCGCTCGGCGTAGGCCTGCCCGACCGGGCCGTACCCGGCGAGGACCACGTCGGTCGGTGTCGCGTCCGTCGCGTCCGTCGCTCGTGTCGCTTCACTCATGGGTCCGGGATCTTCTCACACCACCGGCCGTGCGCGGGCCGTCAGCGGGGCGTCCGTACCAGGTCGCCGGCCGTCGTGGGGAGGTGGTGTCGACTACCGCGGTCCGCGGCCGGGTCCGCCCGCTCCCCCGTGGAACGCAGGCCCGCCGGGAAGCCGCCGTACGTCGGGCTCACCACGCGAGTTCCGCCAGGTGGGAGGCGACCCGGGCGCGGTCCCAGGCGCCGTCGGCGACGACCACGCGGTAGGCGCGGGAGAGGGTTTCGCCGGGCGGCAGGACCAGTTCCTCGTGGAACGCCCAGGACGGTGCGACCGCGGCGAAGGGGTCGCTGCGCACGAACCAGTGCGCCGGGTGGGCGCCCTTCTCGCCCAAGTGGTCGTTGCCGGGGGCGTGTTCGAAGACGAGGGTGGCGTGGCCGTCGCGTCCGTCGTGCTCGCCGACGTAGGCCAGCCAGGGGGCTTGCGAGCCCATCAGGCCGGCCTCGCAGGACTCGCCGGAACCGGCGGCCCTGGCCGCTCCGGCCGACTCCGGCGGCTGCGGTGACTCCGCGGTGAAGACGCGGCCGCCGCGGAAGGCGCGGGGGCCGCGCCAGAACAGTCCGGTGTATCCGGCGGCGGGGCGTCCGTGGGTGGTGGGGCTGCCGAACCTCAGGGGTTCGGCGCGCCGGTTGGTGACCGCCGACGTCCAGGTGAGCGTCCAGCTGCCGGTGTCCGGGTCGACGTCGCGGACCTCGATGCGGCGCTCCTCCTCGGCCCACAGCTCGCCGCCGTGCGGGTGCCAGGTCAGCCGCTCGGCGACGACGGCGCGGTCCCCGTCCGCGCCGACCTCCTCGAAGGCCACGTGGGCCATCGAGCCGACCCGTTCCGGCAGCGCGAGGTAACCCTCGCCGTGCACATAGGTGTTGCCGCCCCACAGGTTCTGTCCGGACAGGTGGGAGGCGGTCAGCTGGAGCCCCTTGTGCCAGCGGTGGTCGTTGGGCCGGTAGTCCGTGACCACTGCGCCCGACAGGGTCCTGATCGGGTGGAGGTACGGCTTGGGCGCCTCCCAGTCGGCCTCGGGGCGGTACACGTAGGAGAGCAGCTCGGTTCCGGCCGTCCCGTGGGCCACGGTGATGCGGTCTCCGTGGACGTGGGTCAGTGAGAGCGTCATGCGTGGTCCTCTTCCTCGCAGCGGGCGGCCGGCGCCCAACCCCGGGCGTGGGAGCGACCGTTGCGGATCCGGCTCAGCAACCGCTTGCTATCGCGGTGTTCCCACGTTCTAACCGGCGGGCGTCCGCAAGGTCAACACTCCGCCGCGACGTGCGGGCCGAGGCCACCCTGCTCGCCTGAGGTACGACGGGCAACGGCGGGGGCAAGGACGACTGCCCCCGCTGGGGGCGACCGCGCTCGGCCGGGCACTGAAATCCATGATCATCGCCCCTAGGCTCGTCATCATGGACATCCCGAGACGCCTCATCGAACTCCAGCGAGCCGTCGAGGCGGCTGACAACCGCTACCGCAACAACGCAGGCCAGAACGCCACGGTCGCCCTGGCGGTCTGGTCGGACGCCACGGCCGCCCTGGTCCGGGCCGTCACCGAATACGCCGAGGAGCAGGGCGTGCCGCGCCGTGAGGTGGAACGGGCCGTGGAGCGGGCGATCCGGCCACCCGCCCCGATGGACTGAGCCCCTCCCACGCCCCTTCCGCACCCCTTCCACGGCCCTCCCGCGCCCCTCCGTCCGCCCGACACCGCTCACCGTCCCGAACGGGAGCCGCCCGGGTCAGACGTCCTGGGCCGCCGGGAAGTCGGACCACCCCGGCGGACGGGGCCGGACCAGGTCCGAGGCGGGGGCCGGCGGCTCGGCCCCCGCGTGGTTGAAGGCGGCAAGGGCCTCCACGAGCGCCACCCTCTGGGCCGGGGTGAGCATTTCGACGATCCCGGCGATCTCGGAGCGCCGGCGGGCCGTGACGTGCTCGACCGTGCGGCGCCCTTCCTCCGTGAGCTGCAGCAGCGTCTCCCGCCGGTTGCGGGGGTTGAGCTGCCGGACGGCCAGGCCCGCCGCGATCAGCCGGTCGACCATCCGCATCGCCGTGCTCGGCGCCACCTGCAACTGCTCGGCGAGCGTGACCAGTTTGGTGGTCCCCCGGGTGAGCACCACCAGCATGCGGAACTGCGGCAGCGTCACCCGCTCCTCGACCTCGGCGAGCGAGCGCGCGGACACCGCGACCAGCAGCCGCGACGCGGTCAGCACCTCCCGGGTGACGGCGTCCACGTCGTCCGTGGTCTGAACGGGGCTCTCGTGCTCGGTCATGACTCCTTTCTACCGTGCCGGGGCGCCGGGGCCTTCGGCCAACCTTTAGTCTGTGCAAAACTTCAAAGGTCCACTATCCGGCGGACCACTGTCCGGCGGACCGGGCGGATCCCGACTTGCCGACGCCGGAGCCGACGTCGTACCACCACCGGGAGGTGACCATGCAGGACGAGGACAAGGGGACCGGCCGCCCTCCCCTGCCCGCGGGCTGGCGCCGCAGGATCGCCCGTGCGCCCATCCTCCTGTTCCGCGTCGGCCTCGGTCCGCTCTTCGGCCGCCGGGTGCTGCTGCTGCACCACACGGGACGGGTCTCGGGGCTGGACCGCCGGGTCGCCCTGGAGGTGGTGGCCTACGAACCGGACGCCCCCGCCTGGACAGTCGCGTCCGGCTTCGGCCCGCGGGCCGACTGGTACCGCAACCTGCGCGAGCAGCCCAAGACGGTCCTGCAGTTCGGGAACCGGCACCACGCGGTCACCGCCCGCTTCCTCGCCCCGGAGGAGGGTGCCGCGCTCATGGAGGAGTACGGGGCACGACACCCGCGCACCGCACGCCGGCTGTGCGCGTTCATGCGCCTGCCCGCCGACGGCAGCGCGACGGCGTTGCGCCGGGCCGGGCGCGCGATCCCCTTCGTACGCCTCGAATCCGACGCACCCCCGCGGGACCGGGCCGGCCGCACCGGCCGCGGCGACTCGCGCCCGGCGTCACCCGGCCGGGACACCTGAGGGATCGCGCCAGCCTTCGCGGGAAGGCCGGCCGCCCTCCCCGACGCCCTCGTCAGCCGAGCCGCACGTGGTCCGCGGAGCGGCTGGGCACGGCGTCGAGCGCGGCGATGTCGGCGCCGTCCAGGGCGATCCGTCCGACGGCGATGTTCGCCTCCAGATGGCCGGGGTCGGCCGTGCCGGGGATGAGCAGCACGTTCGCGGCGTGGTGCAGCAGCCAGGCGAGCCCCACCTGGGCCGGGGTGGCGCCGAGCGCCCGTGCCGCGGAGTGGACGGCGCTCTCGTCGGCGACCTTGGGCATGCCCGGGAAGGCGCCCCCGAGCGGGAAGTAGGGCACCCAGGCGATGCCCTCGTCGGTGCACAGCCGGAGCATGTCCTCGTCCGTGCGGCTGACCAGGCTGTAGGAGTTCTGTACGCAGGCGAGGCCCACCGGAAGGGCGCGGCGCAGTGTGTCCAGGGTGACGGCGCTGAGCCCGATGGCGCCGATCTTGCCCTCGTCCCGCAGCTCCGTCAGCACGGCGAGCTGGTCGTCGAGGTCGACCAGCTGATCGCCCTCGGCCCGGAGTCCGGGGCCGGCGTCGGCGCGGCGCAGATTGACGACCGCGAGGCGGTCGGTGCCCAGGCTGCGGAGATTGTCCTCGACGTCGGCCCGCAGCTCCTCCGGCCGCTGCGCGAGCCGCAGGGGCAGGGGACCGCCGGAGTCGGGGGTCGCGCCGACCTTGGTCACGACCACGGCGTCGTCCGCGGCGCCCAGGGCCTCGCGGAGGACCTCGTTGACGAAGCCGTCGCCGTAGAACTGGGCGGTGTCGAAGTGGTCGACGCCGAGTTCCACCGCGCGGCGCACGAGTGCGACGGCGGCGCCGCGGTCGGTGCGCAGACGTTCGAGCTGCATCGCGCCGTACCCGATCCGGGAGACCGTGCGGCCCGCGAGTGTGCCCGCACCGCCGGGGCGGGGAGCGCCCTCGGCCGTGGGAGAAGGAGAGGTGCCGTGTGACGTCATGGGAAGTCCGCCCTCATGAGAAGATGGCAAAAACGGAGGAGCCTCCGTCAAACCGACTGTAGCACTACCGGAGGGTCCTCCGCTTTGTCTCCCGACCAGGAACCGACTTCCGACCAGGAACCGACGCCCGCCGCCGACCGGCCCCGGCAGCCGGCGGGTGCGGGCCGCCCGCTGCGCGCACACGCGCGGCGCAACCGCGAGAACCTCGTCGCCGCCGCACGCGCCGCCTTCACCGCCGCGGACGACACCGTCCCGCTGGAAGGCATCGCCCGCGACGCGGGGGTCGGCATCGGCACGCTCTACCGCCACTTCCCCACCCGGGAGGCGCTGGTCGAGGCCGTCTACGCCGCCGAACTGGACAACGTCACCGACAGCGCCCCGGCCCTGCTGGACAAGCTGCCGCCGGAACAGGCCCTGCGCGCCTGGATGGAGCGCTACGCCGCGTTCGTCGCGACGAAACGCGCCATGCTCAACACCCTGCACAGCGGCTGGGCCTCGGGACGCCTCACGACCGCCGCCACCCGGGAACGCATCACGGCCGCGATCGGCGCCCTCCTCGCGGAAGGCGTGCGGGCGGGCTCCCTGCGCGCGGACGTCGAAGCCGACGACGTGACCGCGATGCTCCTCGGTGTGTTCCTCTCGACGGCGGCCGACGACGAGCCGGAGCGGACGGGCCGCCTGCTCGATCTCGTCGTCGACGCCCTGCGCCCGCACGGGCACTCCTGAGACGGCAGGGGGCCCGGCGGGGCCCCGGGGTCACCGCCGGGCCGAGGCCGCCAGCATCGGCAGCGAGACGATGTCGGCGAGGGCCTGCTGTCCGGCGATGTTGGCGTGGACGCCGTCGCCCGTGTCGTAGGACGGGTTGATGCTGTTCGGCCGTACCGGGTCCGCCAGCACCCGGTCGAAGGGCAGCACGCCGTCGCAGGTGCCCGCGCAGTCGTTCCACTTGGACACGAACATCCCCACGGTGTGCCGGTCGCGGTTGTGCTGGTCGGTGTAGCCCGGCCGCGGGGTGATGGGCGTGACGTACACCTTGATGCCCGCGGCGCGCAGCCGGGCGAAGACCTCGTGGTAGCTCGCCAGGATCTGCGCGGCGTCGCATCCGGCCGGGAGGTCGTTGGTCCCGTAGTAGTACAGGACGCCCGTGACCCCGTGCAGCGCCAGCACGTCGCGTTCCAGCCGGGCCGCCGCGTCCAGGCCGCGGACCGGCGCGCCGATGCCCGGGCAGGTCGCGGCGCTGGTGGTGCCCCCGATGCCCGCGTTGGCCACGGCGAACTGCCGGGTGGCGGGCAGCTCCGAGGTGATCCGCCGGGCCAGGTCGTCCGCCCAGCGCAGGTTGGCGCCCGGGCGGCTGCAGTTGGGTCCGCAGTTCGTCGAGCCGGTGCCGTCGACGACCGAACTGCCGTAGGCGACGAGGCTGCCCCGCAGCCGCGGGTTGCGCACGTCGACGGCGCTGACCAGGTAGGTGGAGCCGGTGGTCTCGGTGAACGCCGTGCCGGACGCGTCGGCGGTGTGGTCGCCGGCGCCGGACGGGGTCAGGTAGTTGGTGCGGAAGGCGCTCTCGTGGCGGCCGGGCAGCACCGTGCCGGTGACCGAGAGCGACACCGCCACGTCGTCCTGGGCGGCGGTCCTGAGCGCCGCGGGGTCGCTCCACACCTCGCCGCCCGCCGGTACGACGACCCGGCGCCGGCCGTCGAAGGTGACCGGGCGCGGTCGGCCGGTGGTCGCGGCGTCCTCGCCGCTGCTGGGGGCCACCGTCGCGGCGTCCACTGTGAGGGGGGTCCGCCCGAAGGTGTTCTGCACGCGGATGCGCAGCGCGTCGCCTCCCTGGCTCAGGTGGGTGATCATGCGGACCGACTGGTCGCGCAGCGGGGTGGGGGCGAGGCCCTGCTGGGAGGCGGCCCAGGAGGTGAACCAGGCGTGCGGCTTCGGGGGCCGCCGCGAGGCCGCGTCGGCGGGGGCGGTCGCGGCCGAGGCGGCGAGGACCGTCGACGCCAGGGCGAGGGCCAGTACGGCCGCCACGCCTCTGGCGCGGGGAACCCGTGCGGGGTCGAGTACTCGGAGGACTCGGGCAAGGAGACCGCGCATACGTGCCTGCCTTCCGACATGTCTGGACGGGACGTCGGCCGCGGCGGGGCGACGGTGTCCTGTGCTCGTGGGGCGCGTTCCGCCCGCGGGCCGTGTCGTGCCCCGGTCTTCCGTCCTCGCCCTCCGCCGCTCCGGTGCCCCGCATGGTAGGCACGATCACCGTCGCCGCGGAACCACGCGGGCCCCGGCCGGCCCGCCCCGCTCCGGCGTCACACCCGTCTCCCGTACTCGTCGCTCAACGGGCCGCCGGGCGGCCGCTCCTGACCCGGAGTCCGCCACAACGCCCGTGAAGCGGGGGGAAATCGGCGGCGGCCCGGCGGTGACCGCACCGTGTCGCCGTTGCGACATGTCCCACCTGTGCCACTCGAATCGCATGACACCCCGTGTCCGGCCAGCTCATCCTGACGAACGCACGAACGTGCATCGAACGCATGGGAAGGCAGCGTACTGATGAGACGGATCCGCCTGTTGGCGGCGATATCGGCCGGGCTGGCGCTGGCCGCCGGCGCCGTGGCCCCCGTACCCGCGCTGGCGGGCACACCGCGTCAGGACACCGTCGCGACCGCGGCGGACCGCGGCGCCGCGACGGTCAAGCTGATCACCGGTGACAGTGTGACCGTCACCCGGGCCGGGGACGGCCGCCAGGCGGCGTCGGTCACGCCGGGTCCGGGGCGCAAGGGAGTCCTGTTCCGGACCTTCGAGCAGGACGGCCATGTGACGGTCCTTCCGTCCGACGCCGACGCCCTGGTGGCCGCCGGGCGCCTGGACCGGGACCTGTTCGACGTGACGGCGCTCCTCGCGCAGCGGTACGACACCGCGCACACCGACGCGCTGCCGCTCATCGTGGAGCGGACCGGGGGTGTGGCGGCCTCCTCCGTGAACTTGCTGACCGACCTGGCGCGGGACGGGTCGGTCCGCGAACTGGAGAGCATCGACGCGCGTGCCGTGCGGGTCGACGACGCGGACCTCGGCCGGTTCTGGAAGCGGCTCGTCCCGGCCGGCGGGCAGCGCGCGAAGGCCGCGGCCACCGCTCCGCGCGTATGGCTGGACGGCCGGGTGGGCGCGTCCCTGGACCGCAGTACGGCCCAGATCGGTGCCCCGGACGTGTGGTCGGCCGGCTACCGGGGCGACGGCGTCAAGGTCGCCGTCCTGGACACCGGAGCCGACCAGAGCCATCCCGACCTCGCCGGCCGGGTCGCGGCGGCCAGGGACTTCTCCGGCAGCACCGGCACCGGTGACGTCTTCGGGCACGGCACGCACGTCGCCTCCATCGTCGGCGGCAGCGGTGCCGCCTCCGGCGGGAGCCGCCGGGGAGTCGCGCCCGCCGCGCAGTTGCTGATCGGCAAGGTGCTCGGCGACGACGGCTTCGGCAGCGAGTCGCAGGTGATCGCGGGCATGGAGTGGGCGGCGGACCAGGGCGCCGACGTCGTCAACATGAGCCTCGGCTCCTCGGGCGCCACCGACGGCACCGACCCCATGAGCCAGGCGCTCGACGACCTCAGCCGGAGCACCGGCACCCTGTTCGTCGTCGCGGCCGGCAACGAGGGCGAGCAGGGCCCCCGCACCGTCGGCTCACCCGGCGCCGCGGACGCCGCGCTCACCGTCGGCGCCGTGGACCGGGACGACTCGCTCGCCCCGTTCTCCAGCCGCGGCCCGCGCCTGGGCGACGACGCGGTGAAGCCGGACGTCACGGCACCCGGCGTCGGCATCGTGGCGGCGCGCGCCGCCGGGTCGGCCATGGGCGACCCGGTCGACGAGCACTACACCGCCGCGTCGGGCACCTCGATGGCGACCCCGCACGTGGCGGGCGCGGCCGCACTGCTCGCCCAGCGCCATCCCGACTGGTCCGGCGCGCAGTTGAAGGACGCGCTGATCAGCACCGCGGTCACGGTGGACGGCCAGAAGGTCACCGAACAGGGCGGCGGGCGGATCGACGTGCGCGCCGCGTCACTGGGCGCGGTGACCGCCACCGGCACGCTCGTCATGGGCCCGTTCACATCGCAGGACACCACCCCCGTGACCTCACGCGTGAAGTACACCAACTCCTCCGACGAGGACGTCACGCTCTCGCTCGCGGTCGAGCTGGCCACGGAAGGGGGCAAGGCGCCCGCCGAGGGGTCGGCGCGGCTCGGTTCCGACTCCGTACGCGTGCCCGCCGGTGCCTCCGCCGAGGTGCCGCTGACCGTCGACCCCGCCCGCGCCGGGCAGGGCAAGTTCTACGGCTACGTCACCGCGAGGACCGCCGACGGCTCGGTGGCCGCGCACACCACACTGAGCCTCGTGGTGCACGGACCCACGCACCGGATCACCGTGAAGACGCTCGACAAGGACGGCGATCAGGTCCAGGACCTGCCCACCATCTGGGGCGCGGAGGGCTTCGTCGGCTACACCGATCCCGCCGCCGCCGTCGCCGAGGTCGAGGAGGGCGTCTACCAGCTCAACACCAGCTGGACCACGTCGGCCGAGGACGGCCAGGAGCTGCGCCACGTGGTGCTGCCGGAGGTGAAGGTCACCAAGGACATGACCGTCACCCTGGACGCGCGCAAGACGGTTCCGGTGGAGATCCGCACGCCCCGGCCCGCGGAGCAGCGCGGGATCCTGAGCTACCAGACCTACCGGGAGATCGGGGGCCGCAGCCTGACGCAGGGCACGATGTACTTCGACATCGCCGAACGGCTGTACATCAGTCCGACGGCGAAGGTCACCGAGGGCACCTTCGAGTTCGCCTCCCGCTGGCAGCTCGTCGCCCCGCTCATCGAGGCGAAGGTGTCCCGCACGCGGTTCGACCTGGGCGCCTACTACATGCCCGCGTCGCCGCTGTTCCCCGAGCACGGCGCGAGACTGACCGCGGTCGACGCCGGTGACGCGGCCGACCCCGACTTCGGTTCCGCCCGCGGGAAGGTCGCGGTGGTGGACAACCCGACGGGAGCCGGTGAGCGCGCCCTCGTCGAACGGGCCGCCGCGGCCGGGGCCCGCGCGGTGATCCTCGTCCACTTCGACGACAACGGCTGGACCCGCTGGCGGCCCACCGGCGAGCGCAACGCCCTGCCCACACTGCGGATCGGCAAGGGCACGGGCGCCGAACTGCGCGCGCGCATCACCCGCGGCTCGACCGAGGTGACGTTCTCCGGCACCGCCCGCAGCCCGTACCTGTACGACGTGATGCAGGTGTCCGAGCAGCAGGTGCCCGAGAGGGTCGTGCACACGGTTTCCGCGCGCAACAGCGCGGTCGTCCGCACCACGTACGCCGACAACGGTGTCACCGGGTGGGCGAGCGAGCAGCGCTTCGGCTGGCGGCCGTACCAGGACACGGCCTGGCTGCAGTACACCCGGTTCGTGCCGCTCGGGTTCGAGCGCACCGAGTACGTGAGCGCGGGCGGCACCACCTGGCAGCACCTGGTGCACCACACCACGACCTTCGACGTGGACCAGCCGCTGGTCGCCGGGATGCGGGACGATCCGCGCGGCTACCGGGCCGGTGAGCAGCCCCGGGAGACCTGGCAGGGCGCGGTCGTCCGGCCGTCGATTCCGGCCGGCACCACGACGCCGACCGTACGGGACGGCAACGTACTGCGGCTGCGGGTCCCGGAGTTCACGGACTCGCAGGCCGGACACTGGTCGCCGATCTCCGGCGGTGACGCCGCGAGCGCCGTGCTGTACCGGGACGGCGAGCGGGTCGACGGGGTCGCGAGCGCCTGGCAGAACGTGGCCGTGCCGGCCGAACGGGCCCGCTACCGGCTGGACATGGAGACCTCGCGCGACTCGGAGGCCTGGACGAGGGGCGTGGCCACCAGTACGTCCTGGTCCTTCGAGTCCGGCCGCACGGACGCCGCCACCCCGCTGTCGCTGCTCCAACTGGACTACGACGTACCGGTCGACGTGCGCAACTCGGTGCGCGGCACCCGTTCGCACCGCATCGACGTACGGGTCCGCGCCCAGGAGGGGCTGCCCGTCCCGCGGGGCGTGAGCGTGCGGGTCGAGGCGTCCTACGACGACGGACGCACCTGGTCGACGGCGCGCACCCACGCGCACGGCCGCAACGCCTTCCGGGCCACGCTCACCCCGCCGGCCCGCCAGGGGTCGTGGGTCACGCTCCGTGTCACGGCACGCGACTCGGCGGGCGACTCGGTGCGGCAGACGGTGCAACGCGCCTACGCGGTACGCCGGTAGCGGTCCGTCCGGACCTGGGTGTACGAACCGGGCTGTACGGCGCGGGGTGTACGGCGTGCGACGCCGTGCACCCCCGCCGCGCCCTCCCCACCTGTGCAGTACGGTGTTCAACCGTCACGTCCCAGGCGCGGGGAGGGCGTTCGTGGTGCTGGAGATCGCGGGGCTGTCGCCCGAGGAGGAGTCGGTGTACGCACTGCTCGTGGACTTCGGCCGGGCCGGTGCCGCCGACCTCGCGGAGCGCGACGGCATGCCGGTCGAGCGGATGCACCGCGTCCTTCAGTCGCTCACCGCGAAGGGACTCGCCAGCCCCACCGACGGCACGCCCCCGCTCTACCAGGCGGCTCCGCCCGATGTCGCCCTGCTCCCCCGGCTCAAGCGCAGCGCCGACGCCCTCGACCTCGCCCAGCACGAGGCGGCCAGGCTGATCGAGTCCTACCGGGACACCATGCGCAGGCGGGACGCGGGTCAGCTCCTGGAGGTGATCACCGGAGCCGAGGCGCTGCGCCAGCACCTGCGGCAGATCCAGACCGGAGTGCGCGAGGAGATGCTCTGGTTCTGCAAGGCCCAGTACGTGGCCATGCCCTCGGGCAGCAACACCGAGGAGTTCGAGGCGCTGGCCCGCGGCGTGCGCTACCGGGTGCTGTACGAGAAGGCGTTCTTCGACGACGAGGGGGCCGTCGACAACGTGGTGGCGGGCGTGCGCGCGGGGGAGGTGGCCCGTGCCGTGCCGCAGCTGCCGCTGCGCCTGGCGATCGCGGACCGCGCGGTGGCCGTCTTCCCGCTCGTCGCCGGCGGGCCGCACGGCAGCCCGGAGGAGCCGACGACGGCGCTGGTCAGGGACAGCAATCTGCTGGCGGCGCTGGTGGCGCTGTTCGAGCGGTACTGGGAGGACGCCGTACCGCTGGACGTCGACGACACGGGGGAACTGTCGGGGACCGACGGACCCGCGGCGCCCGACGTGCTGGCCGCCACCGACCGCAGACTGCTCTCCCTGCTGGTGGCGGGGGTCGCCGACAAGGCGATCGCCTCGCAGATGCAGTTGAGCCGCCGGACGGTCCAACGACGTGTCCAGGGCATGATGGAGCGCGCCAACGCGGCGACCCGCATGCAGCTCGCCTGGCAGGCGGCGCGGCGGGGCTGGCTGTGACCGGCGGCCCGGCGGGGGCGGGTCCGGGCGAGCGGCGCGGGACACCGTGGACAGTCACCGACCGGCTGTGATGTGATCCCTGCGGCGGCATGTCCCGAGCCGCCCGTACCGCCCGCCGGCCCTCCCCCGCGTCGTCACGCCGGGCGGACGGGTCCGTCCCCCCAGGCCCGAAAGTTCCGTACACATGCAGAAGACCAAGGCCGCGCTCTGGGAATTCCTCCAGGGGCTCGGCAAGACGTTCATGCTCCCGGTGGCCCTGCTCGCGTTCTGCGGCATCATGCTGGGCATCGGTTCCTCGCTGTCCAGCGAGGCGGTCACTGACAACGTTGCCTTCCTCAAGGGCGAGGGCTTCCACGTCGTCTTCACCTGGATGGCCAACACCGGTCTGGTCGCCTTCACGTTCCTGCCGGTCCTCTTCGCGATGGCCATTCCGCTCGGCCTGGCCCGGGAGGACAAGGGCGTGGCCGCGTTCTCCGGCTTCGTCGGCTACGTCGCCATGAACCTCGCGGTGAACTTCTACCTCACCGCCAGGGGCGTCGACTTCGAGGACGAGAAGGCGATCGAGCACTACGGCATCGCCGACGTGCTGGGCGTGCAGTCCATCGACACCGGGCTGCTCGGCGCCGTGGCCGTTGGCATCGTTGTCAGCCTGCTCCACCAGCGCTTCCGCACCCAGCGGATGCCGGACGCGCTGGCCTTCTTCGGCGGGCTGCGCTTCGTACCGATCGTCTCGGCCCTGGTCCTGAGCGTGCTCGGCCTGCTCATCCCGCTGGTGTGGCCGACCTTCAACGGCTGGATCAACGCGGTGGGCCGGGGCATCGGGCACACGGGCGTCTTCGGCCCGTTCTTCTTCGGCATGGGCGAGGTGCTGCTGCGCCCGATCGGCCTGCACCACATCCTGGTCGCCATGTTCCGCTTCACGGACGTGGGCGGTTCGGGGACCGTGTGCGGCGACCACGTCTCCGGCGCGCTGAACCTGTTCTACGCCCAGCTGGACTGCTCGGCGGCACCGGGCTCGGCCGTCACCGACGCCACGCACTTCCTCTCCCAGGGCAAGATGGCCGCCTACCTGGGCGGTCTGCCCGGCGCCGCGCTCGCGATGTACCACTGCGCGAAGCGCCGGATGCGTCCGGAGATCAAGGCCCTGCTGGTGTCCGGCGTGGTGGCCTGCGTGGTCGGCGGCATCACGGAGCCGCTGGAGTTCCTGTTCCTCTTCGTCGCCCCGTGGCTGTACGTCGTCCACGCGGTCCTGGTGGGCCTCGGCTTCCTCACGGCCGCCGTGCTCGGCGTCTTCATCGGCAACACCGACGGCAACGTCATCGACTGGCTCGTCTTCGGTGTGCTCCAGGGCTCGACGACCAAGTGGTATCTGGTGCCGGTGATCGCGGCGGTGTGGTTCGCCGCCTACTACTTCCTGTTCCGCTGGGCGATCACCCGCTTCGACCTCAAGACCCCTGGCCGGGAGGACCCGCCGGCGGACGACGAGCACGGCAGGTCGGACGATGCGGAACCCGGCGAGGACGGGGCCGGGGACGGTGCGGCTGCGGAGCGGCCGCGCGAGCTGGTCGCGGGGAAGTACGACGCCGCCGCGATGCTCGACGCGATCGGCGGCGCCGGCAACATCCGGTCCCTGGACAACTGCATCACCCGGCTGCGCATGACGGTGGCGGACGCCGAACGGGTCGACGAGGCACGGCTGAAGAAGCTGGGGGCGGTGGGCGTGATCAAGCTCGATGGGCACAACGTCCAGGTCGTCATCGGCCCGCAGGTCCAGTCCGTGAAGGACGCCCTCGCGACGATGATCCCGGTGGGCTGACCATGACCGCGCAATCCTCCCCCGCCGCCCAGGCAACAGGGCGCGCGCCCGCGGCGTACGACTTCGACACTCCGGTGGACCGGCGCGGCACCTGGTGCACCCAGTGGGACTACGTACAGGACCGTTTCGGCGTGCCGGACCTGCTGCCGTTCACGATCTCCGACATGGACTTCGAGACCGCCCCCGAGGTGCTGGCCGCGCTGCGCGGCCGGCTGGACCACGGGGTGCTCGGCTACTCGCGCTGGCGCCAGGACGACTTCCTGTCCGCGATCGTCCACTGGTACGCGTCGCGGCACGGCACGGAGGTGGACCCCGGATCGGTCGTCTACGCGCCCTCGGTCGTCTACCAGGTCTCCCGGTTGCTGCACCTGTGGTCCCGGCCGGGGGACGGGGTGGTCGCACACACCCCGATGTACGACGCGTTCCCCAAGACCGTCTCGGCCAACGGCCGGCGGCTGCTGGAGTGCCCCCTGGACGACTGGGCCCGGCTGGAGCGGCTGCTGGCGCTGCCCGACACGGCCGTGCTGCTGCTGTGTTCGCCGCACAACCCGACGGGCCGGGTGTGGTCGGCGGCCGAACTGGACCGGATGGCCCGGCTGTGCGCACGGCACGGCGTCGCGGTCGTCAGCGACGAGATCCACTCCGACCTGGTGCACGCCCCGCACGTCCACCGTCCCTGGGTGCGGCACGGCGGCGACGGCCGCTGGGCCGTGGTCACCTCGGCCTCCAAGTCCTTCAACATCCCCGCGCTGACCGGTAGTTACGGCATCATCGGCGACCCGGCCTCGCGCGACGCCTATCTCCGCCATCTCAAGGACGCCGACGGGCTCTCCTCCCCCGCGGTGCTGTCGCTGGTCGGGCACATCGCCGCCTACCGCGAGGGGGCGCCCTGGCTGGACGCCCTGCGGACGTATCTCGCGGGCAACCTCGCGCTGGTCGCCGACCGTCTCCGCGAGGCGTTCCCCCGGCTCGACTGGCAGCCGCCGCAGGCGGGTTACCTGGCCTGGATCGACCTGCGCCCGCTGGGCGTCGACGACGAGGAGCTGCAACGCGAACTGGTGGAGGTGGAGAAGGTTGCGGTCATGCCCGGGGCGGCCTACGGCTCCCCGGGACGGGTGCGGCTCAACGTCGGCTGTCCCCGGTCGAAGGCGGAGGCCGGCGTCGGGGCGCTGGTGCGGGCGCTGCGCCGGCTGGACTCCAAGGAGCGGTCATGAGCACCGTCGCGGCGGGGTGACCCGGCGGGTCCCGCGGCACCTGGCGCCCGCCGGCCGGCGAGGCCTCCCGCGTCCGCAGGACTGAGCGGTCGCGGGCCGGCGCGCCCGCGCCGCCGGTGACTCGGCGTCAGCCGCGCGGGGGCGCCGGAGCCACCGGGTCCAGGGCCAGGGCGGCGAAGGTCGCCAGCCAGTGGTCGGTGGTGAAGTCGCCGCGCTCGACCGCCGGCAGGCCCGCCTCGAGGTGCGCCCCGGCCGCCTCGTCCAGGCGGGTGCGGACCGGCCCGTCGGGCAGGGCGTCGGCGAGGGAGCGCAGCGCGGCCGCCCTGCTGAGCGTCAGGCCGAGCAGGTGGCCGATCTGCGGGTCGGCGTGGTCGGAGACGACCGGCACCTCCAGCAGGGCGCAGCGGGCACCGGTCCCGAGCCCGGGCAGGAAGCGGTCGAGCCACTGCGCGAGCCGCTCCGGCGTGAGGACCCTGCGCATCGCGTCCGCTTCGGTGAGCGCCGGGGACAGGAAGTCCTGTCCCGACGGCTCCCAGTGCGCGGGGGCGTCGTGGTCGTCGGCGAACCAGCTCAGCAGGCGTTCCCGTACGGCCCGGTCGGTCCCGGCCGAGAGTTCGCCCGAGTCGAGGGCGAGGCCCAGCGCGAAGGCGCTGTTGGGGTGGTTGCCGTGGCGCACGGGATAGGTGGCCTTGGGCAGCCAGTCGGCCAGCAGCCGGTCGACGGCGGACACGGCCGGCTCCAGTGCCCCGGTCCAGCGCTCGCCCTCCGGGCCACCGTGCGCCCGGCACTCGGCGGCGAGCGCGAGCAGCCACGCCCAGCCGTAGGGGCGTTCGAAGGACGGGCGGTCGCGCAGGTAGGCGGCCTCGGTGGCGAGGTTGCCGGGGGTGAGGTGCCGGTCGAGCACGGCGACGGCGGGCGCGGTGTCCGGCAGTGCGGGGGTGCCGCCGTGGCGGCGCAGCAGGCGGACGAGCAGCCAGTGCATGTGCACCGAGGAGTGCCAGTCGTAGGCGCCGTAGAAGGCGGGGTGCAGGGAGCGCGGTGCGTGGTGCTCGTCGGCGGACGTGATCAGGTGGGCCGGGAAGTTGGGGTACTCGCGGGTGATGTTCGCCAGGGCGAGCTGGGCGAAGGGGGCCGCGTGGGCGCGGAGCGGCATCAGTGGGTGGCTCCTTCGGTGACCTTGAGGTCCTGCTCGGCGGGGGTGCGGGCGGCGGTGGCCAGCAGGGCGCGCAGGCCGTGGGCGACGGTGGCGGGCGGCAGGGCGGGCGCGGTGCCGTCGGGCACCTGTTCCGGTGCCCAGGGCACGTGCGCGAAGCCGCCGCGTATGTGCGGGAACTCGGTGGCGATGAGGTGGCCCAGGCCGTAGGCCACGTGGTTGCAGACGAAGGTGCCGGCCGTGTTGGAGACGGCGGCCGGGACCCCGGCCGCGCGCATCGCGGCGACGCACGCCTTGACGGGGAGGGTGGAGAAGTAGGCGGCGGGGCCGTCCGGGACCACCGGTTCGTCGATGGGCTGTCCCCCGGCGTTGTCGGGGATGCGTGCGTCGTCGACGTTGATGCCGACCCGCTCGACGGTGACGCCGGGGCGTCCGCCCGCCTGCCCCAGGCAGAGCACCAGGTCGGGGTTCTCGGCCCGGATGGCGTCGCGCAAGGTGTCGAGGGCCTTGCCGAAGACGCAGGGCAGTTCGGCCGCGGTGACGGTGAGCCCGGCGGGCGGTTCGTCGGCCACCAGGCGGGCCGCCTGCCAGGACGGGTTCACGCGCTCTCCGCCGAAGGGCGCGAAGCCGGTGATGAGGACACGGGTCATGGGCGTTCCTTGCCGTGCGGGTCGGGAGCGGGGATCGGGACGGGGCGGTCAGAAGGCGAAGAGCGCCATGATGACGGTGCAGCAGCCGAGCAGGGCGATGCCCGTCGGCAGCTGTGCCTTGATCGGCCCGTACTGGTCCTTCAGTTCGAGCAGGGTGGCCGGGACGATGTTGAAGTTGGCGGCCATCGGTGTGCACAGGGTGCCGGCGAAGCCGGCCAGCATGCCGATCGCGAGGACGGCGGGCTCGTTGCCGTGCATCTGCTGGATGAGCACCGGCCAGCCGATCGCCGCCGTCATCACCGGGAAGGCGGCGAAGGCGTTGCCCATGATGACGGTGAACAGGAACATGCCGACGCAGTAGGCGAGTACGGCGAGGTACTTCGAGTCGTCGGGGAGGATCTTGTTCATGATGTCGCCGACCTGGTCGCCGACTCCTGCGGCGGCGAAGATCGAGCCGAGTACGGCAAGGAGCTGGGGCAGCAGCAGGGCGGAGCCCATCGCCTCCAGCATGGAGCGGCCGGAGTGGATCGGGACGGAGAGCTTCTTCTCGCCGGTGACGAGCATGCCGACGACGAGCGCGGCGATGCAGCCGAGGCCGAGCCCGAGGAGGGTGGCCTTGCCCGACTCGAAGAGTCCGGACTCGTCGAGGACGGAGGCGCAGACGATGGCGACGAGCGGGATGGTCAGCGCGGGGATGAAGATCTTGTTGCCGAGCCGGGCGGCCGCGGCCTCGCGCTGTTCGCCGGTGGTGATGACCGGAACGCCCTTGCCGAGGAAGTTGAAGCCGGCCAGCACGATCAGGGCGAGGACGGCGACGCCGAGCGGTTCGGCGGGCAGGGTCCAGCCGCCGTTGCCGGCGGTGGCGTTGGCGACGCCGGTGCCGTAGGGGAAGGTGAGTCCGAGCAGGCCCCAGAACGCGGCGGATGTCCACCGCTTGGGGTTGCTGCGGTCGGTGGCCATCTGCACGGCCATCACGACGAAGACGAGGCCTATCAGCCAGTACAGCCATTCGACCTTGATCACTTGTCGGCCCCCTCGGGAAGCGGCAGGTCGTGCTCTGCGGCGGCCTGCGCCATCTCGCGCTCCAGTTGCTTGTCCATGAGCAGCAGCCGGGCGCCGTGGATGAGGAAGGCGCAGACGGCGAGCGGGATCGCCCACAGGGCGAGCTGGGTCGGCTCGATGTCCTGGTGGTAGGTGGAGTTGACGAAGCCGGTGATCAGCAGGATGGAGCCGATCGCGATGAAGCAGTCCTCGCCGAAGAAGACGCCCACGGTGTCGGCCGAGGCCGAGTAGGAGCGCACCTTCTCGCGCAGCCGGTCGGGCAGCTTGGCCCCGGTGGAGCGTTCGGCGGCGGCCTCGGCCATCGGGGCCACCAGGGGCCGCACCGTCTGGGCCGGGCCGCCGATGCTGTTCAGGCCGAAGGCCGCGGTGACCTGCCGGACCAGCAGGTAGACGGTGAGGAACCGGCCGGCGCTGAGCTTGCCCAGGCGGCCGATGAGGTTGCGGGCCTGCTCGCGCAGGCCGTAGCGCTCGAGCAGCCCGATCACGGGGAGCACGATGGCGTAGACGGTGACCGAGCGGCTGTCGGCGAAGGACCGGCCGAAGGCCGCGAGGACCTCCAGCGGGTTCATCTTGCCGAGCAGTCCGGTGACGATACCGGCGACGCCCACCACGAGGACGGGGTTGCGGCGCGTGACGAATCCGAGGATCACCACGACCACACCGAGGAGAACGATCATTCGGTGGCCTTCTTCAGGCATGAGGGGGCAGGGCACGGATCCGGAGCTTCGGAACGTGACTCATCGGTCCCGGGGACCATAGCTCCAGATACGTGGCAGATGCACGGACACTAGCGATCGTTGAACGATCTAACAAGAGGCGAATTGTTTCGTTCCCGGAAGCGGGCCCGCGGACATCTCTTGTCGGATCGTTCAACGATCGTCTACTTTCAAGGTGTGATCGACCTCAACGCAGATCTCGGTGAAGGCTTCGGCCGCTGGACCCTCACCGACGACGACGCCCTGCTCTCCGTCGTCACCAGCGCCAACGTCGCCTGCGGCTTCCACGCCGGCGACCCCTCGGTGATGCGCCGCGTCTGCGACCTCGCCGCCGAGCGCGGCGTGCGGATCGGGGCGCAGGTGTCCTACCGCGACCTGGCGGGCTTCGGCCGGCGTGCCATGGACGTGCCCGCCGAGGAGCTGGCGGCCGAGGTGGCGTACCAGATCGGCGCGCTCCGGGTGTTCGCCGAGGCCGCCGGGGCCGAGGTGGCCTACGTGAAGCCGCACGGCGCGCTCTACAACCGCACCGTCCACGACGCCGAGCAGGCCCGTGCCGTCGTGGCCGGGGTGCGGCTCGCGGGCGGCGCCCTGCCGGTGCTCGGACTCCCCGGCTCGCTGCTGCTCACGGCCGCCGCGGAGGCCGGCCTCACCGGCGTCCCGGAGGCCTTCGCGGACCGCGCCTACACCGCGCGGGGCACCCTGGTCCCCCGGCGCGAGGCCGGCTCGGTGGTGACGGACGAGGACGCGGTGGTGCGCCGTGCGGTGGCGTTCGCCGTGGCGGGCTCGGTCGAGGCCGTGGACGGTACCTCCGTCGCCGTGGCCGCCC
Organism: Streptomyces hyderabadensis; assembly: GCF_020404845.1. Lineage (GTDB taxonomy): Bacteria > Actinomycetota > Actinomycetes > Streptomycetales > Streptomycetaceae > Streptomyces > Streptomyces hyderabadensis. The sequence continues at coordinate 74,312 of NZ_JAIOJZ010000014.1, read as the reverse complement.
GTTCCCTGTGCGTGCACGGCGACACCCCGAACGCCGCCCGGATCGCCGCCCGGGTGCGCGAGGCGCTGGAGCGGGCCGGGGTCGGGATCGAGGCGTTCGCATGACGGGCGACGGCCGCGCGACGCACACCGGGGCGCTCACGGCGCGCACCGGGTGCCTGACGGCGCGCCCCGCCGGCCGCCACGCCCTGCTGGTCGAGCTGCCCGACGCCGAGCGCACCGCCGCCTTCCACGCCGAGGTGCTGCGCCGGCGCGCGGCCGGGTCCCTCCCGCCGGTCGCGGAGATCGTGCCGGGGGCGCGGACCGTGCTGCTGGACGGGGTACCGGACCCGCAGGCGCTGGCCCGCCGGATCGCCGGCTGGGAGGTGCCGCCGGTCGCGGACGACACCGGGGACGTGGTGGAGATCCCGGTGCGCTACGACGGCCCGGACCTGGCCGACGTCGCGGCCCTGTGGGGGGTGGCGCCCGAGGAGGTCGGCGCCCGTCACGGCGCGTACACCTACCGGGTCGCCTTCTGCGGGTTCGCGCCCGGGTTCGGCTACCTCACCGGACTGCCCCCGCGGCTGCACGTGTCCCGCCGCGCCACGCCCAGGACCCGGGTCCCGGCCGGCGCGGTGGCCCTCGCCGGTCCCTACAGCGCGGTCTATCCCCGCGCCACCCCGGGCGGCTGGCAGCTGATCGGCACCATGCCCGACCCGCGGCCGCTGTGGGACCCGGGCCGGGAGCGGGCGGCGCTCCTCACGCCGGGGACGCGTGTGCGGTTTGTCACAGCGGACGGCGCGAGGACGGCGGGCTCCGCGAACGCCGCCGCGGCGACGGTCGGGACGGGGCCGGAGGCCGGGGCATGACGGCCAAGCTCACGACCGTGCGCTCCGGTGCGCTGACCACGGTGCAGGACGCGGGCCGGCCCGGCCACGCCCACCTGGGCGTCCCCCGCTCCGGTGCGCTGGACGCGCCCGCGATGCGACTGGCCAACCGCCTGCTGGGCAACGCGGTGGACGCCGCCGTCCTGGAGACGACCCTCACCGGCTGCGCCCTGCGGCCCGACCAGGACGTCACCGCCGTGGTGGGCGGTGCGCCCTGCCCCGTGACGGTCGACGGCCGGCCGGCCGCCTGGGGCGCCCCGGTACGGGTCCCCGCCGGCTCGGTCCTGGACGTGGGGGCGGCGACCGCGGGCGTCCGTTCGTACGTGGCCGTCGCGGGCGGCATCGCCGCCGAGCCCGTGCTGGGCAGCCGCTCGACGGACCTCCTGTCGGGTCTGGGCCCGGAGCCCCTGCGCGACGGGGAGGTCGTCGCGGTGGGCACCCCCGCCGGGCCGGTGCCGACCCCGGTCGCCGCACCCTGGCCCGCACCGCCCGCCGAACTGGTCCTGCCGGTACGCCCGGGCCCCCGCGCCGACTGGTTCACCCCGGCCGCGCTGCGCACGTTCACCTCGGCCGCCTACCGTGTCTCCCCGCACAGCAACCGCATCGGCCTGCGCACCGAGGGACCGCCGCTGGAACGCGCGACGGCGGGCGAACTGCCCAGCGAGGGCATGGTCCTGGGCGCCGTACAGGTCCCGCCGGACGGACGCCCGGTGCTCTTCCTGCACGACCACCCGACGACCGGCGGCTACCCGGTGGTCGCGGTGGTCCCGGAGCCCGCCCTGGCCGCGGCGGCCCAGGCCGCGGCCGGAACTCCGGTGCACTTCACGCTCGCCTGACGGCCCACCAGCCGGCGACCGCGCCGACCGCGTACCAGAACAGGTCCGGTGCGTTGAAGGTGGAGCCCAGGACCAGACGGGCCGCCGTGCTCTGCCGGGCGAGGTCCGCCGGCACATCGGTGAGCTGCAGGAACTCCACGCCCCAACTCACCGCCAGGGCCACCGCGGCGGCCTTCGCCGGCGCCGTCCCCGGCGCGGCCACCAGGACGAGGGCGAACAGCAGCAGGGTGTACAGCGCGTCCCCGCCGTACTTGGCCACCTCGCCCGCCGCCACGGCCCGGAGCACGAGTCCGGCGCCGACGATCACCACCGCGGCCGCCGCGGCCACCAGGCGTCTGCGCGCGCGGGTCCGCGTGGTCCCCGGGTCGTCCGGCCCGGCGACCCGGGTGGAGGAGGCAGTCATGCGTCCATTGTGCGGGCGGTGCCGGCGCCGGCTCGCCGGGTCAGCAGGTCGGGACGCCCGGGAGCCAGGCCTCGGCGACGTCGATGAAGATGTTGGAGACGTAACCGCCGTAGTCGGGCAGGTAGGACCAGGCGTCGTTGCTGTAGCCGTCGTGGTTCACAAGCTGCCCGTGGACCTGGCACCGCACCCGCACGGTCGTGGGCCCGGGCAGGCTCGCCACCCGGGTGGAGGCGGTCGTCGCCTGCGCCCGGACGCTCACGTCGGTGCCCCAGGTCGGGAAGGACGTGGTGTCGCCGCCGCCCTCGGTCCACAGGTAGGTGACGGTCACCCAGCCGTTGTCGTTCAGGCCGACGTTGTAGAAGGTGCCGTCGGCGAGGTCGATGCCGGCCGGGTTGGCGACCTGCCGGCCGAACTCGTCGCGTCCGCCGTTGTACCCGTCCTCGTAGGCGGCCTGCGCCGCGGGCAGCCCCCGCGGCAGGTCCTTCCACTGCTCACGCTGCGCCGAGGGGTTCCAGTGGTCGTCGTGCGTGTTCCACGGCCCGACGTCCCAGACCGGTGCCGTCTCGCACCGGGCGGGCCCGCAGACCTGCACCGAGTACTGCCCGCTGTCCTTGGGCGACAGGGCCCGGCGGGAGGGCAGGGCCACGAAGTGGTCGTTCACCTGGATGACATGGCCGTTGGCGGTGGTGTGTCCGACCAGGCCCTCGCGGGTGGCGTAGACCCGGGCCGAGAAGGCGGCCGCGGTCGCCCCCGGTGCGGGCTCGGCGGGGGCGCCGCCCGTGTCGTCCGCCGTCAGGGTCACCGCCCGCACGACCGCGGTGGGCTCCCCCTTGGCGTTCCACAGGGTGAGCCGGGCCTGGACCTCGACGACGTCGCGGGGCAGTTCGGCCGGGGTGCCGGCCACCGCCCGCCGCCACTCGGTCCAGGTTCCGTCCGCCGCGCGTCCGCGCACGTCCACCTCGACGCTCGCCGCGTCGGGCACCGTCGCGTCGAGGTCCACGGTGACCCGGTCGACGGGCCGGTCCACGCGGTGCGGGTCCAGGACGGCGGAGGCGTAGCCGCGGTCCCGGCCGAGGGAGGCGGGGCTGACGGAACCGTCCCGCACCCGCAGGGCGCCGGATCCGTACCGGACGTTGACGTCGTCGGTGCCGGTCCGGGACAGGTCCGCACGCCAGGACACCGGAACGGGCGGGACTGCGGCGTCGGCCATCGGGGCGGGCCCGGCGCCGAGGGACGTACCGGCGAGGCCGAGCAGGCCGACCGTGCCGCTCAGGGCGCGGGTGGTGCGCGGTCCGCGGCGCGGGGCACGGCCGCTGCGACGGGGGGAAGGGGTCGGCATGTGGGCACTCCCGGGAGCCAGGCGGTGTCATTGCTGTAGCCGTCGTACTCGACGGGACCGCCGTGCACCCGGCAGGCCACGCGGACGGGCGTCGGTCCGGGCGGACTCGCCACCCGTGCGGAGTCGGTGGTCGGCGCTGCTGACGGGGGCTCACATCCGAGCCCCGGGTGGGGAACGGCTGCCGGTGACGCCGCACGCCGTAACCGGCTCATGGGGCGGGCGGGGCCATCGACGTGCCCCTCGTGCCACACGCCGACGGAGCGGGGGCGGGCCGAGCGGGCGGGCCGGTGTCACCCTCGCGCACCGTCGGGCCGGTGTCCGTCCGAGGTTCACCGGCGTCGTCTCCCGCCGGGGGGAATCCGGCGTCCGCGTCGGTCCTGGCGGACGGGCGGGGTCCGGGCCGTACCGTCCGGGGCGAGGGCGACCTGTTCGCCGCCGGGGGCGCGGGTGCGCACGCCGCCGCCCAGGGGGCGTGGCCGCGTCGGCGGACGGGCGGGCCACGGCCGCCCCACTCACCTCACCGGGCTGATGCCCCGGACGGTCAGTTCCAGCAGGCGTCGTCCTTCGGCGGCGGGGTCGGCGTGGCGTTCCGTGGCCAGGGCGATGCCCGTGACCAGCGTGAGGAGGTCGGCCGCGGTGACGTCCCGGGCCACCGCCCCGCTCTCGGCGGCACGTCGCAGCAGCGGTTCGACCGCTTGCTCGAGCTGCACCGAGCAGGCACTCACCCGCTCCGGTTCCACCAGCCGGTCCTGGGCCAGCGCCTCGGCCATGCCCCGCGCGGACGCGGCGTACTCGGTGAAGCCGTCCAGCCAGTCCAGGAGGGCGGCGCGGGCGTCCACCGCGTCCACCGACGCGGCCGCGCGGGCGCACAGCGCCTCGATCCGCTCGTGGAACACCGCCTCCAGCAGGGCGGCGCGACCGGGGAAGTGCCGCCGGACCGTCGCCGAGCCGACACCCGCGACGCGGGCGATCCGCTCCAGGGAGGCGTCGGCGCCGTGCGCGGCGACCTCGCGCTCGGCGACGGCCAGGATCCGGGCGTAGTTGCGCCGTGCGTCCGCGCGCTGGTGGTGGGGCATGGCGTCCTCTCGGCATTGCTAAACGGCGGGGCCCTCCGTATCGTACCCGGCAGCTAAGTGGCGGGCCCCGCCACTTATTCGCCCTCACCCGGGAGACCCACTCATGCCCTCTTCCTCCGCACCCGTCCTCGTCACCGGCGCGACCGGCCGGCAGGGCGGCGCGACCGCCCGCGCCCTGCTCGCGTCCGGCATTCCGGTCCGGGCCCTGGTCCGCGACCCCTCGACCGAGCGGGCCGCGGCGGTCTCGGCGCTCGGCGCCGAGCTGGTCGCCGGGGACCTGGAGGACCGCGACTCGGTGGTCCGCGCCGCCGCGGGGACCCGCGCCGTCTTCTCGGTCCAGATGCCCGACTTCGGCCGGCGCGGCTTCGAGGGAGAGGTCGACCAGGCCGTCCACCTGATCGAGGGCGCCCGGGAGGCCGGGGTGCCCCAGTTCGTCCACACCTCCGTCTCGGGCGCCGGACAGCACACCAGCTGGGTGAAGGACCGCTGGGGGTGGATGGAGCCCTACTACTCCGCGAAGGCCGGGATCCAGGACCGGGTGCGCGAGGCCGGGTTCGAGCACTGGACGATCGTCAAGCCGGCCTACTTCATGGAGAACCTGCTCCCCTCGGAAGCCATCGTCTTCCCGCGGGGCGTCCGGGGCGGCCTGGTGAGCCTCCTGAAGCCCTCGACCCGGCTGTCCCTGATCGCGGTCGACGACATCGGTGCGGCCGCCGCGGCCGCGGTGGCGGAGCCGGAGCGGTTCCATCGGGTCGAACTGGAGCTGGCGAGCGACCTGCTGACGATGAGGGAGATCACCGAGATCCTCTCCGCACACCTGGGCACGCCCCTGACGCCGCCCGACATGACCGAGGACGAGGCGGTCGCCGCCGGGATGCCCGACATGGGGTTCGGCCAGGCGTCACTCAACGAGCACCCCCAGCCCGCCCTCCCCCGGTTCGCCCGCGACCTGGGCATCCCGCTCACCCCCTTCAGGACCTGGGCGAGGACCCACCTGCCGGCCTCGGCCTGACCACACCGGACGCGGGCGGCAACGAAAAATATACAGCTGAAGCTGTACAGCTCACCCTGTGGAGATTAGCCTGGGGACATGAGCGAGAAAGAGAGTCCCTCACCGTCGGCCGTGCAGGCCTCACGAGAGGTCCGGGCGGTCATCAGCCGGCTGCGCCGACGCATCCTCAAGGCCTCCGAGGTGGAGGACCTCACCCTCGGCCAGGCCTCGGTGCTGGCCCGCCTGTCCGACCACGGGGGCGTCACGGCCAGCGAACTGGCCGCCATCGAAGGGGTCAGGCACCAGTCGATGACCGCGACGGTCACCGCGCTCGCCTCCATGGGGCTGGTGGAGCGGCATCCCGATCCGGCCGACGGGCGGCGCCTGCTGATCACGCTCACCACCGAGGGCGTCCGCCGCGTGGAGGAAGGGCGGCAGGTCCGCACGGAATGGCTCGCCGGGCGGTTGCAGGAACGGTGCACCGAGGAGGAGCGCCGGACCGTGATCGCGGCCATGGCCGTACTGGAGCGACTGAACCGTGACTGACGCGAGGACGGGCCCGGTGGCCGGCACGGACAAACCCGGCTTCGACCGGGGACTGCTGCCGCCGATGCTGCTCGGTTCGGTGCTCAACCCGATCAACTCGACGATCATCGCGGTCGCCCTCGTCCCGATCGGCAGGGCCCTGGGCGCCCCGGCCTCGCAGACCGCGTGGCTCGTCTCCGCGCTCTACCTGGCCACGTCCCTCGGCCAGCCGGTGGTCGGCCGGCTCATCGACGTCTTCGGGCCGCGCCGGCTCTTCCTCCTCAGCACCGGCCTCGTCGGCGTCGCCGGTGTCGTGGGCGCGCTGGCACCCGACCTGGGCGTGCTGATCGGCGCGCGGGTCCTGCTCGGCTTCGGCACCTGCGCCGGCTATCCCGCGGCGATGGCTCTGGTGCGCAGCGAGGCCGACCGCACCGGCCGGGACAGTCCCGGCGGAGTGCTCACCGCGCTGGCGGTGGCCAACCAGACCATCGCGGTCGTCGGCCCGCTGCTGGGCGGCCTGCTGATCGCGGTGGGCGGCTGGCGCGCCACCTTCGCGCTGAACGTGCCCCTGGCGGTCGCGGCCGTGCTGCTGGGGCTGCTGCGACTGCCGAAGGCGGAGCCCGCGGACGGGTCCGCGCGGCGCGGCAGCCTGGCCGCCCGCCTCGACCTGCCCGGCATGGGGCTGTTCGCGGCGATGCTGGTCTCGCTGCTGCTCTTCCTGATGAACCTGCACCTGCGCGACTGGTACCTGCTCGCGCTCTCCGCCGCCGCGGGAGCGGCCTTCGCGGTACGGGAACTGCGGGCCGCCACCCCCTTCATCGACCTGCGGGTGCTCGGCGGCAACACCCCGCTGCTGGCCACGTACGGGCGGGCGCTGGTGGCCTACGTGGTCGCGTACTCCTTCCTGTACGGCTTCACCCAGTGGACCGAGGAGGGCTTCGGACTGACGCCCTTCCACGCCGGACTGGCGCAGATCCCCATGTTCCTGCTGGCGATAGGGGTCTCCGTGGTGTCCGGGCGCAGCACGAGCGTCCGGGGGAAGCTGCTGCTCGGCGCGGTCGGACAGATCACCGCGTGCGTGGTGATCCTCATGCTGGGCGGGGACAGCCCCCTGTGGATGCTGCTGCTGGTCGCGCTGATCTTCGGCGTCCCGCAGGGACTGAACAACCTGGCCCTGCAGAACTCCGTCTACTTCCAGGCCGACCCGGAGCGCACCGCCTCCTCCGCCGGGCTGCTGCGCACCTTCGCCTACATCGGCTCGATGGTCGCCTCCTCCGCGACCGCGGCCTCCTTCGGGCAGCACGCCGACACCGGCGGCCTGCACCGGCTGGCCTGGGTCATGCTCGGCGCCGGCGTGCTCTATCTGCTGCTGACGCTCTTCGACCGCACCCTCGGCCGAACGGCGGGGACGGCCACGCGGGCCTCGCGCTGAGCAACCTTCTCAGGGGCAGGTTCGAAGGGCCCGCGGGCGCGAGACCCGAGTGAGTTCACCACTCACCACGCCGACGTCCGCCGGCCGACGGCGTGGGGCCCGCCGCCGCGTTCACCGGGTGTCTCCTCCGGGCGGCTCCGGGGTACCGGAGCCGCCCGCGTTCAGGTGCTGCAGCGCCTCGACCAGCTCGTGGCAGGCGCGTTCCACCGACCGTCTGGTGTTGAGCTGCTCGCTGATCACGGCGGAGAGCAGCAGCGCGGTCAGTCCGAGGGTCCCGTTGAACGCCTGGAGTTTCATCATCGTCTCGATCTCGGTCAGCTTCCCGAAGGAGCCCGCCTCCTGCCGGGCCACGACCGTGGCCGTCACCGACACGAAGAGGGCGCACGGGATGCCGCCCGCCAGCTGGAAGCGCAGTGCCGACCAGATCAGGATCGGATAGGCCAGGAACAGCACGCTGATCGAGCTGTACATGATCAGCGGCACCAGGACGCACACGACGACGGTGAGCCCGACGGCCTCGGTCCAGCGCGCGGACAGGGGCGGCAGGCGGGCGCGGTACAGCAGGAGCAGCAGCGGGGTGACGAGGACGACGCCCATGGCGTCGCCGACCCACCAGGCCAGCCAGACGAGCCCGAGGTGGTCGGTGGGGAGTTTCTCCGACATCAGGAGCATGCCGACGCCCGTTCCCGAGCTGATCAGCATGGCGGTCAGCGCGCCCAGGAAGACCAGCGCCAGACCGTCGCGCAGCCGGCTCAGGCTCACGCGGAACCCCACCGCGCGCAGCATCAGCCAGGCACAGACGGGGGCGGCGGTGTTGCCCGCCATGATTCCGACGGCCTCGGCCCCGGGGGCGCCCAGGGAGAGGATGACCAGCAGCGCGCCGAGGGCGATGCCCGGTACGCACCACGGCCCGAACAGCAGCAGACAGGCCACCGCGAGGCCGGTGGGCGGCCAGATCGGCGTGACGACCGACCCGTCCGCGGTCAGCTGCTGCGACAGCCCGAGCCGCCCCGCCGCGTAGTAGCAGCCGGCGACCAGCAGTGTCGCGCAGGCGAGGAGGACCGGTCGCGGCCATGCACGGATACCCACCACAGCAGCCATCAGACACCGGTGCGGCCGGGTCAGCGAGGTGAGAGGCGCACCGTCCCGCCCTCCGGCGTAACGCCCCGCCCGTCGTGGCCGACGACGAGCACGGCCGCGTCGTCCTCGTGTCCGATCAGCTCGGCGTTCTTCAGCACGGCGGCCGCCAGCGCGTGCGCCTCCATGCCGACGACGGCGGCGAGGCTCGCCAGCCGCACGACCCGTTCCAGGCCGTCGTCGACACTGAGCGAGGGGCCCTCCACCACGCCGTCCGTGACCAGGACGAACACTCCGCCGGTGGCGAGCCGGTACCGGGTCACCGGGTATTCGGTGCCCTCCAGGACGCCCAGCGGGGGTCCGCCCTCGTCCCGGCAGACCTCCGCGCGGCCGTCCGCCGTGGCCCGGACGCACGGGATGTGGCCGGCCCGGGCGCTCTCCAGCAGGCCGGTCGCCGGGTCGTAGCGCATGAAGGTGCAGGTGGCGAACAGGTCCTTGTTGAGGGAGAGGACCAGTTCGTTGGTGCAGGCGAGGAGGTCGCCGGGTTCGCTGGTCACCGAGGCGAGCGCCCGCAGGCCGACCCGTACCTGGCCCATGAAGGCGGCCGCGTCGATGGCATGGCCCTGCACGTCGCCGACGGAGAGGCCGATGCGGCCGTCGGGGAGGGTGAAGGCGTCGTACCAGTCGCCGCCCACGTTGAGTCCGGCGTACGCGGGTGAGTAGCAGGCGGCCAGGTGGATGCCAGGTACGGCGGGCAGGTCGGCGGGGAGCATGTCGCGCTGCAGGGCGATCGCCAGCTCCACCTGCGACCGCCGCAGCTCGGCCAGCTCCCTCGCCTGTGTGGTCAGCGAGGCCAGCCGGGCGAGCAGCTCTTCACCGTCGGGTGCGGGATGCTTGCGGAACATCGGCCACTCCCTGCCAGGCCGCCTCCCGGCAGGAGCCTTTCGGCCCCCTGGACAGTGCAAGTCTGTCACCCCGGACGGAAAAGGTCATGCCGGAGCCGCAGCCGTCCCGGCGGCGGACGCGGGCGCGTACCCGCCGTACGGGCAACGGTGAGCCGCCGGGACATGCCCCGGCACCCCGGCAAACACACCGCTCCGCAGGCGACGCCGGGCGACACGCACCACGCGCCACGCGCCACGCGCCACGCCGGGCAACCGCCACCCCGGCGCCCCGAACAGCCCGCCGCCCCCGGCACCCCGGGCACGAGCCGTCCACGGCGACGCCCGGCCGCGCCGAGCACCCCGCATGCCGACAGGCCGAGCAGCCCTGTGCTCCGGCACCCCGCACCCCAGCCGCACACGAAAACACCCCGCCACGCCAAGCAACCCCGCACACCGGGCACCCCGAGCAGCCCCGCGCTCCGGCACCCCGCACCCCAGCCGCACACAGAAACACCCCCGCCGCCCAGCAGCCCCGCACACCGGGCACCCCGGTGGCCCCGGCCCCGGTGCCCGGCGTCAGCCGGGCAGCGAAGCACACCGGAGCGTCGCGCGCCCAGCGTGTTCCGTACCCTTGCCGCATGCGCATGCGGCCCACTTTGAGCTGGACCCCGGAGGGCGACCTGCCGCCGGGCACCACGGACCTGGCGCCGGTCGCCGACGCGCTGCGTGCCGGGGGTGTGCTGGTGCTCAGCGGGGCGGGCATCTCCACCGAGTCGGGCATCCCCGACTACCGGGGCGAGGGCGGGAGCCTGAGCCGGCACACGCCGATGACGTACCAGGACTTCACCGCCCACCCCGAGGCCCGCCGCCGGTACTGGGCGCGCAGCCACCTCGGCTGGCGCACCTTCGGCCGCGCTCTCCCCAACGCGGGGCACCGGTCGGTGGCGGCGTTCGGGCGGCACGGTCTGCTCACCGGCGTGATCACCCAGAACGTCGACGGTCTGCACCAGGCCGCCGGCAGCGAGGGCGTCGTGGAACTCCACGGCAGCCTGGACCGGGTCGTCTGCCTGGACTGCGGCGCCTTCAGCCCCCGCCGCGAACTGGCCCGGCGCCTGGAGGAGGCCAACGCGGGCTTCGCACCGGTGGCCGCCGGCATCAACCCGGACGGCGACGCCGACCTCACCGACGAGCAGGTCGGCGACTTCCGGGTGGTGCCCTGCACGATCTGCGGCGGCATCCTCAAGCCGGACGTGGTGTTCTTCGGCGAGAACGTGCCGCCGCGGCGCGTCGAACACTGCCGCGAGCTGGTGCGCGCGGCGTCCTCGCTGCTGGTCCTCGGCTCCTCGCTGACGGTGATGTCCGGGCTCCGCTTCGTCCGTCAGGCGGCCGAGGCGGGTAAGCCGGTGCTGATCGTCAACCGCGACGCGACCCGGGGCGACCGGCTGGCCGTCACCCGGGTCGCGCTCGATCTGGGGCCGGCCCTCACGACCGTCGCTAACCGGCTCGGCCTCCCGGTCGAGACCGCGGCGACGCCCTGACCAGGCAACCGGCGCCCCGCCGCGGGTACGGAATCTCCCCGCGTCACCCCCTTGACCGTGGTCCCTCCACTCCATAAAGTCCTCGCACCTCACGAGGTACATCGATTAACCAATCGTTAACCGCTTGGTTGGAGACCACCCCTGTGCGCTCATCGCTGACGCGGCGCGAACTGCTCGCCGCCGGTTCCGGTCTGGCCGCGGCCGCTGCCCTGCCCGCTCTGTCCGGCTGCTCGTCGTTGGCGTCGGCGGACTCCGACCCGGACACCCTCGTCGTCCACACCCAGCTCGGCACCACCGCGCCGGGCTCCCCCACGTATCTCGCGGCCGTGGACCGCTTCCGCGAGGAGAACCCGGGGGTCAAGGTCAAGAACCTGGTCAACGGCGACGACCTCGCCCAGGTCTACGAGACCTCACGGCTGGCCCGCAAGGAGGCCGACGTCGTGATGGTCAACCTCTACGACAAGACGCTGGCCTGGACGGACGTGGGCGCGACCGTCGACGTCAAGCCCTACCTCGACGACTGGGGGCTCGCCGGCCGCGTCCTGCCCGCCGCGCTGGCCGACTGGACCGACGACGAGGGCCGGGTCCGGGCCTTCCCCTACTTCGCCACCAACTGGCCCGTCGCCTACAACCGCGCCCTGCTCGACCGGGCGGGGGTCGCGGAGATCCCCACCACGGGGGACCAGCTGATCGCCGCGGCCCGCAAGCTGCGGGCCAAGGGGATCGCCCCGGTGACCGTGGGCGGCAACGACTGGACCGGCCAGAAGCTGCTGGCGCAGATCATCCAGACCTTCCTGTCCCAGGAGGAGGCCCGGCACGTCTACTCCACGGGTGACTTCTCCGGGCGGGGCGCGCGCCGGGGCATCGAGTACTTCACGTACCTGCGGGACGCCGGGGTGTTCGCGGACAAGGCCCAGGGCCTCACCTCCGACTCGATGACCACGCAGTTCAACACCGAGGAGGCGGCCGTCCAGTCGGCGATGTCCTCCGCCCTGGCCAAGGTGCCAGAGCAGGTGGCCCGGCACACGGAGGTCGGCGGCTGGCCGCTGGCCGACGGTGCGGCGCACGACGGTCCCACCGTCATCCGCGCCTACACCCTCATCGGGTTCTGGATCAGCCCCAACGGCGTCCGCAAGATCGAGCACGTCGAGAAGTTCCTGCGGTTCATGTACCGCGAGGACGTCGTGGCGCGGTTCGTGACGGAGAGCGGCCGGGACATGGCCCTGCGCACGGACGCCGTCTCCACCGGCTTCCCACTGGTCGGGGCGGCCCAGCGGCTCGGCTCCGGGGTGAGCCAGGTGCTGCTGCCCGACGTGTACGTGCCGCCCGCCGCCGCGCAGCCGCTGATCACCGCGACCAGCACGTCCTTCACCCGGGGCACCAGCCCGGCCCGGGTGCGCGCCGCGCTCGAGTCCGCGTACCGGTCCGCATGAGCAGCCGCCCGGACCGCCCCGGCCCCGTCGCCCGGGTTCCCCTCGCCCCCCTCCCCCGTTCCCCCCGTTCTCCGGGAGTCACCGCATGACGACGCTCACGACGACGCCGGACGGGAGCGCGGCCCGCAGGTCCGCCCCGCCCGCCTCCCCCGCCCCGGCCGCGCGCCGGCCCCGGCAGGGCGGCACCGTCCTCGCGGTGCCCGCGCTGGTGTGGTACCTGGTCTTCATGGTCGGGCCGCTGCTCGCGATCTTCGTCATCGCGGCCCTGCACTGGCCGGGCATGCTCCAGCCGGTCTCGTTCGCCGGCCTGGACAACGTCCGGGTGGTGCTGGACGACCCGGTGTTCTGGGACGCGGTCCGCAACACGGCCGTACAACTGGCCGTCGCCGTCCCGGTGATGATCGTCTGCGCGTTCATGCTGGGGTACTACGTGGCCCAGCGGCCGCCCGGTCACCGGGTCATCCGGTACCTGCTCTTCATCCCGGGGCTGATCTCGACGCCCGCGAAGGCGATGGTGTTCTATGCGGCCCTCTCCCCGGACGGTCTGCTCAACGGCGGGCTGGAGAGCGTGGGCCTCGGCTCCCTCGCCGACGCCTGGCTGGCCTCGCCGTCGACGGCCCTGGCGTGTCTGATCGCCCTGGACGTGTGGGCCGGGATCGGCTTCACCGCCGTACTCTTCGCCGCCCGGCTGGGCAGTGTGCCGGACGAGCTGGGCGAGGCCGCGCAGCTGGACGGGGCGGGGCACTGGCGGACGATGTGGTCGGTCCACTTCCCGGTCATCCGTGACTACGTAGGCGTGGTGACGATGCTCCAGTTCCTGTGGACGCTGTTCGGCTCCGCGCAGCACGTGCTGCTGCTGACGCAGGGCGGTCCCGGCACGTCGTCGACCACGCTGTCGTTCCTCGTCTACCAGAAGGCGTTCATCGCCGCCGACCTCGGCTACAGCCAGACCGTCGGCGTCCTCCTCTTCCTCGTCGGACTCGTCGGGCTGCTGACGATCCGCCGCGTCTTCCGCCAGAACTACTGATCGGAGCAGCACTGATGAAGCTCGGCAAGCGCTGGCTCCCGGCCCACATCCTGGTGTGGACGTACGCGGTGCTGCTCGTCGTCCCGCTGTACTACTTCCTCGCCTCGGCGTTCAAGTCGAACGACGAGATCTTCGCGCACCCCTTCGCCCCGCCGTCCTCGCTGGGGCTCGGCAACTTCCGCACCGCGTTCGAGAGCGCCGACCTCGGGCTCGCGGTCGTCAACTCGGCGCTGGTGACGCTGTTGTCGCTGGCGCTGACCCTGCTGCTGGCGATCCCGGCCTCGTTCGCGCTGGCGCGTTCCACCGGGCGGCTGGCGGGCGTGGTCGAGAAGGTCTTCTCGCTGGGCTTCCTGATCCCGACGTTCGCGGCGCTCTTCCCCACCTTCCTCCTGGCGGCGGCCACCGGACTGTTCCACACCCGGATCTTCATGGTGCTGTTCCTGCCGGCCACCGCGCTGCCGCTGTCGGTGGTGATCCTGGTGCAGTTCATGCGCACCATCCCGCCGGAGATGGAGGAGGCCGCCCGGCTGGACGGGGCGTCCACCTTCGCGGTGCTGCGGCACGTGTACACGCCGATGTGCCTGCCGGGCATCGCCACCGTGCTGCTGCTCAACTTCCTGACCTTCTGGAACGAGTACCTGTACTCGCTGGTCATCATCGGCCCGGACCCGGCGCAGCGCACGGTCCAGGTGGCCCTGCCCACGCTGAAGTCGATCACCGGCACGGACTACGGGGTGCTGACGGCGGGCACGGTGCTGACCCTGGTGCCGGTGTGGCTCGTCTACACCCTGCTTCAGAAGCGCATGCAGCAGGCCCTGGTCAGCGGGGCGGTGAAGATGTGAGCGTCTCCACCGAGCGGGCCGGACGCCGGCCCACGATCAAGGCCGTCGCGGCGGCGGCCGGGGTGTCGACGGCCGCCGTGTCCCAGGCCTTCAACAACAAGGGCCGGCTCTCCGAGGCGACGCGCCGTCGGATCCTCGACACCGCGCTGGAGCTGGGCTGGTCGCCCAGTGCCTCCGCCGCCGCGCTGCGCAACGCCCGCACCCGCAGTCTGGCTCTGGTGGTGCGGCGCCCCACGGACGTGCTGGGCTCCGACCCGCACTTCAGTGAGCTGATCACCGGCATAGAGGGCGAGCTGGCGCCGCGCGGCTACGGTCTGCTGCTGCACCTGGTCAGCGGCGACCGCGAGGAGAACGCGCTGTACGAGCGGCTCGCGGCCGAGGGCCGGGCGGACGGCGCCGTGCTCACCGACGCCCGGGACGATGACGCCCGGCCCGCGCTGCTCGCCCGGCTCGGGTTGCCCGCGGTGCTGCTCGGTTCGCCCGACGACACGGCCGTCGTGCCGCGCGTCGGACTGCGCGACCAGGGCGCGGGCATCGCCGAGGCCGTCACGCACCTGCTGGGCCTCGGCCACCGGCGCGTCGCCTACGTCAGCGGGCCGCCCGAGCTCCAGCACACCCGGGTACGCCGGGCGGCCTTCGAGGGCGCCCTGCGCGCGGCGGGCCTGCGCCCGTTCGCGGTGCTGCCCACCGACTTCAGCGAGCGGCGCGCCGTCGGCGCCACCGAGGCGCTCCTCGGCGCGGCCGACCGGCCCACCGCGATCGTGTACGCCAACGATTCGATGGCGGTCTGCGGCATCGGCACCGCCCAGCGTGCCGGACTGGCCGTCCCCCGGGACCTGTCCGTCGTCGGCTACGACAACCTGCCGCTCGGTTCCTGGCTCCACCCCCGGCTGACCACCGTCGACCAGCAGGTGCAGCGCGTGGGCGCGGCCGCCGCGCGCATGCTGCTCGCGCTGTGCGGCGAGGAGGTCGAGGAGACCGCCCTCGCCGAACGGCCGCGGCTGGTCGTCCGCGAGTCCACGGGGTCCGCCCCCGCCTGACCACCACCCGGCCGCGGCACGTCGCCGCGGCCACGCACCATCCGCTCCCCCACCACCCGAGAAGGACCATGCGACGCCACAGCGCCCAGCTCACCCACCACCCCGACGTCCTGCCCTGGCTCGGCGCCAACTTCTGGTCCCGCACCGGCGGTCCGCTGATGTGGCGCGACTACGACCCGGGGATCGTCCGCGACGAACTGCGCGTGCTCGCCGACCACGGCCTGAACACGACCCGGTCGTTCTTCTACTGGCCGGACTTCCACCCGGAGCCCGACCGGATCGACGAGGAACTGTGCGCGCGCTTCGAGGACTTCCTCGACGCCCACGTGGAGGCGGGCATGGGGACCATACCGACGTTCATCGTCGGCCACATGTCCGGCGAGAACTGGGACCCCGTGTGGCGCGGCAACCGCGACCTGTACGAGGACGTGTGGATGGTGGGCCGCCAGGCGTGGTTCGTCTCCCGCATGGCGCGCCGCTTCAAGGACCACCCGGCGGTGACGGGCTGGCTGATCACCAACGAGATGCCCGGGTACGGGCGGATCTATCAGGTCGACCCGCCGTCCTCGGACGTGGTGACCGCGTGGGCGCAGGCCATGTGCAACGCGGTGCGGGCGACGGGCGCACGGCAGCCGGTGTCGCTGGGCGACGGGGCGTGGGGCATCGAGGTCACCGGCCGCGACAACGGTTTCTCGCTGCGGGAGACCGCCGAGTACGTCGACTTCGTGGGCCCGCACGTGTACCGCTCGGACACCGACCGGCCGCGCCAGCACTACCGGGCCGCCTTCGAGTGCGAGCTGGCCTCGGTGACCGGGCAGCCCGTCGTGCTGGAGGAGTTCGGGCTGTCCACCGACACGGTCTCGGCCGCCAACGCGAGCATCTTCTACCGGCAGACCCTGCACAACTCCCTGCTGGGCGGCGCGACCGGCTGGCTCGCCTGGAACAACACCGACTACGACGGCCTGTGGGACCGGTCCCCCTACGACCACCATCCCTTCGAGATGCACTTCGGCATCACCGACTCCACCGGTGCGCCCAAGGAGCCGCTGCGGGAACTGGCCGCCTTCGCCGAGGTGTTGAAGGCGGTGGACTTCCGGCACTGCTCCCGCAGCGACGCGGACGCCGCCCTGGTCGTCCCGGCCTTCCTCGAACGGGGCTATCCCTACAGCCGCCCCGCCGACCGGCCGCTCATCTTCACCTCCCTGCACCAGGGTTACGTCACCGCGCACGCCGCCGACCTGCCGGTGGCCCTCACCCGCGAGGCGGACGGGCTGCCGGGCGAGGCGTCGCTCTACCTGCTGCCCGCCACCCGCCAGCTGACCACCCGCACCCGCCGGGAGCTGGCCCGCCGGGCCGCCGAGGGCGCCACCGTGTACCTGTCCTTCTGCTCCGGCGAACACCCGGTCACCCGCGGCCCCTGGTTCGACGACCTCGACGGGCTCTTCGGTGTCGAGTTGCAGTTGTCGTACGGCGTCGCCGAGCCGATCGAGGACGACGTGCTGGAGATGACCTTCACCGAGGACTTCGGTGACCTGCGGGCCGGCGAGGTGCTGCGCTTCCCGGTCGCGGGGAACGAGGACAGCCGCGCCTATCTGCCCGTCGCGCCGCGCGCGGGCCGGGTCGTCGCGGTGGACGCCCACGGACGGCCGGCCCTGGTCGTCCACGAGACCGGGGCCGGCCGGACGGTGCTGGCCACCTATCCGCTGGAGCACATGGCGGCCCGCACGGCACGCGTCAACCCCGATGTCACGCACCGTCTCTACGCCGCACTCGCGCAGGTGGCCGGTGCGCGCCGGCCCGTCACGGTCGCCGATCCGCACGTCTCGGCGGACGTCCTGGTCCACGCCGACGGGCGCCGTTTCGTGTGGCTGGTCAGCCAGAGCCCCGACCCGCTCGTGGTCCGCCCGGTCGCCGAGGGCAAGCTGCACGACCTGGCCGACGGCCACCCGGTCGAGGACGTGGCGCTCGACGCGTACGGCGTAGTGGTGCTGGAGCTGCGATGACCCTCCCCCGCTACCGTGATCCGGCCGCGCCGGTGCCGGACCGCGTCCGCGACCTGCTGGGCCGCATGACCCTCGCGGAGAAGGTCGGTCAGGTCAACCAGCGCATGTACGGCTGGGACGCCTACGAGCGCTCCGGGCAGGGACACCGCCTCACCGACGCCTTCCGCGCGGAGGTCGCCGCCTTCGACGGCATGGGCGCGCTGTACGGGCTGCAGCGGGCCGACGCCTGGTCCGGTGTCGGCTTCGCGGACGGCCTCGACGCCCGGGACGGGGCACGTGTGGCGGCGGAGGTGCAGCGGCACGTCATGGACCGCACCCGGCTCGGCATACCCGTCCTGCTGGTCGAGGAGATGCCGCACGGCCACCAGGCGCTGGACGGCACGGTACTCCCGGTGAACCTCGCGGTCGGTGCCACCTGGGACCCGGAGCTGTACGCCGACGCGGTGACCGGCGCGGCCGCCGAACTGCGGGCGCGGGGCGCGCACATCGCGCTGGTCTCCGCCCTCGACCTGGTGCGCGATCCACGCTGGGGACGCAGTGAGGAGTGCTTCGCGGAGGACCCGTACCTGGCCGCGCGGATGACCGAGGCGCTCGTCGAGGGTGCGCGGCGGGCGGGGGTGGCCGTGGTCCTCAAGCACTTCGCCGGGCAGGGGGCCACCGTCGGCGGCCGCAACAGCGCGGCGACGGAGCTGGGGCCGCGCGAACTGCACGAGGTGCATCTGGCGGCGGCGCGGGCCGGGGTGGCGGCGGGCGCGGCCGGCGTGATGGCCGCCTACAACGAGTTCGACGGTCTGCCCTGCGTCGCGAACCGGTATCTGCTGACCGATCTGCTCCGTACGGAGTGGGGCTTCGAGG
Organism: Streptomyces hyderabadensis; assembly: GCF_020404845.1. Taxonomy (GTDB): domain Bacteria; phylum Actinomycetota; class Actinomycetes; order Streptomycetales; family Streptomycetaceae; genus Streptomyces; species Streptomyces hyderabadensis. Next base: position 56,146 of record NZ_JAIOJZ010000014.1, on the reverse strand, counting down.
GCGTCGTCATGGCGGACGGCACGGCGGTGGACCGGCTGGTGCGGCTGACCGGCGATCCGGTGTCGGCCGGGGCGCTCGCCCTGGACGCCGGGTGCGATCTCAGCCTGTGGGACGACTCCTTCACCCGGCTGGGCGAGGCGGTCGCACGCGGTCTGGTGTCCGAGTCGGCGCTGGACGCCGCGGTGGCGCGGGTCCTCACGCTGAAGTTCCGGCTGGGTCTGTTCGAACAGCCCCTGCCCGCGGCCCCGTCCGAGACCGCGGGTCTTCCGGACCCCGTCGAGCTGGGCGAGCGGGTCGCCCGTGCGTCGGTGACCCTGCTCGCCCACGAGGGCGGCGTGCTCCCGCTGTCCCGTGCGGTGCGGCGGATCGCGGTGCTCGGCCCGAACGCCGACTCCGTTGCGCAGCAGACCGGCGACTACACGGCGCCGCAGCGTCCCGGCGGCGGGATCACCGTCCTGGAGGGCGTCCGGGCGGCGGCGCCTCCCGGCACCGAGGTGGTCCACGACCGGGGGTGCGCCCTGGTGGGTGACGACGTGTCGGACCTGCCGGCGGCCGTAGCGCTGGCGGCCGGCTCCGACGTGGCCGTGCTGGTGCTGGGCGGCTCCAGCGCCCGCTCGGCGGACACGGTCTTCGACGCGAACGGGGCGGCCGTCACCGGTGGCGGAACGCCGTCCGGCATGACCTGCGGCGAGGGCGTCGACCTGGCCGACCTGGCGCTGCCGCCCGCGCAACGGGCCCTGCTGGCCGCGGTGTCGGCGACCGGGACCCCGGTCGTGGTGGTACTGGTCCAGGGCCGCCCGCACGCCCTGCCCGACCTGGAGGCGACCGCTGCGGCGGTGCTGAGCGCCTGGTACCCGGGGCCGCTGGGCGGGCGCGCCGTGGCCGAGGTGCTGTTCGGCGACGCCGAGCCGCGCGGCCGGCTTCCGGTCTCCGTGCCCCGGTCGGCGGCCCAACTGCCCGTCTACTACAACGGCAAGGACCACAGCTACCGCGGCTACGTCGACCAGGGCGCCGGTCCGCGGTACGCCTTCGGGCACGGCCTGTCGTACACGAGCGTCGCGTACGGGACACCGAGGCTGTCGCGTTCCCGGGTCGGCGTGGCCGCCCCGCGCCTGACCTGCCGGGTCACCGTCCGCAACACGGGGGCCAGACGGGCCGAGGAGACGGTGCAGCTGTATGTGCGCCGACTGTCCGGGGGCACGTCCTGGCCGCGGGTACGCGAGCTGCGGGGCTTCGTCCGGCTGAGCATCGCGCCCGGCGACGAGGCGGAGGCGGTCTTCGAGGTGGGCCCGGACACGCTGGCCTCGGTGGGGCGCGACCTGCGGCTCGCGGTGGAGCCGGGGGTGGTCGAGCTGGAGACGGGCCCGGCGTCGGACCGGACGACGGGGGTGCGCCTGGAGATCACGGACTCGGAATCGACCGAAACTTAGGCTAGCCTTGCCTACATGGCGAAGGTTCGGCGGCTCACGCCCCAGCACCCGGAGATGTTCCGCGCCCGCGTCATGCGGACCGAGCGGGTCTCCCCGTCCATGCAGCGCGTCACGGTCACCGGGCCGGGGCTCGGCGGCTTTCCGTGGCTGGGCTACGACCACTGGTTCCGGCTGTTCTTCCCACTCCCCCACCAACGGGACCTGCGCCTGCCGGAGTTCACGGGCTCGCAGTGGTGGCAGCCCTACCTCGCCATCCCGGAGGAGGAGCGACCGCACTGCGCCAACTACTCGGTGGCCGACTACCGGCGGGCGGCGGCCGAGCTGGACATCGACTTCGTCGTCCACCGCGGCCCCACCGGCGAGGTCGAGGGCCGGGCCGCGATCTGGGCCTGCGCCGCCCGCCCCGGGGATCAGCTCGCCCTGCTCGACCAGGGCATCCTCTTCGACTGCCCGCAGGACGCCTCCGAGGTCACCGTGGTGGCCGACGAGACCGGACTGCCCGCCACGGCGAGCATCATGCGCTCGCTCCCCGAAAGCACCGTGGGGCGCCTCATCCAGGAGATCCCCACCGACGCCGACCGCCGCGACCTGCACGCCCCGGCCGGTGTGACCGTCTCCTGGGTCGTACGGCGCGACGGCGCCTCGGTCCCCGGCGCCGCCGCACTCCGCGAGCTGCACCGGCTGACCCGCGCCGACGCGGCGGGATACGCCTTCGTCGTCGGCGAGTCGACCCTGGCCACCGAGGGACGCAGGCACCTGCACCGGCTGGGTCTGCCCAAGGAGCGCATCACCTTCTCGGGGTTCTGGAAGCACGAGGCGCTGGCGGCGGCCTGACACCGTTCGGCCGCCGCCCGCTCCTCGGAATCCTGACCGGGGATCGCCGCGGTGGAGACCCACCTGGAGGAGACCGCCGGTCGCATGCGGGACTTCCTCGGCCGGGTCGGCGAGCAGCCCCCGCCCACGCCGGGGCTACGACTTCACGAAGGCCAGGAGGTCGGGGTTGATGACCTCCGGGTGCGTCGAGTGCATGCCGTGCGGGAACCCCTCGTACGACTTCAGGGTGCCGTTCTGGGCGAGTTCGGCGGACAGCGGCCCCGCGTCGGCGTAGGGCACGACCTGGTCGTCCGTGCCGTGCGCGGCCAGGAGCGGTACCCGGATCTGCTTGAGGTCCTCGGTGAAGTCGGTCTCGGAGAACGCCTTGATGCACTCGTAGTGCGCGTTGGCCGCGCCCCTCATGCCCTGTCGCCACCAGTTGTCGATGAGGCCCTGGGACACCTTCGCGCCCTCCCGGTTGAAGCCGTAGAACGGCCCGGAGGGCACCTCGATGTAGAACTGCGCACGGTTGGCGGCGAGGGCGGCGCGGAACTCGTCGAAGACCTCGATCGGCGTACCCCCCGGGTTGGACTCGGACTTGACCATGACCGGCGGCACGGCGCTGAGGAGTACAGCCTTCGCGACCCGGCCCGGCTCCGCGCGCGCCACGTAGCGCGCGACCTCGCCGCCGCCGGTGGAGTGCCCGATGTGCACGGCGTCCCGCAGGTCGAGGGCGTCGGCCAGGGCCGCGACGTCGGCGGCGTAGGTGTCCATGTCGTGGCCGGTCGACGGCTGGCCGGACCGCCCGTGACCGCGGCGGTCGTGGGCGATCACGCGGTAGCCGTGGGAGAGGAAGTACAACATCTGGGTGTCCCAGTCGTCGCCGCTGAGGGGCCAGCCGTGGTGGAACACGATCGGCTGCCCGTCACGCGGCCCCCAGTCCTTGTAGAAGATGTTCGTGCCGTCGGAGGTGGCGACCGTACCCATGGCTGATCCTTCCGCGTGTGCGACTGATCCCCGCGAGCCACCTTACGCCGATAACCGGCATACCTCATTTTTCACTCATACTGACCAGTCCGTGCAGAACCGAACGGCGGAGGAAGCAATGGCAGCGGGACCGCACCGGGTGAGCGTCCTCGTGTTCGACGGCATGAAGCTGCTCGACCTGTCGGGCCCGGCGGAGGTCTTCAGCGAGGCCAACCGGTTCGGCGCCGACTACCGGCTGAGCATCGTCTCCGCCAACGGCTCACCGGTGTCCTCGTCCATCGGCATGCGGGTACCGGCGGACACGGCCGCACCGGCCGCCGCGGCCTGCGACACGCTGGTGGTGGTCGGCGGCGACGCGCTGCCCGCCGCCCCCGTCGACCCCGCTCTCGGCGCCGCCGCGAAGGCGCTGGCGCGGCGGGCGGGGCGCATCGCCTCGGTGTGCACCGGCGCCTTCGTGCTGGGCGCGGCGGGCCTGCTGGACGGCAGGCGGGCGACGACGCACTGGCAGCACACCGCCGCACTGGCCCGCCGCTGTCCGTCGACGCGGGTCGAGCCGGACGCGCTCTTCGTGAAGGACGGCACCACGTACACGTCCGCCGGCGTGACCGCGGGCATCGACCTCGCCCTCGCCCTGCTGGAGGAGGACCACGGCCCCGCCCTGGCCCGCGAGGTCGCCCGCTCACTGGTGGTGTACATGCAGCGGGCGGGCGGCCAGTCGCAGTTCTCCGCCTCGCTCCAGGGGCCGGCTCCCCGGACCCCGGTGCTGCGGCTGGTCCAGGAGGCGGTGCAGAAGGATCCGACGGCGGACCACGGCCTGGCGGCGCTGGCCGCGCGCGTGCGGGTCAGCCCGCGTCATCTGACGCGCATGTTCCGGGCCGAGCTGGACTCGACACCGGCGAAGTACGTGGAGCTGGTCCGCTTCGACCTGGCCAAGGCACTGCTCGACGCCGGTCACAACGCCACCGAGGCGGCCACCCGGTCGGGCTTCCCGAGCTACGAGAGCCTGCGCCGGGCCTTCGCCCGGCACCTGGGCCTGTCCCCCATCCGGTACCAGCAGCGCTTCGCCACCACCTCGCGGGAGTGATGGCCGGTTTCGAGGGACACCTGTCCGTCGGGGAGCGGACGCGGCCCGGCCGTCCGGCCGAGGGTGGGAACCGACACGACAGACACCGGCCCGGGAGGACCGCCTTGACCGAGACCATCGCCGGCATCGGCATCCCCGACAGCTCGCTCGCCCGGGAGGCGACCGAACTCGTCCGTGACACCACACCGCCCCTGATCTTCCACCACTCGCGGCGCGTCTACCTGTTCGGCAGCCTGCAGGCCGCCGCCCTGGGCCTGCGGCCGGACCCCGAACTGCTGTACGTCGCGGCGCTCTTCCACGACACCGGCCTGGTGCCGCCCTACCGCGGCGACGACCAGCGCTTCGAGATGGACGGCGCGGACCAGGCGCGGGCGTTTCTGCTCGCCCACGGCGTGCCCGAGGCCGACGCGGACACGGTGTGGACGGCCGTCGCGCTGCACACCACCCCGGAGGTCCCCTACAAGCTGGCGCCCGAGATCGCGGCGACCACCGCCGGAGTCGAGACGGACGTACTGGGTCTGCGCCTGGACCGCCTCACCCGGGCCCAGATCGACGCGGTCACCGCGGCCCATCCCCGCCCCGACTTCAAGAAGCGGATCCTGCAGGCCTTCACGGACGGGTTCAGGCACCGTCCGGACACCACCTTCGGCACGGTGAACGCGGACGTCCTGGAGCACTTCGTGCCGGGCTTCCGGCGCACGGACTTCGTCGAGGTGATCGAGAACTCCGCCTGGCCGGAGTGACCGCGCTCCCGCGTCCCGGGCGACATTCGTACAAGACCCGCGGCGGGTCCCGGCGCACCCTTGCCGCATGAGTCAGTACGACGCCGAACTGTCGCACGGCATGCACCTGGTCCACGACGGCCCGCCGCAGGCGCCGCCCGTCCTGCTCATCCACGGTTCCGGTGCCTCAGGCGCCTTCTGGGGCCCGGTGGTACCGGCGCTGGCCAAGCGCCGCCACGTCCTGCGCATCGACCTCCCGGGCTGCGGCAACTCCCCGCCGGTGCCGGCGTACGACGTGCCGCTGCAGGCGGGCCGGGTGGCGGCGCTCCTGGACGACCTGGGACTGCGGTCGGTGACGGTGGTCGGGCACTCCAGCGGCGGCTACGTGGCCACGGCGCTCGCGGAGCGGCGTCCCGATCTGGTGGGGGCGATCGCCCTGGTCAGCACGGGTCCGGGTCTGGACGCACTGCTGCCCGGGCCGATGATCCTTCGGCTGCTGCTGGCCCCGCCCCTCGGTCCGCTCCTGTGGCGGCGGCGCACCGACGCCATGCTGCGCAGGGCCATTGGGGCGACGGCCGCCGGGCCCGTGGACGTCCCGGCCGACATGCTCGACGATCTGCGGGGCATCTCGTACCGCTCCTTCCGGACGGTGGCGCGCGGGAACACGGCCTACCTCGCCGAGCGCGGGGTGCCCGAACGCCTGGCCGCCCTCGCCGTCCCGGTGCTGGTGCTCTTCGGGGCCGCCGACCCGCGGTGGGACCCGGCGTCGGCGCACCGGTACGAAGCCGTGCCCGACGCGCGGCTGGTGCTGCTGCCGGGCGTCGGGCACCTGCCGCCGCTGGAAGCGCCCGGGCCTACCGGCGAGTTGCTGCTCGGCCTGACCGCGCGGCAGGCGGGCCGCCCGTCCGTCGGCCCCGAGACCTAGACTGGCCGCGTGTCGTCCACCGAGGCACCACCTGAGGCATCGACCGGGGCACCGCCCGACTGGTCGATCGTGGACGTCGCGGTCCCGCGCCCCTGGGCCCGGCTGCCGGGGATCAGCATGGCCGGGTTCAGCCAGCACGTGCCCAACTTCGTGGACATGGCGATGGTCGCGCATCCCTCCGTCACCGTCCTCATCGACCTGAGCGAGGGCGACGGCCTGCTCTACGGCGCCGGGGGACGCCACGGCCACGGCAGCTTCGTCGTCGGGCTCGCCCCGGGCGGCCTCAGGGCGGCGGGCCGGGTGGGTGCGTGCCTGCAGATCCGGCTGGAACCGGTGGTGGCGGCCGCGGTGCTCGGCCCGTCGGCGGCGCTCGGCGGGAGGGTGGAATCCTTCGAGGACGTCTGGGGCCGTGGGGCGGCGGCCGCCCTGGACGCGCTGCGCGCCGCCGGATCGTGGGACGAGCGGTTCGCGCTCGCCGCGGACCTGGTCCGCCGCCGCGCTGCGGACCGCCCGCCGGTCGATCCGGAGGTGGCCCACACCTGGCGGACGACGTTCGGCAGCCGGGGGCGGGTACGGGTCGAGGCACTGGCCGACGAGGTCGGCTGGAGCCGCAAGCGACTGTCGGCCCGTTTCCACGCCCAGCTCGGCATCACGCCCAAGCGGGCCGCCCGACTGGTGCGGTTCGACCGCGCCGCCCACCTGCTCGCGGCCGGCCTGGCCCCGGCCGCCGTGGCCGTCGAGGGCGGCTACGCCGACCAGTCCCACCTGCACCGGGAGGTCAAGGCGTTCACCGGCCTGACCCCCACGGCCGTGGCCGGCGCACCGTGGCTCGCGATCGACGACGTGGCGTGGCCGGGCTCGTCACCGGCACGCCCCCCGGGCTCCGCGGGGGCCGCACGGCGCCGAATGGCACCGCACGGCCGTGCGTGGAATCGTGGACGGACGGCAGGCGCGGACGCGCCCTGACGCGGCCGCGCACCGGGCAGACGACTTCCCGACTTCCGAAGGAGGCCCGCATGTCCTCGAAGCGACGCCGGAAGAAGAAGGCACGCCGCAACCACCCCGCCAACCACGGACGGCGGCCCCAGTCCTAGGGGAAGCGTCCGGCACGCGTCCCCCCGGCCCGCGGCGTCGGGGGGACGTGGCCTTCAGTGGCCCGCGACCGTTCCCGACAGTTCGTTGGTGCCCTGCGGCAGGGTCACCGAGCCGCGCTTCTCGCCGGAGGCCAGGTCGATGGCGTGCACGGCCTTCTTGCCCGGTTCCGTGACGTAGGCGGTGTGGTCGCGGACGAAGAGCGAGGGCCGGGCCTGCTGCCAGTCCAGCGGCTCCTGCCACTCGCCCACGGCGGGGATCTTCTTCTCCACCGTGCCCTTGTCCGGGTCGATGACGTGGATGGCGCCGTCGGTCCCCAGGACCAGCGCCTCGCCGTGCGGTCCACGGGCGAGGGAGCGGAAGGAGTAGCTGGTGCCCAGCTCCACCAGGCGCAGCTTCGCGGTCTCGGTGTCGATCAGGGACACGCGGGTCGGCCGTTCCAGCTCGGCGTCCGGGTCGGTCTTGTAGTCGCCGAGGAGTACGGGAGAGGCGTCGCTGCCCGCCTGGTTGCCGGTGCGGCCGTAGTCGTCGGGGGCGTCGACCTTGGTGAACCTGCCGTCCTTGTAGATCAGCACGCCGTCCTCGCAGCCCAGGGCGACCGCCTCGCCCTGGGCGGCTGCCTCCCCGTGCACGCCCGGGCAGTTCTCGTTGCGTGCGATCTCCTTGTTGTCCTTGTCCAGGACCAGGGCACCGGTCCGCTTCTCCTCGTCACCGAGGGTGGTGAGGAGCCGGCCGTCGCTCAGTTCGACGGCGACACCGTGGTGGGCCTGCGCGGAGGTGTAGGTGCGTCCTTCCGGCTTCCCGCCGTCGCCCAGGTCGCCCGGTTCGAAGACGTTCACCTCGCCGGTGCCGTCGGTGAAGAGCACCGTCTTCCCGGCGTGGCGGACGACGTGGCCGGGCTTCGCGCCCCGGTACTCGATGTCGGTGAAGGTCTGTTCGGCGGCGTTCAGGAGGCGGAAGCCGCTGTCGGTGGAGACCACCACGTGGTCGTCGTCGCCCGCGGGACTGACGCGGTTGAAGCCGGGCAGGTCGATGGTCCTGGTGAGTTCGAGGCTCTTGCCGTCGAGGATGTAGAGGCCGCCGTCGAAGGTGGCGACCAGTGGGTCGTGCACCGGGGCCGCGGAGGCGGCGGCCGTGGCGCCCCGGTCCTTGGCGTCGGACGAGGAGGTGTCGTCTCCTCCGCACGCGGTCAGGACCGTGGACACCGCGAGGGCGAGTGCCGTGCCCGTGAGGGCCCTGTTGCGTATGGACGTGTTCAACCGTGTGTTCCTTTCGGGCTGCCGACGGTCAGTCCGTCGGTCATGGCGGTGGTGTTGGCGCGCATCATCTGCAGATAGGTGGCGGCGCCCTCGTTCTCGGCGGTCAGCGACTCGGAGTACAGCTCCACGACCCGCACGCCGCCGCCGAGTTCGGTGCGCAGGACCTCGGCGAGCCGCTTGGGCTGCGAGGAGTCGGCGAACACCGTCCGTACCCCGGCCCGCTCCATGGCCCGGGTGAGCGAGCGCAGGTCGGAGGAGCTGGGGGAGGCGAGCGTCGTGCCGCTGGGGATGACGGCACCGATGACGCGGAAGCCGAAGCGGTCGGCGAGGTAGCCGAAGACGTGGTGGTTGGTCACCAGGTTGCGCCGGTCCTCGGGCACCCTCTCGAAGGACTTCTCCATGAAGGCGGTGAGGTCCTTCAGCTGCCCGTCGTAACGGGCGGCGTTGGCCCGGATCGCGGCGTCGTCCACGCCCTTCACGTGCTCGCTCACCCGGTCGGCGATGAGTCCGGCGGCCGTGCGCACGCGGTCGGGGTCGGTCCAGAAGTGCGGGTCGGGCTGCCCCGACTCCCCCTCGGGTCCGCCGTCCTCACCGGTGTGGAAGGTGAGGGGGTCGACCGCCCTGCCGACTTCGAAGGTCGCCACCCCGGCCGCGCGGGCGGCGTCCACGTGCCGCAGGACGTTCTCCTCAAGGCCGAGGCCGTTGAAGACCACGAGGTCCGCGCGCTCCAACTGGGCGGCCTGCACCGCCGACAGACCGAAGGAGTGCGGGTCGGCGTTGGGCTTCATCAGGACGGTGACTTCCGCCTGGTCGCCGACGACCTGACGGGTGATGTCGCCCAGGATGTTGGTGGTCACCACGATGCGGGGCTGTTCCTCGGTGCCGGAGCAGGCCGTGGCGGTGGCGGCCGTGACCAGGGCGAGCAGCCCCACCAGGAGGCGGCGCAGCCGTGCCAGCCGGATCCGGGTGCGTCCCGTCGGGCTCATCGGCCGGTCTCCGCCATCAGGCCCGGTGCGATGTCGAGGTCGAAGGAGCGCGCGACGCGCAGGTCGTCGTTGTAGTCGATCTCGTACACACGGGTGCCGGCGCGGTCGTTGACGTAGGCGCGACTGCGGTCGACCTCGACGACCGGTGCGCCGGCGCCGGGGCCGGCGGCCGCCTTCCCGGCCGCGGCCAGGAGGGGCTTGGTGCGGGCGGTGTGCCTGCCCGTGGCGATGTCGTAGCCGTGCAGGGCGCCGTCGGTCTCCAGGACGAGGAGCGGTGCGCCCTCCCCGGCGGTGTTGGCCGCCACGACCGGCCCGGTCCGCACCCGGGTCCAGGCGCGGTCGGTGACGTCCAGCACCCATACGGCCCGCTCGCCGGCGGGTGCGGTCAGGGTGTCGCTGCCGGCCCGGTGGCGAAAGGCCGTCGCCCGTTCCTCCTCCGGCACGTCCCGCCCGTACGGGATCCTCTCGGCCGTGAAGCCGCCGTCCTCGGCGCGGACGAGCAACGCCCCGTCGGCGCACCCCAGGACGACGCCGCGGCGGGTGACCGCGTCGCCCCGGGGCCGCTCACAGGTCGCGCCCGGTGAGGCGACGGGGGCGCCCTCGCGGTCGTACACCGTGAGCTTCGCGGAGTCGTCGTCGCCGGTGAGGGCCACCAGGTGCTCCCCGTAGGGGACGACGGCGCCGGCGTGCCCGTCGCCGAGCGTCCGGGCGGGGCCGACCTTCCCCTGCTCCAGTGCCGTCCGGTCGTACAGCGTCGTCCGCCCGTCCCGGTCGGTCACCGCGGTCACCGTGGCGTCGCTGCGGACCTCGGCGCCGCGGCCGGCCGGGAGGTCGCCGACGTCGCGTATGGCCGCCCGGTAGTAGTGGACGTGGTCGCCGTGGTCCACCATCCAGGAACCGCCGTCGACGACGTGGGTGCCGCGGTCGGTGTGGAAGAAACCGAAGCGGCCGTCGGTGCTCAGTCCGGCGGCGCCGGGCACCGCGGCGGTCTCGTGCACCTTGCCGGTGACGAGGTCGAGCACCCGGCTCGCACCGGTGCCGGGGTCGCCCAGGAGCAGCCGGGACTGTTCCTCGGCGGCTTCCCGCGCTCCCTCGACGTAGCCGTGCGGGGTGGCGGACGACTCGGTCGCGGCCGGCTCCGGCCCGCCGTCCGCCCGTCCCGCGCAGCCCGCGGCGAACAGCGCGGTGACGAGGACGAGCGCGGTCGGGAGCCGGCGCGTGGTGTGTGTGCGGACGGTGGGGTCCATCGCCTCGGGTTTCCTTCAGTCGACGGTCGGGACGGGGGCGGCGATTCGGCGGGCACGCAGGTGCCGCAGGCCGGATGCTGCGTGGGACAGGAAGAACAGGGCCACCGCGACGGCCGAGACGGTCGCCCCGGCGGCGGTGCTCAGGTGCCAGGACAGGAGCAGCCCGGCGAAGGTGGCGGTGACGCCGAGCAGGGCGGCGAGGACCATGACGCCTCGCACGCCGCGCGCCCAGGGCAGGGCCGCGGCCGGCGGTGCGATGAGCAGACCGAGGACGAGCAGGGTGCCGACGATGTGGAACGAGGCCACGATCGCGAGGCCCAGCAGGACCAGGAGCACCGCGTGCGCCAGCCGGGGGCGCAGGCCCAGGGTGTGGGCCTTGCGCGGGTCGAGGGCGAGGGCGAGGAAGGCCCGGTGGCCCAGTACGGAGACGACCAGGGCCACCAGCAGCGCGGCGCCCAGCAGGAGCAGGTCCCGCTCGCGGACAGCGAGGACGTCGCCGAAGAGGAAGCCGGTCAGGTCCACGGCGAAGGACTGCGAACGCGACACGATGATCACGCCGAGCGAGAGCATGCCGACGAACAGCAGCCCTATGCCGGTGTCCTGGGAGAGTCGCGGGGTCCGCCCGAGGGCGGTGACGCCGGCCGCCATCACCGCCGCGCTCGCCACCGCTCCCAGCAGCAGGTTGCCGCCGAACAGCGCGGCCAGCGCGACCCCGGGCAGCAGTCCGTGGGACATGGCGTCGCCGAGGAAGGCCATGCCCCTGAGCACGACCCAGGTGCCGGCCAGTGCGCAGATGGCGGACACCAGGATGCCGCCCCACAAGGCTCGTTGCACAAACGTCACTTCGAACGGGGTCGTCAACCAATCCATGCGGAGGACACTACAATGAAAATCATGTTCAACAAATCCTCCTCCTCACCCCCCGCACCGTCCGAGCGGGCGCCGCGCGCCCGGCTGGCCGGGCTGTGCGCCGGCTACCCGGGACGGCCGGTACTGCGGCAACTCACCTGCCGGATACCGGCGTTGGCCGTCACGGCGCTCGTCGGCCCGAACGGCAGCGGCAAGTCGACGCTCCTCGGTGTGCTGGCCGGTGTGATCCGTCCGACATCGGGCGACCTGGACCTGGGCGGCGAGCGGCCGCCCGCCTTCGTGCCGCAGCGCGGCGCCGTCGCGGACGCCCTCCCGCTGACCGTCCGGCAGGCCGTGGAGATGGGGCGGTGGGGCGAGCGCGGGCCGTGGCGGCGGCTGAACCGCCGGGACCGGCTGATCGTGGACGCGGCGCTGGACCGGCTCGGCGTCGCCGACCTCGCCCCGCGTCAGCTCGGGGAGCTGTCGGGCGGGCAGCGGCAGCGCGCCCTCATCGCCCAGGGGCTCGCCCAGCAGTCCGACCTGCTGCTCCTGGACGAGCCGACCACGGGCCTCGACCCGGAGGCCCGGGAGCGCATCACCGCGCTGCTGGCGGAGCTGGTCGCCGACGGCGTGACGGTCGTCCACGCCACGCACGACCTGGAGGCCGCCCGCTCCGCCGAGGCCTGTCTGCTGCTGCGCGAGGGCCGCCTGGCGGGACACGGCGACCCCGGCCGGGTCCTCACCGCCTCGGCCCTGGCCGAGGTCTGGGCCGTTGCCGGACCCGCGGGCCCTTGATAGGCAGGTGGTGTCCCGGAGGGTTTCGGCCCGCCCGAGCACCTCGCGACCCGACGGCCCGGAACCCACACACCGGAGATGGCCCCATGAAGATCCACCTCACCAGCGTCTTCGTCGACGACCAGGCGCACGCCCTGCGCTTCTACACCGAGGCGCTGGGCTTCCTGAAGAAGCACGACGTGCCGGTGGGGGCGGGCGGGGACCGGTGGCTGACCGTGGTCTCGCCCGAGGCCCCCGACGGGACCGAGCTGCTGCTCGAACCCTCCGCCCACCCCGCGGTGCGGCCGTACCGGACGGCGCTGGCCGAGGACGGCATCCCGGCCGCCTCCTTCTCCGTCGACGACGTACGGGCGGAGTACGACCGGCTGCGCGGACTCGGGGTGCACTTCACCCAGGAGCCGCTGGAGACGGGCGCGGTGACCACGGCGGTCCTCGACGACACCTGCGGCAACCTGATCCAGATCATGCAGGTCCGGTAGCGGGCCGGGGGCCCGCGGACATCACCCGTGGGGCGGGCGGAACTGGGGGCCGTAGTTGCCGCCGGCGCCCGGGATGCCGGTCTCCATCAGCTCCAGGGCAGGGCCCTCCAGCCCGCGCATCGTCCGCACGGCCGAACCCAGGGTGCGCGCGTCGCCGTCCGCCCAGGCCGCCTCCAGGGTGCTCAGCACCTGGGCGTAGGCGGTGTCGAACCGGTCGAGGAGGTCCGCCACCCGCTGCGGCGGGTCGGGCCAGCCACCGGCCGGGACGCGGGCCATGGGGCGTGCGTCGGGAAAGGGCACGGGGGCACCGGTGAACCGCCACCCGTCGTCCTCCTGGCGCAGTTGCCGCCCGTGGTAGATCTCACCGAAGGCGTAGTAGTGGGCCGGGTGGTCGTCGCCGAAGGCGTCCTCGGGGGAGCTGGTGGTGCCCTCGCCCTGTTCCTTGATGATCTCGATCGCCCGCTCGACGCCGTCGAGGTCGGTGACGGGTTCCAGGACGTCGGAGCCGATGCGCTCGGACAGCTGCCCGCGGGCCGACAGTTCGGGCGCCGCGGACCGGAAGGCGCCCAGCAGGTCGTCGTAGAAGCGCCCGATGCTGGGCGAGTTGTTCATGCCGCGGGCGAGGGGCTCCTCCGGGGCCTCGACGGCCATCATCACGTCGTGCACGAAGGGCCTGGTGAGACCCGAGAGGTAGACGTTCACCCCGTCGCGCACCCCGCCCGGCAACGCTCCCGGGTAGGCGAGGGCCGCGTCGGTGATCCTCGGCCGGCCGCCCACGGCGACCAGCAGGTTGCAGACGACGCCCATGTGGTACATCTCGTCGCCGATGATGCGCCGGATCAGCCGTGCGACGTGGCTCGTGCGGTCCCCCACGGACCACCATCCGCACAGGTAGGGCGGGATGGTGGCGAGTTCGAGTGCCACGGCGACCTGGAGGCCCTCCCTCAGCCAGTCGACGCCGCGGCCGTCCTCGGGGACGGCGAGCAGCCGGGCCACGGAGCGGCAGCCGGGCACGGCGCCCTCCGGCCGCTCGGCCGCCCGGGCGGGGGCGGCGGCCGAGACCGGTGCGGCGGCCGTCAGTACCGCCGACGCCATGAAGGTCCTCCGCCCGAACGGGGCGCCCGTCCCCGACGATTCCTCGCGCACACCACTCACCCGTACTCCCTCTCCGAGCCGACGCCCGCCTGAGACCGATATATCCGGATTGCTCCGACGGCTATATCCGGATTGCTCCGACGGCTGGCGAAACTAGCAGCGACGAGGTCGTTTCCCGGGCGGGCGGCACCGGGCGGGTCATCCTCTACCCGGTCGGCCCTACCGGCACGGCCGAAGCACCCGGGCCCGGGCCGACGGGCGCCGGTGGGCCTCAGGAGGCGCCGGCGCGGCAGGACCGGCCGGTGCGGAGATTGCTCGTGGCGCCGGTGATGACGGAGTCGAGCCGGTCCCGGGTGCCGACCAGTTCGGTGATGCGGCCCTCGACACGGTCCCGCTCCGCGGACAGCCGGTCGAGCAGTTCCGGCGTGGCCCGGCCGTCGGGCGCGTACGGCAGGAGTTCGACGATGGTGCGGCTCGACAGGCCCGCGGCGTAGAGCTGCTGGATCAGCCGGACGTGGTCGACCGCGCCGTCCGGGTAGAGCCGCTGGCCGCTGTGGCTGCGCTCCGGGACGAGCAGCTCCTGCTCCTCGTAGTAGCGCAGCGCCCGAACGCTGACGCCCGTTCTGGCGGCGAGCTCCCCGATGCGCATCCCGCACCTCCTCCCATGAGCCGGGCCGTACGGCTTGCCTCTCACGTCAACGTCAGGTTTTAGCGTAACGCGCGAGGGCCCCACCCCCGTCCCGGGCCCCGCTTCCCACTCCCCCTGCCACCAGAAGGAAGGCTCCTCATGACCGCATCAGTCAGCGCGACGGCCGGCGTCGCCACCACAGCACCGGTCGTCTCGGTCAAACCCGTCGTGCTACACGCCCCCGAGCGCGGCGAGGACCTGCGCGTGCGGGTGTCCGCGCCCGCAACGGGGCACGGGCTGCCCCTCGTCCTCCTCGCCCACGGCTTCGGCTCGTCGCTCGACGGCTACGGCCCGCTCGCCGACCACTGGGCCGCCCACGGTTTCGTGGTGGTCCAGCCCACCCATCTCGACTCCAGGACGGTGGGCCTTCCCGAGGACGACCCGCACAGGCCGGGGCTGTGGCGCTCCCGGGTCGAGGACATGAAGCGGGTCCTCGACAATCTGGACGTGGTGGAGGCGGCCGTACCCGGCCTCGCCGGGCGGCTGGACCGGTCCCGCGTCGCGGCGGCCGGCCACTCCTTCGGCGGCCAGACGGCGGGCATCCTGCTGGGGCTGCGCGTCCGCGACCCCGCCACCGGGGAGGCGGAGGACCTCTCCGACCCCCGGGTCAGGGCGGGCGTGCTGCTCGCGACGGCCGGCGCCGGCGGCGACTCCCTGACGCCGTTCGCCGCCGAGCACCTCCCCTGGCTGAGGGACCCCGACTTCACCCGCATGACCGCCCCCGCGCTCGTGGTCGCGGGCGACAAGGACGACCTTCCGTTCACCGTGCGCGGCGCGGACTGGACGGCCGACCCGTACGTCCTCAGCCCCGGCGAGAAGAGCCTCCTGACGCTGTTCGGAGCGGAACACTTCCTGGGCGGCATCTCCGGCTACGAGGCCGCGGAGACCACCGACGAGAACCCCGCCCACGTCGCCCTGGTCCAGCGGGTCACCCTGGCCTACCTCCGGCACACCCTCGGCGTCGACGACGCCGAATGGACGACGGTGCGCGAGGAGTTGGCCGGGGACGCGCATCCGCTCGGCCGGCTGGAGTCCAAGCGGGCCGCCGGCTGATCCCTCGACACACTCTTGACACGGTCACGTCGACCGCTTGTATGGTCTAGTCCAACAGAACTCACCGCTCCGTTTACGGAGTTGAGCCCTGCCGGGGTCCCACGCCCCGGCGGGGACGGTGGGTGCGCGTCACCTTCGCGCCTCCTGGCCCCACCCACGAGAGGCCGTACTCGGCGTGCGCGCGGTCCCCCCACACACGACCGCGCGTGCCCTGGGACGGCCGGATGTGAAGGAGTTCCCATGAACGCACGCCGGAAGACCGCTGCCCTGATCGGCGCGGCCCTCGCCCCTGTCGTGGCCGTCAGCCTGCCCGCCTCCTCGGCGAGCGCCCACGGCTACATCTCCGACCCGCCCAGCCGTCAGGCCCAGTGCGCCGCGGGCACGGTGTCCTGCGGCGACATCAAGTACGAGCCCCAGAGCGTCGAGGGCCCCAAGGGCCTGACCAGTTGCAGCGGTGGCAACAGCCGCTTCGCGGAACTGGACGACGACAGCAAGGGGTGGCAGGTCACCCCGGTGTCGAAGACCACGACGTTCTCGTGGCGGCTGACCGCGCAGCACGCCACCAGCACCTGGGAGTACTACGTCGGCGGTCAGCGGATCGCGCTGTTCGACGACGGCGGCGCGAAGCCGGGCGCGGTCGTGAACCACCAGGTCGACTTCGGTGGGCTCACCGGACAGCAGAAGGTCCTCGCCGTCTGGAACGTCGCCGACACCTCCAACGCCTTCTACGCCTGCATCGACGTCAACGTCGGCGGCTGACGGGCCAGACGGAGCGGTGCGGGAGCGGCGGCGCCCCTTTCGAGGGTGCGCGGTCGCTCCCCCCCTCCGCCCTTCCCGCGCCTTCCCTCCCTCCCACCGAGCAGGAGTCCTCACCGATGCAGCACCGCAAGCTCGCACTGCTGGCCGCCACCGGCGCGGCCGCCGCCCTGTGCACCCTGACCATGGCACCGTCGGCCGTCGCGGAGAAGTCCGAGCAGCCGGACACCCGGGCCGCCGCCGCCGAATTCGTGGTCAGCGAAGCCCAGTTCGACCAGATGTTCCCGAACCGGAACTCCTTCTACACCTACAGCGGCCTCACCGCCGCGCTCAGCGCCTACCCCGGGTTCTCGAACACCGGGAGCGACACGGTGAAGAAGCAGGAGGCGGCCGCCTTCCTCGCCAACGTCAGCCACGAGACCGGCGGGCTGGTGTACGTCGTGGAGCAGAACACCGCCAACTACCCGCACTACTGCGACGCCTCCCAGCCGTACGGCTGCCCGGCCGGCACCGACAAGTACTACGGGCGCGGGCCCGTCCAGCTGAGCTGGAACTTCAACTACAAGGCCGCCGGGGACGCCCTGGGCATCGACCTGCTCAACAACCCCGACCTGGTCCAGAACGACTCGGCCGTGGCCTGGAAGACCGGCCTGTGGTACTGGAACACCCAGTCCGGGCCGGGCACCATGACCCCGCACGACGCCATGGTCAACGGCGCCGGGTTCGGGGAGACCATCCGGTCCATCAACGGCAGCCTGGAGTGCGACGGGCGCAACCCCGCGCAGGTCCAGAGCCGGATCGACAACTACGAGCGCTTCACCCAGCTCCTCGGTGTCGAGCCCGGTGCCAACCTGAGCTGCTAGCGGGCCGGGCCGGGCCCGTGGCCTGCTCCGGGCGCGTCGAACCGCGCGAGGTCCCCGGCGTCCGGCTCCTCCAGCAGGAAGCCCGCGCCGCCCTCCAGCATCCCGGCGATCTCGGCCGAGCGCGGCAGCATCGTCTTCTCGTAGCCGCGCACGGCATCGTCGACGGTGGCGGACCCGGCGAGGGCGAGCGCGAGTTCGGCGGCGTCGAGCATGGCCAGGTTGACGCCGGCACCGAGCGGGGGCATCAGGTGCGCGGCATCCCCCAGGAGGGTCACGCCGGGCGTGGGCCGCCAGGTGTGCGGCACCGGCAGGGCGTAGAGCGGGCGGTCGACGTAGGCGCCGTCGTTCTCGGTGATCAGACGGAGCAGCCGCGGCGACCAGCCCGCGTACTCGGCGAGGAGGTGTGCGCGGATGCCCTCGGTGTCCCGCGGGCTCAGGCCGCTCGCCGCCATCCAGTCCTGGGCGACCCTGCGCATGATGTAGACGCGCAGGTGACCACCGCTGCTGCGCTGCGCGAAGAGGCCGCGCTCGCCGTCGGCCACATGGGCGCTGCCCCGGCCGACCAGTTCGGACAGCTCCGGGTGCCTGGATTCCATAGCGTCGAACCATGCTTCGAGGAAGCCGACGCCCGTGTAGCGCGGCACGGCGTCGGACACCGCCGCACGGACCCGGGAGAAGGCGCCGTCCGCCCCGATCACGAGGTCCGTCTCGACGGTGCTCCCGTCGGCGAACGTCAGTGTCCGCGGCCCGTCGGCCGGCCCGCCCACCGATTCCAGGGTGCGCCCCCAGCGCACCGTGCCGGGGTCGAGCGAGCGCAGCAGGAGGTCCCGGAGCTGACCGCGGTCGATCTCCGGGCGGGCCGTCTCGCCCTCGGCCGGGAGCCGGTGGCCCAGGAGGCGTCCCGCGGGGTCGTAGCGGCGCTCCTCCTGGCTCTCGCACCTGGCGAGCGCGAAGAACTCCTCCAGCAGGCCGGCTTCGCGGAGCGCGAGCTGACCGTCCTCCTCGTGCAGGTCGAGCGAGCCTCCCTGGTCCCGCGCGGCGGCGTCCGGATCGCGGTCGTACACCGTCGCCGCGATGCCGTGCCGTTGCAGGACGCGGGCGCAGGTGAGTCCGCCCGGGCCCGCACCGATGATGCTGATCCGCGCGATCGCGGGTGTCGGAGAGTTCATGGCGGCTTCCTTCCGTCGGTGGGTCCCCCGTGGCACCACCAAAGCAGAAACGAGGCAGAAACTGCAACCGTTCAAGTTTCTGCATCACTCATATTTCTGTCCGAGACCGAGTACTGTGCCGTTCCAGTTGTGCGCTAGAGTGGCGCCATGCCCGACTCCCCGACTCCAGGCCGTCGCGAGCGCAAGAAGGCCGCGACCAGGCAGGCCATCGCCGACGCCGCCCTCGAGCTCTTCCTGGAGCACGGCTTCGACCGGGTCAGCGTCCGCGATGTCGCGGAGCGGGCCGACGTGTCGACGACGACCCTCTTCGCGCACTTCCCGAGCAAGGAGGCGCTGGTCTTCGACCGCGAGCAGGACGTCGACGCCGCGCTGGCCGCCGCCGTCCGCGAGCGGCCCGCGGGGCAGGGAGTGGTCGAGGCACTGCGCGCGCACGCCCTGGAGTCCTGGGTGCCGATCGTGACCGATCCGCGCCGGGCGGGCTTCACCGCCCTGGTCGGCGACACGCCCGCGCTCCGCGAGTACGGGGAGCGCATGTGGATGCGACACGCCGACACCCTGGGCGGCGTGATCGCGGAGGAACTCGGCCGGGAGCCGGACGACCCCGCGTGCGCCGCGCTGGCCCGGTTCGTCCTCGAGGTCCCCGCCCTGACCACGGGACGACAGGACCCCCGGGCGACCGTGGAGACGGTGTTCGACCTGCTCCTGCACGGCTGGCGCGCCCAGGCCGGCCCGGCGGACCCGGCGGCGGACGACCCCGCGGACTGATCCGGCGACCGCTCGCCGAACCGGCGGCCGGCCGCCGAACCGGTCCGGTCCGGTCCGGCGGGTCCGTGCCCCTCAGACGGCCCCCGGATAGTCGGGCAGCACCAGGGACGAGTGGGCCGCACGACCCTGCTGCGCGCTCGCGGTCACGAGCGCCCTCGCGGCCGTCTCCGGATCCCGCAGCAGGGCGTTGCGGGCCTCGATCTGCTGCCGCGTCGTGGGGGTCACCGCCGTGCCGCCGCTGGTGGCCAGCGCCTGGTTGCGCTCCGCGAAGGGACGGACCCGGCGCTCGTAGGCCGCGAACGCGTCGGCGTGGTCGGGGTGCGTGGCCAGTTCACCGGCCAGGACGTACGCGCCGACGAGCGCGACGCTCGACCCCTGGCCGGAGATGAACGACGTGGCGTGCGCGGCATCGCCCGCCAGGACGACCCGCCCGTGCGACCACGTGGGCATGTGGATCTGGCTCACGATGTCGAAGAAGAGGTCGTCGGCCTCCCGCATGGCCTCGACCAGGCGCGGCAGGTGCCAGACCCGCTCGGGGAAGCGTGCCGCCACCAGGTCGCGCTGGGCCAGGGGGTCGCGGAAGGCCTCGAAGGGCGGGGTGTCACGGGTGAAGGTGAGGAAGCCGTGCAACCGGTCGGAGGGCTCGTGGGCGTAGAGGACGGCGCCGCGTCCCGGCTCGTTCCAGATCACGGCCTCGTGCGCCAGCCCGAAGTCGTTCGGCAGCGTGAATCCCGCGAAGACGTGTCCCAGGTAGCGGTGGAACGGCTCCTCCGGGCCGAAGACCAGCCTGCGGGTGTTCGAGTGCAGCCCGTCCGCGCCGATCACGAGGTCGAAGGTGCGGCGCGCGCCGCTGTCGAAGACGACGTGCACGGCGTCCCCGGCGTCGTCGAGCGTCGCGATCGAGTCGCCGAAGAGGAACTCCACCCGGTCGCGCAGGGGGGTGTAGAGCACGTCGGCCAGATCGCCGCGCCGGACTTCGAGGTCGACCCCCGCCTCTCCCCCGGTCAGCTGCTCGGGCTGCAGCGAGCCGACCTTCTCCCCCGCGGCGTCCACGAAGGTGATCCGCTGGCTGTCGACGTGCGCCTTGGTCAGCGCCGGCAGCAGGCCCATGCGGTCCACGGCCTCGCGGGCCGTGCCGCGCACGTCGATCGCGTAGCCGCCCCCGCGTACGGCGGCGGCCTTCTCGACGACGGTCACCTCGAAGCCGTACCGGTCGAGCCAGTGCGCGAGCGCGGGGCCCGCGATACTTGCTCCGGAGATCAGTACGCGGCGAGCCGGACGGGACGTGTGGATCATGGCTTCTCACCCTTCCACCGGGGCGGACCCCGGGAAGACGGAGGTACGTGCCGCCGCGAGGACGGAAAATATACGTACCTTAGGTATCTTTATGGAGGCCATACGGCACCCTCCCAGGCACCGGCCACTCCCCACGATATAGATACCTAACTCAGGTATGCAAATGGAGCCCTCATGACCCCCGAACCTCCCGGCCCCGCCGGGCCCTCCGCCGCGCCGGACGAACCGCACCCCGACCTGGTCGCCGTGCTGCCGCGGCTCACCCAGCTCAGCGCCGCGTTCAACAAGGGCCGGCTCACCGAACGCGCCGCCGAGGCGGCCGGGCTCGCCCTCGACCGTCCCGCCATCGGCGTGCTGGTGACCCTCCGTACGGCCGACCAGCCGCTGCGGATCGGCGAGATCGCCGACCGGATGCAGGTGGTGGGGCCGCACGTCACCCGCCAGGTCCAGGCGCTGGAGAAGCGCGGCCTGGTGCGCCGGGTCGCCGACCCCCACGACCGCCGGGCCAGCCTCATCGAACCGACCGGGGCGGGGCTGGAGGCCGCCAACCGGTACGTGGCCTCCCTGCTCGGCTGGTTCGCCGAGGCGCTCACCGACTGGCCGCGCCAGGACCGCGAGGACCTCACCCGCCTCCTCACCCGCCTCGCCGACGACGTGACGGCACGTCTGGCCCGGATCGACACGGAGGAGTGAGCGTGCGGCCCGCGCGGCGTTCAGCCAGCGCGGCGCACGGTCCGGCGGAGGTTCGCGTCCCCCTGCTCGGGGTGTTTTCGTTGACCGCCCGTCCGGCGCCTTCGAACACCATCTGCCGCACGCCGCGTTCACCGGTCGAACCGACGTGCATCCCGGGCCGCTTGCGGATGGCGTCCCGTCCCCCGGGCACGTCGGCGCCCGGCCTCACGGCCGTCGGTCGCGTCCCCCATGAATCGCCCTCCCGTCTCCCGGCGGCGCCGGTCAGGCCCCGGCGGCCGTGGAGCGGGCCCGCCACAGGTCGCGCAGGAGTGCGATCTCGGCCATGTGGTGGATGAACTCGAGGTTGTCCCCGGCCACGACGCTGATGTAAGGGTCGTCGGGGTCGGAGCCGTACGGGTACTGAGAGAAGCCGACGGTGTCGAGCTGCTCCTCGGTGACGTGGGCGACGTCCTCGCGCCAGCGGTCGATCAGCGCCCAGAACCGTTCGAGCGCCAGGGCGGCGGAGGGGGTGAAGTCGACCAGCAGCCGCGGGTCCCGGCGGCGTTCGCCGAAGGTCCATTCCCACTGGCCCGCGAAGCAGGAGTGCAGGTGCGCGATCCGCCAGGCGATGGTGGTGACCGGTGTCGCGTCGGGCTCCGGGGTGCCGGTGTGGGCGAGGACCTGCTCGACGCGCTCGACGCTCACGCTCCAGTCTTCGGCGATCTTGGTGACCGACATGCCGCTCGCGGCCTGCCGGGCCACCTCCGCGTACTCGCTCGCCGGGATGTCGGGGGCACCCTTGTCGAGCAGCCACTCGCCCGGCCCGTACGCTCTGGGCGTCACCGCCTCGCCCCGGCGCCGGATCGACCAGCAGCCGGCCACGGGCTCCCACAGGTACTCCTCGTCGCCGAGTCCCGCGAGCCGCACCTGGGCCATCTCCCTGGCCTGGTCGAACTGGTCGAGCAGTACGCCCAACCGGTCCGTCCGCGCGCCCTCGATCTCCATGCCCGGCCCCTTTCACGGTCCTCGTGGTGCGCCCGCGCCCGCGCGGCGCTCCGGCGGAGGCCGAGGCTAGCGACTCGCGTCACGCGGACGCGAGTCGATTTCCTCCCGCAGGGCGGGACGGCGACCGGCGTGGCCCGGCACGGGTGCTGCCGGTGCCCCGGCCGTCAGGCGTCCGCGGGCCCGGCCAGGGAACGGGGGCGCAGGTCGGTCCAGTTGGCCTCGACATAGGCCAGGCAGGCGTCGCGGGTGTTCTCCTCGAAGACGGTCGTCCATCCGCCGGGCACCGCCGCGAAGGACGGCCAGAGCGAGTGCTGGCCCTCGTCGTTGACCAGGACCAGGAACCGGCCGTCGGCGTCGTCGAAGGGGTTGGTGCTCATCCGGGGTCCCTCCCGTGGAATTAGGTTAGGCTCGCCTAATGCGCGATGAGCTTAGCCTTCTGGATTTCCGCTCCACAAGGAGACGTTCATGAGGCGGGCGGGGGCGGAGATCCTCGCCGCGTACGGGCTGACGGGAGAGCCGGGCACCGAGGCCTTCTGGGCCGGTCTCACGACGCCGTTGTCGGTCCCCGACGGCGACGGGTGGCGGACCCTGTTCCTGTGGCGCGGGCCGCAGGCGGCGAGCGCCGTCTTCGAGAGCTGGTCGGCCCCGGTGGAGCTGCGGCGGTGGGGAGAGACGGACTGCTGGTACGCCGAGGTGCGCATGCCGGCGCGGCTGCGGGTGACGTACCGGTTCGTGGTGGGCGACGACGCGTACGCCGACCCGTACAACCCCGCGGGCGCGGGCGGCGACCGGTCCGTCGCCGCCACTCCGGACGCCCCGGCGCAGCCGCACTGGCCCCTGCTCGGCGCCGCCGACGTACTGCCCCTGCCCCCCGCCCGGCTGCGCTGGACCAGCGAGCGACTCGGCGGGCGGCGCACCGTGCGGGTCCATCCGGTGGGCGGGGGCGGGCCGTTGGTCCTGCTGCTCGACGGCGACGACTGGCTGTATCTGCATCCGGCGGCGGCCGCGTTCGACTCGGCCGCCGCGAGCGGTGAGATGCCGCCGGTCACCCTGGTGTTCGTCCCGGCCAAGGACCGGGAGGCCGAGTTCGGGTGCCGGCCCGCGCTGTGGGAGGCGGTGCGGGACGAGTTGCTGCCGCTGGTGGCCGGGAGCGGGGTGCCCGCCGATCCCGGCCGCACGGTGGTCGCGGGGCAGAGCCTCGGCGGTCTGAGCGCGCTGTACGCGGCGTTGGAGTTCCCGGACCTGGTGTCGCGCGTCGCCTGCCAGTCGGCGTCGCTGTGGTGGACGCCCGGCGCCGCGGATCTGGCGGACCCCCTGGGCGGTCCGGTCGGGGGCACGCTGGCGGCGCGCCTGCGCGGGCGCCCCGACCTGTCCGGACTACGGATCGCGTTCGACGTGGGGGAACACGAGACGCGGATGCTCCCCCACTGCGCCCTGGTGGAGACCCTGACCGAGCAGGCCGGTGCGACCGTGCGGGTCTCCCGGTCGGCCTCCGGCCACGACCGCGCGGGCTGGCGGCAGGCGCTGCTGCGGGACGTGGCCTGGGCCCTCGGGTAGGGGGCCCGCCGCACCGGCCCCGTGCCCCCTCTGATCACCGGGTCACGGCCAGGCAGTACTCCTCGTCGCCGGCGAGGAGATTGCGGTGGGTGTCCTCGGCGGTGATGACGCCCTCGTCCAGGACCAGGACGCGGTCGGCGGCGTCCAGCAGGGCGGGGCTGCTGGTGATCACGAGGGTGGTGCGGTCCCGGCGCAGCTTGGCGACGCCCCGCGCGATGAGCTGTTCGGTCACCGCGTCCACGGCCGTCGTCGGGTCGCGCAGCACCAGCACGTCCGTGTCGGCGGCCAGCGCGCGGGCCAGGGACAACCGCTGGCGCTGCCCGCCGGAGAGATTGGCACCCCGGTCGCGGACGGCGTAGTCGAGCCCTTCGCGGTGCAGCGCGACGACGTCGGTCAGCATCGACGCCTCGACGGCTGCGTCGACCGTCCGGCTGGTGCCCGACGGGTCGATGTTGGACCGCAGGGTGCCCGCGAAGATCTCGCCGTCGTACGGGTTGACCAGCAGGTGCTCGCGGACTCCGGCGACCGCCAGGTCCGCGAGGTCCCGGCCGCCGACCCGCACCGTCCCCTCATA
Organism: Streptomyces hyderabadensis; assembly: GCF_020404845.1. GTDB lineage: Bacteria > Actinomycetota > Actinomycetes > Streptomycetales > Streptomycetaceae > Streptomyces > Streptomyces hyderabadensis. Next base: position 31,985 of record NZ_JAIOJZ010000014.1, on the reverse strand, counting down.
GGCGTCGGGCGGGACGTGCAGCGCGAGGACGGCCGCGAGGTCGGCCGCGGCGCGCGGCTGGTACGCCGCGACGGCCACGAACTCGCCGGCCCGCACCCGGAACCGCACCTTGCGCAGCGCCCCGTGCCGGACGCAGTCGACCTCCAGGTCCCCGCCCCGGTCGGGCCGCTCCGTCCCCGGTGTGGTCACCGGCGGCGCGGTGAGCACGAGGGCCATCCGCTCGGCCGAGGCGCGCGCGACCATCACGTACTTCGGCATCTCCGAGAACAGCTTCAGCGGTTCCATGATGAACTGCGCCAGGCCCACGGCCATGACCAGCTCACCGATGTTGATCCGGCCCCGGAAGGCCAGCCAGCCCGCCGTGAGGGTCACGGCCGCGGCGAGCACCGCGTTGAGGGCCAGTGCGGTGCCCGCGTAGACGCCGCTCACCCGGGCGACGGTGACGGACTGGCGCCTCGCCTCCGTGCTGACCTCGCGGTAGGAGCGGAACGCCGCGTGGTTGCCGCCGAAGCCGTGCAGCGGGCGCAGACCGATGATGAGGTCGGCGACCTTGGCGCCCGCCCGCGCCACCCGGGCCTGCTGCTCGCGGGTGCTGGAGCCGATGCGTTGGGACATCACGCTCAGGACGGACAGGATCGCGACGGTTCCCACGATGACCAGCAGCCCGAGCCGGATGTCGGCCAGGCCCAGCGCGAGGGCCGCGATCAGCACCGCCACCAGCGAGCTGATCAGCAGCGGCACCACCTCGATGATGTCGGCGGTCTGGTCGGCGTCCTCGGTGGCGATGGTCAGCACCTCGCCGGACTTGAGGTCCACGTCCCTGGCCACCGGCTGGAGGCCGCAGTCCGCGACCCGGACCCGCCAGCGGTGCGCCTCGGTCGTGTTGGCCTTCTGCAGGATCCGCATCCCGAACCGCCAGGACAGGGACACGGTCGTGATGATCACGGCCAGCGCGGCCACGGAGAGGCCGAGCGCTTCGGGGCTCCGGTCCCGCATGGTGTGCTCGACGATCAGGCCGAGCGCGATGGGGAAGGCGGTCTCACCGGCCTGGTAGAGACCCATGAGGACGGTGCCCGAAGCCATCGCGCCCACGTTGCGCCGCAGGGCGGTACGGAGGATGTCGGACCCCGCGCGGGGCCGCTGTGCGTCAGGAGTGGTCATCGAGGTGGCGGGCAATCGCTTCCGGGGTTCGCAGGGTGAACAGATCGCGGATCGTGATCACTGGACCGTACTCCCGGCGGAGCAGCCCGGTCAGCCGCACCGCCAGCATGGAGTGGCCGCCGAGGGCCACGAAGTCGCTCACTGCGCTCACCTCGTCGGCGTCCAGGTCCAGGGCCTCGGCGAAGAGTTCGCACACCGTCGTCTCGGTCTCCGTCTCCGGTCCGCGCTCCCCCGCCGTGGTCAGCGCGCCCAGCGGCTTGGCCTCCGGGAGCGCCTTGGTGTCGGCCTTCCCGTTCACGGTCAGCGGGATGCCGTCGACCTCGGCGTAGTGCGTGGGGCGCAGGAAGTCCGGCAGTCCGGCGCCCACGTCGGCGGCGACCCGGGACAGGTCGGCGCCGTCCAGCACGAGGTAGGCGGCCAGCCGGTGGGCGCCGTCGACCTGCGGGTCGGGCTGGGCGACGGCGGCCACGAACCGCACCGCCGGGTGGGCGGCGAACGCGGCCTCCACCTCGCCGAGTTCCACCCGGTGACCGCGGATCTTGACCTGCTGGTCGGTGCGGCCGAGGTACATCAGGTTCCCGTCGGGGCGTCGCACCACCAGGTCCCCGGTGCGGTACATGCGCTCGCCGGGCGCGCCGAACGGGCAGGCGACGAAGCGGTGCGCGGTCTGGGCGGGCTGCCCGAGGTAGCCGCGCGCGATGCCGATGCCGGCGACGTACAGCTCGCCGGGGACGCCGTCGGGCAGCGGGCGCAGCCACGGGTCCAGCACGTACACGTCGGTGTTGTCGATCGCGACGCCCACCACCGGGTCGGGGCACTCGAAGGTGCCGACGCCGAGGGTGTTGATGGTGTACTCGGTGGGTCCGTACAGGTTGTAGCCGACGGTGCCCTCGGTCTCGGCCAGCCGTGTCCACAGCGCCGGGGTGACGGCCTCGCCGCCGAGCAGCACCAGCGCGGGGCGCCGGGCCGGGTCGTCGAGCAGTCCCTCGGCGACCAGTTGCTGCGCGTAGGTCGGGGTGACGTTGACGACGTCGATCCCGTGCTCCAGGCAGTACGCGACCAGCCGGGGCGCGTCGCGGCGCAACTCCTCGTCGCAGATGTGCACTTCGTGGCCGTCGGCGAGCCACAGCAGCTCCTCCCACGACATGTCGAAGGCGAACGACACGGTGTGGGCGACGCGGAAGGTCCGGTGGCCGTGCCGCGCCAGCACCGGTTCGAAGATCCGGCGCTGGTGGTTGACCAGCATGTTGGTGAGTCCCGCGTACTCGGTCACCACCCCCTTGGGCCGGCCGGTCGAACCGGAGGTGTAGATCGTGTACGCGGGGTGCCGCAGCCGGTGCGGGTCGCCCGGCGCGAAGGTCACCAGTGGCTCGGCCGCGGGCAGCGGCCGGTCCAGCTCGATCAGGCCGGGGCCGCCGGTGAGCCGGTGCGAGACCGCGCTCACCGTGAGCACGGCGTCCGGGCGGGCGTCCGCGACGATCGCGGCGATCCGCTCGTCCGGGTGGTCCAGCTCCAGCGGTACGTAGGCGGCGCCGGTGCGCAGTACGGCGAAGAGGGCGACGATCGAGTCGAGGGAGCGCGGGAGGGCGAGGCCCACGGTCGCCCCGGGTCCGATCCCGCGCCGGGCCAGCACACCCGCCACCGCCCGGCTGCGGTCCCGCAACTGCGCGAAGGTCATGGTGGATCCGTGGGCGACGAGCGCCGTCCGTCCCGGGTCGCGGTCGGCCGCCCGGTCGAAGCGGTCCACGACGGTGTCCGTGCCGATGTCGGTGCGCGCGGCGGGCTCGGGGGCGGGGGCCAGGCCGGGCAGCGCCCCGATCGGCACGGTGGCCCCGGTGCGCCCGGCGAGGTCGTCGAGCACGCGCAGGTAGTCGTCGAGGAGCCGCCGGGCGCCCGCGGTGTCGTGGTCGCGGTACTCCAGTTTGACGGTCAGCCGGTCGCCGGGGGTGACCACCCACGTGAACGGATAGTGGGTGGAGTCGTCGGCCCGCACCGAGGTGATGCCGTGCCGGGCGTTCATCTCGGCGAAGGCGTCCAGGCCCAGGAAGTTCTGGAGGACGAACAGGTTGTCGAACAGCGTGCCGTGCCCGCCGGCCCGCTGGATCTCGCCCAGCCCGAGGTGTTCGTGCTCCATGGCGTCGACCCTGGCCGACTGCACGGCCGTCAGGTAGTCACGCACCGTGTCCTGCGGCCGGGCCCGGGTCCACATGGGCACGGTGTTGAGCAGTACGCCGACGATGCCGGCCAGCCCTTCGCCCTCCCGCCCGGAGACGGTCACGCCGAAGACGGCGTCGGCGCGGCCCGTGCGGGCGCCGAGGAACAGACCGAAGGCGCCGGTCAGCACCGAGTTCAGCGTGACGCCGTACGTCCGGGCCGCCGTCCTCAGCGCGTCCGACCGTTCGGCCGTCAGGGTGTGCACGAGTGCGCGCGGCAGGTCCTCCGGCAGGGCGGGCGCCGGTCCGGCGAGCAGGGTCGGGCCGGACAGCCCGGCGAGGTGCGCCGCCCAGAAGCGTTCCGCCGCGCCCGGGTCCTTGGCGGCGAGGGCCCTGGTGTGGTCCTCGAAGCCCGGCGTGGCCGGCACGGGGTCGAGGGGCTCGCCCTCCAGGTCGGCACGGTAGGCGTCGAACAGGTCGCGCAGCACGATCTCCCGCGACCAGCCGTCCCACAGCAGCAGGTGGTAGCTGAGCAGCAGGCCGTCGCGGTCGTCGGGCAGCCGCACCACGGTCAGCCGGATCAGCGGCGGCTCGCCGGGATCGAAGCCCCGCTCCCGGTCCGCGAGCCGCAGCGCGTCGACCTCCGGGTCCGTCGCCGCGTGGACCGTGCGGACGTCGACCCGGCGGTCGGCGGCGAGGACCTGGACCGGGTTCCCGTCCCCGTCCGTGGTGAAGCCCGCGCCCACGGCCGGGTGCCGGGCGAGCACGTACCCCATCGCCCGGGACAACGCGTCGGTGTCCAGGCGTCGTCGGAAGGTGAAGTAGCTCTGGGCGACGTAGTGCCCGGCGGGTCCCGTCAGCTGGGCCTGGAAGTACAGGCCCCGCTGGAGGGGGCTGACCGGTGCCGTGCGCTCGGCCGTCACGGCGGCCTCCGCGATCCGTTCGAGCGCGCGGAGCCAGTGCTCGGTGATCTCGTCGGGGACGCCCTCGGCCAGGGTGAAGGCCGCGTGCAGGCTGCCGGTCGCGGCGTCGGTCCAGGCGTTCACCTCGACCGCGTACGGGGTGGACGCCTCGCCGCCCGTCAGGCGCGGTGCCGCGGACTCGTCGCCCCGGCCCAGGTAGTTGAAGAGGACCTGCGGGCGGGCGGTGAGCAGCGGGGCGGTCTGCGGGTTGAGGTACCTGAGGCCGCCGTAGGCGACGTGCGCGTGCTCGTCCGGCTGGCGTTCGGCGACCTCGCGGGCCGCGGCGACGGGGTCGGTGTGCCCGGTGAGCCGTACGGGGGCGATGGCGGTGAACCAGCCGACGGTGCGGGTGTAGTCGTGGTGGTCGAGGGCCGGGACCCTGCCGTGCCGCTCCAGGTCGACGGCGAGATCGGTGGGTGACGGCTGGATGCGGGTGAGCGCGGTGCGCAGCGCGCCGCACAGCAGCTCGGTGAGGCCCACGCCGAGCGCGGCCGGTGCGGTGCGGGTGACGCGGTCGCTCGGGCCGGGGGCGAGTACGACGGTCGTCTCGCGCGGGTGCACCGCGGCGGGCAGCGGCGCGGGGGCCTGGAGCGTTCTGATCCAGTGGTCCAGGCCGTCGCTGCCGTCGGTGGACCGGTACGTCCGCGCCCGGGCGTACTCGGCGTAGGACGTGGTCGGCGGGGCCGGGTCCGCCCCGCGCATCGCGCCGGCCAGGTCGTCCAGGAGGATCAGCCAGGACACGGCGTCGACGGCCAGGTGGTGCACGGCGACCACCAGGGTCCGGGCCGCCTCCAGCCAGGTGAACGCGATGACGTCGCCGGTCTCGGGATCGAGGCGGTCGGCCGCCCGGTCGGCGGCGCCCGCCGTGTCGGTCCCGGTCTCGCGGACCACGGTCACCTCGCGGGCGGGCTCGGTGCGCAGGGACCACGTCCCGTGCTCGACGCGCAGCCGCAGCCGCAGCGCCGGGTGGGTGGCGACGACGGCCCGCGCGGCCCGCTCGGCGTCGGCGAACCCGGTGCCTTCGGGGGCCGCCAGCGTTCTGGCCTGGGCGAACCGGGCCAGTGACCCGCCCAGTTCCCGCTGGCGCAGGATGATCGGCGTGGGCGGCAGCGGGCCGTCCTCCTGCGGGGCGGGTGCGGACGGCCCGGGTCGCGAGGCGCGGGTGCCCAGGTGTGCGGCGAGCGCGCGGGGGGTGCGGAGCAGGAACACGTCGCGGGGTGCGACCGGCAGGCCGAGGGCCCTGGCCCGGTTGATCACCGTGATGGCGACGATGCTGTCGCCTCCGGCGGTGAAGAAGTCGGTGTCGGCGTCCGCGGCGGCGCCGGGCAGCGTCGCGGCGAAGATGTCGACGAGGGACGCGAGCGCGAAGTCGTGGCCGCCGGCCCCGGCAGCCCCGCCCGGCTCGATGCCGCCCCCACTGCCGCCGCCCGGCGCGGCACCGCTCGCGGCACCGGCGCCCGGCGCGATGCCGCTCCCAGCACCGCTGCCCGGCCCGGCACCGCCGCGGGCGCCGTCGTCCCGCGCACCGGCGCTCGCGTACGGCGTGCGCGCCGCGCGTTCGGTCAGCGCCGCGCGGTCGAGCTTGCCGTTGACGGTGAGCGGCAGGGCGTCCACGGGCAGCACCCGGCCCGGCACCATGTACGCGGGCAGCTTCGCCGACAGCAGCACGGTGAGGTCCGCGGGCACCCGGCCCACGACGTGTGCGACCAGGTGATCGTCGCTGTCCGCGACGGTCACGGCGACGTCGACCACGCCGTCGAGGTCCCGGATCGCGGACTCCACCTCGCCCAACTCGATGCGGAACCCCTTCAGCTGCACCTGGTCGTCGGCGCGGCCCACGAACTCCAGCTCGCCGTCCAGCGTACGGCGGGCGAGGTCGCCCGTGTGGTACATGCGGGAGCCGTCGGCCCTGAACGGGTCCGCGACGAACCGGCCGGCGGTGAGCCCCGGCCTGCCCAGGTAGCCGAGCGACACCTGATCGCCGGCGACGTAGATCGCGCCCACCCGGCCCGGCGGCACCGGGCGGAGCCGGTCGTCGAGGAGGTGGGTGACGAGGCCGGGCAGCGGGCCGCCGATGGGGCCGGCGGCGGCGCCGGGGGCGAAGTCGGCGGCGGTCAGCACCCGGTGGGTGACGTGGACGGTGGTCTCGGTGATGCCGTACATGTTGACCAGCTCGGGCGTGTCGGTGCCGTGCCGCTCGACCCAGCCGCGCAGCCGCCCCAGGTCCAGCGCCTCGCCCCCGAAGACGATCCGGCGCAGTGCGGGCAGTGGCTCGCCCGCGTGCCGGTCGGCCTCGGCGAACCGGTAGAACGCCGAGGGGGTCTGGTTGAGCACGGTCACCCCGCGCTCGCGGACCAGGCGGTGGAAGTCCACCGGGGAGCGGGTCAGTCCGTACTCCGGCACCAGCAGCTCGGCGCCGTGCGCGAGCGCGCCCCACAGCTCCCAGACGGCGAAGTCGAAGGAGAAGGAGTGGAACTGGACCCATACGTCGTCCGGGCCGAAGTCCATCGCGGGCCGGGTGCGGGCGAGCAGCGTCACGACACTGGAGTGCGGGACGACGACGCCCTTGGGCCGCCCGGTCGATCCGGAGGTGTAGATGACGTAGGCGGGGTCGCTCCAGGCGGCCCCGGGTCCGGGCTCCGCGGCGGTGGCCGGGCGGCCCTCCCCCGGCACGAGGAGGCGGGCCGGCACGCCGGTCCGGTCGAGCAGTCCCGAGAACCGGTCGCGCTGCTCCGGGGCCACCAGCACGACCTGCGGGGCGGAGTCGGCGAGGACGTACGCCAGGCGCTCGTCCGGGTACGCCGGGTCCAGCGGTACGTAGGCACCGCCCGCGGCGACGACGGCGACCAGGGCGACGACCTGCTCGACGGAGGGCGGCACGGCGACCGCCACCCGCGAGCCGGGGCCGACTCCCGACGCACGCAGGGCGGCGGCCAACCCGTCCTTGGCCTCGGTCAGTTCGCCGTAGGTCAGGGACCGCGTGGCGCCGTCGAGGGCGCACTGGGTGACGGCGGTGGCGGCCGGGTCGCGGCGCGCGGCGGCGTCGAACAGGTCGCCCAGGGTGGCCGGGGCGACCGGTTCGAGGTGTTCCGCGTCCCGGGACACCAGGTCCGCGACCGGGGCGTCGGGCCGGGTGAGCAGGGTGGTGAGGTTCCGGGTGAAGGTGCGCAGGATCTCGCGGACGGACCCTTGGCCCAGCAGGTCGGCGTCGTGGATCAGGTTGAAGTGCGGGCGGCCGTCCGGCGTGCGTTCCACCACCAGGGTCAGCGGGTAGTGCGGGGCGCCCTCGTTGACGATGCCGGTGACGGTGAGCGTGTCGCCCGGTCGCCGCAGCGCGGCCACGTCGGTCGCCACGTCGAACACCACCAGGGTGTCGAAGAGCGCGCCCGCGCCGGCCCGGCGGGCGATCCGGGCCAGCGAGACGTGCTGGTGCGGCAGGACCGCGCTCTGGTGTGCCCGCACGGAGTCGAGCAGTTCGCGCGCGCACGTGGTGGCACTCCAGCGGGCGCGCAGCGGGATCGTGTTGATGAACAGGCCGACCATGTCCTCGATGCCGGGCACGTCCGCGTCGCGACCGGACACCGTGGAGCCGAACACGACGTCGTCGCTGTGCAGGATGCCGCCCAGGGTGAGGGCCCAGGCGCTGTGCACCGCCACGCTCAGCGGCACTCCGGCCGACCGGGCGGCCGCGTCGACGTCGAGGTCCGCCGGCCCGGCGGTGTCGGCGAAGTGCGCGGAGGGCGGGTGCCCCTCGGCGATCAGCGACGGGCCGGGGAGGCCGGCCAGTTGCTCGGCCCACACCCGGTCGCTCGCCTCGTCGTCGCGTGCGGCGAGGCGGCGTGCGTGGTCGGGGAAACCGCCGAGCGCGTGTCCGGAGCCCGGCGCGTGGTATTCGGCCAGCAGGGCGCGCAGCATGGGCGGTACCGACCAGCCGTCGGCGACGATGTGGTGCACCGTCTGCACCAGGACGTGCCGGCCGGCGCCCGCGCGGATGAGGGTGTAGCGCATCAGCGGACCGGTGGCCAGGTCGAAGCCGGCGCGGCGGTCCCGCTCGGCGTGGGCGCGGATCTCGTCGTCGGTGATGCCGGGGCGGTCCAGTGTGGTGAAGGGCGCCTCGACGCCGCTCTCCAGTACGGAGACGACGCGGCCGTCGGCCAGGGACACGAAGCGCGCGGCGAGGTTCGGGTGCAGGGTGAGCAGGCGGGTGGCGGCCGTCGCGAGCCGGTCGGGGTCCACCTCGCCCTCCAGGGTGAGCAGTTGCTGCTCGACGTAGCTGCCGGTGGCCTCGTCGTCGTAGACGGAGTGGAAGTACAGGCCCTCCTGCAGCGGGGTCAGCGGCAGGACGTCCCGCAGCGCCGGGCCGTCCAGCGCGTCGACGTCGGCCTGGGTGAGCGGCAGCGGGCGGAAGTCGCTGGGCGAGTGGCCGCCGTGGTCCAGCGCGGCCAGCCCGGTGAGGGCCTCCTGGTAGTAGGCGGCGAGGGTGGTGATGTCCGCTTCGGTGAACCTGCCGTCGGGCCAGGAGATGGCGGTGACCAGCTGGTACGCGCCGGTGGGGCCAGGTTCGGCGATCGCGTTGAACTCCAGGGCGCGCGGCAGGCGCATGCGCGGATCGCGCCGCTCACCGAGCTGTCCGGTGGTGCGGGCGAGCTGCCAGTCGCCGGACGAGCCCGCGTCGAAGCGGCCCAGGTAGTTGAAGAGCACCTGGGGCGCGGGCGTGTCGAAGGCGACCTGGGCCAGGTACCGCAGGGCGCCGTAGGAGACGCCGTTGTCCGGGACGCGTGCGAGGTCCTCCTTGACCGCCTTGAGGGCGGCGGCCAGGTACTCGGGGGCGGTGGGGTCCGGGGCCGTGCCGGGGTCGACGGTGGCCGGGAAGAGGGTGGTGAACCAGCCCACGGTCCGGGAGAGTTCCGGCTCGAAGCCGGCGGTCGGGGCGACGAACCGGGGCTCGCGGCCGTGGCCTTCCAGTTCGAGGTGCGCGAAGGTCTGGTCCTGGCCGAGGTCGCGGCGGTGCCGGGCGAGGGCGACGGCGAGCGCGGTCACCAGGACGTCGTTGACGCCCGCGTGGAACTTCGCGGGGGTGTCGCCGAGGAGCGCGGCCGTGGTCCGGGCGTCGACGGTGACGGTTCGGATCCGCTCGCGTGCCACGGTGTCGTCCTCGGACGGCGCACGTCTGCCCAGCGGCTCGTCGGGGCCCGCCAGGGGGCGGCGGAAGCAGGCGCTGTCCGCGTCGAACGCGGCGCGTTCGAGCAGTTGGGTCCAGCGCCGGAAGGACGTGCCGGCCACCGGGAGTTCCACGGGTGAGCCCGCGGTGAGCTGCCGCCAGGCCGTGGCCAGGTCGTCCATCAGTATCCGCCAGGACACGCCGTCGATCACCACGTGGTGGACGACGACGGCCAGCTGCCGTGCCCGGCGGCGCCAGACCGCGTGCAGCATCCTGCCGCCGGTCGGGTCGAGTTCGGCGGTGGCGAGGGCGAGGCACGCGTCGAGGGGCCGGTCGCTCTCCTGCCAGAGGGCCGGGGCAGGGTCCTGGTCGGCCTCCGGGATGTCGAAGCCCCAGCGGGCGCCGCGCACCAGCCTGGCGCGCAGCATGGGGTGGCGGCGGACGAGGGCGGCGAGGAGCGTGTCGAGCGCGTCCGCGGTCAGCTCCGCCGGGGTGTTGAGCACGACCGACTGGACGAAGCCGTCGATCGCGTCCGTGGTCTCGCCGAGCCACTGCACGACGGGCGATCCCACGACGGTTCCGGTCGCCACGTCGCGGTGGTCCACCACGGTGGTGTCCTCGCGGCTCGCCACCGCCGCCAGCGCTCCCACCGTGCTGTGGGTGAGGATCTGCCGGGCGCTCACGTGGAGACCGGCGTCGCGCAGCGCGCTCAGCAGGGAGATCGCCAGGATGCTGTCCCCGCCGAGCTGGAAGAAGTCCTGGTCGACCCCCACCCGGTCCAGCCGGAGCACCGCCGCGACCGCCGCGCACACCGTGCGCTCCGCGTCGGTCGTGGGCGCAACGACCGAGGCCGAGGTCACGGGTTCGGGCAGCGCGTTCCGGTCGAGCTTGCCGTTCGCGGTGAGCGGGAACGCGTTCATCACGACCACGTGGGCGGGCACCATGTACTCGACCATGTGCGCGCCGGCCCAGGCCTTGACGTCCTCCGCGCGCAGGTCCTCGTGGCCGGTGGCGGGGATGACGTATCCCACGAGGTAGGTGCCGCCCGCCGTGTTCTTCCTCGCGACGACGCAGGTGTGGCGCACGTGGGGGTGTTCGGCGAGGCCGACCTCGACGTCCTCGATCTCCAGGCGCATGCCGCGGATCTTGATCTGGTTGTCCGCGCGGCCGAGGAAGTCGAGCGAGCCGTCGGGGTTGAAGCGGGCGAGGTCGCCGGTGCGGTACAGCCGGGAGCCGTCGTTCGCGAAGGGGTTCGCCACGAACCGGGAGGCGGTCAGGCCCGGCGCGTTCACATAGCCGCGCCCCAGCAGCAGTCCGCCCGCGTACAGTTCGCCGCCGACGCCGACCGGGACCGGGCGCAGTTCGTCGTCCAGGACGTACAGCCGGGTGTTGGGGTTGGCCCGGCCGATCGACGTCGACAGGCGCTCGGCCGCTCCCCGGTAGACGACGTGCGAGACGCCGATGGTGGTCTCGGCGGGGCCGTAGCCGTGGTACAGCGGAATGTCGAGCCGGGTGCGGAAGCGCTCGTACAGTTCGGGCGTGAGCACCTCGCCGCCGCACCAGACGTGCCGGAGGCTGTCGAGGCGTCCCGAGTCGCCCGCCATCTCGAGGAGCACGTCCAGCATGGACGACACCAGGTAGGTGAAGGTGACGCGCTGTTCGTCGATCACGCTCAGCAGGTGCTGCGGGTCGCGTTCGCCGCCGGGCCGCAGCACCACGAGCCTGCCGCCGCTGACCAGGGGCAGGAAGATCTCGTTGATGGAGATGTCGAAGGACAGCGGCGCCTTGAACAGGGACGCGTCGTCGTGTCCGAAGCCCAGGATCTCGTGGATCTGCCACAGCAGGCGCTCGCTGATCGCCTCGTGCCGGATCATGGCGCCCTTGGGCCGCCCGGTGGAGCCCGAGGTGAAGATGACGTAGGCCAGGGCGTCGCCGGGGACGGTGATGCCGGTCGTCTCGGCGGGGTGGGCGCCGTACGCCCAGTCGGCGAGGTCCACGGCGACGGCTTCCGGTTCCGCCGGGGCGTGCTCGCCCGAGGAGTTGAGCTGCAGGCCGACGCCCGCGTCCTCGATGACGACGGCCCGGCGTTCGGCGGGCCAGTGCGGGTCCAGCGGGACGAAGGCTCCGCCCGCCTGGAGCACGGCGAGCAGTCCGATCACCATCTCGGCCGAGCGTTCCAGGGAGATGCCGATGACGTCCTCGGCGGTGACCCCGCGTGTGATCAGGTGGTGGGCCAACTGCGCCGACCGCTCGGCGGTCTGACGGTAGGTCAGGGTGCGGTGTTCGTCGACGACGGCCACGGCGTCCGGCCTGGCGCGGGCCTGTTCGAGGAACATCTCCACCAGGCTGGGGCGGACCCGGTCGGCGTCGGTGTCGTTCCACCTGGCGAGCTGCTCCAGCCGCTCCGCCGGGCCCGAGGGGCCGATGGTGCCCAGCGGGCGGTCCGGGAAGTCGGCGAGGTCGTCGAGTGCGAGCTGCGCCTCGTCCGGTGCGACGCCGTCCGGGAGGGTGATGGTCCGGCCGTCCGGCGCGACGGTCCAGCCGCCGGGCGCGGTACCTCCGTTGTCGGTCCAGCCGAGTACGTCGGTGAAGAGGGTGCCCGCGGTGAGGTCGAGTCCGGCGGGGCCGCGGCCCGTGGCCCAGTACGCCAGTGCGACAGCGCACGCCTCGGCGACGACCTGGTCGGAGAAGTCGCCGGTGCGCCGGCGTATGCCGGTCAGGTGTCCGGGAGAAAGCCGTATGAGAGAAGCGGTCGGTTCCATCATCGAAGACTCAACGCCCCTTCCAAGGAATGGAGGCAGGCTAACCTAACTAAGGCTTACCTAACTACCCCGCCCGGCCGCCCTCCCGCCAGGCCCGCCACAGCCGTGCGTAGCGGCCGCCCCGGGCCACCAACTCCGCGTGCGTGCCCTCCTCGACGACCCGTCCGGCGTCCAGGACGGCGATCCGGTCCGCCGCCATCGCCTGGGTCAGACGGTGCGCCACGAACAGGGTGGTACGGCCCGCGCACGCGGCCAGCACCGCCCGCTCCAGTTCGGCGGCGCCCTCGCTGCCGGCCTCCGCGGTCGACTCGTCGAGGACCACCACCGGCGCCCGGCCCAGGACCAGCCGGGCCAGCGCGATCTGGGCGACCTTGGTCGCGTCCAGGCGCTCGCCGCCCTCACCGACGAGGGTGTCCAGCCCGTCGGGCAGCGCCTCGGCCCACGGGCCGGCGCCGACCGTGCGCAGGGCGTCCAGCAGTTCGGCGTCGCTCGCCCGGGGCGCGGCCAGCCGCAGGTCGTCGGCGAGCGACCCGGAGAACACGTGCGTCTCCTGGGTGAGGATGCTCACCAGGGCCCGCGCACCGGCCTCGTCGAGCCCGGCCAGGTCGGTCGTCCCGATGCGCACGGACCCCGACTGCGGGGTCCCGATGCCCGCGACCAGCGCGGCGAGGGTCGTCTTGCCCGCGCCCGTCGCGCCCACGAGGGCCAGCGAGCCGCCCGCCGGGATCGTCAGGTCGACGTCCCTGAGGACCGGCTCCTCGGCACCCGGGTAGGTGAACGTCAGTCCCCGCACCGTCACCGGGTGGGGGCCGGCCGCCGCGCCGACGGACTCGTCGCCCACCAGCCGGTCCGCCGCGTCCTCCCCCAGGACGCCGACCAGGCGGGTGAGGCTGGCGCCGGACTTCTGCGCCTCGTCGAAGGTGAACATGATGGCGCCCAGCGGGGTGAACAGCCGGTGGAACAGCAGCGGGGCCGCCGACACCTCGCCCAGCGTGGCCGCGTCCGCCTCCAGCAGCGCGTAGCCCACCACGATGATGAGGGTCAGCCCGATGAACTCGGCGCGGTTCTCCCGGCCGACGAACCGGCCGAAGAACCGGAACACCTCGATGCCGAGGTCGCGCACCCGCCAGGACTCACGGGTGACCCGCTCGCGGAAGGCGTCCTCGAGCCGGTACGCCCGGACCGTGTCGATGCCGTTCAGGCCGCTGATCAGGGCCTGTGCCCGGTCGGCCTGGGCCGCCCGCTGCCTGCGGTACAGCGGGGCGGACCTCGGCAGGTACCAGCGCAGGGCGAGCGCGTAGGCGGGCAGCGCGCCGGCGCCCGCCAGGCCGAGCCGCCAGTCGAGCCCGAACATACCGGCCGTGGCGATGGTGACGAGGACGCCCGCGGAGAACACCGTGGGAACGGCGGTCCGGATGCCCTTGGAGATCACGGCGACGTCGTCACCGACGCGGGACAGCACGTCGCCGCGGCCCACCTGCTCGACCCGTGCGCTGGGCATGGCCAGCACGGCGCGGACGGCACCCTCCCGCAGCCGGGCGAGCAGGTCTGCGCCCAGCCGCCCGATCAGATAGGTCGACACCGCGGTCGCCGCCGCGCCGAGCAGCGCGGCGGCAACCATCAGGGCGCCGATCGTGACCAGGACGGACTGCGACTCGCCGCCGGCCACCGCGTCGACCACGCGGCCGAGCAGCAGCACCGGGAGCACTTGGAGCGCCGCTCCGGCCACCGTGGCGATCACCGTGGCGGCCGTCAGCCACGGCACCTCGCGGCAGTGGGCGGCGACCCATCGGGCTGCCTCGCGTCCGGTCGCCGTACGCAGGACGGCCGGTGCGGGGCGGGTGTCGGTGACGCTCACACCTACCCGGCCGCCTTGACCAGCTCGTCGACGGCGTACGGCATGGACAGCAGGGTGCCCTGGGAGATGGCCGCGCCGACCGCGGGGCCCTCGCTGTCCAGCAGGTACGTCACCTTGCCGTTCTTGACGGCGTCCAGGTTGGTGAACAGCTTGAACTTCTTCAACGCGTCCTGGTCCGCCTTGTCGTTGATGACGAAGACGCGGTCCACGTCGACCAGGTCGACGCGCTCGGGCGAGAGCGTGGTGTAGAAGTCGCCGCCGGCGACCTTGTCGATCTCGGTCTGGTACTTGAAGCCGATGCCGGTGACCAGCCGCCCGCGCACGTCGGTGGAGGTGAAGGGGGCCACCGAGTCCTTGTACCAGGACAGCACGACCGCGGTCCGGTCCGCGAACTCGGGGTGCGCCTGCTTGGCCGCGTCCAGCTTGCCCTGGATGCCGGCGACCATCTTCTCGCCCTCCTCGGCCTTGCCGAGCGCCTTGGCGATGTGCAGCGCGTTGTCCTGCCACGGAGCGCTGAACGGCTCCTTCTCGCCCTTGGTGCGGCCCACCGTGGGCGCGATCTTGGAGAGCTTGTCGTAGGCGGCCTGATCGATCTCGGAGTACACCGCGATGATCAGGTCGGGGCGCAGGGCGGCGATCTTCTCGTAGTTGGGGCCCGTGTCACCGTTCTTCATGATGACCTCGGGCTTGGCGTCGCCCCACTTGTCCTTCACCCAGGGCCACTGGGTGTTGATGTCGGGGCTCTGCCCGGGCGGGTTCGGGTACTGGTCGACCATGCCGACGGGCTTGATGCCGAAGGCCAGGACGGTCTGGTCGTCGGTGTAGCCGACGGTGACGACCCGCTCGGGGGCCTTCTCGACCTTCGTCGTTCCGAACGCGTGCTCCACCGTGACCGGGAAGGCACCGGCGGCGGCCGGGGTGTCGCCCCCGGCCTGGTCAGCCGAGTCGTCCGAGTCGGAACCGCACCCCGCGAGGAGTCCCACGCCGAGCGCGGCGGCGGACAGGGCCGCCGCGAGTCGTCGCCAGGGCTTCATACGCGTCGTTCTGAGGAGCATCCGGAGATCCCTTTGCTGTCGCGCCGTGACTGCGCCCCGTCTGAGGGCAGCACACCTTATCGCGCCCGAGTGAGGTTAGCCTACCCTCACTACGACAACTGCGAAGCGGGTTCGCCCAGTTCGACGTGCGTGCGACCGATCGGCACGATGAGCGGGCGGTCCCCGACCGGGTCGTCGATGACCTTGGCGCGCAGCCCGAACGCCTCGTGCAGCAGGTCGGCGGTGATCACGTCGCGCGGGTGGCCCTGTGCCAGGATCGCGCCCTCCCTCATGACGACGAGGTTGTCGCTGTAGCGCGTGGCCAGGTTGAGGTCGTGCAGCACCATCACCACGGTGCGCCCGGACTCGTGCAGGTCGTCGACCAGGTCGAGCACGTCGACCGCGTGCGCCAGGTCCAGGTAGGTGGTGGGCTCGTCCAGCAGCAGCAGGTCGGTTCCCTGGGCCAGCGTCATCGAGATCCACACCCGCTGGCGCTGTCCGCCGGAGAGCGAGTCCACCGGGCGGTCCGCGAGGTCGGACACGCCGGTCATGGCCAGCGCCCGCCGCACCACGTCGGCGTCGTCCGACGACCACTGCCGCAGCCAGCTCTGGTGCGGGTGGCGGCCCCGGGCCACCAGGTCGGAGACCGTCAGTCCCTCCGGCGCCACCGGCGCCTGGGGCAGCAGGCCGAGCTTCTTCGCCACCTCGCGGGTCCGGAGCGCGGCGATGTCCTCGCCGTCCAGCACGACCGTCCCGCCACTCGGCCTGAGCAGCCGGGACAGGGTGCGCAGCAGGGTCGACTTGCCGCAGCCGTTCGGTCCGATGATGGTGGTGATCACCCCGGGCGGGATCGCCACGTCGAGACCGTCGATGACGGACCGCGCCCCGTATCCGACGGTGACGCCCCGAGCCGCCAGCCGTGAGGCGCCGTCAACTTCCGTCTTGGTCCCGGTGATGGACTGAACGACCACAAGGCCCCCTCGATTAGGCTCACCTTACTTTGTACCAGCTATCTGCGGTTCGCCCGCACCAGCAGGTAGACGAGGAAGGGCCCGCCGACGGCGGCGGTGACCACACCGACCGGCAGCGAGACCGGCAGGGCGGTGCGCGCGACCAGGTCCGAGCCGGTCAGCAGCACCGCCCCCACCAGGCCGGAGGCCACCAGCGGCGGCGTCGGGCACCGGGCCAGCCGCATCGCCACCTGCGGCGCCACCAGCGCGACGAACGGCACCGGTCCCGCCGCGCTCACCGCCACGCCCGCCAGCAGCACCGCGCACAGCAGCAGGACCGCGCGCACCGCGCCGTACCGCACGCCGAGTCCGGCGGCGACCTCGTCGCCGAAGTGCAGCGGCTTGAACTGGAAGGCGACACAGGCCACCACGACCAGCAGCACGAGCGTGCACCACAGCGCGACGTGCACCTCGCCCCACGAGCGGTTGTCCAGCGAGCCGACCAGCCACGCCTGGGCCCGGGCCACGTCCCTGATGTCGGCGGTGACCAGCAGCCAGGTCGTGATCGCCTGCATCACGGCGTTCACCGAGATGCCGATGAGGATGAGCCGGAAGCCGTCGATCCCGCGGCGCCACGCCATGAAGTACACCAGCAGTCCGGTGCCGAGGCCGCCCGCGAGCGCCGCCGCCGACAGGCCCAGGGAGTCGACCACGGCGGTCGCGGCGCCGCCGGACACCGTCACCAGGAGCACCGCGACCGTTCCGGCGCCGCTGGTGATGCCGAGGACGTCCGGGCTGGCCAGCGGATTGCGGGCGATCGACTGGGTGAGCGCGCCGGAGACCCCGAGCGCGACCCCCACGACGACGCCGGCGAGGGCCCGCGGCATCCGCAAATCCATGATCACGAACTGGTCGACCTGCTCGCCCCCGCCGAGGACCGTGGCCACGACCCTGGGCAGGCCGATGGGGAAGTCCCCGACCGCGATGGACAGGCAGAACACCAGGAAGCCCGCCACCGCCAGGAGCAGCGTGACCCCCGCGATCCAGGGCCGCCACACGAACGACACGCCGCCGAACCGCACCCCGGGCGCCACCGATGCCCGTACGGCCGCCTCGGCGTCCGCTGCCGCGTCGGCTCCGTTCACCTTCATGTCCGCCCCGTTCACGCGTTCTTGAACTTTCCGCGCCACACCAGGACGGCGAAGAACGGTGCGCCCAGGAGCGAGACGACGACCCCCGCGTCCAGCTCCCCCGGCCGCACGACCAGGCGCCCCACGATGTCGCAGACCAGCAGCACGACGGCCCCGAGCAGACCGGCGTACGGCACCAGCCAGCGGTAGTCCGGGCCGGTCAGGTACCGGGCGACGTGGGCCACCATGAGCCCCAGGAAGGCGATGGGGCCGCAGGCCGCGGTCGCCGCGCCGGCCAGCAGGGTGATGGCGACGATGCCGGCCGTGCGGGTCCGGGCGACGTTCACCCCGAGCCCCCGTGCGACGTCGTCGCCCAGGTTGAGCAGGTTGACGGAGGGCAGCGTGGTCAGTGCCAGCAGCAGCCCGGCGGCGATGAAGGCGGAGACGGGCCAGATGACGTCGAAGCCGACCCCGGTCAGCGAGCCCGCGTTCCAGAACCGCAGCGCGTTCAGCGAGGCCTTGTCCGTCAGCGCGACCGCCGTGGTCATCGCCGCGAGGAACACCGTGACCCCCTGCCCGGCCAGGGGCAGCGTCAGGGGGTTGCCCGCCCCCCGGCCGATGCTCGACAGCCCGAACACGACCACCCCGGCGACCGCCGCGCCCAGGAACCCGAACCAGACGTACTGGAACGGGCTGGTGAACCCGAAGACGGCGATCCCCGACACGACGGCGAACGAGGCACCGGAGTTCACCCCCAGCAGCCCCGTGTCGGCGATCGGATTGCGGGTGTACCCCTGGATCAGCGCCCCGCCGACGCCCAGTGCGACGCCGGCCACGACGGCGAGCACCGTGCGGGGCACCCGCACGGTCTGCACGATGAGCCGGATCTCGGTGAGCCGCTGGTCCGGCTCGGGCGCCGCGAACAGCCCGTGCCAGACCTCGGCGGGGCTGAGCGCACGCGCTCCGACGGCCAGCGACGCGGCCGCCGCGACCACGAGGAGCACGGCGAGCACGCCCAGTCCAGCCACCCGGCGCCGACGGGCGTCTGCCGGGCCCGTGGAATCGGACGCGGGACGGTCAACCGCAGTCGTGGTCATGGCGTCGTACACTAACGCGCGCCGCCGCCGGTCCCGTCGGCGACCGTACGGGCCTCGTCGGACGCGGACTTGAGGCCCCGGTCGAGCAGCGATTCGAGGATCTCGCCGACCCGGACGGCGGTGTTGGACAGCAGCGACGACGTGATGCCGTGCGTGTGCTCGGTGCCGCCCTGCAGATAGATGCCGCAGCGCAGGCCGGGTTCCGTGGCGACGCGGTAGTCGCGCTCAACGCGCACCCGGCCCTCGTCGTCGCGCAGGCAGTGGTCGGCCACCTCACCGAGCAGGTCCACGGGGTCGGCCGGGCCGTAGCCGGTGGCGAGGACCACGACATCGGCGTCCAGGAGGCTTTCCTCGCCGGTGACCAGGGACGTCACGGTGGCGCGCACTCGGTCCGGCGTCTCCTTGACGTCGGAGAGCCGGGAGACGTTGAGGAAGCGCAGCCGCTCGGTGCCCAGGACCTTCTCCCGGTACATCTGCCGGTACAGGTCGTCGATCAGGTCGATGTCCACCACCGAGTAGTTGGTGTTGCCGTGGTAGTCCATCAGGCGGCGTTTGACGCTGCCGGGCGCGGTGAAGTAGTCGTCGACCGCCGCCGGGTCGAAGATCCGGTTGGCGAACGCGCTGTCGTCGGCGGGGCTGTAGCCGTAGCGCGCGAAGACCGCGCAGACCTCGGCCGAGGGGAACCGGCGGTGCAGGTAGGCGACGTTCTCGGCGGCGCTCTGACCGGCGCCGACGACGATGAACCGGGAGGGCGAGGTGCCCTCCAACGCATCGACCCTGGTGAGCAGTTCGGAGTTGTGCCAGACACGCTCGCCGCGCTCCACGCCCTCGGGCACGACGGGGCGCAGTCCGGTGCCGACGACGAGGTTGCGCGCCCGGTGGACCTCCAGCCCCTCGCCCGAGCGGACCGTCACCTCCAGGTGGTCCACGACGCCGTCCCGCACGACGGGTGCGACGCCGACGACCTCGTGGCCGTAGGAGACCAAGTCGTCGACCTTGGCCGCGGCCCACTCGAAGTAGTCGTGGAACTCGACCCGCAGCGGGAAGAGGTTCTTGTGGTTGATGAAGTCGATCAGCCGCCCCTTGCTCTGCAGGTAGCACAGGAAGCTGTACTCGCTGGCCGGGTTCCGCAGGGTCACCAGGTCCTTGAGGAAGGACACCTGCATGGTCGCGTCGTCGATCAGCATGCCGCGGTGCCAGCCGAAGCGCGGTTGCTGCTCGAAGAAGCGGGCGTCGAGAGCCTCCTGCCCGTCGGCCCGTGCGTTGTGTTCGCGGATCGCGATCGCCATGGCGACATTGGACGGTCCGAAGCCGATCCCGATGAGGTCGTGGACCAGCGTGGAGTCAGCAGGCAGAACCGGTGACATGTCACTCCCATCGTGAGCCGGAAACTTAGGTGAGCCTAAGCTAACGAGATACGGCTGTCGATAGGGCGCACCGAGTGAGGATTCGAGCCAACAGGACTGCCGCGCATAGACGTTGGCCACTAAGGTAAGGCTTGCTTAACTGCCCGGTCAGCCCCTGTACTGAGGAGGAAGCCCATGCGGGTCGTCATGTTCGGTTACCAGACCTGGGGGCACCGCACCCTGCGCGCGCTCCTGGATTCCGAGCACGACGTGGTCCTGGTGGTGACGCACCCCAAGAGCGAGCACGCCTACGAGAAGATCTGGAGCGACTCCGTCGCCGACCTCGCCGAGGAGCACGGCGTCCCGGTGCTGATCCGCAACCGCCCGGACGACGACGAACTGTTCGAGCGCCTCAAGGACGCCGATCCGGACATCATCGTGGCCAACAACTGGCGGACCTGGATCCCGCCGCGCATCTTCGGCCTGCCGCGGCACGGCACGCTCAACGTGCACGACTCGCTGCTGCCGAAGTACGCCGGTTTCTCCCCGCTGATCTGGGCGCTGATCAACGGCGAGACCGAGGTGGGCGTCACCGCGCACCTGATGAACGACGAGCTGGACGCCGGTGACATCGTCCGGCAGGAGGCGGTGCCGGTCGGTCCGGCGGACACCGCCACCGACCTGTTCCACAAGACCGTCGACCTCATCGCCCCGGTCACCATCGGTGCCCTGGAACTCATCGCGGCCGGGCAGACGGAGTTCACCAAGCAGGACCGGTCCCTGGCGAGCTTCTTCCACAAGCGGTCCGCCGAGGACATCCGCATCGACTGGAACTGGCCGGCCGAGGACCTGGAGCGGCTGGTCCGGGCCCAGTCCGAGCCCTACCCCAGCGCCTTCACCTTCCACCGGGGCAGGCGGCTGGAGATCCTCGCCGCGGTGGTCTCCGAGGGCCGCTACGGCGGCACGCCCGGCCGGATCTTCTACCGCGAGGGCGAGGGTGTGGTGATCGTCGCCGGGGCCGATGCGCGCCGGGGCCGCAATCACGGGCTCGCCGTCACGCGCGTACGCACGGAGGACGGGCGGGAGTTGGCCGCGACGGAGTACTTCACCTCCATGGGCGGCTATCTGACCTCCCGTCCCTGACCACCCGACCGGCCGGTCACGACGGAAAGGGCCCGACCGTGCTGCCACGGCCGGGCCCTGCGTGTGCCGTTCGTCCCGGCGTCAGCCGCTCTTGCGGCGGAACGAACGCTGACTGGCGGCGGGGCCGTGGGCACCCCGGATCTTCGCAACGTCGGCGCGCTCGGCGAGGGCCGCGGCCTCCGCCTGTTTGCCCCGCTTGCGCTCCAGCGCCTGGCGGAACTTGTCCTTCAGGTCGTACTGGCCGTCGGCGTCGGGTGTCACTGCCGCGCCCTCGCCCTCCGCCGGTTCCGAACCTGCTTGCGATGAAGACTCTTCCGTCATGGCGACCTCCCGGGCTCGGACAACAGGAGCACAGCTTGTCACGACCGGCCGCCCGGAACCACCGAGAATGTGCCCTGACCCGCCGGCAGGCTCACCGTGTACTGGCGCAGGTACGTGTCCAGGTACGGCGACCGGTCGCCAGGGGTGGCGACGTCGTCGGCCGGGTCGTCCAGGGCCAGCCTGAGCCTGGCACCCCGCACCTCGATGGTCTGTCCGGACGGTGTGTCGCGCCAGGAGCCGGTCTGGATGGAGCCGATCTCCACGGCCAGGACATGACCGGCGGCCAGGGTCCAGTCGGTCGCCTTCAGGTCGACGCTCATCCGGCCGGACTTCACCAGGGAGACCTGCTCGTCGAACATGACGGCGGTGCCGTCCGGGGCGACGTCGTACAGCTTGAGCATCACGTTGCCCTCGCCCCGGGCCGTCAGGGACACCCGCGGGGTGCCGGTGACACGCGTGTCCTTCCGCAGCGGCTTCGACCAGACGAAGAAGCTGGAGGTGACCTCACCGGCGCGCTGACGCTTCGCCAGTTCCCGGGCCAGTCCCGCCGGGGCCGGCTGCTCGGTGGCGGGCGCGTTCTCCATGTCCCACCTGCCGGTCGGCTGCGGCGGCGCCTTCGGCGCCGGGCCGCCGGACGCGGTCAGGGCGGCGCGGGCGGAGGCACCGCCGTCGTCCACGTAGGAGCCGCCGCCGAGCGGAACGGTGACCGACCGTTCGGTGACGGGCCAGGTGCGCTGGGCCCGCCAGGCACCGGTGGAGTCCTCCACGGCGTAGGCCGGGTAACGCACCGTCGGCCTGGTGCCCTTCAGGTACTGGTCGTAGAAGGCGAGGGTCTCGTCGTACCAGCCCTCGCGGCCCATGGCCAGGCGGCCGTCCTCCACCCGGTCGCCGCCGCGCACGTGGTCCCACTGGCCGAGCCAGCCGCGCTCGGGCCCCCGGTGGTTGTCGAGGTACTCCTCCATCTCCTCGGGCTTGGTGTTGTTCTCGATGAAGCCCTGGGTGACGAAGAGCGGAGTGTCGCTGCCCCTGGCCATCGCCGCCAGGTCACGGGAGGTCCAGTGCTCGTCCCGCTGGTCGGATATCCGGTAGCCGGCCGAGTTCTCGGTCAGGCACTCCGGGTGGCTCTCCTCGTAGCGGGCGGCGGCCTGGTAGCGCGGATCGTCGTCCGCCATCGGGGGCATCGTGGCGATGGAGTTGTACGCGCCGGCGGTACCGGTCACGTTCGGGCGGGGCACCCCGTTGGAGTAGATGTACTGGTACATGTCCCACACGGGTTCCTGGGCGACCACGGCCTTGAGCGCGCGCTGGTCCAGGTTGTTGCCGATGAGGCCGGTGACGGCGTCGTACGACTTGCCGTACATGCCGACCGCGCCGGTGGACCACGGCTGCTTCGCGGCCCAGTCGATCGCGGCCTTCACGTCGGCCTGTTCGCCCGGGCCGCCCCAGTCCAGGCAGCCGGTGGAGCCGCCGAAGCCGCGCAGGTCCACCATGACGAAGGCGTACCCCTGGTCGAACAGGTCGGTGCCCTCGATGAAGTCCTGGAAGCGGGCGGAGGGGCCGGTGCGGGACCAGCCCTCGGGGCCGGTCTGGCCCGCGTGGGCGAAGTAGGGGCCGATGGACAGGATGACCGGCACCTTCTCCTTCCGCTTCAGCCCTTCGGGCAGCAGGACGTCGGCGTGCAGCCGGGTGCCGGAGCGGTCGGCGGAGGGGAAGTAGTGCTGGGTCCAGACCGAGCCCTCCGGGACGCGGTCGTTCTCCTCGTGCGTGACGGGTCCGGACCCGGTGGCGGGCGCCCCGGTCTCCGCCTCGTGCGCCGCGACGGCGGGGCCGCCGAGGCCGACGGTCAGGGCGAGGGCGGCGACGAGTGCCGATGCGGTCCGGACGACCGCGCGACGTGGTCTCACATGCTCCTCCTTGGAAGGCGGGTGCAGGTGGTACGGGTGGTGCAGGTCTAGCAGCGAAGTCCCGGCACGTCGATGGGGCCGAATCGCAACTTCCCCTGTCACATCGGGCGTTGGCGGACGCGACCGGGCGTCCCTCTCACTTGCGGTGGAGGGGGACGGAGGGCCGGGGAGGGACGGGGCGGGCCGCCGCCGAAATCGCCCGCGTCCCGATCCCTGCCTAGGCTGGGGCACGCCGACGGAACCGGAGTCCTTGCCGATCGCAGGAGAGTGGGGCGCCATGGCGCGGGGTGTCGATTCGATCCGGCGCACCGCCCTGGGTGTCCTCGGCGCCGCGCTGCTGCTGCTCGGCCTCGCGCTGCTGGTGCTGCCCGGCCCCGGCCTGCTGCTCGTCTTCGCCGGGGTGGTGCTGCTGGCGCGGGCCGTTCCGGCGCTGGACCGGTTCGTCGCGCCGGTCCGGGTCCGGGCGATGCGCGCCGCCGAGGAGAGCGTGTCCTCCCGCTGGCGCATCGCCGGCTCGGTGCTCGTGGGGCTGTTCCTCCTCGCGGCCGGCGTGGCCTGGGGTGTCGTCTCCGAGCTGCCGTACTCCGGATGGGCCACCGGGGGCAGTCTGATCGTCTCCGGCTTCGTGCTCTTCGCCCTGCTCGGCTGGAGCCACCGCCGTCTGCGAGCGGAACGGCGCGCCTCGCCTGCCGCCGGGGGACGCGCGCGTTGACCAAACGGGACGGCGTTCCGTCGATCCGGACGACGGTAACGGAGGTGGACCTGGCCGAGTCCCGGATCAAGGCCGGTGTGCTGCTCGCCGCGCCGGGCCGGGGCGGCGACGCCCCGGTGGCACGCCGACCCGTTCACCCTGCCCCCGCCCGCCGAGTCCCTGCTGACCCCGTCCGGGGCGGAGCACGGACTCGGCGGGGCGGCCGGGCCGAGCCCCCTCGGCCGGGTCGAGTCCGCACAGGCCCTGCACGGCCGGGTCGTGGGGCGGCGGGGAACCCGCTGGTAAAATGGGCCCACGCTTCGAGGCGCCCGGGTCCGTACCGAGGGGTACGGACCCGGTCGCGTTCCGGGCGCCTGATCAGAGAGGTTCCCATTGAACGCGAAGCCGACCGCATCCTTCGACGGCCTCGGACTGCCGCCGGTCCTCGTCGAGACGATGACCGCCCTCGGAGTGACGCAGCCGTTCCCGATCCAGGCGGCGACCCTGCCCGACGCACTGGCCGGGCGCGACGTCCTCGGCCGGGCCCGGACCGGCTCCGGCAAGACGCTGGCCTTCGGCCTCGCCCTGCTCGCCCGGACCGCCGGCCGGCGCGCGGAGCCGAAGCGGCCGCTGGCCCTCGTCCTGGTGTCGACCCGGGAGCTGGCCCAGCAGGTGAGCGACGCGCTGGAGCCGTACGCCCGGGCGCTGGGCGTGCGCCTGACCACGGTCGTCGGCGGGCTGTCGATCAACCGGCAGATCCAGGCGCTGCGCGACGGCGCCGAGGTGGTCGTCGCCACGCCTGGGCGCCTGGCCGACCTGGTCTCCCGCCGGGACTGCCGACTGGACCGGGTGCGGATCACGGTGCTGGACGAGGCGGACCAGATGTGCGACCTGGGGTTCCTGCCGCAGGTCTCCGGCCTCCTGGAGCAGGCGCCCGCCGACGGGCAGCGGCTGCTGTTCTCGGCCACCCTCGACCGCGATGTGGACCAGCTGGTGCGGGACCATCTCCACGATCCCGTGCTCGTGTCGGTCGACCCGGCGTCGGCCTCGGTCAGCACGATGGAGCACCACGTACTGGTCGTCCACCCCGCCGACAAGTACGCGACCGCCACCGAGATCGCCGCCCGCGACGGCCGGGTGCTGATGTTCCTGGACACCAGGGCGGGAGTCGACCGGTTCACGCGGGACCTGCGGGCCGCCGGAGTGTCCGCCGCCGCCCTGCACAGCGGGAAGTCGCAGCCGCAGCGCACACATACGCTCGCCCGGTTCGTGGCGGGCGAGGTCACCGTGCTGGTGGCCACCAACGTCGCGGCGCGGGGCATCCACGTCGAGGCGCTCGACCTCGTCGTCAACGTCGACCCCCCGGCCGACGCCAAGGACTACCTGCACCGCGGCGGGCGTACGGCGCGGGCCGGACGGGCGGGGAGCGTGGTCACCCTCGTCACCCCGGACCAGCGGCGCGAGGTGAACCGGATGACCTCCGAGGCCGGGATCCGGCCGACGGTGACCCCGGTGCGCTCCGGCGAGCAGAAGCTGACCGACCTCACCGGTGCGAAGCGCCCGCCGGCCGGGCAGGGCAAGGAGAGCGGCAACGCCCGTTTCCGCGGGATGGGCACCCGTCCGGGCGGTGCCGCGAAGGGGTCCCGCAAGGCCGTCGAGGCGCGCAAGGCCGCGGAGGCACGCGCGGCGGCCCGGGTGCGCAGGGGCCGCTGACCTCGCGGGCGAACGCGCCGCCCTGGAGCGGGACTTGACGTCCGGAACTTTGCACACACTGATGACAAAGTATGGACATGCCAAGCGGAAGTCTCCTACCTTGGCGGCGGAACGTCCGTCCCACCGCACAAGACCGGAGCGATATCCGGCACGGTCCGGTCCCCACCTCCCGGAGGACCAATGCACCCACGGCTGTTCTCACGTGCCCGAAGACACCTCATCCTCCTGCTGACGTCGGCCGTCGCGCTCGGCGGCGCCTGGGCCGCCCCGGCGTCCTCGGCGGCCCCCGCCGACATCCCGCCGCAGGAACCGGGCGTTACCCTGCGCGTATTCGACGTCCAGACGCCCCTGAACGAGCTGTGCACCCTCAAGCCGGGCCAGACCCCCAACCACGACAAGCTGATGCCGACGGTCGACTGGTCCACCACCGCCGACTTCGGCGGCATCGCCGACAACTTCGTCTCCCAGGCGTCCGGTTACCTGATCGCCCCGCGTGACGGCACCTATGTGTTCCGGCTCGTCAGCGACGACGGTTCCCGGCTGTCCCTGGACGGCGCCACGGTGATCGACCACGACGGACTGCACGGCGCGGAGCCCAAGGACGGCACGGTCGAACTCACCGCGGGGGCGCACCCGTTGCGCATCGAGCACTTCGACCGCGGCGGCGGCCAGCAGCTGCAGCTGTCCTGGATGCCGCCGGGCGAGAGCCAGTTCACCGTCGTACCCACCGAGGCGCTGAGCACCGACGCCGGGGTCGTCCGGGTGACGGCGCCGGGCCGCAAGGAGTGCGAGGCCGGGCGCGACACCCCGGGCGACGGTCTGCCGCTCACCTCCGTGCGCCCCGACCTCGACCTCACCGACCTGCGCCCCGAGGGCTTCGAACCGCAGGTCACCGGAATGGACTGGCTGCCCGACGGCCGCCTGGCGATCAGCACCTGGGGCGGCACCGACAACGTTGCCGGGGAGGTGTACCTCCTGGACAACGTCACCGGTGACACCAGCCGCGACAAGGTCACCGTCGAGAAGGTGGCGAGCGGGCTGCGCGAGCCGATGGGCATCAAGTACGTGGACGGCTCGCTCTACGTCTCGCAGAAGCACGAGCTGACCCGGCTGGTGGACAGCGACGGCGACGACGTGACCGACGAGTACCGCACGGTCGCCACCTGGCCGTACGGCGGCAACTTCCACGAGTTCGCGTTCGGCCTGCTCTACCGGGACGGCTACTTCTACGTGAACCTCTCCGTCGCCATCGACCTGGGCGGCGCGACCACCAACCCGCAGCCCGCGCCCAACCGCGGGACGACGTACAAGATCAGCAAGAAGACGGGGAAGATCAGTCCGATCGCGGGCGGGCTGCGCACGCCCAACGGCATCGGCTGGGGACCCGGCGGCGACCTGTTCGCCACCGACAACCAGGGCGGCTGGCTGCCCGCCTCGAAGCTGGTCCAGATCAAGCAGGACCGCTTCTTCAACCACTACACCGAGCCCGCCGGACCCTTCGAGGACTCCCCCGTCACCCAGCCGGTGCTGTGGCTGCCGCAGAACGAGATCGGCAACTCGCCCTCCACCCCGCTGTACCTCACCAAGGGCACGTTCGCGGGCCAGATGCTGATCGGCGACGTCACCTACGGCGGCCTCCAGCGCGCCTACCTGGAGAAGGTGAAGGGCCAGTACCAGGGCGCCGTCTTCCGCTACACCCAGGGCCTGGAGGCGGGCGTCAACCGGGTCTCCATGGGCCCTGACGGCGCGATCTACACCGGTGGCCTGGGCGCCGACGGGAACTGGGGCCAGGAGGGCAAGCTCAAGTTCGGCCTGCAGAAGCTGACGCCCAACGGCGGCAACACCTTCGACGTCCAGAAGATGCGGGCCGTGCCGGGCGGCTTCGACCTGACGTACACCCAGCCGGTGTCCGAGGAGACGGCCGCGGAGCTGGCCTCCCGCTACGAGGCCCAGCAGTGGCGCTACACGCCGACCGGCGACTACGGCGGCCCGAAGATCGCCGAGGAGGAGCTGGCCGTGCGGTCGGCGACGCTCTCGGACGACGGCCGCACCGTGCGGCTGCGGCTGGACGGCCTGCAGCCGGACCGCGTGGTGCACGTGCGCTCCCCGCGCCCGTTCACCTCGGCCTCGGGTGAGACGCTGTGGAGCACCGAGGCCTGGTACACCCTCAACGAGATGCCCGGCAAGCAGCCGCCGGCGGCCACCCTGTACGAGGCCGAGGAGGCGAGCCTGACGGGGAAGGCCGGCATCAACACCGACCACGCCGGCTACTCCGGCAGCGGCTTCGTCGACCGCTACGCCACCGAGGGCGACGTCGCCACGACCTTCGACGTGACCGTCCCGAAAACCGGCACCTACGACGTGGGCCTGCGCTACTCCAACGGCCCCAACCCCTTCGAGGGCACCAAGTCGCTCTCCCTGTACGCGGGCGGGAAGAAGGTGCGCCAGACACAGCTCCCGTCCACCGGGGACTGGGACACCTGGTCCACCCGCACCGAGAGCGTGCGGCTGCGCGCCGGGCACAACACGGTCTCCTACCGCTACGACCCCGGCGACACCGGCCACGTCAACCTCGACCTGATCACCGTGCGCCCGCACGGCGCCCGGGTCGCCCTGTTCGACGGCACCGCCGCCTCGCAGGAGCAGTGGCAGCACACGGACGGCAGGAAGGTGGCCTGGCCGCTGGCCGAGGAGCGGTCGATGGAGGTGTGCTGCGGCGACATCCGCACCAAGGACGCCTACCAGGACTTCAAGCTGCACGTGGAGTTCCGCGTGCCCCTGCTGCCGGACGACGTGACCGGCCAGGACCGCGGCAACAGCGGCATCTACCTCCAGGACCGCTACGAGCTGCAGATCCTCGACTCCTACGGCGACACCACCCTGGACACCAACGAGGCGGGAGCGATCTACCTGAAGAAGGCACCCGACACCAACGCGGCGACGGCCCCGGAGACCTGGCAGACGTACGACATCGTCTTCCGTGCCGCCCGCTTCGACGAGAACGGCGCCAAGACCGCCGCCGCGCGGGTGACGGTCGTGTGGAACGGCGAAACGGTCCACGACGACATCACCCTCGACGGGCCCACCGCGGCGGGCCGGGCCGAGACACCGGCCGCCGGGGCGATCCGGCTCCAGGACCACGGGAACAAGGTCCGGTTCCGCAACATCCGGGTCGAACCGCTGGACTGACCCGCAGCCGTGCGGGGCGGTCCCTGACGGCCGCCCCGCACCTCCCGCTCCACGGATCCGGTGGGCGGACCGGTGCTCCGGCCGCCTCTGGGTAGGGTGAATCGCAGAACACCCTGCCCGTCGAACGAGGAGCGGAATTGAGCGAGCCGGCGTCCATCGCCCTGCAGAAGGAGATCGCCCGGGAACTGGAGGTCGCGGAGACCTTCGACGCCGAGCGGGAGATCGAGCGCCGGGTGGCCTTCCTCGCCGAGCGGCTGACCTCCACGGGTCTGCGCGCCCTGGTGCTCGGGATCAGCGGCGGGGTCGACTCGACCACCGCGGGCAGGCTGTGCCAGCTCGCCGTGGAGCGGGCCCGCGCGGCGGGCCACGAGGCCCGTTTCTACGCGATGCGGCTGCCGCACGGCGTCCAGGCCGACGAGCACGACGCCCAGCTCGCCCTCTCCTTCATCCGGGCCGACCACGTGCTGACCGTGGACATCAAGCCCGCGAGCGACGCGGCGCTGGACGCCCTGCTCGCCGCCGACGTGGCCTTCCGGGACGCCCACCACCAGGACTTCGTGCACGGCAACATCAAGGCCCGGCAGCGCATGATCGCGCAGTACGCGGTGGCCGGCGCGCACAACGGCCTGGTCGTCGGCACCGACCACGCGGCCGAGGCGGTCTCCGGCTTCTTCACCAAGTTCGGCGACGGCGCCGCCGACGTCGTACCGCTGACCGGTCTCACCAAGCGCCGGGTGCGCGCCGTGGCGGACGCGCTGGGCGCACCCGCCGAGCTGGTCCGCAAGGTCCCGACGGCCGACCTGGAGACCCTCGACCCCGGCAAGGCCGACGAGGACGCCCTCGGAGTCACCTACGACGAGATCGACGACTTCCTGGAGGGCAAGCCGGTGAAGGAGCAGGCCTTCGAGACGATCGTCACCCGCTACCGGCAGACCGACCACAAGCGCCGGCTGCCGATCGCTCCCTGACGGGCGGCCGGTGGCGGCGGTCGGCCGCCACCGGCACCCGCGATGCCCGTTTCGCTCCTTTATGTGCGCTTTGTCGGGACTCGCCTTAGGGTGTCCGAGGAGGTGCCCGAACCAGGACCGACACCGGCCGGAGAGGCGGAGCGAACATGGCGGACTTCATCGGCGCGGTGGACCAGGGGACCACCAGCACCCGGTTCATGATCTTCGACCACGGGGGCAACGAGGTCGCCCGGCACCAGCTGGAGCACGAGCAGATCCTGCCGCGCTCGGGATGGGTGGAGCACGACCCGGTGGAGATCTGGGAGCGCACCAACTCGGTGATGCAGAACGCCCTGCGCAACGGAGGCCTCTCGGGGACCGACCTGGCGGCCATCGGCATCACCAACCAGCGGGAGACCACCGTGGTCTGGGACCCACGCACCGGCCGTCCCTACTACAACGCCATCGTGTGGCAGGACACCCGCACCGACGCCATCGCGGCGAACCTGGAGCGGTCGGGACGGGGCGACGTCATCCGCCGCAAGGCCGGTCTGCCGCCCGCCACGTACTTCTCCGGCGGAAAGATCCAGTGGATCCTGGAGAACGTCGACGGCGTCCGCGAGGCGGCCGAGCAGGGACACGCGGTGTTCGGCAACACGGACGCCTGGGTCCTGTGGAACCTGACCGGCGGCCCCGACGGCGGCATCCACGCCACCGACGTGACCAACGCCAGCCGCACCATGCTGATGGACCTGGAGACGCTCGACTGGGACGACGAACTGCTCGGCTTCTTCGGCATCCCCCGCGGCATGCTGCCCACCATCAACCCGTCCTCGCACCCCGAGGCGTACGGCACGACCCGGACCTCCCGGCCGCTGCGCGCCGCCGTGCCCATCACCGGTGTGCTGGGCGACCAGCACGCGGCGACCGTCGGACAGGTGTGCTTCTCCCCCGGCGAGGCCAAGAACACCTACGGCACCGGCAACTTCCTGGTCCTCAACACCGGCACGGAACTGGTCCGCTCCCAGCACGGTCTGCTCACCACCGTGGCCTACCAGTTCGGCGACAATCCGCCGGTCTACGCGCTGGAGGGCTCCATCGCGGTGACCGGGTCCGCGGTGCAGTGGCTGCGCGACCAGATGAAGATCATCAAGACCGCGGCCGAGAGCGAGGAACTCGCCCGCACGGTCGAGGACAACGGCGGCATGTACTTCGTCCCCGCCTTCTCCGGGCTGTTCGCCCCGTACTGGCGCTCCGACGCGCGAGGCGCCATCGTCGGCCTCGCCCGGTACAACGACAACGCGCACCTGGCCCGGGCGACGCTGGAGGCCATCTGCTACCAGAGCCGCGACGTGGTCGAGGCCATGGAGCAGGACTCCTCGGTCCACCTGGACGTGCTCAGGGTCGACGGCGGTGTGACCGCCAACGACCTGTGCATGCAGATCCAGGCGGACGTCCTCGGCGTCCCCGTCAGCCGCCCGGTCGTCGCGGAGACCACCGCCCTCGGCGCGGCCTACGCGGCCGGGCTGGCCACGGGCTTCTGGCGGGACACCGACGAGCTGCGCACCCACTGGAGCGAGTCCAGGCGCTGGGAGCCGCAGTGGTCCGAGGAGAAGCGCGCGGAGGGGTACGCGGGCTGGAAGATGGCGGTGGAGCGCACGCTCGACTGGGTCAAGGTCCCCGAGAGCTGACCCCCGCGACCGTTACCGGACGGGCCGGCTCCCACCCGCGTCAATTCGGTCGCGGCCGGGCGTGCGGTGGTGTTGGCTGGCGGGCGTGGACCTCTTCTCCCGCTCCTGGTCGGCCCTGCTCGCCGCGGTCGCCGGCCTCTCCGACGAGGACTTCGCCCGCCCGTCCGGCTGCGCCGGCTGGCTCGTCCGGGACCTGGTGTGCCATCTGGTGATCGACGCCCAGGACGTCCTGATCACCCTGGCCACCCCCACCGCCGAGGCGCCGACCCGGGACGCGGTGACCTACTGGCAGGTCGTCGAGCCCCCGACCGGGGAGGATCCGCTCGACGCGCTGATCGTCCGCCTGGCCGCCGCCTACGAGCAGCCGGGGCTGCTGAAGTTCCACCTCGACGACGTGGGCTCCGCCGCCGGGCGCGCCGCCCGGCTGGCGGATCCCACGGGCCGGGTCGGCACCCAGGGCCAGGTGCTCACGGCGGGCGACTACCTCTCCGCGTACGTACTGGAGTGGTCCCTGCACCATCTCGACCTGATCGCGCACCTCCCACAGGCCGCGCCACCGCCCCGGGAGGGGCTCCGGCACGCGCGGGAGCTGCTGGAAGGGGTCGTCGGTGCGGACTTCCCCGCGTCGCTCTCGGACCGGGACGCACTGCGGATCGGCACCGGACGGCGAGCACCGACCCCGGCGGAGACCACCGCACTGGGCCCGTTGGCGACCCGGCTCCCCTTCCCGGTCGGCTGACCGGCACGCTCCGTCCCGGACGGGGGTGGCGGG
>NZ_JAIOJZ010000139.1 GCF_020404845.1 Streptomyces hyderabadensis | reverse complement strand
GGAACCTGCCGGCGCCGGCGACGTCACCGCGGCCGGGCTGCGAGGTGCGGGGCACCCGCTGCTCGGGGCGGCGATGGAGCTGGCGGGGTCCGACCGGATGGTGTTCTCGGGCCGTGTGTCGGTCGCGACGCACGGTTGGCTTGCGGACCACGCCGTGGGCGGTGTGGTGCTGGTACCGGGCGCCGCGATGGTGGAGCTGGCGTTGCGTGCCGGGGATGAGGTGGGCTGCGGCCGCCTGGAGGAGTTGACCCTCCAGGCGCCGTTGGTCCTCCCGGAGACCGGTGCCGTACAGCTGCAGGTCTCCGTGGGAGAGGCGGACGCCGAGGGCCGCCGTACCGTCGAGATCCACTCGCGTCCCCACGACCCGGCCGGGGCCGTGACCGCGGAGTGGACCGCGCATGCGGACGGCGCCCTGACGGCGGCCGACGTCACTCCCGACAAGCACGACGCGCCCTGGCCGCCCGCCGGGGTCACGTCGGTCGACGTCTCCGAGGTGTACGAGGCGCTCGCCGACAAGGGCCTGGTCTACGGCCAGGTGTTCCGCGGCCTCCGGGCAGCCTGGCGGCGCGGCGACGAGGTGTTCGCCGAGGTCGCGCTGCCGGAGGAGGCTGCGGAGACGGCCGGCGCGTTCGGGCTGCACCCGGCACTGCTCGACGCCGCCCTGCATGCGATCGGGCTGCTGCCGCTCGCCGACGGTGAAGGAACGCGGCTGCCGTTCGCGTGGTCCGGGGTGACCCTGCACGCGATGGGCGCGACGGCGCTGCGGGTGCGCATCGCGCCGGACGGACGCGGTGGCGTGACCGTGGACCTCTTCGACGAGACCGGACTGCCGGTCGCCGGGGTCGAGTCGCTGGGCCTGCGGGAGGTGTCGCGGGAACAGCTGGCCGCCGCGGCTTCGGCAGCCGGTGACGAATCCCTGTTCCGGGTGGAGTGGGTGTCGGCTGCGGTTGGTGGGGGTTCGGGTGGGC
>NZ_JAIOJZ010000138.1 GCF_020404845.1 Streptomyces hyderabadensis | reverse complement strand
ACGGGCGCAGGTGAGCCGACTGGTCTCCTACCTGGCCGACCGGCCCGAGCTGCACCCCTCGGACATCGGACTGTCGTTGGGGACGACGAGGGCGGCGCTGGAGTACCGGGTCGCGGTCAGTGGAACCAGCAGGGACGACCTCCTCGCCGCCCTGGAGAAGGTCGTTCCCGAGCGGCGCATGTCGGGCGGGACCGCGTTCCTGTTCTCCGGACAGGGCGCCCAGCGGCTGGGCATGGGCCGCGAGTTGTACACCTCGTTCCCGGTCTTCGCGGAGGCGTTCGACGCGGCCGTGACGGAGCTGGACCGGCACTTGGAGCGTCCGTTGCGGGAGGTGGTGTGGGGCGAGGACGCCGCGTTGCTGGAGCGGACGGTGTTCACGCAGGCTGCGTTGTTCGCGTTCGAGAGTGCGTTGTTCCGGTTGTGGGAGTCGTGGGGTGTCTCGCCGGATGTGCTGGTGGGTCATTCGATCGGTGAGCTGACGGCGGCCTATGTCGCCGGGGTGTGGTCGCTCGAAGACGCGGCGCGTCTGGTGGCGGCGCGGGGCCGGTTGATGGACGCATTGCCTGAGGGTGGTGCGATGGTCGCGGTCGAAGCCACCGAGGACGAGGTCGCACCGCACCTGGACGGTGAGGTGTCGTTGGCGGCGGTCAACGCGCCGGGTTCGGTGGTGCTGTCGGGTGAGGAGAAGGCCGTCCTTGCGGTGGCGGAGCGGTTCGCCGACCGTCGCACCCGCCGTCTGCGGGTCTCGCACGCCTTCCACTCCCCGCTGATGGAGCCGATGCTGGCCGACTTCGAGGCGGTCGCCCGTGAACTCACCTACAGCGAGCCGCGGTTGTCGATCGCTTCCACCGTCGCGCCCGACGCCGATCTCACCGACCCGGCGTACTGGGTGGGTCAGGTCCGTTCGACGGTGCGTTTCGCGGACGCGGTGGTGGAGTTGGGCCGCCGGGGTGTGGTGTCGGCGGTGGAGTTGGGGCCGGATGCGGTG
>NZ_JAIOJZ010000137.1 GCF_020404845.1 Streptomyces hyderabadensis | reverse complement strand
AGGGAGAGCGCGCGGGCCGTCTCCGCGGCGCTGACCTGGCTCGACCGGCACACCGAGGCGGCGGAGGCGCAGTACGTCGTGCACCCGCTGCTGTCGCGCGGCGATCTCGGTGACGAAGAGGGCGCCTGTGCCGTCGCCGCCGCCCTGACCTGGCTCGACCACCACGCCGACGACCCCAACGCCGGCTTCGTCCTGGCCCCCCTGCTGTCCCGCAGGGAACTGCTCCTGCAGCACCCCGACCGCGTCTTCCGCACCGCTCTTACCTGGCTCGACGCCTACCCCGTCGGTTCCGGCGCCGGGTTCGTGCTGCGTGCTCTGCTGTCCCGCGGCGACCTCGAACCCGGGGAGAGCGGGCGTGCGGTGCTGGCCGCGCTGACGTGGCTGGGCCGGCACGCGGAGAACCCCGACGCGGGGTTCGTCCTGCGGCCGTTGCTGGCGCGCGGTGATCTGGGCTCCGACGTGAGCGGGAGCGCGGTCGCCGCGGCCCTGACCTGGCTCGACCGGTACGCGGAAGGCCTGGAGGCGCAGTTCGTCGTGGGGCCGCTGTTGTCCCGAGGTGATCTGGAACCCGGGGAGAGCGGGCGTGCGGTGCTGGCCGCGCTGACGTGGCTGGGCCGGCACGCGGAGAACCTCGACGCGGGGTTCGTGCTGCGGCCGTTGCTGGCGCGCGGTGATCTCGGTCCACGGGAGAGCGGGCGGGCGGTCGCCGCGGCCCTGACGTGGCTCGACCGGTACGCGGAATGCCTGGAGGCGCCGTTCGTCGTGGGGCCGCTGCTGTCCCGTGGCGATCTCGCGCCCGAGGACGGCGCGCGGGTGATCTCCCTGGTGCTGTCCTGGCTCGCCCGCCACCGCGCCGCCCCCGAGGCGCAGTTCGTCCTGCGTCCGCTGCTGCAGCGCAGGGCCCTCGCCCCCGAAGAACGACGGTTCGTGACCAGTGCGGCCCTGGCCTGGATCGACCTCCACCCCGCGGATGCCGAACTGGTGCTGCGTCCGCTGCTGCAGCGCACGGACCTCGCCCCCGGGGACCGCGCGCGGGTGATCTCCGA
>NZ_JAIOJZ010000136.1 GCF_020404845.1 Streptomyces hyderabadensis | reverse complement strand
CCGACCAGCCGCAGGTGCAGCAGCCGCCGGCCAGCCAGGAGTCGGAGAAGAGCGACGGCGGCGACGGCGGCGACAAGGGCGGCGGCGGAGGTGGCGGCGGCGAGTCCAAGAAGCCCAAGCCGCCCGTACGCACCGCGGCCACGGCCGTGAAGGAGGTCGCCGCCCGCAGCGAGGGCCGGCACATCTGCTACCGCGCCTACGTGGCGGACCAGGGCTGGCAGGCCCCGGTCTGCGACGGTGCCGAGGCCGGCACGGTCGGCAAGGGCCTCCCGATCAAGGCCCTGAACATCGCGGTGTCCGGAACCAAGGGCGTGACCGGCAACGGCGCCCACGTCGTCGAGGCATGGCTCACCGGCGGCAAGTGGGAGAGCGCCCCCGACCAGACCGACATGTATCTGGGCAGCACCAAGGAGGCGATCTCGCCCTTGGAGGGGTTCACCCTCAAGACCGTCGAGGGCACCGTCTGCCCCAACACCTACGTCAAGGACAAGGGCTGGCTGAAGCAGGGCTGCACCGAGCCCGGGGACTGGCGGTACTTCGGCAGCAACATGGAGAACGACCGCCTCCAGCTGGAAGCGGTGCGCATCACGGTCTGACGGCGTGTGCGAGGGCAACCGTCTTTGCCCTCGCGACTCCTGACGTACGAGTAAGGCTCCCACTAGCGTCGGCGTGTGAGCCTTTGGACTTCCCTGGAGCCCGCGTCCGCAACCGTCGACCCCGGCAGCAGCACGCGTGTGCGCCTGAGGGTGCGTAATACCGGTGATGTCGTCGACGAGTACCGGTTTGAGCCGGTGGGGGATGTGGCTCCCTGGACGACGGTGGAGCCGCAGACGTTGCGGTTGTATCCGGGGACGACGGGGACGGTGGAGCTGACGTTCGCTCCGCCGCGTACGCCTGATGCGGTGGCCGGGCCGAATCCGTATGCGGTGCGGATCCTTCCGACGGAGCATCCGGATGCGGTGACGGTTCCGGAGGGGAATCTGACGATCACGTCGTTCACCGAGGTGCGGGCGGAGTTGGTGCCGCCGACCGTGAAGGGCAGGTTCCGCGGTCGGCCCCGCCTTGCCGTGGACAATCTCGGTAATACG
>NZ_JAIOJZ010000135.1 GCF_020404845.1 Streptomyces hyderabadensis | reverse complement strand
TCTGGGGCACCCGGTCCTTGCGGTGGTGCGGGGCAGTGCGGTCAATCAGGACGGTGCGTCGAACGGTCTGACGGCTCCGAACGGTCCGTCTCAGCAGCGGGTGATCCGGCAGGCGCTGGCCAACGCGGGATTGGAAGCCGCGCAGGTGGATGTGGTGGAGGGTCACGGTACGGGTACGTCGCTGGGTGATCCGATCGAGGTGCAGGCGTTGCAGGCCACGTACGGGCAGGGCCGTGCAGAGGGGCGGCCGTTGTGGTTGGGGTCGTTGAAGTCGAACATCGGGCATGCGCAGGCCGCGGCGGGTGTGGGCGGTGTGATCAAGATGGTGATGGCGTTGCGGGAGGGCGTCCTGCCGCGGACGCTGCACGCCGACGAACCCTCTCCCCACATTGACTGGTCGGCGGGTCAGGTACGGCTGCTCACCGAACCGCGCGAGTGGCCCGAGGCCCGGGAGCCGCGGCGGGCGGGGGTGTCGTCGTTCGGGTTCAGTGGCACCAACGCGCACGTGATCATCGAGCAGGCCCCCGAGCCCACCGCTCCCGCGGAGGCCGAGCCCTGGAACGGGGGCGCCCTCCCGTGGGTCCTGTCGGCGGCGTCCCCTCAGGCCCTGCGCGCACAAGCCGAGCGGCTGCGCTCACACGTCACCGAACACCCCGAACTCCGACCGGTGGACGTGGCCTTCTCCCTCGCCACGACGCGCAGCGCGCTGGAGCACCGAGCTGTGGTCGTCGGCTCCGACCGGAACGAACTTCTCGCCACCCTGGATGAGTTGTCCCTCACCGGCCCTGTGGTGGAGGGAATGTCCGCCTTCCTGTTTACGGGTCAGGGTGCTCAGCGGTTGGGGATGGGGCGGGAGTTGTATGGCGTTTTCCCGGTGTTCCGGGAGGCGTGGGACGAGGTGTGTGCCGTTCTGGATCCGTTGCTGTCGTGTGGGCTGGGTGAGGTGGTGTGGGGCGGGGATGCGGAGGTGTTGTCGCGGACGGAGTTCACGCAGCCGGCGTTGTTCGCGGTGGAGGTGGCGTTGTTCCGGTTGCTGGAGTCGTGGGGGGTGCGGCCGGATGCGGTGGCGGGGCATTCGATCGGTGAGATCGCTGC
>NZ_JAIOJZ010000134.1 GCF_020404845.1 Streptomyces hyderabadensis | reverse complement strand
AACCGCATCCGGCCCCAACTCCACGGCCGACACCACTCCCCGACGGCCCAACTCCACCACCGCGTCCGCGAAACGCACCGTGGCACGGACCTGGCCCACCCAGTACGCCGGATCAGTCACATCCGCATCCGAGGCGACCGTCGAAGCGATCGCCAACCGTGGCTGTTGGTAAGTGAGTTCGCGAGCAATCGTCTCGAAGTCGGCCAGCATCGGCTCCATCAGCGGGGAGTGGAAGGCGTGGGAGACCCGCAGGCGACGGGTGCGACGGTCGGCGAACCGCTCCGCCACCGCAAGGACGGCCTTCTCCTCACCGGACAGCACCACCGAACCCGGCGCGTTGACCGCCGCCAACGACACCTCATCGCCCAGGTGCGGTGCGACCTCGTCTTCGGTGGCTTCGACCGCGACCATCGCACCACCCTCGGGCAGCGCGTCCATCAACCGGCCCCGCGCCGCCACCAGACGCGCCGCGTCTTCGAGCGACCACACCCCGGCCACATAAGCCGCCGTCAGCTCACCGATCGAATGACCCACCAGCACATCCGGGGTCACACCCCACGACTCCCAGAGCCGGAACAGGGCGCTCTCGAACGCGAACAATGCGGCCTGGGTGAACACCGTCCGCTCCAGCAGCCCCGCGTCCTCGCCCCACACCACCTCCCGCAGCGGACGCTCCAGATACCGGTCCAGCTCCGTCACGGCCGCGTCGAACGCCTCCGCGAACACCGGGAACGAGGCGTACAACTCCCGGCCCATGCCCAGCCGCTGGGCGCCCTGACCAGAAAACAGGAACGCGGTCCCGCCCGACATACGCCGCTCAGGCAGCGCACCTTCCAGGGCGGCCAGCAGTTCCTCCCTGCCCGTTCCGGCCACCGCAACCCGGTACTCCAGCGCCGCACGCGTCGTGCCAAGCGACAGTCCCACGTCCGCCGGATGCAGTCCCGGCCGCTGCTCGACGAAAGACCGCAGCCGCGTCACCTGCGCCCGCACCCCCTGCACATCCCGGGCCGACACCGTCCACACCACCGGACGCCCGTCCCGCACCCCAGCAGGCTCATCCCGGACAGCAGAGGGCCCCTGCTCCAGGATCACGTGCGCGTTCGTG
>NZ_JAIOJZ010000133.1 GCF_020404845.1 Streptomyces hyderabadensis | reverse complement strand
AGGTCGAGCCCGAGCAGCCGGCCTCCGAGCAGCCCGAGAACGACGGCGCCGGTGGTGGCGGCGGAGACGGTGGCGGGGGTGGGGGCGGTCAGTCCAAGAAGCCCGCGACGAAGCCGGACGTGGTCCCCGCCATGAACGTCATGCTGCGCAACGCCACCACCCACATGTGCGCCGACATCCCCGGGCGGGACAAGGGCAAGATCAACGGAGTCGTCCAGCAGGCCAACTGTCACGAAGAGGGCGACAACGAGTACTGGAACCTCGAGGTCAAGTACGAGCACGGTGGCCCCAACGGGGTCAAGCTCTTCCAGATCCGGAACGTCACCGACCAGCTCTGCATGGACCTGGGTGAATACGGCGCTCGCCCGGAGGGAACAGGGGTCGCCGAATTCCACTGCGACGGCACCAAGGCGGACAACCAGCTGTGGTGGATCGACAAGCAGGCGAGCGGCGACTACTGGATCCGCAACTTCGCCAGTGCCCACAAGTGCCTGAACGTGAAGGGCCAGAACGGCGGCACCGAGACTCCGCTGAACATCGCCACCTGCACCAACACCGACGACCAGGAGTGGCAGATCATCCACCCGTCCAAGGACTGAAGCCGGGTCCGAAAAGTCGTACGATCAGGTACCTCGGGGCAGCGAGTAGTGCCCCGAGTGCCGCTGACCGCTGAGGAATTGACCCGTAGCGTCGGCGTGTGAGCCTGTGGACTTCCCTGGAGCCCGCGTCCGCGACTGTGGACCCCGGCAGTAGTACCCGTGTGCGCCTGAGGGTGCGCAATACCGGTGATGTCGTCGACGAGTACCGGTTTGAACCGGTGGGGGATGTGGCTCCCTGGACGACGGTGGAGCCGCAGACGTTGCGGTTGTATCCGGGGACGACGGGGACGGTGGAGCTGACGTTCGCCCCACCCCGCACCCCGGACGCGGTGGCGGGGCCGAATCCGTATGCGGTGCGGATTGTTCCGACGGAGCATCCGGATGCGGTGACGGTTCCGGAGGGGAATCTGACGATCACGTCGTTCACCGAGGTGCGGGCGGAGTTGGTGCCGCCGACGGTGAAGGGCCGGTTCCGGGGCCGGCCCCGCCTTGCCGTGGACAACCTGGGCAACACC
>NZ_JAIOJZ010000132.1 GCF_020404845.1 Streptomyces hyderabadensis | reverse complement strand
TGACGCGGTGCTGCGTCCGAAGGTGGACGCGGCCTGGCATCTGCACGAACTGACCCGGGAGCATGATCTGTCGGCGTTCGTGGTGTTCTCGTCGGCCGCCGGTGTCGTGGGCAACGCGGGGCAGGCCAACTACGCCGCCGCCAACGTCTTCCTGGACGCCCTCGCCCAGGCCAGGCGGACCGATGGGCTCCCTGCCGTGTCCCTTGCCTGGGGGCTGTGGGCCGAGGCGAGTGCGATGACATCCGGGCTGGCCGAGTCGGACCGACAGCGGATCGCCCGCCTCGGCGCGGAGGCGCTGGGCGAGACGGAAGGGCTCGCCCTGCTCGACCGGGCCCTCGGAGAAGGCGCCCCGAGCCTGCTCGTACCGGTGCGACTCAGCCAACCGGCGCTGCGCGCCCAGGCCCAGGCGGGCACGCTGCCCACACTGATGAAGGCGCTGGTCCCGGCCACGCTGAGGCGTCGGGCCGCGGCCGGGACGGCGGGTACGGGCGGGGACACGTCCGGCAGCGCCCTCACCGAACGGCTGAGCGCCCTGACACCGGCCGAGCGCGAGACCCAGGTCCAGGACCTGGTACGCCGCGAGGTCGCCGGCGTCCTCGGCCACGACGGTCCCGAAACCGTCCAGGCCACGCAGTCCTTCAAGGAACTGGGCTTCGATTCGCTGACCGCCGTGGAACTGCGCAACCGCCTCACCGCGGCCACAGGCCTGCGCCTGCCCGCCACCCTCATCTTCGATCACCCGACCTCCGCCGCCCTGGCCCACCGCATCCTCGACGACCTCCTCGGCGACAGCGCGGCGACGCCCGCGCCGTCCACCCGAACCGTCGCCCTGAGCCACGACGAGCCGATTGCGATTGTGGGGGTGGGGTGTCGTTTTCCGGGGGGTGTGGTGTCTCCGGAGGGGTTGTGGGAGGTGGTGGTGTCGGGGGCGGATGTTGTTTCGGGTTTCCCGGTGGATCGTGGCTGGGATGTGGAGGGGTTGTTTGATCCTGATCCGGATCGTCCGGGTAAGACGTATGGGTGTCGTGGCGGGTTTGTGGATGGTGTGGCGGATTTTGATGCGGGGTTTTTCGGGATTTCGCCGCGTGAGGCGTTGGCGATGGATCCGCAGCAGCGGTTGTTGCTGGAGACGTCGTGGGAGGCGTTTGAGCGGGCGGGGATTGATCCGGTGACGT
>NZ_JAIOJZ010000131.1 GCF_020404845.1 Streptomyces hyderabadensis | reverse complement strand
CCGACCAGCACGATCAGCGGTGCGCTCATCGGATGGCCAGGTGGTCGAGGTAGGAGGTGACGTTGCGGCGGGTCTCGGTCACGCTGTCGCCGCCGAACTTCTCCGCCACCGCATCCGCCAGCACCAGGGCCACCATGGCCTCCGCGACGATTCCGGCGGCCGGCACGGCGGACACGTCGGAGCGCTGGTGGTGCGCCTGCGCGGCCTCGCCCGTGCTCACGTCCACCGTCTTCAGCGCGCGCGGCACGGTCGCGATCGGCTTCATCGCCGCCCGCACCCGCAACAGCTCACCCGTGGACAGCCCGCCCTCCGTGCCGCCCGAGCGGCCGGACACCCGGCGGATGCCCTCGGGCGTGCTCACGATCTCGTCATGCGCCTTCGACCCGGGCACGCGGGCCAGCTCGAAGCCGTCACCGATCTCGACGCCCTTGATCGCCTGGATGCCCATGAGGGCGCCCGCGAGCCGCGCGTCCAGCTTGCGGTCCCAGTGGACGTGCGAGCCCAGGCCCACCGGCACGCCGTAGGCGAGGATCTCGACGACGCCGCCGAGGGTGTCCCCGTCCTTGTGCGCCTGGTCGATCTCCGCGACCATCGCCTTCGACGCGTCCGCGTCCAGGCAGCGCACCGGATCGGCATCCAGCCGCTCCACGTCGGCCGGCGTCGGGTAGACCCCGTGGGGCGCCTTCGCCGAGGCCAGCTCGACGACATGACTGACGATCTCGACGCCGGTCGTCTCCTTCAGGTACGACCGGGCCACCGCGCCCAGCGCGACACGGGCCGCCGTCTCACGGGCGGAGGCACGCTCCAGCACCGGCCGGGCCTCGTCGAAACCGTACTTCTGCATCCCGGCGAGATCCGCGTGACCGGGGCGCGGCCGGGTCAGCGGGGCGTTGCGCGCGAGGCCGGCCAGCACCTCCGGGTCCACCGGGTCGGCCGCCATCACCTGCTCCCACTTCGGCCACTCC
Source organism: Streptomyces hyderabadensis (assembly GCF_020404845.1). Taxonomy (GTDB): domain Bacteria; phylum Actinomycetota; class Actinomycetes; order Streptomycetales; family Streptomycetaceae; genus Streptomyces; species Streptomyces hyderabadensis. The sequence continues at coordinate 244 of NZ_JAIOJZ010000131.1, read as the reverse complement.
GTGTTGCCCACCATCACCGCGACCGGCGAACCCATGGTCAGACCGTGCCGGACCCCACCGAGGAAGGTGACCTCGTCCCGCTCGAACTTCATGCGCGCACCACGCCCGTAGCCCAGCCGCCGCCTCGCCAGGTGGTCCGCCACCATCTCGGTGGTGATCGGCACACCGGCGGGCAGTCCCTCCAGTGTCGCGACGAGTGCGGGACCGTGGGACTCCCCCGCGGTCAGCCAGCGCAACCTGCTCA
>NZ_JAIOJZ010000130.1 GCF_020404845.1 Streptomyces hyderabadensis | reverse complement strand
GTCGGTTGCTGGCGTCGTTGGGTGAGGCGTGGGTGGCTGGTGTCGCGGTGGACTGGTCCCGGTTGGTGCCGGCCGGGCGGGTGGTGGACTTGCCGACCTACGCGTTCCAGCACCAGCGCTACTGGCTCGACGCGACCACCGGAAGCGGTGCCGACGTCACGGCGGCCGGGCTCGGCGCGGCCGGACACGGACTGCTCGGTGCGTCCGTCGCCCTCGCCGGCAGCGGCGGCACCGTCCTCACCGGCAGGCTCTCCCTGACCACGCACCCCTGGCTCGCCGACCACGCCGTGCGCGGTGTCGTCCTGGTGCCGGGCACCGGCCTGGTCGAGCTCGCCGTCCGCGCAGGCGACGAGGTCGGCTGCGGACGCGTCGAGGAACTCACCCTTCAGGCGCCGCTCGTACTGCCGCCCGAGGGCGCGGTACAGGTGCAGGTCGTCGTCGGTGCCGCCGACGAAGCCGGGACCCGCGGCGTCGACATCTACTCGCGGACCGAGGAACCGGGCGCCGACGGGCCGTGGACGCTGCACGGAACCGGCACGGTGGCGCCCGGCGCGGGCGAACCGGCCGACGGCCGTGGCGACCTCACCCTGTGGCCGCCACGGGACGCCGAGGCCCTCGACACCGACGGCTTCTACGAGACCATGGCTAGCCGCGGCTACGAGTACGGTCCCGCCTTCCAGGGCCTGCGCCGTGTCTGGCGCCGTGGTGACGAGGTGTTCGCCGAGGTCGTCCTCCCCGAGGAAGCCGCAGGTGCCGCCGGGGAGTTCGGCCTGCACCCCGCCCTGCTCGACGCGGGCCTCCAGTCCGGTCTGCTCACGCACTTCGCCCCCGCAGGTGACGGCGACCGCGGGAACCGGCTGCCGTTCTCGTGGCGCGGGGTCACCCTGCACGCCGTCGGCGCGACCACCCTGCGGGTCCGCATGGCCCCGGTGGCCGGCGACCCGACGACGGTGACGCTCGACGTGGCGGACGCCACCGGTGCGCCGGTGGCCACCGTGGACGTCCTCGCGACGCGCGAGGTGTCCGAGGAGCAGTTGGCGGCCGCGGCTCCGGGAGGCGACGACTCGCTGTTCCGGGTGGAGTGGGTTGCCGCGCCCGATGGTGGCCCGGCCGAGGCGGCGTCCTGGGCGGTACTGGGCAACTCGCCCCTGGGTGACGGCGGTCCCGCGTTCGCGGACGTGGACGCGCTGATCGCGTCGACGGAGCACGTTCCCGGCACCGTGGTCC
>NZ_JAIOJZ010000013.1 GCF_020404845.1 Streptomyces hyderabadensis | reverse complement strand
GGCGAAGGGGCCGGCCACGGCGCTGAACGTGCTGCTCATCCTGTTCGTCGTGCCGGTGCTGTGCGGTTTCACCGTCCTCCTGACCGTCTACGGCGAGCTGGGCGGGCGGCCCGGTTCCTCGTCCCCCAGGGGCATCGACGACTTCAGGGCGCTGCAGGTGACGGGTTTCCTGGCCGAGGGCCTGGGCCTGCTGGTGCTGCTCGCGGCGGCGGTCGTGTGGGTGTGCTGGTTCCGCCGGATGCGGCAGAACGCCGAGTCGTTCGCGCCGGGCCGCATCCGGTACCGGCCGGGCCTTGCGGTGGGCTCCTGGTTCATCCCGGTCGTCAACTTCTTCCTGCCCAAGCAGATCGCCAACGACATCTGGACGGCGACGACCGGACGCCCGGCGGGTGCCCGACGGTGGCTGATGCACACCTGGTGGTGGCTGTGGGTGGCCCACCTCGCGACGGAGCTGAGCGCCTACAAGACCTGGGACGAGGAGAAGACCGCCGCGGACGCCAGGGAGACCGTCCTCAACGCCCTCGGCGGCGACGTCGTCGCCGTCGTGAGCACCGTGTTCGCCGTGCTCTTCGTCTCCCGGCTCACCAGGCTCCAGGGGGAGCGCGCCGAGGGGAGCGGCGGAGCCGGCCGGGTCCGCTGAGGTCAGGCCGGCGACGTGGCCCGGCGGACCGCGTCGCGGAGCAGGGCGCGGCGGCGTTCGTGCGCCTCCTCGGGCTCGTCGGCGGTCGCCGCGTAGACGTTGCTGACCGGTGACCAGGCCATGGACATGGCGATGACGAGGGCCAGCACGTCGAACGGGTCGCCCGGCCGCACCCGCCCCGCCGCCTGGGCCTCGGCGATGGCCCGGAGCTTGGCGTCGTCGCGGCGGTCGGCGTCCTCGACCAGGTGCCCCGCCGGGCGCCGCTCCAGCCGCGCCCAGGTGGCCAGCCGGATGAGGTCGGGGCGGCGCAGGTACTCGTCGTAGAGGCGCACGGCCCAGTCCGCGAGGTCGTCGGCGTCGATCGGCACGACGTTCACGATGCGGTCCAGCGAGCCGAAGAAGATCGCGTCGAACAGCCCGTCCTTGCTGCCGAAGTACGCGTAGAGCTGCGCCTTGTTGGTGCGGGCGGCGGCCACGATCCGCTCGACGCGCGCCCCGGCGATCCCGTGTTCGGCGAACTCCCGGGTCGCGACGTCCAGGATGCGCCGGTGGGTGGCGGCTCCGCGCGAGGTCAGGGGCTGGTCGGGCGTGCGGTCGGGCATGGCCCCAGGGTATCCCACGGCCAAACAGAACAGTTGGTTTGCCTGACGCCGCGCATGCGTCTACGCTCAAATAGACCGAACAGTCTGTTTGAGGAGCTGGGGAGAACCATGAGGACCACCGTGGGCTGGCAGGCGGAGCCCGGGAACGGCGCCGCGACGACCCCGGCCCTGCGCCGCGCCCCGCTGGAACGGCGCGACCTGCGCCCCGACGACATCGCCGTCCGGGTCGACTACTGCGGCGTCTGTCACACCGACCTGCACGCCGTCCGGGCCCGGGGCGCCGACGGGGGCGGCCCCGACCCCCTCGTGCCGGGCCACGAGTTCACGGGCGTGGTGACCGAGACCGGTACCGGGGTCACCCGCTTCCGGGCCGGGGACCCGGTCGCGGTCGGCAACATCGTCGACTCCTGCGGCACCTGCGCCATGTGCCGGACGGGCCGGGAGAACTTCTGCCACGCCTTCCCCACCCTGACCTACGGCGGCACCGACCGCGTCGACGGATCGGCCACCCTCGGCGGCTACAGCCGCGAGTACGTGCTCGGCGAGCGGTTCGCGTACGCCCTCCCCGCCGGCCTGGACCCGGCGGCCGCGGCACCGCTGCTGTGCGCGGGGATCACCGTCTGGGAGCCGCTGCGCGCCCTGGGCGCCGGACCCGGCACCAGCGTCGCCGTGGCCGGTCTCGGCGGACTCGGCCACCTCGCCGTGAAGTTCGCCGTCGCGCTCGGCGCCGACACCACGGTGATCAGCCGGTCGCCGGACAAGGCGGAGGACGCCCGCCGCCTGGGCGCCCGCGGGTTCGTCGTCTCCACGGACCCCGGGCAACTGGCCGCCGCCCGCGACCGGTTCGACATCCTCGTCGACACCGTCTCCGTCCCGCACGACCTCGGCCCCTACCTCCGCCTGGTCGCCGTGGACGGCACCCTCAGCCACCTCGGACACCTCGGGCCGCTCACCCTGGACACCCTCGACCTGCTCATCGGCCGCAAGAAGCTCAGCTCGGCCGGCAGCGGCGGCCGCACGGGCACCGCCGAGATGCTGGCCTTCTGCGCCGCGCACGGCATCACCGCCGACATCGAACTCCTCCCCTCCGCCCGGGTGAACGAGGCCCTCGACCGCCTGGACCGGGGCGACGTCCGCCACCGCTTCGTCCTCGACCTCTCCGACCTGGACCGGCCCGGGCCGCAGGCCCCGGCGGCTCGATAGGTTGCCCCGGTGATCCTCACCCCGCTGCCCCTCACCCCCGACCACGACATCCCGGGACCGGTGCTCACCGAACTCACCGCCCTCTACGCCTCCCAGCGCGTCTTCCACGCGCTCAGCGGCGACTTCCCCGATCCGGACGACATCCGTCCGGAGCAGGTGGCGGCCGCGCTCGCCGACGAGCTGGCGCGGCCCGGCGCCGAGGTGCTGCTCGCCAGGGACGCGGGGCGGCTGGTCGGGCTCGCGGTGACGCTCGCCCGGCACCCCGACCGGTCCGACCCGGACCCGTGGATCGGGCTGCTGATGGTCGACGCCGGGCTGACCCGGCAGGGACGCGGCAGGAAGCTCGCCTCCCTCGTCGAGGACCACCTCCGGGCCGCGGGCCGCACCGCGGTACGGCTGGCCGTCCTGGACGGCAACACCGCCGGGCTCGCCTTCTGGACCGCCCTCGGCTACACCGTCCTGGACCACCGCCGCGACCTCGGCGCCGACCGCCCGTGCACGGTGCTGCGCAGGGAACTGCCCAGCGACCGGCCGCGCACCCCGCGCCGCGCCGCCCGCGTCGCCGTACTCGACCCCGAGGGCGCGGTCTTCCTGCTGCGCTACGACAACGTCGAGGTCGGCGTGCACTGGGCGATGCCCGGCGGCGGCCTGGAGGCCGACGAGAACCCCCGCGAGGGCGCCCTGCGCGAGGTGCGCGAGGAGACCGGCTGGACCGACCTGGAACCCGGCCCGCTGCTCTGCACCTGGGAACACGACTTCACCCACCTGGGCGTGGGCCCCGTCCGCCAGTACGAGCACGTCTACGTCGCCCGCGGCCCCCGCCGCGAGCCCACCGGCCCCGACCTCGCCGCCGCGCACGCCGCCGATGGCATCCTCACCTGGCGCTGGTGGACCCCGGCCGAACTCGCCACCGCGCCCGAGCCGTTGTGGCCGCCGGACCTGGCCCTGCTGCTGGAGACCTTCGGGGCCGGCGAAGGGTGAGGCGGCGGTGGCCGCGCGGCCGGCTCACGGGGAGTCCGGTCTGCCGTCCCCGCGCAGCCAGTCCGCCCAGATCTCCGAGAAGTCCTCGTCCGGCGCCGACTTCTCCACGTACGCGGTGAAGTCCGCGGTGTCCGCGTTGCCGTGGCGGTGGGCGGCGGCCCAGCCGGTCAGCAGGTCCCAGAAGGCGTCGTCGCCGACCGTCTGGCGGATCTTGTGCAGGACCATCGCGCCGCGCTGGTAGACCGGGCTGTCGGAGATGTGCGCCGCGTCGGGCGGGTCGGCGGGCGGGAACGCCCAGATCGACTCGTTCGCGGCGGCGTCCTCGTAGTACGTCCCGTCGTAGAGGGCCTCGAAGGTCTCCTCGGCGGAGTCGCCGCCGTGGTCCTCCTCCCACAGCCATTCGGCGTAGGTGGCGAAGCCCTCGTTGAGCCACATGTCCCGCCAGGTCTTCGGGCTGACCGAGTTCCCGTACCACTGGTGGGCGAGTTCGTGGACGAGCAGCACGGTGTCCGGGGCGCCCGGGAAGTAGGGCCGGTTCTGGGTCTCCAGGGCGTACCCGGCGTCCTCGTCGCGGTCGACGATCGCGCCGGTGGAGGAGAAGGGGTAGGGGCCGAAGTTCTCCTGCGCCCAGTCCATGATCTCGGGGATCTGCTTCAGGACCTTCCGGCTCGCGTCGGCCTGCGTCGGGTCGACGGCCGTGTACACCGGTAGGCCGTCCTCCGTGGTGGAGCGGTCGGTCTCCCACTCGCCGACGGCGACGGTGACGACATGGCTCGCCATCGGCTCGGCGGTGTGCCAGGTGAACGTCGTCCGGCCGTCCCGGGTCCGCTCCTCGCGCAACTCGCCGTTGGAGACCACGCCGAGGCCCTTGGGCACGGTCATCGCCAGGTCGTACGTCGCCTTGTCGGAGGGGTGGTGGCTGCCCGGGAACCAGGCCATCGAGCCCGTCGGTTCACCCAGTGCGACCGCACCGTCGGCGGTGGGCAGCCAGCCCTCCTCGGAGTCGTCGGGGTCGGTGATCGTCTCCGGCTCGCCGGAGTACCGGACGGTCACGCGGAACGTCTCCCCGTCGTTCAGCTCCTCGGCCGGGCGGACGGTCAGTTCCTGTCCGGCCCGGTTGAAGCGGGCGTCCCGGCCCTCGACCGTGACCCCCTCGACGTCCAGGCCCTTGAGGTCGAGGTCGAAGGCGGACAGGTCGCGGGTCGCGCGAGCGGTGATCGTCGCGCTGCCGGTGAGGTGACCGGCCTCGGCGTCGGTGCCGGGGTCGTAGTCCAGGGTCAGGTCGTAGTGGCCGATGTCGTAGCCGCCGTTGCCCGCCTTGGGGAAGTACGGGTCGCGTACGCCCGAGCCGCCGGGGGTGCCGTCGACCGCGCCACCGCCACTGCATGCCGCGAGGGCGAGGACGGTGGCGGCGGCTACGAGCAGACGGGAGGTGCGCACCTCGTGATCCTATGGGGTGTTTCACGTGAAACGCCCGCTGGGAGCGGCTGTTGGGACCCGGAGGGCGCCAGGGGTGCCTAGTTCAGCGCCGCCGCACCGGCCCGGGCGAACTTCTCGTCCAGGGTGCCGGACGGCGCACCCGCGACCCCGATACCGGCGATCGGCGCCTTGCCCGCGGTGACCGGGACTCCGCCGCCCAGGAACAGCGTGCCGGGGATGTCCTTCAGGTTCGGGGCGTTCTCCAGCCGGCCCTCCAGCTCGCTGGTCGGGGCGTTCCAGGAGACGGCCGTGTACGCCTTCCGCTCGGCCGACTCGTAGGACTGCGGCCCGGCGCCGTCCCCGCGCATGGTGAGGATGGTGTTGCCGTTGCGGTCCACGACCGCGACCGTGACCCGCTGGCCCTCCTGCTCGGCGGCCTTCAGCGCGGCCCGCGCGGCCTCGGTGGCGGCGTCGGCGGTCAGGTGCGTGGAGGTGGTGGTGTCGCGCTTGCCGGCCGCGGCGGCGGGGGCGGCGGACACCGCGGAGTCCTGGGCGGCCTCGGGCGCGGAGGCGTTCGCGGCCACCGTGCCGAAGGTGCCGGCGGCGACGGCGGCGAGCACGGCACCGCCGGTGGCGAGCCGGGCGCGGCGGGAGAGGGTCTTCTTCATGGTGGTCTGCTCCTCGCAGTGGTGAGGGGGGCGGTTCGTCGCTCTCCACCCTCCGTCCCGCACCGGGGGCGCACCGTCGCCGTTCCGGCTGCCGGTGGGTGACGGAACGGGCGACGGCGGGGTCGTCCGATCGGTTGACCCACGGGACCTCCGAAGAGGGCACCATGGGAGTGTTCGCGCAGCTCAGCGAAGTTCTGCGGCAGCTTGGAGAGCAGCGCGCCGACAGAGACGGTCGTAAGGAGGCGGGTGACGGATGCCGAAGCCGTACGACCACCCGGACACCCGGTGGCTCGGGGCCGTCATGCACGTGGCGTTCTTCCTGCTGCTCGGCGGCGCCCTGGCCCGCTTCCTGCTGCGCCACCCCGGGGAGCCCCGCACCCCGTGGATCCTCGCCCTGTCCCTCGCGCTCGCCGTGCTGCACCTGCTCGGACCCGTGCTGAGCGGGCCGGAGCCGTCGTCCGGTCCCGCTCTCCCGCCCGCCCGGCGGCGCCTGGCCTGGCTGGGCCCGGTCGTCGTGGTGTGGATGGTGCTGGTCGTGCTGGCGCCCAGCTTCGCCTGGTGCGCGGTGCCCCTCTTCTACACCGGACTGCGCACCCTGCCCGCCCGGGCGGCGCTGGTCCTGGTGACCGTCCTGACGGCGTTCGTGGTCGCCGCGCAGCTGCGGCTCGCCGGGAGCTTCGACCCCAACCTGCTGCTCGCCCCGCCCGCCGTCGCCGCCCTCGCCACCGCCGTGTTCCTGCACACCGAACGGCAGGCGGCCCGGCAGCGCGCCCTGATCGACGATCTGATCCGCACCCGGCGCGAACTCGCCGCCTCCGAACGCCGCGCGGGCACCCTCGCCGAGCGCCAGCGGCTCTCCATGGAGATCCACGACAGTCTCGCCCAGGGCCTGTCCAGCCAGCGGATGCTGCTCCAGGCCGCCGAGCGGGTCTGGGAGTCCGACCAGGACAAGGCCCGCACCCACGTCCGGGGCGCCGCCACCGTCGCCGAGCACAACCTGGCCGAGGCCCGCCGCTTCGTCCACGACCTGGCCCCGGCCGACCTCGCCCGCGGCGGCGGCCTGGAGGCGGCGCTGCGGGCCCTGGCCGCGCGGGAGTCCGGCGACCACCTCACCGTCCGCGTCCACGTCGACGACGGCGCCCGCGTCCCGGCGCTGCCCGACCGCGTCCAGTCGGCGCTGCTGCGCATCGCCCAGGGAGCGCTGTCCAACGTCCGCGAGCACGCGGGCGCGTCCACCGCCGTGCTCAGTCTCACCCTCCTCGACGACGAGGTCGTCCTGGACGTCACCGACGACGGCCACGGCTTCGACCCGGCCGAGCCGTCCGGCGCCCCCGCCGGGCTGCGCGGACACGGCCTGCCCGCCATGCAGGCCCGGTTGCGCCAGCTCGGCGGCACCCTGACCGTCGAGTCCGCACCCGGCGAGGGCACCGCCCTGTCCGCCGCCGTGCCCCTGGACCCGCCCCGAACCGACCCGCCGGCCCCGGCCGACCCGCAGGAGGCACCCCGATGACCGACCCGGCAGACGGCGGGCCCGACCCCGTGCGCATCCTGGTCTGCGACGACCACGTGGTCGTACGCGCCGGGCTGCTCGCCCTGCTCGACAGCGCCCCCGGCATCGAGGTGGTCGGCGAGGCGGGCACCGGCGAGGAAGCGCTCGCGCTCGCCGCCCGGCTGGCGCCGGACGTCGTGCTGATGGACCTTCAGCTCGGCGCGGGCATCGACGGCGTGGAGACCACCCGCCGCCTCACCGCGGACACCGGCACCACGGGCACCGGCACCACGGGCACCGGCCGTGCGCCGCACGTCCTCGTCCTGACCACGTACGACACCGACGCCGACATCACCCGCGCCATCGAGGCGGGCGCGACCGGCTACCTGCTGAAGGCCGAACGCCCCGAGGAGCTGTTCGCGGCCATCCACGCCGCCGCCCGGGGCCGTACGGCGCTGTCCGGGCCGGTCGCCGGCCGGGTCATGGCCAACCTGCGCAGGCCGCGCCCCGCCCTCACCGACCGCGAGCGCGACATCCTGGCCCAGCTCGCCACCGGACTGGGAAACCGGGAGATCGCCCGCGCCCTGTTCATCAGCGAGGCCACGGTGAAGACGCATCTGCGCCGCATCTACGACAAGCTCGGCGTCGACACCCGCGCGGGCGCGGTCGCGGTGGCGAAGGAACAGCGCCTGCTGCCCTGACGGGACGTGCCGGGACGTACCGGGACGTGCCGGGACGTACGAAGGCCCCCCGGCCGGACGTCCGGGGGGCCTTCGCGTCGCGGCGAAGCGACGGGGAACGTCAGACGTTCACGCCGAAGTCCTGGGCGATGCCCACCAGGCCCGAGGCGTAGCCCTGGCCGACGGCGCGGAACTTCCACTCGGCGCCGTTGCGGTACAGCTCGCCGAAGACCATGGCGGTCTCGGTGGCCGCGTCCTCGGACAGGTCGTAGCGGGCGATCTCGGCGCCGCCGGCCTGGTTGACGATGCGGATGTAGGCGTTGCGCACCTGGCCGAAGTTCTGCGAGCGGTTCTCGGCGTCGTAGATCGAGACCGGGAAGACGATCTTGTCGATGTCGGCCGGGAGACCGGCCAGGTTGACGTTGATCGCCTCGTCGTCGCCGGCGCCCTCGCCGGTGCGGTTGTCACCGGTGTGGACGATCGTGTTGTCCGGCGTCTGCTTGTTGTTGAAGAAGACGAAGTGGGCGTCGGAGTAGACCTTGCCCTGCGTGTTGACCGCGATCGCGGAGGCGTCGAGGTCGAAGTCGGTGCCGGTGGTGGTGCGGACGTCCCAGCCGAGCCCCACGGTGACTTCGGTCAGGCCCGGAGCCTCCTTGGTGAGCGAGACGTTGCCACCCTTGGACAGGCTTACAGCCATTGTTGGGAGTCCCTTCCCTCGTTTACGTACGGCAAGAAAGCTACAGCTACCACCATGAACGTCGAGAGGGGTCCACAAGGTTCCGCCTCTCTTTACTTTCTTTACCTGGAGCGTGATCAGGATATTCGGGTGACGCGGGCCGCTCGCGGGCGGGAACATGGAGGACATGTCCGGTCCCCATGTCATACGCGGCTCCGTCTCCCTGCCCGAGGCCGAGCTGGTCTGGCGTTTCTCGCGCTCCTCGGGGCCCGGCGGACAGCACGTCAACACCACGGACACGGCGGTGGAGCTGCGCTTCGACCTGGCGCGCACCGACGCCCTGCCCGAGGTCTGGAAGCAGCGGGCGCTGGAGCGGCTGGCCGGGCGGCTGACCGACGGGGTCGTCACCGTCCGCGCCTCCGAGCACCGCTCCCAGTGGCGCAACCGCGAGGCCGCCGCCGTGCGCCTGGCCGCCCTCCTCGCCGAGGCCACCGCGCCGCCGCCCAGGCCGCGCAGGCCGACCCGCATCCCGCGCGGCATCAACGAACGCCGGCTGCGGGAGAAGAAGCAGCGCTCGGAGACCAAGCGGGGGCGCTCCGCGCGCGGCTGGGACTGACCGGGCGGGGCCTTGCCTCAGTCCAGCGCCAGCACGCCGACCGTCTCCGCCTCGGCCTTCTCCCCGTTGGGGCGGAAGCCGAGGCGCAGGTAGAAGTCCTCGGGGCCGTGCTCGCCGGGGTGCCAGGTGACGAAGCACTCCGTGCCGCCGCGGCGCCGGATCTCGGCGGCCACCGACTCCACGGCGAAGCGGCCGTAGCCCCGGCCCTGCTCCCCGGCGGCGATGTTCAGCCGCCACAGTCCGGAGCGCAGCGCGCTGCCGTCGTCGTACCAGTCGATGCCGAAGAAGCCCATGAGGAAGCCGACGGGGCGGTCGCCGTCGAGGATCAGGCGCGGCCAGGCCGTCTCGGGGTGGACGTAGGCCTCGGCGAGGGACTTCACCACCGGGTCGACGGCGAACTCCTGCTCGGGGTGCACCCGTAGGGCGAGGGCGGCCTCGATGTTCGCGGGTGTGATCTTCTCCAGGCGGAGCCCGGTGCCGGTCGTCATGCGCGCACCCTAGGCGGGCGCCCCCGCGCCGGGCGAGCCGGATTCCGCTGAGCCCAGCTGTCCGGTGCCGGGCGGGCGGGCCGGATTCGCTCAGCCCAGCTGTCCGGTGCCGGGCCGGGTGATCCGGATTCGCTCTGCCCAGCCGTCCGGTGCCGGGCCGGGCGAGCCGGGTTCCGCTCAGCCCAGCTGTCGGTACCGGCCCCGGAAGTAGGTCAGCGGGCCGCCGTCCGCGCTGGGCAGCGCGGCGGTCAGGACCCGGCCGATCACGAGGGTGTGGTCGCCGGCCGGCACCCGCTGCTCGGTGCGGCACTCCAGGGTCGCCAGGGCGCCGCCCGCCAGGGGCGCCCCGGTCGCCTCGCCCCGTACGTAGGGGATGTCCGCGAACAGCAGGCGGTCGCTGACCCGGCCCTTCATCGCGAAGCGGCCCGCGATGTGCCGCTGGCTCTCGGCGAGCACGGAGACCGCCCACAGGGGCTGCTCGTCCAGCAGGTCGTCCATGCGGGAGCCCTCGCGCAGGCTGACCAGGACCAGCGGCGGGTCCAGGGAGACCGACATGAAGGCGGTGGCCGTCATGCCGACGTCCTCGCCGCGCGGCGCCAGCGGGTCGTCGGGGTCCAGCGGCGGCTCCTGCGCGGTCACCAGGACCACGCCCGAGGCCAGCCGGGACATGGCGGCACGGAACTCCTCGTTGCTCACCCCCTCAGCATGCCCGGAGGCGGACGGGGGCAACGGGGTAGCGGGGGCGGCGGGAGCCCCGGGATACGTGAGAGGCGGAGTGTTCGGCACCCCGTCACGCTAATCTCCGGGGCGTGGGCGGGGCATCGGCCCCCGGTCCGAACCGGGACCTAGGACCACGGAAGGAGACGTGCGCATTCCCACAAACTTTGCGATCGGTAAACGCACCGGGAAAACACAGAAACCCCACTCAATTGTTCATGTTTCGCTGTGACTTGAGTCACAAGAAGCGGTAATTGTTGACCCTGTGTACCGAGTGCGGAGCGCACTGTGATTCAGTGGCGGGGAACCTGCAAGAGCACGATCCAGGGCACCATCAGTAAAGGCGCCGAAGAGCACCCTTGATTCACTGCGAGGTCTCGGGGGGAGGGCGAGCATGGAGACCGACTCGGAGCCCTATGTCCGCCTGGCGTCCCTGCGGCAACTGCACCAGGCCATGGCCGACATGAACAAGGCCCGCAGCCTGGCCGACACCCTGCAGGCCGTCGCCGACGGCGTCGTCCAGGCCCTCGGGTACGAGCTGGCGTGTGTCAACCTGGTCGGCCCCGACGGCGATCTCGTCGTCGCCGCCTTCGCCGGGAACCCGGCCGCCGAGGCGCTCATCACCGGCCGCTCGGGCTCCCGCGCGTCCTGGGACCGGCGCCTGAACATGGGCGAGCAGTGGGGCGACCTGATCTTCATACCCCACACCGAGGGCTGGGTCCTCGACGACGACGACGTCCCGCAGTGGTACACCGACGGGCCCGCGCCCCGCTTCGAGGACGAGTGGCACCCCTCGGACCGGCTCTTCGCCCCGATGTACGCCCCCGGCCCGCAGGGCGGCGGCAGCAGCGGCGAGCTGATCGGCGTGCTGTCCGTGGACCGGCCGCGCAACGGCCGCCGCCCCGGCGCCTGGGGGCCGCGAGGCTTTGCAGATGTATGCGTTCCAGGCCGCCATCGCGATCAGCAACGCCCGGCTCCGCTCCAACATGCAGCGCGCCCTGGTCCGCCTGGAACGCGACCAGCAGGCGCTCAGGGCCAGCGAGGAGAGCTTCCGCCAGGCCTTCGAGTACGCCCCCTCCGGCATGGCCATCGCCGAGATGGGCGGCGACCAGCACGGCCGCATCCTGCGCACCAACGACGCGCTGTGCCGCCTGCTGGGCCGCCGCGCCTCCGCGATGCGCCGCTACGCCTTCTCCGACCTCGTGCACCCCGAGGACATCGGCACCCTGCTGCGCACCTCCGCCGAGGGCGGCCGGGCCGAGCTGCGCCTGGGCCGCCGCGACGGCACCTACGTCTGGGTCTCGCTGCGCAACAGCGTGGTGGCCGACGCCGCCGACGGGCCGCGTTTCCTGCTCACCCACGTCGAGGACATAGAGGAGCGCAAGCGCCGCGAGCTGCAGCTCGCCCACCGCGCCTCCCACGACTCCCTGACCGGCCTGCCGAACAGCGCCGAGCTGCGCTCCCGGCTGGCCGCCCGGCTGTGCCAGCGCCCGCAGTCCCCGCACGCCGGCGTGGCCGACGCCATGGACGCCGCCTACGGGCACTCCGCCGTGTTCGACTCCGGCGGCCACACCTTCGACTTCGGCGCCGCCGTGGAGCCGTACGGCGCCTTCGACCACCATGTGCACGCCGTGGCCCCCGAGGACGGGCGCGACGACGGCACCAAGGGGCTCGCGGTCCTCTTCTGCGACCTGGACGGCTTCAAGTCGATCAACGACCGGTTCGGGCACAACGCGGGCGACGCCGTGCTGATCGAGGTCGCCCGGCGGCTCAGCGGCGGCGTCCGCGACGGCGACACCGTCGCCCGGCTCGGCGGCGACGAGTTCGTGATCCTCGCCAACGGACTGGGCCGGGCCGACGCCCAGGACCTCGCCGTACGGCTGCGCAACGAGATCATCCAGCCGATCCGGGCCGAGGGCCGGGCGGTCCGGGTGGGCGCCAGCTTCGGCATCGGCTGGGCCCACTGCGGCATGACGGCGGACGAAGTGTTGAAGTCGGCTGACGAGCGGATGTACGTCGAGAAACGATCTCGTCCCAAACAGCACCGCCGAGCCGGATGATCAGCAGGTCAGTGCGCTGATGCGGTCTGAGTCACCCGTTTGGGTCAGTGGGAGCGGGTAGGCTCGCTCTCTCACACACCCGTACCGCACCACGCACCGCATCTGGTTAGGAGACCTAGGGATGACGCCCGGCAACAACGGCGCGAGCACGCCCGAGGACGACGACCCCTTCGGCTACCTCTACGCCGACGGGCAGGCCAACGGGGCCCAGCCGCCGTCCGGTGGCTACGGCTACCCGAACTCGGTCAACCGGGTGCGTCCCGTCGGGACACGGCAGTACGGGGCACCGCAGGGCCAGGCCGCCCCGCCCCAGCAGGGCGCCTACGGGCAGCCGCAGGGGGCGTACGGCCAGCCGCAGGGGGCGTACGGGCAGCCGAACGCGCACTACGCCGCGCCGGAGACCCTCCCCGGCGGTGGCGGCCCCGGGGCCCCGCAGCAGCCGTCGGGACACGGCGGGGGCGGCGGACGCCGCGGCCCGAACACCAAGGGTCTGCTGATCGGCGCGGTGGCGGTGGTCGCCGCCGTGGTCATCGGCATCGCCGTGGCCATGACGAGCAGCGGCTCCGACGACGACAAGGGCGGCACCGAGGCGGGCGGCGACCCCGCCCCCACCCAGTCCGCGAGCACCGAGCCGAGCCCGTCGGCGAGCGACGACGCGGAGAAGGAGGAGGCCGAGCTGCCCTCCGTCGACGCGAAGGCGATGCGGCTGGCCGGTTCGGCCTCCCTCGCCTCGGACGTGGAGGGCGCCCAGTCGGACGGCGGCGTCTACGTGGCCAACCTGAACCAGCCGGGTGCCTCGGTCACCTGGACGGTGGACGGCATCCCCGAGGACGGCCTCTACACCCTCTTCACCACCTACAGCGCGGCCGGCGAGGACCAGTCGATGACCCTCACGGTCAACGGCAAGGAGTTCGGCAGCAAGCTGAACCTGGGCAACTTCGCGGGCGCCAAGGACAACGACTTCGCCAAGGGCTGGACCAAGACCTACGCCTGGCCCACCCTCAACAAGGGCACCAACACCATCACGCTGTCCTGCGCCGACGGCGACAAGTGCAACGTCCTGCTGGACCAGTTCTCCCTGAAGAAGGGCCAGGTCAAGGACTAGCCCGCGCGCGGCGGACCGGGTGGCCGCGGCGGGTCAGGCCGCGCCCGCCTCCGCGGTCACCGCGACCCCGCGCCCGAGCAGCTCCTCGTACGCCGCCCGGTCGAACTCGCCCGCCACCGGCGCCAGCACCGTCGCCGCCGACAGGGCGACCGCGCGGGCCAGCCGGTCCGGCCAGGACAGGTGCTCCACCAGGCCGGAGAGCAGGCCCGCCACCGCGGAGTCGCCCGCGCCGGTCGGATTGCCCCGGACCTGGGCCGGCGGGGCGGCGCGCCAGCGGCCCTCCGGGGTCACCGCGAGCAGCCCCTCGGCGCCCAGCGAGGCGACCACCGAGCCGGCCCCGCGGCGCCGGGCGGCCTGCGCGGCCCGCAGCGGCTCGTGCGAGCCGGTCAGCTCGGCCAGCTCGTCGGCGTTCGGCTTGATCAGGTCGGGGCGGGCGGCAAGACCCCGGCGCAGCGGCTCCCCGCTGGTGTCCAGCAGCACCGGCACGCCCGCGGCCCGCGCGGCCCGCACCAGCCCGGCGTAGGCGCCCACCGGGACGCCCGGCGGCAGGCTGCCGCACAGGGCCACCGCGGCGGCGCCGGTCAGCAGGTCCGCGTACGCCTCCTGGAAGGCGTTCCACTCGGCGGGTGCCACGGCCGGGCCCGGCTCGTTGAGCTGGGTGGTGTCGCCGGTGCGGTCGTCGACGACGGCGACGGTGCGCCGGGTCGCCCCCGTGACCCGGACCAGTGCGTCGGTCACCCCGGGCACGCCGGTCAGCCCCGCGCGCACGACGCCGCCGGTGGTGCCGCCCGCGAAGCCGGTGACCGTCACCTCGTGCCCGAGGGCCGCCAGCACCCGGGCCACGTTCAGCCCCTTGCCGCCGGGGCGCTCGGTCACCTCGGTCACCCGGTGCGAGGCGTGCGGCCTGAGGCCCGGGACGCGGTAGGTGATGTCGAGCGCGGTGTTGAGAGTGACGGTGAGGATCACCGTGCCGACCTCCCCCGATCGTGTGCGGCTGGGCGTGCCCGCGGAGCTGTGCTCCACGACACGATCATGCCAAAAGGCGGGCGGTCGGCCCAGCCCCCGGGTCGGCCGTCGTGCCCGGACCGGGACCGGGCCGCTCCGGCCGGCCCCGGAGCGGACTCGGGGACGGCTCAGGCCAGTTGGGGCTCGACCACCCACGCGCCCCGGCGCATCACGCCCACCAGGTCGAAGGCGTCGTCCAGGACCACCAGGTCGGCGTCCTTGCCCGGTTCCAGGGAGCCGATCCGGTCGTCGAGGCCCAGCAGCCGCGCGGGGTTGGCGGAGATCGCGGCGACGACGTCCCCGACGGGCAGCCGGTCCACCGTCACCGCCCGCTTGAAGGCGCGGTCCAGGGTGAGCGTGGAGCCGGCGATCGAGCCGCCCTCCACCAGCCGGGCCACCCCGTCCGCGACCTCGACCTCCAGCGGGCCGAGCAGGTAGCGGCCGTCGCCGAAACCGGCCGCGTCCATCGCGTCGGTGATGAAGGCGACCCGGGCGGCACCCGCGTGGTGGAAGGCCAGCTGGAGCGCGGCCGGGTGCAGGTGCGTGCCGTCGTTGATCAGCTCGACGGTGATCCGCTCGTCCTCCAGCAGCGCCGTGATCGGGCCCGGGGCGCGGTGGCCGACCGGCGGCATCGCGTTGAACAGGTGGGTGGCGACGGTGGCGCCCGCGTCGATGGCCTGAACCGTCTGCTCGTAGCTCGCGTCGGTGTGCCCGACGGCCGCGATCACGCCGTGCTCGACCAGCAGCCGAACGGAGTCCAGGCCGCCGGGCAGCTCGGTCGCCAGCGTCATCATCTTCGCGTGGCCGTGCGCCGCGTCGACCAGCTTGCGCACCTCGGCCGGGTCCGGGGCGCGCAGCAGCTGCTCGTCGTGCGCGCCCTTGCGGCACGGGGAGATGAACGGCCCCTCGAAGTGGATGCCGGCGATGTCGCCCTGCTGGGCCAGCTCGGCGAGCACCCCGGCCCGCCGGGCGAGGAAGTCCAGCTCACCGGTGACGGCGGAGGCGACCGTCGTGGTGGTGCCGTGCCTGCGGTGGGTCTCGACGCCCTGGAGGATCTCCTCGGGCGTACCGCTGGTGAAGGAGGCGCCGCCGCCGCCGTGGTTGTGGATGTCGACGAAGCCGGGGACCACCCAGTGGCCCGTCAGGTCGACGGTCTCGGCCTCGGGGGAAGCCGTGTCCGCGATCCGCGTGCCGTCGACGATCACGCGGCCGTCGTCCACGGTCCCGGTGGGCAGTACCACCCGGGCACCGGCGAGAACCTTGCTTGGGGCCATCAGGTGGTTACCTCCGGGTCAGTCGCGGCCGTGGCGGCCGGGGAAGCTGTGGGAGCCGCAGAAGCGGTGTCGAGCAGGTCCCAGGCCATCAGCCCGGCACCCAGGCAGCCGGCGGTGTCCCCGAGTGCGGCGGGGACGATCTCCGGCAGTTTCTGGAAGGTGACGCGCTGCCGGACGGCGTCCCGCAGCGGTGAGAACAAGGTTTCCCCCGCCTCGGCGAGGCCGCCACCGATGATCAGGACGCGTGGGTCCAGCAGGGTGAGCGCGGTGACCAGCCCGTCGGCGAGCGCGTCCACGGCGTCCCGCCACACGGCGAGCGCGCGGGCGTCCCCGGACTCGACGGCCTTGGCGCAGTCGGCGGCGTCCGCCGCCGGGTCGCCCGAGGCCTCGGCCCACGCCTGGCTGACCGCCGACGCGGACGCGAACCGCTCCAGGCAGCCGCGCTGTCCGCACGGGCAGGGGATGCCGCCGGGACGCACGACGACGTGGCCGATCTCGCCCGCGAAGCCGTGGGCGCCCGCCTCGACCCGGCCGTCGATGCCGATGGCGCCCGCGATCCCGGTGCCCAGCGGCACGAACAGGAACCGGTCGGCCCCCTGTCCGGCGCCGATCCGGCCCTCGGCGAGCCCGCCGGTGCGCACGTCGTGGCCGAGGGCGACCGGGATACCGCCGAGCCGCTCGCCGAGCAGCGTCCGCAGCGGTACGTCGCGCCAGCCGAGGTTGGCCGCGTACACGGCGACGCCCCGCTCGGCGTCGACGATGCCGGGAACGGCGACGCCGGCGGCGCCGGCCGGCTCGCCGAACCGTTCCGCGCCCAACGCGCGCAGTTCGGCGGCGAAGTCCAGGATGCCCGCGACGACCGCCTCCGGTCCCCGCTCGCGACCGGTGGCCCGGCGTGCCTGGTGCAGCAGTTCGCCCCCAGGTCCCGCCAGGGCGGCCTTCATCCCGGTGCCGCCCACATCGAGGGCGATGACATGTCTCACGGGGACAGTGTGGCCCGTACACCCGGGAGAGGTCTAGTCCACTGTGGTGGTGTAGACCTTAATCCGGTAAGCGAACGCGCGAACGAGCAGTGAACACCGCGCAGTGAACGACGAGTCGTCGGCAGGGTTGGGGAACAGGGTGCAGCGGCGTAGGACAGGAACGATCGCGGTGGTGTCCGCACTGGGCATGACGGCGGTCCTCGGCGGCTGCGGCCTCACCGGCGACTCCGACGGGGTGACCCTGAAGCTCGTCGCCGCCGACTACGGCGACAGCAAGGACAACAGCTCCCAGAAGTACTGGGACGAGCTGGTCAAGTCCTACGAGGCGCAGCACCCCGACGTGCAGGTGGACGTCACCGTGTACTCGTGGAACGACGTCGACCGCAAGGTCCGCGAGATGGTCGAGGCGGGCAAGGCGCCCGACATGGCGCAGATCGGCGCCTACTCCGACTACGCGGACAAGGGCCTGCTCTACCGGGCCGACGACGTGCTCTCCATCCCGGTGCAGGCCGACTTCGTCTCCCAGCTGGCCGGCGCGGGCCAGGTCAACGGCGTGCAGTACGGCCTGCCCTTCGCGGCCTCCACGCGCGTGCTCTTCTACAACAAGACCCTCTTCGACCAGGCCGGGGTCGAGCCCCCCAAGTCCTGGGACGACCTCGCCGACGCCGCCGAGGCGCTCAAGGCCAAGGGCGTGAAGTACCCGTACGCCCTGCCGCTGGGCCCCGAGGAGGCGCCGGCCGAGACGATGCAGTGGATGCTCAGCGGCGGGGGCGGCTACACCGACGACGTCGGCACCTACTCCGTCGACTCCCCGCAGAACGTCACCACCTTCACCTGGCTGCGCGACGAACTGGTCGGCAAGGGCCTCACCGGGCCCGTCGCCCCCGGCAAGCTCAACCGCGCCGACGCATTCGCGGCCTTCGCCAACGGCGACGTGGGCATGCTCAACGGCCACCCCTCGCTGATGAAGATGGCCTCCGACAAGGGGGTGAAGTACGGCATGGTCACCACGCCGGGCATCGACGGCGAGAGCAAGAACACCCTCGGCGTCTCCGACTGGATGACCGCCTTCAAGAAGAACGGCCACCAGGACGAGGTCGGCGACTTCCTGGACTTCGTCTACAGCGAGGAGAACGTCCTCGACTTCTCCCGCGAGTACGGCCTGCTCCCGGTGACCACGTCGGCCTCTCAGACGATGAGCACCGCGGCGGAGGACGAGAAGCTCAAGCCGTTCCTGGACGAGCTGCTGCTCTCCCAGCTGTACCCGGTCGGCAAGACCTCCTGGGCCTCGGTCAGCGCGGACGTCAAGAAGCACATCGGCGCGGCGGTCGCCACCGGCGGCAGCCCCAAGGGAGTCCTCGGCCAGATCCAGGCCACGGCGATGCGGGCGGGCAGCGCGGAGTAGGGCCGGTTGTCGGTGGCGGGCGTTACGGTGCCGTACATGGACCCGGGAGAGCTGGCCGAGCGGGAGCGCCGCATCCTCGCGCTGGAGCGCCGTGGCTTCTCCGGCCCCGGCGCCAAGGAGCGCGCCGTCCGCGAGGAGCTGGGCCTGGCCCCCGTCCGCTACTACCAGCTGCTCAACGCCCTCCTGGACGACCCACGGGCCCTGGCCGCCGACCCGGTGACGGTCAACCGCCTGCGCCGGGTGCGCGAGTCCCGCCGCGCGGAGCGCTGAGGTTGCCTGCCGCCTTCGCGGGATAGGTTCGCGGTATGGGCAGCCATCAGGACTCCATCCGGAACGACTCCCCACCGCCCCTGCCGACACCCGTGACGGCGGCCGGGCGCGCGGGGCTCGACGCGCTCCTCGCGGACCCCGGGCGCGCGGTGGTCGCGCTCGACTTCGACGGCACGCTCGCCCCGATCGTGCCCGACCCCGACCGCGCCCGCGCCCACCCCGAGGCGGTACCGGCGCTCGCCGCCCTGGCCCCGAAGGTCGCCTCGATCGCCGTGATCACCGGCCGCCCCGCCGAGGTCGCCGTCCACCACGGCGGCTTCGCGGGCGTCCCCGGCCTGGACCGCCTCGTCGTCCTCGGCCACTACGGCGCCGAGCGCTGGGACGCCGCCACCGGCACCCTCGCCACGCCCGCACCGCACCCCGGCGTCGCCGCCGTCCGCGCCGAGCTGCCGGGCCTCCTGGAGCGCTCCGGAGCGGCGCAGGGCACCTGGACGGAGGACAAGGGGCACGCGGTCGCCGTCCACACCCGCCGCGCCCCCGATCCGCAGGCCGCCTTCGAGGCCCTGCGCGCCCCCCTCGCCGACCTGGCCGCCCGGCACGGCCTGATCGTCGAACCGGGCCGCATGGTCCTGGAGCTGCGCCCGCCCGGCATGGACAAGGGCGCGGCCCTGCGCGGGTACGTCCACTCCCTCGACGCCGCCAGCGTCCTCTTCGCCGGCGACGACCTCGGCGACCTCCCGGCCTACGCGGCCGTCGACACCCTCCGCGCCGAGGGCACCCCGGGCCTGCTGGTCTGCAGCGGCAGCGACGAGGTGACGGAACTGAGGAAGCGCGCGGACGTGGAAGTGCCCGGCCCGGCCGGGGTGGTGGCCCTGCTTACGGCCCTCGCGCACCGGCTGTCCTGAGACAACGTCACGGACGGTTCCGCCGACTGTCACAGGCGTGTCCGGGCCCGGCCGGCGGGGCAACGCGGTCCGCCGCACCACGGTCTTGCACGCCGTAAAGCCCGCTCAGTGGCCCACGACCGTGGAGGAACCCGTCATGTCCGCTCGGAAGACCCCGATGCTCGCCCTCGCCGCCGTGGCCCTCGGCCTGGCGCTGACCGCCTGCGGCAACGGCGGCGACGGCGGCAGCAGCGACGACGCCGCGCCCGCCACCCCCGCCGCCACCGCGACCGCCAACTCCAACGAGACCGCGGCGAGCACCGCACCGTCCGCCCCCGCCGCCGACGCCACCGGCGGCACCTCCTCGGACACCCCGCAGAGCACGCGGCCGGACCAGGGGACGGGCGAGAAGTGCACCGACCAGGTGAACTACGCCGGTGACCCGCGGTCGAACGCCGAGATCAACTCGATCGGCGAGGAGACCGGCACCTGCCCGCCGGTCCAGTCGGGCGGCACGCAGTCCGGCACCCCGAAGGAGGACGGGGTGAAGTGCACCGACCAGGTGAACTACGCCGGTGACCCGCGGTCCAACGCCGAGATCAACTCCATCGGCGAGGAGACCGGCACCTGCCCGCCGGTCCAGGACAAGTAGCCCCCGCCCCGGCCGCCCCTCAGCCCCGCAGCGCGTCCAGCTGCTCCAGGAACCAGCGCGCCGGGGGCAGCGCGGTGCCGGCGGCCGCCAGCCGCTTGGAGCGCTCGGCCCGTTCCCCGGCCGGCAGGCCGAGCGCCTCGTGCAGCGCGTCCGCCGTCCCGACCACGTCGTACGGGTTCACCACCAGCGCGTCCTCGCCCAGCTCCTCGTACGCGCCGGCCTCCCGCGACAGCACCAGCGCGCAGCCCCGGTCGGAGACGACCGGCACCTCCTTCGCGACCAGGTTCATCCCGTCCCGCACGGGGTTGACGAGCGCCACGTCCGCCAGCCGGTACGCCGCCAGCGACCGCGCGAAGTCGTCCTTCAGGTTCAGCACGACCGGCGTCCAGCCCGGCGTGCCGAACTCCTCGTTGACCGCTTCCGCGACCTGCCGCACCTCGGCCGTGTAGTCCCGGTACACGGCGAGGTCCTGCCGCGAGGGGTAGGCGAACGCGACGTGCACGACCCGCTCGCGCCACTCGGGCCGCCGTGCCAGCAGCTCCCGGTAGGCCAGCAGCCCGCGCACGATGTTCTTGGACAGCTCGGTCCGGTCCACCCGCACGATCGTGCGGCGGCCCTCCCCGATCTCCGC
The DNA here is from genome assembly GCF_020404845.1 of Streptomyces hyderabadensis. Classification (GTDB taxonomy): domain Bacteria; phylum Actinomycetota; class Actinomycetes; order Streptomycetales; family Streptomycetaceae; genus Streptomyces; species Streptomyces hyderabadensis. Next base: position 139,950 of record NZ_JAIOJZ010000013.1, on the reverse strand, counting down.
CCGCAGCTCCGCCATCCGCTCCTCGACGTCGGCCTCGTGCGACCGCTTGCGCAGGAAGTCCCCGTCGGCGCCCAGCCCGTGCACGCCGATCTCCGTGCCGCCGAGCCCGCCCAGCACGGCGTCGCAGCAGGCGGTGAACGCGTCGGCCCAGCGCCGGGTGAGGAATCCGAGCCGGTCGGCGCCCAGCATCCCGCGCAGCACCTGCTCGGCGATGTCGTCCGGCAGCAGCCGGAAGTAGTCGACCGGCGCCCACGGCGTGTGCGAGAAGTGGCCGATCCTGAGGTCCGGCCGCAGCTCGCGCAGCATCCCCGGCACCAGCGTCAGGTGGTAGTCCTGCACGATCGCGACCGCGCCCTCGGCCGCCTCCTCGGCCAGCGCCTCGGCGAAGGCCCGGTTGTACGCCTCGTAGGAGGCCCACTGGCGCCGGAACTCCGCGTCGAAGACCGGCTCCAGGGGCGTCTGGTAGAGCATGTGGTGCACGAACCACAGCACCGAGTTGGCGATGCCGTTGTAGGCGTCCGCGTGCACGTCGGCCGGTACGTCCAGCATCCGTACGCCGTCCTCGCCGACCCCGCGCCGCACCGCCTCGCGGTCGCCGTCGCCCAGCGCCGAGCACACCCACAGCGCACCCGCGTCGGGCCCGATGGCCGACAGCCCCGAGACCAGCCCGCCCCCGCCCCGTTTGGCGTTGAGCGACCCGTCCTCGCGCACCTCGTACGAGACGGGCCCCCGGTTGGAGGCGACCAGCACCTGAGCAGCACCGAAGCTTGAAGCCATACGCCTCAACCTAGCCCGGCCCCCCACGCCTCAAACGTCGCCCCGCGTCACCTCGGCGACGATTCGGTCACGCCGCTTGTGCAGAAACTGTGAACTGGTTGAGGATATGCGGTGCACATTTCAACTTTCTGGGGGGCGGGCGCAGCATGCCCATACGCACACGGCACCGGCGCACGAGCAGACTCGCGGCCACGGCGGCACTGATCGCGGCCTCCGCGCTGGCCCTGGCCGGCTGCGGCGACGATGACCCGGGCACGAAGGCGGCACCCGCCACGACCACCCCGGCGGCCACGGCCACGCCGAGCGGCAGCCCCACCCCCGAGGCGAGTCCCGCCGCCGAGAGCCCGACGCCCACCCCGACCCCGACCGCCGTCACCCTGCCGGACCTCACCGGCGGCAGCATCTCGGCGGCCGTCGGCGCCGCCGAGAAGGCCCACGTCGGTTACACCGTGCTGCTCCAGGGCACCGGCCGGCAGGCCTCCTCCTGGGGCAGCGGCGAGAAGGTCTGCGAGCAGAGCGGCGGACCCGGTGCCGTGACGTTCACCGTCCCGCGCGACGGCCGCGACTGCGCCGGGCGTCTGCTGCACACTCCGGAGCCGACCCCCCAGCCGTCGAAGACGCGGGACAGTGGCACGGGCGGCAGCACCGGCGGCGGCAGCACGGGCGGCAGCACCGGCGGCTCCGGGGGCGGCGGCACCGGCGGCTGCGAGCTGACCAGCCCGGCGGGCAACTGCTACGCCGACGGCCAGTTCTGCGCCCAGAAGCACCGGGGCATGAGCACCCACGGCCGCGGCGGCGAGTACCTGACCTGCGAGCGGGACTCCGACGGCAGGTGGCGCTGGTCGGACGGCGTCCCCGGCTGACCCTCCCGGGGCAGGCCTGCCCGGCCACCCTCCGGGCAGGCCCGGCTAGGCCACCCTCCGGGCCGCGTACTCCGCGATCTCCGTCATCGGGGGCCGTTCCTCGGTGTCCACGGCGTAGGTGCGCGGCTCGAAGCCGTCGACGCCCCGCTCGAACTGGGTGAGGGCGGGCCGCACCAGGTGGCCGCGGGCCAGCCGCAGCTGTGCGGTGCGGTAGATCGCGGCGGCCATCCGGCCCAGCGCCCGCCCGTCCTGGTGGCGGTGGACGCGCACCCCGACGTCGACCTGCGCGAGCGCGTCCAGGCCCACCAGGTGCAGGGCGTCGACCAGCATGCCCAGTTCGACGCCGTAGCCGACCGGGAAGGGCAGCCGTTCCAGCAGGGAGCGGCGGGCCGCGTACTCGCCGCCCAGCGGCTGGACGAAACCGGCCAGCTGCGGCCAGTGCATGTTGAGCAGCGGGCGGGCCATCAGCTCCGTGACCCGCCCGCCCTGGCCGGGAGCGGCGCCGAGCGGCCGGTCGTACATGGCCTTGACCAGGTGCACGTCCGGGTCGGTGAGCAGCGGGCCGACGATCCCGGAGACGAAGTCGGCGGAGAACTCGCGCAGGTCGGCGTCGACGAAGCAGACGATGTCCCCGCCGGTGACCAGCAGCGAACGCCACAGCACCTCGCCCTTGCCCGGCACGGCGGGGATGCGGGGGAGGATCGCGTCGCGGTGCACCACCCGGGCGCCGGCCGCCGCGGCCACCTCCGCCGTGCGGTCGCTCGACCCGGAGTCCACGACCACGATCTCGTCGACGAGCGGGACCCCGAGCACCAGCTCCCGCCGGATCACCGCGACGATGTCGCCGACCGTCGCCTCCTCGTCCAGGGCGGGGAGCACCACGCTGACCGACTGCCCGGTGGCGTGCTTGGCGGACAGAAGGTGCTGGAGCGGCCGGTCCCCGGCGGACCAGGAGCGTGCGTTCAGCCAGCGCTCGACTTCTTCCAGCACGTCCGGTGGTCTCCTTCGTGATCCGTTGTGATCCGTTGTGATCCATCTCGCGGTACGGACGACTATCTCAACCGTCCGGGCCGTCGGTTACAGTCTTGAACAACGCGTGGGACCACCGCATGCCGGGGTCGCCGCGTGTACCAGCGCAAAACAACTTCACACCGCTCATCCAGAGGGGCAGAGGGATACGGCCCGATGAAGCCCCGGCAACCCTCCAGTCGGTTCTTGTCACACGGACGTGGCGAGGCTCCCGGCTAGGGAAGGTGCCAAATCCGTCTCACGGCGAGATGCGTCGTGAGGAAGATGAGGAGAAAGGGCCTCGCCTCCATGGCTGTGCAGACTGCCGAAACCGCCGCGAACTCCACCGACGCCACCGTCGACCTCGGCCCCGCCGCCGCCCTGAGCTGCCGCGAGTGCGGCCACAAGGTCCCGCTCGGACCGGTCTTCGCCTGCGAGGAGTGTTTCGGCCCCCTGGAGATCGCCTACGACTTCTCCGGCCACGACACCGAGGAGCTGCGCAAGCGGATCGAGGCGGGCCCCGCGAACATCTGGCGCTACGCCCCCCTGCTGCCCGTCCCGGCCGACGTCGCCACCAAGCCGAACATCAACCCCGGCTGGACCAAGCTCGTCAAGGCCGACAACCTCGCCCGCGAGCTGGGCGTCACCGGCGGCCTGTACGTCAAGGACGACTCCGGCAACCCCACGCACTCCTTCAAGGACCGCGTCGTCGCCCAGGCCATCGAGGCCGCCCGCGCCTTCGGCTTCACCACCCTGTCCTGCTCCTCCACCGGCAACCTCGCCGGTGCCGTCGGCGCCGCCGCCGCCCGCGCCGGCTTCCGCTCCTGCGTGTTCATCCCGCACGATCTGGAGCAGGGCAAGGTCGTCATGGCCGCGGTCTACGGCGGCGAGCTGGTCGGCATCGAGGGCAACTACGACGACGTGAACCGCTTCTGCTCCGAGCTGATCGGCGACCCGGCCGGCGAGGGCTGGGGCTTCGTCAACGTCAACCTGCGCCCCTACTACGCCGAGGGCTCCAAGACCCTCGCCTACGAGATCTGCGAGCAGCTCGGCTGGCGGCTGCCCGACCAGATCGTCGTGCCGATCGCCTCCGGCTCCCAGCTGACGAAGATCGACAAGGGGCTGAAGGAGCTGATCCAGCTCGGTCTGGTCGAGGACAAGCCGTACAAGATCTTCGGCGCGCAGGCCGAGGGCTGCTCGCCGGTCTCCACGGCGTTCAAGGCCGGGCACGACGTGGTCCGCCCGCAGAAGCCGAACACCATCGCCAAGTCGCTGGCCATCGGCAACCCGGCCGACGGCCCCTACGTCCTCGACATCGCCCGCCGCACCGGCGGCGCCGTGGAGGACGTGACCGACGAGCAGGTCGTGGACGCGATCAAGCTGCTCGCCCGCACGGAGGGCATCTTCGCGGAGACGGCGGGCGGCGTGACCGTCGGCGTCACGAAGAAGCTGATCGAGAACGGCGTGCTGGACCCGTCGCTCACCACGGTCGTCCTGAACACCGGTGACGGCCTGAAGACCCTCGACGCGGTGGCCGGCACCGGCCTGACCGCGACGATCCGACCCAACCTGGACTCCTTCCGAGAGGCTGGCCTCGCATGAGCGTGACCGTTCGTATCCCGACCATCCTGCGCACCTACACCGGCGGCAAGGCCGAGGTCAGCGCCGAGGGGGCCAACCTCGGGGAGGTCATCTCCGACCTGGAGAAGAACCACACCGGCATCGCCGCCCGCGTCCTGGACGACCAGGGCAAGCTGCGCCGCTTCGTCAACGTCTACGTCAACGACGACGACGTCCGCTTCGAGCAGGGCCTGGAGACCGCGACGCCGGACGGCGCGGGCGTCTCGATCATCCCTGCGGTCGCCGGCGGCTGAAGCGGTAGCAGATACACCTTGTAGTGCGTATTGCCCTCTCCGTAAGAGAAACGGAGGGGGCAATTCCATGTGGTTGAGCGCGGTAGAGTTGGGGAACGCGCTCCCGATCGGCACAACGGGAACCGTTAATTCCTGCCGCCCGCCCGACAAGAAGCAGCCAAACTGCGAGCGTAATCTGCGGCTTTTGTTCCCTTTGCGTGACCCGACTTGACCCGAATTCAGGCGAATTCTCGCCACATTCCGGACCGGGTGCGTCCAGATTTCTCGTCCGATTGACCTGTTGCAGACGGCAGTTGGACAGATACATTCAGCCGCGGTCGACGCGTTCCGGCGCACGCCCCCAGTCGTGAGGGGGCGAGGTCTGACCCGGGTCCGCGAAGTGTGGATCTGTGCAAGGGCCAGTAATAGGGGAGTTAGGCATGGCTCAGGGCACCGTCAAGTGGTTCAACGCGGAGAAGGGGTACGGCTTCATCGCGGTCGACGGTGGTGCGGATGTTTTCGTCCACTACAGCGCGATTCAGATGGACGGCTACCGCACCCTCGAAGAAGGCCAGCGGGTCGAGTTCGAGATCTCGCAGGGTCAGAAGGGCCCGCAGGCCGACATGGTTCGCCTCAGCGCCTGAGACGCGCGGCCACCGCAGCACCCGGTCTTCATCCGAAGGGCCCGTACCCGCTGGGTACGGGCCCTTCGGCCTGTTCGCGGGCGGCTGACGGCAGGGCCCGATCCCCGAGAGGCGCTTGCACTCGACCATGCCGAGTGCTAATCATTGGCGTTAGCACTCTGAAGGTGAGAGTGACAACGAAGGACCGGGTCGGTGAGGCCCGCAGGCCGGGTGGGGAAGGAACCACAAGGCAGGCGAGCCGTCCGTCGCGGGCGCGGGCGCGGTCCGAAGGAATCACCCCCAGTCCTGGAGGGACCACTTCACATGGCCAAGATCATCGCGTTCGACGAGGAGGCGCGGCGCGGCCTCGAGCGCGGCATGAACCAGCTCGCGGACGCCGTCAAGGTGACGCTCGGCCCCAAGGGCCGCAACGTCGTCCTCGAGAAGAAGTGGGGCGCCCCCACGATCACCAACGATGGTGTCTCCATCGCCAAGGAGATCGAGCTCGAGGACCCGTACGAGAAGATCGGCGCCGAGCTGGTCAAGGAAGTCGCCAAGAAGACGGACGACGTCGCCGGTGACGGTACGACCACCGCGACCGTCCTCGCCCAGGCCCTGGTCAAGGAAGGCCTGCGCAACGTCGCGGCCGGTGCCAACCCGATGGCCCTCAAGCGCGGTATCGAGAAGGCCGTCGAGGCCGTCTCCGCCGCCCTGCTGGAGCAGGCCAAGGACGTCGAGACCAAGGAGCAGATCGCTTCCACGGCCTCCATCTCCGCCGCCGACACCCAGATCGGCGAGCTGATCGCCGAGGCCATGGACAAGGTCGGCAAGGAAGGCGTCATCACCGTCGAGGAGTCCCAGACCTTCGGTCTGGAGCTGGAGCTCACCGAGGGTATGCGCTTCGACAAGGGCTACATCTCGGCGTACTTCGCCACCGACATGGAGCGTATGGAGGCGTCGCTCGACGACCCGTACATCCTGATCGCCAACTCCAAGATCGGCAACGTCAAGGACCTGCTGCCGCTCCTGGAGAAGGTCATGCAGTCGGGCAAGCCGCTGCTGATCATCGCCGAGGACGTCGAGGGCGAGGCCCTGTCGACCCTGGTCGTCAACAAGATCCGCGGCACCTTCAAGTCCGTCGCCGTCAAGGCCCCGGGCTTCGGCGACCGCCGCAAGGCCATGCTCGGCGACATCGCCATCCTCACGGGCGGCGAGGTCATCTCCGAGGAGGTCGGCCTCAAGCTGGAGAACGCCACGCTGGACCTGCTGGGCAGCGCGCGCAAGGTCGTCATCACCAAGGACGAGACCACGATCGTGGACGGCGCCGGCTCGGCCGACCAGGTCCAGGGCCGCGTCAACCAGATCCGCGCCGAGATCGAGAACAGCGACTCGGACTACGACCGCGAGAAGCTCCAGGAGCGTCTGGCGAAGCTGGCCGGCGGCGTGGCCGTCATCAAGGCCGGTGCCGCCACCGAGGTCGAGCTGAAGGAGCGCAAGCACCGCATCGAGGACGCCGTCCGCAACGCGAAGGCGGCCGTCGAGGAGGGCATCGTCGCCGGTGGTGGCGTGGCCCTGCTCCAGGCCTCCCAGGTCTTCGAGAAGCTGGAGCTGACGGGTGACGAGGCGACCGGCGCCAACGCCGTGAAGCTCGCCCTGGAGGCCCCGCTGAAGCAGATCGCCGTCAACGGCGGTCTCGAGGGCGGCGTCGTCGTGGAGAAGGTCCGCAACCTGACCGTCGGCCACGGCCTGAACGCCGCCTCCGGTGAGTACGTCGACATGATCGCCGAGGGCATCATCGACCCGGCGAAGGTGACCCGCTCTGCCCTGCAGAACGCCGCCTCCATCGCCGCGCTGTTCCTCACCACCGAGGCCGTCATCGCCGACAAGCCGGAGAAGGCCGCTCCGGCGGGCGCCCCGGGCGGCATGCCGGGCGGTGACATGGACTTCTGATCGACCGGTTCCGGTTGATCGACCGTCCAGCACGGACCGAGGGCGGCACTCCCCGACAGGGGGGTGCCGCCCTCGGGCGTCTTCCGGCCGCGTCCCTGGCTGTGGTCAGGGTCACATCGGTGCGTCGGGCGGAATGGCCCGGCGGGGCTGCCCCGTTCCCGTTGGAGTGCGGTGCATGCACACGCACATACCGACAGGTACCCATCTCAGGAGCCCCCACGTGACCGTCACCCCCGCCGAGGCCGCCACCCGCGCCGCCCAACTCCTCGCCCGCCCGGCCACCATCAACGGCCTCACCGTGCCCAACCGCATCGCGATGGCGCCGATGACCCGGATGTTCTCCCCGGGCGGCATCCCCGGCGAGGACGTGGTCTCCTACTACGCCCGCCGCGCCGCCGCCGGAGTGGGACTGATCGTCACCGAGGGCACCTACGTCGGCCACGACTCGGCCGGCCAGAGCGACCGCGTCCCGCGCTTCCACGGCGCGGAGCAGCTCGCCGGGTGGGCGAAGGTCGCCGAGGCGGTGCACGCGGGCGGCGGCACGATCGTGCCGCAGCTGTGGCACATCGGCATGGTCCGCAAGGCCGGGGACCAGCCCTTCCCGGACGCCCCCGCCGTCGGCCCGTCCGGCCTGCGCATCGGCGAGGACGAGCCCACCGGGAAGGCCATGACCCAGCGCGACCTGGACGACGTCATCGGCGCCTTCGCAGAGGCCGCCGCGGCCGCCGAGCGCATCGGCTTCGACGGTGTGGAGATCCACGGCGCCCACGGCTACCTCGTCGACCAGTTCCTGTGGTCCGGCACCAACCGCCGCACCGACGCCTACGGCGGCGACCCGGTCGCCCGGACGAAGTTCGCCGCCGAGATCGTGGCCGCCGTACGGGAGACGGTCTCCGCCGACTTCCCGGTGATCTTCCGCTACTCGCAGTGGAAGCAGGAGGCCTACGACGCCCGCCTCGCCGAGACCCCCGAGGAGCTGGAGGCCATCCTCACCCCGCTCGCCGCGTCCGGGGTCGACGCCTTCCACGCCTCCACCCGCCGCTACTGGCTGCCCGAGTTCGAGGACTCGGACCTCAACCTCGCCGGCTGGACCAAGAAGCTCACCGGCAAGACCGCCATCACCGTCGGCTCGGTCGGCCTCGACGGCGACTTCACCAAGGCCTTCCAGGGCGAGGGCGCCCCCGTCCGCGGCCTCGACAACCTCCTCGACCGCCTGGAGCGCGACGAGTTCGACCTCGTCGCCGTCGGCCGTGCGCTGCTCCACGACCCGCGGTGGGCCGAGAAGGTCCTCGGCGGCCGCTTCGACGAACTCGCCCCGTACGACGCCGCTTCGCTGAAGACCCTCAGCTGACCGCGGTGCGCACCACGGCGTAGGGTCCGGAGGATGACGATCCCTGGACCTGCCGAGTCAGTGGAACCCGTGGTGCGCACCTCCTCCGGCGCGGTGCGCGGCCGGACCGAGGACGGCCTGGCCGTCTTCCGCGGCATCCCCTTCGCCCAGCCCCCGGTGGGGGACGCCCGCTTCTCCGCCCCGCGCCGCCCCCGCCCCTGGGACGGCATACGCGACGCGTACGCCTTCGGCCCGCCGCCCCCGCAGGACCTCGGCCCCGCGGGCCCGGCCGGCATCCCGGACGCCCCCGAGGGCGACGACTGGCTGACGGTCAACGTCTGGACCCCCGCGCCCGACCCGGCCGCCCACCGCCCGGTCATGGTCTGGATCTACGGCGGCGCCTACAAGATGGGCCACTCCGGGAACCCCGGCTACGACGCCCGCCGCATCGCCGCCGACGGCGACCTCGTCGTCGTCACCCTCAACTACCGCATCGGCATGGAGGGTTTCGCCCACATCGAGGGCGCCCCCGCCAACCGGGGCCTGCTCGACCAGATCGCGGCGCTGGCCTGGGTGCAGGAGAACATCGCCGCGTTCGGCGGCGACCCCGGGCAGGTCACGGTCTTCGGCGAGTCGGCCGGCGCCGGTTCCGTGGCCTCGCTGCTGGCGATGCCCCGCGCGGCCGGACTCTTCCGGCGGGCCGTCGCCCAGAGCGTGCCGGGCACGTTCTTCTCCCCGGAACTCGCCGCCGACATCGGTACCGCCCTCGCCGCCGAGCTGGGCCTGCGCCCGACCGTGGAAGACCTCGCGGAGGTCACCCCGGACCAGCTCGTCAAGGCGGGCCAGGCCCTCGCCCCGAAGATGCCCGGCAACGTCGCCCGCTGGGGGCAGGCGGCGCCCACGGTCACCCCGTACGCGCCCGTCGTGGACGGCGAGTTCCTGCCGGTCACGCCCTGGCAGGCGCTGGCCTCCGGCGCCGCTCGCGACGTCGACCTGATCGTCGGTCACAACCGCGACGAGAACCGGCTGTTCACCGCGATGTCGGGCAAGCTCGGCCAGATCGGCGAGGACCGCGCGACCGCCGCCCTGCGCCTGTACGCGCCCGGGGGCGAGGCCGCCTACCGCGCCGCGTTCCCGCAGGCGTCGCCCAACGACCTCTACGAACGCATCCAGACCGACTGGCTGTTCGCCATCCCCTCCCTGCGCCTGGCCGAGGCCCACCTCGCGGGCGGCGGCCGGTCCCACGTCTACGAACTCACCTGGTCCGCCCCCGCCTTCGACGGCGCCCTGGGCGCCTGCCACGCCCTGGACATCCCGCTCCTCTTCGGCACCTTCCAGGGGGGCCTCGCGCAGTTCCAGTTCGGCGGCGCGGAGCCGTCCGAGGAGGCGCTGGCCCTGTCCGCCCGCTTCCGCGCCGCCTGGACGGACTTCGCCCGCACCGGCGACCCGGGCTGGCCCGCGTACGACACGCAGCAGCGTCTCGTGCGGGTCTTCGACGCCGAGCCGACCGTCGCGCCGTACCCGGAGGAGACCTCCCGGCGCCTGTGGGAGGGATACGAGTTCACGCCGCTGCCACTGGTGGGGCAGGAGGCGTGAGCTTCCGGGGCCTCCTGCTCGGCCTGTTCGCCGTGCCGGTCGTCGTCGGCGGGTACTTCCTCACCCAGGCGGCGACCGCCGACGGCACCCCCCAGTGCGACGGCATCATCGAGGAGTACGGCGACCAGGAGCGCTCCGGGCCCATGAAGCCGGGGGAGACGTGCGACCTGTACGACTTCGCCGACGGCCGCTCGGCGGGCACGCGGACGTACGAGCAGCAGCGGAAGGCGCAGGACGCGGACGCGGGGCGGGACTACTGGACCGGCGGCCTGTGGCTGGCGTACGGCGTGGCGGGGCTGACGGTGGTCACCGTCCACCTGGGCCTGAAACGCCGCCGCGGCTGACTCCGTCGACGAAGACCGACCATGCCTCGGCGCGGAAGCGGAGGGTGGGCCCTCCGGGGTTCTTCGAGTCCCGGACCGGGACGTCGGTCATGCCGGTGGCGACTTCGAGGCAGTTGCCACCGCTCCCGCCGCTGTACGCCGACTTGCGCCAGCGAGCGACCTCCAGGCAGTTGTCGCCGCTTCCGCCGCTGTAACTGGACTTGTACCAGTCGTACTCAGGGGTGGTCTCCATGCGCGTAATTCTGCGCCAGCTTCTCGATCAAGGACAGGGAGTTGGCCGGCGAGAGCGCGGCGACCATGAGGAGTTCGTAGTAGAAGCGGTAGCGCCCCACGGTGGCGGGATCGTCGTCGACCCGGCCGGTGCCGACGCCTTCGAGGTAGACCAGCGAAGGGGCGTCCGCGAAGTCCATCAGTTTCACGCACCCCTGCATGGCCGGATGTGCTCCCGCCTCGAAGGGCAGTACCTGCACGATGACCCGGTTCTCTCGCATCAGGCGCGCGAGATGGAGCAGAGCCTCCGCCATCACCTCGGGGCCGCCGGTCGAGCGACGCAAGGCTGACTCGTCAATGACCGCAAACAACATGGGTCTTGTTGGATCGGCGAGCATGCGGGCCCGCTCCATCCGCGCGGTCACCAGCCCGTCGATCACGGCGTCAGCCGCAGTCGGCTGGTAGGCGCGGCAGACGGCCCGCGCGTAGGCGGGCGTCTGCAGGAGGCCGGGGATCAGCATCGACGCATACTCCTTGATCTCACTGGCCGACCCCTCCGCCTCCGCCGCCTCCGCGAAGTGCTCCGGATACTTGGACTTGGCCGACGCCGCGCAGTTGCGCCGGAAGAAATCCTCCGTGCCCAGGACGTCGTCCAGTAGCCGTGCGTACTCCGGCTGCATCCGGCGCGTGCCGGACTCCAGCTGTCCGATGAACGAACCGCTGACGAACAGCCGCGCGCCCAACTCCTCCTGGCTCAGGCCGGACTTCTCGCGGGCGTGGCGCAGCTCGGCGCCCAGGAGGGCGCGGGGGGACGAGGACGGGTCGAGGTCTTTCGGTCCTGGCATGGTGACGGAACTCCCGGTCGCACAGCAGGGGTTGTTGGAGCGCCCTGTATGGCCAGGTTAGGGGCGGAACGGACACGCTGTGTCGCGAATCACGAACTCAGCGTGGAGGTGAGGAAGGGTGCGGTCGACCGAGGAAGTCGTCGAATCCCTGCGTCAGGCCCTCGTGGGCGCCGGTGTCGTACTGCCGTCCCTGTGCGTCGATCCGGTGACCGGTGCGAGTGACGAGCCGTTCGCCCTGGTCGACCTGGGGCGGTGCAACGTACGGGTCGCGGAGCGGCTGGCGTCGGTGGTGCGGGGCGAGCGGCCGGCCGTCGGCACGCATGCCGTGGACGCGAGGGACGGGCGGGTGGGGGAGGTGATGGGGCACGTGGGCGGCAGGGTGCAGCTGCGGCCGGTCGCCGGGGGCCGGGAGTGGGACTGCCCGCGGGCGTCGGTGACCGTGGCGAAGCCGGAGGAGGTGCTGAAGGCGCGGCTGCGCAGGACGAATCACGAGAGCGTGCGGCCCTAGGGGCGGGTCAGGCGGGTGGCCAGTTGTGCAGGGCCGCGTCGGCCACCCGCTGGAGGTCTTCCCGGGCGGCGCCCCCGGTGGCCTGTACGGAGATGCCGTTGGCGAAGGTCATGAGGTAGCGGGCGACGTGCAGCGGGTCGGTGCCGGGTGGGAGGTCCCCGTCATCGACGGCCCGCGCGAACCGGTCGCGGAGTTGGGTGACGCCCCCTTCGCGCCAGTCGGCGAGCAGGTCACGGGCGGGGCGCCCCGTCTCCCCGGCGGCGAGGGAGCCCTGGACGCCCAGGCATCCGGCCGGGCAGTCGGGGCGGGTGCTGACCTCCACGGCGCCGCTCAGGAACGCGGTGGCCACTTCGCGGGCGGTGGGCTTGCGCACGGCGCGGGCGACGTAGGAGGCGGGGCCTTCCTCGTAGCGTTCGAGCGCCTTGCGGAACAGGTCCTCCTTGTTACCGAAGGCCGCGTACATGCTGGTGCGGGTGATGCCCATGGCGCTGGTGAGGTCGGTGAGGCTGGCGCCCTCGTAGCCCTGCTCCCAGAAGACCCGCATGGCCTTCTCCAGGGCCTCGTCGGCGTCGAAGCCCCTCGGCCGGCCGATCGGTCCCTTCCGTCGCGTCTCCATGGTCCTCAGTCTACGCCTTACGTATCGATCGGTACGGATGTGCTACGGTCGCTTTCAGTACCGATCGGTACTGAATATCATCGGAGGTCATTCACCATGGGACAGCTCGAAGGCAGGACCGCCGTCGTCACCGGCGGCGGCACCGGGATCGGTCTGGCCAGCGCGGTGCGGCTGGCGGACGAGGGTGCGCACGTGTTCATCACCGGGCGGCGCAAGGCGGCGCTGGACGCGGCCGTGGAGATCATCGGCGCGGAGCGGGTCACGGCGGTGGCCGGTGACGTCTCGGACCCGGCCGACGTGGACCGGCTCTACGAAGCGGTCCGTGCCCGCGGTCGGGGCCTCGACGTGGTCTTCGCCAACGCGGCGACCGCCGCGCTGGTGCCGCTGGAGGAGATCACCGAGGAGCAGATCGACGAGATCTTCGGCGTCAACGTGCGGGGCACGCTCTTCACCGTGCAGAAGGCGCTGCCGCTGCTCAACGACGGCGCCTCGGTGATCCTCAACGCCTCCACCGCCGCCGACAATGGCGCGGAGGCGTTCAGCCTGTACGCCGCTTCCAAGGCCGCCGTCCGGACCTTCGCGCGGGGCTGGGCCAACGAACTCAAGGGCCGCGGCGTCCGGGTCAACGCGATCTCCCCGGGCCCCGTCGACACCCCCGGGATCACCAACCTCTTCAACGGGTCGGACCTGCCCGCCGTCCACACCAAGCTCGCCGGGGACACCGCGATCGGGCGGATGGGGCGCCCCGAGGAGGTCGCCGCGGTGGTGGCCTTCCTCGCCTCGGACCAGAGCGGCTTCGTCCTCGGCGCCAACTGGTACGTCGACGGCGGCGAGAACCAGATCTGACCCGGTGGCGGGATCAGTCCCGGGCCGGTCCGTCCGGCGCCACGATGCGCTCGACCGCCGCCGTCACCAGCCGGTCGCGCTCCTCCTCGGTGAACACGTCCGGCAGGGTGAGCCGTTCGACGATCAGCCAGTTCAGGGCGAGCATGAGCAGCTTGACGGCCGTGGCGTCGCCGGGGAGGCCGGACGCCTCGTGGTGGGCGACGTTGGCGGCGACGTCCTCGCGGACGCGTTCGGTCAGCACCGCGCGCAGCTCGGGGCGCCGGGTGGCCTCCAGGCGCAGCTCCAGCAGGGCGAGGTAGCCGGTGCGGAACGAGGCGACGCGGTCGACCAGTTCGCGCATCAACTGCACGTAGGTGTCACGGTCGCGCGGGGCCGTGCGCTGGCGGGCGAGGGCGGCCTCGCCGGGGTGCAGGCGCTCGTAGACCCGGGCGCCCGCCTGGGTGAGCAGGTCGTCGCGGTTGGCGAAGTAGTTGGACGCGGTGCCGGGCGGGACGGCCGCCTCCGTGTCCACGGCCCGGAAGGTCAGGCCCCGGGCGCCCTGCGCGGCCAGCACCTCGATCGCGGCGTCGACGAGGGCCGCGCGCCGCTGGTCGTTCCGTCTCACCACGTCAGACGCCGCCCATCGGCTCGATGTCCACCCGTACCGGCGTGCCCCACACCCGCAGCACCTCGTAGTCCGTGAACTCGTGGACGAGGCGGTAGGCCATCGCGGCGTGCGGGCCGCGCAGTTGGGCGGCGATGTACAGCTCGGCCTCGCGCCGGTCGCGGCGCGGGGTGCCGCACAGCTGCCACGTCTGGCCGGTCCACTGCTCGGGCAGCCAGCGCTGCTGGGGCTGCGGCCGGTCGCCCCGTACGCCGTAGCGGGACTGGACCGGCTCGGCGGGCCGGGCCGGCAGCGGTCCGCCGCTGTACTCGGCGCGGCGGGCCGTGCGGCGGCGGGTCTCGCACAGCAGGCACAGGTCGGGCGCGGCCTGGTCGACCGGCCCGTTCGGGTGCTCCGGGCAGCGGGTGCTGGGGGCCGCCGTGGTGACGCTCTCCTCCAGCTGGTCCAGCGCACGCTTCAGGTCCGCGCGGACCTCGTGCAGCTTGGCCTGCGGGGTGTCGGCGGTCAGGGCCTCGCCGTGCTCACCGAGGAGGCGCAGGGCGCGGCCCAGGGCGGTCAGCTGGGCGTGGTTCATGTCCTTCAGAATCGCACACGGCGCGGACCGCCCCGGGCCCCCGGCCGGGCCCGGTGGCGGTGCGGCCGGTCACCCGAGCGCCGCCGCCAGCGCCGCCCGCAGATGACCGCCGGACTCCACCAGCAGCCGGGCGGCCGTCGGGCCGTCCACGTCGGCCAGCAGGACCAGGATCGCGTGCTTGACCTCGCCGTCGGTCGCCGCCAGGGCACGCTCGATGTCGTCGTCGGCGGCACCGGTGGCGAGCGCGACGATGCGGCGCGAGCGGGCCCGCAGCTTCTCGTTGGAGGCGCGCACGTCCACCATCAGGTTCCCGTACGTCTTGCCGAGCCGGATCATCGTGATCGTCGACAGCATGTTCAGGACCAGCTTCTGCGCCGTGCCCGCCTTCAGCCGCGTCGAGCCGGTGAGCAGCTCGGGCCCGGTGACCACCTCGATGCCGTGCTCGGCGGCGGCGGCCAGGGCGCTGCCCCGGTTGCAGGCGAGGCCGACGGTCAGGGCACCCAGCGAGCGTGCGTGCTCGACGGCACCGACGGCGTACGGGGTGCGCCCGGAGGCGGAGACGCCGACCACCGTGTCGTCGGCGGTCAGCGCGAGGGCGTCCAGGTCGGCGCGGGCCAGCTCGGGGGAGTCCTCGGCGCCCTCGACGGAGGTGACCATGGCGTCCGGGCCGCCCGCGATCAGGCCGACGACCTGCCCGGGCGCGGTGTTGAAGGTGGGCGGGCACTCGGAGGCGTCCAGCACGCCGAGCCGCCCCGCCGTACCGGCGCCCGCGTAGACCAGCCGCCCGCCGCGCGCCATCCGGGCGGCCACGGCGTCGATGGCGGCGGCGATCTCGGGCAGCCGCTCGGCCACGGCGGCGGCCACGGCGGCGTCCTCGCCGTTCATCAGGCGGGTGATGTCGAGCGTCGGCAACTGATCGATCTCGGCCAGCTCCGACCGGAACGCCTCGGTGGCCAAGGTCTCCAACTGGGAACGCAGATCGGGGTGATGGGGGGTGGAGGTCATGAGGGTATGGCTCTTTCCAGTGACTTGTAGATGCCGGGCAGTGCGAGGCTCCAAGGGGCGCGGGGAACTGCGCGACCAGCCACAACGGGCCCGCAGCCGCCCACGGCGATCACCTGCCGCGATCCGCGCGGAGCGCCCCGTGCCGATGCGCCAACGCCTCGTACGACGCCGCCAAGGCCGGCGCAGCCGACTCGTAGATCCGCTGCGCCACCCCCACGAACAGGCAGTCCACCACCAGCAGCTGGCTGGTCCGGGACGACATCGCCGCCGGCCGCAGCTCGCTCTCCCGGGCGGTGGACGTGGTCAGCACGTGGTCGGCGTACTGGGTGACGGAGCTGTCGGGGCGCCCGGTGACGGCGATGGTCGTCGCGCCGCGCTCGAAGGCGACCCGCAGCGGTTCGATGACGTCCCCGGTCGAGCCGGAGTGCGTGATCGCCACGGCCACGTCACCCGCGCGCAGCTGCACCGCGTTGGTGACGGCGAGGTGCGGGTCGCCCGGCGCGTGGGCTATGAGCCCTATGCGCAGCATCTTCTGGGTGAGATCCTGGGCGACCAGGTTGGAGGCGCCGATGCCGTACACGTCGGTGCGCCGGGCGGCGGCCAGTGCGGCGACGGCCGCGCCGAGCTGGACGGTGTCCAGACCGGCGGCCGTGTCCGCGAGGGTCTGCTGCTCGTCGTAGGCCAGCTTGGCGACCACGTCGGCGATCGGGTCGTCGACCGCGATGTCGGTGGTGATGGCGGGCGCGCGGCCGGACTGCTGCTGGGCGGCCAGCCCGGCGAGGGCGAGGCGCAGGTCCCGGTAGCCGGGGTAGCCGAGCAGCCGGGCGGTGCGTACGACGGTCGCCTCGCTGGTGCCGGTCAGCTCGGCCAGGCCGGTGACCGTGAGGGCGGCGCAGCCGGCCGGGTCGCCCGCGACGGCCTCGGCGACCCGCTGCATGGACCGGGTCATCGACGGGGCCAGGGTGCGGACCTTGGCCGCGAGGGCGGCGGGCGCGGGCGGTGCGCTTCCGCCGCCGGTGGCGCGGCGGCCCCCGGGGACGTGGGCGAAAGTTTCCTTCACTTCATCGGTCACTCATGAAAGATATTTTCGTTTCGGTCCGCGGGTCAAGAGTGCGCACAATGGGTGCATGAACCCCATCAGCCCCCTGGAGCAGGCGCTGCACGCCGCACGCGCCCTCGTGCTCGCCGACCTGGTGGCGGGCGAGGTCGCCGAACCGGACGTGGTCTCGCTGGTCGAGGAGTCCGTCGCGCAGCGGCGCTGGTGGGTCGAGCAGTGGCCGGAGGGCGCGGAGTTCGTGGCCGGGCTGGTCGCGCAGGACGTGCAGGACGCCCTGCTGGAGCGGTACGGCCGCTGGCCGCTGTGCCCGGTGTGCGGCTCCGGCGACCCGCACGCGCTGGACGTCGAGCCGGAGCTGGGGCCCGACCCGCACTGGGTGTGCGGCAAGGCGGGCGTGAAGGTCGCGGCGGTCGGCTCGCTGGGCGCGGCCACCGGCGGTGCCCCGTGAGGACCCACCGGTGACGCTCTACATCGACCCGCCGACCTGGCCGGGCCACGGCCGGCTCTGGTCCCACCTGGTCAGCGACGTCTCCTACGCCGAACTGCACGCCTTCGCCGAGGCCCTGGGCGTGCCGCGCCGCGCCTTCGAACGCGACCACTACGACCTGCCCGCCCACCGGTACGCCGACGCGGTGTCCGCCGGGGCGCTGGAGGTCAGCAGCCGCGAGGTGGTGCGGCTGCTGCACGCGGCGGGACTGCGCCGCCGCAAGGGGGCCTCCCGGTCCGCCGCCGCCCCGGGTGCTCAGCGGCGCAGCTCGTAGACGAACTGCCCGGCGCCCTCCGCGCCCGCCTCGCCCTCCGCTTCGTCCCCGGCGATCCGGGTGAACCCGGCACGGGCGATGACGGCCTGCGACGCGGTGTTCTCCGGCTCGGTCGTCGCGCGCACGGACGTGACCGCCTCCCGCCCCAGCGCCCACCCGGACAGCGCGCGCAGCCCCTCGGTCGCGTAGCCGTGGCCCCGGGCCGCCTCGACCAGGTCGTAGCCGATCTCCACCCGGCCCTTCTCGTCCGGCACCCCGTGGAAGCCGATGCCGCCGACCGCGCGGCCGTCCTCGCGCCGGACCAGGACGAAGACCCCCCACACCGGGCGGTGGACCCCCGTCTCGTAGGCCTTCACCAGCATTCCGGCGGCGTCTCGGGTGCCCTGGTAGGGCTCGCCCCCGGCCCATGCGAAGCCGCCGTCGCCGCCCGCGGCGAGGTCCATGGCGGCGGCGGGCGTGACGCCCTGGAGGGTGAGCCGTCCGGCCGGGATCACCAGGTTGTTGCGCCAGCGCCACTCGGTGACCGGGGCCCGGCCGGGCAGGTCGCCGCGGCCGGTGGCCCACAGCAGGGTGCGCCAGGGGTCGGTGTCGGGCCTCACGTGCGGGAAGAGCCGGGCGAGGAGGTCCGCGCACCGCTCGGCGGGCGGTTCGTAGGCCAGCCCGAGCCCTTCGGCGATGTCGTGCGTGTGCAGGAACACCTCGGTGATCCCCATCGCGGCGAAGCCCTCGCGGTCCGCGCTGCGGAAGGGGTACGGGTGGAAGGCCCGGACTTCGCGCGGGGTGGTGCGGAGGGTGGCGGCGAGCAGCGCGCCGGTCGTCTCGACGACGTGGAGGACGCCCTCGTTGTCGGCGGGATCCAAGCCGTCGTCGGTGCCGTCCAAGGTGATCTCGAAAGGCACGTACGCCTCGGTGGCGCGTCCGGCGAGCTGGCCGGCGTAGGCGATGAGGTCGCCCGCGATGTGCTCCGCCGTGTAGCGGCAGCTCCACTCCAGCCGTCCGGCCCGTGCCGCCTCCCAGTCCCGGTCCGTCGCCGTCCGCAGCAGCGCGACGGCGTCCGCCACGGCCTCTTCCACCTGTTCCCCGCCCAATGTCCGCATGCCGGGCAGGCTAGACGTCCGGGGTGTCGGGGAGCGACAGCATTTCCAGTTCGCCGGTGAGGTTGTGGCGGGCGGTCGCCTCCCACTCCCGTCGTCCGTGCGGGGTGTGGAACAGGGTGGGCAGGTCCAGAAGTTGGCGCAGGATCGCGGACCGGCCCTCGCGGAAGGCCTCGTTCGGCACGAAGTGGTACTCCTCGCGGACGGCCGCCGTGTACGCCGCGTACGCCGACGGCGGCGAGGCGAGCACCGCCAGGTCCGCGTCGCACAGCACCTGCCCGTCGCGGTCGTCCTCGGCCGGGGCGTGCGTGACGGTGAGCCGCACCAGCCGGGCCACCTCGGCGGTCTTCGCCGCCGACACCCCGGCCTCGGGCAGGGCGCGTTCGGCGAGCCGGGCCGAGCGCTCCTCGTTCTCGGACCGGTCCGGCCGGTAGACCGCGTCGTGGAACCACGCGGCGAGGCGCACCACGTCCACGTCGTCGGCGTGCTCGGCCAGGACGTCGACGTGGTCCAGGACCGCCGTGAGGTGCGCCAGGGTGTGGTAGCGCCGCTGGGGCTCCTGCCAGCGGGTCAGCAGGTCGTCGGCGTACAGTGCGGGGTCGGGGCCGGGGGCGGCGGTTCCGGGCGCGGCACCCGGGGCGGTGGCTCCCGCCAGGGTGCGGACGAAGCGGGAGCGCAGGGCGTCGAGGTCGGCCATGGGGCGCATTCTCCCAGATAATGTTCGTGATAACTTCTAACTGAAGTGCATACTTTCCCGGCGGGCGGGCCGGGCGGACCCGAAAGGCGGCGGCGGACCATGGCGGAGGCGCGCACCAGCACCCCGCGGGAGCGGTACCGCACCCAGGTGCGCGCGGAGATCAAGGAACACGCGTGGGAGCAGATCGCCACGGCGGGCGCCTCCGCGCTCTCCCTCAACGCGATCTCCAAGCGGATGGGCATGAGCGGACCCGCGCTCTACCGCTACTTCGACGGCCGCGACGAACTGATCACCGAACTCATCCGGGACGCCTACCGCAGCCAGGCCGACACCTTCCGGGCCGCCGCCGAGGCCGGTGCCGACCTGGCCGGACTCGCCCACGCCCTGCGCACCTGGGCCCTGGAGGACCCGCAGCGCTACTTCCTCATCTTCGGCACCCCCGTCCCCGGCTACCGGGCGCCCGACGACATCACCGAGATCGCCGCCGAGATCATGACGGTCATCGTCGACGCCTGTGCCGCGCTGCCGTCCGAACCGACGCCGGACGGCGCCGCCGAGGCGTTCGACACCCACCTGGAGACCCACCGGCAGTGGGCGCGCGACCACCCGGCGTCCCCCGCCGCCCTGCGCCGGGCCCTGTCCTTCTGGACCCGGATGCACGGCGTCCTGTCCCTGGAACTGGCGGGTCAGTTCACCGGTATGGGTTTCGACCCGGCTCTTCTCTACGCGGCCGAACTGGAAGGCCTGCTCGGGCCCTAACGTGGAGCCATGACGACTCCCGCAGACCTGCACGACGTACGCGACCCCGAACGGCCCGGCCGGCTGCTGACCCTCGAACGCGACGAGCTGGTGCCCCTGTTGCGCTCCCGCGCGGACGCCGATTTCGCGCTGCCGGTGGCCGCGTGTCCGGGCTGGACGGTGCGCGACGTGCTGGCGCACTGCTCCAGCGCCCTGATCCGGGTGGTGGAGCAGCGCTTCGAGAAGGGCGTCTTCTCGCCCGAGTCCAACGACCGCGACATCGCCGAACGCGCCGACTGGAGCAACGCCCGGATCGTCGACGAACTGGAACGCGGCATGACCGAGGCCGGCCCGGTGATCGCCCGGGCGGGCGGGGTGCTGGACCCCGTCGCACTGGGCGAGTGGGTGCACGGCGGTGACGTACGGGTGGCCTTCGGCGAGCCTGGGGCGTACGCGGGGCGCGGGCTGCCGGAGGCGCTCACGCTGCTCGGCACGATCACCCGGGCGCGCGGTCACGTGCCGCTCCACGCCGACCTGGACGACCTGGACGAGCCGCTGAAGCTGGGCGAGGCGAGCGGTGAGCGGCCGCCGGGCCGCTACATCGGCGACGGCCCCACCCTCGTACGGCTCTACGCGGGCCGCCCCCTGGACGGGGCGGCGGGGTACGAGCTGGCCGGGGTGGAGGCGAAGGAGCTGAACATCTTCGGCGGCTGAGCGGCGACGCGGGGACCCGGGCCTGCCGTCGGGCGCGTAGTCTTGGATTGGACTAGACCTGTAGCAGGCCGACGAATGGGGTCCCATGAGCAAGCGTGCAGTCCTGGAGGTGATCGCCCTCGACGTCGAGGACGCGGTCGCCGCCCAGGCCGGAGGCGCGGATCGCCTCGAACTGGTCACCGACATGGCGGCCGACGGACTCACCCCGTCGGCCGCCACCGTCGCCGCGATCCGTGCCGCCGTCGACATCGACGTACGGGTGATGCTGCGGCTCGCGGACGGGTTCGCCGCCGGTGACGTCGAGCGTCTGGCACGCGTCGCCGACGAGATGCGGGAGGCCGGGGCCACGCAGTTCGTGCTGGGGTTCCTCGACGCGGAGGGCGACGTGGACCTCGGCGCGGTGGAGCGGATCGCCGAGGTGCTGGACGGATGCCGGTGGACCTTCCACCGCGCGATCGACCGCGCCGCGAACCGGGACGCGCTGCGCAAGCAGCTCGCGGACTTCCCGGGCCTGGACACCTACCTGACGGCCGGGGCGGCCGGTGGCGTGGACGACGGCCTGACCGTGCTGGTCGCGGAGGCGCGGCGGCGGGGGGAGCCGGGGTACGAGCAGCAGCTGCTGGTCGGCGGCGGGCTGCGGCTGGACCACGTACCGGGGCTGCTGGACGCGGGGATCGACGGGTTCCACATCGGCGGGGCGGCGAGGCCCTCCGGGTGGGCGGGACCGGTGACGGCGGACGCGGTGCTGGAGTGGCGGCGGGTTCTGGGGGAGTAACAGCCCTGTCAGCTGCGGGCAGTCGTGCCGCTGGGGCGGCACGGGTGGGCGCAGCGGCACCCGCCAGCGCCGGTCGGCGACACCGCACGTACCTCAGCGCACGACTGCCCGCAACTAAGTGAGCTGCGGCGGCAGGTCCGTCGCGTGGGTGACGATGAGGCCCGAGACCGCTCGGGTCAGGGCCACGTACAGGCGGCGCAGTCCCGTCCGTTCGTCCGGCTCGCCGTCGACCACCGCCCGCGGCTCGTCCAGGACCACGTAGTCGTACTCCAGGCCCTTGGCCAGCGAGGCCGGGACCAGGGTGAGGCGGGTGGCGTGGGTGGTCTCCTCGCCGGGGCCCACGTGGCCGATCCCGGCCGCCGCCAGGGCCTTTGCCAGCTGAGGCACCCGCGCGTCCGCGGCGATCAGGCCGACCGAACCCTCCCGCTCCAGCAGCTCACGGCAGGCCGCCACCACGTCGGCCGCCCCGCCCGGGGCCGTACGGATGTCGAAGAAGCCCGGGTTCTCGCGGATCGACGCCACCGGCGTCAGCCCCGGCGCGATGTGCGGCAGCAGTCGCGACGCGTACGCGATGACGTCCGTCGGCACACGGAAACCGGCGGTCAGCTCCTCGACCACCGCCTCGCCCTTGCCCAGGTGCCCCAGCGCCTCCGCCCAGCTCCGGGTCGCCCACGGCGTGGTGCCCTGCGCCAGGTCGCCGAGGACGGTCGCCGAGCCGGTGGTGCAGCGCCGGCCCACCGCGCGGTACTGCATGGGGGACAGGTCCTGCGCCTCGTCGAGGACCACGTGCCCGAGGGAGTGGGTGCGCTCGATCAGGTCGGTCGCCTCGTCGATCAGCACGGCGTCGGCCGGTGACCACCTGGCCGACTTCACCGAGCGGGCCGGCTTCGCCCACAGCACCGCCTTCTGCTCCTCCTCGGTGAGGATCCCCGCGGCGTGCTCGGCGAGGAAGTCCGCGTCGGTGAGCAGCCGCAGCACCAGCTTCGCCGGGTCGACCTGCGGCCAGACCGACTTCACCAGCGCCTTCACGGCCGCGTTGCGCGCCACCGCGTTCTGCACCCGGTCGTCCGGCGCCTCGCCGGCCCGCTCCATCTGCACCAGCACGGCGTGCGCGATCCGCTGCGGCAGCGCCTCGCGGGCGGCGCCGTAGCGGATGTCCCGGGCGAGCAGCTCGCGGACGATCTCCTCCAGCTCGTACACCGGCACCCGCCAGCGGCGCGAGCCGCGCACCACGACGACGCCCTCGGCGGGCGGGGTGACGTGGGAGTAGAGGGCCCGGCGCAGCACCTCCGCCATCCGGGCGTCGCCCTTGACCACCGCCGTCGCCGCCTCGTCCGTGCCGCGCACCTCGACGTGGGCCACCAGGTCGTCGACGGTGGCCTGGCGGACCGTCAGCTCGCCGAGCGCCGGGAGCACCTGCTCGATGTAGTGCAGGAAGGACCGGTTGGGGCCGATGACCAGCGTGCCGGTGCGGGCCAGCCGCTCGCGGTGCGCGTACAGGAGGTAGGCCACCCGGTGCAGGCCGACGGCGGTCTTCCCGGTGCCGGGGCCGCCCTGCACGCAGACCGAGCCTGCCAGCCCGGCGCGCACGATCTCGTCCTGCTCGGGCTGGATCGTCGCCACGATGTCCCGCATCGGCCCGACGCGGGGCCGCTCGATCTCCTGCTGGAGCAGCCTGCTGGTGGTCGCCGCCTCGGCCGGGTCGAGCAGGTGCTCGTCCTCGTACGCGGTCAGGTCACCGCCGGTGTAGCCGAAGCGGCGGCGCAGCGAGACGTCCTGCGGGTCCTTCTTCGACGCCCGGTAGAACGGCTGGGAGACCGGCGCCCGCCAGTCGATCACCATCGGGTCGCCGTCCGCGTCGTGCACGTGCCGCCGCCCCACGTAGAACCGCTCGCCCTCCCCGCCCTCGGCCTGCTCGGCGCCGGGGGCGTGCAGGTAGTCGAGCCGGCCGAAGAACAGCGGGGTCTCGCTGAGGTCGGCGAGCGCCTTGATGCGCTGCTCGATCTGCGCCTCCAGGACGGCGGCGTTGACCCAGTTCGCCGTCACGTCGGTGATGTCGAGGGACTCCACGTCCTCGCGCATGGCGCGCAGCGCGGAACGGGACGCGGCGAGGTGGGAGCGCTCTTTGGAGAGGGAGTCGTCGTGGACGGGCGTGGACAAGGGGGTGCCTCCGGATGACCTGCGGTACGACCTGCGGTGTGGTGGGCGCGGTTTGCGCGCGGGGAACCGGCCGGTTTCCGTCCGGTCGGCGGCGCTCCGTGGGGAGGCGGGCAAGAGCGGAGATTGTAGGGGAGCGGGCGCGGCACGGGCCAACCGTTTTTCCCCGCCCCGTGGGCGACCCCTAGGGGATCACGTCATCCGCGCTGGGGGATGCGCTCCCTCCAGGGTCGTAGTGGAGGCGGGGCGGGGTTGGGTCCGTAGACCGATGCCGGTCGGGGGGCGGCAGTCGCACCATGGAGACATGAGCGCAGCAACCATCTCCCCCGCCCCGGCACCGGGCCGCGCGTCCGGTGCCACGCCCGTGGCCGGCAGCCACCGGCACCGGCTCGGCGACGCCGTGCGCGCCGTGCGGGTGTTCGCGGGCGCCGCCTTCGACGTCGTCATCCTCGGCGAGTACGGCGAGGAGGCCGGCGTCCGCCGTCGCTGAGACCGGCGGTCTCAGCCCTCCTCCGCCAGTACCTCGTCCGCGTCCATGATCCGGTAGGCGTAGCCCTGTTCCGCCAGGAAGCGCTGGCGGTGGGCGGCGAAGTCCTGGTCCAGGGTGTCGCGGGCGACGACCGAGTAGAAGTGCGCCTGGTGGCCGTCGGCCTTGGGCCGCAGCACCCGGCCGAGCCGCTGGGCCTCCTCCTGCCGGGACCCGAAGGTGCCCGACACCTGGATGGCGACCGTCGCCTCCGGCAGGTCGATCGAGAAGTTCGCGACCTTCGACACGACCAGCACGCTGATCTCGCCCTGCCGGAAGGACTCGAAGAGCTTCTCCCGCTGGGCGTTGGACGTCTCGCCCTTGATGACCGGCGCGCCCAGGTGCTCGCCCAGTTCGTCGAGCTGGTCGATGTACTGGCCGATGACGAGGATCTGCTGCCCGGCGAACCGCCGCACGATCGCCTCCGTCACCTTCCGCTTGGTGTCGGTCGTCGCGCAGAAGCGGTACTTCTCCTCCGTCTCGGCGGTGGCGTACGCGAGCCGCTCGGAGTCGGTGAGGTTGACCCGGACCTCGACGCAGTCGGCGGGCGCGATGTAGCCCTGCGCCTCGATCTCCTTCCACGGCGCGTCGAACCGCTTCGGCCCGATGAGGGAGAACACGTCCGACTCGCGGCCGTCCTCGCGGACGAGCGTCGCGGTCAGGCCGAGACGGCGGCGCGCCTGGAGATCCGCCGTGAACTTGAAGACCGGCGCGGGCAGCAGGTGCACCTCGTCGTAGACGATCAGGCCCCAGTCCCGGGAGTCGAACAGCTCCAGGTGCGGGTAGACGCCCTTCCGCCGGGTCGTCAGCACCTGGTACGTGGCGATGGTGACCGGCCGGATCTCCTTGCGGGTGCCGCTGTACTCGCCGATCTCGTCCTCGGTCAGCGAGGTGCGCTTCACCAGCTCGTGCTTCCACTGCCGGGCGGAGACGGTGTTGGTGACCAGGATCAGCGTCGTCGACCTGGCCTGCGCCATCGCACCGGCCCCGACCAGCGTCTTGCCCGCGCCGCAGGGGAGCACGACGACGCCGCTGCCGCCGTGCCAGAAGTTCTCCACCGCCTGCTTCTGGTACGGGCGCAGCGCCCACCCGTCCTCGGCCAGCTCGATCGGGTGCGCCTCGCCGTCGACGTACCCGGCGAGGTCCTCGGCGGGCCAGCCCAGCTTCAGCAGCGTCTGCTTGATCTGCCCGCGCTCGGAGGGGTGCACGGCCACCGTGTCGGGGTCGATGCGGGCGCCGACCAGGGGCGCGATCCGCTTCGACTTCAGCACCTCCTCAAGGACCGGCCGGTCGGTGGTCGTCAGCACCAGGCCGTGCGCCGGGTGCTTGGAGAGGGTGAGGCGGCCGTAGCGGTCCATCGTCTCGGCGATGTCGACCAGCAGCGCGTGCGGCACCGGGTAGCGGCTGTACTCGACCAGCGCGTCCACGACCTGCTCGGCGTCGTGGCCCGCCGCCCGCGCGTTCCACAGGCCCAGCGGGGTGACCCGGTAGGTGTGGATGTGCTCCGGCGCCCGCTCCAGCTCCGCGAACGGCGCGATGGCCCGACGGCAGTCGGCGGCCTGCTCGTGGTCGACTTCGAGGAGCAGGGTCTTGTCGGACTGGACGATCAGCGGACCATTCACGGGCGGCACCCTTTCGCGTGCGTACGGCCGGACGACGGCTCGGCCAAACGTCCAGTGTGCCTGATCGCGGCGCGGGGCCTACCCGAGAGCGATGCTGATGTTGTTGATGAGCGGGCCCTCCACCGCGCCGGCCTTGGGCGCGAGGGCCCCGAACAGCGCCGCGGCGGTGATCAGGGCGGCGACGGAGACGGCGACGGCGGAGCGAGCGGTGGAACGGTCGGGACCGGGGGCGGGGGGCTTGCTGTGCATGGGGGGCCTCTCGGAGTCTTGGGGGGCGGCGGCGGGCCGGGCCCGGAAGGGCTGGGGGTCCGGCCCGCCAGAGGGATGCGGAAGGGGGACGGTCAGAGGGTGACGCCTCCGCCGAGGTCGATGCCGACGGCGGCGGCCTCCGCGGCGAACGCGGCGACCAGCGCCGCGGTGGAGGCCAGGACGGTGGCGACGCGGCGAACGGCAGTACGCATCGGGTTCTTCCTTTCGGTTGGTTTGCTGGGCACCCGGTGGCTGCCCGACCGCCC
The DNA here is from genome assembly GCF_020404845.1 of Streptomyces hyderabadensis. Taxonomy (GTDB): domain Bacteria; phylum Actinomycetota; class Actinomycetes; order Streptomycetales; family Streptomycetaceae; genus Streptomyces; species Streptomyces hyderabadensis. The sequence continues at coordinate 113,742 of NZ_JAIOJZ010000013.1, read as the reverse complement.
GTGACCCGATGCGGTTTATGAAAAAAGCTCCCTCGCAGGTGCGAATCACCCGGCGTGGCGTGCATGAACCACGGCGTTCACCCGAAAGTGCGCCGCGCGTCGTGCCCGTCGTACGCCGGATCAGCCCGCGTCGTCGGCCAGCTCGGCCACGCCCGTGACCCGGTGCAGCGGATAGGTGCGCACCTCGTCCGCCGTGTGGTCGTACGCCGTGACGAAGCCGCCCTCGACCCGGATCGGGGCGATCACGCGCTGGCTTGCGGCGCCCTCGGCGTTCACGTAGCCGATCCACAGCGCCTCGCCGGTCAGCACCGCGGCCTGCATCGTGGCCAGCGTCTCGGCGGCGCCGGTGCGGGGCAGCGTGCCGCCCGGCGCCCCGGCCCCGTCGCCGTCCGCCCCGCTCCCGGGGCCGCCGGGGCCCGGCTTGCGCGGGGTCGTGGCGGCCAGGTCACCGGCCCGCACGGCGCGGATCGCCGCCGCCAGAAGCGTGTCGTCGGGCGCCGGCGGACCGTCCGGGACCGGCTCGGGGGCGGCCCTCGGCGGGGTGCGGTGGGAGTCCGCGCGGGCGATCAGCACGTCCCCCGCGGCGGACTCGGCGGCCGGCGCGAACCCGATCGCGCGCAGCCCTTCGAGCAGCGCCGCCGGATCGGCCTGCGCGGCCAGCACGGTGGGCGCGAGACGGCGCAGGCCGAGGGCGGCGGCCCGCTTGTCGGCCAGGATCTCGTCCAGCGTCGCGTCGTCGTCGCAGCGCACGTACGCCGAGGCCGCGCCCACCCGCAGCCGCCCGTGCCGCCGGGCCACGTCGTCGATCAGGTACGTCAGGGGCTGCGGCACCGGCGTACGGGAGTGCCGGGCGAGGAAGGCGTGCAGGTCGGCGGCGCTCCGCCCGGCGTCCAGCGCACGGCGTACCGAACCCGGCGTGAACCGGTAGACGGTCGCCCCGCCCTTGGACTCCACGTCGGCGAGCACCCCCAGCACGTCGGCCAGCTCCCGCTCCAGCGGGCCCGGCGCCACCGCCGTCAGGTCGGCCTGGAGCAGCACGTGGTCCAGCGGTTCGGGGAAGAGCGGGGCCAGCAGCCGGGCGGCGGTCGCGGTGGCCGCGGCCCGTTCGGCCGGGGTCGGGGCGACGAGCACCGGGGGCGTGCGGTGGTGGTGGACGGGGAGTTTGGCCCCCGGGCCCTCGGGCTCCGCCTCCCGCTCCGCCGGGCGGGGTGCCTCGGGGGCGCCGATCAGGGCCCGTCCCGGCGCCGCGAGGGCGCCGCGTCCGGTGACGCCCAGCAGCTCGGCCTCGGACAGCGTCCACCGGGCGATCCGGCTGCGGAGGTCGTCGTCCCGCGCCTCGCCGGTCCCGGTCTCCCGCTGCTGCTGCGCACCGCGCAGCGGGCGCTCCCAGCGCAGCCGGGCCAGCAGTGACCCCTCGACGGGCGAGGCGCCCTCGGGCAGCCCCGCCAGCAGGGCCAGCACCCGGTGCCGCACCTCCGGCGCCGCCGAACGGTCCAGGTTCGGGCCCAGCGCGGAGAGCGTGCGGTCCTTCGCGTCCCGCCCGCCGACCACGCCCGGCGTCCGGGTGGCCGTCAGCCACGCCCCGGCCAGCCGCGCCCAGCGCTCGGCGGGCGGCAGCTCGCGCCACTCGTCGTACGCCGGGGTCGCCGCGTACCGCTCGTCGGCCTCGCCGTCGGAGGCGATCAGCCCGGCGCCGTAGGCCAGTTCGAGCCAGAAGGCGGCGACCGGCTCGGACACGTCCAGGGCGACGGCGGTCCGCTTCAGGTCGCGCACGCTCAGCCCGCCGGCCCGCAGCACCGAGGGGCCGCCCTCGTCCCACTCCTTCAGCAGCTCCTCGACCGTCGCCAGCGCCGCCAGGGCCTGCCCGGCCGCGGTGGCGTCCACAACCTGTGGACGGTGGGTCGCGGCGGCCTCCACCGGCGGCGGCACCGGCTCGGGCACGCGGTGCGCCCGGCCCGCGCGCAGGTGCAGGGCGACCTCGCGGGGCAGCACGACCGTGCCGGGCGCGGTCGGCAGCAGCAGACCGCGGTCCAGGAGTGCGCGCAGGTGGGCGGCGGGGTCGTGGGTGACCTGGCCGTACGGCGGCCCCCACACCAGCCGGTCCAGCACCTCCCGGGACTCCGCCGGGAGCCCGGCCAGCAGTGCGGCCGTCCGCCGCCGGTCGGCGAACAGCGCGCCGAGCGCGGCCACGGCGGAGACCGAGTCGTGGGTCGAGGGCAGTCCGACGGCGGCGAGGATCTCCTGGATCCGGCCCGGGGACATGCCCGCCGTCGCCTCCCGCACGGTGGGCCCGAGCCCGGTCGGGGACGGGTGCTGCGGGGAGGGCGCGAGCAGCTCACGGGCGGTGCGCACCAGCCGCAGCCGGTCGTCGGCGCCCCACACCAGCGCCTGTTCGCGCAGCAGGGCGACGGCCCGGGGGAGCGCGGCGGCGACCGCCGGGTCCTCCTCGTCGCCGCCCATCAGGGCGAGCAGTTCGCCGTACGACGCCGGGTCCGGTGCCACGGCCAGCGCTTCGGCCGTCTGCAGCGCGAACCGGTCAAGACGCTCCAGGGCGCGCACCACGGAGGCGCGGGTGCCGGCCCGGGTGGCGAGCTGGGTGAGGTCGGTCGGCACGGGGGTGATGAGGTCGGGACGGCTGCGCAGGAGGGCGGCCAGCGAGACGTCGTCCCTGACGCGGAGCGCCTCCGCGAGGGACCGGGGGGCCGCGGACTTCTCCTCGGTGCTCATCCGGTCCACGTTAGCGGGTGGGCCGGACGGCGGGGGTGTGCGTGCGAGGGTGCGGTGCCGTCGGCCGGGCGGGGAGGATTCGGTACCTTCGTCCCACGGGGTACGACAGAGCACGACGGCGTACCACAACGCACCGCCCCGGAGGGGAACGTGGGGATCGAGAGCGACCAGGTCGTCTTCGAGTATCTGAGCCGCGTCGGCGACGTGGCGCAGCAGCGGCAGCTGCCGTCGGCTACCCGGATGCGCCTGGTGTCGGAGCTGCGCAACGAGATCGACCGGCACCGGGCGAAGACCACCGTGGACAGCCCCGCCGCGGTCCGCCGCATCCTGGACCGGCTCGGCGACCCCGACGACATCGTCACCGCGGCGGGCGGCACGAGCGGGGTGCGGCAGCAGGCGGCGGCGCCGTCGCCCACCGCCGTGCCCGAGCAGCGGGACACCGGGCCCCGCGACGACGGGCCCCGCGACGACGCCGGACCCCGCGGCGCCGAGCGGCGCAGGGGCCGTCGGCGCCCCGCCCCCGAGCCCCCGGCCGCGCCCGCGGCCGCCGCCCCGCCCCACCTCGCGGACGCGCGGGAACTGGGGGACGTCGGCGACGGGCAGCCGGACTGGTGGCGCGTCGAGGACGGCCCCTTCGCCGGGGGGAGCCTCGGCGACAGCGTGCCCGGGTTCGTCGGCGGCGTCGAGATCCCGGAGCTGCTCAGGCGGCCACCGGGACCGCAGGACGCGGCGGAGGAGCCGGACACCGCCACCGAGCAGGCCCCCGGTGCCGTGGCGCCGGCCGAGGCCGACGACCCGGCGGCCGGGGCGGCGGGGAAGGACAAGGCCCGCCGCCTGCCCCGCCTGTGGCCCGAGGGCGGCTGGAACAACCCCCTCCTGCTGCTCGCGGCGGCCCTGCTGATCGCCGGTGCCGTGCTCGGCAGCCTCGTCCCGCTGGGCCTCGGCTGGCTGATCGCCTACCTCTCCCGCCGGCTGACCCCGGCCCAGGCGAAGTGGGCCGTCCTGGGCCTGCCCGGCACGGTCGCCGCCGCGGGCGTCGTCTGGCTGTGGGGCCGCACCGAGGGCCGCTGGGGCGACCCGGTCGCCGAGGGCCGCATGAGCGACGCGATCGCCGACACCTGGCCCTGGGTCCTGCGCACCGCCGCCGTCGCCACCGCCCTCTACCTCCTCTGGCGCTCCCGCCGCCCCCGCACCTGACCGGTCCGCCCGGCCGGGTTCCGGTGCTCGCCGCAGTGCCAAACCGCGCGAGCGCGGACGGCCCCCCGGGCGGAGCACGGCCCGCGTCCGCGAGGCGACCGCCCAGGACCGCCCCCCTCCCGCACGACCGCCCGGTCCGCCGCCCGGGCCCCGCCGCGCATCGCGGGTGGCGCTGAGGCGGTCGGCGGGGGGCGCTCCCCCCGGTGGGCGAGGCGGCCGTCCGGAGTCGCCGTCTCCGTCGCGGCTGACCGGTCCGCCGCGCGGGGGCGCCTGCCCTGCGGCCGTCTGGGCTCGTCGGCGCCTCGTACGGCTGACGGGTCCGTCGCCCGGGCCCCGCCGCGCATCGCGGGTGGCGCTGAGGCGGTCGGCGGGGGGCGCTCCCCCCGTGGGCGAGGCGGCCGTCCGGAGTCGCCGTCTCCGTCGCGGCTGACCGGTCCGCCGCGCGGGGGCGCTTGCTCTGCGGCCGTCCGGGCTCGTCGGGGCCTCGTACGGCCGCCCGGTCCGCCGCCCGGGCCTCGTCCCGGCCCCGCCGCGCATCGCGGGTGGCGCCGAGGCGGTCGGCCGGGGGCGCTCCCACCGCGGGCGGTCCGGCTCGTTGGGGGCCCGGCACAATGGGGGGCATGGCTTCTGCGACCCGTCACGCGCCCACCGTCGGTTTCGACCTCGACATGACGCTGATCGACTCCCGGCCCGGCATCCGGGCCTGCTACCTCGAACTGAGCGCGCGCACCGGGACGTACGTGGACGCCGACCTGGCCGTCACCCGGCTCGGGCCGCCGCTGGCCGAGGAGCTGGCGCACTGGTTCCCGGCCGGGGAGATCGAGGCCGTCGCCGACCTGTACCGGGAGATCTACCCGGCGTACGCGATCGAGCCCACGCTCGCGCTGCCCGGCGCCCGCGAGGCCGTCGCCGCCGTGCGCGGGGCCGGCGGGCGGGCCGTCGTCGTCACCGCCAAGTACGAGCCGAACGCCAAGCTGCACCTGGCGCACCTCGGCATCGAGCCGGACGCCGTGATCGGCGGCCTGTGGGCCGAGCAGAAGGCTCTCGCGCTGCGCGAGCACGACGCGGACGTCTACGTCGGCGACCATGTCGGCGACGTCCGCGGAGCCCGCGCCGCCGGTGCCCGCTCCGTGGCCGTGGCCAGCGGGCCCTGCGACGCCGACGAGCTGCGCGCGGCGGGCGCCGACGTGGTCCTCGCCGACCTCACCGCCTTCCCGGCGTGGCTCGCGGCCTACCGGGACGGCGAGGGCGACGCCGGGGAGCCGGCCGCGGCGCGGGCCTGACGCCGCCCGGCGGCGATCGACTGGAACACTCCGGCACCGGCGACCAGGAAGCCCACTCCCATCAGCATGCTCAGCCCGAACATGTAGGTGGGGAACGGCGTCGTGCCCAGCAGCAGCGGGGCCACCGTGACCAAAGTGGCCACGGCGCCGACGAAGAAGACGATCGCACCGGCGCGGATCAGCCGGTCGCCGGGCGCGGCGGAATTCATTCGGGTTTGTTCACGCACCCGACCAGGGTAGTTCCCAGGCCTGGAGAACAGCCGGGGGACGTCTTGTCACCCGGTCGAAGACCATTAGCCTGGGTACCGGCGGGTCGGACGACCCGCCCAAGTGCTATCAAGAGCCGTTTCCGAGCATATTTCCGAGCAGTTTCCGACGAGTACGAGGACGAGGACAGACGTGCCTACCGGCAAGGTCAAGTGGTTCAACAGCGAGAAGGGCTTCGGCTTTCTCTCCCGCGACGACGGCGGTGACGTCTTCGTCCATTCCTCGGTCCTCCCTGCCGGAGTCGAGAGCCTGAAGCCGGGACAGCGCGTCGAGTTCGGTGTCGTCGCCGGACAGCGCGGCGACCAGGCACTGTCGCTCGCCCTGCTCGACCCGGCCCCCTCGGTCGCGGCCGCGCAGCGCAAGAAGCCGGACGAGCTGGCCTCCATCGTGCAGGACCTGACGACGCTCCTGGAGAACATCACGCCGATGCTGGAGCGCGGCCGCTACCCCGAGAAGACGGCCGGCAAGAAGATCGCCGGGCTGCTCCGCGCGGTCGCGGACCAGCTCGACGTCTGATCGCCTCGCCCGGCCGTCCTACGGGAACGCCAGCGCGTCCGGGCCGAGGGCCGGTACGAGTCCCTCGGCCGCCGCGCGGGTCAGCAGGCCCCGGATCGCCGCGTAGCCGTCCTCGCCGAGGTCGGCGGTGAACTCGTTGACGTACAGCCCGATGTGCTGGTCGGCGACGGCCGGGTCCATCTCCTGCGCGTGCTCCATGACGTACGGCCGGGACACCTTCGGGTCGTCCCAGGCCGCGCGGACCGAGGCGCGCACCGCGTCCGCGAGCCGGGTCAGCGCCGGCCCGCCCAGCGACCGCTTCGCGATGATCGCGCCGAGCGGGATCGGCAGCCCGGTGGTGTGCTCCCAGTGCTCGCCCATGTCGGCGAGCTTGTGCAGCCCGTAGTTCTGGTACGTGAAGCGGGCCTCGTGGATCACCAGGCCCGCGTCGACCTTCCCGTCCCGCACGGCCGGCATGATCTCGTGGAAGGGCATCACCACGATCTCCCCGACCCCGCCGGGCACGGTGTCCGCGGCCCACAGGCGGAAGAGCAGGTAGGCGGTGGAGGTCTCGCTGGGCACCGCGACCGTGCGGCCGCTCAGATCGGCGTCCGCCTCCCGGGTCAGCACCAGCGGCCCGCAGCCCCGGCCCAGCGCGCCGCCGCAGGGCAGCAGGGCCCAGTCGTCGAGGACGTACGGCAGCACGGCGTACGACACCTTCAGCACGTCGAACTCGCCGCGCTCGGCCATCCCGTTGGTGACGTCGATGTCTGCGAAGGTCACGTCGAGGGCGGGGGCGCCGGGGACGCGGCCGTGCGCCAGGGCGTCGAAGACGAAGGTGTCGTTGGGGCAGGGGGAGTACGCGATGCGCAGGGTCTCGGGGGCTGCGGGCGTCTCAGGGGTGTCAGCGGTCATGTCGCTCATGTGGGTTCCAACTCGTGAGGGCGGGGGCGAGCTTCCCGAAGGCGTCCGTCAGTGCCGTCAGGGCCTCGCCGATGCGCCAGGCGGCCCGGTCGCGTGGTCCGACCGGGTTGGAGACCGCGCGCAGTTCGAGCACCGGCACCCCGTGCGCGGCGGCGGCCTCCGCGACGCCGAAGCCCTCCATCGCCTCCGCCAGGGCGTCCGGATGGCGCTCGCGCAGCAGCGCGGCGCGGGCCGCGGTGCCGGTGACGGTGGACCCGGTCAGGACGGTGCCGGGCCGGGCCCCGGTGGCCTCGGCGACGGCGCGGACCAGAGGGGCCGGCGGGTGGTGGGTGACGGTGCCGAAGCCGAGGTCGGTGACCGGCAGGAAGCCGTCGGCGGTCTCGGCGCCCAGGTCGGCCGCGGTGATCGCGTCGGCGACCACGAGCGAGCCGACGGGCGCGTCCGGCAGGAAGCCGCCGCCGATGCCGGCCGAGACGACCAGGTCGTAGGGCGTGCCGTCGAGGGCCGCGGCGGTCAGCGCGGCGGCGGTGGAGGCGGCGGCGAGGGCCGGGCCGACCCCGGCGGCCAGCAGGTCCCAGCCGTCCGGCAGCCGGTGCAGGGCGATGCCCGGGCGGGACACCTCGGCGCCCGGCGCCGGGAACGCCCGAGCCACCGCGTCCCGTTCGACGGGGACCGCGGTGGCCACGAGGAGGTGCACGGAGGACGTGGGCGGTCAGTCCTTCTTCAGCTTGAAGACCCACACACCGGTGATGTTCTGGCTGTCGTCCTTGCCGTCACGGGCCGCGACGGCGACGTTCGTCGAGTTGCCCTGGGCGCCGTACTGCGCGTTGAAGAAGACGCTGCCCGGCACGGTGCGGTAGGTCTTGTCGCTGTCCTCGACCAGCTGCTGACCGTTCATCAGGATCGTCCAGTGCTTGTCGGCGACGTCCGGGTCGACACCGAACCGCACGGTCTCGTCCTGGTCGACCGTGATGGTCTTCGCGTCCTTGTCCTGCAGGCACTTGTCGATCTCTTCGGCCGAAAGGGTCTTGCCCTCCCCGCCGCAGGTGGCCTCGGAGCTGACCGAGTCACTGCCGACCGTGATCGTCGCGATCGGGGTCGGCTCGTCACAGGCGGACAGCAGGAGAAGTCCGGCGGACACGGCGCCTGCGGCGGCGACGGCGCGGCGGCGTCGCACAACGCGGTGTCCGAGAGCGGCGGTGCCGCGGGGCAACGTGGTCATGGCGGAAGGCTATACGGCGCTCCTGTCCCGCCCCCCACCTGGGTACGGCGTGGCGTGGTCACGCCACCCTCGGCCGAGTCCGCCCCCCGTGCCGGGCCGAGTCGAGCAGACCCCGTACGGTCGTCAGCCACCCGGCGGCGATGATCGCGGCGGCCACCGACAGGCCCAGCGTGCCGTTGAGCGGCAGCACGATGCCGACCGCGCCGCCCAGCACCCAGGACACCTGGAGCAGCGTCTCCGAGCGCGCGAACGCCGACGTGCGCACCTGCTCCGGCACGTCCCGCTGGATCAGCGCGTCCAGGGACAGCTTGGCCAGCGCCTGCGCGAACCCGGCGACCGCCGCCAGGCACGCCACCAGGAAGGCGCTGAAGAACACCGTGGCGACCACCGCCGCGCCCAGCACCGTCGCCACCACCGTCACGATGATGACCTCCGGCGCCCGGGACCGCAGCCACGCCCCGACCGCCGTGCCCAGCGCGTTGCCCGCACCGGCCGCGACGCCCACGATCCCCAGCGACACCGCCGCGCTCTGGCCGGTCATCGGGTGCACCCGCAGCAGGAACGCCAGGAAGAAGATCAGGAAGCCGGTCAGACAGCGGATGGCGGCGTTGGCGGCCAGCGCGTGCGTCACCGCCGGGCCGACCGTGCGCAGCCCGGGACGCTTGCCCCGCTTCCGCAGCGGACCGGGCAGGTGCTCCTCGTCCGCGGCGAGCAGCGCCCGGCCCTCGCCACGTGCCGAGTCCACCTTCCGCGGCAGCGTGAACGACAGCACGGTGCCCGCCACGAAGATCACGAAGGCGCCGTACAGCGGCCAGCGCGGCCCCACCTGCTGCAGCCCGGCGCCGATCGGCGCGGCCACGCCGGTGGCCAGCAGCCCGCACAGCGTGACCCGCGAGTTCGCCTTCACCAGGGAGACCCGGGGCGGCAGCAGCCGCGGCACCACCGCGCTCCTGACCACCCCGTACGCCTTCGAGGCGACCAGCACGCCCAGCGCGGCCGGGTACAGCTCGATGCCGCCGGTGACCACCGCGCCGGACAGCACCAGCGCGAGCACCGCGCGGGCGCCCATCGCGGTCGCCATCGCCGCGCGGCGGCCGTGCGGCAGCCGGTCCAGGAGCGGCCCGATCACCGGCGCGAGGAGCGTGAACGGCGCCATCGTGATGGCCAGGTACAGCGCGACCCGCCCGCGCGCCTCGTCGGTGGGGACGGAGAAGAAGACGGTGGAGGCCAGCGCGACGGTGATCATCACATCACCCGCGCCGTTCACCCCGTGCAGCTCGATCAGCTTGCCGAGGCCCGACTCGCCGGCGCCGTGCGCGTGCGTGGCCCGCCGGATGCGGCGCGCGGTACCGGTCACCGGCAGGCGCAGCGCCCGGCCGACCGCACGGAACCGGGAGCCGGCTCCGCGCCGCCGGCTCCCGCGCTTGAACTCCGTCCGTGCGGCTGCCACCCCGTCATAGTGCCCCGTCGGCGGCCGCTGTAGCGTCGATACGGCACGTATGGCGGTGATCGGGTCGAGTGACCCGGGCGCCGGCACCCCCCGGGTGCGCCGGACCGTACCCCGCCGAAACTCCCGTCGGTGTAGGCCCAGGGCACATGAACAGGTAGCGTGCGTAGCGCGCCGTGGCGAACGTTCTCGGCCGCGCGCCGTACGGCCATCCCGCAGAATGGATGACGTAGGTGCGCCCGAGCGCGATCGGGCGCGGACGTCGACGCGGTCCACAGGTCCGCTCCGTCCGCCCCCTCGCAGGCAGCGGCGCACTCGTGAGACGGCGTATGGAGAGAAGCGATACCTGTGAGCGCAGCGACAACGCGAAGCCGCACCCCTGACCGCCTGTGCGCCGAGGCCGTCGACCTCGCCCGGGGCGCAGCCGAGGAGGCCGCCGCCCCCGGCGTCGTCGGCGAGCACGAGGGCATGGTGTCGGAGGGCGACCGGGTCGTCACGCACTACTTCGCCTGCAAGGAGATGGGCTACCGGGGCTGGCGCTGGGCCGTGACGGTGGCCCGCGCCTCCCGCGCCAAGATCGTCACGGTGGACGAGGCGGTGCTGCTGCCCGGCCCCGACGCGCTGCTCGCCCCCGAGTGGGTGCCGTGGAGCGAGCGGCTGCGGCCCGGCGACATGGGCCCCGGCGACCTGCTGCCCACCGACGCGGAGGACCTGCGCCTGGAGCCCGGCTGGACCGGCGAGGACGAGCCGCCGCCGAACTCCGCCGTCTCCCACGAGATGGCCGACCTGGTCGAGGCCGAGGACGCCGAGGTGACCTCCGGGCCGCCGGCCGAGCTGTCCACCGTCCCGGCCCGCGGCACGATCTCGGCGGTCGCCGAGGAGCTGGGCCTGCGCCGCACCCGGGTGCTCTCCCGGTACGGGCTGCACGTCGCCGCCGACCGCTGGGAGGAGGGCTACGGCCCCAAGACCGCGATGGCCCAGGCGGCCCCGGCCTCCTGCGTCAGCTGCGGCTTCCTCGCCCGGATCGGCGGCTCGCTGGGGCAGGCCTTCGGGGTGTGCGCCAACGAGTTCTCCCCGGCCGACGGGCACGTCGTGTCGCTGGCCTACGGGTGCGGCGGGCACTCCGAGGCCGCGGTCATGCCGAAGCCGCCGCGGGTGGCTCCGCCGGTGATCGACGAGACGCGGGTGGATCCGTTTCCGCTGCGGCCGGCCGCGGATTCCGGGTCGGTGCCGGTGGCCGAGGACCAGGCCTCGGCGGAGCTGGGGCATTCGTAGGGCGCGGGTGCGTTGTCGGGTGCGGGTGCGTCGTGGCTCGCGTCCCCGGGGGCTGCGCCCCCGGACCCCCCTTCGGCCTTGACGGCCTCGTCCTCAAACGCCGGACGGGCTGGGTGATGCCGACCCGGGCCACACAGCATGGGACGGGCTGGATGATGCCGGCCGGGGCCGGGTGATGCCGGTCGGTGTCGTGAGTGCGCCGGCGGCCGGGGCGGTACCTTCGTGGTCCGTCGATGAGGAGAGTCACCGTGAGCATGTTCGTACGGCCTGCCGACGAAGGCGCGGACCCGTTCGGGACGGCGCGTCTGCGGCGCGGGGTGCTGGACGCCTGGGCGACGAGCCCGGCCCGGTTCCGTGAGGACGCCAACGCGGAGGAGGACCTCGTCCTCGGCGGCTACCGCGACCGGCTGGTCGTCGAGCTGGCGCAGAACGCCGCCGACGCCGCCGCCCGGGCCGGTGTGCCCGGCCGCCTCCGGCTCACCCTGCGCGACGGCGTCCTCGTCGCCGCCAACACCGGCGCCCCGCTCGACGCGACCGGCGTCGAGTCGCTGTCCACCCTGCGTGCCTCCGCGAAGCGGGACGCGGCGGACGGCTCGGTCGGCCGGTTCGGGGTCGGCTTCGCCGCCGTCCTGGCCGTCACCGACGAGCCCGCCGTCGTCGGCCGGCACGGCGGGGTGCGCTGGTCCCTGGCCGAGGCCCGCGACCTGGCCGTCGACACCGCCCGGCACAGCCCCGGCCTGGGTGACGAGATCCGGCGGCGCGACGGTCACGTACCGCTGCTGCGGCTGCCGTTCCCCGCCGAGGGCAGCGCCCCCGCCCCCTACGACACCGCCGTCATCCTGCCGCTGCGCGACACGGCCGCCGCCGACCTCGCCGAACGGCTCCTGCACGGGGTGGACGACGCCCTGCTGCTCGCCCTGCCGGGACTGGCGGAGGTGGTGATCGAGGCCGGGGACCAGGTGCGCACCCTCGCGCGCCGGGCCGAGGACGACCTGACCGTGGTGGAGGACTCCGCCCACGGCGTCACCCGCTGGCGCACCGCCGCCGCGCACGGCCCGCTCACCCCCGACCTGCTCGCCGACCGGCCGGTCGAGGAGCGGCTGCGCCCCCACTGGTCCGTGACCTGGGCGGTGCCCGTCGACGCCGACGGTGCTCCCGAACGCCCCCGCACCAGCCCCGTGGTCCACGCGCCCACGCCCAGTGACGAGCCGCTCGGCGTGCCCGCCCTGCTCATCGCGTCCTTCCCGCTGGACGCCACCCGACGGCACACCGCCCCGGGGCCGCTGACCGACTTCCTGACGGAACGGGCCGCCGACGCCTACGCCGGACTGCTCGCCGACTGGCGCCCGGTCTCCGCCGGCCTCATCGACCTGGTGCCCGGCGCGCTGGGCCGGGGCGAACTGGACGGCGCGCTGCGGCAGGCGATCCTCGACCGGCTGCCCCGCACCTCGTTCCTGCCGCCCGCCCTGCCCTCCGGGGGCCGGGACGCGGAGGACGACCTGCCTCAGTCCCTGCGGCCGCGCGACGCCGAGGTGGTGGAGGGTGCGGGCGCCGACACCGTGCGGGTGCTGGCCGAGGTGCTGCCGACCCTGCTGCCCGCCGGTCTGGAACGCCGGGCCGAACTGCGCACGCTGGGCGTGGCCCGGGTGCCGCTGACCGACGCGGTCGACCGGCTGGCGGGCCTGGAGAAGGCCCCCGCCTGGTGGCGCAGCCTCTACGACAGCCTCGCCGGGGTCGACCCCGACCGGCTGTCCGGGCTGCCGGTGCCGCTGGCCGACGGGCGGACCACCATCGGGCCCCGGCAGGTGCTGCTGCCCTCCCCGGACGCCGCCTCCCTCGACCCGGAGGTCCTCACCCGCCTCGGCCTCAAGGTCGCCCACCCGGACGCCGCGCACCCGCTCCTGGAGAAGCTCGGCGCCCTCCCGGCCACCCCGCGCGCCGTGCTCACCACCCCGCAGGTGCGGGCCGCCGTCGCCGCCTCCCTGGACGACGAGGGCGGCGCCAACTGGGAGGAGGACGCCCTCGACGCCGAGGAACTGGCGGACACCGTCCTCGGCCTGGTCCGCGACGCCGGACTCGATGCCGGGGACGAGCCCTGGCTGGGCGCCCTCGCCCTGCCCGACGAGGACGGCGAACTCTCCCCGGCCGGCGAACTCGTCTTCCCCGGCGGTCCGTTCGCCCGGGTCATGCGCGAGGACGAACTCGCCGCCGTGGACGCGGAAGTCGCCGAGAAGTGGGGGCCGGACCCGCTCGCCGCCTGCGGCGTCCTGGTCACCTTCGCCCTCGTCCGCGCCACCGACGTCGTCCTCGACCCCGACGAACTGGAGCCCCGCGAGGGCGACTTCGCCGAGCCCGACGACGCGGGGCTGCTCGACGCCGTGGACGTGTGGAGCGAGGACGTCCTCGACCGCTTCCCGGACAGCCCCGTCCCGCCGGTCGCCACCGAGATCGTCGCCGTGCGCGACCTCGACCTGGTGGACGACGACCACTGGCCCGAGGCCCTCGCCCTGCTGTCCCGGCCGCCGCTGCGCGACGCCCTGGTCCAGCCCGTCCGCGTCCTGCTGCCCGACGGCACCCACGAGGTCGTACGGCCGTACACCGCGTGGTGGCTGCGCGGGCACCCGGTGCTCGGCGGACGCCGCCCGGCCGGCCTGCGCGCGGCGGGCGGCGACCCGCTGCTGCGGGGCCTGTACGAGGAGGCCGACGCGACCGGCTTCGAGGACGAGCAGGTGCTGCGGGCGCTGGGGGTGCGCACCTCGGTCGCCGCCCTCCTCGACGAGCCCGGCGGCGCGGCCGAACTCCTGGACCGCCTCGCCGACCCCGACCGCCCGGTCACGGCCGCCCAACTGCACGCCCTGTACGGCGCGCTGGCCGACCTCGACCCCGAGCAGGTCACCCTGCCGGACGAGGTGCGGGCCGTGGTCGACGGCGAGGTCCGCGTGGTGGACGCCGCCGACGCGGTCGTGGTCGACTCGCCGGACCTGCTGCCCTTCACCTCCGGCGTCCCGCTGCTGCCGGTCCGCCCGGCCCGGGCCGCCGAACTGGCCGAGCTGTTCCAGGTGCGGCGGCTGAGCGAGTCGGTCACCGGCCGCGTCGACTCCGAGGGCGCCGAGCACGCCGTACCGGAGCCGGTGCGGGTGCTGCTGGGGGCGCGCACCCCGGACTCGTACGTGGAGCACGAGGAACTGGTCGTCGACGGCGTGGAGATCGACTGGCGCCTCACCGACGACGGCGCGCTGCACGCGGCGACCCTGGAGGGCGTGGCCGCCGGCCTCGCCTGGGCGGCGGGCCAGTGGCCCCGCCGCTTCGAGGTGGCAGCGCTGCTGGAGGACGAGTCCCGCACGGAGGAACTGGCGAGGGACCGCTGGTTCGACTGAACCGTGCGGCCCGGACCGACCGAATGTGAAGGCGTGGGCACATTTTCTCCACGTTCCGTACAACCATCGCACCGCGTCGTGGATCTATGAGGCGAGTCAGCAGACTCATGACCCTCCGGGTCCCGGCGCGGTGACCACCGCCGGGACCCTTGTCCTGACGTGGGGAACACATGCGCACACGAGTCCTGGTGGCGGCCGCCACCGGCGCCCTCGCCCTGACCGCCCTCGCCGTCCCGGCCGCGCAGGCCGACGGCGGGAGCGGCGACATCCGCATCACCAAGGTCGTCGTGGACGGCGACAACAAGGTGGCCATCGGCACCGGCAGTGCCAAGACCCTGTCGGTCAGCGTGACCGCCACCGACGGCTCCGGCATCCTGGGCGCCGAGTCCTTCGACCTGAAGGGCCCGGGGTACGGGTACGAGTCGACGGGCAAGCCGAGCTGCAAGAAGGTCAGCGCGACCACCTCCACCTGCACGGCCTCGGTGAAGATCGACCCCCGGACGGACTACCTCGGCAACGCGATGGCCGGCACCTGGTACGTCGGCGTCTGGATCGATGCCAAGGACGGCGACTACATCTGGAAGGACAAGGCCGGGTCCTTCAAGTTCCAGCGCGGCACCGCCGTGACGACCAACGCCTCGCCGGAGCCGGTGAAGAAGGGCAAGACCATCACGGTCACCGGCAAGCTGAGCCGGGCCAACTGGGAGACCCTCAAGTACGGGGCCTACTCCGGCCAGCCGGTGCAGCTCCAGTACCTGAAGAAGGGCGCGAAGGCGTACACCGTGCTGAAGACCGTCAAGTCCAGCTCGGCGGGCAAGCTCAGCACCACGGTCAAGGCCGGCGCGGACGGCTACTACCGCTACGTCTTCGCCGGCAACTCGGCGTCCGGGGCGGTCACCTCGGTCTCCGACTTCGTCGACGTGAAGTAGTCCGCTACGCGGGGAAGCGGCGGCCGACCCACCTCCACAGGAGTTCCAGCACGGCCGCCGCGACCACCGCGATGCCGACGGCAGTCCACGGCATGGTCACCCCCACCAGCTTCAGCGCGAAGAAGTCCTGCAGCCACGGCACCGCCAGGACCACCACGAAGCTCAGCCCCATCGCCGCCACCAGCAGCACCCGCCACCAGGTGTACGGCCGGGCGATGATCGCCAGTACCCACATCGAGATCAGGAACAGCGTCAGCGTCGCCGCGCTCGTCTCCGCGTCCAGCGCGCCCGGCCCCGAGTAGTGCTGCCGCGCGACGAGGTACGTCACGAACGTCGCCGCGCCCGCCACCACCCCGCCCGGGATCGCGTACCGCATCACGCGCCGGACGAAGTGGGGTTTCGCCCGCTCCTTGTTCGGGGCGAGGGCCAGGAAGAAGGCGGGGACGCCGATGGTGAGCGTGGAGAGCAGGGTCAGGTGGCGGGGCAGGAACGGGTACTCCACCTGGGAGCAGACCACCAGGATCGCGAGCAGCACCGAGTACACGGTCTTCACCAGGAACAGGGTCGCCACGCGCGTGATGTTGCCGATGACGCGGCGGCCCTCGGCCACCACCGACGGCAGCGTGGCGAAGCTGTTGTTGAGCAGCACGATCTGCGCGACCGCCCGGGTCGCCTCCGAGCCGGAGCCCATCGCCACGCCGATGTCGGCGTCCTTGAGCGCGAGGACGTCGTTGACGCCGTCGCCGGTCATGGCGACCGTGTGCCCGCGTGACTGGAGGGCGCCCACCATGTCCCGCTTCTGCTGCGGGGTGACCCGCCCGAACACGGTGCCCTCGTCCAGGGCGCCCGCCATCTCCTCCTGCCCGGCGGGCAGCCGGCGCGCGTCGACGGTGGACCCGGACAGCCCGAGCTTCGCGGCCACCGCGCCGACCGACACCGCGTTGTCGCCGGAGATGACCTTGGCCCGCACGTCCTGGTCGGCGAAGTAGCGCAGGGTGTCGGCGGCGTCCGGGCGCAGCCGCTGCTCCAGGACGACCAGGGCGGTGGGCGTCACTCCCCGGGCCAGGTCGGGATCGTCCAGCGCGCGGTCCGCGCGGGCCAGCAGCAGCACCCGCAGGCCCTGTTCGTTGAGCCGTCCGGTCTCGGCGAGCGCCGGGTCGTCCTCGGCGAGCAGCACGTCCGGGGCGCCCAGCAGCCACGTGCGCGAGACGCCGTCGCCCTCGTCGAAGGTGGCGCCGCTGTACTTGCGGGCGGAGGAGAAGGGCAGCGCCGCCGTGGAGCGCCACGCCCCGGCGGACCCGTCGACCGGGTAGGTGTCGATGATCGCCTGGAGGGAGGCGTTGGGGCGCGGGTCGGACGCGCCGAGGGCGCCGAGCACGGTGCGGACGTGTCCCTCGTCGGCGCCGTCGAGCAGGCGCAGGTCGGTGACGTCCATGCCGCCCTCGGTGAGGGTGCCGGTCTTGTCCAGGCAGACGGTGTCGACCCGGGCCAGCCCCTCGATGGCGGGCAGCTCCTGGACCAGGCACTGCTTGCGGCCGAGCCGGATGACGCCGATCGCGAAGGCGACGGAGGTGAGCAGGACCAGGCCCTCGGGGACCATGGGCACGATGCCGCCGACGGTGCGCGCGATCGAGTCGTCCAGCTCGTTGTCCTTGGCGAGCAGCTGGCTGAGGATCAGGCCGATCGCGGTCGGGACCATCATCCACGTGACGTACTTGAGGATCGTGGAGATGCCGGAGCGCAGCTCGGACTGGACCAGCGTGAAGCGGGAGGCCTCCTCGGCGAGCTGTGCGGCGTACGCCTCGCGCCCCACCTTGGTCGCCCGGAAGGCGCCGCCGCCCGCGACCACGAAGCTGCCCGACATCACCTGGTCGCCGGGCTGCTTGACCACCGGGTCGGCCTCGCCGGTCAGCAGCGACTCGTCGATCTCCAGCCCGTCCGCCTCGACGCACACCCCGTCGACGACGGCCTTGTCGCCGGGCCCGATCTCGATGACGTCGTCCAGCACGATCTCGGACGTGGAGACCTCGGTGGGTCTCCCGTCCCGGCGCACCGTCGGGCGGGCCTCGCCGATCACGGCCAGCGAGTCGAGGGTCTTCTTCGCCCGCCACTCCTGGATGATCCCGATGCCGGTGTTGGCGAGGATCACGAAGCCGAACAGGCTGTCCTGGATCGGCGCGACGATCAGCATGATCACCCAGAGCAGGCCGATGATCGCGTTGAACCGGGTGAAGACGTTGGCGCGGACGATGTCGGCCAGCGAGCGGCTGCTGCGCACCGGCACGTCGTTGACCTGGCCGCGGGCGATCCGTTCGGCGACCCCGGCAGCCGTGAGTCCGGTCGCGGGCGAAGAGGGGTCAACGGCGTGCGCGGGGTGCGCGGGATCGCGTCTGTCCGCGTCGAGATGCGTCATGCATTCGACGGTACGTGCGGTTTTACGGCTTCACCCACCGAGTGCGGAGAAGATCCGACCTGGGTACGAGGCGTACCGGCGCGGTGTGCTGCCCTGGTACTACTCCTGGGCTGCCCTGGCCTCCGCGTCCCGCTTGATCGCGGCGTCGCGCCCCCGGACGTACCAGATGCCGATCAGGCCGAGGCCGCCGCCGGCCAGGCAGGTCCACACCCACCAGGTGTGCCCGTGGTCGTCGAACCAGCCGTAGAAGGGCAGCTGCACCAGGAAGAGGACGAACCAGAGGATGGTGCCGCCGACGATGGTCGGGACCACGGGCCCCTCCAGGGGCTCCGGCGCCTCGTGCGTGGGTGTCCACTTCGTCATGCGTACAGCTTACGAGGAGCGTGCGAACGGGTTGACGGCGCGGCGCCACACGGTGATTCCACGGGTCTACGCGCGGAGATAGCGATCAGGGGCTCATACGTTCATACTGAACCCGTTTGTCTCTGACCGCTTTCATTCGTAGAAACCACCAATAGGAACACCGACAAGGCCGTGGGGGAACCTGTTGGTGCATGAGGTCCCGCATGTCCACCTCGGCCTCCGCCAAGGTCCCCCCGTCCCCCGAGTCGCCGGAAGACCGGCGGCCCCCGCAGAACGGTCTCGACCGTTACTTCAAGATCTCCGAGCGCGGCAGCACCCTGCCCCGGGAGATCCGCGGCGGCTTCGCCACCTTCTTCGCGATGGCCTACATCATCGTGCTGAACCCGATCATCCTGGGCAGCGCGAAGGACATGTACGGCAACCAGCTCGACAACGGGCAGCTGGTCACCGCCACCGCCCTGACGGCCGCCTTCACCACCCTCCTGATGGGCGTCATCGGCAACGTGCCGATCGCGCTCGCCGCCGGTCTCGGCGTGAACTCCGTCGTCGCCCTCCA
Organism: Streptomyces hyderabadensis; assembly: GCF_020404845.1. GTDB lineage: Bacteria > Actinomycetota > Actinomycetes > Streptomycetales > Streptomycetaceae > Streptomyces > Streptomyces hyderabadensis. The sequence goes on along the minus strand of NZ_JAIOJZ010000013.1, from coordinate 95,267 downwards.
GCTCGCCCCGCGGATGTCCTGGCCGGACGCCATGGGCATGGTGGTGCTGGCCGGCTTCATCGTCATGCTGCTGGTCGCCACCGGTCTGCGGGAGCGCGTGATGAACGCGGTGCCCTACGGCCTGCGCAAGGCCATCTCCATCGGCATCGGCCTGTTCGTCATGATCGTCGGCCTCGTCGACTCCGGCTTCGTCACCCGGATGCCGGACGCCGCGCAGACCACCGTCCCGCTCCAGCTGGGCGTGGGCGGCCACCTGCACGGCTGGCCGGTCCTGGTCTTCGTCCTCGGCGTGCTGCTGACCCTCGCGCTGATCGTCCGCAAGACGCCGGGCGCCATCCTGATCTCCATCGTGGTGATGACGGTCCTCGCGGTGATCATCAACGCGGTCACCGACATCCCGTCCTGGGGCCTGACCACCCCGGAGTGGCCCGGCAACCCGGTCGCCACGCCCGACTTCGGGCTGGTCGGCGAGGTCAGCCTGTTCGGCGGGTTCGACAAGGTCGGTGTGCTGACCGGTGTGCTGTTCGTCTTCACCGTGCTGCTGTCGTGCTTCTTCGACGCGATGGGCACGATCATGGGTGTCAGCGACGAGGCGAAGCTGACCGACGGCGAGGGCCAGATGCCGGGCATCAACAAGGTCCTGTTCGTCGACGGTGTCGCGGTCGCCGCGGGCGGTGCCAGCTCCGCCTCCGCCACCACCTGCTTCGTGGAGTCCACGGCGGGCGTCGGCGAGGGCGCCCGCACCGGCTTCGCCAACATCGTCACCGGCGCGCTGTTCGCCCTGGCGCTGTTCCTCACGCCGGTCGCCACCATGGTTCCGTCGCAGGCGGCGACCCCGGCGCTGATCGCGGTGGGCTTCCTGATCCTGGCCGGTTCGATCAGGGAGATCGACTGGTCCGACTTCACCATCGCCATCCCGGCCTTCGTGACGATGCTGATGATGCCGTTCACCTACTCGATCACCAACGGCATCGGCATGGGCTTCATCACCTTCGCGGTGCTGCGCCTGGCGGCCGGACGGGGCCGCGAGGTGCCGGTGGCGATGTACGTGGTGTCGGCGGTCTTCGCCTTCTACTACCTGATGCCTGCCCTGGGCCTGACGTGAGCCCCGCAGGCCCTCAGGTGACCCCGTAGAACCGTTCCGTCTCCTCCACGGCGGACTGGAACCGCTCGTCGAAGTCATCACGGATGAGCGTCCGGACGACATAGTCCTGGACGCTCATTCCTCTTTTGGCCGCATGGTCCCGGAGCCGGTCGAGCAGCTCCCCGTCTATCCGCAGGCTGAGCACGCTGGTCCCCATGAGCACGAGGGTCGCCCCGGTCGGCCGGGTGATGCCTCCATTTCCGGACACGACTCACTCGTACGGGTGAACTGCGGGTTTCAGTGGCGGGCGTCACGGGCACCCGGGGCGCCGGGCGGTGGTATTTCGCGAGACTAATGAGTTACGCTAAGGAACATGCCGGACCTCAAGCATGGCGACGACGCCGCCGCCGTGAACTCCCTGCGCTCCGCCGTGATGCGGTTGTCCCGTCGGCTCAAGCACCAGCGGGTCGACGAGTCGCTCAGTCCCACCGAGATGTCGGTGCTGGGCACCCTGGGCCTGTGCGGCAGCGCGACCCCGGGCGAGCTGGCCCGCAAGGAACACGTCCAGCCGCCCTCGATGACCCGCATCGTGGCGCTGCTGGAGGCCAAGGGACTGGTCCGGCTGGAGCCGCACCCCGAGGACCGGCGCCAGAAGGTCGTGACGCAGACCGAGCAGGCCGTGGTGATGCTCGACGAGAGCCGCCGCAAGCGGAACGCGTTCCTGGCCACCCTGGTCGAAGGGCTCGACGAGGACGAGTGGGCGAAACTGCGCGCCGCCGCCCCCGTGCTGGAGAAGCTCGCACACAAGTAAGGCAGTTCTCGCGAGGAGGCGAACCTTTTGAGTACGGGATCCGGAGCAGCTTCCGCCCCCGCACCTGACGGCCACGACGACCCGACCACCACCCGCACCCCCGACGCCCCCCGCAGGACGTCGATGTTCGCCTCCCTCAAGGTCAGGAACTACCGCCTGTTCTTCATGGGCCAGGTCGTCTCGAACATCGGCACCTGGATGCAGCGCATCGCCCAGGACTGGCTGGTGCTCAGCCTCACCGGCTCCTCGGCCGCCGTCGGCATCACCACCGCCCTGCAATTCCTGCCGATGCTGCTCTTCGGCCTCTACGGCGGCGTCCTCGTCGACCGGCTGCGCAAGCGGCCCACGCTGCTGGTCACCCAGTCCGCGATGGCCCTGACCGCGCTCGCCCTCGCCGTCCTCACCCTGAGCGGCCACGTCCAGGTCTGGCACGTCTACGTCGCCGCCTTCGCGATGGGCCTGGCCACCGTCATGGACAACCCGGCCCGCCAGTCCTTCGTCTCCGAGCTGGTCGGCCGGGACCAGCTGCAGAACGCGGTCAGCCTGAACTCGGCCAACTTCCAGTCCGCCCGACTCGTCGGCCCCGCCGTCGCCGGACTGATGATCACCGGGGTGGGCACCGGCTGGGCGTTCCTCGCCAACGGCCTGTCCTTCGTCGCGCCGCTCAGCTGCCTGCTGCTGATGCGCGCCCGCGAGCTGCACACCGTCCAGCGCGCCCCGCGCGGCAAGGGCCAACTGCGCGAGGGCCTGCACTACGTCGCCGGCCGCCCCGAGCTGATCTGGACCATCACCCTGGTCGGCTTCATCGGCACCTTCGGCTTCAACTTCCCGGTCTTCCTGTCCGCCTTCGCCGACGACGTCTTCCACGCCGGTGCCGGGGCCTACAGCCTCTTCAACACCCTCATGGCCGTCGGCTCCCTGGCCGGTGCGCTGCTCGCCGCCCGCCGCGGCACCGCCCGGCTGCGCGTCCTGATCGCGGCGGCGCTCGGCTTCGGCGCCCTGGAGATCGTCGCGTCGACCGCGCCCGAGCTGTGGCTCTTCGCCCTGCTCATGGTCCCCATCGGCGTCTTCAGCATGACCGTCAACGTCACCGCCAACACCAGCATCCAGATGTCCACCGACCCGGCCATGCGGGGCCGCGTCATGGCCCTGTACATGATGGTCTTCCTCGGCGGCTCCCCGGTCGGCGCCCCGATCGTCGGCTGGGTCACGGACACCTACGGCGCCCGGGTGGGCTTCGCCGCGGGCGGCGCGGTGGCCGCCACCGCCGCGCTCGTCATCGGCCTGGTCCTGGCCCGCGTCGGCAACCTGCGCCTGTCGGTCGGCTGGCACCGCGGCCACCCCCAGGTCCGCTTCGTCCCGCGCGAGCGCCGGGAGGCACTGGCCCCGGCGGCGTAGGCGGTCGGAAAACCAGGGGTCCGGGCGGCGGGGCTCTGCGAGGCTGGCGGCATGAGACTGTTCGCCGCCGTGCTGCCGCCCGAGGACGTCACCGCCGCGCTCGCCGACGAGGTGGCCGTACTGCGCGGGCTGCCCGGCGCGGACGGGCTGCGGTGGACCGGCCGCCCGGGGTGGCACCTCACCCTCGCCTTCTACGGCGAGGTCGACGACGACCTCGTACCCGACCTGTCGGCCAGGCTGGAGCGGGCGGCCCGCCGTACCGCGCCCTTCGGGCTGGCGCTGCGCGGCGGCGGACAGTTCGGGCGCGGACGGGCGCTGTGGGCGGGCGCCGAGGGCGACCTGGCGACCCTGCGGCTGCTGGCCGACCGGGCGGAGTCGGCGGGGCGCAGGGCGGGCGTCGAGATGGGCGAGCACCGGCGCTACAAGCCCCACCTGACCCTGGCCCGCAGCAGGCAGGCCTTCGACGTCCGCCGCTACGTCGAGGCGCTGTCCGGCTTCACCGGCCCCGCCTGGACCGTGACCGACCTGGCGCTGGTCCGCAGCAACCTGCCGGAGTCGGGCGTGCCGGGCGAGCAGCCCCGCTACGAGGCGGTCGCCCGCAGCCCGCTCGGCGCCGCCGGTTAGGCTCGGGGGCGTGGACCCGAAGACCCGTAACCGGATCATGGCCGGTGTGCTCGTGCTGATGCTCGTCGTGGTGGCGGTGGCGGCGGCCCTCGGCTGACCTGCCCGTGGGGCGGCCGCCGCCCCGCTCACCACCTCACCCCGCTACCAGGCGAAGGCCTCCGGAGCGGGCCCCGGCCCCGGGAAGACCTCGTCGAGCCCGGTCAGCAGCTCGTCCGACAGCTCCAGCTCAACGGCCCGCAGCGCCGACGCGAGCTGCTCGGCGGTGCGCGGGCCGACGATCGGACCGGTCACACCGGGCCGGGTCAGCAGCCAGGCCAGCGCCGCCTCGCCCGGTGCGACACCGTGCTTGTCGAGCAGGTCCTCGTACGCCTGGACCTGCGCCCGCTGCGCGGGGTCGGCCAGGGCGTCGGCCGCCCGCCCCGAGGCCCGGCGCCCGCCCTGGACCTCCTTCTTGATCACCCCGCCGAGCAGCCCGCCGTGCAGCGGCGACCACGGGATGACGCCCAGGCCGTAGTCACGCGCGGCCGGGATCACCTCCATCTCGGCGCGGCGCTCGGCCAGGTTGTACAGGCACTGCTCGCTGACCAGGCCGATGGTGCCGCCGCGCCGGGCGGCGGTCTCGTTGGCCTGCGCGATCTTGTACCCGGGGAAGTTCGACGACCCGGCGTACAGCACCTTGCCCTGCTGGACCAGGGTGTCGATCGCCTGCCAGATCTCGTCGAAGCCGGTGGCGCGGTCGACGTGGTGGAACTGGTACAGGTCGATGTGGTCGGTCTGCAGCCGCTTGAGGCTGGCGTCCACCGCCCGCCGGATGTTCACGGCGGACAGCTTGTCGTGGTTGGGCCACGCCTCGCCGTCGGCGCCCATGTTGCCGTACACCTTGGTGGCGATGACCGTCTTGTCGCGCCGGTCGCCGCCCTTGGCGAACCAGTTGCCGATGATCTCCTCGGTGCGGCCCTTGTTCTCGCCCCAGCCGTACACGTTGGCGGTGTCGAAGAAGTTGATGCCGGCGTCCAGCGCCGCGTCCATGATGGCGTGGCTGTCGGCCTCGTCGGTCTGCGGGCCGAAGTTCATGGTGCCGAGGACGAGCCGGCTGACCTTGAGTCCCGTGCGTCCGAGCTGCGTGTACTTCATGGTCCCCAAGCCAACGACTTGGAGTGCGCTCCAGGCAAGCGGGCGGGTCCGGTCAGTCGCGGGGAAAGTCCGCGGTGGGGAGCGTGAGGCCGAGGACGGTGTCGGTGAGGTCCAGCTCCTCCCCGAAGACGACCCGGGTCTCGGTCGTGTAGTCGCCGTCCTTGGGGTGCGTGAAGATGTGGCAGCGGCCCTGGTACGGGTCGGCGATCAGGTAGAGGGGAACCTCGGCGGCGGCGTAGGCGAGCCTCTTGGGGCCGTAGTCGTTGGCTGCGGTGCCCTGGGAGATGACCTCGGCGACGAACTCGACGTCCTCGTAGCGCCAGTGGCCCGTTTCATCCCGCTTCGCGCCGTCGCGGAGCTTGGCCACGTCGGGGCAGAAGCCGTTCTTGTGGCCTGGGAAGTCGATGCGGACGTCCGAGAGGACCAGGACGTCCATGCCGAACCGGTCCTCGATGGGCCGTACGATCCGGCGGATGATTGCCCAATGCGTGTCGCGCTGCGGTGTCATGTGGACGTTGCCCCCGACGATCTCGACCCTGAATCCTTCGGGGACGGGCATCCGCTCCAGGCGCTCGAACCACGCATCCAAGCATTCCGTGTTGGCGTCGGCCATGGCGATCCTGTCTTCAAGGACGGTCATCGTGGCGCTCCTCCCCGGCTGTCCCACGGGCGGGAGCAGCCGCGCGGTACAACGATACGCACGGCGACCAGGACACGGGAGGACGCGCATATGCCAGAGCAGGGCCGGGACCGCACCGATCACCTCGTCGCCCTCGTCCGGCGGCACCTCGACGAGGACGGCGACGTGCTCGGCGTCTACGCGCACGGCTCGGCCACCCTCGGCGGGCTGCGCCCGTACAGCGACCTCGATCTCCTGGCCGTCGTGCGACATCCCACCGCGCACGCACAACGCGCCGCGCTCACGGACGCGTTGCTGAAGGTGTCCGGTGGTGAAGGGCGACGTCCCGTCGAGCTGATCGTCGTCGTCCACGGCGACGTCCGGCCCTGGCGCTATCCGCCCCGCCGGGAGTACCTGTACGGCGAGTGGCTGCGCGACGCCTACGAACGCGGCGCCGTCCCGGAGCCGGAGGACGACCCCGACCTCGCCCCGCTCCTGACCATGGTGCTGCGCGCCGACGCCCCGCTGTACGGCCCGCCGCCCGCGACCCTGCTCGACCCCGTGCCGCACGGCGACCTGCGCCGGGCGATCACCGCCGGGGTGCCGGAGCTGCTGGCCGAGCTGGAGTCGGACACCCGCAACGTGCTGCTCACCCTGGCCCGGGTCTGGAGCACGCTCGGCACCGGTGACATCCGGTCGAAGGACGCGGCGGCAAAGTGGGCCCTGGGGCGGCTGCCCGCCCGGGACCGGCCGCCGCTGGCCCACGCGCGCGCCGTCTACCTCGGGCAGGAGACGGAGGACTGGCGCGGCCGGACCGTGCGGTCCTGTGCCGACCGGCTGGTCCGGGAGATCCGGGCGGCCTACGACGCGGGGGAGTAGGGCCCGCCAAGACCCCACTCCTCGTCCATCGCCGTCGCGAACGCCTCCGCGATGCGGTGCTCGCCGCGCTCGTTGGGGTGCGTGCCGTCGTAGGTGTCCGTGTGGAAGTCGTACGCCGCCGGGGGCGGGACCAACAGCAGCGGGGAGCGCGGGTCGTCGAGGTCGGTGGCGGTCTTCGCGAGGAGTTCGTTGAAGTGGGCGACCTGCTCGGCGAAGGACGTGTCGGCCTCCACCCGGATGTTGTGCAGCACCGGCATCACGGCCACGCGCACGCGTGGGTTCGCCGAGCGCGCGTTCGTCAGGAACGCGCGGACGTTGGCGGCGGTCTGCTCGGCGTTGGTGTAGAAGCCGAGGTCGATCAGGCCCAGGGAGACCAGGAGCACGTCCGCGCGGCAGGCCCGTACCGTCTCCGCGATCAGCGGCGTCATGTGGTGCCAGCCCTCGCCCCAGCCGGCCAGGTGGGCGCGGGGGAAGTCGGGGGCGGCGTAGGCGTACGAGGTGGGGGCGTCCGTCACCTGGTCGTGGAGGGTCTCGCGCGGGCCGACGAAGGTGAAGGGGCGGTCGTAGGAGTCGCGCAGGTGCTGCCACAGCCGGTAGCGCCACGTGTGTTCGCCGGCGCTCCCGATCGTCATGGAGTCACCGACGAACATGAACCTGAGCATCCGCTCATCATGGACGATCGGCCTGGTCGGCGCGATGTGAGTCCGACCACGCAGGGTGACCGGGAGGGTGACCGCCGACGTGAACGCCCGCGCGGGATGGCAGGCTTGGCGCATGCGCCGACCCTTCGCCCTCCTCGCCTCGGCCCTTCTCGTGGGTGCGTTCGCCGTGCCCGCCTCAGCGGCGGACGGGGCGGACGGGCCCGCCGGGAGCGACGGGTTCACGATCAAGGACCCGCGTATCACCGAGTCCAGCGGTCTCGCCGCCTCCCGCCTGCACCCCGGCATCTACTGGACCCACAACGACCAGGACACCGGCCCCTACATCTACGCCGTGGACGGCGCCACCGGCGAGACCGTCGCCCGCGTGGCACTGTCCGGCGTCGGCACGCCCCGCGACGTGGAGGCCATCGCCATCGGGCCCGGCAACAGGATCTTCGTCGGCGACATCGGCGACAACGACGGCGTGACCTGGCCGTACGTGTGGATCTACGAGCTGCCGGAGCCGAAGCAGCTCAAGGACCAGACCGTCAAGGCGACGCAGTACGTGGTGAAGTACACCGACGGATCGCGCGACGCGGAGTCGATGGTGGTCCACCCGAAGACCGGGCGGGTCTACATCATCGACAAGAACGAGGACGGCGGGCACCTGTACGAGGGTCCGGCGAAGCTGTCCGCGTCCGGCACCAACGTCTTCAAGCCCACCGTGCCGGTGGACCTGTGGGCGACGGACGCCGCGTTCTCCCCGGACGGCGAGCAGCTCGCCGTGCGCGGCTACCTCGGGGGCATCTGGTACGACTGGAACGGCGGGAAGATCCAGCGCAAGGGGCGGATCAGCGTGCCCCTGGGGCAGGGCGAGTCCGCGACCTACACCACCGACGGCAAGAAGCTGCTGCTCGGCATGGAGGGCGCGAACAGTCCGGTGAAGGCCGAGGACGTGCCGGGGGCGGGCGGTGGACCGGGCGGCGGCGGTTCCGACTCCGCGGCCGGGGACTCCGGCGGGTCCGACGGGCCGGGCGGGGTCACGCTCAAGGTCGGCGCGGTCGGGCTGCTCGTCGCGCTCGCGGCCCTGCTCGGCCTACGCCGGCTGTTCCGGCGCCGCTGAGCCGTCCGCCGGGGCCGGGGTGCCCGGCGTGGGCGGGGCGTCCGGCGTGGCCGGATCCGCCGCCGCCCGGCGGGCGGTCACCAGCACCTCAAGCCCGTCCAGGATGCGCTGCAGCCCGAACTCGAAGTGGTCGAAGCCGGTGCCGAAGGCGTCCTCGGAGAGGGAGGCCAGCACGGGGTAGCGCCCGCTGCTCATGGCCTTCACCAGCACCGGCTCCTGGGCCTGCCAGAACTCCGCGTCCGTCAGCCCGGAGCTGCGCTCGGCCTCCCGCTCGTACACCTGCGTGCGGGCGGCCCCGACGACGTATCCGTCGATCATGACGATCACCGAGACCAGCTCGGGGTCGGTCAGGCCCATCGGCCTGATCCGGGTGAGCACCTTCTCCATGCCGTCCAGGGCGGAGGGGCCGAGGATCGGGCGGGACTGGTTGACCTCCAGCAGCCAGGTGTGGCGGCGGTAGAGGGCGAGCGTGGCGTGGCCGAGGGCGTGGAGCGCCGGGCGCCAGCCGCCGTCGCCGAGGTCGGCGGGGTTCTCGGACGGGCGCTGCACGCGGTCCAGCATCAGGTCGAGCAGCTCGCCCTTGCCGGGGACGTAGCGGTACAGGGACATCGTGCCGGTGCCCAGCTCGGTGGCGATCCGGCGCATCGAGACCGCGCCCAGTCCGTCCCGGTCCGCGACCTCGACGGCCGCGTCCACGATCCGCTCCAGCGTCAGGCCCGGCCGCGGGCCCCGGCTGGGGCGCCGGCCGGTGTCCCACAACAGTTCGAGGGTGCGGCCGATGTCGCCGCTGCCGCTGGTCTCCGTACCGCTTGCCATGGGCTCAGTTTAGAACCGCGCCCGAAAACTGGGTACGGTGTACGCGCAATCGGGTACGGTGTACCCAGTTGGGAAGCGGAAGGGGGCTGGGACCCATGAGTGACACGTACGCGGTACGGGCCGAGGGTCTGGAGAAGAGGTACGGCGGCAAACACGCCCTGGACGGGTTCGACCTGACCGTCCGGGAGGGCACCGTGCACGGCCTGCTCGGGCCGAACGGCGCGGGCAAGACCACGGCCGTGCGCATCCTGTCCACGCTGATCCGGCTGGACGGCGGACGGGCCGAGGTGGCGGGCCTCGACGTCGCCCGGCAGGCCCGCGAGGTCCGGGCGCGGATCGGCCTCACCGGCCAGTACGCGGCCGTGGACGAGGTGCTCACCGGCCGGCAGAACCTGGAGATGTTCGGCCGCCTGTTCCACCTGGGCGGCCGGCGGGCCCGGGCCCGCGCGGTCGAGCTGCTGGAGCGGTTCGACCTGACCGACGCCGCCGACCGGGGCGTGGGCAAGTACAGCGGCGGCATGCGGCGGCGTCTCGACCTCGCCGCGTCAATGATCCTCGCCCCGTCCGTGCTGTTCCTGGACGAGCCGACGACGGGCCTGGACCCGCGCAGCCGCGGCGAGGTCTGGGAGTCGGTCCGCGCGCTGGTGGCGAGCGGCACGACGGTCCTGCTGACCACGCAGTACCTGGAGGAGGCGGACAAGCTGGCCTCCCGCATCACCGTCATCGACCGGGGCCGGGCCATCGCCGACGACACCCCGGACGGGCTGAAGAACCTGGTCGGCGGCGACCGGATCGAGGTCGTGGTCGCCGACCGCGCCGAGATCCCGGACGTGGTGAAGACGGTCGCCCGGGTCTGCAAGGGCGAACCGGCGGTGGAGGAGGCGGCGCTGCGGGTGCACGCCCCGGTCACCGACCGGGTGTCGGCGCTGACCGAGGTGGCGCGCACCCTCCAGGACGAGGGCGTCGCCGTGGAGGACATCGGACTGCGCAGGCCGAGCCTGGACGACGTGTTCCTGCGCCTGACCGGCCACCGCACGGGCGCGGAGCCCGCGCGGCAGGCGGAGAAGGAGGCAGTGGCCGCATGAGCGCCCTCGACCTCGGCGGCGCGGCCGGCCCGGCGACGGCCCCGCCCGAGCGCGGCCGGCTCTACTGGCTGCTCGCCGACTGCGGCAACATCGTCCGCCGCGGCCTGACCCACTACCAGCGCCAGCCCGTCAACATCGCCTGGCAGCTGGGCTTCCCCATCCTGTCCGTCCTCCTGTACGGATACGTCTTCGGCAGTGCGATGACCGTGCCCGGCGGCGGGGACTACAAGGACTTCCTGATGCCGGGCATGTTCGCGATGACCATGGCCTTCGGCTTCATCAACACGGCGACGGTCGTGGTGTACGACTCCACCAAGGGGGTCATCGACCGCTTCCGCTCCATGCCGATGTCGTCCTCGGCGGTGGTGGCCGGGCGCGGGGTGACCGATCTGGTCGTGGCCTGCGCGGAGTTGGCCATCATGATGCTGACGGCGGTGGCCATGGGCTGGCGGCCGGAGGGCGGCTGGGGCTTCGTGGCGGCCTTCGGCCTGCTGCTGTGGCTGCGCTTCGCGCTGATCTGGATCGGTGTGTGGCTGGGCCTGCTGGTCCCCAACCCGGAGGCGGCGGGCGGCCTGTTCGCCGTCGCCTTCCCCCTCACGATGATCTCCAGCATCTTCGTCGCCCCGCAGCTCATGCCCGACTGGCTGGGCTGGGTGGCCGCCTGGAACCCGATCTCCTCCACGGCGGCGGCCGCCCGCGACCTGTTCGGCACACCGGTCGGCGGCGGCGACTCGTGGGTCGAACAGCACGCGCTGCTGATGGCGGGCGTGTGGCCGGTGGTGCTGACCGCGGTCTTCCTGCCGCTGGCGGTACGGAGGTTCCAGCGGCTGGGCCGGTAGGAGCGCTCAGGGCGTCCGGGCCGGGGGTGGAGACCGCGGGAGCGGTGGATCTCCACCCCCGGCTCCACCCCTGGGTCCAGGCGCATCGGCCCTGGTCGCAGGAGCCTTGGGGGCATGACAGCAACTGAGTGGATCACCGACATCGCCCTCGTCCTCGTCGTCTTCCGGCAGCTGCGGGAGGACCGGCTCGACCACAAGACGTTCCTGATCCCGCTGGGCATCGTGGCCTTCGTGGCGTACTCGTACCTGGACTCCGTCCCGACCGCGGGCAACGACCTCGTCCTGATCGCCGCCCTGACGGGCGTGGGCGCCGTGCTCGGCGTGGCGGGCGGCGTGTACACCCGGATCAGGGCGCTCGGCGGACACCTCATGATCAAGGCGGGTGTCGTGTCGGCGGTCCTGTGGGTGCTGGGCATGGGGGCCCGGATGGGCTTCCAGGTCTGGGTCGAGCACGGCGGCGGCGCCGACGACGTCGCCCGGTTCAGCCTCGCCCACCACATCACGAGCGACCAGGCCTGGGTGACCGCGTTCGTGCTGATGGCGGTCACGGAGGTGGTCACCCGGGTGGGCACCATCTACCTGCGCAGCCGTGCCAAGGCCCGGTCGGTGTCCCCCGCGGCGCCCGTCCTCGACCGTACGGCCTGACCGTGCTGACCGTGCGCTATGTTCGGCCGGTGTCCGCCACCGAGAACCCTCCACCGCCGCCCCCGGGGGCGGACCCGCGGCCGGTACCCGGTCAGGACCCGCGGGTGCAGTGGGGGCTGAGCATCGCGGTCGTCGTGGTGGGAGCCCTGACCATCCGGCCGATGGGGTTCGCCGGCCAGGGCCTGGCCGTCACCGTCCTCTACGTGCTCAACTCGGCGGCCCTGCTGGCCCGGGCCCTGCCCGAGCACCGGGTCCCGCCGCGTACGGCGCTCGTGTGGCTCGCCCTCGGCATCGTCGCGGCGGCGGCGTTGATCGGCGCCGGCGACAGCGGGACGAGCTACCTGTTCGCCTACTTCCTCGCCGGCCACATCGGCTACCGCCTCGACACCGGGAGGGCCCTCACCCTCGCGGCGGCGTGCTCCCTGCTCTGCGCCGGCGTCCTGTACTTCCACCTCGGGCCGGGAGACCCGGAGCTGCCCTGGGTGCTCGGCCTCGCCACCGGCGTCCCGGTCGTGGTCGGCATCCTCAACCGCACCCAGCGCCGGGCCGTACGGTCGGCGCTCTCGGCCGCCGAGTCGGCGGAACGCGCGGCCCGCGCGGAGGCCCGGACCGCCGTCCTCACCGAGCGCGCCCGGATCGCCCGGGACGTGCACGACGTGCTGGCGCACTCCCTCGCCGGGATCAACATGCAGCTGGAGCTGGCCGACGCGCTGCTCGACACCGGGGACCTGGCGAAGGTACGGGAGGCCACCACCAAGGCCCACGGCCTGGTCAAGGAGAGCCTGAAGCAGGCGCAGTGGACCGTGCACGCGCTGCGCGAGGACGCGCTGCCGCTGGTGGAGAGCCTGACCGCGATGACCGAATCGGCCGGCCACCACGACGCCCTGACGGTCACGGGCACCGTCCGCGAGCCGACGAGCCAGGTGACCCAGGGCCTCCTGAGGATCGCCCAGGAGGCCCTGACCAACGCGGCCCGGCACGCACCCGGCGGACGGGTCGCCGTCGAGCTGGCGTTCACCGCGGAGTCGATCACACTGAGGGTCCGCAACCGGCCCGCCACCCGTGCGGTGACCCCGGGCGGCGGCAGCGGAATGGGGCTGATCGGCATGCGCGAGCGCGTCGCCCTGCTGGGCGGGAGCGTCGTTGCGGGGCCGGTCACCGAGGGACCGGACCAGGGCGGATGGCAGGTGGAAGCGGTGATTCCAGGATGAGCGGACAGACTGAGGGACCGGGGCGGCTGAGGGTGATCGTCGCCGACGACCAGGCCGCCGTGCGGGAGCCGCTCGCCGCGGTGCTCGGGCTGGCCGAGGACATCGACGTCGTCGCGGCGGCCGCGGACGGCGGCGAGGTACTGGCGGCGGTGGCCGCCGGCCCCGTCGACGTCGTACTGATGGACCTGCGCATGCCCGTGATGGACGGCATCGAGACGACCCGCCGCCTGAGCGAGGAGCACCCGGAGGTCGCGGTGGTCGTCCTGACCACCTTCGCCGACGACGAGTCGATCCTCGGCGCGCTGGGCGCCGGTGCCCGCGGCTACCTCACCAAGAACGCCGGACGCCAGGACATCACCCGGGCGATCCGGGCGGCCGGCGCGGGCCAGTCCGTACTCGACCGCGAGGTCCAGGACCGCCTCCTCGCCACGGCCAGGGCGAAGGCCTCGCCCACCCCCGACGGCCCTGCGCCGCAGCCCCTGCCGGCCGACCTCACACCCCGCGAACGCGAGGTCCTCACCCTCATCGGCCAGGGCCTGTCCAACCGCGGCATCGCCGAGAAGCTCTTCATCAGCGAGGCCACGGTCAAGACCCACATCAACAACCTGTTCGCCAAGACCCACATCCGCGACCGCGCCGACGCCGTCCGCCGCGCCATCGGGGCGGGGCTGGCCTGAGGCACGAGGTGGACCGCGGGCGCCCGGGGGCCGAGCGCGGGCGGCGGGAGCAGCCGAGCCGGCCGGCTGGTTCGAGCAGGCCGCGGCGTCCCGGCGCTAACGCAGCGCGGCGGTGACCAGCCCTTCGAGGGCCTCGCGCGGCACTTCGCCGCCGTTCACCAGCCGGTCGAAGACGAGCCCGTCGACGCAGGTCAGCAGGGTATGGGTGCGGTTCTCGACGTCGGTGACGCCGCGCTCGGCGAGGAACAGCCGGACGGCCGCGCGACCGGCGTTCTCGCGGGGTACGAGGATCTCCCGCAGCTCCTTGTCACGCACACTCTCGACGGCGCAGGCATGGCGGGCGAGCGAGCGACGGCGGCCCTCGCCGGTGAGCCGCTGCCGGGTGAGCGCCACCATCCCGTCCACCAGGTCCTCGACGGTACGCAGGGGCGGAAGCTCTTCCGCCGTCGTTCGGAATTCCGCCTGGTCGAGTCGGACGAGGCGGGAGACGAGTCCGGCCAGCAGCGCGGCGCGGGTGCGGAAGTAGGCCGAGGTGGTGCCGGGCGGCACGGCGGCTCTGCGGTCGACGGCGCGGTGGGTCAGACCGCGCATCCCTTCGTCGGCAAGGACGTCAAGAGCCGCGTCTGCGAGAAGGGTGCGCCGATCCGAAGCCATGGCCCCTTTCTACACCCGTAGAGACGCGAGTTAGCATCGGCTTCTACAGGTGTAGAAGAAGGGGGCTGCGAAGTGGGAAGAAGAGCCGTGCTGGTCGGTGGGGGCATAGGCGGGCTGGCCGCCGCGACAGGCCTGCACCGCATCGGGTGGGACGTGACGGTCCTTGAGCGTGCGCCCCGGCTCGAAGACGCGGGGGCGGGCATTTCGCTGGCCGCCAACGGCCTGCGGGCCCTGGACGAACTCGGCGTCGGCGAGGCGGTTCGGGAGGCGTCGCGAGGGCAGTACAGCGGTGGCACCCGCACGCCCCGGGGCGGCCGGCTGACCCGGATGGACGGCTCGGCGCTGGAGCGAGCGGTGGGCACGCCCATCATGGGCATTCCCCGCTCCACCCTGCACCGGCTGCTCCGCGAATCCCTGCCCGCCGATTCGTTGGTGAACGGCTGCGAGGCGGTCGAGGTCGAGCAGACCGGCCCCGGCACGGTGCAAGTCTCCTGCACCACCGGGGTCCTGACCGCCGATCTGGTGGTGGCGGCCGACGGCGTCGGCAGCGCACTCCGCAGCCGTCTCTTCCCGGAGCATCCCGGCCCGGTCTACAGCGGCTCGACGGTGCTGCGCGCCATCACCGAGCACGCGGTCGATCTGCGTACCGACTTCGAGCTGACCTGGGGCCGGGGCGCGGAGTTCGGGCACATCGCCTTCCTGGACGGGCGGGCCGAGTGGCACGCCGTCCTGAACCAGCCCGCCGGAACACGGTTCGCCGACCCCCTGGCCGAACTCCGCCGACGGTTCGGCACCTGGCACGACCCGATCCCCGCCCTGCTCGACGCGACCCGACCGGAGGGCGTGTTGCACCACGACGTGAACGAACTCCGCACGCCCCTGCCTTCGTACACCGCCGGGCGGATCGCGCTGCTCGGCGACGCGGCCCACGCGATGACCCCCAACCTGGGACAGGGCGCCTGCCAGGCACTGGAGGACGCGGTCACCCTGGCCGCCGCCCTCGACGCCGAGCCAACCGTCGACGCCGCGCTCACCCGCTACGACGTCGAGCGCCGGCCGCGCAGCCAGGCCGTCGCACGAGCCGCCCGGCAGGCCGGGAGAATGGGCCAGCAGCTCTCCCATCCACTGGCCGTCACCCTGCGGAACACGGCGATGCGGCTGACCCCGTCCCGGGTCGCCACCCGCATGATCCTGCGCCACCACGCCTGGACCCCGCCCGCACTGAACTGATCCGGGACGGAAGCCGTCGGCAGACCGGACGAAGGGCGCCCCGCGGATCGTCCGCCGGGCGCCCTCCGTTGTGGTGCGGGGGTGGTTACAGCTTCTCGATGACGTAGTCGACGCACTTCGTCAGGGCCTCGACGTCCGCCGGGTCGATCGCCGGGAACATCGCCACGCGGAGCTGGTTGCGGCCGAGCTTGCGGTACGGCTCGGTGTCGACGATGCCGTTGGCGCGCAGCACCTTGGCGACGGCGGCGGCGTCGATGTCGTCGGCGAAGTCGATCGTGCCGATGACCTGCGAGCGCTTGGCCGGGTCCGAGACGAAGGGGGTCGCGTACTTGGCCTCCTCCGCCCAGGAGTAGAGGCGGGACGAGGAGTCCTTGGTGCGGGCGGTGGTGAAGTCCAGGCCGCCCTGGCCGTTCATCCAGTCCAGCTGCTCGCCGAGGAGGAACAGCGTCGCGAGCGCCGGGGTGTTGTACGTCTGGTTCTTGCGGGAGTTGTCGATCGCGGTCGGCAGCGAGAAGAACTCCGGGACGTGGCGGCCGGACGCGTGGATCCGCTCGGCGCGCTCGATCGCGGCCGGGGAGAATACGCCGATCCACAGGCCGCCGTCGGAGGCGAAGGACTTCTGCGGGGCGAAGTAGTAGACGTCGGTCTCGGCGATGTCCACCGGCAGACCGCCCGCGCCGGACGTCGCGTCGACCAGGACGAGCGCGCCCTCGTCGGCACCGGCCACCCGCTTGATCGGCATGGCGACACCGGTGGAGGTCTCGTTGTGGGTGAGGCCGTACACGTCCACGCCGGCCTCGGCGTGCGCCTCGGGGTGGGTGCCCGGGTCGGCGGCGACGACGGTCGGCTCGGCCAGCCAGGGGGCGAGCTTGGCCGCCTTGGCGAACTTGGAGGAGAACTCGCCGAAGCTCAGGTGCTGCGACTTGTTCTCGATCAGGCCGTGCGTCGCGACGTCCCAGAACGCGGTGGAGCCGCCGTTGCCGAGGATCACCTCGTAGCCGTCGGGGAGCCGGAACAGCTCGCGGATGCCCTCGCGGACCTTGCCGACCAGGTTCTTGACGGGCGCCTGGCGGTGGGAGGTGCCGAGCAGGGACGTACCGGTGGCGGCCAGGGCGTCCAGCGCCTCCACCCGCACCTTGGAGGGACCCGCGCCGAATCGACCGTCCGCGGGCTTGATGTCAGCAGGAATCTGGATCTCAGCCACGAGCCGGAGGGTATCGCCTCGGCCAAACCGGACGAAGACATGTCCGTCCGATGAGACGAGATCTCCGCCGTGCGGACCTGTACGGAGCTACGAGCGCCCATGCTGGAGGCATGACCGATCTGGAGGCAGCACTGCGCAGGGCCGTCCGCGGCGAGGTCGGGTTCGACACCACGTCCCGGGCGCTGACCACCATGGACGCCTCGAACTACCGGCGGGTCCCGCTCGGCGTCGTGGCGCCCCGGGACGCCGACGACGTGGCGGCCGTGCTGGAGGTGTGCCGCACGCACGGGGTGCCGGTGGTGCCGCGCGGCGGCGGGACCTCGATCGCCGGGCAGGCGACGGGCACGGGGGTGGTACTGGACTTCACCCGGCACATGAACCGGCTGGTCGGGATCGATCCGCAGGCGCGTACCGCCGTCGTCCAGCCGGGGCTGGTACTCGACCGCCTTCAGGACGCCGCCGCACCGCACGGGCTCCGGTTCGGCCCCGACCCCTCCACCCACAGCCGCTGCACGCTCGGCGGCATGATCGGCAACAACTCCTGCGGCTCCCACTCGGTGGCGTGGGGCACGACCGCGGACAGCGTGCGCGAGCTGTCCGTGCTCACCGCGCGGGGACGGCGGCTGCGGCTCGGGCCACAGTGGGCCGGGGCGCCGGACGGCCTGCGCGAGCTGGTGGACGCCGACCTGGCCCGCCTGCGCACCGGCTTCCCCGACCTCCCGCGCCGCATCTCCGGCTATGCGCTGGACGCCCTGCTGCCGGAGCGGGGCGCGGACGTGGCCCGCTCCTTCTGCGGCTCGGAGGGCACGCTGGGCGTGCTGACGGAAGCGGTCGTCCGGCTGGTCGAGTCACCGCGCGCGCGGGCGCTGGCCGTACTGGGCTACGCCGACGAGGCGGGCGCGGCGGAGGCGGCGGCCGGGCTGCTGCCGCTCGGCCCGCTGACGGTGGAGGGCATGGCGGTGGACCTGGTGCCGTCCACGGACGGACTGCCCCGGGGCGGCGCCTGGCTGTTCGTGGAGACCGGCGGCGACACGGAAGGGGAGGCGCGGGCGCGGGCGGAGGCGGTCGTCCGGGCGGCGGACGTCGTGGACGCGCTCGTCGTCACCGACCCGGCCGGCCAGCGCACGCTGTGGCGCATCCGGGAGGACGCGAGCGGTACGGCGACGCGGATGCCGGACGGTTCGGAGGCGTGGCCGGGATGGGAGGACTGCGCGGTGCCGCCGGCCCGGCTGGGCGGCTATCTGCGGGATTTCAGGGCGCTGCTGACCGCCCACGGCCTGCGCGGCACGCCGTACGGGCACTTCGGCGACGGCTGCATCCACGTACGCATCGACTTCGACCTGCTGTCGGACGCCGGGGTGGCCCGCTTCCGCAGCTTCTCGCAGGAGCTGGCGGACGTGGTGGTGGCGCACGGGGGTTCGCTGTCCGGGGAGCACGGGGACGGGCAGGCGCGGGCCGAACTGCTGCCGAGGATGTACGGGCCGGAGACGGTCGCCCTCTTCGAGCGCGCGAAGGCGGTGTGGGACCCGGACGAACTCCTCAACCCGGGGATGCTGGTCCGCCCGGCCCCGCTCGACGCCAACCTCCGCTTCTCCGTCCTGCCGCGCGAGCCGGTGGACGTGGCGTTCGGCTACCCGTCCGACGGCGGCGACTTCTCGGCGGCGGTGCGCCGCTGCGTGGGGGTCGCCAAGTGCCGTACGACGTCGGCGCCGGGAGCGGGCGTGATGTGTCCGTCGTACCGGGCGACGGGTGAGGAGGCGCACTCCACGCGCGGGCGTGCCCGGCTGCTGCACGAGATGCTCGCCGGTGAACTGGTCACCGACGGCTGGCGCTCGACGGAGGTCCGGGACGCCCTGGACCTGTGCCTGTCCTGCAAGGGCTGCCGCTCGGACTGCCCGGTCGAGGTCGACATGGCCACCTACAAGGCGGAGTTCCTGCACCACCACTACGAGGGGCGCCGCCGCCCCGCCGCCCACTACGCGATGGGCTGGCTCCCGGTGTGGCTGCGCTGGGCGGCCCGGACCCGGACGGCGCCGGTCGTCAACGCCCTCGCCTCGGTACGGCCGTTGGCCGCGGTGGCGAAGCGGCTGGGCGGGATCGCCGGGGAGCGGGAGGTGCCGCGGCTGGCGGGGGAGACGTTCAGCCGCTGGTGGCGGGGGAGGCGCCGGGGACCGGCCGGTGACGGCGACCTGGTGGTCCTGTGGCCCGACACCTTCACCGAACACCTTTCCCCCTCCGTGGGCCGGGCGGCGGTACGGGTGCTGGAGGCGGCGGGGCTGCGGGTGGCGCTGCCGCCGACGCTGCGGAGCCGTGGGGTGGTCGGCGACGGTACGTCGAGGTCGGCTCTCGCACTGCTGACGGCCCGCCGGGGACAGGTCTGCTGCGGGCTGACGTACGTCTCCACCGGCCAACTGGACCGCGCCCGGGCGGTGATGCGCCGCACCCTGGACCTGATGGCCCCGGTCCTGGAGACGTCCGCGCCGGTCGTCGTCCTGGAGCCGAGCTGCGCCGCGGCCCTGCGCACGGACCTGCCCGAGCTGCTGCACGACGACCCGCGTGCGGCCCGGCTGGCGGCGCGGGTGCTGACCTTCGCGGAAGCGCTGGAGCGGCACGCCCCCGACTGGACGCCGCCCGCCCTGAACCGTCCCGTCACCGGCCAGACCCACTGCCACCAGCACGCGGTCCTGGGCGACGCGGCCGACCGGCGGCTGCGCGAGTCGGCGGGCCTGACCGGCGAGTTGAGCGGCGGCTGCTGCGGCCTCGCGGGCAACTTCGGCTTCGAGGCCGGCCACTACGAGGTCTCCGCCGCGTGCGCGCAGGACCAGCTCCTCCCGGCGGTGCGCGAGGCCCCGGACGGCGCGGTGGTCCTGGCGGACGGCTTCTCCTGCCGGACCCAGCTGGACCAGCTGGCGGGGGTGCGCGGGCGGCACCTGGCGGAGGTGCTGGCGGAGGGGCTGGAGTGAGGGCCGGTGAGGTCTCCTACGGCCGTTGGAACCCGACCTCGGGGTGGGAGGACGTGGGACCGTGGAGGAGGGGCTGGGAGATGCCCCGCAGGTGCAGGTCGAAGAAGGCGCGGACGTAGTCGCGGGTGATGTACCAGCCCCGCTCGCCCGAGAGCGGCACCTCCGGATCGGGCAGCCCCAGCTGCTCCGCCAGCCAGGGGATGTCGGTGAAGGAGAAGTGCCCGGCCCCGGACACGGTCAGCCAACGCTTCCAGCCGTGCAGGCGGTCGTAGGTGGCGGCCCAGTCGTTGGCGGTGTTGCCGGGACCGTGGACGGCCTCGGCCCCGACCATCATGAACGGGCGTCCGCCGATGCGGTGCCCGGCGTCCGGCACGAAGAAGCCCCCGTCCAGGTTGACGCCCGCCCGCACCCGGCGGTCGGCCTCCATCGTCGCCATGGCCGCCGCTCCGCCGATCGAATGCCCGGCGACACCGATCCGTCCCGGGTCGATCAGGCGCGCCGGCGCCCCCGCCCTCCGGCGGTCGGTCAGCCGGTCGATCACGAAGGACAGGTCCGCGGCCCGGCCCCGCACGACCGCCGCCTCGTCGACGTCGACGCCGACCCGGTCGCAGGCCACGCACGGCGGGACCCGGCCCCCGGGGAACTGGGTCCCGACGGACTCGTAGGCGTGGTCCACGGCGGCGACGACGTAACCGCGGGCGGCCAACTCCGCGGCGAGCGCGGTGAGCGTGGTGCGCGGCATGGAGAAACCGGGGGACAGCAGTACGAGCGGGAAGCGTCCCGGCGCAGGGGGCGCGTCCACCTGCGTGTGCGTCATCGTCCCCGCGACGGTCGCCGCCGGCACGACCCCGGCGAGTCCTTTGGCCTCCAGGAGCCGTTGCGCCTCGCTCTCGGTCATGTACCTCGCCGGGGCTCCGCCCGACGGGCGTGCCGGGTAGGACACGGACACCATCAACTCCCTGCCGCGCGCCGTCGGCACCCAGGGGTCGTCGCGGTGCCGGTCGACGAGGTGCAGGGTGCGGCGGCCCACGGGGTGGGGTCCGGTGGGCGAGGGCAACTCCAGCGCCGGGGCGGCGGGTGCGGACGACGCGGGGGCGGCCCCCAGGAGCGGGACGGACACGGCTCCCGCGAGCAGTGCGGTCAGGACGGTTCTGCGCGAGGTGCTTGCTCGGTCGGTCATGCCGCCGAAGCTATGGCTCGACAGGCGGTCGACGCGTCGGTCCCGGGGGGTACTTGGCCGTCCTCCCGTCGTCCGATCACGGCGGACGGGATGCCCCGTGGGGACTACCCGCCTCGGTGGGAGGCGGCGTTCGGAGTCGCTCGCGGCCGGTTCGCAGCTGCCGGCCGTCGGGCGGCGGCCCGGCTGAGGGGCGGAACCGTGGGCCGCGATCGTCGCGTGATCGTTCGTATGGACGGTTCGGGTGATCAGGCGGAGGCGGCCGCGCGGTGGTGGAGCGGCAGGCGGGCGTGGGGGACCGGGGGCGGTGCGGCCGTCGTCGCCCTGGCGGTGGCCGCGGGGATGGTGATCGCTGACGACGGGCCGGCCGGCATCGCCGCGCCGTACGGGTGCGGGACGGGCGGAGTCCACAGCACCGCGTCCGCCGCTGCCGCGTCCGCCGCCCCCGCGTCGGACCGGCCCGCGCCGGACGGCGTCGCCGACTTCGACGGGGACGGGAACCCGGACCTGGCCCTCGGCTCGATGGGAGACGTGCCGGGCGGGTACGGCGGGGGGAGCATCGAGGTCGCGTACGGGGCGGGGGACGGGACCGGGATCGCCCGGTGCCAGTACCTGACGCAGGACGACGCCGGGATACCGGGCGGCAACCGGGACGAGGCGTTCTTCGGGAGCGACGTCGTGGCACGCGACCTGGACGGGGACGGGTACACCGACCTCGCCGCCTCCGTCTTCGACTGGAAGCCGAGCGTGATCATCATGTGGGGCTCCGAGGGCGGACTCTCGCGCGGCGTCCGGGTGCCCGGGACGGACGGCAGCCACGTCCCCTGGGGCATTGACCCGATCCTGGACGAGCAGCTCGCCGCCGGTGACTTCGACGGCGACGGGCACCCCGACCTGGTCTTCGGGCTCGGCTCCGGCAAGGGGTTGCTCAAGGGGCCTTTCGAGCGGGACGGCACCCCCGCCGCGACGGCACCCGTCCCCGCTCCGCGCCGTCCCGCCCCGGACGTCCGGGGCGCGAACTACGACGACCTCCTCGCCGGGGACCTCGACGGCGACGGCGTCGACGACCTGGTGAGCATCCACGACGCCGACACCGGGGCCGAGGTGCCCTGGCGGGACCGGACCAAGCCGGTGAGCTACCTGCGCGGCGGCCGGGACGGCTTCACGCAGCCCGAGGACGTCCGGCTCCCCGACGCGGGCGAGGGCGCGATCGGCGACGTGGACGGCGACGGGTACGGCGACCTGGTCCTCAGCCCCCGGGGCGGCGACGCGAGCCGCAGCTCGGTGACGGTGGTGTACGGGGCGGAGGACGGGCCGGGGACGCGCAGGACGGCGACCGTCGACCGGGACACCCCCGGCGTGCCGGGCGCGGAACCCCAGGACGAGGACGCCGTCTTCACCAGCCTGGACACCGGGGACGTCAACGGCGACGGGTACGCGGACGTGGTGGCCGGGGCTCCCCGGTGGGACGACGTGTACGGGGAGCCGGGTCCCGAACAGGTGCTGTTCCTGGCGGGCGGCCCGGACGGCCTCGGCGGCGAGGGTGCCCGGCTGTTCGACGGGGACGACCTCGGCGCCGCGCCGGACGGGGAGGCCGACTTCGGCGGCGCCGTGGGCCTCACCGACCTGGACGGCGACGGACGGGCCGACCTCGTGGTGACGGCGCCGGGCAGTGACACGGCCGAGGGCGTCGCGTACCTGCTGCCGGGCACCGCCGAGGGACCGTCCGCGACCGGCGTCACCCGGCTGACCGAGGGCGCCTTCGACGACACCGAGGGGCTGGACCTGCTGATGGGCGGCGGGTCGATCGCCCACTAGGACGGGTCCCGGGGGATCACTTCCGCCAGAACAGGTGGTGCGTCACTCCGCTCGGGCTGGGCACGACGTCCTGGTGGAACCGGTCGAGCAGTTCGTCGGGGGACTCCCACAGCCGGGCCCCGGAACCGAGCTTCGTCGGCGCGACCACCACGTGCAGGGTGTCGACCAGGCCGGCGTCGAGGAACTGCCGGATGACCGTGGCCCCGCCGCCGAGCCGGACGTCCCGGCCCCGCGCCGCCTCCTTCGCCCGGGCGAGCACGGTGGCCGGGTCGTCGTCGACGAAGTGGAACGTGGTGTCGGAGAGCGTGAACGACGGGCGCGTGTGGTGCGTCATGACGAACACCGGCGTGTGGAACGGGGGCTCGTCGCCCCACCACCCCTGCCACTCGTGGTCCTGCCAGGGCCCGCGCTGCGGCCCGAACTTGTTGCGGCCCATGATCTCGGCGCCGATGTTGCGGGCGTAGTCCCGCGTGAAGTAGTCGTCCAGTCCGCGGCTGCCCCGCCCGGAGGGGCCGACGGGCGGGTGGTCGGTGGCGAAGGCCCAGGCGAGGAGTTTCCCCGGATCGGCGTGGCCGAACGGCTTCTCAAGGCTCTGGCCCTCACCGGCACCGAACCCGTCGCTCGACACGGTGAAGTTCTGGACTCGCAGCAACTGGGTCATGTCGCTCCTTCTGCTCAGCGCGTTCTGATCACTTGACGAACTGGTGGACCGGCCGGACGGGGAAGACTCATCGCCGCGTCGTGCGGCGCCGCCGGAAGCCCGTGCGGGCACGATCGCGATCTAGGACAGGAATAGACCTACAAGGTTCATACCGTGGTGCTCCACCGACGGAGCAGGAACATCGGAAGGCGGAAACACCATGATCACCACCGAGCACCTCACCGGCGAACGTGCCGACCTGCTGGAGGTCCTCGCCAAGCACCGGCACTTCCTGCGCTTCACCGTCCGCGACCTCACCGACGAGCAGGCCGGGCTGCGGACCACGGTCAGTGAACTGTGTCTGGGCGGCCTGATCAAGCACGTCACCGCGGCCGAGCGGAACTGGACCGGCTTCATCGTGGACGGCCCCTCCGCGATGGGCGACTTCGCGGACATGACCGAGGAGGACTTCGCCCGGCGGGCCGACGAGTTCAGGATGCTGCCCGGCGAGACGCTGGCCGGTGTGCTGGACGACTACGCCGAGGTGGCCCGGCGGACCGACGAGCTGATCGCCACCCTCCCCGACCTGGACGCCTCGCACCCGCTGCCGAAGGCGCCGTGGTTCGAGTCCGACACCGAGTGGTCGGCGCGCCGGGTGCTGATGCACATCATCGCCGAGACCGCCCAGCACGCCGGACACGCCGACATCATCCGGGAGTCCCTGGACGGGGCCAAGAGCATGGGATGACCCGGGATGACCGGTCACTTCGCGAACCGGTACTTCAGGTGGGTGGCCAGGGGCGTCTCGACGACCCTGACCTGCTCCAGGTCGCGCCGCCCCGTCCCCAGCCCCTCGAAGAGGCGCAGTCCGTCGCCGAGGAGCGTGGGCACCACGTGCAGCTGGAGTTCGTCGACGAGCCCGGCCGCGAGGTATTGCCGCACGGTGTGCGCGCCGCCCCCGATGTCCACGTTCCGGTCCCCGGCGGCGGCCCTGGCCTGCTCCAGGGCGCTGTGGATGCCGTCGGTGACGAAGGTGAAGCTGGTGCCGCCCTCCTTGACCAGCGTGGGACGGGGGCGGTGGGTGAGGACGAACACCGGCGTGCGGAAGGGCGGGTTGTCGCCCCAGAACTCCTCGCCCGTGTCGTACATCATCCGTCCCATGACCACCGCTCCGGTGGCGTCGAACCACTCCCGCATCAGCTCCGAGTCGCGGTTCTCGGCGCCGCCGGTCATGCCCTGGCGCTCCCGCCAGCTCGCCAGGGTGTGGATCCAGTCGAAGATCGGTTCGCCGCCGTCGCCGCCCGGGTTGTCGAGGGTGACGTTCGGGCCGGCGACGTAGCCGTCGAGGGTGATGGCCAGGTCCGCGGTCACGGTCGCGGTCATGAGGGTGCCTCCTCGGGTGGGTGTACTGCCTTCACTGCCTTCACCCCTGCGTCGATCGGGCACCGCCGCTTTCGACACCCCCGGCGAACTGATTTCAGGGCACCGTCTCGCCCCGCACCAGAGGTCGGCACACCGGCTGGACGTCCTCGGGCAGCTCGTCCGGGCGGCACCAGCGGGCCTCCAGGATCTCGAACGGGTCCAGGCGCAGCTCGCCGCCCAGGAGCCGGGCCTCGTAGGCCACCTCCAGGCGGGTGCGCAGCCCGCTGTTCAGCATGACCAGCCGGCCCGCCGCCACCTCGAGGCCGGTCTCCTCCCTGACCTCCCGGACGAGGGTCTGCCGGAAGTCCTCGCCCTTGTGCGCGAAGCCGCTCGGCAGGCCCCACTGGCGGCCCGGCGCCCACATCCGGTGCTTCAGCATCAGCACCCGGCCCTCGTCGTCCCGTACGACGCCGGTCACGCCGACCACGAACTTGGCGTTCACCAGCCACATCACGCGGCTCTGGACGGGGCGCAGCAGGCGCCAGAGGCGGGTCAGGAGTCGTCTCACCCGGTGGACGGTACCCGCCCGGTGCGCGGCCGGTCCGGGCGGTCCCGGCTCGCCTGGCGGACGTGCGTTGACAGCCGTACGTCCCGGCCCTGACAGTTGCGTAAAAGTGCTACGTGCCTGACCGAGTCCATTACTCTGGACCGTGCAGTGCAGCGTACTGAACGATGCCCATTCACCCACCGCCTCGGAGCCCCCGTGAGTACCCCCAGCGCCACCCCCGGCACCTCGTCCCCGGCTGCCGCGACCGCCGCAGGTCACGCATCTGTGCCGGGAGACGCGCCGGGCGGGCGGTTCGGTGCCCTCGGCCCGGTCGGCCTGGTCCTCGCCGGGGGCGTCTCCGTGCAGTTCGGCGCCGCGCTGGCGGTGAGCCTGATGCCGCGGGCCGGGGCGCTCGGCGTGGTGACCCTGCGGCTGGCCGTGGCCGCCGTCGTCATGCTCCTGGTCTGCCGGCCCCGGCTGCGCGGCCACTCCCGGGCCGACTGGGGCACGGTCGTCGTCTTCGGCATCGCCATGGCCGGTATGAACGGCCTCTTCTACCAGGCCGTCGACCGCATCCCGCTCGGCCCCGCCGTCACCCTGGAGGTGCTCGGCCCGCTCGCCCTGTCCGTCTTCGCCTCCCGCCGCGCGGTCAACCTGGTCTGGGCGGCGCTCGCCCTGGCCGGGGTCTTCCTGCTGGGCGGCGGCGGCTTCGACGGCCTCGACCCGGCCGGTGCCGCCTTCGCCCTGGCGGCCGGCGCCATGTGGGCGGCGTACATCGTCTTCAGCGCCCGCACCGGACGCCGCTTCCCGCAGGCCGACGGGCTGGCCCTGGCGATGGCGGTCGGCGCGCTGGTGTTCCTGCCGCTGGGCGTCGTCGAGTCGGGGGCGAAGCTGATCGACCCGGTGACGCTGGCGCTGGGCGCCGGGGTAGCCCTGCTCTCCTCCGTCCTGCCCTACACCCTCGAACTCCTCGCCCTGCGCCGCCTGCCCGCGCCGACCTTCGCGATCCTCATGAGCCTGGAGCCCGCCATCGCCGCGGCGGCCGGCTTCCTCATCCTCGACCAGGCCCTCTCCGCCACCCAGTCCGCCGCCATCGCCCTGGTCATCGCGGCGAGCATGGGCGCGGTACGGACCCAGGTGGGGCGCGGAGGCGGAGGGCGCCGGGCCGGAGGACGCCGGACCGGAGGACGCCGGACCGGAGGACGCCGGGACAAGGCGCTGCCCGACGTTCCCTAGCCCGACGCCTCCGTCCGTCCGTCCGTCCGCCCGGCCGGTCGGCCGACCGGGCCCGACGGCACCGGCCGTCCCCGCACCGCATAGGCTGCGTACCTGGTCAGCTCATCGGGATCACGGGGAGGAACCGATGAATCACCCGGCCGAGGTCTTCCAGCCCTTGCAGGACGACGATCCGCGCGCGGTGGCCGGTTACCGTCTCGCGGCCCGGCTCGGCGCGGGCGGCATGGGACGGGTCTACCTGTCGCACACCCGGGGCGGCCGGGCCGTGGCCATCAAGGTCGTACGGTCGGAACTGGCCGACGACGCGACCTTCCGGCGGCGTTTCGGCCGGGAGATCAAGGCGGCCCGGCGGGTGAAGGGCGCCTACACCGCCGAAGTGATCGACGCCGACCCGGACGCCGCCCCGCCCTGGCTGGCCACCCTGTACGTGCCCGGGCCCTCCCTGTCCGGCGCCGTCGCCCGGAGCGGGCCGCTGCCGGTGCCCGCGGTGCTGTGGCTGATGGCGGGCGTCGCTGAGGCGCTGCAGGCCATCCACGCGGCGGGGATCGTGCACCGGGACCTCAAACCGGCGAACGTACTGCTGGCCCCCGACGGACCGCGGGTCATCGACTTCGGCATCTCGCTCGCCGCCGACAGCACCGCGCACACCGCCACCGGCGCCACCATCGGCACGCCCCAGTTCATGGCCCCCGAACAGGCCTCCGCGGGTGACATCACGGCGGCCACCGACGTCTTCTCTCTCGGGCAGACGGCCGCCTTCGCCGCCCTGGGCAAGCCGCTGTACGGCGACGGACCGGCCGCCACCGTGCTGTACCGGATCGTGCACTCCGAGCCCGACCTGTCCGGCCTGCCCGAGCGGCTGCGCGGCCTGCTCGGCCGGTGCCTGGCCGCCGACCCCGAGGAGCGGGCCACCCCGGCGGAGATCGTCGAGTGGTGCCGCCGGGAGCTGGGCCGGGACGGCGGGGACGAGGCCGGTCCGGCCGTGTGGCGGGAGATCGCCGGGCCACCGGTGACGGTCCCGCCGCCGGCCGCGGCCACCGGACCGGCCACCGCCGCGGCTCCGGTCGCGGCCCCGGGCCCGACCGCGGTGCACACCGCGCCGTGGACCGCCCCGCAGGGGACCGTCCCGCAGGGGACCGGCCCGGCGCCCTGGGCAGATGGCCCCGTTCCCTGGCCGGGTGGCCCCGCTCCCTGGCCGGGCGGCTTCGGCCCCGGCGGGCCGACCGTGCCGCGGCGGCCGGACGGGCCGGAGGAGCGCAAGCGCCGCAGGAGACGCGCCGTCCTGATATCGGCGGCCGCCGTCGTCGCGTGCGGTCTGGTGATCGCGGCGGGAACGGCGCTGCTGGACGCGGCGGGGCGGGGCCTCGACCGGGCCCGGGACGCGGTCGCGTCCGCGTCGGCGTCGGCGTCCGATCCCGCCTCGGGTACGCCCCGCCCGCAGGCGAAGGGCTCGGCCGCGGCCGGGGAGGCCGCCGCGTCTGGGGGTGGCGCGGAGGCCGACGCATCGGCCGGACGGCCGGACGGAGCGACCGGCGGCTCCGCCGCCGGGACGACGACGCCGCGGGCCCACGCCCACGGCGCCCTGCTGGTGAACGCCGACAACTCGATCAGCCTCACCGAAGGCACGATGCGCAAGGACCGCAAGGGGGACATCCGCTTCGACTGCGCGAATGCGAGCTGTGCCCTGGAGAGTGACACCAGCGTCTTCACGATGCTGTTCGGCGACCCGGGCGCCACGTACGACGAGTGCCGCGCCATGACCGACCGAGACGCAGTCCACCGCCTCCCGTTGGCCGCCGCCTCCGCCGGCCAGGAGATCTGTGTCAGACGGGACAACGGAGATGTCGCCCTGTTGGTTGTCCAGGTGAAGTCGACCGCCTTGCCGGAGGCCGCCTTCATCACCATGGACACGACGGTCTGGCCGGCCGAGAAGAACTGAGACCGCGCGGGAGCCGAGCCGGGGTCGTCGACGGCCCCGGCGCCCGCCTCTCGCCTCCCGCCAAAATCATGCAAGCGTGCTTGATTGTTACCGGCCGCCCTGCCATGCTCCTCACCACACCGCGCCAGTACGCCGCCGTGCCCGAGGGGAGCGACCGTGTCCGACCCGACGCCCGTGATCGACGACCTGCGCGAGGAGGGCGAGGAACTCGACGCGCTGGTAGGCACGTTGAGTCCGGAGCAGTGGCGGCTCGCCACCCCGGCGCCCGGCTGGACGATCGCCCACCAGATCGCCCACCTGAACTGGACCGACCGGGCCGCCCTGGTCGCCGTCACCGACGAGGAGGGGTTCAAGGGCCTGGTCGAACAGGCCCTCGCCGCCCCCGACCGGTACGTCGACGACGGCGCCGAGGCGGGGGCCGCGCAGGACCCCGCCGCGCTGCTGACCGCCTGGCGCCAAGGCCGCACCGCCCTCGACGGGGCACTGCGCGCCGCCGCACCCGGTGCGCGTTTCCCCTGGTACGGCCCGCCGATGGCCACCGCTTCCATGGCCACCGCCCGCCTGATGGAGACCTGGGCGCACGGCCTCGACATCGCGGCCACCCTCGGCGTGTCCCGCCCGCCCACCGACCGCCTGCGGCACGTCGCCCGCATCGGCGTCCGCGCCCGGGACTTCGCCTATGCCGCCCACGGGCTCACCCCGCCCGCCGAGCCCTTCCGCGTCGAACTCACCGGCCCCGGCGGCGACCTGTGGACGTACGGCCCCGAGGACGCCCCTCAGCGGGTGACCGGCCCCGCGCTCGACTTCTGCCTCCTCGCCACCCAGCGCGCCCACCGCGCCGACCTCGCCCTCACCGCCGAGGGCCCGGACGCCGACCGCTGGCTGGACATCGCCCAGGCCTTCGCCGGACCGCCGGGCGCCGGACGCCCGCCGGGAGCCGGACGTCCGGCGCAGGGGGAGACCCGGTGAGCGTGCTCCGCGTCGGCAACGCCTCCGGCTTCTACGGCGACCGCTTCTCCGCCATGCGCGAGATGCTCACCGGCGGCGAGCTGGACGTCCTCACCGGCGACTACCTCGCCGAACTGACCATGCTCATCCTCGGCCGCGACCGCCTGAAGGACCCGCAGGGCGGATATGCCCGCACCTTCCTGCGGCAGTTGGAGGAGTGCCTCGGCCTCGCCCACGAGCGGGGAGTCAAGATCGTCACCAACGCCGGGGGACTCAATCCCGCCGGTCTCGCCGACGCCGTACGCGCGCTGGCCGACCGGCTCGGCGTCCCCGTCCGCGTCGCGCACGTCGAGGGCGACGACCTCACCGCCGCCCACCCGGGAGCGCTGGCCGCGCACGCCTACCTCGGCGGCTTCGGCATCGCCGCGTGCCTGCGGGCCGGCGCGGACGTGGTCGTCACGGGCCGCGTCACCGACGCCGCGCTGGTCACCGGGCCCGCCGTCGCGCACTTCGGCTGGGCGCCGACGGAGTACGACCGGCTCGCCGGCGCGGTCGTCGCCGGGCACCTGCTGGAGTGCGGGGCGCAGACGACCGGCGGCAACTACGCCTTCTTCCAGGACGGCGACGTACGGCGGCCCGGCTTCCCGCTCGCCGAACTGCACGCCGACGGCACCTCGGTCATCACCAAGCACGACGGCACCGGCGGCTTCGTCGACGTCGGCACGGTCACCGCCCAGCTGCTGTACGAGACGGCCGGGGCCCGGTACGCCGGGCCCGACGTCACCGCCCGGCTGGACACCGTACGGCTCATCCCGGACGGACCCGACCGCGTCCGCGTCGAGGGGGTGCGCGGCGAGGCACCGCCGCCCGCCCTCAAGGTCGGCCTGAACCGCCTCGGCGGCTTCCGCAACGAGGTCGCCTTCGTCCTCACCGGCCTCGACATCGAGGCCAAGGCCGCGCTGGTGCGGGACCAGATGGAGCCGGCGCTCGGCAAGGCCGCCGACGTCCGCTGGGACCTGGTCCGCACCGACCGGCCCGACGCCCCGACCGAGGAGACGGCGAGCGCCCTGCTGCGGCTCGTCGTCCGGGACGCCGACCAGCAGGTCGTGGGGCGGGCGTTGAGCGGCGCCGCGATCGAGCTGGCCCTCGCGAGCTACCCCGGGTTCCATGTGCTCGCACCACCTGGGAAGGGCGCACCCTATGGGGTCTTCGAGGATGTGTACGTCCCCCATGGGGCCGTCGACCATGTGGCCGTCCTCCATGACGGGCGGCGGATCCCGGTGCCGGCCGCCCAGGACACCGCCGTACTCCACGCCGTACCGGAACCACCCCTGCCGCCGCCCCTCCCGCCCGGCCCGGTCCGCCGCGCCCCCCTCGGCCTGGTCGCCGGGGCCCGCAGCGGCGACAAGGGCGGCAACGCCAACGTCGGTGTGTGGGCGCGGACCGACGAGGCCTGGCGCTGGCTCGCCCACGAGCTGACCGCCGACCGGTTCCGCGAACTGGTCCCCGAGGCCCGCGACCTGCCCGTCACCCGGCACCAGCTTCCCAGCCTGCGCGCCCTCAACTTCGTCGTCGAGAACATCCTCGGCGCGGGCGTCGCCGCGCAGGCCCGTTTCGACCCGCAGGCCAAGGCGCTCGGCGAATGGCTGCGCGCCCGGCACCTGGACATCCCGGAGGTCCTGCTGTGACCGTCCCGCCACACTCCCCCGCCCCGAAGGCCTGCTGTGACCGTCCGCCGCACGCCCCCAGTCCCGGAGGCCCTCCTGTGACCGTCCCGCTGTACACCCCCGCCCCGGAGGTCCTGCCGTGACCGTCCTCGCCTCCGCCCTCGACCCCGCCGACCCCGAGCACCGAGCCCGCCGCGAGGCGATGCTCGCCAAGCTCGCCGACCTGGACGCCGAGCACGCCAAGGCCCTCGCGGGCGGCGGCGAGAAGTACGTCGCCCGGCACCGGAAACGCGGCAAGCTCCTCGCCCGCGAACGCATCGAGCTGCTCCTCGACCCCGACACGCCCTTCCTGGAGCTGTCGCCGCTGGCGGCCTGGGGCAGCGAGTACACGGTCGGCGCCTCCCTCGTCACCGGCATCGGCGTCGTCGAGGGCGTCGAGTGCCTGATCACCGCCAACGACCCCACGGTGCGCGGCGGCGCCAGCAACCCCTGGTCGCTGAAGAAGGCCCTGCGCGCCAACGACATCGCCCTCGCCAACCGGCTGCCCTGCATCAGCCTCGTCGAGTCCGGCGGCGCCGACCTGCCCTCCCAGAAGGAGATTTTCATCCCGGGCGGCGCGATCTTCCGCGACCTCACCCGGCTGTCGGCGGCCGGCATCCCGACCATCGCCGTCGTCTTCGGCAACTCCACCGCCGGGGGCGCCTACATCCCCGGCATGTCCGACCACACCATCATGGTCAAGGAGCGCGCCAAGGTGTTCCTCGGCGGGCCGCCGCTGGTCAAGATGGCCACCGGCGAGGAGAGCGACGACGAGTCGCTGGGCGGCGCCGAGATGCACGCCCGCACCTCCGGCCTCG
Organism: Streptomyces hyderabadensis; assembly: GCF_020404845.1. Taxonomy (GTDB): domain Bacteria; phylum Actinomycetota; class Actinomycetes; order Streptomycetales; family Streptomycetaceae; genus Streptomyces; species Streptomyces hyderabadensis. The sequence continues at coordinate 63,439 of NZ_JAIOJZ010000013.1, read as the reverse complement.
CCGACCACTTCGCCGTCGACGAGCCGGACGCCCTGCGCCAGGCCCGCCGGGTGGTCGCCCGCCTCAACCACCGCAAGGCGTACGCCGATCCGCCCCTCGCCGAGCCGCCCAAGTACGACCCGGAAGACCTGCTCGGCATCGTCCCCGCCGACCTCAAGGCCCCCTTCGACCCGCGCGAGGTGATCGCCCGGATCGTCGACGCCTCCGACTTCGACGAGTTCAAGCCCCTGTACGGGACCAGCCTGACCACCGGGTGGGCGACCCTGCACGGCTACCCGGTGGGCATCCTCGCCAACGCCCAGGGGGTCCTGTTCAGCGCGGAGTCGCAGAAGGCCGCCCAGTTCATCCAGCTCGCCAACCAGCGCGACATCCCACTCCTCTTCCTCCACAACACCACCGGCTACATGGTGGGCAGGGAGTACGAGCAGGGCGGCATCATCAAGCACGGCGCCATGATGATCAACGCGGTCTCCAACTCCCGCGTCCCCCACCTCTCCGTCCTCCTGGGCGCCTCCTACGGCGCCGGGCACTACGGTATGTGCGGCCGCGCCTACGACCCCCGCTTCCTCTTCGCCTGGCCCAGCGCCAAGTCCGCCGTCATGGGCCCGCAGCAGCTCGCCGGGGTCCTGTCCATCGTCGCCCGCCAGTCCGCCGCCGCGAAGGGACAGCCGTACGACGACGAGGGCGACGCCGCGCTGCGCGCCATGGTCGAGCAGCAGATCGAGTCCGAGTCGCTGCCCATGTTCCTTTCCGGGCGGCTCTACGACGACGGCGTCATCGACCCGCGCGACACCCGCACCGTCCTCGGCCTGTGCCTGTCCGCCGTCCACACCGCCCCCTACGAGGGCGCCCGGGGCGGCTTCGGCGTCTTCCGAATGTGAGGGTGAGAGACCAGTGATCACTTCCGTGCTCGTCGCCAACCGCGGCGAGATCGCCTGCCGGGTCTTCCGCACCTGCCGCGAGTTGGGCATCCGGACCGTCGCGGTGCACTCGGACCCCGACGCGAACGCCCTCCACGCGCGCGTGGCCGACACGGCCGTACGGCTGCCGGGGGCGACGCCCGCCGAGACGTATCTGCGCGGCGAGGCGATCGTGAAGGCCGCCCTCGCCGCCGGAGCCGACGCCGTCCACCCCGGGTACGGCTTCCTCTCCGAGAACGCCGACTTCGCCCGCGCCGTACGGGACGCGGGGCTGGTGTGGATCGGACCGCCGCCCGAGGCCATCGAGGCGATGGCGTCCAAGACCCGCGCCAAGGAACTCCTGGGCATCGCGCCCCTCACCGACGTCACCGAGGCCGACCTGCCGGTGCTGGTCAAGGCGGCGGCCGGTGGCGGCGGCCGCGGCATGCGTGTCGTGCGGGACCTCGCCGACCTCGACGCCGCACTGACCGCCGCCCGCGCCGAGGCCACCAGCGCCTTCGGCGACGGCGAGGTCTTCGTCGAGCCCTACCTGGAGAACGGCCGCCACGTCGAGGTGCAGATCCTCGCCGACACCCACGGCACGGTGTGGGCGCTCGGCACCCGCGACTGCTCCCTCCAGCGCCGCCACCAGAAGGTGATCGAGGAAGCCCCGGCACCCGGCCTGACCCCCGAACTCACCGCCGAACTCCACGACCTCGCCGTACGCGCCGCCCGCGCCGTCGACTACGCCGGCGCCGGCACCGTCGAGTTCCTCGTCGCCGACGGCAGGGCGCACTTCCTGGAGATGAACACCCGCCTCCAGGTCGAACACCCGGTCACGGAGGCGGTCTTCGGTATCGACCTCGTCGCCCTCCAGCTCCGCGTCGCCGAAGGGCACGCCCTCGAAAGCGATCCCCCGCGCGCGCGTGGCCACGCCGTCGAGGCCCGCCTGTACGCCGAGGACCCGGCGCACGGCTGGGCGCCGCAGACCGGACGCCTGCACCGCCTGGCCGTCCCGGACGGCATCCGCCTGGACACCGGTTACACCGACGGCGACGACATCGGCGTCCACTACGACCCGATGCTCGCCAAGGCGGTCGCCCACGCACCCACGCGCGCGGAGGCCGTCCGCCGCCTCGCCGGAGCCCTGGAACGGGCGGCGATCCACGGCCCGGTCACCAACCGCGAACTGCTCGTCCGCTCGCTGCGCCACGAGGAGTTCACCTCCGGCCGCATGGACACGGGCTTCTACGACCGCCACCTGGCCGACCTGACGCGGTCCGCCCCCGACCCCCTCGCCCCGCTCGCCGCCGCCCTCGCCGACGCGGCCGCCCGCCGGGGCCGCTTCGGCGGCTGGCGCAACCTGCCCTCCCAGCCGCAGGTCAAGCGCTACGCCATGGCGGGCGAGGAGCACGAGGTTTGTTACCGGCACACTCGCACCGGACTCACCGCCGACGGCGTCCGCGTCGTGCACGCCGACGCCGAACGGGTCGTCCTCGAAACGGACGGCGTACAGCGCCGCTTCGCCGTCGCCCGCTACGGCGACGACGTCCACGTCAACTCCACCCGCCTCACCGCCCTGCCCCGCTTCCCCGACCCCGCCGCCCAGCACGCCCCCGGCTCCCTCCTGGCCCCCATGCCGGGCACGGTCGTCCGCGTCGCGGAGGGACTGACGGAGGGCACTACCGTCCAGGCGGGCCAGCCGTTGCTGTGGCTGGAGGCCATGAAGATGGAACACCGGATCACCGCCCCGGCCACGGGAACACTGGCCAAGCTGAACGCCGTACCGGGGCAGCAAGTGACGGTCGGTTCTGTGCTGGCGGTAGTACAAGCAACCTAGGGGTGCGGGGCTGCATTGAATATGCGGCTCCGCCGCGTGAGCGCGACCAGCCACGACGAACCCGCACCCGAAGGAGCACAGTGACCACCCTCATCGAATCCAACGAGCACAAGTCCCTCCGCGAAGCGGTTGCGGCCTTCGCCCAAACCCACCCCCACACCACCAACGCCGAAGACGGCAAACGCCTCTGGCAGGACGCGGCCAAGCTCGGCTACATAGGCGTCAACCTGCCGGAGGCATACGGCGGAGGCGGCGCCGGCATCACCGGACTCTCCCTCGTCCTCGAAGAACTGGGCGCCGCCGGCAACCCCCTCCTCATGATGATCGTCTCCCCGGCGATCTGCGGCACCGTCATCGCCCGCTTCGGCACCGAGGAGCAGAAGCGCGCGTGGCTCCCGTCCCTCGCCGACGGCACCCGCCTGATGGCCTTCGGCATCACCGAACCCGACGCCGGCTCCAACAGCCACCGCATCACCACCACCGCCCGCCGCGACCCGGCCACCGGGGACTGGATCCTCACCGGCCGCAAGGTCTTCGTCTCCGGCGTCGACATCGCCGACGCCACCCTGATCGTCGGCCGCACCGAGGACGCCCGCACCGGCAGGCTGAAGCCCTGCCTGTTCATCGTCCCGCGCGACGCCCCCGGCTTCGAGCGTCGCCCCATCGACATGGAACTCAACGCCGTGGAGCGGCAGTTCGAACTCACCCTCGACGACGTACGGCTGCCCGCCGACGCCCTGGTCGGGGACGAGGACGCGGGGCTCCTCCAGCTCTTCGCCGGCCTCAACCCCGAGCGCGTGATGACGGCCGCGTTCGGCATCGGCATGGGCCGCTACGCCCTCTCCCGCGCCGTCGAGTACGCCCGCGAGCGCACCGTCTGGAAGACCCCCATCGGCGCCCACCAGGCCATCGCGCACCCCCTCGCCCAGGCGCACATCGACCTCGAACTCGCCCGCCTGATGATGCAGAAGGCGGCGCACCTCTACGACGCCGGCGACGACGTCGGCGCGGGCGAGGCCGCCAACATGGCCAAGTACGCCGCCGGGGAGGCCTGTGTGAAGGCCGTCGACCAGGCCGTGCACACCCTCGGCGGCAACGGCCTCACCCGCGAGTTCGGGCTCGCCCGGCTGATCACCGCCTCGCGCGTCGCCCGTATCGCCCCCGTGAGCCGGGAGATGATCCTCAACTACGTCTCCCACCAGACCCTGGGCCTGCCCAAGTCGTACTAGGCGGTACTAGGCCAGTAACGGGCCCGTACGAGGCCGTATCCAGCCCGCGTTGGAGGAACCGTGTTCCGCAGCGAGTACGCAGACGTCCCGCCCGTCGACCTGCCCATCCACGACGCGGTGCTCGGCGGGGCCGCCGCCTTCGGCAGCACCCCGGCGCTGATCGACGGCACCGACGGCACCACCCTCACCTACGAGCAGGTGGACCGGTTCCACCGGCGCGTCGCCGCCGCCCTCGCCGAGACCGGCGTGCGCAAGGGCGACGTCCTCGCCCTGCACAGCCCCAACACCGTCGCCTTCCCGCTGGCCTTCTACGCCGCCACCCGCGCGGGCGCCTCCGTCACCACCGTGCACCCGCTCGCCACCGCCGAGGAGTTCGCCAAGCAGCTGAAGGACAGCGCGGCCCGCTGGATCGTCACCGTCTCACCGCTCCTGGACACCGCCCGCCGGGCCGCCGGACTCGCGGGCGGCGTCCAGGAGATCCTGGTCTGCGACAGCGCGCCCGGGCACCGCTCCCTCGTCGACATGCTCGCGTCGACCGCGCCCGAACCGTCCGTCGCGATCGACCCGGCCGACGACGTCGCCGCCCTGCCGTACTCCTCCGGCACCACCGGCACCCCCAAGGGCGTCATGCTCACCCACCGGCAGATCGCCACCAACCTCGCCCAGCTCGAACCCCTCATGCCGGCCGCGCCCGGCGACCGCGTCCTGGCCGTGCTGCCGTTCTTCCACATCTACGGCCTCACCGCCCTGATGAACGCCCCGCTCAGGCTCGGCGCCACCGTCGTCGTGCTGCCCCGCTTCGACCTGGAGCAGTTCCTCGCCGCCATCCAGAACCACCGCATCACCAGCCTCTACGTCGCCCCGCCGATCGTCCTGGCCCTCGCCAAGCACCCCCTGGTCGCCGACTACGACCTCTCCTCGCTGAAGTACGTCGTCAGCGCCGCCGCCCCGCTGGACGCCCGCCTCGCCGCCGCCTGCTCCCGGCGGCTCGGCCTGCCCCCCGTCGGCCAGGCCTACGGCATGACGGAACTGTCCCCGGGCACCCACGTCGTCCCTCTGGACGCCATGGCCGACGCGCCGCCCGGCACCGTCGGCAAGCTCATCGCCGGCACCGAGATGCGCATCGTCTCCCTCACCGACCCCGGCAAGGACCTCCCCGCCGGCGAGTCCGGGGAGATCCTCATCCGCGGCCCCCAGGTCATGAAGGGCTACCTGGGCCGCCCCGACGCCACCGCCGCCATGATCGACACCGACGGCTGGCTGCACACCGGCGACGTCGGACACGTCGATGCCGACGGCTGGCTGTACGTCGTCGACCGGGTCAAGGAACTGATCAAGTACAAGGGCTTCCAGGTGGCCCCCGCCGAACTCGAAGCCCTCCTGCTCACCCACCCCGGCATCACCGACGCGGCCGTCGTCGGCGCGTACGACGCCGACGGCAACGAAGTACCGCACGCCTTCGTCGTACGCCGGCCGGCCGCCCCCGACCTCGCGGAGGGCGAGATCATGATGTACGTCGCCGAACGCGTCGCCCCCTACAAACGCGTCCGCAAGGTCACCTTCGTCGACGGCGTGCCCCGGGCGGCCAGCGGCAAGATCCTCCGCCGGGAACTGCGGGAGCGCGCATGAGCCTCGTCACCCGCACCCGGGACCGCGGGATCGAGACCCTCACCCTCGACTCCCCGCACAACCGCAACGCCCTCTCCGCCGCCCTCGTCGGCGACCTGGCCGCCGCCCTCACCGACGCGGACCGGGACCCCGGCGTCCGCGCGGTCGTCCTCACCCACACCGGCACCACCTTCAGCGCCGGCGCCGACCTGCGCGACCCGCCCGAGCCCGACGCCCTGGTCGCCCTGCTCAGACAGCTCGTCGAGCTGCCCAAGCCCGTCGTCGCCCGCGTCGACGGACACGTCCGCGCGGGCGGCCTCGGCCTGCTCGGCGCCTGCGACATCGCGGCCGCCTCCACCGCGTCCACCTTCGCCTTCACCGAGGTCCGCATCGGCGTCGCCCCCGCCGTCATCTCCCTCACCCTCCTGCCCCGCACCGACCCCCGCGCCCTCGCCCGCCACTACCTCACCGGCGAACGCTTCGACGCCGCCGAGGCCGCCAGGACCGGCCTGGTCACCGCGGCGGCCGAGGACGTGGACGCCGTACTGGAACCCGTACTCGACGGTGTGCGCCGTGCCTCACCGCAGGGCCTGGCCGAGACGAAACGGCTGCTCACGGCTAGGGTGCTGGAGGCCTTCGACCGGGACGCGGCCCACCTGACCGCGCTCTCGGCCCGGCTGTTCGCCTCCCCGCAGGCCCGCGAGGGGATGACGGCCTTCCTCGAACGACGGGATCCGGAATGGGTGGTGTGAGCGGCGCCGTGCACACGGCCGACCGCGCGGAGCGCGTTCCCAAGCAGGACCGCAGCCGGGCCACCCGGCAGCGCCTCCTGGAAGCAGCCGTGGCCTGCCTCGCCGAACACGGCTGGGCCGGGTCCACGGTCTCCGTCGTCGCCGAACACGCCGGCGTCTCCCGCGGCGCCGCCCAGCACCACTTCCCCACCCGCGAGGACCTCTTCACGGCGGCTGTGGAATACGTCGCCGAGGAACGCTCCCTCGCCCTGCGCGCCCTGTTCCCCGAGGGCACCGCCGCCGGTGACCGCCGCGCCGTGGTCGCCGCCCTCGTCGACCTCTACACCGGCCCGCTCTTCCGCGCCGCCCTGCACCTGTGGGTGGCCGCCTCCAACGAGGAACAGCTGCGCGAGAGGGTCACCGAACTGGAGGCCCGCGTCGGCCGCGAGACCCACCGCATCGCCGTCGACCTCCTCGGCGCCGACGAGTCCCGCCCCGGCGCCCGCGAAACCGTCCAGGGCCTCCTCGACATGGCCCGCGGCCTCGGCCTCGCCAACCTCCTCACCGACGACGGGGCCCGCCGGGAGCGAGTGGTGGAGCAGTGGGCGCGGCTGCTGGACGCGGCGCTGGCCCCGTGACCGGCGCCCCGCACCGGGGCACTGTCGGTGCCGGCCGCTACTGTCCCGGCCATGGGTGACTACTTCCAGACGATCGTCGACCTCGACGCCGGCGAGGCGGAGGCCACGGAACTCGCCGAGCGCGCGGTCGCGTGGCTGGTGAGCGAGGGCATCGTCCTCGCCGACCGCTCGGTCTGCGTCCTCGGACAGCCCCTCGGACACCCGCCCGGCCCCCACTGGAGCCGGGCGGTGACCGACGACGACCCCGACGGGGAACCGCACGACGGGCTCGCCGTGCACATCGGACGCACCGTCTTCGACAGCGGCCAGGACGAACCCGAAGCCGTGACCTGCCCGCACTGCCGCACCACCATCGACCTGTCGGACGCGGACACCGAGGAGACCGTCTGGCCCCGTTTCGCCTCCGCGATCACCGACTGGCAGGACGGCCCCGCAGACGCCGACGTGACCTGCCCCGCCTGCGCCCGCGACGTCCCCCTGACCGCATGGCTGTGGGCCGACGACCGGCTGGCCGCCGGCCACCTCGGCCTGGAGTTCTGGAACTGGCCCGAACTCAGCGACGACTTCCGGGCCCGCCTGGCCGCCGTCCTCGACGGCCACCGCACGGCCTACCTGTGGGGCAAGCTGTAGGCCAGGCGCCGGGACCCGTCACGGACTCAGCCGCTCCACCCGCCAGCTCCCGCCGCCCTCCGCCACGTACCGCAGCCGGTCGTGCAGCCGGTTCTCCCGGCCCTGCCAGAACTCCACCGCCTGAGGCACCACCCGGAACCCGCCCCAGTGCGGCGGCACCGGCACCTGCTCGCCCTCCGGATAGCGCGCCGCCAGCTCGGCGTACGCCGCGTCCAGCGCACCGCGGCCCGCCACCACCGAGGACTGCACGCTCGCCCAGGCACCCAGCTGGGAGCCGTGCGGCCGGGTCCGGAAATACGCGGCGGTCTCGTCCCGCCCGGTGCGGCGCGCCACGCCCGTGACCACGACCTGCCGGGCCATCGGATGCCAGGGGAACAGCAGCGAGACGTACGGATTCGCGTCCAGCTCGCGCGCCTTGCGGGAGTCGTAATTGGTGTAGAAGACGAAACCCTGCTCGTCGAAGTGCTTCAGCAGCACCGTGCGGGAGCTGGGCCGCCCCCCGGAGTCCGCCGTGGAGACCACCATGGCGTTCGGCTCGAACAGCCCGCCGTCCGTCGCCGCCTGCTTGAACCAGCGCGCGAACTGCTCGACGGGCGTCGCCGCCAGCCCGGTCTCGGACAGCCCCTCGGCCCGGTACTGCTTGCGCATCGAGGCGAGATCGAAGGGCACCGGGTCGGCGGCGGGGACGGCGGAATCGGCTTCGCGATCGGTCACGCCGCCCATCCTGCCGCATCCGCCCCGCCACCCGACCGGGGATGGCACCGAGTGCCGCACCCACTCCCCAAACCTGGCACCCGGAGATATGGTGCTTGGTCCCGCTCCGGCCGGATGACCGACGGCCGTACGGGGCATCACAGGGATGACCGCCGGGACCGCGAGTCGGGGACACGACCGTGGATCCATGGAGGCGCCGCACCGTCTCCGCCCAGGTCGCCGTACACCACTGATCACGAGGAGCCGCCTGATGTCCGACTTCGTACCCGGGCTAGAGGGAGTCGTCGCGTTCGAGACGGAGATCGCCGAACCCGACAAGGAGGGCGGCGCCCTGCGCTACCGCGGCGTCGACATCGAGGACCTGGTCGGGCACGTCTCCTTCGGCAACGTCTGGGGCCTGCTCGTCGACGGGGCCTTCAACCCCGGCCTGCCGCCCGCCGAGCCCTTCCCCATCCCCGTGCACTCCGGCGACATCAGGGTCGACGTCCAGTCCGCCCTCGCCATGCTCGCCCCCGCCTGGGGCCTCAAACCCCTGCTGGACATCGACGCCGCCCAGGCCCGCGACGACCTGGCCCGCGCCGCCGTCATGGCCCTGTCCTACGTCGCCCAGTCGGCGCGCGGCCAGAGCCTGCCCATGGTCCCGCAGCGCGAGATCGACAAGGCGGAGTCCATCGTCGAACGCTTCATGATCCGCTGGCGCGGCGAGCCCGACCCCAAGCACGTCGCCGCCGTCGACGCCTACTGGACCTCCGCCGCCGAGCACGGCATGAACGCCTCCACCTTCACCGCCCGCGTCATCGCCTCCACCGGCGCGGACGTGGCCGCCGCCCTCTCCGGGGCCGTGGGCGCCATGTCGGGACCGCTGCACGGCGGCGCCCCCTCCCGCGTCCTGCACATGATCGAGGAGATCGAGCGCACCGGCGACGCCGAGGCCTACGTCAAGAAGACCCTCGACGCCGGCGAACGCCTCATGGGCTTCGGCCACCGCGTCTACCGCGCCGAGGACCCGCGCGCCCGCGTCCTGCGCCGCACCGCCCGCGAACTGGGTGCCCCGCGCTACGAGGTCGCCGAGGCCCTGGAAAAGGCTGCCCTGGCCGAACTGCACGCCCGCCGCCCCGACCGGGTACTGGCCACCAACGTCGAGTTCTGGGCCGCCATCATGCTGGACTTCGCCGAGGTCCCGGCACCCATGTTCACCTCGATGTTCACCTGCGCCCGCACCGCCGGCTGGTCCGCCCACATCCTGGAGCAGAAGCGCACCGGCCGCCTGGTCCGCCCCTCCGCCCGCTACGTGGGCCCCGGCACCCGCGACCCGCACGACATCGAGGGCTACGCCGACATCGCGGACTGACCGCCCCGCGAACGCAGACGACCCGCGAGTCTGGTTCCTCCGTGGAGGAGCCGGCCGGACGTACCGGCGACTCGCGGGTCGGGTGACTGCTTGGGATTGGGCCGGCTGCACGCGTCTGTCACGCGCTGGTCCGGCGCCGCACTCCGTGTGGTGCCGGGCCGCTAGCCCGCAGCCACCTCACGCGTCCGGTTGTCATACATTCGCCGGATCACCTCCTTTCGGTGTGGGGCCCACATTAGGAACGCGTTGGCCTTCGATCAACCTCTTTTTTCGACAGGCGGAGCGCACGGGCTCCTCACGGGTGCTGTACAGGTATCCATCGCCCCGTTGCAGCACCTGAAGATGCGTGTGGAACACGTTGATCCGGCCCGTCCGCGTGGTGATGCTGTGCTGGCCCCTCGCGCGGACCGATACCCGGCCCGTCCAAGTCCCCGCCCAGCTGCCGGTGGGCACTGTGGCCCGCACGAGGTCACCCGTACTGAAGCCGAAGTGCTGTTTGGTGCGTGGTCGTCGCAGACGAGGGAACCCGTACCGATCCGGGGTGGTCCGCGCATACGAACCGCGTCCGGTGGCCTTGGCCACGAGTACGCGTTCCGTGAACCGGACGATACGGTCCCCCTTGCTGTGATCAAGGCGCCCGACCGAGAGGGCATCCAGGGTGTGGGTCTTTTCGAGGCCGGAGAACTCGCGGGTTGCCTTGGTGAGGCGGCCCGACCAGCCGTGAACGGGCTTGCCGAGGGTACGGAGTGCTTCGAGAAGGCGGGGCGAGATGGCATTGATTGCGGCGGCATCGTCGAGGGGCGCCTGGATTTGCCGGAGGACCGCGGCGAGCCGTTAGGGCTGGTGAGCCAGGAAGGTCTGCACGGAGCGGCTCCCTTTTGCCTGGTTGCAAGGTACGCAGGAGACGACGAGGTTGGAGATGCGGCTGGAGCCTCCTCTGCTCCGCGGTTTGACGTGCTCGACGTTGAGACGGACCCCGGCGACACCGCAGTATGCGCAGGTGTTGTGCCACGCGTCTCGGAGACGCGTGCGGATGGGTGCCGGAGCCGGGTTGCCTTCCTGGTGCATGTCGAAGGCCACCCGTTCGACGTTGATCTCGGTGATCGGGGCGTAACGACTCAGGCGGGCAGCCAGGGCGAAGGTTGTGTCGACGCGGTGGCGCACGGAAGGCGGCAGCCACCCGGCGGGCCGCATGCGGTTGAGCGAGCGCGGTGCGCGGTAGCGGCGGTTGGCCGAGCGTCTCCGTCGCCGGTAGCCCGAACGCTGTCGCATGCGGGAGCGGATCTGATCACCGCGGTGCCGGAGCTCCATCGAGAACAGCCCGCGACGGACGGTGACACGGGCACCGTCCGCGCCGACTTCCCTCTTCTCGTCGGTGAGGGCGAAACCTGTGCCCCTGGAGCCCGGGTCGACGCGGAGTTGTACGCCGACAACGTCTGATTCCCCGTGTGTACGGTCCTTCAACCGGATGACGAAGGGGATCCGGCGGGCGATCGCGGCCCTGCCGCGCGCCAGTAGCTGCCGGGCACGAGCAGGGTGACAGGGCATGAGGGGCCTCCCGTCCTTCGACAGCACGAAGACCCTTGCAGCGCCGACGCCGCCCGCATAAACCTGATTGGGTGTGGGAGCGTCACCGCTCCCGCTCTCTGCCGCCTTCGCCGCCTTGGCGGCGCTCTTGGCGTGCCGCCGGCGGGCGATGGTGTGTCGCTCGCCGGTCTCCCCTCGCCCATGTTCCCTATCGGTGCCCCGGTTCGTTCCGGGGTGTCCGTGAGCCGTTTCGTCCCTGCCCCCTGGGGTGTCTGCTCCCACGGATTCCAGAGCAGGCTGCTGAGGAAGCACAGCTTGGTGGGTCCGCTCACCTGTAGGAAACGTAGTCATCGGGGCACCTCCCTGGTCCGTCCGACCGTGACGACTCGGGCTGGTCACCCGACGACCTTTCGGCGGGGGGGGCGGGTGACCTCCCTTCTATGGCGCGATTGACTCTAATGCCAGAAAGATCAGGAACGGAGAAAGGTTCTAGAAATACCTCTATTTGTGTGGAGTGGTTGATTTTATCGATATTTGGATGCGAATAGTGCTAAGGGGTCGTCTCGTGTGGCAAGTTTCTTGGGAATCCCAGGGCGGTGGCCACGGCCGGGTTCGGTTCTGCCGGTCGTTGCGGTCCGCATACGGGATCTTGAGGCCGTGAGTAGCCCGTGGCAGGCTCAGGCCGCATGGTCGATGAATCCGCGAAGAACAGCCTGCACGAGAGACTGCGGCGGGACCGCAAGGCGCTGCTCTGGAAACTCGACGGCCTGTCCGAGTACGACGCCCGCCGACCTTTGACCGTGACCGGAACGAACCTCCTCGGTCTGGTCAAACACGTGGCCAGCGTCGAGGCCAGGTACTTCGGCGAGGTCTTCGACCGGCCGTCCCCGGAACCACTGCCCCGGTGGCAGGACCACGACGGCAGTGATCTGTGGGTGGCTGCGGACGAAACACGCGATCAGATCATCGGGTTCTATCGGCGCACGTGGGAACGCTCGGACGCGACGATCGACGAGCTTGCCCTCGATGCCCCCGGCCACGTGCCGTGGTGGCCAGAGCCTCATGCCGACACGAACCTGTTCGCCATCCTGGTCCACGTCCTCGGCGAGACCAACCGGCATGCCGGGCACGCCGACATCCTGCGCGAAGGCGTCGACGGCCGAACCGGGATGCGCCCCGAACACGAGACACAGATCGATGAGGACGCCCGCACCACCTACCGCGCGAAAATCGAGCAGGCCGCCCGATCGGCCGCATCAGGCAAGGCATAGAAGGAAGTCCGGGAGCCGGTTGCCCGATTACTGCCCTCGATCGCGACTGCACATGCTGACTGGGCGTGTCGGCGGTGCGCTCGGGCGGCTGTCCCGGCTGTTCCGGACCGACCCCGAGCCGCACAACTCCTTCGGGTTCTAAGCAGTCACCCCACGGGCCCCGCCCCGGCTACCGCTGCTCCACCGTGCCGGCCAGGTCCAGGGCGGTGGCGATGCGGACCGCCACGTCCTCGGCGTACATCGCGTCCGGCCGCTCGAAGGCGCTGCGTCCCGCGCCCCGCAGGAAGGTGACGACGCCCAGTGTCCGGCCGCGGCTGCGCAGCACCGCGCACAGGCCGTGCACCGTGTCCTCCGGCCACTGGCGGGCCGTGGCCCACCGGCGCACCTGCTCGGCCGGGACCGTCCGCACCCCGGCGCTGGCCCGCACCGAACCCGCCCGCTCCACGCACTGCACGGCCGGGTGGCCCTCGCCGTAACGCACCGGCAGCCCCGTCGTCCCGGACGGCACGGCGGGCCCCGGCGCGCCGGACGGGGTGGCCGCGACCCGCACCAGCCGCACCGGCTCCGCGGCGTCGGTGTCCGAGGCCGCCCCGCCCACCACCCGGTCGATCAGGGCGTGGTCGGCGAACCCGGCCAGCGCGAAGTCCAGGTGGACGACGGCTGCCTCCGCCGGGTCCTCGCACTCGGCCGCGGCACGCGCCGCCCGGTGCAGCTGATTGGCCCTGAAGCGCAGTAGCGCCGCCTCCTGCTCGGCCTGCTTCGACTCCGTGACGTCCTGGAACAGCCAGCCGACACCCAGCGGCACCGGCTCCTCCGCGAGCGGCGAGGCCAGCCGCACGAATCCGCTGCGCCAGCACCGGCGGCGCTCGCCCTCCGGCGTGCGCAGGCTCACCCACACCTCGGCGGGCCCGGGCGGCGCGCCCTCGGCCAGGACGTGCGTGAGCGCGTTCTCCAGCTCCTCGACGCCCTGGGCGAGCAGATCGCCGAGCGGCCGCCCCAGTACGGAGGTGCGCCCGGCTCCGAGTGCCCGGGCCGCGTGCGCGTTGACGACGGCGGGGCGCAGGTCCGCGTCCACCAGGACCACGCCCCAGCTCGCGTCCTCCAGCAGGGCCTCGCTCAGCGCGATGGACCGCTCCAGGTCGATCTGCGCGTGCACCTCGCTGAACGCGCAGTACACCCCCGCGGGCCTGCCGTCGGGACCGCGCACCGCCGCGGACTGGGTGCGCACCAGCACCCGGCCGCCGTCCTTGGTCAGCAGCGCGAACTCGTGCACCTGGCGTCCCGGCGCCCGCATGGCCGACAGCAGCCGCTCCTCCACCTCCCCGGCGTCCGCGCTGCGCACGGCCCACCCGGCGAAGCCCTGCCGCCCCACGGCCTCGGCCGCGCTCCAGCCCAGGATCCGCTCCGCCTCGCGGTTCCAGTGGGTCACGACCCCGTCCGCGTCGAAGGCGCACAGGGCCGCGTCCATGCCGTCGAGGAGCGCGGCCAGCAGGTCCGCGCCGTCCCGCTCGGGCTGCTCCGGCTCGTCCGGCCCCAGCTCGTCGGTGGTCCCACTACGCCGCGAAGCACTCACCTGGACCCCCTGCAGGCTGCGTCCGCCGTACCGTACGTCGGTTCGCTCACTGGCCTTCATTCAACTCGAACGTGATGCAGCACACACCGGGTTCCCGCAACTTCGCGGAAATCGTTGTACTGCGGAAACTCGGCATAAGCCGCTGTCATGAGGGGCGCGGGCGGGGTCACGCCGGGGCGGCGGCGAGCCTCAGGTCGACCCATTCGTCGCGCTCGCCGTCGAGCACGTACCGCTCCTTCTCCACGAACCCGCGGGCCCCGGCGAACCGCAACCCGTCGGCGTTGGCCGCCAGCACCACGGTTTCCACCGCCCCGGCGTCCAGTTCGCGCGCGTGCGCCAGCCCCGCCCCGTAGAGCGCCGTCCCGATCCCGCGCCCCCGGTACGCCGGCAGCACCCGCGCGATCACGGTCGCCACCCGTTCCTCGCCCCGGGGCGGCCGCACGGTCGAGCAGCCGACGAGTACGTCCCCCAGGTAGGCGTTGGCCAGGCGGTTGCGCCCGACGCGCTCCCGCGCCTCGTCGAGGCTCATGGCGGCCGGCGGCACGATCACGTTGTGCACGTGGCGCCACTGCTCCACCATGGCGTCGCCCTCCACCGGCTCGATCCGCAGCGCCGAGCCCGCCCCGGCCGCGACCGTCCCGCGCCGCGCGTCCACCTCGATCTCGATGCGCATCCGCTCGTCCGCGAGCCCGCACACCATCATCGTCGCGGCCGGCCGCACCGGCCCGAACGCCCGCCGCAGCACGGGCCAGCACGGCTCGAAGTCCTCCCGCTCGGGCAGCAGGTAGCGCACCCGCACCACGTCCGCGAAGGTGCACCCCGCCTCGGCCAGCGCGGCCCCGATGTTGCGCAGGCACTGCTCGGCCTGCTCCACCACGTCCCCGGAGATCGTCATCGACGCGTAGTCGAACCCGGTCGTCCCCGACACGTGCACCCGGTCGCCGTCGACGACCGCCCGGGCGTACCCGATCCGTTCCTCGAAGGCCGACCCGCTGACCACCGCCCGCCTGACCGGCGGCTCCCCCTGTCGTCTCGTCATGGGCGGAACCGTAGGCGAGCGGTGCGAGAACGATCAATGCACCGGGCGCGGCTGGTGCCGGCGGCCGGGCCCGGTGGCCGCGTTCGGTCAGCGGCGGTAGAAGATGCGGTCCCGGTACTGCTCCAGTACGCGGCCGTTCCACTCGTGGCCGCCGTCCACGTTGCCCGAGCGCAGCAGCGGGGGTTCGATGCCGTGGTCGGCGAGGGCGGCGGCCGCGGTGGCCGTCATGGCCTGCATGAGGGCGCTGGTGACGACCGTGGAGGCGGGTGCGAAGGGCGCCGGGACGGTGTCGAGGGTGAGTTCCGCGTCCCCGACGGCGATCTTGGAGTCCAGTACGACGTCGCAGTGGTCCTTGAGGAAGGTGCCGGAGGCGTGCCGCGAGGTCGTCTCGGAGGCGTACGCCACCGACGTCACGCCGATGACCCGGACGCCGAGGGCGCGGGCGTTCATGGCCATCTCCACGGGCAGGGCGTTGCGCCCGGACAGGGAGATGATCACCAGGGCGTCGCCCGCGCGCAGCGGGGAGGAGTCGAGGACGGCGCTCGCGAGGCCGTCGACGCGTTCCAGGGCGGAGCCGAGCGTGGCCGGCATCACGTCGACGCCGACGACGCCGGGCACGGCGAGCAGGTTCATCAGGGCGAGTCCGCCGGCGCGGTAGACGACGTCCTGGGCGGGGAGGGAGGAGTGACCGGCGCCGAAGGCGAAGAGCCGGCCGCCGTCGCGCACCGTGTCGGCGAGCAGGGTGCCCGCCGCCTCGATGCTGTCCGCCTCCTCGTCGCGGACGCGCCGCAGGAGGTCGATCGCCGCGTCGAGGAACTGGCCGGCCGGCTTGTGATCGCTCATGCGGGACCCCTTCGATGTGGCTGCGTCGCGGATCACGGTGCGGTCTGGACCAGCGCGGTGTCAATACGGCGTCAACCCGGTGCGGAGGCCCGTGGACGGACCCGTCGGGCCCGGCTTTTCGCGGCGAGGCACGGTTGTCGGTGGTATGCGTCAGAATTGGTTGCAGGGCCAGCGCACGCGCCGGTGGGCCGCAGCCTCCGGCAATCTCATCGAGGGGCACGTATGTCCGGACTGATCGACACCACGGAGATGTATCTCCGCACCATCCTGGAGCTGGAGGAGGAAGGTGTGGTCCCGATGCGCGCCCGGATCGCCGAGCGGCTCGACCAGAGCGGTCCCACGGTCAGCCAGACGGTGGCGCGGATGGAGCGCGACGGGCTGGTGTCCGTGGCGGCGGACCGGCATCTGGAGCTGACCGAGGAGGGCAGGCGGCTGGCGACGCGTGTGATGCGCAAGCACCGGCTCGCGGAGTGCCTGCTCGTCGACGTGATCGGCCTGGAGTGGGAGCAGGTGCACGCGGAGGCCTGTCGCTGGGAGCACGTGATGAGCGAGGCGGTCGAGCGCCGGGTGCTGGAGCTGCTGCGGCACCCGACCGAGTCGCCGTACGGGAACCCGATCCCGGGCCTGGAGGAGCTGGGCGAGACGGACGGGGCGGACCCGTTCCTGGACGAGGGCATGGTGTCCCTGGCCGACCTCGACCCGGGCGTCGAGGGCAAGACGGTCGTCGTGCGCCGTATCGGCGAGCCGATCCAGACGGACGCGCAGCTGATGTACACGCTGCGCCGGGCCGGGGTGCAGCCGGGCTCGGTGGTGAGCGTGACCGAGTCGGCGGGCGGCGTGCTGGTGGGCAGCAGCGGCGAGGCCGCCGAGCTGGAGTCGGAGACCGCCTCCCACGTGTTCGTCGCCAAGCGCTGACCGCGCCCGGCGGGGGTCCGGCGTCGCGGTCTCCACGATTCGGGCCCCAGTGGGCCGAATCGCAGCGGCCGGACGTTTCGCGTGCAAGGCTGTGGCGTGCGGCAGAGGACGCGAGGGGCTCTTGGCGGTGGACGACAGCGATGTCATCCGGGCCGGAGAGGGGGAGGGGCCGTGCCGGAAAGACTCAGAGGGCCCCGGCGCCGAGTGGCGCCGGGGCCTGTCCTCCCCTGTGCTGACCTGGAGCCCCGAGCTCTCAAGGTCAATCCCCTCGGACCGATTTCCCCGAGCGGTCCGCCTCCCGTTGAAGATCTCCCCTGGGCGGCGGCGATCAATCCCTGAGCGGTGTCACTCGAATGAGGGGTGTTGCTCGGCGGGACGGCTATTTCGAATGGGTATTCGATAAAATCGGTACCCTGCACGGCAGGCAGGACACGGTTCACAGGACCGGCCCCGGCCCGCGAGGGCGGGCGGGTCCGAGCGGAGCTTGGGGGTGCCAGGACCGATGGCGCGGCGCATCGACGTGACCGGCGCGGGTGGCGTACGCCTCGCGGCCTGGGAGTTCGGCGACCCTCCCAAGACGGACCGGGCGCCCGACCCGTCCACGTCCCCGTCCGCCTTACCGTCCCCGCCCGCGTCCCCCGCCGCGTCCGGCGGGGCCGACCTGCCCGGAGTGCTCTTATTGCACGGCCTGATGGGCCGCGCCTCGCACTGGGCCCCCACGGCCCGCTGGCTCTCCGCCCGCCACCGGGCCGTCGCCCTCGACCAGCGCGGCCACGGCCGCAGCGACAAGCCCCCGCGGGCCTCCTACACCAGGGAGGCCTACGTCGAGGACGTCGAGGCCGCCCTGGAGCAGCTCGGCCTCGGCCCGGCCGTCCTCATCGGGCACGCCATGGGCGCGCTGACCGCCTGGCAGCTCGCCGCCAAACGCCCCGACCTGGTCCGCGGTCTGATCATCTGCGACATGCGGGCCTCCGCCCTCGGCGCCGCCTCCCAGCAGACCTGGACCGAGTGGTTCCGTGCCTGGCCTGTCCCCTTCGCCACGCTCGCCGACGTCCGCAAGTGGTTCGGCGAGGACGACCCGTGGGTGGAGCGCCCGAACCCGGCCCGCGGCGAGTTCTACGCCGAGGTGATGGCCGAGTCCCCGGACGGCTGGCGCCCCGTCTTCGACCCCGAGCAGATGCTGCGCTCCCGCGAGACCTGGGTGTACGACGCCCACTGGGAGGAGCTGGCCCAGGTCCGCTGCCCCACCCTGGTCGTACGCGGCCTCGACGGCGAGCTGGGCCGCGCCGAGGCCCAGGAGATGGTCCGCGTCCTGCCGGACGGCCAGTACGCGGAGGTCGCCGACGCCGGCCACCTCGTCCACTACGACCAGCCGGAGGCCTGGCGGACGGCCATCGAGCCCTTCCTGGACACCCTCCGGGACGCCTGAGCACCCCCGGGACACCTGAGCCCCTCCGGGACGCCTGAGCGCCCCGGCAGGGCCCGTCACCCCTTGCTGACCGCCGTGAGGATCTCCGGCAGCCGGTCCGCCGTGCGCGGCGCGGCCAGCCGCAGGCCCAGCAGGGTCAGCGCCGCGCCGTACACCGCGCCGACCGGCAGCAGCACCCAGCCCGGGTCCCCGGCGCCCTCGCGCACGTTCAGCCAGATCGTCAGCGCGATGACGGGCGCGCACAGCAGGGCCGCGCCGATCATGCCGCCGAAGATCGACACCCAGGCCAGCCCGACCTGACCGGGGGCGACGTTCTTGTACCCGTCCTGCGGGATGGAGTACGGGAAGCGTGCCGACGTCCACGCGCCGGTCGCCAGCATCGCCCCGAGCAGCGCGAAGGACAGGCCGAGCGCCTCGGGCAGGGCCCGCCAGTCGTCGAGCATCGCGGTGGTCAGCACCGTGACGAGGGTGGCGTACGGCAGCGTGACCAGCAGCAGCGCCAGCGCACGCGCCCGCAGCTCGACGTAGGCGTCCCGGGTCGAGGAGATCGTCATCGCGACCATCCAGAACGCGGACGTGTCCTGCCCGAACTGGTTGTACATCTGGATGCCGAGCATCCCGGCGGCGAAGCAGGCGAAGTAGACCGAGCCGGTGCCCTGCCAGGCGTTGAACACCGGCACGATCAGACCGATGGCCAGCGAGGTCACCCACGCCGCCTTGGTCTTCGGGTCCCGCCACACATAGCGCAGGGTGCGTTCCATGGTGGTGCCGGTACGGCCGGCCGGCAGCCACCGGGCGAGTCCGGCCGAGTCGCGCTCGCGCACCGCCTCGGTGTGGCTCTGGATCGTGGAGCCGTCGGGCGCCGTCATCAGCCGCGTCAGGTGGCGGGCCCACACCCGCAGCAGCAGCCCCAGCGCGGCGGCGGTCAGCGCCAGCTGGGCCAGTGCGGTGCCGTACGCACCGTCGCTCGCCGCGTCCATCGCACCGACCGCCGACGCGGGCGGCACCCAGCGCACCACGTCGGCCACCGGGTCCAGCTCGCCCAGCCCCGACGAACCCAGCCGCTGCGCGCCGAAGTTGACGAGCTGCGCGCCGACCGCGACGACCAGCCCGCTCAGCACCGCGAGATCGCGCCCCTTGCGGCTGGTCAGCAGCCGTACGTTGGCGGCGGCCACGGACCGCGCCAGGGTCACGCACACCAGCAGCGCGAGGACCGCGCCGACGACCCCGACGGCGTACGCCGCCCCGCCGTGCGCGACCGCGACCACGGAACCGGCGAACATGCACAGCGTGAACAGCGGCCCGATGCCCACCAGCGAGGAGGCGAGCAGGGCCCGCACCAGGGGGCCGGGCCGCAGGGGCAGCATCACCAGCCGGGTGGGGTCGAGCGTCTCGTCGCCGCCGGGGAAGAACAGCGGCATCACCGCCCAGCCCAGCGCGAGCACCGCGGCGAGCAGGACGATCAGCGAGTCCGCGTGCGCGTACCCGCGCAGGGCGATCAGGCCGATCAGCTGGAGCGCGGCGAAGAGCAGCACGACGACGACCGAGGCGATGTAGGCCGCCCGCCGCCCGCCGGACTGCCGCAGCCCGTTGCGCAGCAGCGACAGCTTCAGCCGTACGAAGACGGACGTGAGGGACGCGCCGGAGGAGACCGGTGCGGCCGGTGTTTTCGGTGCGGCCGGTGCGGTCCCGGCGCTCATCGGGAACCGCCGCCCAGCCAGTCCAGGTCCGACCCGGCGTCCCGGCCCTGCGCCCCGACGAGTTCGAGGAAGGCCTCCTGCAACGAGGCCGCCTCGCCGCGCACCTCGGCGAGCGTCCCGGTGGCCCGGATGCGTCCGGTGGCCATGACGGCCACCCAGTCGCACAGCGACTCCACCAGCTCCATGACGTGGGAGGAGAAGACGACGGTGGCGCCGGAGGCGGTGTAGCGCTCCAGCACGCCCCGGATGGTCTGCGCGGAGACCGGGTCGACGCCCTCGAACGGCTCGTCCAGGAAGAGCACTTCCGGGTTGTGCAGCAGCGCGGCGGCCAGGCCGATCTTCTTCCGCATGCCGGTCGAGTAGTCGACGACCAGCTTGTGCTGGGCCCCGGCCAGGTCGAGCACGTCGAGCAGCTGGGTGGCCCGCTTGTCGACCTCCTCGCCGGGCAGCCCGCGCAACCGCCCGGTGTAGCCGAGCAGTTCCCGTCCCGACAGCCGCTCGAACAGCCGCAGCCCCTCGGGCAGCACCCCGATCCTGGCCTTCACCTCGGCCGGATCGCGCCACACGTCGTGCCCCACGACCTCGACCGAGCCCTGGTCCGGCCGCAGCAGCCCGGTCACCATGGAGAGCGTGGTGGTCTTCCCGGCCCCGTTCGGCCCGACGAGCCCGATGAACTTCCCGGCCGGCAACTCCAGATCGATCCCGCCCACGGCGACCTGCTGCCCGAACCGCTTCCAGAGCCCCTGAACCCGCACGGCGCTGCTACTCACCACATCTCCCTCCGTCGAGTTGAAGCCTACGGGGGAGCAACGCCGGTAAAGAGGCGCGGGGAACCGCCCGAAAAGCCACGCTCGGCCGGTACCCGCCGGATCACAGCACCCGGCACATGAACAGGCGCCCCTAACGATCCCGACCGCACGCATACGCCAACGGCGAGATCAGCTCCTCCACATCCGGCAGCCACCGATTCGCAGCCGTCGGCCGGCAGGCCCACTGCACCGCCCCCGCCGACCCGAACCGCGTCGGCGGCGCCGCCACGTACGCCCCTTCCCCGAGCACCACCAGATCAAGGGCCCGGGGCGACCACCCCAGCCGCCGCACCAGGTCCGGCACCTTCACCCCGGCCCCGGGAAGCACGAAGAACCGCATCCGCCGGTCCGGCGCCAGCGTCACCGGCCCCAGGGTCAGCTCCATCCGCTGCATCCGCGCCAGGGCCAGGAACCCGGCGGTCTCGGGCACGTCGATCGCGTCGAACGTCCGCCCCGTGGGCAGCAGGATCGACGCCGTCTGCTGCTTCTGCCACATCCGCCGGGCGCCGGTCGCGCTGCCGGTCGCCTGCGCCGCCCAGTCCTCGCGCGCCGGGTGCGCGCCCGGGGCGGCGCACGCCGCATCGCCGCAGGAGCAGCGCTGCGCCCCGTCGGCGGGCACCAGCCAGGTGCCGGGAAACACGTCCCAGTGACGCTCCTCGGCGTAGCGAACGGCGGTCTCCAGCAGCGAGGTGCCGCGCTGCTGCGGGATCTGGGCGGCTTCGGTGCCGGGGATGGTCTCTTCCACGTCGATCTCAACTCCCGTGCTCACCGGGGGTTACGGGCGCCCTGCGCGCGGGGGAGGTGCGTCGGCGCCGCATTCGGGGCGCATGGGTGCATACGCGGGGGCGCGCAGGAGGATTCACCGCGGGAGCTGGGTAGCCAGCACTGGGGCCGGCACCGGCCGTTACCCCGGCAATCCTCGTAAGCATTGCAAGCTTCGCAAGTCTCGCATTGTCGGCACATCGACTGGGCATTGATCTTCACGGCCGGATTCGTCGCGTTTCGTCGAGCGATCCGCCGGGACAGCATCGAGACCGCATGAGACCGCATGGGGGTTACGCCATGGCCGCAAGGCCTCTCGTCGCGCGGCAGCCGAACGAACGACTGCAGGCGCTCATTCAGGAAGCGGGCTGCTCGAACGCGGGCCTCGCCCGCCGGGTCAACGTGTGCGGGGTCGAGCACGGTCTCGACCTGCGGTACGACAAGACCTCCGTGGCCCGCTGGCTGCGCGGACAGCAACCGCGGGGCCGGGCACCGGCGATCATCGCCGAGGCGCTCGGACGCAAGCTCGGCCGCACGGTCACGATCGACGAGATCGGCATGGCCAACGGCAAGAACCTCGCGTCCGGTGTCGGCCTCCAGTTCTCGCCGACGGTACTGGGGGCCATCGAGCAGGTCTGCGAGCTGTGGCGCAGCGACGTGGGGCGCCGGGACTTCCTGTCCGGTTCCTCCGTCGCGGCCTCGGCGCTCGTCGAGCCCAGCCGGGACTGGCTGATCTCCGCCCCCGACCCGCAGGTGTCGCGGTCGGCGGGGCCGCGGGTGGGGCAGTCCGACGTGGCGGCCGTGCGGGCGATGACGCAGGCGCTGGTGGACCTGGACCACCAGTACGGCAGCGGGCACGTGCGGCCGGTCCTCGTGCACTACCTGAACAGCGTCGTCTCGGGGCTGCTGGCCGGTTCCTACCGGGAGGCGGTGGGGCGGGACCTGTTCGCCACGGTCGCCCGGCTGACCGAACTGGCCGGGTACATGGCCGTGGACACCGGCCAACCCGGGCTCGCCCAGCGGTACTACATCCAGTCGCTGCGGCTCGCGCAGGCGGCCGGGGACCGCGGCTACGGCGGGTACGTCCTCGCCGCCTCCATGAGCCACCTCGCCGCACAGCTCGGAAACCCGCGCGAGATCGCCCAGTTGGCGCGGGCCGCGCAGGAGGGCGCACGCGGGCGGGTGACGCCGCGCGCGGAGTCGATGTTCCACGCGGCCGAGGCCCGCGGCCACGCCCTGCTCGGCGACGTACGGGCGGCCCACGAGGCGGCGGGGCGGGCGGTCGGCGCGATGGAGTCGGCCGATCCGGCCTCCGGCGACGACCCGGTGTGGATCGCGCACTTCGACGACGCCTACCTCGCCGACGAGTTGGCGCACTGCCACCGGGACCTGGGCCAGGCGGACGCGGCCGCCCGCTACGCACGGCAGTCCCTGGACGGGCACCCCGAAACCCGGGCGCGCAGGCGGGCCATCGGCCATGTGCTGTTGGCCACGGCGCAGGTGCAGCAGCGGGAGATCGAACAGGCCTGCAACACGGCGACGAAGGCGGTGGAACTGCTGGAGACGCTGCGCTCGAACCGGGGCGCCGAGTACCTGGACGACTTCCAGGCCCGGCTTGAGCCCTACCGGGAAGAAGCCGTGGTCAGGGAGTTCGGCGCCCGGCTCGATCTGCAGGCCGCCGCGTGAACGGCGGGGGTGCGCCTGCGTGAACACGCGTGAAACCGCGCCGCGGTGAGCGGAAAGGGACATCAACAGCGTGCCGCGGCCCGGTTTTGTTACTGCTGTCACAGGGAAGGAGTTGACGCCCCGGGCGGCGTGGCAGCGGGCTCGGGGGACCCGGTAGCGTGAGCCGACGATTCCGAAGGTCCCCCATTCGTAGGAGTCCCGGTGACGCAGAGTGGACAGGGCGAGGAGCCCTCGGCGCGGCAAGCGCGCGAAGGCATCGTGCTGCCCTCGGACGGTGGCGAACCCCTGCTGCCCGGTCTGGCCGGCACTCCCGTCGGCCCGCAGACCGGCGGCCCGGCGCCCGCCTCGGCGCCGCCCGGCGGCCAGGCCTGGGACCGGCCCTGGGGCCCCGACCAGCAGCAGAGCCCGTCCGCCGGCCAGGGCTGGCCGACCCCGCCCGGCGCCCAGCCGTGGGGCGCCGCGCAGTCCCCGCAGCAGTCCGCGCCGCAGCCGGCGCCGCAGGCCTGGCCCGCGCAGGGCGCCCCGGCCCCCGCCCCCGGTGCCCTGCCGCCGCAGGCCGGACCCGGCCCGCTGCCGCCGGAGAGCGCGCAGCCGCCGTCGTACGGGGCCCCGGCGGGCGACCCGTCCTACGGCGCGCAGCCGGCGTACGGGCAGCACCAGCAGCAGCCCGTGCCCCAGCAGTACCAGCAGCATCAGCAGCACGGCGGGGGTGCCGCGCCGCTGCCGCCCGCCGACGAGGGCGCGACGCAGTACATACCGCACATACCGCCGGCGCCCGCCGACGAGGGCGCCACCCAGTACCTGCCGCCGGTCCCGCCCGCGGGTCCGGGCGCGCTGCCGCCGGAGAGACCCGCGCAGCCGCACGCCGCGGAGTCGACGCAGTACCTCGGCCAGGCACCGCACTACGCCGCGCGGCCCGCGGCCGGGCACCAGCCCCCGCCCGCCGCACCCGCACCCGCGCCCAATCCCGACGCCGAGGCCACGCAGTACATCGCGCCCGTGCCCGGCGGCCCCGCCGGGGCCCCGTTCGGTGCCGGGCCAGGCGCCGACGAGGGGCGGCAGCCGCCCGCCGAGTTCGACAACCTCTTCCGCGGCGCGCCCGGTGCCGACGGCCCGGCCTCGGCCACCCAGCAGATGCCGCGCTTCGACGCGCCGCAGTCGCCGTACCCGTCCGACCAGCCCGGGTACGCCCCGCAGGGCCCGGGCGGCGGCGGTGGCGGCGGCAGGCGGCGCGGGAACGACGACGGCGGAGGCGGCCGGGGCGGGCGCTCCGGTTCCCGGGTGCCGCTCCTGGCGGCCGTCGGCGTGGGCATCGTCGTCGTCGGGGTCGGCGCCGGCGCGATGATGGCCGGCGGAGGACAGGACGAGGACAAGGGCGGCAACCAGACGGTGTCCGCCACGGCCCCCGCCTCCGAGTCCGCGTCCGCGCCGGCCTCGCCGTCCGTCGACCCGGCCCGGCAGCAGGCCGTCGAGCTGGACAAACTGCTCGCCGACAGCGGCACCGGCCGCACCACGGTGATCAACGCGGTGGGCGACGTGAAGACCTGCGACAACCTGTCCCAGGCGGCCAAGGACCTGCGCGAGGCCGCCAAGCAGCGCAGCGGGCTGGTGGACAGCCTCGGCAAGCTCTCCGTGGACCGGCTGCCGCAGCACGCCGAGCTGACCGCCGCGCTCACCAAGGCGTGGCAGGCCTCGGCCTCGGCCGACAACCACTACGCGGCCTGGGCCGACCGGACGGCGGGCAAGAAGGGCTGCAAGAAGGGCAAGGCCGTCACCCAGCCCTCGGCGGCCAACCGGGAGAGCGGCACGGCCAGCAAGGAGAAGGCCAAGGCCGCCAAGCTCTGGAACGCCATCGCGAAGAAGTACGGCCTGACCGAACGCCAGCCGACCCAGCTGTGACCGGTGGCCGGACCGGGGCCCGTACCGTGGCGGGCCTCGGCCGTGCCAACGACCCCGTGGCGGGCCCGGCTAGGCCACGTCCGCGTTCTGCAGGGTGCGGGTGGTGTCCACGGCGCCCTTGCGGGCCGAGACCAGGCGGCCGTCGCGGACGACCTGGAGGGTGACGTCGGCGTTGACCAGGCGCGGGAAGCCGACCGAGGCCAGCTTGTCGGCGAACGTCCACCGCAGGTCGGGCGTGAGTCCGCCGGTGGTGACCTCCAGGCCGCCGTCGAGGGCCCGGCGTACGGTGTCGGCGCTCACCTCGCCGTCGCCGAGCGACTCGACGACCTCCTTGAGCACGGTGTACGCGATCCAGGTGGTCTGCACCCCGGCGTCCGCCGCGTCCACGTCGTTGTTCCCGAACGCCTGCTCCTTGATCAGCTGCTTCAGCCCGTCCCAGGCCGGGTCGCCCACCGAGGGGTACCAGCCGGTGACGTACGCCCCCTCGTAGGGCCCGGACGCCCCGCCGCTCGCGTTGATCGTCGTCTGGTCGACGCTGCCGAGCACGGTCGCGGTCCGTACGTCGGGGTGGTCCTCGCTCGCGCGCCGGAAGGAGTCCATGAAGGTGCCGGTGCGGTCGCCGAGGACGGGCACCACGCACCCCGGCTCGCCCTGGCCGGTGCCCTCGCGCGCCAGCGCCCGCCCGGACTGGTCGTCGTACGAGGTGGCGTCCTCCGCCGCCCGCTGGTCGTGGGCCCGCTCGTGCCCGCCCGAGGTCAGCCCCGAGTCCAGCAGCACGGGCAGCTGGTCGCCCGCGATCGTGTCGGGGCGCACCAGGGTGACCGGCCCGCAGGAGTCGGCGAGCGCGCTGCCGAGCCCCGCGAGCAGTGCCGGCTGGCCCCCGTTGACCGGGTAGGACAGCGGACTGGTGAACTCCGTGTTGGTGAGGCCGTATCCGCCGATGTACGGGATGCGGGCGCCCTCCAGGACGGGGAAGAAGGAGTCGGCGTACTGGCTGTAGGAGCCCACGACGGCGACCGCGTTCTCCTTGACGGCACGGCGGGCGCACTTCGCGGCGGCCACGCTGTCGTTGTGGTCGTTGCAGGTCAGCACGTTGAGCTTGCGGCCGCCGAGGCCGCCCTGGGAGTTGACCCAGCGGGCGTAGGCCTGGGCGAGGGCGGGCATGCCGGGCTTGTTGGTCGCGCCGGTGTCCTGCGGCGCCCAGGTCATGACGGTGATCGGGGCGTCGCCCCCGGAGCCCCCCGTGGCACCGGGGACGACCCCGCAGCCGACGGCGAGTGACGCGCACGCCACCAGCGCGCCCGCGGACAGGACGCCGGTGCGGGTGGCCCGGGAGCGGCCGCGGAGGCCGCCGGGGAGAGTGCTGCGGGTGGGTCGCCTGCCGGTCATGTACCCGCACGATTCCGTCACCCGGCCAACCTGGGAGTGACCTGCGGTCAACGCGTGGTGACGCGGAGGTGAATTGCGGGCGCCGGAGGGAGGCGGACAAGAGGAACGTAGGATCGACGATCGTGCAAGGTTCGGAGAACTCTTCCCGTCGCGGCCGTCGCTCCTCCACCATGGGCGGCATGCCACTCAACGACATGCCGTGGTGGCGCTGGCGCAGCCAGGTGCGCTCCGCGCTGCACATGCTCTCCGCCCCCGCCTTCCAGCGGGACGTCTGGCTGGCCGGCGTCGACGGCTACGGGGACGTCACCGACGCGGTGTACCGCCTGGTGGA
Organism: Streptomyces hyderabadensis; assembly: GCF_020404845.1. Classification (GTDB taxonomy): domain Bacteria; phylum Actinomycetota; class Actinomycetes; order Streptomycetales; family Streptomycetaceae; genus Streptomyces; species Streptomyces hyderabadensis. The sequence continues at coordinate 36,626 of NZ_JAIOJZ010000013.1, read as the reverse complement.
GGACACCTGGCTGGACCACTGGTCGGCCGAGAAGTACGTGGGCACGGTCTTCCGCGACTCGCAGGAGGCGGCGCTGGTCGACACCGCCGTGCTGCGGGTCCTGCGGATCATGCACCAGGTGGGGCCGGACGCGCCGGTGACCGCGTACCTGGAGCACGCGGACTGGCCGGAGGCGGTGCGGGCGGCGCGCGACGCGCACGTACGGCTGGCCACCAGCGACGGCGAGGACCCGGACGCGGCGCCGCGCACGCTCGAGGTGCTGCAGATCCTGACCCGGTCCGCCTGAGCCGGTCCGCCTGACGGGACGGCACGCGGTCCGGGTGGCCGGATATGGGACCCTGTGCTGCATGAACGCGCAGTCCTCCGCCGCCGTCCCCTCGGCCGACGCCCCGGCCGACCAGTACGTCCTCACCCTGTCCTGCCCCGACAAGCAGGGCATCGTGCACGCCGTGTCGAGCTACCTGTTCATGACCGGCTGCAACATCGAGGACAGCCAGCAGTTCGGGGACCACGACACGGGTCTGTTCTTCATGCGGGTCCACTTCTCGGCCGGTGAGCCGGTGACCGTGGACAAGCTGCGCGCCAGCTTCACCGCGATCGGTGACGCCTTCCACATGGACTGGCAGATCCACCGGGCCGACGCGAAGATGCGCATCGTGCTGATGGTGAGCAGGTTCGGGCACTGCCTGAACGACCTGCTCTTCCGGGCGCGGATCGGCGCGCTGCCGGTGGAGATCGCGGCGGTGGTGTCCAACCACACCGACTTCGCCGAACTGGTGGGGTCCTACGACATCCCCTTCCACCACATCCCGGTGACGAAGGACACCAAGCCGGAGGCCGAGGCCCGGGTCCTGGAGATCGTGCGCGAGGAGAACGTCGAACTCGTCGTGCTGGCCCGCTACATGCAGGTCCTCTCGGACGACCTGTGCAAGGCGCTCAGCGGGCGGATCATCAACATCCACCATTCCTTCCTGCCGAGCTTCAAGGGCGCGAAGCCGTACCACCAGGCGCACGCGCGGGGCGTGAAGCTGATCGGTGCGACGGCGCACTATGTGACGGCCGACCTCGACGAGGGGCCGATCATCGAGCAGGAGGTCGAGCGGGTCGGCCACGACGTCACGCCGGACCAGCTGGTGGCGATCGGGCGGGACGTGGAGTGCCAGGCGCTGGCGCGGGCCGTGAAGTGGCACGCGGAGCGGAGGATTCTGCTGAACGGCCGCCGGACGGTCGTCTTCGCCTAGCGGGGCGGGGGTTCGGTTTCGCGGGCGGCTGCGGGTGCGTCGTGGCTTGTCGCGCAGTTCCCCGCGCCCCTGAAGGGGCGTTCACTGCACGTCCCTCAAGGGGCGCGGGGCTGTGTTGAATATGCGGCTCCGCCGCGTGGGCGCGAGCAATCACACACCACCCGCAGCCGCCGACGAAACCGCAACCGCCCCCTACAACCGGCTCAAGCTCGCCGCAGCGAACAGCACGTCGCGGATCGCCTCCCGGTCCCCGACCTGACCCGCCACCGCCTCCGCCGGAGGCACATGGCCCGCCGCCAGCCGGCAGAACTCCACGCCGTCCAGTGCGACGTGGGCCACCTCGTGGTCGGCGGAGCCCACCGCGCCGGGGGAGTCCAGCGGGATGAGCCACTCGCCGCCGCCCGAACCCTCGATCTCCAGCCGCACGCTGCGCCCCGGCTCGCCCGCGGCGACCAGGTGCGGGCGGCCGCCGGGCGCGGCCAGACCGGCCCGGCGACGGGCCGCGAGGACACCCGGCAGCATCCGGGCGGCGAGGTCGATCATGCCGTTGAGATGGCGCGCGGACGGCGGCTCGTACGGGTAGTCCACCGCCTCGGCGATGTCCTCCGCGTGCACCCAGCACTCGAACGCCCGGTCCAGCATCGCGTCCCGCAACGGCAGCTCGAAGTCGCCGTAGGAGACCGGCATCCCGCCCGCGTCGCCGGTGAACGCCACCGTCCGGACGATGCTGTGACTCTGCTCACGCCAGGGCGCCCGCACCGCGCGGGTGGGCGGGTAGTGCGAGGCCCGCCAGTAGGCCTCCGTGCGGGCGGCCGGTGCGCGGGTGGGCGCGGTGATGTCGCCCAGCGGGTCGTCGAGGCCCAGGGTGACCGCGACCGTCCCGTCGACCGTCAGCAGGTGGGCGATGACCCCGGCGACGGTGGTCCGGCGGCTCGCGGTGCCGTCGTCCTCGAACCAGCGCAGCCGGACCGGGGCGTGCCACTCGGCGTCCCCGAAGTCCTGGAGCAGCGCGTCCAGGCGGGCGGTCTCGGCGTCGTAGGGGGTGGCCCACTCGGGCACCGGAATGCGGGGCGGACGCCGCTCCAGGCACCCCTCCAGGACCCGGGTGCGCAGCGCCGGGTCCAGGTCGAGGCTCTCCGGCCGCTGGAGCAGGGTGACGGCCTCGCGCAGCCGCAGCGCCTCCTCGGCGCAGGCCTCGCACTGACCGAGGTGCTCCTCGACGGCCGCCGCCTCCTGGGCCGAGCAGGCGGCCAGCGCCCACGCACCGAGCAGTGACGTCAGCACCTGGTGCTCCAGTGCGAGGGCCGGCTCGGGCAGGGGCCGCCCGCCGTCCTCGACGGACGCGCGGGGCAGCGGTATGCGCGGCCCGGTGCCGGTGCCCGCCCCGTCGTCGTCCCCGGGCCCCTCGGGCCCGTCGTTCTCGTCGTACGCCTTCATGCCGCACCCCCGTACTCCGGCGGCGCGCCGGGCGGGCGCGGGGCGGCGCCGGCGTCGCGGGCGGTGGCCAGGAGCTGGAGGCCCAGGCGGAGCCGGCGGCGGGCCTCGTCCTCCGTGACGCCGAGGTCGGCGGCGGTCTGGCGGTAGTCGCGGCGCTGGAAATAGGCCAGCTCCAGCGCGGCGCGCAGCGGGGCCGGCATGGACTGGACGATGTAGTCGGCGCGGGCGGCGACCGAGGCGTGCCGGACCTTGGTCTCCAGCTCCTCCGCAGTGCCCGGACCGCCCCGGACGAGGGCCGCGGTCTCGGTGGCGCGCAGCCGCTGGACGGCGAAGCGGTGGGTGAGCGAGGCGATCCAGGTGCGCAGCGGGCCCTGCCGGTGGTCGTAGGCGTCCGGGTGCTCCCAGACGTGCGCGAAGACGTCGCGCGTGATGTGGTCGGCGGCCCGCTCGTCGTCGAGCACGCGGTGCGCCAGGCCGTGCACCAGCGAGGCGAACCGGTCGTACAGCTCACCCAGGGCGGCGGCCTCGCCACGGGCGAGCCGCTGCTGCATCTTGCGGTCCCAGCGCAGTGGTGCGTTCCTCTTCGCCATGCGGTCCCTCCACCCCCTCCTCGGTCCCAGCCTGCGGCCGCCCTCTCCCCGAATGTAGTCGGCACGTCCGACAGCGCACGCCCCTTTGTTCCAATGCGCGCCCCCGACCGGCCGGAGGTGATATGTGCCTCCACTACCCTCTAACGAGCGACCAAATTCGATCGAACAGGATCGAAACCGTCTGAAACAAGCCACTTCCGACCGGCTTCCGTTTCCGTCACGGCGTTTGCGGGAACGGCCGGTGGGCAGGCGCGCCGCCAAGAAGCGAAGGCATGGCTTCCGTTTCGGGTGAATGCCCGAGGGTTCCAGACGTTCCGACGAATGAAGGGCATGGTGGTGACGTTCAACGTGACCGGCGGCGAGCGGGGCCAGTGGGCCGTGCTCCAGGTGTCGGGCGAACTGGACCTGGTGACGTCACCGGTGCTGCGGCAGCGCGTGCACGACGAGGTGGCCGAGGGACGGCACAGCCTCGTCCTGGACCTCTCCGACGTCCTGTTCTGCGATTCCAGCGGGGTCGGGGTGCTCATCGCGTCCCGGCGGCTCATCCGCTCCTGCCAGGGCAGGCTGCGCCTGATACTGCCCGCCCAGGGTGCCGTCGACGGCTCCCACGTCAACCGGGTCCTCGGCGCGCTCGGGGTGCGCCGGCTCTTCGACTGCCACCCCGACCTCGCCTCGGCGACCGGCGACGAGCCGCGGCCCCTGTCCGCGTAGTCCGCCCGACGGCGTACGCTCCCGGCGGGACGTACCCCCGAAAACCGACGTGAGGCGGCCGGAGAGACCATGGTCAACAGCGAGTACGAGCGCAGGATCGCCGCGCGGTTCACCACCTTCGACCAGGACGGCAACGGCCACATCGACCGTTCCGACTTCAGCGGGGCGGCCAAGGCCCTGCTCGCCGAGTTCGGCGTCGCCGCCCGCTCCGACAAGGGGCAGGCCCTGTACGGCGGTGCCGAGGCGCTCTGGCAGGGCCTGGCCGGCATCGCCGACCGGGACGGCGACCAGCGCATCACCCGTGAGGAGTTCGTCACCGCGGCGGTCAAGCGGCTGCGGGACAAGCCGGACCGCTTCGCCGAGATCGCCCGGCCCTTCCTGCACGCCGCGCTCGACGTCGCCGACACCGACGGTGACGGGGCGGTCACCGTCGCGGACGCCGCGCGGGCGCTGACCGCGTTCGGCGTGCCCGCGGACGTGGCCGGGCCGGTCGCCGACGCGCTCGACACGGACGGCGACGGCAAGGTGGGGGAGGCGGAGGTCGTCCCGGCCTTCGCCCGCTACTTCACCGTGCCCGAGTAGGCCGCGGGGCCCGAGCAGGTCGCCGGGCCGAGCAGGTCGCCGGGCCGAGCAGGTCACCGGGCCCGGGAGCGCGTACCGGAGGACCGCGCCCCCCGGTGTCGCGGATCGTGGCACGAGGGCGTCACGCAGCGTTGATACCGGCTCGTGTCCGCCGAGTGGCCCGTTACGGCCCGGAGTCGGCGCCACACTCCGGTACCTTGTGGGGGATGCGAGTGGTCCCGAGCGCCAGCCGTGCCGGAGTTGCCCCTGGGGCGGCCCCGGAACCGGCGGTGTGCGCCTTGCCCCGCAGGGTGCGACGGCCGTCGGGCGCAGTCTGTTCGACTCCCCGGAACGCGCGTCGCACAGTATGGCGCACGAGTACTCCTTCGCGCTGGAATATGCCCGAAGCGCTTGTTGGCGTGACTGTACGTCAACCATGCTGTCCCGCAGGGGATTCACGTTCCGTGATCCCTGCCCCGGCCGTTGTTCTGGCCATGCTGGAAATGGCTACGATCGTGGCCCTCATGAGGCGCGAGCCTTTGTGTCCGCCGGTTCGGATGGTGTGAGCGGTGCAGGTGCTTCAAGTGCAGCTGGAGGTCCGTCCAGACCCCTCGGAAGTGGGGCGTGCCCGGCGTTGGGCGCGTTCGCGGCTCGCCGGATCGGGGATACGGGCCGACGAACCGCTCGCCGAGACGCTGGTCCTGCTCGTCTCCGAACTCGTCACCAACGCCGTGGTGCACACCGGGCGTTCGGCGGTGCTGCGGCTGGTGCTGCCGGGCGCGGTGGCCGGGGAGACCGAGGAGGCCACCGTCCGCCTCGAAGTGGACGACGCCAGCGACCGGGCCCCCGTGCCGCGTTGTGCGGGCGGCGAGGCGACGGGCGGCCGGGGCCTGGCCCTCGTGGACGGCCTCGCCGACCGCTGGGGCTGGAGCCGGGAGGGCACCGGCAAGCGCATCTGGTGCGAACTGGACCGGTGCGCCGCGGGCGAGCAGGCCCCGCCGGTCTGCGGGAGCGGCGGCGGCGCGGTGGCGTACGAGGGGTTCGCGTACGAAGTGGTGTGACGGCCGTGCGCCGGGGTGTGCTTCCGTGCGCGTCCCCGGCGAAACGGGACGCAACTGCTGAAACCCTCCTCGCTGGTTGACGGATCGTGACCGTTTCCTCACGCTTGTAGGCAACGATTCGCCGCGAGGGGACGACGAGGGCTCGGTGACGGAGCCCTCGACGAGCGTGGGTCGTGTCGGCGGCGGTTCCCTCGGGGGCGACGGGAGCCGGGCGGGAGCGCCGGAGTCGGGCGGCGGCGCGTGATGCCGTGCTCGGGGCGGACACCCCGCGCCGCCGCCCGACGAGTCCGGGACGGACCCGGCTCATCCTCCACAGGCTGTGGACAACTCCGCGCGGAACGTCCGCCGGTACCCGGTCGGCGTGACCCCGAGCGCCGCCTGCAGATGCTGCCGCATCGACTGGGCGGTGCCGAAGCCGGCGTCCCGGGCGATCTGGTCGACCGAGAGCGCGGTGGACTCCAGCAGGTGCCGGGCCCGTTCGACGCGCTGCCGGGTGAGCCACTGGCCCGGACTGACGCCGACCTCCTCGCGGAAGCGCCGGGTGAAGGTGCGCACCGACATCGACTCCTGGGCGGCCATGTCCCGCAGCTGGATCGGCTCGTGCAGGCGGCCGAGGGCCCAGGCGCGGGCCCCCGTCGTGGACGACTGCTGCGGATCGGGCACCGGCCGCTCGATGTACTGCGCCTGCCCGCCGTCCCGGTGCGGCGGCACGACGGTGCGGCGGGCCACGTCGTTGGCGACGGCGGTGCCGTGGTCGCGGCGCACGATGTGCACGCACAGGTCGATCCCGGCCGCGACCCCGGCCGAGGTGAGCACGTCACCGTCGTCCACGAACAGCACGTCGGCGTCCACCCGCACGGTCGGGAACAGCCGCTGGAAGTGCTCGGCGGAGGCCCAGTGCGTGGTCGCCGGACGGCCGTCCAGATATCCGGCGGCGGCCAGGACGAACCCGCCCGTGCAGATCGCGACCATCCGGGTGCCGGGCCGCACGAGGGCCAGCGCGGCGGCCAGTTCCCCGGTGAGCTCGCCCTGCTCGTAGACCGGGCCCAGCTCGTAGGAGGCGGGGACCACCACCGTGTCGGCGGTGGCCAGGGCCTCGGGGCCGTTGGCGACCAGGATCTCGAAGTCGGCGTCCGTGTCGACCGGGCCGGGCGGGCGGACCGAGCAGGTGACGACCTCGTACAGCGGGCGCAGGTGCTCGTCGCGGGCGAGGCCGAAGATGCGCTGTGCGATGCCGAGTTCGAAGGGGAGCAGGCCGTCGAGGGCGAGGACGACGACACGGTGCGGGCGGTCGGGGGCGCCGGGGGGCTCGGGGGTGCGGAGGGTGCCGGGGGTGCCAGGGGCCATGGCCCGATCCTAGCGAATGCTGTCCTTCGGGCCACTCGTTCGGGCGGGGCCCGGTGCGGAGACTCAATGACGTGACCCAGACAACCGACGCCGCCACAGCCGCTTCCGAGGAACAGCCGCAGCCCACCCGGCCGAACCGTCGCACCCGCGTGCACCGCGCCTGGTGGGTCGCCGCCGTCACCTTCGTGACGATCATCGGAGCCGCCGCCTTCCGCTCCCTGCCCGGCATCCTCATCGACCCGCTGCACCAGGAGTTCGGCTGGTCGCGCGGCACGATCGGCGCCGCCGTCTCCGTGAACCTCGCCCTCTACGGGCTGACCGCCCCCTTCGCCGCCGCGCTGATGGACCGCTTCGGCATCCGGCGAGTGGTCGCCGTCGCGCTGCTGGTGATCGCGCTCGGCTCCGGCCTGACCGTGTGGATGAACTCCGCCTGGCAGCTCATCCTGTGCTGGGGCCTGCTGGTCGGCCTCGGCTCCGGCTCGATGGCCCTGGCCTTCGCCGCCACCGTCACCAACCGCTGGTTCACCGAGCGGCGCGGCCTGGTCACCGGCGTCCTCACCGCCGCCTCCGCCTCCGGACAGCTGATCTTCCTGCCCCTGCTGTCCTGGATCGTCGAGACGTACGACTGGCGCCCGGCGGCCGTCACCGTCGCCCTCGCCGCGCTGGCCGTCGTCCCCTTCGTCTGGCTCCTGCTGCACGACCACCCGGCCGACGTCGGCCAGAAGCCGTACGGCGCCCAGGAGTTCGTGCCCAAGCCCGCGCCCGTCCCCGGCGCCGCCCGCCGTGCCCTGACGGTCCTGTTCTCCGCCGTGCGCACCGGCCCGTTCTGGCTGCTGGCCGGGAGCTTCGCGATCTGCGGCGCCTCCACCAACGGCCTGATCCAGACCCACTTCGTGCCCGCCGCCCACGACCACGGCATGCCGATCACGGCGGCCGCCTCGCTGCTCGCCGTCATCGGCGTGTTCGACGTGGCCGGCACGATCGCCTCCGGCTGGTTCACCGACCGCTTCGAACCGCGCCGCCTGCTCGCCGTCTACTACGCCCTGCGCGGCGTGTCCCTCCTCTTCCTGCCCATGCTGCTGGCGCCGAGCGTCCACCCGCCGATGGTCTTCTTCATCGTCTTCTACGGCCTCGACTGGGTCGCCACCGTCCCGCCCACCCTCGCCCTGTGCCGCGAGCACTACGGCGACGACAGCGCGATCGTCTTCGGCTGGGTGCTCGCCTCCCACCAGGTGGGCGCCGCCCTCGTCGCCTTCCTCGGCGGCGTGGCCCGCGACCACTTCGGCTCCTACGACGTGGTGTGGATCGCCTCCGGCGCCCTGTGCGCGGCGGCGGCCCTGATGGCCCTGGTGATCCGGCGGCGTCCGGCTCCGGTGGCGGTGCTGTCATGAGCAGGTCGTAAGGTGCGGGCATGGGGCGGGGGAAGACGGGCAAGCCCGGTGGCCGGCGCCCAGTCCGGCCGAACGACGACTGGAACCGGGCCGCCGCGCTGTGCGCGGGGCAGCTGCCGCTGGTGTGGCTGGCGTGGTGGTTCGCCCTGCAGGCGGGCACGGACGACTACGGGTACGGCGACGCCTACCTCGGCATCTGCTGCGTGCCGGTGCTTCTGCCGCTGGCCGGGCTCGTGCACGCGACCCTGCAGATCACGCCTGCGGCCGCCCTGGCCGGCCTGCGGCCCGCTGCCCTCCGCGGCCCCGAGTGGGCCTGGCACCTGGCCTTCTCCGTACTGATCGGCGCCGGGTGGTCGGTACTGGGACGCGTGCTGTGGGGGTGGCCGCTCGGCGACACCCTCCCGTGGTTCGCCGGGGCCGGGGTCCTGCCGGTGCTGGCCCTCGACCGCCTGCGCGGACGGCCGTGGAGGGGGCGGCGGGTCTGGCTCGGTTCGGCGGTCGGGGGCTTCGTCCTCTTCGTCGGGTGCGGGATACCGGCCGCCGCCCTGGCCGACCGGTACGAGCCCCCTCGGCTGTCCGCAGGGCAGCTCGCCGGGGACTGGCACGGCGCGCACGGCAGTGTGCTGCGGCTGTCCCCGACCGGAAGGGCCGAGCTGACCCGCCTGCCGACCCGAGGGGGCGAGGACGAAGAGGGTGACTTCTCCCTCTGCGACGGAACCGCCACGTGGACGCTGGAACGGGACAACGAGTTCCTGGACACCGACCGCGACGGCGTCCTCCTGCGCCCCGCCGGCGCGTGCGGCGGGGAGACGTACTGGACCGTCGGCGGCACCGAACGCGACCCCGAACTCTTCGTGCTCTTCGGCGACCCGGACGCCGGTGACCTGCGCATCCTCACCCGCGACTAGCCCGGCAGCCGCGACACGCTCGCCGCCTGCCGCTTCGCGACCGCCCCGGCGATCCGCCCGGCGTCGAGCGCCAGCTCGCGGAGCATGCCGCTGATGGGATTGGTGAACCCGGTGAAGTACAGGCCGGGTGCCGCGCCCGGGGTGCGCCCGCCGTGCACGACCGGGCGCCCGGTGCCGTCGAGGACGCCGAGGTGCCCGACCAGCCCCTCCAGGCCCCGCCGGTACCCCGTGGCCGCGATCACCGCGTCCGGGGCGATGCGGGTGCCGTCGGCCAGCAGCACCTTGCCGTCCTCGAAGCCGTCCACCGCGGCGACGACCTCCACCCGGCCGGAGCGCACCGCGTCGATCAGGCCCACGTCCTGCACCGGGAGGGCACCCTCGGCCACCCGGCTGTAGAGCCCGGTGCCGGGGCGCGGCAGCCCCTGGGCCGACAGGTCGGGCACGCTGATCCGGGCCAGCGGCCGGGCCAGCCGGTCCACCAGCGCGACCGGCAGCCGCCGGCACAGGATCCCGGTGTACTGGGCGGCCCACCCGGCGGTGGAGCGGCGGACGACGTGCGGCGCCGTGCGCATCGCGAGCCGCACCCGGGCGGCCCCGCCCTCCACCAGGTCCACGGCGATCTCGGCGCCGGTGTTGCCCACCCCGACCACCAGGACGTCCCGGCCGGTGTACGGGGCCGGGGCGCGGTAGTCGGCGGCGTGCCGGAACTCGCCGGTGTAGGTGTCCCGGCCGGGCCAGTCCGGGACGCGCGGGGTGTGGTTGTGGCCGGTGGCGACCACCACCGCGGCGCCGGTCAGCTCCCGGCCCCCGGAGGCGTGCAGCAGCCAGCCGGTCCCGTCGGGCGCGGGCTCGACGCGGAAGACCTCGACGCCGGTGACGATCTCCAGCTGGTGGTACTCGGCGTACTTCTCCAGGTACCGCACCACGTCGTCCCGGGCCACCCACCGTCCGAAGCGGCGCGGCATCGGCAGGCCGGGCAGCGACGAGAGGCGGCGGGTGGTGTGCAGCCGCAGCCGGTCGTAGTGGCGCCGCCAGGAGGAACCGACCAGGTCGGCCCGTTCCAGGACGACGGCCCGCAGACCGCGGGCGCGCAGCGCGTGGGCGACCGCGAGACCGCCGGGACCGGCGCCTATGACGTACACGGGTCGGCCCGCGGGGTGGGCGGGCCGCTGCGGTGCAGCGGACGCTGTGGAGTCGGCCATGCGGCGAGCGTAATCGCGCCCTCCGTTGATGGGTCTCGGTCAAGACCGGAATCGGTTGCGGATCGGTCACGACCGGGACCGGGTCGGCTTGAATGGTCCGATGGCCCACACACGCATGCTCACCCTCGACCCCTCCCTCCCCCGCACCGAACCGCGCGGACACGGCCTGCGCCTGACCGCCTGGGACGCCGGCTCGGACGCCGACGCGCAAACGTGGCTGCGCGGCCATCTGGACCCCGACTTCCGGCGCTGGAACACGCCGCTCAAGCTGTGGAGCGACCTCGCCGGGGCCCGCGAGTCGCTGCGCGGACGGGCCCGGGACGCGGCGGACGGCAGGTCGGCGTCGTTCCGGATCACCGACGAGGACAGCGGTACGGCGCTGGGGCACATCGGCCTCGGCGAGATCAGCAGGCAGCTGAAGACGGCCCGGGTCGGCTACTGGGTGCTGCCCGAGGCCCGGGGCCGGGGCGTCGCCACCCGGGCCCTGCTCCTCGCCTCCCGCTGGGCCTACGCGGAACTCGGCCTGCACCGCCTGGAACTGGGCCACGCCGTGGGGCACGACGCCTCCTGCCGGGTCGCCGAGCGCAGCGGCTACCGCGCCGAGGGGACCCTGCGCGAGGCGATGTTCGAGGCCGGCCGGCACGACGCGTTCCGGGACGTGCACCTGCACGCGCGGCTGGCGACGGACGAGGAGCCGGCGCCGCCCGGCGCGCGGTGAGCGCGGCTCACGGCCACAGCAGCCGCCGCTCCCAGCCGCCGTCCGCCGTCCGGCGGTAGGCCAGCCGTACGTGGCGCCGACGGGCCTCGCCCTGGAAGAACTCCACCTCGGCGGGGCGCAGCCGGTACAGCGTCCAGGACGCCACCGGGGCGTCCGGTTCCCGCTCGGCCCGCTCCCAGGCCGCCGCCGAGGCGCGGGCCAGTTCCTCCGGGGAGTCCAGCTCGGCGCTCTGCCGCCCGGTGAGCGCGGCGGCCAGCGCGCCGGTCGAGCGCGCGTGCAGGTCGGCCAGCGCCTCCTCGGCCGGGGCCACGGCGACCGGGCCGCGCAGCCGCACCTGGCGGCCCAGCACCGGCCAGTAGAAGACGAGGGCGGCCTGCGGGCGGGCGGCGAGCTGGCGGCCCTTGCGGCTGTCGGCGTGGGTGGCGAAGGCCCAGCCGTCCGCGTCCGCGCCGTGCAGCATCACGACGCGCACGTCCGGCAGGCCGTCGGCGTCCGCCGTCGCCAGCGACACCGTGTGCGGCTCGCGCTCCCCGGCCGCGACGGCCTCGGCGAACCACCGGGTGAACAGCTCCAGCGGGTCGCCGGGCGCGTCGGCCGGGTCGAACGGCGGCAGTTCGGTGACGGCGGGATCCCACACCCGCAGCGACCTCAGCAGTTGGGGCAGGTCGCTCACACGGAGCCCAGGTCGGAGGAGACCCAGCGCTCGGGGCGCATCCGGACGACGACCTGCTCGCCGTGGTTGGCCGAGGCGAAGGCGACGTAGCCGTCGACCTTCTCGGCCGGGAGGTAGCGCGCGGACAGCTCCCGCAGGTCCTCCTCGGTCGCGGTGACCGTCTCGACGACCGGCCCCTCCACCGACACGTAGCGGATGGTGGGCTCCAGCCGGTCGACCATCAGCGAGAACCGGCCCGCCTTGCTGATCAGCCTGTTCTTGCGGCTGTCGAGGCCGGTCATGATCCACACGTCGCCGCCGGGCGCGTACTGGTACCAGATCGGCACGGTCAGCGGGGCGCGGCCCGCCCCCGCGTCCACCGCGAGCGCGGCGATGTGCGGCTCGGCCAGGAACGTCTCACGCTCTTCGCGGGTCAGGGCCACGGCGGTCTCCTCCGGCGGATGCGGATGCGGATGCGGGTACGAGTGCGAGGGCGAGTGCAGGTACTGGACACAACGTCGGCCGGGCGGGCGGCTGTTCCCCGGCAGGGGGCCGAAGCGGGGCTGAACTTCGAGGCGCTGGACGTCGTGCCGGTGCGGCCGAGGGCGCAGGGCCGGAGGCCGGGGCACGGTCGCCGAGTTCGAGCGGGCGGCCGACGGGGCGGCAACGGTGGAGCACTGCTGGAGGCCCGGAGGCCGGAGGTGCAAAGGTGCCGCGGGCGGCGACGCGGCGGAGATGACAGGCTGCCGCGCGGCGTACTACTTCGTGGGCTTCTTCCCGGTGATGCCGAGGTACGTCAACAGGGCGAGATGCGGCTTGAGTTCCGCCTGTTTCACACCCCAGGAGGAGAAACCTTTCTGGTGCGAGGCGGCGGCCGCGAGCATGACGACCAGGGACCCGGCGATCGCCGCGGGGTTCACGTCCTTGTCGACCTTGCCCTTTGCCTGGAGATCGGCGACGGAATCCGTCAGGGGGGAATTCACCGAGTTCAGGATCTTCATGCGGATTTTGGCGAACCGCTTGTCGCCCTCCGCCGCGCCGAGATCGACCACGCGCAGAATCGCGTCGTTCTTCCGCCAGAACTCCAGGAATCCGTCGACGAGTTCCTGTGCCGTCTGCCAGCCGGCCTTGCCGACCCAGGAGCGGCCCGCCGTCAGTTCGGCCAGCGAGGAACTCTCGGCGGCCATGCGTTCGGCGATCTCCAGGACGGCGCCCTCGACGTCCGGGAAGTACTGGTAGAAGGTCGCGGGCGAGGTGCCCGCCCGGCGGGCGACATCGATGACTTTGACATCGCGATAGGGGGAGGAGCTGAGCATTTCGCTGAGGCAGTCGAGCAGTTTCTGCCTGGTCGCCTGCCCACGTCGACCGGCCACGCGGCCGTCGACGGTACGCACTTGTCCTGTCATGCCGTCAGCTTACCGACGGGTGATCCGAGCGCGATTCGGCCGACTGCAAATGGGGTGCGGGAGTGGAGAGGGGCTGGTGTGCCTGGTCTGCGCGGTGCGGGTGACGCGGTTACTTTTGAGGGCATGGCCGAAAACGGGGCATTCGAGAAGAGATCGGCGAAGTCGCCGGCCCGTCCGTCCGCCCGTCGCGAAGGCGTCCCCTGCTGGGTGGACGCACAGCTCTCCGACGTGGAGGCGGGCAGGCGTTTCTACGGGGAGCTGTTCGGCTGGACCTTCCGGAAGGAAGAGGAGGGGGAGGCCGCGGAGAGCCCCTACCGGGCGCCGGGGGAGTCCGTGCGGGCGAGCCTGGACGGTGCGCCGGTCGCCGCGCTGGTCCGCAAGACCGACGGCCGGATGCCCACCGTGTGGACCGTGTACTTCCACACCCCGGACGCCGCCGCCCTGGCCGCGCGGATCCGGGCGGGCGGCGGCCAGGTCGTCACCCCGCCCCACCCGGTCGGCGACCTGGGCACCGCCGCGCTCGCCGCCGACCCCGACGGCGCGGTCTTCGGGCTCTGGCAGCCGGGCCGCCGCGGCGGCTTCGGGCCCCGGCGCGAGCCGGGCACCTTCGCCTGGGCCGAGCTGTACACCCGGGACACGGACGCCGCCAACGCCTTCTACGGCGACCTGTTCCACGACGCGCTCTTCGGCCCGGACGCCTCCCCGGACTTCGGCCGCGCCCGGGTCTCGGACGTCTTCCCCGCCGAGATGCCGCCGCACTTCCTGGTCCACTTCCTGGTCGAGGACGTGGACGCCGGTATCGCCGCGGTCACCCGGCTCGGCGGCCGGGTGCGGGTGCCGCCCTTCGGGGCGTCGTACGGGCGGGTGGCCGTGGTCTCGGACGACCAGGGAGCCTCGTTCGCGCTGCTGCGACGCTGAGCGGCGGCCGCGGTGCCGCACCGGGCCGGGAAGGGTACCGTGCGGGGCCCTTTGCCCGGAATCAGGCAAGACACCCCGATTGTCGCCAGGTTCGCCACCAGCGCTCCGGACAGGAAGAATCGGGGTGCGTGGCGCCACGGAGGTGCGGTGGTGAGACGCTGCACTTCGGTCGCGTACATATGTGGGTGGCGCGGCCCGTACGGGGAGGTGGCAGGCAAGTGGTGGATCAGCTGACGCAGCACGATCCGCGGCGGATCGGGCCGTTCGAGGTGCTGGGCCGGCTCGGCGCCGGCGGCATGGGGCTGGTCTATCTCGCGCGCTCGGCGTCCGGGCGGCGCGTGGCGATCAAGACGGTGCGTACGGAACTGGCGGAGGACCAGCTGTTCCGCGTCCGCTTCACCCGCGAGGTGGAGGCGGCCCGCGCGGTCTCGGGCTTCTACACGGCGGCCGTGGTCGACGCCGACCCGCGCGCCGCGGTGCCGTGGCTGGCCACCGCCTACGTCCCCGCGCCCTCCCTCGAGGAGATAGTGAACGAGTGCGGGCCGCTGCCGGCCCAGGCGGTGCGCTGGCTGGCCGCGGGCGTCGCGGAGGCGCTCCAGTCGATCCACGGCGCGGGTCTGGTCCACCGCGACCTGAAGCCCTCCAACGTCCTCGTCGTCGAGGACGGCCCCCGCGTGATCGACTTCGGTATCGCGTCCGGCGTCTCGAACACCCGTCTGACCATGACGAACGTCGCCGTCGGCACCCCTGCCTACATGTCCCCGGAGCAGGCCAAGGACTCCCGCAGCGTCACCGGGGCCAGCGACGTCTTCTCGCTCGGCTCGATGCTGGTCTTCGCCGCCACCGGACATCCGCCCTTCCACGGCGCCAACCCGGTCGAGACGGTGTTCATGCTGCTGCGCGAGGGCCCCGACCTGGAGGGCCTGCCCGAGGAGCTGCGTCCGCTCATCGAGTCCTGCATGCAGATGGAGGCCAAGGGCCGCCCCAACCCCGCCGACCTCCAGGCCCAGCTCGCCCCGCACCTGTTCGGCTCCGGCTCCGACGACAGCGGTACGGCCTCGGCGTGGCTGCCCGAACGGGCCGTGGGCCTGATCGAGGGGCGCCGCAACGGCCGCCCGCCGGCCAAGCCCGCCACCACGGCCGGCGGCCGCGGACCGGGCCCCTCCGGCGCCCGCGGGCCCGCCCACGCGCCCCCGCTGCCGCCCCCGCCCGCGCACGACCCCGTCGTACCGGCGCCGCCCGCGCACGGCCCGGCGGTCCCCGCCCCCGTCGGCGCCCCCGACGGCGGGCCGGTCCGGCTGCCCGGCGCCGCGGTGCCCATCGGCCCCGGCCCGCGCGTCGCCGACATGCGTGCCGCCGCCGTCGCCGCGCCCCCGCCGGAATCCGCCCTCGCCGCGTCCTGGTCCCGCCCGCGCCCCGGCGTCAACGGCGCCGACCCCGCCGTACCGGCCCCGTCGCCGGCGCCCCCGGAGGCCTCACCGGCCGGGTGGCGCCCCTGGCGGTTCCGGATGTCCAACGACGTCTGGGGCACCCCACGGGTCGCCGGGGAGCTGGTCTACGTCACCTCCTTCGAGGTGCACGCCCTGGACGTGGCCACCGGGCGGCGCCGCTTCAAGACCCGGGACGTCGCCTGGTCGATGGCGGTCGCGGACGGCCGTATCCACGCCTCCGACGGACCCACCCTGTTCGCCCTGGACGCCCGCGAGGGCGCCGACCTCTGGCGCGTCCAGACGGACGCCTGGGTGTACTCGCTGCAGGCCGACCGCGGCACCGTCCTCACGGCCACCCGCGGCGGCGGCGTCCAGGCCTGGGAGGCCTCGGCCGGGCAGAAGCTGTGGGAGGTCACCGGCGCCCAGACCGACTTCGAGTCCCCGGAGGCGGGCGCCGCGCTGCACGACGGCACGGCGTACGTCTGGCAGGACGCCCGGCTGCGCGCCCTGGACGCCCGTACCGGCGACGAGAGATGGTCGTACCCGATCGGTGACGCGGCCTCCTGCGGCGGCGTCCCGGTCCGGCTCAGCCAGGCCCCCGACGGGTACGTGTACGTCGCGGCCGGCACCCGGGTGCTCGCCCTGGAGGTCGCCTCCGGCCATGTGCGCTGGCACTTCGAGGCCCCGGCGGTCTTCCTCGCCCCGCCCACCTTCGTGCCCGGCCCCGCCGTCACCGGCGGCGGCGTCTACCTGGCCGACTACCTCGGCACCGTCTACGCCCTCGACGCCACCGACGGCCGCGACCGCTGGCGCATCGCCACCGAGGCCCGCTCCTCGACCGACCCGGTGCTGGTCGCCGCGGGCCACGTCCACGTGGGCAGCGGCAAGGGCCTCTACACGCTGGACGCGGTCACCGGCACCCCCAAGTGGCGCTTCCAGGCGGGCGGCGACATCGTGGGCGCGCCCGCGGTCGCCGAGGGCCGCATCCACTTCGGCTCGACCGACCACCTGCTGTACACGCTGAAGGCCGACGACGGCCGCCTGCGCTGGAAGCTCGCCACCGGCGGCGAGATCACCGGCTCCCCGGTCGTCCGCGACGGCATCGTGTACGCCTGCAGCAAGGACCGCTGCGTGTACGCGCTGGACGCGGAGAAGGGCACGGGGACGGCCCGTACGACGTGAGGCGCCGTGGCAGGCTGGTGACGTGTCCGTGACATCCGCGCACTAGCGTGATCTTCATGACGACACGGGGGCGAGCACTCAGGTACACGGCGATCTCGGCGCTGGTGGTCCTCAGCCTGACCGGCTTCTCGACCGGCCGCCACGGCCACGGGGGCGACGGTTCGGGCGGCGGCTGCAGCAGCTCCGGCCAGGACCACGACAGTTCGTCGTCCACCTCGGGCGGCGGCGACGCCTACAAGGACGACGACACCTACGGCAACGGCGGCAGCGGTCACCACGACTACGACGACGACACCTACGGCGACGACTCGGGCAGCGGCGGCGGCGCCGACGCCGCCGAGGCCGCCACCCTGATGCTGGTCACCTGCGCCAGTGAGTCCCAGGCGTGGGCCACCGTCGAGGTCACCAACCCGAACGCCACCGAGTACACGTTCCCCGTCACGGTCCTCTTCAAGGACGCCGACGGCACGACGCTCGGCGAGGGCAGCGAGGAGGTCACCGTCCCCGCGGACGGCGTGACCGCGGTCCGCGTCCCCTTCGACGGCGCCGCGGCCCCGGACCACTGCGAACTGGACCACACCGTGACGGCGCCGCTGTGACCCCGGCGGACAGCGGCCCGCACATCGACACGGCGCTGGTCCGGCGGCTGGTCGACGCGCAGTTCCCGCAGTGGTCGGGACTTGCGCTGACGCTGCTGGAGCCGGCCGGTTCCGACCACGTGATCCACCGGCTCGGCGACGGGCTGTCCGTCCGGCTGCCCCGGCACGCGGGCGCCGTCGGCCAGGCCGCCAAGGAGTTCCGGTGGCTTCCCCGGCTCGCCCCGCACCTTCCGCTGGCCGTCCCGGAACCCGTGGCGGTCGGCGAGCCCGGCTTCGGCTATCCGTGGCCGTGGGCGGTCTCCCGCTGGCTGGACGGCGAGGTCGCGACCGTCGAGGCGCTGTCCGACTCCGCCGGGGCCGCCGCCGAACTGGCCGGATTCCTGACCGCGCTGCAGCGGTTCCCGGCTCCGCAGGATGCGACCGGGGACGACCTCACCGGCCGGCCCCTGTCCGAGCGGGACCGCGCGACGCGGGAGGCGATCGCGCGCACCGGCGGCGAGTTCGACGCGGCGGCCCTCACGGACCTGTGGAACGAGGCCCTGCACGCCCCCGGTTGGGACCGCCCGCCGGTCTGGTTCCACGGGGATTTCCACACCGGCAACCTGCTGACCGTCGGCGGCCGTCTCAGTGCCGTCATCGACTTCGAGGGGCTCGGCAGGGGCGACCCGGCCCGCGACCTGATGATCGCCTTCACCCTGATGTCGCCGGCGAGCCGCGCCGTCTTCCGCGCCGCGCTCGGCGTGGACGACGCCACCTGGACGCGGGGCCGCGGCTGGGCCCTGGCCACCGGCCTGAACGCCCACGTCGCCTACGCCGCCGTCAGTCCCCGGGTCGCCGCGCAGACCACCCGGCAGATCACCCAGGCCCTCCTCGGCTGACGCCGGACGCACGTCGGCCGCGGCGGCTCCCCTCCGCGCCGCCGCGGCCGATCCCCGTGTGGAGGAAGGTCTACTTGCCGTCGCCGTCCAGGTCCAGGGCGGGCGGGGCCGGCATGCTGTTGTCCATCGTCGTGATGGCGTCGCCCTTGGCGGGCTCGCTCGGCATGCTGTTGTCCAGCGTCGTCGCGGCCCCGTCCTTCGGCGGCGCGGGCATGCTGTTGTCCTGCGTGGTGGCGTCCGCGTCCTTCATCGTGTCGCTCATGCGCTTGTTCCTCCAGGTCGTGGCAGAAGAGCGGAGACGCCCGCCCAGAAGCTCCCCCGAGGGCCACCGGGCGGGCGTTCGGAGCCGCACACTAGCTCGTCGGGCTCCCGCCGGACCGTCTGCCCCCCGACGCGACGGTCTGACTGGTGCCAGAGTGCCGGTCGGACATAAACGAATGCTGAACGTCCGTGTTCAGCCCCTCACTGGGCCGTCGGCGCGGGTGAGATGAGCGCGCGGATCTCGTCGGCCTCGTCCGCCCCGCTCTGCTCGTAGAGGGTGAGCGCCTCGTGCCAGCAGGCCCTTGCCCGGTCCGCCTGACCGAGGGCGGCGAGGGCCCGGCCGAGCAGGGTGACGACGTTTCCCCGCATCCGGTCACCGCCGACGCAGCCCAGGGCGAGCGCCTGTTCCGCGTGTTGGGCCGCGGGCGCGAACTGACCGGCGGCGAGGTGCACTTCGGCGATCCGGAAGTGCGTGTTGCCCACCCAGAGGCGCTGCCGGTGGGCGTCGAAGATGGCCTGGGCGTCGGCGAACTGGCCGAGCGCCTCGGCGTGCCGACCGGCCTTGGCCAGGGCCAGGCCGAGCGCGAAGTGGGCGCTGGCGCGCCGCATGGGCCGGCCCAGCTGCGAATGCGCGGCCAGGCTCTGCCGTGCGATGTCCACGGCTTGGGACACGTCGCCCAGCGCCAGGTAGGCCCGGGACAGGTTGGCGAGCGTGACGGCTTCGCCGAGCCTGTTGTCGGCAGCTCGGTGCCCTCGGATGGCCTGCTCGAAGAAGGCCTTGCCGACGGCGTGGTGACCCTGGTGCAGACAGATCAGCCCGCGGTCGTTGGCGACCCAGCTGACCGCCGTGGCATCGGCCGCCGAGGCCGCCAGCTCCATCGCGAGCCGCGCCTCCTCCTCGGCCTGCTGGATCCGCCCGTAGACCAGCAGGACGTTGGTGAGGGTCGTCCGGGCCCTGCCTTCGGCGCGGGCGTCCCCAGCGGTCCTGGTCGCCTCGCACATGGCGCGGGCGGTGGCCTCGTACTGGTGGGAGTTGGCACCTGACTCGATCAGGTCCTTGGCCGCCCAGAGCAGGTCGACGGCGGGCCGCAGCCGGTCCGAGTTCCGTGCCTGCCGGACGCTGGACAACAGGGCCGCCGCCTCGCTGTACAGCCAGTCCAGCGCCTTCGAACCGTCCTCGAAGCGGAGCCCCGGATAGTGCGTCGGCTCGAGATCCTCCACCAGCCGGTCCCCGGGCCGTTCGATCGCGTACACGCCCGCCGCCGTGGCCAGGTAGAAGTCCAGCAGCCGGGACAGCGCCGCCCCCCGCTCGCTCGGCGGGTTCTCGTCGCGTTCCGCGCACGCACGCGCGTAGAGCCGGACCAGGTCGTGGAAGCGGTAGCGGCCCGGGGCCGCCGATTCGAGCAGGGAGGTGTCGACCAGGGACTCCAGGAGGTCCTCCGCGTCCTCGGCCGGGAGGTCCAGGACCGCCGCGGCCGCCGCGAGGGAGATGTCCGGGCCGTCGGCCAGGCCCAGCAGGCGGAAGGCGCGGGCCTGGGCCGGTTCCAGCTGGCCGTAGCCCAGTTCGAAGGTGGCCTCGACCGCCTGGTCGCCCGCCTGCAGCTCGTCCAGCCGGCGTCGCTCGTCCGCCAGCTTCGCCGCGAGGACCGACACGGTCCACGTGCGGCGGGCGGCCAGCCGGGACGCGGCGATGCGGATGGCGAGCGGCAGGAAGCCGCAGGCGCCGACCACGTCCAGCGCCGCCTCCCGCTCCGAGGCGACCCGCTCCTCGCCGACGATCTTCGTGAAGAGGGCCAGCGCCTCCTCGGGGGACATCACGTCCAGGTCGACCAGGTGCGCCCCGGCGAGGTCCACCATCCGCACCCGTGCGGTCACCAGCGCCGCGCAGCCGTCCGTGCCGGGCAGCAGGGGCCGTACCTGGGCGGCGTCACGGGCGTTGTCGAGCAGGACCAGGACGCGGCGGCCGTCCAGGACGGAGCGGTAGAGGGCGGCGCGCTCCTCCAGCGAGTCGGGGATGGCCGAGTCGGCCGTGCCCAGGGCCCGCAGGAAGGAGCCCAGCACCGTCTCCGGCTCCGCGGGCCGGGCGCCGGCGCCCTGCAGGTCGACGTAGAGCTGCCCGTCCGGGAAGGCGGCCCGCGCCTGGTGGGCGACGTGCACCGCGAGGGTCGTCTTGCCGACGCCGCCGATGCCGGCCAGTGCCGAGACCGCCATCACGCGGCCCGTCGCCGACCCTCCGGAGGCCGCGGACAGCACGTCGCTCAGCTCCCGTACGAAGGCCGCGCGGCCGGTGAAGTCGGGCACCGTCGCCGGGAGTTGCGCCGGGCGGACGGTGGCCGTCACCGTCTCCCCGGCCGGCGCCGGGGGCTCGGCCAGGCCCGGGTCGGCCTGGAGGATGCGCCGCTGGAGTTCCTGGAGGCCGGGGCGCGGGTCGACGCCCAGCTCCTCGGCGAGCAGCCGGCGCGTGTCCGCGTACACGGCGAGCGCCTCCGCCTGGCGGCCGCTGCGGTACAGGGCCAGCATCAGCAGCTCGCGCAGGCGTTCCCGCAGCGGGTGGGCCGCGGTGAGCGCCGTCAGTTCCGAGACCGCCTCGGCGTGACAGCCCTGTTCGAGGTCCATGTCGAGGCGGGTCTCCAGGAGTTGGAGCCGCCATTCGTCGAGGCGGACGCGCTGCGTCTGGGCGTAGGGCCCCGGCACGCCGGCCAGTACCTCGCCGTCCCACAGGGCCAGCGCCCGGCGCAGCAGGTCACGGGCGTGGCACAGGTCCCCGGCGCTCCGGGCCTTCTCCGCCCCGGCGGCCAGGTCCTGGGCCCGCGCCAGGTCCAGCGCCCCCTCGGCCAGGCCCCGTACGGCGTACCCGCCGGACTCGCTGACCAGCACCCCGGGGTCGAGGACCTTCCGCAGCCGGGACGCGTACGTCCGCACCGCCGCCAGCGCCTGCGACGGCGGTTCCTCGCCCCACAGGGCGTCGATCAGCTCGGCCGCCGTGGCCGTACGGCCCTCGCGCAGCAGCAGGGCGGCCAGCAGCGCGCGCTGCTGGGGTGAGCCGGTGGTCAGCGTCTCCTCGCCCCGCCAGGCGCGCACCGGCCCGAGCACCCCGAAGCGCAGCGCGCCCGATTCCTCACCTTCCGCCGGGAATCCGGGACGCCGCTGCTCCGGAACCCGCGGTCCACCGTCCATGCCGTCCCCCTAGACATCCTGAGCAACCAGGTCAGTTTGCCTTGTTCATGCCGACCACGTCAGCCGTGGGAGACGCCGATCACAGGTTCTTCATCGTCTTCCCTACCCCTGCCCCTCCAGCTCCACCCGTACCGTCAGGTGCCCCGCCCGGACGCCCATCGCCCGCACCGCCATGCTGTTGAAGCGGGGCAGACGGCGCAGGCGGGCCAGCGGGTCGTCGTCGGGCAGGAGGTGGGCCGTCCCCGGGTACCAGCGGCCGCGGACGCGCACCCGGACCCGCGGGTCGGCCTTGATGTTGCGGATGTACTGCGAGCGCTCGCCGAACTCCGAGACCAGCCAGAACGAGTCGCCCTCCCGGCGGCCGCCGACCGGTGTGCGGCGGGGGAGACCGGAGACGCGGCCGGTGGTCTCCAGGAGGGTCTGGCCGGGCAGCCGGCGCACGACGGCGTTCAGCCGCCGCTGGAAGGCCGTGACGGCCCGGTACTTCCGCTCGGGGTTCGGCGGCTTCGGCATCGTGCGGGCATGCTCCCGTCTGGGCTCGGCGGCTCCGCGGCGGGTCCCGGAGCCCGGTGGCCCCTGGAGACTAACTCCCCAGGAACACCGGGTTGGTGAAGGCCGCCAGCGCGCCCGGCAGCGGACCCGCCGCCGCCTCGTGCCGCACCTCCGCCCGGACGTACGCCGCGTACGAGGCGGTCGTGCGCCACTCCACCGTGCCCGCGCCGGACACCGGCAGCGGCTCGCTCGTGAACAGCACGCCCTGGTCGGTGACGAGGCGGACCGTGCAGCGCGGGGCGCCGCTCACCTCCAGGCGGACGGTGACCGGGGTGTCGCGGTCCACGCGCAGCCGTTCGCCGATCCCGGCGTGTTCGCCCCGGCCGCCGGACGCGGTGAAGGACAGGGACAGCTTCGACGACTCGGCCACGTACGACCGGCCCGCCCGGATGCCCTCCTGGATCGCCTCGCGGGTCAGGTCGTCGGCGAGGACGACGGTCTGCGGGCGGCCGATCACGTCGGGGGAGCGGTGCGAGTCGCTGCTGCCCATCGCCGGGATCCAGTCCCGGCCGCCGCCGCGCCCCTCGCGCACCGAGGCGACCAGCATGCCGTCCCAGTCGGCCAGCGCCACCTCGTCGTCGGGCGTGTAGGCGCCGTTCCACACCTCGACCGCGTCCGCCTCGCCGAAGCCGAACTTCCAGTTGCAGCCGATGCAGGTGGCGTGCGGGTGGGCCGGCACCACCAGGCCCCCGGCGCGGCGGATCTGCCGGGCGAAGCGGCCGAAGCGGTTGTCGCGGGCCCGGTAGCGCCAGTCGACGAAGGTGCCGGGGTCGGTGCCGAGGGCGACGACGTGGCCGTTGCGGGTCGTGACCTCCTCGCCGAGCAGGATCAGCAGGTCGTCCCCCGCGTGTTCGGCCCAGTGGGCGTGCGCCGAGTGCGTGTTGTGCTCGGAGGAGTTGATGAAGTCCAGGCCCGCCGCCCGCGCCAGCTGTGCGATCTCGGCAAGGGTGTAGCGGCCGTCGGAGTACTCGGAGTGCAGGTGGCAGTCGCCCCGGTACCAGGCCCGGCCCCGGCCCCCGGCCCGCTCGGGCGGGTAGACCGGCCGCGGGGTCTGGTCCTGCTCGCCGTACGTCAGCGTGATCGTGATCTCGTAGGACAGCCCCTGGGGGGCCACCGTGTACGGGCCGAGCGCGATGTGCCAGGTGCCCGCCCGCACCGGCCCCGGCAGGTAGCCGGGGGTGGCGGCGTCGGCGCGGACGAAGAACTCCGTGCGCGCCCCGCCCGACCAGCCGCGGAAGCCCCGGCCGCCCAGCTCGGTGCCGCGCTCGTCGAAGAGGCCGATGTCGAGCGCGTTGCCCTGGGTGCCGGCCGGGACGGTGGGGCGGTCGTAGGTGTAGGCGACGTGGATCTCGCGCACGCCCCGGGGGACGTCGACCGGGACGTACACGAAGTCGGGGGAGCCGGGCGGCAGGGTGCCGCGCACGGTTCTGGTCCGCTGTTCGCGGGGTGTCGCCGAGGCGAAGCTCACGGTTCCCAACGTAAGCGCGGCGGCGGCTCCCGTCACGAACACCGCGCGTCTGCCGATTCCTGCGTGGTCGTCCTCGCACATGCTGCTGCTCCCAGTGTCGTCAGTGACATGACATCGGTGGTGCAGGGGATGGTGCGTGCAACCCTCGTATTGAGCCGTGAACTCCCGGGCAAGGAAAGGGGTTCGGCGCATTGAGGGCCGGGAACCGTGCGGTGGGCGCCCGGACGGGACGCCCGGCTTGATCACGCCGCTCGTATGCTCGAAGGATGACGACTTCCGCGACCCCCGGAACCGGACCCGCCGACCCCACCGGCCCCACCGAGAACTCCATGCGTCGCGCCCTCAAACGCGCCCGGGACGGCGTCGCCCTCGACGTGTCCGAGGCCGCCGTGCTGCTCCAGGCGCGCGGGGAACACCTCGACGCCCTCACCGCGTCCGCCGCCCGGGTCCGGGACGCGGGGCTGGAGGCGGCCGGGCGCCCCGGCGTCATCACCTACTCCAAGAGCGTCTTCGTCCCGCTCACCCGGCTGTGCCGGGACAAGTGCCACTACTGCACCTTCGTCACCGTCCCCGGCAAGCTGCGCCGGGCGGGCCACGGGATGTTCATGTCCCCGGACGAGGTGCTCGACATCGCGCGCAAGGGCGCCGCCCTCGGCTGCAAGGAAGCCCTCATCACCCTGGGCGACAAGCCCGAGGAGCGCTGGCCCGAGGCCAGGGAGTGGCTGGACGCGCACGGCTACGACGACACGATCGCCTACGTCCGCGCGATCTCCATCCGCATCCTGGAGGAGACGGGACTGCTCCCGCACCTCAACCCGGGCGTCATGACCTGGACGGACTTCCAGCGGCTCAAGCCCGTCGCGCCCTCCATGGGCATGATGCTGGAGACCACCGCGACCCGCCTGTGGTCCGAGCCCGGCGGCCCCCACCACGGCTCCCCGGACAAGGAGCCCGCCGTGCGGCTGCGGGTCCTGGAGGACGCCGGGCGCTCCTCGGTCCCGTTCACCTCCGGCATCCTCATCGGCATCGGCGAGAGCTACGAGGAGCGGGCCGAGTCCCTCTTCGCGCTGCGCAAGGTGTCCCGCGCCTACCACGGCATCCAGGAACTGATCATCCAGAACTTCCGCGCCAAGCCCGACACGGCGATGCGCG
The DNA here is from genome assembly GCF_020404845.1 of Streptomyces hyderabadensis. Lineage (GTDB taxonomy): Bacteria > Actinomycetota > Actinomycetes > Streptomycetales > Streptomycetaceae > Streptomyces > Streptomyces hyderabadensis. The sequence goes on along the minus strand of NZ_JAIOJZ010000013.1, from coordinate 11,784 downwards.
GCATGCCGGACGCCGAGCTGGACGAGCTGGTCGCCACCGTCGCCGTCGCCCGGCACATCCTGGGCCCCTCCGCCTGCCTCCAGGCCCCGCCGAACCTGGTGGACGCGGAGTACGAGCGGCTGATCGGCGCCGGCATCGACGACTGGGGCGGCGTCTCCCCGCTCACCATCGACCACGTCAACCCCGAACGCCCCTGGCCGCAGATCGACGAACTCGCCGCGAAGTCCCGGACGGCCGGGTTCGAGCTGCGCGAACGCCTCTGCGTCTACCCGGAGTTCGTGCGGCGCGGCGAGCCCTGGCTGGACCCGCGGCTGCGCCCGCACGTCGCCGCACTCGCCGACCCGGAGACCGGGCTGGCCCGCGCGGACGCGGTGGTCGAGGGACACCCGTGGCAGGAGCCGGACGAGGCGTTCACCGCGAGCGGCCGCACCGACCTGCACGCCACCATCGACACCGAGGGCCGTACCTCGGACCGCCGCGACGACTTCGACGAGGTGTACGGCGACTGGGGCGCCCTGCGCGAGGCCGCCGCCCCCGGCATGGCACCCGAGCGCATCGGCACCGACGTACGCGCCGCGCTCGCCACGGCGGCCGACGACCCTTCGAAGCTGACGGACGACGAGGCCCTCGCCCTGCTGCACGCCGACGGCCCGGCGCTGGACGCCCTGTGCTCCATCGCGGACGACGTCCGCAAGAGCGTCGTCGGCGACGACGTGACGTACATCGTCACCCGCAACATCAACTTCACCAACGTCTGCTACACCGGCTGCCGGTTCTGCGCCTTCGCCCAGCGCCGCACCGACGCCGACGCCTACACCCTCTCCCTGGACCAGGTCGCCGACCGCGCCCAGCAGGCCTGGGACGTGGGCGCGGTGGAGGTCTGCATGCAGGGCGGCATCCACCCCGACCTGCCCGGCACCGCGTACTTCGACATCGCGCGGGCGGTCAAGGAGCGCGTCCCGGGCATGCACGTGCACGCCTTCTCGCCGATGGAGGTCGTCAACGGCGCGACCCGCACCGGGATGCCGATCCGCGAGTGGCTGGCCGCGGCCAAGGAGGCCGGCCTGGACTCGATCCCGGGCACGGCGGCGGAGATCCTCGACGACGAGGTCCGCTGGATCCTCACCAAGGGCAAGCTGCCCACGGCCACTTGGATCGAGGTGATCGAGACGGCCCACGAGCTGGGCATCCGGTCAAGCTCCACGATGATGTACGGCCACGTCGACCAGCCCCGCCACTGGCTGGGCCACCTGCGCACGCTCGCCTCGATCCAGCAACGCACGGGCGGCTTCACGGAGTTCGTGACGCTCCCCTTCATCCACACCAACGCGCCGGTGTACCTGGCGGGCATCGCGCGGCCGGGCCCCACCCTGCGGGACAACCGTGCGGTGACCGCGATGGCCCGCCTGCTCCTGCACCCGCACATCCCCAACATCCAGACGAGCTGGGTGAAACTGGGCACGGAGGGCGCGGCGGAGATGCTCCGCTCCGGCGCCAACGACCTGGGCGGCACCCTCATGGAGGAGACGATCTCCCGCATGGCCGGCTCGTCCTACGGCTCGTACAAGTCGGTCAAGGACCTGATCGCGGTCGCCGACGCCGCGGGCCGCCCGGCGAAGCCGCGCACCACCCTCTACGGCCCGGTGTCCGAGGAGCGGCAGCGGGCGGCCCGGGACTCGGACGGGCACCTGCCGCAGCTGCTGCCGGTGCTGGACTGAGGTGCGGACGCACGCTTCGGAGGCAGGGGGGCGCGCAGTACGATGATCGGGCCCCCGGTGTGTCGGGGTTCTCGTAGCTGAGGAGATGCGTGCCCGTGCCAGCCCGACTTCCCTCATGGGCGTGGGTCTCCGGACTGACCGTGGGGGCGATAGCGGCGGTGAGCGTCCTGGCCGTACAGGCGGACCAGGGCCCCCACCCCACCGCGGCGGCGACGAAGCCGAAGCCCTCGGCGTCGGCGGACGCGCACCCCACGCCGAAGGAGACCGCGCCGGCCCCGGTGCCGGAGGGCTCCGGCACCGGGCGGCGCGTCGTCTACTCGGTCGGCCAGGACCGGGTGTGGCTGGTCGACGCCAGCGACGCCACCCGGCGGTCGTTCAAGGTCTGGCCCGGCACGGTCGACCCCGACCCCGGCAAGTACAGCGTCGGCTCCCGCCGCCAGGACCCGACGACGGGCTCCGACGGGGTGCGGATCGAGCAGATCATGTACTTCACCCAGGAGGACGGCGTCTGGGTCGCCTTCTCCAACGCGGTGGACGGCTCCTCGCCGCCGCCGCCCGTCGACGGAATCAAGACGGGCGGCATACGGCTTCCCAAGGCGGACGGCGACGCGCTGTGGGAGTTCGGCACGTCGGGCACGACGGTCACCGTGGTCTCGTAGATCACCGTGGTCTCGTAGATCACCGTGGTCTCGCAGATCACAGTGATCTCGTGGCCTCCGCCTCGCCGGACGGCAGGTGTGCCACGATCAGCACGACACCGCTGAACAGGAGCACCCGGGTCGCCGCGTCCAGCCCGTTCCAGTCCTCCGACTGCCACATCGCGAACCACTCCCCGCCGATCGCGAGGAACCCGGCGCCGAACAGCAGCATCAGCATGAGCGTGCCGTACGTGGTGAAGCGCCGCGCGGGAGCGTGCTGCCGGCGTATCCAGAGCCAGGTCGCCCAGATCAGCACCAGCGCGGCCGCGGTCTCCCACACGATGATCGCCACATAGGCGGTGTCCTGGAGCCCCTTGCTCGTGATCGCCCGCCACATCAGGTCGTCGTCCTTGAACGTGGTGTCCATCGACAGGACGTGCCGCACGTACTGCTGGTTGTTGTCGAAATCGGTGATGTTCCCGAGGGCGACGAGGGCGATGTAGAGGGCGAGCACCGCGGTGAGCACGGTGGAGGCGAGTAAAACGGTGCTGCGGGGGATGTTGGTCATGGCAGCACTATCCCCAAGCCGGGGACGGCGCGCGTAGGCAGGGCCGGGAACGTGATCTCTTCGCAGCGTCGCGCCGACGCGGGCCGCGGGTCACACGGCGGACACCAGGGCGAGCGCCGTGGCGTTCAGGGCCAGATAGCCGGCCGGGAACGCGATGTTGTGGAAGACCCGGGCGCGGACGTGTGCGGTGACCGCGCCGACGAAGAAGAGGACCAGGCCGACCGCGGCCGCGATACCGAGGGGCCGGAAGCCCAGCAGGCCGACGAGAAGTCCGGCGGCTCCTGCCCCCTTGAGGGCGGCCAGCCACGGCAGCCACGACGCGGGGACCTTCACCTCGGCCGAGTTGGCGAGGACGAACCGGGCGCGCAGCAGGTCCGCGACGGCGATCCCGGCGTTGGCGGCGATCGCCACGACGGTGACGACCACGTAGGCGGTGTACACGGGGGCCCGCCTCCTTCCAGTAGCTCTCGTTCCAGCCTCACCGGCGCCCGCCGTGACGTCCAATACCTGCTTCTATAACCTGGTGGAATGGATGTCGACACCCGACTGCTGCGGTCCTTCGCGGCCGTGGCGGAAGAAGGCAGCCTCACTCGGGCCGCCCAGCGGCTGTACGTCTCCCAGCCCGCGCTGACCAAGCAGATCCGGCAGCTGGAGTCCGCACTGGGCGTCCCCCTCTTCACGCGCTCGCGCAGCGGCATGACGCTCACCGAGCCGGGCCGGGCGCTCGCGGCCCGGGTCCCCGGCCTGCTGGCCGGGTGGGCCGCGGCACTGCGCGAGACCAGGTCCGCGGCGAGCCGGGCGGACCGGGTCCTGCGGGTCGGCTTCCTCGCCAGCGCCGCCAACGAGGCGACGCCGGCGATCATCGCCGAGTTCGCCCGGCGCCGCCCCGGCTGGCGGGCCGAGATGCGGCAGGCCTCGTGGTCGAACCCGTCCGCGGGGCTCGCCGACTCCGACGTCGACGTCGCCCTGGTGCGGCTGCCGTTCCCCGGCCAGGAGGAGCTGCGCGTGGCGGAGCTGTTCAGCGAGCCCCGCTGCGTGGCACTCCCCGCGACCCACCCGCTGGCCGGCCGCGAGACGATCGACTTCCGCGAGCTGTGGGACGAGCCCTTCGTCGCCGCCCCGCCCGAGACGGGCCCCTGGCGCGCGTACTGGCTGGCCGCCGACGAGCGCGACGGCCACCCCGTACGCATCGGCGCGGTCACCGAGCACCCGGACGACTGGCTCACCGCGATCGCCAACGGCTACGGCGTCGCCCTCGCCCCCGAGTCGGCGGCCCGGTTCTACACCCGCCCCGGCGTCGTCCACCGTCCCGTCACCGGGGTAGCCCCCAGCCGGGTCGCGGTCGCCTGGGCCCCCGCCGACGACGCCGACCCGGTCGTCCAGGACTTCGTCCGCTGCTGCCGCGAGGTGTGCGCGGGCACGTGAACGTTTCCACACCGTTCCGACCCTGACCGACCACTTCTGTTCGCATACAGTGCTGGACGTCGTACGTACGGACAGTGGTGGACAGTGCCGAGGGGAGGTCCGGGTGAGCGGGACAGCCGGCGCCGTCTGGGGGCGTGCCGAGCAGCAGGACTTCCGCAGCCGGGTGCGCGGGACGCTGCTCGGCGTGGCCGTCGGGGACGCCCTCGGCGCGCCCGTCGACTCCCTCGCCCTCGACGCGATCCGGACGGCCCACGGCGCCGAGGGGCTGTCCGACCTGGCCCCCGCCTACGGCCGGCGCGGCGCCGTTACTCACCTCACCCAGCTCACCCTGTTCTCCGTGGACGGGCTGATCCGTGCCCAGGTGCGGCGCGACACCGGCGCCTGGCACCCGCCGACCGACCTGCACCGGGCCTACCTGCGCTGGGCCGCCACCCAGCGCGACTGGGGGCCCGACCTGCGGCGCAAGGACGACGGCTGGCTGGCCCACGAGGAGTGGCTGTACGTCCGCCGGGACGCCCCGCGCGCGCTGCTGCTCGGCCTCGGCGACGAGACGATGGGCACTCCCGAGGCGCCCAAGAACCCCGACGAGCGCGGGCCCGAGGCGGCGGCCCGCTCGGCGCCGTTCGGGCTCCTGGTCGGCTGGGAGCCGCAGCTGGTCGCCCAGCTCGCCGTGGAGTGCGCGGCGCAGACCCACGGCCACCCCACCGGCTGCCTCGCGGCGGGCGCGTACGCCGTGATCGTGCACGGGCTGGCCCGCGGCGAGAGCCTGGACGCCGCCGTGCAGCGGGCCCTGGCGCTGCTCGTCGCCCGGCCGGGGCACGAACCCGTCGCGACCGCCCTGCAGCACGCCCTCGGCGCGGTGCGGCAGGGGCTGCCGACCCCGGCGCGGGTGACCGAGCTGATCGGCGCGGGCACGGCGGAGGGCCTGGTCGCCGCCGCCGTGTACTGCGCCCTCGTCGGCGAGGACGTACGGCACGGGCTGCGGCTCGCCGTCAACCACGACGGCCCCTCGGCGGCGACCGGCGCGCTGACCGGCGGCCTGCTCGGCGCCCTGCACGGCGAGACGGCCCTGCCCCCGGCCTGGCTGGCCGAACTGGAGGGCCGCCCGACCGTCCTGGAGCTGGCCGACGACTTCGCCATGGAGATGACCCAGGGCCCCGCCCTCCACGGCCCGGCGGGCTCGTCCCCCGGCTGGCTGGCGCGCTATCCGCGGGCGTAGAGAATGCGGGACGGCCCGGCGGCGACGGTCACGTTTCGAGAAGCGGGGGGCCGTGGGCCGCGGCTAGCGTGGCAGCCATGGACATCAGCATTCACACCACCGTCCTCCCGCACGACGACCCGGAGGCGTCCCTGGCCTTCTACCGGGACGTCCTCGGCTTCGAGGTCCGCAAGGACGTCGGCAACGGCACGATGCGCTGGATCACGGTCGGACCGGCCGGCCAGCCGGACGTCTCGCTGCTCCTCGCGCCGCCCGCCGTGGACCCCGGCATCACCGACGCCGAGCGCCGCACCATCGCCGAGATGATGGCCAAGGGCACCTACGGGTGGATCCTGCTGGCCACCGAGGACCTCGACGGCACCTTCGAGAAGGTGCGCGCCGGGAACGCCGAGATCGTCCAGGAGCCGACCGAGCAGCCCTACGGCATCCGGGACTGCGCCTTCCGGGACCCGGCGGGCAACCAGATCCGCATCCAGGAACTGCGCTGAGCGGGTCCGACCGGTGACCACGCGCCGTGGTCACCGGCCGGACACCGGTCCCGCGCCCGCCGGGTGGGGGCTCAGTCGCCCACCCGGCTGCGGCCCACCGCGTCGTCCATCCCGCCCGCGGGCGCCGGGACGGCGGCCGCCGCGCCGGAGGCGTCGCCGTCCCCGTCCGTGTTGACGCGCTCGATGATCGCCAGCCGCTCGGGGGTGTCCTCCGGCTTCAGACAGCCGACCAGGACGTACAGGACCAGCGAGACCGCCAGCGGGACGGAGACCTGGTACTCCAGCGGCACTCCGCCGTCCACGTTCCAGTTGATCGGGTAGTTGACCAGCCAGAACGCGACCAGGCCCAGACCCCAGCTGGTGAGCGCCGCGGTCGGGCCCGAGCGGCGGAAGGGCCGCAGCAGACCGAGCATCATCGGGATCGCGATCGGGCCCATCAGCCCGGCGACCCACTTGATCACGACGGTGATGATGTCCTTGAACGTCGGCGAGTCGACCTGTGTCGCCACCGCCATCGACAGGCCGAGGAAGACCACCGTCGTCAGCCGGGCCGCCAGCAGCCCGGACCGCTGCCCCCAGCCGCGCGCCCGCTTCGACAGCACCGGCGCCACGTCCCGGGTGAACACCGCCGCGATGGCGTTGGCGTCCGAGGAGCACATGGCCATGGTGTGCGAGAAGAAGCCGACGATGACCAGTCCGAGCAGTCCGTGCGGCAGCAGCTGCTCGGTCATCAGGGCGTAGGAGTCGGAGCCGTCCGCCTTCTGCGACTCCACCAGCAGCGGCGACATCCACATCGGGAAGAACAGCACCAGCGGCCAGACCAGCCACAGCACCGCCGACAGCCGCGCCGACCGGGCGGCCTCATGGGCGTTGCGCGTGGCCATGTAGCGCTGGGCCTGGTTGAGCATGCCGCCGTTGTACTCGAAGAGCTTGATGAACAGGAAGGCCAGCAGGAACACCGTCCCGTACGGGCCGACCAGCGGTTTGCCGTGGCCCTGGAGGGCGGGCTCGTCCCAGACGCCGAAGAAGCCGCCGTGGTCGCCGAGCTTCATGACGACGGCCACGAACATCGCGACGCCGGCCAGCAGCTGGATGACGAACTGGCCCAGCTCCGTCAGCGCGTCCGCCCACAGGCCGCCGATCGTGCAGTAGATGCCCGTGATGACGCCGGTGATCAGGATGCCCTGGTTGAGGGTGATGCCGGTGAAGACCGACAGGAGCGTGGCGATGGCCGCCCACTTCGCGGCCACGTCCACGATCTTCAGCAGCATCCCGGACCAGGCCAGTGCCTGCTGGGTGGGCAGGTTGTACCGGTTCTTGAGGTACTCGAGCGGCGAGGCCACGTGCAGCCGCGAGCGCAGCCGGTTGATGCGCGGCGCGAACAGCTTGGAGCCGATGGCGATGCCGAGCGCGATCGGGAACGACCACGTCACGAAGGACGTGACGCCGTAGGTGTAGGCGATGCCCGCGTAGCCGGTGAACATCACCGCGCTGTAGCCCGACATGTGGTGCGAGATGCCGGACAGCCACCAGGGCATCTTGCCGCCGGCCGTGAAGAAGTCGCTGACGTCGTCGACGCGTTTGTGCGACCAGACACCGATCGCCACCATGACGGCGAAGTAGCCGATGAGCACGGACCAGTCGAGACCGTTCATGTGCCCCCTTCCGGGGTCCGCCTTGTGAACTCCGCTCAGCTGGTTGGCACTTCGCACGAGCGGGGTAGGGGCGTGGCAGGCCGCGAAGTGCCCGCTCATCGTGGGTGCGTCGACGCGGGCACGACAAGGAAGCGGAAGGTCAAGAGGAAGTAAAAAGGTTCGGCTTACTGACCTGTGTTCACCTACATGAACGCCGACCTGCGGGAACGCCGGCCGAGGCGGCCCACGGAGCCGCCCGGTCCGCTGCTTCGGCTACTTCAGTTCGTCCGGGCACGGCGTGCCCCGCTTCAGCCCGTACGGCGAGGCCAGCCGGTACGTGCCCGCCTCGGGGGCCACCAGCGTGGTCCACACGTCGCCGTCGGCGGTCTCCTCGGTCTCCGTCAGACAGCCGTTGACGTTGTCGTACGTCTTCGGGGTGCCCTCCGGGGCGTTCTCGGAGGCCTCGGTCTCCTGGGGCGGCTGGAGCTTGTTGCCCTCGTCGTCGACCAGGCTGAGCCACGGCGAGTACGGCATCCGGATCAGGATGCGGCCGGGCTTTTTCACGTCGATGGTCCACTCGTCCTGCTCGGCGCTGCGGACGACGGCGTCCGGCTCGGCCAGCGGCGTCGGGTCGAGGACCTGGAACAGCTGCCAGTTGGCATCGCCCCAGATCTGCTTCAGGTACGGCAGGCCGCGCTGCAGCAGCTCCCGCTCGCGCTTGCCGCCGTCGCCGTCCGGTTCGTCCTTGGGCAGCACCACGTAGTGCACCGCCCAGCGCTTCAGCCACTCGTGGTAGTTCGCCGAGTTGAGCGTGTCGTCGTAGAAGAGCGGGTTGCGCTCCATGTCCGCCTGGCGGGTCCAGCCGCGGGCCAGGTTCACGTAGGGCGCGAGCGCCGAGGCCTCCCGGTGGGAGCGCGCCGGAACGGCCTCCACCCGGCCCTGCTCCGCGCCGACCTCCTGCAGCTCGTTGACGAGCGGCGCCAGCTCGCGCGCCCAGGAGGCGGCGGGCGTGGTGTGGATGATGTCGTCGGCCGACTTGAAGCCGATCCAGGCCACGAAGCCGACGATCGAGACCACCAGCGCGTACCACTTGCGCGACTTCACCACGGTGAACGGCAGCGCCGCCACCAGCGCCACCCCGGCGAAGAGCATCGGCAGCCGCGTGATGTTGGAGCCGATCTGCGAGCTGATCAGCCAGACCAGCAGCACGGACAGGCCGTAGACCGCCGACGTGATCCGCACCGTCTTCCAGGTGCCCGGCACGAACCAGTACACCAGGGCCGCGTACACGATCGGCAGCACCGCCGAGCCGAACCCCATCGGCTGGGTGCCGGAGAAGGGGAACAGCACGGCCGACAGCGCGACCACCAGGCTGGGGGCCACGCCCAGCGCCCAGGCCCCCGGACGGCGCTTCTGCAGGAACAGGGCGACCGCCACCAGACCCACGAACAGGCCCGAGACCGGCGAGGCCATCGTGGACAGCGCGGCCAGCGGCGCCGCGCACAGCCCCTTGGCCCAGCGCTCGTGCCGCCAGCGGTACGGCCAGCAGAACACCGCGGCGACCGCGCCCAGACCGAACATCATGCCCAGACCGAACGTCACCCGCCCCGACGCCGCGTTGCCCAGCAGCGCGAACAGACCCGCCAGCGAGGCCCACAGCGGATTGCGGACCACCCGGCTGCGGATCAGGATCATCGTCAGCAGCCCGGCCGACAGCGTCCCCGCGATCATCATCGTGGTGCGCACGCCGAGCACCGACATCAGGTACGGCGAGATCACGCTGTACGACACCGGGTGCATACCGCCGTACCAGGCGAGGTTGTACGCCGAGTCCGGGTGCCGGCCGACGAACTCGGCCCACGCGTCCTGCGCCGCCAGGTCGCCGCCGCTGTTCGCGAACGTGAAGAACCACACTATGTGCAGCGCCCCGGCCAGGGCGGTCACGGACAGCACCGGATGGCGCAGCATCCGCTCGCGCAGGGCGAGGAAGGCCGCGTTCACCGCCGAGGGCGCTTCCGGCTCGGCGGACGGCCGCAGCCCGGTGCCACGGGGCTCACCGTCGTCCCTGCGGGGCGCGGGTACGCGTGGTCGCGGGCCGGCTCCCGAACCCGGATCGGCGTCGTCGGCGCGTGTCGGCTCCGCAGTGGCCACCTGAAGGCACTCCCCGTGTCCCGTCTTCTCCTTTGGGCCGTGTCCCGTTCCCGCGACCGGCGACTGCCCCGTTCGGCGACGCTAGCACGCGGCCCCGCACCGCTGCCTCCTGCCTTTCGGCGCCCCGGCGGACGCCGACGCCCCCGCGGCCGGTGACCGCGGGGGCGTGGGGATGCGGGGGCGTCGCGCGGGCCCGGTGGGGCCGGGCCGTCAGCCCAGGCGGGTCAGCTTGTCCGACAGACCGGGCTCGACGAGGTCGTCCCGCAGGGCCACCGGCACCTTGACCGCGCCGCTGGTACCGCCGTCGCCGACCGTGAGGGTGCCGACCTTGGTGCCGGCCTGCGCCGTGTGCGGCACCTCGTCCGCGTCGAACGTCAGCTTCACGGTCAGTCCGGCCCAGCCGACGGCCTTGACGTCCTGCGTGGCGACGACCGGCGTACGGCCGCCGAGACCGTCGTCGACGTACCCGACGACGGTCCCCTTCTTCAGGATCGTCGAGGACTTCAGGGTGTCCTGCGCGGCCCGGATCAGCTTGTCGCTGGAGTCCAGCGCGGCACCGAGGATGGTGTTGTCCGCGCCGCCCGCCGGCTGACGCACCACGGCACCGACGATGGTCCGGGTCTCGCCGCCGACCTCCTTCTTCGCCGCGAAGACGAGGTTGCCGAGGGCGGAGGTGGTGGTGCCGGTCTTGATGCCGACGACGTCGTTGTGGCCGACCAGGTGGTTCCAGTTGGAGTGGTTGACCCCCTTGTAGTCGTCGTACGACATCATCGCGGCGACCTCGCGGAACGCGGGCTCCTTCATCGCCTCCTTGGCCAGCTTCACCTGGTCCACGGCCGTGCTCACCGTCGTGTTGTTCAGCCCCGACGGGTCGGTGTACGTCGTGTTGGTCATGCCGAGGTCCTTCGCGGCGGCGTTCATCTTCTCCACGAACGCCTTCTCGGACCCCGCGTCCCAGCGGGCGAGCAGCCGCGCCACGTTGTTCGCGGACGCGATCAGGATGCTCTCCAGGGCCTCGCGCTGGGAGATCGAATCGCCCTCGTAGACGTGGACGGTCGACTCGTCGCCCGCCTCCGACTGGTCCTCCGCCGCCTGGTCGATCTTGATCTTCGGGCCCTCGGCGCCGCTCTTCAGCGAGTGGTCGCGCAGGATCACGTACGCGGTCATGACCTTGGCCACGCTCGCGATCGGCACCGGCTTCTGGTCGCCGGACGAGCCGAAGGTGCCGATGCCCTGTACGTCGAGCGCGGCCTGCCCGCTGGACGGCCACGGGATCTCCGGCTTGCCGCCGTCGAAGGTGAAGCTGTCCTGCGCCGTGAGGTCGAGGGTGGGCGCGGGCAGCGGGCGCATCGCCTGCACGACGCCGAAGACGATCAGCAGCAGGACGACCAGCGGCGTCCAGATCTTGACCCGGCGCACCGTCGTCCGCAGCGGCGTCTCCGGCGGCGGCGGGGTGTTGGTCAGCTCCGCCAGCAGGTCCAGCGGCGGCTTGGGCGGCAGCGGCTGCTGAGTGGTCCGATCGGGCCCGACGTGCGACCGCGCGGCGGTGACCCCGGTACGGGGCGCCTGCGACGCCTTGGGGGCGTCGGCCGGGGGCGTCTGCCCCTGCGGGGCGCCGGGGGTATCGGAGGCCCCGGCGGCCTCCCGGGCGCGCGGGGGCTTGCGGGTCGCCGGGTCGTCCGGACTCCGCAACGCCACGAACTTGCTGGTCCGCTCGGCGTCGCCGTCCTGCCCGCCCTTCGCGTCCTTCTTGGCCGCGGCGGCGGCATCGCCGATCTTCAGCATGGTCGTCGGCTGATCCACGCCCCGCTCGCTGATCCGCGGCGCCTTGAACACGGCAGTGGGCTGATCGACCGGCGGTTCACGGTCGTCGTCGCCCGCCCGCCGGGACGGCCCCTCCGCACGCGACTCCGCGTCGGGCCCCGCACCCGCCTCCGGGCCGG
>NZ_JAIOJZ010000129.1 GCF_020404845.1 Streptomyces hyderabadensis | reverse complement strand
AACACAGTGGACGCGAGCAACTGAGGACAAGCCCTCGGCCTATTAGTACCGGTCACCTCCACACCTCACGGTGCTTCCAGATCCGGCCTATCAACCCAGTCGTCTACTGGGAGCCTTAACCCCTCAAAGGGGGTGGGAGTCCTCATCTCGAAGCAGGCTTCCCGCTTAGATGCTTTCAGCGGTTATCCCTCCCGAACGTAGCCAACCAGCCATGCCCTTGGCAGAACAACTGGCACACCAGAGGTTCGTCCGTCCCGGTCCTCTCGTACTAGGGACAGCCCTTCTCAAGACTCCTACGCGCACAGCGGATAGGGACCGAACTGTCTCACGACGTTCTAAACCCAGCTCGCGTACCGCTTTAATGGGCGAACAGCCCAACCCTTGGGACCGACTCCAGCCCCAGGATGCGACGAGCCGACATCGAGGTGCCAAACCATCCCGTCGATATGGACTCTTGGGGAAGATCAGCCTGTTATCCCCGGGGTACCTTTTATCCGTTGAGCGACGGCGCTTCCACAAGCCACCGCCGGATCACTAGTCCCGACTTTCGTCCCTGCTCGACCCGTCGGTCTCACAGTCAAGCTCCCTTGTGCACTTACACTCAACACCTGATTGCCAACCAGGCTGAGGGAACCTTTGGGCGCCTCCGTTACTCTTTAGGAGGCAACCGCCCCAGTTAAACTACCCATCAGACACTGTCCCTGATCCGGATCACGGACCCAGGTTAGACATCCAGCACGACCAGACTGGTATTTCAACGACGACTCCACCCACACTGGCGTGCGAGCTTCACAGTCTCCCAGCTATCCTACACAAGCCGAACCGAACACCAATATCAAACTGTAGTAAAGGTCCCGGGGTCTTTCCGTCCTGCTGCGCGAAACGAGCATCTTTACTCGTAGTGCAATTTCACCGGGCCTATGGTTGAGACAGTCGAGAAGTCGTTACGCCATTCGTGCAGGTCGGAACTTACCCGACAAGGAATTTCGCTACCTTAGGATGGTTATAGTTACCACCGCCGTTTACTGGCGCTTAAGTTCTCAGCTTCGCCCAGACGAATCTGAGCTAACCGGTCCCCTTAACGTTCCAGCACCGGGCAGGCGTCAGTCCGTATACATCGCCTTACGGCTTCGCACGGACCTGTGTTTTTAGTAAACAGTCGCTTCTCGCTGGTCTCTGCGGCCACCCCCAGCTCAGACCGTAAAGATCGTCACCAGGTGTGGCCCCCCTTCTCCCGAAGTTACGGGGGCATTTTGCCGAGTTCCTTAACCATAGTTCACCCGAACGCCTCGGTATTCTCTACCTGACCA
>NZ_JAIOJZ010000128.1 GCF_020404845.1 Streptomyces hyderabadensis | reverse complement strand
GCTGATCCTGGACGTCCTTCTGGGGGACGCCAACCTGTTCCCGCGCCACCAGGAGGTGGAAGAGTCCTGGCGGATCCTCGACCCGATCGAGGAGTACTGGGCCTCGCACGACAAGCCCGCGCAGTACGCGTCGGGCGGCTGGGGACCGCGGGAAGCCGACGAGATGCTCGCACGAGACGGACGGAGCTGGCGCAGGCCATGAGGATCGACCTGACCGACACCACGGCAAGCAAGATCAACAAGGCGTTGGTGCAGGGCCGCCGGGCCATCGGCACCCCGGCCGTGGGCATGGTGCTCACGCTGGTCATCGTCACCGACGAGGAGAACGCCTACGACGCGATCAAGGCGGCCGAGGAGGCCTCGCACGAGCACCCCTCGCGCACCCTGGTCGTCATCAAGCGCCACCCCCGCAACCTGCGCGACCGCACCCGTTCGCACCTCGACGCCGAGGTCCGGGTCGGCTCGGAGGCCGGGACCGGCGAGACCGTCGTGCTGCGCATGTACGGGGAGGTGTCCGAGCACGCCGACTCGGTGGTGCTGCCGCTGCTGCTGCCGGACGCGCCGGTCGTCGTGTGGTGGCCGGTCCAGGCGCCGGACAACCCCGCGAAGGACCCGCTGGGCGCGCTGGCCCAGCGCCGGATCACCGACCTTTACACGGTCGAGCGGCCGATGGAGGTCCTGGAGCGCCGGGTGCGCGCCTACGCCCCCGGTGACACCGACCTCGCCTGGACCCGGCTGACGCTGTGGCGCTCGATGCTGGCGGCGGCCCTGGACCAGGCCCGGGTGCCGGTGACCGGGGCGGTCGTGGAGGCCGAGGCGGACAACCCGGCGGCCGAGCTGCTGGCCCGCTGGCTGGAGGCCCGCCTGGGCGTCCGGGTGGACCGCGTCGTCACCGACGGACCGGTCGTCACCGCCGTACGCCTCGGCACGGCGAACGGCGAGATCGTCATCGACCGTCCCGAGGGGCCGCTCGCCACGATGACCCTGCCCGGGCAGCCCCCGCGCTCCCTCGCACTGAAGGTGCGCCCCACCTCCGAACTCATCGCCGAGGAGCTCAGGCGCCTCGACGCGGACGAGATGTACGCCGTCGCCCTGCGCGGCGAGGCCGGCAAGGAGAGCCCTGTCCATGTCTGACACCACCAAGCTCGACCAGCGTCCCGAGTGGACCGCGCTCGCGGACCACCGCAAGAGCGCGCTGCCCCGTCCGGACCTGCGCGAGCTGTTCGCCCAGGACCCCGGGCGGGCGGAGCGGTACGTCGTGCGCGTCGGCGACCTGCGCATCGACTACTCCAAGCACCTGGTCACCGACGAGACGCTGGCCCTGCTCCAG
>NZ_JAIOJZ010000127.1 GCF_020404845.1 Streptomyces hyderabadensis | reverse complement strand
ATTGCGGGCGTTGCATGCGTTGGGTGTGCGGCGGTTCGTGGAGGTGGGTCCGGACGGTGTGCTGGCCGGGCTTGTCGGGCAGGTGTTGGAGTCGGATGCGGTCGCGGTGCTTCGTCGTCGGGTGCCTGAGGTGCGGTCGGTGGTCGAGGCGGTTGGTGGCTTCTTCGTGCGGGGCGGGTCGGTCGACTGGCCGGTGCTGCTGCCCGGCGCCCGGCGTGTGGAGTTGCCGACGTACGCCTTCCAGCGCGAGCGGTACTGGCTGGACGCCCCCGCCGCGACCGGCGATGTCACAGCGCTGGGGCTCCAGCTGGCCGAACACCCGCTGCTCGGCGCGGCGGTGGAACTGGCGGGGTCCGACCGGATGGTCTTCGCGGGACGACTGTCGACGGCATCGCAGGGTTGGCTGGCGGACCACGCGGTCCACGGCACCGTGCTCGTGCCGGGCGCCGCGTTGGTGGAGCTGGCGTTGCGTGCCGGGGATGAGGTGGGCTGCGGTCGCCTGGAGGAGTTGACCCTCCAGGCGCCGTTGGTCCTCCCGGAGACCGGTGCCGTACAGCTGCAGGTCTCCGTGGGAGAGGCGGACGCCGAGGGCTGCCGTACCGTCGAGATCCACTCCCGCTCCGAGCGGGAAGCGGCCGAGTCGGTGTGGGTCTGCAACGCGGTCGGTGCCCTCACCGAGGCAGACGCGCAGCCCGTCCCGGCCGCGCTCGGCGGGGTCTGGCCTCCGCGGGGTGCCCAGGCGGTGGAGGTCGGCGACTTCTACGACGGACTGGCCGACCGGGGCTACGACTACGGGCCCGCCTTCCAGGGCCTGCGTCGGGTATGGCGGCGCGGCGACGCGGTGTTCGCGGAGGTCGCGCTGCCGGAGGAGGCTGCGGAGACGGCCGGCGCGTTCGGGCTGCACCCGGCGCTGCTCGACGCCGCCCTGCACGCCATGAACTTCGCCCCCGTGACGAAGGGTTCGGGCACGCCGCTGCCCTTCGCCTGGACCGGGGCCGCCCTGCACGCGGTCGGTGCCACGGCTCTGCGGGTGCGGATCGAACCGGACACCGCACGTGGTGGCGTGAGCGTTCAACTGTTCGACCAGGCCGGACTGCCGGTCGCGTCGGTGGAGTCGTTGGCGCTGCGCGAGGTCAGGCCGGAGCAGCTGGCGATCCGGAGCGAGGAAGATTCGCTCTTCGAGGTGGAGTGGGTGTCGGCTGCGGTTGGTGGGGGTTCGGGTGGGGTGGGTTCCTGGGCGGTGCTCGGGGACGGGCCGGTGGTTGATGGCGGTCGGGTGTTCGCCGATGTGGATGCGCTGCTGGCGGCTTCCGGGTCGGCTGTTCCTGGCACGGTGGTGG
>NZ_JAIOJZ010000126.1 GCF_020404845.1 Streptomyces hyderabadensis | reverse complement strand
CGCTGTGGACTGGGCGGCGTTCTACGCGGGTACCGGGGCGCGGCGGGTGGACCTGCCCACCTACGCCTTCCAGGAGCAGAGTTACTGGCTGGACTCCGGTGCCTCGGCGGCGGGGCACCCCTTCCTGGGCCCGGCGCTGCCCCTGGCCGAGTCGACGGCGACGGTGCTGACCGGGGTCGTCTCCCCGTCCGCTGCCGGATGGCTCGCGGACCACGAGATTACCGGAGCCGTGCTGTTCCCGGGCAGTGGCTTCGTCGACCTGGCCGTCCACGCCGCCGACCAGGTCGGGTGCGGCCTGGTCGAGGAACTGACGCTTCAGGCCCCGCTCGTCCTCGACGGCGATACCCCCGTCGGCGTCCAGGTCACCGTGCACGCCCCGGACGACGACGGCCGGCATGCCCTGGCCATCCACGCGCGAACCGACGAACTCGCCCCATGGACCCTGCACGTTCGAGGTGTCGTGGCGCCGGTCGCTTCTGCGGAACCCGACTCGTCCGCCCCGTCGGCACCTTGGCCGCCCGCCGACGCCGAGCCCGTGGACGTGACCGCCGCCTACGACGTGCTGGAGCTGCACGGCTACCACTACGGTCCGGCCTTCCAGGGACTCACCGCCGCCTGGCGGCGCGGGACCGACCTCTTCGCGGAGGTCGACCTGCCCGCCACGGTGGACACACGCGGCTACACGATCCACCCGGCCCTGCTCGACGCCGCCTTCCACATCGCCCTCCTGGACGACCAAGGCGACGAGACGGTGCTGCCCTTCCTCTGGAACGAGGTCCGGCTGCACGCCGCCGACGCCAACCGCCTGCGCGTCCACGTCTCCCGGGCCCAGGGCGGCTTGGCGCTCACCGCGACGGACGAAGACGGACGACTCGTGGTGGAGGTCGCCTCGGTGGTCGGCCGGGCCACCCAGCCGGTACGCCCCCGGCCGGGCGACGGTCTATACCGCATCGCGTGGCCCACGATCCCCGTTCCCACCGGAGACCTGGGCGACGACGAAGTCACCGTCGTCGAGAGTCCCGCAGGCGATGCCAAGGAAGCGCTGCGCACCGTGCTCGGCGCGCTGCAGAGCGATGCTCCGCGCCTGCTCGTCGTCACCCGCGGAGCCGTCGGCGTGGCGGACGAGGCCCCCACCGATCTGGCCGGATCGGCGGTGTGGGGACTGGTGCGCTCGGCGCAGCAGGAACAGCCGGGGAGGATCGTGCTTGCCGACGTAGACGGGCCCCTGGACGTCGCGCGCATCCTCGGGGCGGGCGAGCCGCAGGTCGCCGTCCGCGGTGACGTCCTGCACGCCGCCCGGCTCGTCCGCGCCGACACCGACCAGTCCGTTGGCGAGCAGCCCGCGTTCTCCGACTCCGGCACGGTGTTGGTGACGGGTGGGACGGGTGCGTTGGGTGG
>NZ_JAIOJZ010000125.1 GCF_020404845.1 Streptomyces hyderabadensis | reverse complement strand
GGTGGTGGACTGGGCGGCGTTCTACGCGGGTACCGGAGCGCGGCGGGTGGACCTGCCCACCTACGCCTTCCAGCACGAGCGGTACTGGATCAACGCCGTCGCGGACGGCGCCGATGTCACCGCGATCGGGCAGCTGGCGACCGGGCATCCGCTGCTCGGGGCGGCCGTGTCGCTGGCGGGATCGGACGGTGTCGTGCTCACCGGTCGTCTGTCGGCGGCCGCCCAGCCGTGGCTGGCCGACCACCAGGTCCTCGGCTCCGTGCTGTTCCCCGGTGCCGGTTTCGTCGACCTCGCGCTGCACGCCGCCGGGCAGGTCGACTGCGACATCCTGGAGGAGCTGACCCTCCAGGCACCGCTCGTCCTGGCGGCGGACGCCGTGGTTCATCTGCAGGTCGCCGTGGAGGCTCCGGAGGAGGGCGGACGGCGTCGCGTCACCGTGCACTCCCGCGAGGCCGATGGCCACCCGTGGACCCTGCACGCCGAGGGCGTTCTCGTGCCTGGCGCGGTGTCCGAGGTCCAGGCCATGGAGACCTGGCCCCCGACGGGCGCCGAGCCGATCGACTGCGACGCCTTCTACGCCGGTCGCGAGTACGGTCCCGCCTTCCAGGGGCTGACGGCGGCCTGGCGCAAGGGCGACACCCTGTACGCCGAGGTCGCCCTGCCCGACGGGGTCGAACCGGCCGGGTTCGAGTTGCACCCGGCGCTGCTCGACGCGGCGCTGCACGCGGGGCTCCTCGGCGACGGCGAGGAGACGGTGATCCCGTTCGCCTGGACCGGCGTGGGGCTGCACGCGAGCGGTGCCACCCGGCTGCGCGTGGTCCTGGAGCGCTCCGACGAGGGCGGTACGGCCTTGACGATGGCCGACGGGACCGGCCGTCCCGTCCTGTCGGTCGGCTCCCTTCTCGGCCGCCCCGTGACCGCCGACCAGCTCAGCACGCCGGCGGCCGCCCACGACGGGCTGTTCCGGGTGGAGTGGCGGCCCGTCGGAGAACGGGGCATCGAGCCGCTCACCGAGCCGCTCACCGAGTCGCCGGAGATCGTCGTACTCGACGTGCCCGCCGGTGACGACGCCCCGTCGGTGCTGGCGCGGGTACTCGAACGCCTGCGGGACTTCCTCGCCGACGAGTCCGGGACCAAGCTGCTGGTGACCACGCACGGTGCGGTCGCCC
This sequence comes from Streptomyces hyderabadensis, assembly GCF_020404845.1. Lineage (GTDB taxonomy): Bacteria > Actinomycetota > Actinomycetes > Streptomycetales > Streptomycetaceae > Streptomyces > Streptomyces hyderabadensis. The sequence goes on along the minus strand of NZ_JAIOJZ010000125.1, from coordinate 304 downwards.
TGCCCGGCGACTCGACCGACGTCGACCTCGCGGGTGCCGCCGTCTGGGGTCTGCTGCGGTCGGCCCAGTGGGAGCATCCCGGCCGACTCCTGCTCGCCGACGTCGACGCCGTCCCGGACCCCGAGCGCGTACTTGGCGCGGGAGAGGGGCAGGTCGTCGTGCGCGACGGAGCGGTGTACGTGCCGAGGCTGGCCAGGATCCCGGTCGCCCAGGAGCCGGGTGGTGCCGCCTCCGCGTCGGCGTCCTCGCACTTCTCCGACTCTGGCACGGTGTTGGTGACGGGTGGGACGGGTGCGTTGGGTGT
>NZ_JAIOJZ010000124.1 GCF_020404845.1 Streptomyces hyderabadensis | reverse complement strand
GCGTGGCCGGGTCGATCCCCGCCCGCTCGAACGCCTCCCACGACGTCTCCAACAACAACCGCTGCTGCGGATCCATCGCCAACGCCTCACGCGGCGAAATCCCGAAAAACCCCGCATCAAAATCCGCCACACCATCCACAAACCCGCCACGGCACCCATACGTCTTACCCGGACGATCCGGATCAGGGTCAAACAACCCCTCCACATCCCAGCCACGATCCACCGGGAAACCCGAAACAACATCCGCCCCCGACACCACCACCTCCCACAACCCCTCCGGAGACACCACACCCCCCGGGAAACGACACCCCACCCCCACAATCGCAATCGGCTCGTGGGATGCCGCACGCAGGGCGTTGTTCTGCTGGCGCAGCAGTTCCGTTTCCTTCAGTGAGGCACGAAGTGCTTCGACGACCTTTTCGTTGGGCGTTGCCATGATGTGCTCCGGAATACGAGGTGGGTCAGGAGTCTTTGCCGTCGAGCGCCATGCGAATCAGGTTGTCGACGTCCATCTCATCGATGGATTCCGTCTCTTCCCCTCCCGCGGCGGTTTCTTGCTGCCGCTCCGGGTCGGCGAGTTGAAGTACCAGGTCCAGCAGGCCGGCCTCGCGGAAACGGGCCATGGGGATGGCGGAGAGGGCCTCCCGGAAGGCATCCTCCTCGGGGTCGCCCTGCTCTGCGGTGGTCCCTTCCGGCAGGATTTCCTGCCGGATCTGCTCGGCGAGCAGGGTGGAGTTCGGGTAGTCGAAGACCAGGGTGGCGGGCAGGCGCAGGCCCGTGGACGCGGTAAGGCGGTTGCGCAGTTCCACCGCGGTCAGCGAGTCGAAGCCCAGCTCGGTGAATGACCTCTTCGGGCCCACGACGTCCGGCGACGTGTGCCCGAGGACGGCTGCGACCTCCCCGCGCACCAGGTGGAGCAGGTGCCGTTCGGCTTCGGTCTCGTTCATGCCCGCGAGACGTTCGCGCAGGCCGACGGCAGTGCCGGCCTTGGTCTCCACCCGTCGGGGCCGGGTACGGACGAGTCCACCGAGCAGCGCGGGCAACGTTCCGGATTCGGCGAGGCCGCGCAGGGCGGGGAGGTTGAGCCGGACGGGGACGAGCAGGCCGTCCGTATCTCCGGTGACCGCCCGGTCGAGCAACGCCAGCCCCTCGGCCTCGCCCAGCGCCTCCGCACCGAGGCGGGCGATCCGCTGCCGGTCCGACTCCGCCAGCCCCGACGTCATCGCACTCGCCCCCGCCCACAGACCCCACGCCAGGGACAGACCGGGCAACCCATCCGCACGGCGAGCCTGGGCAAGCGCATCCAGGAACACATTCGCCGCCGCATAGTTGGCCTGCCCCGCATTCCCGAACACACCAGCCGCCGACGAGAACACCACGAACGCCGACAGATCATGCCCCCGGGTCAATTCATGCAGATGCCAGGCCGCATCCACCTTCGGACGCAGCACCGCATCGAAACGGGCCGCATCCAACGACTCCAGCACCCCGTCGTCCAACACCCCGGCCGCATGCACCACACCAGTCAGCCGACGCCCGCCCAACACCACAGCCAAGGCATCCCGGTCAGCCACATCACAGGCAACACTCTCGACAGT
>NZ_JAIOJZ010000123.1 GCF_020404845.1 Streptomyces hyderabadensis | reverse complement strand
CTTCTCGCCCCACACCACCTCACCCAGCCCACACGACAGCAACGGATCCAAAACAGCACACACCTCGTCCCACGCCTCCCGGAACACCGGGAAAACGCCATACAACTCCCGCCCCATCCCCAACCGCTGAGCACCCTGACCCGTAAACAGGAAACCCGTACGACCGGAAACGACGGAGGACGTCTCCGTCAACATGCTCAGGCCCTCGGCGAGTTCGTCCAGCTCGGCACCCACGACCACGGCCCGGTGCTCCAGCGCGCCGCGCGTCGTGGCGAGGGAGAAGGCCACGTCCACCGGCCGGAGTCCGGGGTGCTCGGTGACGTACGACCGCAGCCGCTCGGCCTGGGCGCGCAGGGCCGTCTCCGACTTGGCGCTGATCAGCCACGGGACGAGCGGCGGCGTCGGCTCCGAGGAGGCGTCCTCGGCGGGGCGGGCCGGGGCCTGTTCCAGGATGACGTGGGCGTTGGTGCCGCTGGCGCCGAAGCTGGAGACGCCGGCGCGGCGGGGGCGCTGCCCGGTCTCGGGCCACTCGCGCGGCTCGGTGAGCAGCCGGATGTGGCCTGCGGACCAGTCGATGTGCGGGGAGGGTTCGTCGGCGTGCAGGGTGCGGGGCAGGACGCCCTCCCGCAACGCCATCACCATCTTGATCACACCGCCCACACCGGCCGCTGCCTGCGTGTGCCCGATGTTCGACTTCAGCGACCCGAGCCACAGAGGCCGCTCGGCGGGCCGCTGCTGCCCGTAGGTCGCCAGCAGCGCCTGCGCCTCGATGGGGTCGCCGAGAGTGGTGCCCGTCCCATGGGCCTCCACCGCGTCGATCTGCCCGGGCTCCAGTCCCGCGTTGGCGAGGGCCTGCCGGATCACGCGCTGCTGGGACGGGCCGTTGGGTGCGGTCAGACCGTTGGACGCGCCGTCCTGGTTGACGGCACTGCCCCGTACCACCGCGAGGACCGGGTGGCCCAGCCGCTCCGCGTCAGACAGCCGCTCCACCAGCAGCATCCCCGCACCCTCGCTGAAGCCGGCGCCGTCCGCGCCCGCACCGAACGCCTTGCAGCGGGCGTCGGGCGAGACGGCGCGCTGGCGGCTGAACTCGAGGAACATCTCGATCGACGACATGACGGTGACGCCGCCGACCAGCGCGAGCGAGCACTCGCCCTGCCGGATCGCCTGCATGGCGAGGTGCATCGCCACTAGGGACGACGAGCAGGCGGTGTCGACGGTGACCGCGGGACCCTCCAGGCCGAAGGTGTAGGCGATGCGGCCGGTGGCGATGCTGCCCGCGCTGCCGTTGCCGACGTATCCCTCGACGCCCTCGGGCACGGTGCCCGCGCCGAGCCGGGCACCGTAGTCGTGGTACATGACGCCCGCGAACACGCCCGTACGGCTGCCGCGCAGCGTGGCCGGGTCGATGCCCGCCCGCTCGAACGCCTCCCACGACGTCTCCAGCAACAACCGCTGCTGCGGATCCATCGCCAACGCCTCACGCGGCGAGATCCCGAAGAACGCCGGGTCGAACTCGGCGGCGTCGCGCAGGAAACCGCCCTCGCGGGAGTAGATCCGGCCGGGCACGCCCGGGTTCGGGTCGTAGAGGGCGTCGACGTCCCAGCCGCGGTCGCGGGGCATGGCGCCGATCGCGTCGCGGCCCTCGGCGACCAGCCGCCACAGGTCCTCCGGGGACGCCACGTCGTCGGGGAAACGGCAGCTCATACCGATGATCGCCATGGGCTCACCGGTGTCGGCCGGGGTGCTCGATCGGCTCGCCGGGGCGTCGACGGCCGGGGTGGCACCGCCGAACTCGGACCACAACAGGCGGACGACGGCCGCTGCGTTCGGGTGGTCGAAGACCAGCGTCGCGGGCAGGCGCAGGCCGGTGGCGGCACCGAGCCGGTTGCGCAGTTCGACGGCGGTGAGGGAGTCGAAGCCGAGGTCCTTGAAGGCGCGTTCGGGTTCGACGGCGTCGGGGGACGCGTGACCGAGGACGGCCGCGACCTCGGCGCGGACCACGTCGAGCAGGAACTCCTCGCGCCGGTCCGCGGGCAGTGCGGCGAGCCGCCCGCCGAGGTCGCCGCCGTCCGCCGACGCGGCACCGGCACCCATGCCGGCCGCCTGTCGTCGGACGCGCTGCGGGACCAGGGCGCTGAGCAGCGCCGGCACCCCGGAGGACGCGGCGCGCCGCCGCAGGGCCACGAGGTCGAGCCGTACGGGGAGCAGGTACGGCTCGTCGGTGCGGACGGCCGCGTCGAGGAGGGCGAGGGCCTGCTCGGTCTCCATCGCGGCGACGCCGAGCCGGGCGAGCCGGTTCAGGTCGGTCTCGCCGAGCCGGCCGGTCATCGCGCTGGTCTCGGCCCACAGGCCCCAGGCGAGGGAGAGGGCCGGCAGCCCTTCGGCCCGGCGGGCCTGGGCGAGGGCGTCGAGGAAGACGTTGGCGGCGGCGTAGTTGGCCTGTCCGGCGTTGCCGAGGGTGCCGGCTCCGGCGGAGAACAGCACGAAGGCGGACAGGTCGTGGTCCCGGGTCAGTTCGTGCAGGTGCCAGGCCGCGTCCACCTTCGGACGCAGCACCGCGTCGAAACGAGCCGCGTCCAACGACTCCAGCACCCCGTCGTCCAACACCCCGGCCGCATGCACCACACCAGTCAGCCGACGCCCGCCCAACACCACAGCCAAGGCATCCCGGTCAGCCACATCG
>NZ_JAIOJZ010000122.1 GCF_020404845.1 Streptomyces hyderabadensis | reverse complement strand
GCCGTCTTCGGCTCTCTCTTCCTGACCCTTTTTGTCATCATGGATCCCCCCGGGATCACCCCGATCTTCCTGGCACTGACCGCCGGCCGCCCCGCCAAGGTGCAGCGCCGGATGGCCTTCCAGGCCGTCTGCGTCGCCGGTGGCGTGATCACGGTGTTCGGTCTGCTCGGGCACCAGATCCTGAACTACCTGCACGTGTCCGTGCCCGCGCTGATGATCGCGGGCGGGCTGCTGCTCCTGCTGATCGCCCTCGACCTGCTCACCGGCAAGACGGACGAGCCGAAGCAGACCAAGGACGTCAACGTCGCCCTCGTACCGCTGGGCATGCCGCTGCTCGCCGGGCCCGGGGCGATCGTGTCGGTCATCCTGGCCGTGCAGAAGGCGGACAGCGTGACCACGCAGGTGTCGGTGTGGGCGGCGATCCTCGCCATTCACGTGGTGCTCTGGCTGGTGATGCGGTACTCGCTGCTGATCATCCGGGTCATCAAGGACGGCGGCGTGGTGCTGGTGACCCGCCTCGCGGGCATGATGCTCTCCGCGATCGCCGTACAGCAGATCATCAACGGAGTCACCCAGGTGATCCAGGGCGCGTGAGTGCGAGAACCGGGCGCGCGAGTACGCGAACCGGGCGCATGGGTACGCGAACAGGGCCCCGCACGGAGTGCCGTGCGGGGCCCTGTTCTCGTGTGCGAAGGTCCGCGCTACAAGGCCGAGCTGTCGGCGGGGCGGATCCACAGGCGCTGCCCGATGGCGGCGGCCTGCTGAACGATGCGGTTCACGGAGGCGGCGTCCACGACAGTCGTGTCCACGGGGGTCCCGTCGACGTCGTCGAGTCGCATGACTTCAAAGCGCATGGCCTCTCCCTTGATCTGGTCATCCTCCTGCGGAGAACTACTGGTGTGGCTCCTGGGTCGTCGGTGCCCGGGCTTCCGTAGTGGTCAACGGGATGCCCTCTGCAAACATTCCCTACGCTAAGGAAATTTTTCGCACGACTAATTACTGACAAGTAAGTCGCTTGTTACGAGGTGGCCGGGCGCAGGAGGCGGTACAGCGGGTCGGCGCCGCGGAAAGATGCTCGCTACAAGACTGACCGGGACCGGTTGTGTTCGTAGCGTGACCGCCGGGAGAATGGAGGCGATGAACGACGACCTCGCGCCCCTGAACGCTCGTATCGATCGCACGAACGAGCTGCTCCAGCGCATGCTCGCCGAGGTGGCGAAGACCCCCTCGACCCACGCGATCTTCGTCGACGCCGGTTACCTGTACGCGGCGGCGGGGCGACTGGTGGCCGGGACCGAGGACCGCCGGGCCTTCGACCTGGACGCCGACGCCCTCATCGAGGCACTCATCGACAAGGCGCGGACGGTCTTCGCGGACAGCCGCCTGCTGCGCGTGTACTGGTACGACGGCGCCCGCCGCCGCATCCACACCGCCGAGCAGCAGTCCATCGCCGAGCTGCCCGACGTCAAGGTCCGCCTGGGCAACCTCAACGCCAACAACCAGCAGAAGGGCGTCGACTCCCTCATCCGCACCGACCTGGAGTCCCTCGCCCGGCACCGCGCCATCAGCGACGCGGCCCTGCTCGGCGGCGACGAGGACCTGGTGTCCGCGGTCGAGGCCGCCCAGGGGTACGGCGCCCGCGTCCACCTGTGGGGCATCGAGGCACCCGAGGGGCGCAACCAGGCCGAGCCGCTGCTCTGGGAGGTCGACAGCCAGCGCACCCTCGACCTCGACTTCTTCAAGCCGTACGTCTCCCGCCGCACGACCCACACCGGCGAGGCGCCCGGTGTCCCGCGCCCCGGCCGCGAGGACGTCCGCTTCGTGGGCGCGCAGATCGCGGCGAAGTGGCTGGCCTCCCGGGGCCGCGAGTCACTGGTCGAACTGCTCCCCGGCCACCCCTACCTCCCCGGCTCCGTGGACCAGGACCTGCTGGTGGAGGCCGAGGGACTGCTCCAGTACTCGCTGCGTGGCCAGGCCGACCTGCGACGGGCGCTGCGGGACGGCTTCTGGGAGCACCTGCGGGCGCAGTACTAGGCGGGGCCGCCGCGGCCTCGGGGCAGGTGCCGCGGGGGCGGTGCGGGGCGCCCGGGGTGGTCGTCCCAGAAGTCGGCGAGGGCGCGGGCCGTCGCCAGGGGCTGGTCGGTGTTGGGGGAGTGCTCGGCGCCCGCGACCACCGTCCGGCGCGCGTCCAGCCGCCGGGCCATCTCGTCCAGGAGGGGCACCGGCCAGGTGTCGTCGAAGTCGCCCGACAGCACGTGGCAGGGCAGCGGCACGGCGGCCAGCTCGGCGACCCGGTCCGGCTCGGTGCACAACTGGCGTCCCGTGGCGAGCAGTTGCGCCGGCCGGGTGCCCAGCCAGCGGTCGCGCAGCCGTTCCGGGTCCTCCGGGCCGTGGGCGGGGGTAGGGGCGCCGACCTCCTCCGGCGGGCCCATGGCCTGCATCACCTTCCAGACCTCCGCCATCGTCATCGTGTCCAGCGCGTCCCGCAGGAGCTTCACCCGCTGCCGCTGCGACTCGGAGATCCGCGCCGGGCCCGAGGACATCAGCGTGAGGGACAGGAACGGGGCGGCGTCGAGCAGGACCGCCGCCCGGGCGATCTGGCCGCCCAGGGAGTGCCCGACGAGATGCACGCGCGTCCCGAGGGCGGCGGCCTGCGCGAGCACGTCCCGGGCCAGCTCGGAGCGCGCGTACGCCGACTCGTCGTGCTCGGGCCCGTCCGACTTGTACTGCCCCCGCCCGTCCACGGCGACCGTGCGGTATCCGCGCGCCCCGAGCGGCCGGTGCAGCAGCGTGAAGTCCTCCTTGCTCCCCGTGAAGCCGGGCAGCAGCAGCACCACGCCGCGCGGCGCGACCCCGTCGGCCACCGGCGAGTCGACGACGGCGAACTCTCCGCGCGCGGTGCGCAGTCGGTACGCACGGGCGTCCGGGGGCGGGCTGAAGGCGGCGTTCCTGCTCACGGGCAGAGGCTATCGGGCGCGGGGCACGGGAGTGACAACGCCGTCGGCCCGGCCCCGCGTGGATCG
>NZ_JAIOJZ010000121.1 GCF_020404845.1 Streptomyces hyderabadensis | reverse complement strand
CAGCAGCAGGCCGACGCCCTCGCCGAAGCCCATGCCGTCGGCGGCGGCGGAGAACGCCTTGCAGCGCCCGTCGGCGGCGACGCCGCGCTGGCGGGAGAAGCCGGTGACGGTGTGCGGGGTGCTCATCACCGCGACACCGCCCGCGAGAGCCGTGCTGCACTCGCCCCGGCGCAGTGACTCGCAGGCCAGGTGGAGCGTGACGAGGGACGAGGAGCAGGCGGTGTCGACGGTGAGCGCGGGGCCTTCCAGACCGAGGACGTAGGAGAGGCGGCCGGAGACCACGCTGGACACGCTGCCGGTGACGAGGTGCCCTTCCAGGCCCTCCTGCACCTCCGCGAGCCGGGCCCGGTACTCCTGGTAGTTGCAGCCGACGAACACGCCGGTGGCGGAGCCCCGCAGGGTGGCCGGGTCGATGCCGGCGTGTTCCAGCGTCTCCCAGGCGACCTCCAGGACGAGACGCTGCTGCGGGTCCATGGCGAGCGCCTCGCGCGGCGAGATCCCGAAGAACTCCGGGTCGAACTCGGTGGCGCCGCTCAGGTAGCCGCCCTCGCGGGCGTAGGTGGTGCCGGGGGTCCGCGCCTCCGGGTCGTACAGGGCGTCCACGTCCCAGCCGCGGTCGGTGGGCAGGCCGCCGACGGCGTCGACGCCGCCGTGCACCAGCCGCCACAGTTCGTCGGGGGAGGCGACGGAGCCGGGGTAGCGGCAGCCCATGCCGACGATGGCGATGGGCTCGTTGCTCTGCGCCTCGTACTCGCGCAGCCGCTGCCTGGTCTGCTGCAGATCGGCCGTGACGCGCTTCAGGTAGTCGACGAGCTTGTCCTGATCCGCCATCAGTTTCCTGCCTCTGTCTGTCGCTTGGCGAGTACGTGGTGCGGTGGTGCGTGGTGCGGTGGTGTGTGGTGGGGGCCTCGCGCGGCGCGCCCGCGAGGGCGCACCGCAGGAGGCCGGGTGTGCGGCTCAGATGCCGAGTTCGGTGTCGATGAACGCGAGGACCTCGTCGACGTCGGCCGATTCGAGTGCCGTGGCCGAGGCGGCCGAGGCCGCCTCCGGCGTCGTACGGCCGCCGTCCGGTTCGCTCCACCGGGCGAGCAGTGAGCGCAGCCGCAGGGTGATCTCGAGCCGGGTGTTGGTGTCCGGGTCGAGGCCCGCCAGCCGCTGGGACAGCGCGTCCAGGTTGGCGAGGACGGAGCTGTCGTCACCGGCGTCGGGCCCGTACAGCTCGGTCTTGAGGTATGCCGCGAGGGCCAGCGGTGTCGGGTGGTCGAAGACCAGCGCGGCCGGCAGGGTCAGGCCGGTGGCCGTGGCCAGCCGGGTGCGCAGCTCCATCGCGGTGAGGGAGTCGAAGCCCACGTCGCGCAGGGCGCGGTCGGCATCGAGCTGGTCGGGGCGCTCGTAGCCGAGCACGGCGGCGGCCTCGCCGCGGACCAGGGCGAGCAGGCCGCTGTCCCGGTCGGCGGGCGGCAGATCGCCGAGCCCGGAGCCGCGCTGCCCGGAGTCGGCGGCCGGGCCGGTGGCCGCGGGCGTCGGCGCGGACAGGGCGCGGATCTGCGGCAGGTCCTCGAACAGCGGCCGCGGGCGGGCCGCGCTGAACAGCGGGTAGAACCGCTCCCAGGCGACGGGCGCCACGGTGACCGTGGTCTCGTCGCGGTCCAGGGCCCGCTGCAGCGCGGTGAGGCCCAGCTCGGGTTCGATCAGCGGGAGGCCGCGCCGGTGCAGCTGGTCGAGGTCGACGGCCTCGGAGATGCCGCCTGCGCCCTCGGCGCCGAAGGCGTTCCACACGCCCCAGGCGATGGAGGTGGTGGGGATTCCGCGGACCCGGTTGTGCTCGGCGAGTGCGTTGAGGAACGCGTTGGCGGCGGCATAGGCGCCGTGGTCGCCGCTGCCCCAGACGCCGGCGATGGAGGAGAACAGGACGAACGCGTCCAGCTCGGTGTGGTCGAGGAGTTCGGTGAGGTGCAGGGCCCCGTCGACCTTGGCGACGACCCCGGCGGCGAACGCCTCCGGGCCGGTGTCCGCCAGGGAGGTCAGGTCCGCGACACCCGCGGCGTGCAGCACGGCCCGTACGGTCTCCCCGTCGGCGGCGAGCGCGTCGAGGAGCGCCGCCACGGCCTTGCGGTCGGCGACGTCGCAGGTGGCGAGGGTGACCCGGATGCCGGTCGCGGCGAGTTCGTCGCGCAGTCGCCCGGCGCCGGGCGCGTCGGCTCCACGGCGCCCGGTGAGCACCAGGTGCTCGGCGCCCTCGGCGGCCAGCCACCGGGCGAGGACCGCGCCGAGGGCGCCGGTGCCGCCGGTGACGATCACCGTGCCGCGCGGACGCCAGCTGCGCCGGGCGGGCCGCTGCTCGCCGGGGGTGTGGGCGAGCCGGCGGACGAACGTGCCCGAGGGACGCAGCGCCAGCTGGTCCTCGGCGCCGTGCGCGGCGAGCGCGGCGCACAGCATGCGTGCGCTCCGGGTGTCCGCGGTGTCGGGCAGGTCGATCAGCCCGCCCCACCGGTCGGCGTGTTCAAGGGCCGTGACCTGGCCGAGGCCCCAGGTGAGCGAGCCCAGTGGGGCGTGCGGGTGGGTGTCCTCGCCGACCGCGAGGGCCTGCCGGGTCACCATCCACAGCGGGGCGCCGATCCCGGCCCGGCCGAGGGCGCGCACCAGGGAGAGCCCGGTGGCCAGTCCGCTCGGCATGGCCGGGTGGTCGGGGTGACGCTCCTCGTCCAGGGCGAGGAACGACACGATCCCGGCCGGTGCCTGGCGGAGCCCGGCGACGAGGCCACGCAGCCGCTCGGTGAGCCGGTCCACGTCGGCATCGCTGTCACCGACCAGCACGTGGACCACCTCGGCGCCGGCCTTCGCCACGGCGTCCAGGGACGTGGTGACGGACGGGTCGTCCAGGTGCCGTTCCGGTACGACGGCCAGCCAGGTTCCGGTGAGGGCCGGGGCGCCGGACGCGCCGGGCAGGCGCTTCCAGGTGATCCGGTAGCGCCAGGCGTCCACGGCCGCGGTGGTCCGCATGCGCTGCCGCCAGTCGGCGAGCGCGGGCAGGACGGTGCCGAGCGGGGCGTCGGGCGCGATGTCCAGCTCGGCGGCGAAACCGTCCAGGTCGGTGTGCCGGACCGTCTCCCAGAAGGCGGCGTCCTGGTCGGCGGCGGGCCGGTCACCGGTGTTCGCGGAGGTGCTGTCGAGCCAGTAGCGCTGGTGCTGGAACGCGTAGGTCGGCAAGTCCACCACCCGCCCGGCCGGCACCAACCGGGACCAGTCGACCGCGACACCAGCCACCCACGCCTCACCCAACGACGCCAGCAACCGAG
>NZ_JAIOJZ010000120.1 GCF_020404845.1 Streptomyces hyderabadensis | reverse complement strand
CCACGCCCGCGTAGCCGCCGCCGACGAAGACGAAGGTGAGGGCGGCGTCGCGCAGGGCCGGGTCGCGGGTGGAGGAGGCGATGTCCATCTGTTCCAGGACGTGGTTGCGCAGGCCGATGGCTTCCTCGACGGTCTTGAAACCGACGCCGTGGTCGGCGAGTCCGGGCACGGGCAGGGTGCGTGAGACGGAGCCGGGGGCGAGGACGAGTTCGTCGTACGTGAGCCGGCGGGCGCCCGTCCGCTCCTCGTCGGTGGCGAGGGTGGTGAGGGTGGCGGTGCGGGTCGTGTGGTCGATCGCCCGGACCTCGCCGACGACCACGTCGCACTGGCCGAGGACGCGGCGCAGGGGGACGACGACGTGCCGCGGGGAGATGGAACCGGCGGCCGCCTCGGGGAGGAACGGCTGGTACGTCATGTAGGCGTCGGGGGTGACGACGGTGATCTCGGCCTCGCCCCGCCGCAGTTCGCCCTTGAGGTTCCGTTGCAGCCGCAGGGCCGTGTACATCCCGACGTAGCCACCGCCGACAACGAGAATGCGCGCACGTTCCTTCACCATCCCATGACGCACCCGGCGCTTGCGTTTGTCCACAGGCTCGTCAATTTGTGTGACCGGAGATCGTCGAAGCGCGGGGCCGGGAGAATCGCCGTGGCGCGGGGTGATCACGCAGGTCAGCGTGGGTAAGTACGGGGGTGGGGAGCGGCACATTCGGGGCGTATGCGGTGCGTGCTCCGATCGGGGGGCGCTCCGTGCGGAACGTGCCCCTTCTGAATTGACTCCCGCTCAACTATGTTCTTTCCCACGGTGTGCAGGGGGATGTGCTCATGGGGTCCGCGACGGGCGGGCCGCGCAACCGGGCCCGTTCCACGCACTCCGGCTTTCGATGGCGGGGAGTGTCTCCGGGGGGAGACGTCATTACCGGGGGATTGTCTATGCATGTTCAGGATTCTCATTGGTCGTCCGCGTCGGCCGTCGCGCCCGGTGGTGCGATGAGCGCCTCGACGGGCGGCGCACGCGGCGACGCGGCACGGAGCGCGCCCCTGCGCGTGGACGCCCAGCGCAATCTGGAGCACGTGCTGCGCGCGGCGCGGGAGGTGTTCGGCGAGCTGGGCTACGGCGCTCCGATGGAGGACGTGGCGCGGCGCGCGCGGGTCGGCGTCGGCACGGTGTACCGGCGCTTTCCGAGCAAGGACGTCCTGGTGCGCCGGATAGCCGAGGAGGAGACGGCTCGGCTGACCGACCAGGCGCGTACGGCGCTGGGGCAGGAGGACGAGCCGTGGTCGGCGCTGTCCCGCTTCCTGCGGACGTCGGTGGCCTCGGGCGCCGGCCGGCTGCTGCCGCCGCAGGTGCTGCGGGTCGGGGTGCCGGGCGACGCCGACGGCGGCGTCGGCGGTGCCCGTGCTGCGTCGGCCGGTGATCCGCGGGTGCCGCAGCAGCGGATACAGCCGGGCACCGGCGAGCTGCGCCTGGTGCCCGAGGACGCCGCGGTGGCCGGAGTGTCGGCCGACGGCACGGGTCCCCTCACGGACGCGGCGGGTCCGGCCGCGGGCTCCGCCACGGGTTCCGCAGCCGAGGGCGGCGCGGGTTCCGTGGCGGGCGACGACGGGGCCGCGGCGCTCCTGGAGGTGGTGGGCCGGCTCGTGGAGCGGGCGCGGACGGCGGGTGAGCTGCGACCGGACGTGTCGGTGTCGGACGTACTGCTGGTCATAGCCACCGCGGCGCCCTCGCTGCCGGACCCGGCCCAGCAGGCGGCGGCTTCGACCCGGCTGCTGGACATCCTGCTGGAGGGGCTGCGGTCGCGCCCGGCCTGAGACTGCGGCGCCGTCGGACGGCCCGTAACTCCTTCCCCGAACGGTTGAGCGTTATTACCGCGGCACGGCAAGTCCCCACAGACGAGTGATGGTCGGCACAGGGGGGTCCTGAACAAAAGCCAATATGGCACGCTGACCCGGTGTTCGGACTGGCTGGGCAGGTTGGCGGGGGCTTTCCGCGATGAGCGTTGACAGGCGGGACGGGTCGCTCGGCGACGGCGAGAACGGCCCCGGTGACGGCGGAACCGGCGACACCCGGGCCGCTGACACCCGGGCCGCCGACGCCCGGAATGACGAGACCCGGAATGGCGAGAGCCGGGACGGTGACCGGGACGGTGATGCGCCGCAGGTGCCGGGGCAGGGCGGCCCGGCCGGTGCCCGGCGGGACGGTGCTCCCGCCAAGGGCGACCGGCCGACCGGGGACACCGGCCCCGACGGCGCCTCGGCGGCCGGTGGCCGCGACGCTGCCGCCGAGGCCGGTGGCAGCGGGGGCCCCGTCGAGGACGGGGGCCGTGCGGCGGCCGGGATTCCGGCGCAGCGCGAGCTGCACGAGGACAGCGTCCTGCCGCCGCCGCGGGACCTGTACGACGGGAGCGTCCTGCCGCCGCCGCGGGAGCAGCCGGCGTCCGACGCGGACCTGATCGAGCGGATGCGCTCGGGCGACGACACGGCCTACGAGGAGCTGTACCGGCGCCACGCGGACGCGGTGCGCCGGTACGCGCGCACCTGCTGCCGTGACGCCCACACCGCGGACGACCTCACCGCCGAGGTGTTCGCCCGCATGCTCCAGGCGGTGCGCGGCGGTTCGGGACCCGAGTACGCCGTGCGCGCCTACCTGCTCACCGCGGTCCGGCGCGTCGCCGCCGGCTGGACCAGGTCGGCGGGCCGGGAGCAACTCGTCGAGGACTTCGCGGTGTTCGCCGCGCAGGCCGCGCACACCGCGAAGGGGGACGACGACACCCTGGAGCTGGGTGCCGACGTCCGCGCGATGCACGAGGCCGAGCAGTCGATGGCCATGCGGGCCTTCCGGTCGCTGCCCGAGCGGTGGCAGGCCGTGCTGTGGCACACCGAGGTCGAGGACGAGTCGCCGAGCGAGGTGGCCACGCTCTTCGGGCTGGACGCCAACGGCACCCGTGTCCTCGCCAGCCGCGCCCGCGAGGGGCTGAAACAGGCCTACCTCCAGGCCCATGTCAGCGAGGCCCTCGCCACCGACGAGGAGTGCGCCCGCTACGCCGACCAGCTCGGCACGTACGCGCGCGGCAGACTGCGCATCCGGGCCGAACGCGGACTGCGCAAGCACCTGGAGGAGTGCGCCAGGTGCCGACTGGCCGCGACCCAGATCGAAGAGGTCGCGAGCGGCATTCCGGCCGTGGTGCCCGTCGCGGTCATCGGCTGGTTCGGTGTCGCCGGGTACGCGAAGGCGGCCGGGCTCATCGCCGGGGGCGCGGGCGCCGGTGCTGCGGGAGCCGCGGGGGCGGCGGCCGCGGCGAGCGGCGGCAGCTCCGGCGGTGCGGGCGCCGGGGGCGGCGCGGCCGCCTCCGAGGGGCTGGGCGCTCCGGTGAAGGCCGGTATCGCGGCCG